>CAIWHK010000031.1 GCA_903912525.1 uncultured bacterium | reverse complement strand
GATCTGGCAAGCGGGGGGCAAAATTTCAGCCTCGGGCGCTGGCCTATTCTGCGGGCCTTCCGGCAAGGGTCCCCCGCGCTCACCCCATTTTGTCCCCGCCTCCAGGTGTGCTAAATTCCGGCCGAATGTGGTGGCCGTGGGTTGGACATTTCAGGGGGTGGGCAATGGCGGTGCGGGAGGTCAGGGCGGCAATGCCTGAGGCTGAATTTGTGGACGGGATTGCCACCGCCTTGCTGGAATACCTGAACATCAACCTGGACACCACCAGCGCCGACCTGGCGGCATTGTCGGGATATTCGCTGGTGTCCATCAAGGCATTTAGGTGCGGGGCATACAGGTCCACCAGGATGGCCATCCGGCTGGCTGAATGCCTGCCGGAATTGGCCGATGGGCTGCGGTGCCCGCATTGCCATGGCCTGCCCGGCCTGGCGTATGAATACCCCCCCGCGCCGCGGGCCTCGAGGCGGCGGCCGTCATCGGAATAGGGCTTTGACCTTTCCCATGGGCGCCTGGTCAGTCTTGACCGGCCCGAAGCAAGGCGGCGGCATATAGGTTCCGTGGGTCCCGTCCATCAATTCCCAACTGGAATTGGGGCTGGGGGCACCCTCCATGAACCATCTGCCATCGGTCGTGTAAAGCATCCAGGGCGTCCAATCCACAACCTGGGAAAGCGGCACAGGTGCGGGAATGAAGGTCTGCCAGGTGCTGCTGCCACCGGCGCCAAAATACGCGCTGCCGTCTGTGCATACGACATAGACCATGGAAAACTGGTTGCTGGTCCCCGTGGTGTAGAGCGCCGCAATGCCGTTGGGGTTGTCCAGGTCCAGCGGCACAGCCGCCGCCGATGATGCCACCAATGCCACGATGATGGCCGCGAGATATTTCCGCATTGTGCCCCCCTCGGATTCACCTCTAAAGCAACACCAGCGCATGATTGTAACACCACCGCGGCCGGCCTTGTGGTGCAATCAACCGCGCCGCCGACAAGGCCCCTGTGTGCCCGCGTGTGGGGCGCCCCCGCGGCTGGGGGGAATTGACCCGCTGCTCAGATTCTCAGGCGCTATTCTTCCTTGTACTCATCCAAAGTGAATCGAGCTAGTGCGTTCACATAATAATCGCCGTATTTGTCCTTTGTGCCGTGAGCCTCTATTAACCTGGCGGTTTCCTCGGGCTGCTGCCAGACACCCGAATCAGACATGACCGTAAGCTCCACAAAGTATTCGCCGGGCGGATGTGGCAGTCCTTTGTTTGTAAACCGTCCCGCATGACTCACAATCCCGCGGCGCACTGAAATGTCTCGCATCGATATCTGTCCACAATTTCGACCGGTGGGAATCCCTTTTGACGGGTTCGGTTCCCAGCGACCCAGCATCAGCATTGCTTTCGACCCATCGCTGAGCTTCGTATACCAATATGTTCCCAGGACGCCACCCAGCGCGCGCGTGATTGTCACGGAATCGACGACACCAGTTGCCCCTGTAACGGGAACGGTCACACGCCAGCCACTTGTCGGAACAATGGAGCCGCCATTTGCAGGAGGCGCGGGCTGCGGCCGGCAGCCGGTTGCCGCGTATGCGAACAAGGAAAGCATTAGCGCGATCATGGCCCATCGCGAGATATGTTCCCATCGGCCCAATTTCCGCAACATGACAGCCCCAATCGGTTCGGTGACGAATGAATTGCGCGATTCTACCACCCCCGCGGCTGGCCGTGGAGCGCAATCCAGCCCACCATCGAAAAGGCCCCTGTGTGCCCGCGTGAGGGCTGCCCCCGCGGTTGGTGCAATGCCATGGCCGGGGCCGCAATCGTTCACCAGCGCCCAACCTGGGCAGTCGATTTTGTGGGGTGGCGCTATGGGGTGGGCGTCGGCGGGAAATCAAGGCCCTGGTGACGGCGGGTCGGTGTAACATCATCCCACCGCCACCAGGGCGCCGGCCGGTCGGCAAACCGCCGGGAGATTCAGCCCCCGGCGCCACGCCATGAGTCGCGGGCCGGGGGCCACGGCGCTGTTGGGCCGCCGCTTGAGATTTCTTTGGCCCCGGCACCAACCAGGAGAAGCGGTGCCGGGGCCGCGGCGTCGGTGGGCGCCGCTTCTTTCATCCCGGCGGCCGGTCCCCTCAAAGGCCGACCGCCGGGTGCCCTGGCCTAGGTGGTCAGGATGCCGCCCAGGTAGGCCATGCTGGCCGCCTGCCGCAGGTTGATGTCCACCATTTGGATGGCCACAACACGCACCTGGCCGGTGGTGCTGAGGCTGTACGGGTCAACGGTCAGGTCCAGGCCGGACCAGAAACCGATCACCAGGTCCGCGAAATTGCCAAACAACGCCCAGCTGCAAATGCTGGTGCTGCTGCCGCGGGTGGTGGTGCTGCTGACCTGGTTGGTGACCAGGGCGCGATAGCCCAGGATTTCACCGTCACCGGTGCCGCCGGGGGCATTCGTCCACAGGGGCACCGTGGAATAGCTGTTGGCAAACAACTGCCGCAGCTTTCCGCGCACCTTGGCGTTGGTGATCCAGCACAGGTTGCCGGCATCGCCGTTGGCACTCGCCACCGCCGTTTCCAGGCTGACCAGGTGGGCATAGGTCGGCGCCGCACCGTTGGTGGCATCGGTGTAGTTGGACGATACACCGCTGATGCCGGTGCCGGCCGCACCGATGATGCCGGTGGGCTGGTTGGTCCCGGTGCCATGAATGGCCGCCAGGTCGATGGCCGTTGCAATCGCCTGGGACAGGTCATTCTGAACCAGCACATCAGCCGCCGGGGTGGCCTGAACCAT
Source organism: uncultured bacterium (assembly GCA_903912525.1). GTDB lineage: Bacteria > Krumholzibacteriota > Krumholzibacteriia > LZORAL124-64-63 > LZORAL124-64-63 > CAINDZ01. The sequence continues at coordinate 121,152 of CAIWHK010000031.1, read as the reverse complement.
CAGCTTCTTGCTGATGTCCACATAGGCGCCACACTGGCGGGGGGTCAGGGTCATCTGGCCCAGCACTGGATTCGTCTGGCTGACCGCCGAATCCTCGGCCACCCAGGATGCCACCGTCCCCGTGGTGATTTTCGGGACCGCCACATCGCCCACCAGGCCGGACATTTCCATGGCCCCGGCCTTGAGGATCGCGCACCGATTCCGCAGGGCATCAACAAAGCTTTCGGGGTGCAATTCCGTCGCCTTGAGGTAGCCACCGACATTGCCGGTGCCGGCCACCATGTTGGCCCGGCTGGCAACCAGCACATCCTGCGGCACCATCAGGCCCCGCGAATTTCGGCCCGAAACCTTCTGGGCCGCCTGGCTGCATTCGAATTCAAACCCAGCCGCGTCCTGGGCCGCCCGGTTGCCGGGGTTGGCCATCGCATTGATCGCCCGAATGAAGCTGAATCGCTTCGTTTCCCGCTCAGTCAAACCGATATGGTCCGTGTACATTTCGCACTCAACTCTCGCCTGCGGCATGATGCCGCGTCATTCCCAAAAAACGCTGCTCATTCCATCCCGCCGGTCAGCCCAGGCGACACCGCCGCCATGGCCTTGCCCTGGGACGCATCCCGATGACTCCGGCACCCGGTTGGCCTGAACGCCAATTCAGGTCACAGGCTGGCACCGCCGGCTTGTTTGACCGGGCGCCGAAATCAGGGGACAGGCGGGGTTCGGTGAGTTCCTTGCCCCGCCGGTTAAGGTGAAATGTGAAGCCGCGTGCCTTACTCAAGGGCATTGCGGTGGTTGTCTTGTGTGGTGGCCACACTGGGGCCACAATGTCTAGGAGGATCGCGGGGTCGCCGACCCTTCGGCCTTCGGTTCCTGGGAAGGACCCGCCGCAATTCCCTGCCAGGGTGTGGCTGGCGCACATTCGCGCTGGCTGAAAATTCAGGGCGGTGGTCATGGCTTGCCGGCCCCCAGCAGAATGTCCACCCGCCGCCGGTCAGCGCCCGGCACATGGGGCAGGTCATCGGCCAGGTCATCCATGCTTTCAAAGCCGACCAGGGCGCGGTCGATACATTCCCTGACAGTCTCGCATTCGAAAACAGACAGGCCCTCGCCGGATGCAATCCCCCGCGCCAGGGAACCTGACGCCAGCAGCGCGGCCCGGTAGGCCACCAGCAGTCGCGCATGGCGCTGGGCTGGGGTCAGGTTCACTTCCGCGCCCCCGATGCCCGCGCCAGGTAATCGTCGGCCAGGCGGCGCACAGCGGCCTTGTCGGCTGCCGTGGGGGCCGGGTCCTCGGGCGCGTCAGGCTGGGCCGGCGGCATGGGCGCCCGCGGCAATCGCTTTAGGATGGCATCAGGGGCCGGGAATCGGTGGCATTCGCGCCCTGCCCGCATGATGGCCGACACAATCGCGGCCTCGGGGTGGCCGGCCAGCGCCGTCATGTAGCGGCCGACCAGACGATTGGTGACCGGTATGCGGTGAATCTCACAAAGGGCGGTCAGGGCAAGCTGGGCCTCGATCAAGACGGCACCCCCGCGTTTCTAGATTCCGGTGTGTCAACTGGGCGCTTGCCCCGCCGCCACTCTTCGACATGGCGGCGGCGTGATTCTTCCGATTCGGCCCGCACCTCTGGGGAAAAGGGCTGGTCGCTTTCCAGCGGGCAATGATCGACCCCCGCAGCCTGTGTGCTGGCCGGCGGGCGGTGGGCCTTGGATTCCTTCGCCCGCTCCCAGTCGCTCACATAGAACCGCGTTCGGCCTTTCCGCATGAGGTAGGCTTCGGGGGTGGTTCCGGCTTCCCGCAAAATGCTTTCGATTGTGCGTACCTGGGGAGCGGTCGCCCATGTCTCGCCATCCGGCAGGACCGGCTCTGGCTTCGGGGCTTCCTTGATTTCAACAGGGGGGGATTCTTGGTTGCCCTGGTCAGGTGCCCCCGCGCATTCACTCGAGGCGACGCCTTCCCCCTTCGTATCACTACAAGCATCACTACAAGAATCAGAATGGGGCGTTACCACACCAATCTTGGTTGGTGCGATAACCAACCTTGGTTGGTTAGGCAACTCACCTTGGGTGTCTGACCCGGCGCCACAGGATGCCCCCTGCGCGCTCGGGCGGGTGAAGGTGCTGGCGGCTTCGCTATGGTGTGGGCGTTGGTCCTGGTCAAATCTGGTGAGGTAGACAAGGCGTTGAGGACCCGCCGCCTTGCCGCTGGTGTCGGTGCCCTCATACCGGATCAGCGCCCCCGCGGCGGCCAAAGTGTCCAGCATGGCGTCCACATCGACGGTGGGCTGGGCCGGGAATATCTGAAAACGGATGCCTAGTGGCTGGTCCTTCAACACGCCGGCCTTGTCGGCCAGGCAAGGGAGGTATGCCGCCAGCAACCGGGTGTCTGAATCCAGCACCGCCAACGTCGGATCAATGGCCGACTCAGGCCGGATCAATCGGGTGCGGCTCATCGCGCCACCTGAGCCGGCGCCCCCGCGCCTTGTCCATGCAGAAAGGCCATGACCGCCTGCTTTTCATAGCGCACGGCCCTGGTCCCCAGCTTCACAAACGGCAGGCTGACCCGACCTGTGCAGCGCCACACCGCCAGGGTTTGTGGTCGGATGCCCAGCAGGAGCGATACCTCGGCCGGTGTCAGCAACACCTCACCGGGCAGGGTGGAAATTTCTTGGCGGGTCATTGAGGCTCCTTTGCGGTCGGCTGATTCATCGAATCACCGCAAAGGTTTTCGATTATTGATGTGGCCGATAGACCCTAACTTTTGTTTGCAGAAACAAGCTGGCGGCCAACCGTTTACCCTCGGTCTGGCCTGAAATAGAATCGCTCGTCCCTCGCGCGCACCGCCTCTTTGGCTCTCTTGAGGGTATTGCCGCCCCGCCCCAGTTTGCCAAGGAAGTCATCGGCGAGGTCGATGAATCCGCTGGTTGGGTTCACCCCCGCGGGCACCTTAAGAATGCCCTTTACCTGATCTTGCAAATACAGGATGGCGTCCCGGTCCAGGTTGGTTTTCATCTGTTCCCGCGGGCAGCTGCCAACATACAAAACCCCTGACTCCATCTTGTCGGGGTCCATTTCAAGCCCAGCGTTCAGCCTGCCGGCAAACGGCGCCACAAATCCCTTGATGTGCTGGCCGGTGTGGGCCACAAAGGCGGCGTCGGTGTCGCCATCCTGCCGCGAGGGCCACCCTGGAAATTGCGATGCCCGGCTGGCCACCACCAGCCGTTGTGCCGCGTCCAGGTCTTTCCACACCTCTGCCATCGCCTTGGCTGCATTCCAAAACCCATTGACCTGGCGCAATGCAATGCTCGGCTGGCCCATCTGTGTTTCGTCCATGTGAGCATATGCCGCCCTGATCTTGGGCAGGTATGCCGCGACGGTGGCCACAAATTCGGCGCCGGCAGCGGTGTCAGCCACAGCCTGATACCGTTTCGATTTGCTATCCCTCAGCAACTCATAAATGGTCTGCTGGTCAGGCGTCCGTTGTGCCTGGCCTGTGGCGGCTTTGGCGGTGCGCTTGGTGGTCACTTGGTGCCGCCTTTCTTTTTCGGGCTGACTTTCTTTGCGGCCCCGTCCATCACCTGCTGGAATCCCCCCAGTTCCAGCATTTTGGCCGTGCCCTGTTCAATGGATGCCCTGGCTGGTGTCAGGTCAACGTGGGCATAGCGGGCGGTTGTGTTGATCGACCGATGGCCCAGGGTCTTGCCAATGACCGGCAGGGACGCGCCGGCATACACCTGCCAGGCTGCCGACGTATGCCGCAAATCGTGGAAGTGGAAATCATCAATGCCGGCCAGTTTCAGCAGGTCCCTCCACCGCTTGTGGATGGTGTAAATGTGCCCGCTGTCAGTGTCAGCCGGGAACACCCAGCGTTGACCACGGGGCGCCCTGGCTTGTCTGGCGGCCAACGTGGCAATGGCTGGCCCCGCCAGCATGATGTGGTAGTCATCCCCGGTTTTCGTTTTCTCGCCGTCCACCGTCCACACCCCCGCGCCCAGGTCCAGTTCGGACCATTCCATCGCAAACAGGTTGCCGCGCCTGGCGCCGGTCAGCAGGGCCAGCAGCACCAGGTCGCAGGTGTCGGTGTCGGTGTCTTTGTGGGTCATGGCCTGGAACAGTTGCCGCAATTCAGCCGGCCCCAGGTATCGCTCCCGGCTCTTTTCCTTGAACCTGCGGATGCCCAGGGTTGGGTTGGGGTGCGGATACAGGCCCCATTCGGTGGCCCGGTTGAACATTGTGGAAAGCAATTGCAGCACGTTGTTGGCCGTCCGCTGCCGGCCGCTCTTGCCAATTGCTGAATGCAGGGATTGGACCTCGGCCATGCCGATGGTCAGGAGCTTTTTGGCGCCCAGGGCCTCTTTCACGTTGGCCTTGTAAACGCTGCGGTCATGGTAGGCGGTGCGGGCGCGGTGGACCTCGGAATAGTCTTTCATCCATCGCTCAAAATACTCATCAAGGGTCGGGCTGTTTCTGGTGGTCACCAGGCGGCTGGTCAGGTTGCTGCCGCGGGCAAGGGCGGCGGTCATGTCCAGCACAATGTCGCGGGCCTGTTCAATGCTCATGTCATCGAAACTGCCCAGCCTGTGTTTGATGGTCTGGCCATTGACCATGCGCCTCAGGTAAAATGACCGGGCGCCGCTCGAGGTCACCAGGAGGGTCAGCCCCTTGCGGTCGGTGTCGCGCAAAATCTCGCGCTGGCCTGCCGGCGGCAGCGGCCTGGACAGGATCGCTTTCTTGGTGAAGTGGAATGCCGTTCCCTGTGTTGCCATGACCCTGAGCCCTCCCGGCTGATGGCCTGCCCGTTTCCTGTTTGCCCCCGACCGGCGCCGATCTTTTCCGCTCAGCCCATCAGGCTCATGGCGTGCGGTGGCAAACTGGGGGCAAAATCGGCATCAATCTTGATGAATGTTGGCGACTCCAAAAATGCCGAATGCCCCGCCCAACAGGTTGGAATGAACCATATTAGAGGGCTGGTGTCAATCTCAATCAATTACGGCAATACAGGGTATATTTAGTTTCCCAAGCTGAGGGTCGCGAGTTCGAGCCTCGTAGCCCGCTCCAATCTTCTTCACGTTGTTACGGATGCGGCCGCAAACCCTCACCCTGTTCAATGCTGCCCGGTCCCGTTGCACCGTTCGCCGGCGTACTCGCAGGCCTCGGCCATGCACTGCAGCACCTCGACCCCCGATGCCTTCGAGGCGGACTTGCGCCGGCGCAAGTGCTTGATCGGCGCTGTTCAATGTTCTGTCGGCGGGGTCGAGTTGCGCCGGTGCATGTGCGGCGCGGTCTTCATCGCTACCGCGACTCCCCCACGACCGGCCCCAGGTACCGGTCGAGCCACGCCACCGATTCCCGGATCAGGTCCGTCTTGGGCACCGTGTGGCCGCGCTCGTAGGTCAGGCGCTTCTTGTCCGCCGCCGGCGTGCCCAGCAGGTCGAACATCGGCCGCTGCGACGTCTCGGCCGGGAAGAAGAAATCCAGTTCGCCGTTGAGCATCAGCGTGGGCTGCGTCACGCGCGTGACGTAGTTGAACTGGTCGGCCTCGGGCAGCGCCCGCTGGAAGCAGAGACCCGCCACATACAGGATGTTCGCGCGGATGCGCGGCTCGATGGCCGGCATGATGGCGCCCAAGGCGCCGCCCCAGCTGGTCCCGAAGTATGCGATGCGTTCAGCGTCCAGGTCGTCGCGTGTCTCGATGAAGTCGATCGCCCGGCCCAGGTCCTTGCCCCACATGATGACGTGGTCCTTGTAGAACGCCGTCTCCTCGGGGTAGTCGGACTTCATCTCGCCGCCGCGCTCATACGTGCCCTTGTAGACGGGCAGCAGCAGGGCGCGCCCGCTCCGCGCCAGGAAGTCGAGCCGCCGGTACTCGTTCAGGTTGAACACGCGGTTGTGGAGCGCCAGCGATCCCGGGAACAGGACGACGGTCTGGTAGGGCGGCCGGCCGCGCGCGGGCAGGAACAGGTGCAGTTGCATCCGCTCGGCGCCGTAGGCGGCCGCCACCTCGACGGTCTGCCAGCGGCCCGTCGCGATTTCCTCGTCGCGCAGCGGCACGGCCTCGATCGGCTTGCGGTCGTAGTGGAACTGGCGCCGGAAGAAGTCGAAGATGCCGTCGGGCACCGGCTGTTCCGCGCGGAAGTCGCGGAATGCGACGGGGATCGAGCGGGCCAGCTGCGCCAGGTTCGGCTCGGGTTCCAGTGCGCGGATACAGCGGAACCCGTTCGCGACCGAGCGGTCGAAGGCCGGCTGCGCATAGGCATCGACGAACGCATAGCCCGGGTCGTTCCAGCCGCCGCCCAGGATGAAGCGTTCGCCGGGACGGTCGATGGAATTGAGGATCCACTCGCGCACATTGCCGGCCAGGTCGTGGATGCCGAAGCGGTTCACGCTGCGGGTGCTGCCCACCGGCACCGTGGCGCGGCCCGCCAGGTTGGCCGGCGGCGCGATCTGCGCGCTGGAGAACGTGAACGCCACGCGGCTCCAGTGGAAGATGGTCGGCAACGCCTTGCCGGCCCACGCCGCGTACGCGGCCGCCTCGTACCAGCTGATGCCGGCGACGGGATGGTCGTCGTCGCCCTTCGGGTATTCGCCCATCTCCCACCCGGCCGGCCCGGGTACGCCCACCGTGTCGACCAGGAGCGCCATCGCCTCGTGGCGGGACAGCACGCGATCGCCGCTGACGAAGAGTTCGCGCCAGAACTCCTCGCGCTCGTAACCGCCCTCGTCAAGGAAGCGCTTGAAGTCGCGGTTGGTCACCGGGTGCCGGTCCATGAGGAACGCGGCCAGCGGTTCGATCGGCAGGTGGTCCAGGCCCGGCATGTAGAGCGGGAAGCCGCCGGCCGTGACCTCTTCCATCTCTTCGGGAATGTCTCCCGGACGGTGCAGCGGGTAGTGCCAGGTGCCGGTCGCCTCGTCCGAGGCGTTCGTCAGCGTCCGGCCGAGGTTCCAGAGCAGGTCGTGCTTGGTGCGATGCTCCGGCAGTTCGAGCCTCAGCCGCGTCAGGCCGCGAGGGAACGGGACGTCGCGCAGGGGCGTGACGCCGAGTGCAATCTCGTGGCCGTCAGGATCGCCGTAGAACGCCGCAAAGACCTGGGCGCCGTCGGGGTCCGACGTGATCGAGACGGGATTCGAGAACTCCGGGCGCAGGCGCTCGACCATGGGATCGCCGGGCGCGATCCGATCGATCTCGCGCGCGAGTTCGAAGGCGGTCCAGGAATCGCGCCCCTCCTCCATGACGAGGATGCGGTCGCACAGGCGCGCCAGTTCGGGCAGCGCCTCGTCGCGCGGCCAACTGCGCAGCGCCGCCAGGGCCGTGGCGACGTCGGCCGCGGCGGCGTAGCGATCGGCCGGGTCCTTTTCCAGGCACCGCAGCACGATGGCGTCGAGCTGCGCCGGCATGGCGGCGTTGTGGCGCGAGGGCGGCACGGGACGGTCGCGCAGCAGGGACGCCAGCCGGGCGCCCGCATCGCGCCCGGAGAACGGCCGGCGCCCGGTGGCCATCTCGTACAGGATGCAGCCGAGCGCGAAGATGTCGGAGCGATCGTCGGCCTCGCGTCCCTCGAGTTGCTCCGGCGCCATGTAGGCATAGGTGCCGACCACGGCGCCGGTGGTGGTCAACGGGACGTCGACGGTGTGCGTGTCGGCGGACTCGGCCCTGGGCTGCGGCGGCAGGGCGGGCCGGGCCAGCCCGAAATCGAGCAGCTTCACGCCGGAGCCGGCCAGCATCAGGTTGGCGGGCTTCAGGTCGCGGTGCACCAGCCCGGCGCGGTGCGCCTGGGCCAGCGCGTCGGCCATCTGCGTGGCCTTGTCCAGGAGTTCGCCGACCGGCAGCGGGCCCCGTTCGAGGCGCGACGCCAGCGTCTCGCCCTCGATCAACTCCATGACCAGGTAGTCGACGCCGTCGTCGTGGCCGACATCGTACAGCGTGCAGATGTTCGGATGGTTGAGAAGCGACAGCGTGCGCGCCTCGCGCGTGAAGCGCGCCTGCAGGTCGGGCGACGACTGCATGACCTGCGGCAGCACCTTGATCGCGACGTCGCGCGCCAGGCGCTCGTCACGGGCCTGGTAGACTTCGCCCATCCCGCCGGCGCCGAGCGCCGAGAGGATCTCGTAGGGGCCCAGGCGGGTGCCGGGTTCCAGCGCCATGCGGCAGTCTCGTTTCGTGGCGGGGCGTGCGGTCGGCCGGCAACATCGCGAATGGTTCATTCTAGTGGAACCGGGGCGCGCGCGCTATCGATCGCCGCCGGGCCTCGCGGTCAGTAGACGAGTGCCGGCCTTACCTTCCATGACTGTTGAAGGTGTCCGGGACTTGCGCCGGCGCAAGTGGTTGATCGGCGGTGTTCATCTTGAGTGTCGCTGGGCGCGGGTTGCGCCGGCGCAAGTTGCCGGGCACGGCGTTACGGCGCGCCGACAGCCGGCAGCAATGCGGCTTCCGTGATCGCCTGCGCCATCCCCGGCGCTTCCGGCAACCCCCGCCCCTGCGCCTCGACCTTGCGGAACCAGGTCCGCTGCCGCTTCGCGTACTGGCGGGTCACGCGCACGATCGCCTCTTCCATCCCGTGGGCGGGCAGCGTGCCGCACAGGTGGGCCACGATCTCGCGGTAGCCCAGCGAGCCGAGGCCCGGGCAATCCGGATCATGTTGCGTCATCAGCGCCCGCGTCTCCTCGATCCACCCGCCGGCCAGCATGGCGCGCGTGCGCGCCGCGATGCGCGCGTCCAGTTCGGCGACCGGACGCTCCAGAACGAACACCGGGAAATCGAGGCCCAGCGCCGGGTCGGGCTTCTGCGCGGCGGCCAGTTCGCTCATCGGCCGGCCGGCGACCTGGCCGATCTCCAGCGCGCGCTGGCTGCGGTAGCGGTCGTTGCCGTGGATGCGGCGCCAGGCGGCGGGGTCGCTCGCCTGCAGGCGGCGGCGGATCTCGTCGTCACCCAGCTTGTCGAGTTCGGCGCGCACCTCGGCGAGCGGGCGGCCGCCTTCTCCCAGATCGAAAAATCCGTCGCGGATCGCCGTCAGGTAGAGGCCGGCGCCGCCCACGACGACGGGCCGGCCGCCGCGCGCGGTGATCTGCGCGTACACGCGGCAGAAGTCGGTGCGATATCGCGCCGCATCGTAGGTCTCTTCAGGCGGCAGGAAGTCGATCAGGTGGTGCGGGCAGGTCGCGAGTTCCTCGGCACTCGGCTGCGCCGTGCCGATGCGCAGGCCGTGGTACACCTGCCGGCTGTCGAGGCTGATGATCTCGACGGGAAACGCGCGCGCGAGCTGCGTGATGAGCGCCGTCTTGCCGACGGCCGTGGGCCCGACGATGACCGGGCAGACCCCTGCCGTACTGCCGGCGTCCATCTCAGGAGCGCCCGAAGCGTTTTTCGAGCTCTCCCAGCGTGAACTGGATCAGCGTCGGGCGCCCGTGCGGGCAGCTGAGCGGCTGGTCGGTGGCGAACAGCTGGTCCACCAGGTTCTGCATCTCGGGGATCGTCAGCGGCTCGCCCGCGCGCACGGCGGCGTGGCAGGCGTAGCTCGCCAGCAGGTCGACCTGGTTCTCCTGGCTGGGTTTGTCGTCCCAGGCGAGGTCGTCCAGGATGTCCAGCAGCAGGCGGCCTTCGTTCCAGTTCTTCAGCGACGCGGGCACGCCCTGCACCAGGATGCTGTGGCCGCCGAAGGGTTCGATGGTGAATCCCATGGCCTTCAGCTGGTCAGCGTGCGCCTGCCAGGCCTGCACCTGGCCGGGCGTCAGTTCGAGGTGCGCCGGGAACAGCAGCTGCTGCGTGGGGACGCCGCCGCCGGTCAGGGACTTGCGGGCCTCGTTGTAGAGCACGCGCTCGTGGCTGTTGTGCTGGTCGATCAGGACCAGGCCGCCGCGGATCTGCGTGACGATATAGGTGCGGTGCAGTTGCCAGAACGGCGCCGCATGCAAAGGCAGGGCGCCGCCGGGCAGGCCTTCGGCCGCGCCGTACGGCACGTCGGGCGACAGCGCCTCGGGCGGGTTGCGCAGGGCGCCGGCGCCGAACAGCTCGGTCTGGCCGCGCGGCACGCCGCGGTACTCGAAGCCGGCCGAGCCGCCGCGCTGGAAGTGGCGGCGCAGGTAGTCGTCCTGCGCCTTAGCCAGGCGTTCGGCGGCCTCCTGCGGCGGCAGGTTGCGGTACTCGGCGGATTCCGGGTCGGGCGCGGGTTCGCCGGACCACGGGCGCAGGTCGTCGGCGCGGCGCAGGCCCAGGCCCTCGATCAGCGCGCCCTTGAGCAGGCCGAAGATCTCGCGTTCCAGCAGCAGGCGCACCTCGGTCTTGGCCGGGTGCACGTTCACGTCGACTTCGCCCGACGGCACCTGCAGGAAGGCGATCACGACGGCGTGGCGGCCGCCGGGGATGGTCTCGCGGTAGGCCTGGGCGATGGCCTGCGACAGCGCGGGGCTGTCGACAGGGCGGCGGTTGACGAAGATGAACTGCTGTTCGCGGTTGCCGCGCGTCCAGGTGGGGCGCGAGGCCAGGCCATCGACGCTGAACCCGCCCTTGGTGGTCTCGAAGCGGGCCATGTGGCCGACGACGGCGGCGCCCAGCAAGTCGCGCGCGCGGTCGGTCAACGACGAGGCGGGGCGCAGGTCGAGCAGGATCTCGCCCTCGGCCTTCACCAGCCAGCGCGTGTCGGGGTTGGCCAGGGCCAGCTGCGTGAGCAGGCGCATCACCGCGCGCTTCTCGGCCTGCGCGGTCTTCATGAACTTGCGGCGGGCGGGCGTGTTGTAGAACAGGTCGCTCACCGTGATCGTGGTGCCGCGATTGCGGGGCGCGGGTTCGCGCCGGATGATCTCGCCGCCCTCGATCTCGACGAGGCCCCCCATGTCGCCTTCCTGCGTGCGGCTGACGCAGCGCACGCGGCTGACCGAGGCGATGCTCGCGAGTGCTTCTCCCCTGAACCCGAACGTGCCGACGCTCATGATGTCGGCCGCCGTGGTGATCTTGCTGGTGGCGTGGCGTTCGAAGGCGAGGGGCAGGTCGCGGAAGGCGACGCCGTGGCCGTCGTCGTCGACCGTCAAGGATGTGAGGCCGCCGTCCTCGAGCGTGACCGAGATCTGGCGCGCGCCGGCGTCGAGGCTGTTCTCGACCAGCTCCTTGACGACGGACGCGGGCCTCTCCACCACTTCGCCCGCAGCGATGCGGTCGATGGTGGCGCCGTCCAGTACCCTGATCCTGCCGCGTTCGTCTGCCATCTTGCCCTTCATGGTCCTGCTCGTTCGTCGGCGCTCGCCGTCGTTCGTCGGGGACGCGAAAACGGCCGCGACCGGCATCAGCCGGGCGGCTCCCGAAGGGTAATCGTGACGGGCAGGGGCGTCAACCGGTGCGCAGCGGTGCGTTAGGAAACGGCCGCGAGCACGGCCTGCAGCAGCTTGTCGGGGGTGTCGCCGCCGCCGGGGTAGACGCGCGAGGCGGCGCGCACCTCCAGGGCAGGGTTGCCGGCCAGGACGCGCATCATGTCCGAGATGCGGCGCTGCAGGCGCGGCAGGGACTGGATGTCCTCCGGCACGATCACCAGCACGGTGCCGTCCTCCAGGCAGCCGATGTGGTCACTGCTGCGGAGTTGTCGCTCGATCCCGGCGACGAGGGCGGTCGGATCGGGCGCCGGCTGCGAGCCGTCACCCTTGACAGGTCGGAAGGCGGCCAGGCCGAGCATCGTGTGGTAGCGATCGCAGCGGTCCATCTCGCGGTGCAGGATGCCCGACAGGGCTCCGCGCGTGGCGGCCGCCGTGATGACGGTCGTTGTCAGGTCCGGCTTCGCGGGTGCCAGGCGGTCGGCCAGGGCGTCGGTCTCGGTCGGGTCGAACGTAGGCCGGCGACGCAGCCGATCGGCCAGGAGCGGCAGCAGTCGACGCGCGAACAAGGCGTCGAACTCGGTGAACGAGGCGCCGTCCAGGGGATGCAACCGGCGCTTGTCCAGCAGCACCAGGCCGGGGAACGCGTCGTGACCGCCGAGCGGCACAGCCAGCAACGACCGGGTGTTGGAGCCACCGCCTTCGAGTTCCACTTCAAGCACGGTGGTCTGCCAGCCGCTGCGCCCGGCATCGTTAAGCATGCGGGCGGCCTCGCGGCGCAGGGCGCGTTCGGGCGTCTCTGTCTCACCGGGGCCGGGCGCGAGCATCTCCTCGCCGGTCAGCAGCATGGCCTCGCCCGCGCCGGTCAGGCGCCTTGCCGCGGCCAGCACGCGCTCGGCGCTCTCTGGGCCCAGCGGCGCCACGCCCAGCTCCGACAGCGCAGCGGCCAGGGTGGTCAGGCGATCGAGCTGGTCGCTGGTCGAGGCGCGGTCCAGGAAGCCGGTCAGGTGGCGGTTGAGCAGCAGCAGGATCTCCGAGCTCACGGCATGGAAGTGGTGCGCCCGCGCGGCCGACGTGAACGTCAGGGTCAGCAGGGCGCGCAGCGGGTCGTGGCCCACCGGCAGGTGGAAGACGGTGGTTTCGGCGTTCAGCTGGGCGTTCACCTCTGCGTTCGGATCGGCGTTGTTCGAGAAGGCGTGGCCGCTGGTCGCTTCGCCCGGACGCAGCACGCGCGGGCGTCCGCGGCTGAAGACCTCGGCCTTGAGCGGCGACGGCGGCGTCTCGTAGCTGGTGCCCTCGGGCGTGGCGCAGAACAGGTCGCCGTCGGCGGTCAGGATGTCGAGGCTGGCCTGGTCGGCGCCGGCCACGTCGCGTACGTCCGCGGCCCAGGCGCACAGCGTGCTGGCGAGGGTCTCGGGCTGGCCGGTGTCGCCGGTGAACCTCTCCTCCATCTCTCGCAGCAGCGCGCGGTCGCCCGTGCTCTGGATATGCAGGAAGCGCTCGAGGATCAGCCCGAAGCGGTGCGTCAGGCTCTCGAGGATCGCCAGCGAGTCGTGGTCCAGCGCGGTCTCGCCCGCAGCCGTGCAGACGTTGATGACGCCCAGCACGCGGCCGTCCCACAGGATGGGCGCACAGACGGCCGAGTGCACATCAACGCGATCGCGGTCGGCGCCCGGGTGCTGCGGGCCGCGCACCAGTTCGGCCTGGCGGCTGCGCGCCACGCGGCCGGCCACGGCCTCGCCAAGGCGAACGCGCGTGCGGTGCTGCGTGGCCTCGCTCAATCCGTACGCGAAGGCGACGTAGAGCTCGTCTGACTGGTGGTCCAGGAGCATGAGCGAGCCGCTGGTGGCGCCGGTCGCCCGCGTGGCCAGGCCCAGCAGCCAGCGCAGGAGCGCCTCGCGGTCGAGGGCTTCCTCGATGCGGCTGAGTGTACGGTGGATGGTCGCGGTCTCGAGTTCGAGGAACTCGCGGTCACCCGCGGGCGTCGTGCGCGGTGCGGCGACCGACAGCCCCGACAGCGCGACATCGAGGTCCTGCTCGGGCGTCGCCTCGGGCGCTGCGGCCAGACGCGGGCCGGAGAGCTGGTCGGAGAACTCGTGCGCGGCAACGGGCTCAAGACCGGCGGCCGTGGCCTGGTCGACCAGGTCGGCCACGATATCGTTCAGCGGAGGGTGCACCAGCCAATGCGCGCTGCCGGGCGCCAGTTCGGCCAGCGAGGCGATGACCGGCAGCCCCATCACCTCGGCCAGTCCGGCCCCGATGGACAGACCGGTGGGATCGAGCACGGCGATGATGCGGGCATCACGGCGCGTGGACAGCTCCGCCAGCAGGGGAAGCTCATCCTCCCCCGGGGTCACCAGGACCACCGTCCATTTGATGATCTCGACCAAGGCACCTCGCCGATGGCAATTCTAAGACATTGCCGGTCAAGCGTTTGCAGGCGCGCGGATACACGTGGTCCGCCGCGGCAGCTGTCGGTTCCCATGGTTGTTCGGCAAATGGGCCGGCGGGTTGACCGGAAAACGGGTCCCCGGTCAAAGGTCGCGCAGGCTGTTCTTCAAGCGCGCCAACCACATAAACGCATCAACGGGGCTGATCCGTTCGAGGTCCAGGTCGCGCAGCGCCTTCAGGGCGTCGCGCTCGGGCTCGTGGAACAGGGAGGCCTGCACGGCCAGGGGCTGCCCGGTGGGCGTGGCCGCGCCGTCGGCGGCGAGCGAGGCACCGCCCGGGCGACGCGCGTCGTGGTCGCGCTCGTCGCCCGCGGTCAGGGTGGCGAGGATGTTCTGCGCGCGCCTGAGCACTGCCTCGGGCAGGCCGGCCAGGCGGGCGACATGGATGCCGTAGCTCTTGTCCGAGCGGCCCGGCACCACCGAGTGCATGAAGACGATGCGCCCCTCCCATTCCTTCACTTCCAGGCGGAAGTTCACAAGGCCCGGGAGGTCGCGCTCGAGGTCGGTCAGTTCGTGGTAGTGCGTGGCGAAGATCGCGCGCGGCCTCGGACCGCTTGCCGACGACAAGTGCTCGGTGATCGCCCAGGCCAGCGACAGGCCGTCGTAGGTGGCGGTGCCGCGGCCGATCTCGTCGAGGATGACCAGGCTGCGGCGGGTCATCTGGTGCAGGATGTGCGCGGTCTCGCTCATCTCGACGTAGAACGTCGACTCGCCGCGGGCCAGGTTGTCCGAGGCGCCTACCCGCGTGAAGATGCGGTCGGTCACGCCGATGCGCGCGCCGTCGGCGGGAACGAACGAACCCGCCTGGGCCATCAGTGCGATCAACGCGACCTGCCTGAGGTAGGTCGACTTGCCGCCCATGTTGGGGCCGGTCAGCAGCACCACCTGGTGGCCCTCGCCGTCGAGCGCCGTGTCGTTGGGGATGAAGTCCGAGCCGAGCAGCTGCTCGACCACCGGGTGGCGGCCGCCGGTGATGCGCAGCTCCAGCGAGTCGTCGCATTCGGGGCGGCAGTAGCGGTGGCGCTCGGCGGTCTCGGCGAAGCCCAGCATGAGGTCGGCATGCGCGACCAGGCGGGCGGCCTCGCGCAGGGCAGGCAGGCGGTCGGCGACCTGGCGGACCAGGCCGTTGAACAGCTCGGTCTCCAGGCGCTCGCCCGTGTCCTCGGCGTCGAGGATGGTGCGCTCGGCATCCTTCAGCTCGTCGGTGATGAACCGGCCGGCATTGACCAGCGTCTGGCGCTGCTGGTAATGCGCGGGAACCTTGTCCAGGTGCCGCGTGGTGACCTCGAAGTAATACCCGAAGACGCGGTTGTAACCGATTTTCAGGCTTGAGATTCCGGTGGTCTCGCGCTCGCGGTTCTGCAGGCCGGCAAGGAAGCCGCGGCTGTCCGCGGCGACGGCCCGGCAGCGGTCCAGTTCCGGGTCGACGCCGGTCGCGATGTAGCCCGGCTTGCGCGTCGTGGCCGGCGCGTCGGGCGCGATCATGGCCGTGATGTCGGCGGCCAGGGGGCCGAAGTCCTCGACGCCGCCCAGCCAGCGAGAAACCGGGTGGTCGGCGGGGCCGCTTTGCGTCGCCGTGCCGCGCAGTTCGTTGAGGGTGTCCAGCGACGTCCCCAGCTGGCGCAGCCCGGCGGGGCCCAGCCTTCCGGCCGCCGCGCGCGCCGCGTGCCGTTCGATATCACCCAGGCGGCGCAGGCCCGCGCGCAGGTCGGCCCGCCAGGTCGCCGCTTCCAGTGCGGCGGCGACGCCGGCGTGCCAGCCGCGCAGTTCGTCCAGGTCGGTCAGGGCCTCGGCCAGGCGGCGCTCGAGCAGCCGGCGGCCCATCGGCGTGATCGTCCCGTCGATGTGGTGCACCAGGGTGCCGGCGCCACGCTCGCCGCGGAAGGTGCGGAAGACCTCCAGGTTGCGCAGCGTCTCTTCGTCGAGCAGCAGGCGGTCGCCCGGCGCGGTGAACTGCAGGCTGGTGACCTGCGCGGGGCGGCGGAGGGTGAGCGCGCCGAGGTAGCGCAGGACGGCGCCCGCCGCGGTGGCGGCCGGCTCGCGCGCGGCTTCTTCCACCCCGTACGGCGTCAGCGTGGCGACCTGGAAGTGGTCCAGCAGCGTGCGGCGGGCGAACGCCGGGTGGAACCACGCCGTGTTGACCGGATTGATGACGACCCCCGGCAGCGCGGCGCGCCAGACGTGCAGGCGCTCGGGGTCGGTGTCCTCGGCGACGATCACCTCGCGCACCGCGTGGCGTTGGCAGAGGCTGGCCAGCGAGGCGCGCTCGCTGCCGCAGCGGAACTCGCCCGTGGTGGCGTCCAGCAGGGCCCAGCCGGCGACGCCGTCCGCAGCCGGGCGCCAGGCCAGGCAGTAGCGGCCCGAGGCGCCGTCCAGCAGCTCGGGCGTCGTCGCGGTGCCCGGGCTGATGACCTCCACCACCTCGCGCTTGACCAGCCCCTTGGCCAGCGCGGGATCCTCGACCTGGTCGCAGATGGCCACGGTCAGGCCGGCGTTCAGCAGGCGCGTCAGGTAGGTGTCGAGCGCGTGGTGCGGCACGCCGGCCAGCGGGATGGGGTTGTCGCTCTTGCTGTCGCGGCTGGTCAGGGTGACGCCGGCCACGCGGGCGAGCGTCTGCGCGTCCTCGAAGAACGTCTCGAAGAAATCGCCCATGCGGAACAGCAGCAGCGCGCCCGGGTGGGCGGCCTTGATCTCGAGGTACTGGGCGAGCATCGGCGTCAGCTTGGCCGGGCCCGGTTCGGGCGCCTGGCGGCGGGCGCGGGCGGGCTTGTCGGCGGGGGTGCTGTCGCCGGCCATCGTTCAGTCGCCCTGGCGTTCGGCGGCCTGCAGGTCGACGACGATGACGTCGATGCCGAGCAGCTGGCTCATCGCCCGCGCGGCGGCATCGGCGGCGCCTTCATCGTCCCAGGCTCCGGAGCGCAGGCGGAACACGGTCGCGCCGCGGGCGTCGACGCCTTCGGCCATCGTCAGGTCGTCCACCTTGTCGGCGGCGCGGCGCTGGAGATCGAGCGCGCGGCTGCGGTCGGTGAAGGCGCCCAGTTGCAGCGTGAAGCGCCCGGCGGCCGGCGGGGCGGCATCTTCCTCGCGGGTGGGTTCCTCACCGGCAGTCTCTTCCGTCTCCACCACTGGCGTCGCTTCGGGCGCGCGCCCGGCGACCACCCCGGTCGGGGTCGGCCGGCGCGTGCCTTCCTGCTCGTCGTAATCACGCAGCGCACGGCGGATCTCCGACAGGGCCAGCGAGCCGGGGTCCTTGTCCTGCAGCCGTGCGGCCAGGGCCTGCACTTCGCCCAGCCGGCCGGCGCGCAGCAGTGCACGGCAGCGGCCCGAGACGGTGCGGGCGCGCAGGGCGGGCTCGGCCTCGTCCGCGGCGTCATACCAGCGCAGCGCCCCCACGCCGTCGCCCTGGGCGATGGCGATGTCGCCGAGCAGCGCGCGCGACAGGCCGTAGGCGCGGTCACCGGTGTGCACCGCCGTCAGCAGCTCACGGGCGCGCGGGCCGCGGCCGAGGGCCAGCAGGGCGCGCGCGGCGGACACCTGCACGTCGCCAGGCACATCGCCGATGCCGCCCAGCAGCGGGGACAGGACCTTGAGGGCCTCTTCGGCCCGGCCGGCGCCCAGCTCGAGCTCGGCCGCCTCGAGCGCCAGGCGGGCACGCACGGGCTTGCCCAGCCGCTTCTGTTCAAGGCCGTCGCGAAGCGCAGACAGGGCCGCCGGGGGGTCTTCAGCGAGGCGGGAACGCCACAGCGCCGCCTCGCCGGGGCGGGCGCCGGGCTGGTCGTTGCGCGCCTGGGAACGGGCCTGGTCCCAGGCGCCGCCGGCGTACAGGTCGGCCACATCAGGCCAGCCGGCCGGTGCGGTGGTCGCCAGCGCGGCCACGGCCAGGCAGGCGGCCACCAGGCGGCGTCCTGCGCGGCTGATCAGGCGGCGGTCCACGTCAGGCGCCTTCACGCGCGCGCGTGCCGCGACGATGCGAGCGGAAGCTGCGGCAGTCGGGGCAGAACCAGCGCACGCGCTCGTCCGCGCGGCCGCAGGTGCCGCACACCCAGTCGACGGGCGGCTTGGGCATCTGCAGGTACTTCCACGTGCGCGCGAATGCGGTGTCCGGGTTGTCGCGCACGAGCATGCGCAGGTAGGGCGCGGCCACGTTCGGCGTCAGGTCGGGCTGGCCGGCCTTCAGCGTCAGGATGCGCTGGGCCTTGTCGCGCTGGTCCAGCTTCTCGTAGAGGATCGCCAGGTCGATCGCAAACGAGGCGGGCGCGTTCTCGGCCAGGCAGGCCGTCTCCAGCAGCGGGATGGTGCGCGTGAACTGGCCGCCGCGCAGCAGCGCGTCCTGCAGCATCGGCAGGAAGATGTCCAGTTCCTCGGGGTGGTCGAGCAGGTTGTCGGCGGCCTCGCCCAGCGCGGCAGCAGGGTCGTCGGCGCGCGCGGCGAGGATGGCGCGCACCAGCGCGGCGCGGCTGCCGGTCTCGGGCATGTTCTCGACGTCGTGCAGGCGAGCGCGGGCCTCGCCCGCTTCGCCGGCCAGCGCGTGGCCGACGGCGCGGTCCAGCTGGAAGCTGGCGTACGCCTCGCGGAACCAGGCGGCGTCGCGCTCGGGCACGTGCTTGGGCGCCTGCTTCAGCACGCGCGCGGCGTCGGGCAGTTCGTTCGCGCCCTGGTGCTGTGCGAAGCGCGCTTTCCAGTAGCGCTTGTTCTCCAGCGCGTGGCGCTGCAGGGTGTCGAGCACCTGGCCGGCCTCGGTGTACTGGCCCAGCGCGAGCAGGTCTTCAGCCAGGGCCAGGCCCGAGGCGATCTTCTGGCCCGGCGACAGCTCGCCGCGCATCGTCAGGCCGCGGTGCAGCACCACGGCGTGGCCCGCATCGCCCAGCTCGCGCAGCAGGTTTCCAAGGTAGAGGAAGGGCTCGAAGGCGTCGGGCTGCTTCTGCACGACGCGGCGCAGGATGGCCGCGGCTTCATCGCGTTCGCCCTCGATCCACAGTTGCAGCGCGTGCTGGTAGTCGTCGGTGTTGACGATCGGCTTCGGGCGCACCCAGATGCGCCACAGGACCACGGCCGCGGCCATGGCCGCGCTGCCGACAACCAGCCAGGTCAGGAAGTCACTCAAGGTCGCCGTCCTTTGCCTCGAACGCGGCGCTGCCGTCCTCGCGCAGCGGGAGCGTGCGCAGGTCGGCCAGTTCGCGGTCCTTGTCGCGGATCAGCTTGCGCAGGCGCGACATGCCGCGCTGCAGGTTCACTTCGCGCACCAGCGCCAGCACCACCGCGGTGCCGAAGCCGATCATGAAGCTGACGACCACGACCCAGTACATGGAGATGCCCAGGTACTGCCTGCCGAAGAGGTTGATGTCGACGGACTGGCCGCTGTTGGTCACGAAAAAGTAGACCAGAGCGAACAGCAGCGCGAGGAAGACCATTCCCCTGACAAACCACACAGCAGTACCTCTTTCGCGCGGGCCGGCCGGCTCAGGCGGGCACGGGTTCACCGAAGAACGTCGTGCCTTCCCAGCCGGTCAGTCGCACCGTCAGCGCGGCCCCGGGCGCCAGTTCGGCGCCGGTGACCACGACCTTGCGGTTGTTGGCCGTCCGCAGGCGGATGGCCCCGGCCGGGCGTCGGGCCGCGCCTTCGCAGACGGCGGTCACGACATCCCCGACATGGGCGTTCGCCGCGGCGGTCCAGATCTCCTGCTGGACATCCATGAGCTCGGCCAGGCGTTCCTTCTTGGCCTCGAGCGGGACGTCATCGGCCAGCTTGGCGGCCGGGACACCCGGGCGCTCGCTGTACTTGAAGGAGAAGATCTGATCGTACTTTACCCTGCGGACGAGATCCAGGGTAGCGCGGAAATCGGCGTCCGTCTCCCCCGGGAACCCGACGATGAAATCCGAGGAAAACGTGACCCCGGGGATGACCCGCTGGGCGTACTCCACCATGTCCAGGTACTCGGCGGCGGTGTACAGGCGCTTCATCCGCCGCAGGACCGCGTCCGAGCCGCTCTGGGCCGGGACGTGCAGCCAGGGGCAGACCTTGTCCAGGCGACCGATGGCGTCCATCAGGTGGCGGTGCATGTCCTTCGGGTGGCCGGTCAGGAAGCGAATGCGCTCGAGGCCGTCGATGGCCGCCACCTGCTCGATCAGGCCGGCGAAGTCCAGCCGGTCCTGCCAGCGGTAGGCGGTCACGTTCTGGCCCAGCAGGGTCACCTCGCGACCGCCCCCGGCCACGATCTGCTCGATCTCGGCCAGGATGACCTCCGGCGCTTTCTCGCTCTGGGGGCCACGGGTCATCGGGACGATGCAGTAGGTGCACTTGTAGTCGCACCCCTTGTGGATCGTCACCAGATGGCTGCCGTTGGTCGGGTAGAGGTCCGGCGGGGCCACGTAGTGGGCGTCCTGGCGGTGGCCGGTGACGGCCTGGCCGCCCTTGCCGGTGGAGGCCGCGGCGCCCGGCCCGACCAGTGCGCCGAGCAGGCGCGGCAGGGCGTCGTAGTTGTCCACGCCGACCACCAGGTCGACCGCGCGCGGGCCTTTGCGCAGGTCATCGCCCAGCCGTTCGGCCATGCAGCCGCAGATGCCGATCACGGCCGGCGCGAGGTCCGCGTCCTTGCGCCGGTGCCGGATCTCGCCCACCCGGCTGATCACCTTGTGCTCGGCGTGCTCGCGCACGCTGCAGGTGTTCAGCAGGACGGCGTCGGCGACCAGTTCGTTCTCGACGAGGCGGTAACCGGCGCCCTCGAGCACGCCGCTGATGGCCTGGCTGTCGTAGACGTTCATCTGGCAGCCGTAGGTCTCGATGTAGATGGCCGGCCCGCCCGTGGGCACGGGCTTCGTCAGGT
The DNA here is from genome assembly GCA_903912525.1 of uncultured bacterium. Classification (GTDB taxonomy): domain Bacteria; phylum Krumholzibacteriota; class Krumholzibacteriia; order LZORAL124-64-63; family LZORAL124-64-63; genus CAINDZ01. The sequence continues at coordinate 100,587 of CAIWHK010000031.1, read as the reverse complement.
CGGGCAGGGAATTCTGGAACGTGGACATGGGCGTCTATCCTTGAACGGTCGCGGCGAAGAGCCGCCCGTCTTGTTCGTGGTCGGGGCGCACAGTGACCAGCGCGCCCGGGCCGAGGCCGTCGCCGGGGACGGCCGGGATCATCACGGTTTCGTAGTTGTCGGTCGTGGCCTGGTGGAAGCCGGGCAGGTCGGTGCCGTGCTCGACGACGGCCTCGCGCTGCGAGCCGAGCAATGTACTGCGGAACGCGGCGCGCTTGCGGCCCGACGCTTCGCGAAGGGCTGCGGCGCGTTCGCTGATGACGGACGGCGGCACGGCATCGGTCATCTGCGCAGCCACCGTGCCGGGGCGCGCCGAGTAACGGAAAACGTGCACGTAGCTGAAGGCATGGTGCTCGACCAGCTGCAGGGTGTCGTTGAATTCGGCGTCGGTCTCGCCCGGGAAGCCGACGATGAAATCGGCGCCGATGCCGAAGTCTCCGCCGAGCGCAGCCACATCGTCGACAGCGCGGCGCGCGCCGGCGGCGCGGTAGGGACGTTTCATGCGGCGCAGCACGTCATCCGAGCCGCTCTGCAGCGAAAGGTGGAGGTGCGGCCGCAGGCGCGGTTCGCGCGCATACATCTCAAGCAGCGGCGCACGCACCTCGTTCGGGTGGATGCTGCTCAGGCGCAGGCGCAGGTCGGGCAGTTCGGCCAGGACGCGGCGCAGCAGGTCGGGCAGGCGGTCGCGGGAACCGTTCGCATCGGTGTCGAGGTCGCGCCCCCAGCCGCCGAGGTGGACGCCGGCCAGCACGGCCTCGCGGTAGCCCGCGGCGCGCAGCTGCGCCAGCTGGGCGACGACGTCGTCGGCCGCGCGCGAGCGCCCGGGACCGCGCGCCTGCCAGATGGCGCAGTAGGTGCAGCGCAGGTCGCAACCATCCTGGATCTTCACGAAGGCGCGGCTGCGGCCGGGAAAGGCGTCGACCACCGGCGCGGAGAACGCTTCGTCGGCTGCGAACGCGCGGCTGTGCACCCGCGGGCCCTCGCCCGCCATCACGCCGGGCAACCAGGCGGCGACGTCCTCCTTCAGCGTGTTGCCCACCACGCCGTCGATCTCGGCGATGGCCGCCAGCGCGTCGGGCCCGGTCTGCGCGTAGCAGCCCGCGACGACGACTTTACAGCCGGGATGACGCTGCTTCGCCTGTCGCGCGAGGCGGCGGCACTCGTGCTCGGCCTTGGCCGTCACGGTGCAGCTGTTGAGCACGTAGAGGTCGGCGGGTTCGTTCCAGGTGACGACCTGCACGGCGCAGGCCTCGGACAGGCGCAGGCGGATGCTCTCGGTATCGTACTGGTTCAGGCGGCAGCCGAGGGTATGGAAGGCGACGCGCAGCACGCCGGGCACAGGCACGGCCGCAACGACGCCGGCGGTAGCGGCCGCGCCGGGCGTCATCACGCGCAGTTCCTGCAGCGGTGCTTCCATGCCGTCCTTGCATCCTCGCATCGCTGGCGCCGGGCTGCACGCCGGCGGCGCTTCCCTGAAAACCAAGGAGGGGCGGGGCCTGGACCCCGCCCCTCCGGCGGGCGACCGGGATTTCCGGCCGCATCTTCTGAGAGGCGATCGCCCCGGTCTGCCTAGTTGGCCGGCGCGGGGTAGTCGACCTCGTCGGCGTAGTCGTCATCGACCGCAGACTTCTCCGGGAGCTCTCCGGCCGCCGCCAGGGCCTCTTCGGCCGCGACGACGTCCTCGAGCCGCGGGTGCGCCGCGACGAACGCCTCGATGGCATCGGAGCCATTCTCCTTCAGGCGTTCGGCGATCGACAGCACGATCCGACGGTTCTCGACGTCCATCTTGATGACCTTCAGCTCGCAGGCCTCGCCCTCACGGAAGTAGTACTGGGGCTTGTCGAGCTTCGGGATGCCGAGGTGGCCCAGCGGCACGAAGCCCTCCAGGTCGTCCCCCATCTCGATGATGGCGCCATGGTCGAGCATGCGGCTGACGGTCCCGTTGACGTTGTGGCCCACCGGGAAGCGGTCGGCCAGGTCCGGCCACGGATTGTCCTGCAGCTGCTTGATGCCCAGGCTGATGCGGCGCTTGGACGTGTCGATGTCCAGGATCTGCACCTTCACCGAGTCGCCGCGCTTGAGCAGCTCCTTCGGGTGACGCACGCGACGCGTCCAGCTCATGTCCGAGATGTGGACCAGGCCGTCGATGCCTTCCTCGACCTCGACGAAGGCGCCGAAATCGGTCAGGTTGCGGACCTTGCCCTCGATGGCCGAGCCGACCGGGTAGCGCTCGATCAGGGTCAGCCAGGGGTCGCTCTCGCACTGCTTGAGGCCCAGGCTGATCTTCTCGTTCGCCTTGTCGGTCTTCAGGACCATCACGTCGACCTCATCGCCGATCGAGACGACCTTCGACGGGTGCTTGATGTGACGGGTCCAGCTCATCTCGCTGATGTGGATGAGGCCCTCGACACCCTTCTCCAGCTCGACGAACGCGCCGTAGTTGGTGATGCTCACCACGCGGCCGCGCACGATCGCCTGCTCCGGGTACCGCTCTTCCACATGGTCCCACGGGTAGGACTGGAGCTGCTTGAGGCCGAGGCTGATGCGCTCGCGCTCCTGCTCGAAGTCCAGGACCTTGACCTCGATCTCCTGCCCGATGGCCACGACTTCGCTGGGGTGGTTGACGCGGCCCCAGCTGAGGTCGGTGATGTGCAGCAGGCCGTCGATGCCGCCGAGATCGACGAACGCACCGAAATCGGTGATGTTCTTGACGATGCCCTTGCGGACCTGGCCCTTCTGCAGCTCGGAGATCAGGTTCTTCTTCTTCGACTCGCGCTCCTGCTCGAGAACGATGCGGCGGCTGACCACCACGTTCCGACGGCGCTTGTTCTTCTTGATGATCCGGCACTGGATCTCTTCGCCGATCATGTCCTCCAGGTTCGGGACCTGGCGCAGGGCCACCTGGCTGCCCGGCAGGAACGTGTCGACACCCCAGAGCTTGACCACGAGGCCGCCCTTGATGCGGCGGTCCACCAGGCCGGTGACGACTTCGCCGGCCTCGTGCGCGACCTTGATCTTGTCCCAGACCTTGAGGAAGTCGGCGCGTTCCTTCGAGAGGACGACCAGGCCGTCCAGGTTCTCGAGCTTCTCCAGGAACACATCGAACGTGTCGTTCACGTTGATGATCTGCGAGCCGAACTCTTCGCGGTTGATGACGCCTTCGCTCTTGAAGCCGATGTTCATCAGGACTTCGTTCTCGCGGACCTCGATGACGGTACCCTTGAGGATCTGGCCCTCCTGGATGTCCGTCAGGGTCTCTTCATAGCTGTTGATCAGCGCGAGCATGTCGGCGCCGGACAGTTCGTCGAACTTACCGTCGTCGCCGTGGTAGTCCAGGTTGACGATCGAACCGGAGACGTACTCCGTGCTGAGCTTGGGCGCCGAGGGCGTGCGGAACTCGTCGCCGCCGCCGCTATCGTCCTGGTCGTCATCGTGATTCAGGCTTCCCTTGCCGCGCGGGCGGTAAGAAGAATGGCCCGCCGACCGACGGGGTCCGTCGGAGTCGGAAGCGGGGTTGAAAGACATGAACGGTTGCCTCCTGGTGACAGATGGACACACCGGACCGACTGGTCCGGCGGATCGGCAAATATACCCCGAAGTGGTCCGGAAGGCAAGGCCGACCCGGGTCCGGGTCAGGTCCCGAAGAGCTTGGCCTGGCGGGCGGAGAATTGCCGCAATTGCTTGTCTCCCAGCGCCTTCTCAAATTCCGTGACGGGATTCATCTGGAAGCTGCGCGCCTGCAACTCGCACCAGGCGGACCGGCAGAGCAGCCCGATGCGGTCCGAGGCGACGCGGCGGTCCACCGTCCCGAGCAGGTCGTCGAGTCCGTGCCACCTCAGCAGCGGGCCGCGCCAGACCTCCAGCGGCGACTCGACCGAACCGCCGATGCGCTTGCCATAGGCGCCGCGCAGGAAGATCGGCACTACCGGCGCCCGGGTCTCCTGCACGAGGATGCCCAGCCCGCTGCGCACCTGCCCCGGCTCGCCGATCGCCTGCCGCGTGCCTTCGGGGAAGATCATCAGGTGCTCGCCCTCGGCCAGGCGCGCCGCTGCCTCGCGGAACGCGTTCCGATCGTAGCCCTTGCGGCGGATGGGGATCGCGTCCATCCAGCGGAACAAGCGCCCGCCCAGCCAGGCGGGGTGGAAGAGCTCGGCCTTGGCGAGCGTGTGGATGGGGCCGCGGCGGAACGTGCCGGCCACCAGCGCCGGGTCCCACAGGCTGATGTGGTTGACCGAAACGATACAGCCGCGCGGGATGGGATGGCCCCCGCTCCCGTATTCGGTCATTCCGAAGAAGCGGGTCACCGTGTCAAAAATGCCGTAGACCAGTCGATAGCGCGGCGGCAGCTCGCGCCGTGCGCGCTTGATGTCCAGGTCAAGCGCGGCGTCGAGCGCCGGATTGACCAGGCAGGCGCGCGCGCACAGTTCGATCTGCTGCGCGAAGTCGAGGTCGCTGCAGTCGATGACGAACGCGTCGGGCGAGATCTGCAGCGGGCTGACGGCCCGTTCGCTGTCCTGGCGGTCGCGGTCGGCCAGTTCGCGCACAAGCCCGTCGCGATCCACCTCCACGCCGCGATCCCTGAACTGGCGCCAGCGGCGGTCTGCCCGCGCCTCGGGCGAAGCCGACAGGTGGATCTTCGCGGTGGCCAGCGGGAACACGACGCTGCCGATGTCGCGCCCTTCCATGACGACACCGCCGCGGCGGCCCATGGTCTGTTGGCGCTGAACCATCAGGCGGCGCACCTCGGCGTGCGTACTGACCTGCGAGACGGCGGCCTCGACCTGGGGCGTGCGGATGGCGCGCGAGACATCGTTGCCGCACCACAGGACTGTGGTCTCGCCGCGCGACGGGAGCAGTTCGAGCGACGCCGGGGCCAGCAGCGCCACGAGCGCGGCCTCGTCGCCGGGGTTGATGCCTGACGACAGCGCGGCATGCGTCAGGGCCCGGTACATGGCCCCCGTGTCGATGTAGAGCAGTTCGAAGCGCTCGGCCAGCGCCCGCGCGGTACTCGACTTGCCCGAGCCGGCGGGCCCATCGACCGCGATCACCGCATCGGGCGGCAGGAGCGCAGGGTCGCCCGTGGGCAACTCGTCCGGGTGGCGATAGGCCATCAGAGATCCCGGCCGACGGCGCGGGCCACGGCCCGGCACGAAATCGCCAGTTCGGCAAACTGGGCGGGGTCCAGGCTCTGGACCGCGTCGCTGAGCGCGGCCGCGGGATCCGGATGCATCTCGATCAGCAGCCCATCGGCGCCCGCAGCCACGGCGGCGCGGGCGAGCGCCGCGACGAAGCGCGACTCGCCCGCGGCGTGGCTGGGATCAACGATGACCGGGAAGTGTGTCATCTCGCGCAGGACCGCGACCGAGCCGACGTCGAGCGTGTTGCGCAGGGTGGGCTCGAAGGTGCGGATGCCGCGCTCGCAGAACACGACGTGACGGCCGCCGGCGGCGAGCACGTGTTCGGCGGCGTGCAGCCACTCGCCAACGGTCGTCATCATGCCGCGCTTGAGCATCACGGGCTTGCCGCTTTGGCCGGCCTCGCGCAGCAGCGGGAAGTTCTGCACGCTGCGGCTCCCGATCTGCAGCATATCGGCGTGCGTTGCGACCAGTTCGACATCGCGCGGGTCGAGGACCTCGGTCACGAACGGCAGGCCGGTTGCGTCGCGGGCCTCGACCAGGTGCTGCAGGCCCTCGGCGCCGAGGCCCTGGAAATCGTAGGGACTGGTGCGCGGCTTCCAGGCGCCGCCGCGCAGCATGGAGCCGCCCGCCTCGCGCACGGCCCGCGCGGCGCGGATCACCTGGTCGCGTCCCTCGACGGCGCACGGTCCGCCAATCAGCACGACGCGTGGCCCGCCGAAGGCGACAGGCCCGACCTGGACGATGGTCGTCGCCTGGCCCGGTTGGCGGGCGGACAGCGGGATGCTGCCGGCAATACGCAATTCTTCCCTCAAGACAAGCCACCCATCAGGACAGGATCTCCCTCAGCGCCGCCACGCAGCGGTCATTCTCCTCGGGCAGGCCCACGCTGATGCGCAGGGCGCCCTCACCAAGTCCGAAAGCGTGCATGGGGCGCACGATCACGCCCTTCATCAGCATGGACGTCGTCAGCAACAGGGCGGACTTCATCCGGTCGGGGCAACCGCCGCAGCGCACCAGCAGGAAGTTCGCCTGGCTCGGCACGACCTGGAAGCCGATGGCCTCGAGGTTGCGGGCCAGCCGCTCGCGTTCGCGCTCGTTGCGCCGGGCGCGATCGGCCACGGCGGCCGGGTTTTGCAGGCAGGCCACGGCCGCAGCCTGGCTGAGCGAGTTCACGTTGAACGGCTCGCGTGTCTTGTGCAGTTCGGTGATGAGCCCGGCGTGCCCGATGGCATAGCCCAGGCGCAGGCCGGCCAGCGAGTGGATCTTGCTGAACGTGCGCAGCGAGACGAGGTTCGGGTATTCACCGCGCATCGACAGCACCTGGGGGTAGTCCGGCGCCGTGACATACTCGTAGTAGGCCTCGTCGACGGCCACCACTACGCGCGGCGGCACCTGCTTCATGAAGGCGGTGAACTCGTCGGCCGTGTTGTAGGTGCCGGTCGGGTTGTTCGGGTTGCAGACGATGACCAGCTTGGTGTTCGCGTCGATGGCCGCAGCCATGGCGGGCAAGTCGTGGCGGTCGTCGGCGGTCAGGGGCACCGCGCGCCCGCACTCGAAGTGCACCGCGGTCGTCAGCGCGTAGACGATGAAGCTGTGCTGGCTGAAGATGACGTTTTCACCGGGCGAGACCAGTGCGCGGATGAGGATGTCGATGACTTCATTGCTGCCGTTGCCGAGGATCAGTTCGTCGGGTGTGACGCCCAGGTTGGCGGCAAGGGCCTCGGTCAGGCGGAAGGCGGACGAGTCGGGGTAGCGATTGAGGTCGCACGCCGCCTCGGCGATGGCCTCGAGCACTTCCGGAAGCGGGCCCTCGGGATTCTCGTTGCTGGCCAGCTTGATGATGTCGCCGAGCCCCAGTTCGCGCCTCACCTCGCAGATCGGCTTGCCCGGGCTGTACGGGCGGGTGGCGAGGATGCCGGGTCGGAACAGGGACTTGAAGTCGATCATCGGTGGCCTCCGGCTCGATGCTTCCGCTTCCCGCTCAATCGGCGTCTTCGTCGTTCCCATGGTCAATCGTCACCTCGCGTCGGCTTGCGGGTGCCCGCCGGCTTGCGATCGCCTGCGGGTCGGGACGGGCCGCCGGGCTTGCGCGGGCCGGCCGGTCTGCCCGGCCCACCGGGCTTCCGCGGGCCGTTGGGCTTGCGCGCCTCGGCCTTCTTCCCGCCGCGCGACCGGTTCTTGTCCTCGGCCTCCGCCGCGGCCCGCAGCGCGGTCAACTCCGAGGCGTTGAGCCGCCGGAAATCGCCTGCGCGCAGCAGTCCCAGAAGCACCGGTCCGAACGCCACGCGGTGCAATCGCGTCACCGTCTGCCCGAGCGCCGCGAACATCCGCCGCACCTGGCGATTGCGACCCTCGTGAAGCTCCATCACCCAGTGTCGGCCGTCGTGGCGGCGCCCCGGGTGCAACAGGCAAGGCAGACACGGGCGACCGTCGAGTTCGATGCTGCCGTCGGTCAGCGTCGGCAGCAGTTCCTCGGGCAACGGCATCGCCAGTTCGATTTCGTACGATTTCCAGACCCCCGAGCGCGGGCGGCACAGGGCCTGGTTCAACGCGCCGTCGTCGGTCCAAAGGAGCAACCCGGTGGACGTCTGGTCAAGGCGGCCGACGGGGACAAAACGCTCGGGGAGGTCGGCCCGGTGGCGCCACTCGCGCAGGTCGTCCTGGCCGGCCTGGGCCTTCAGGGTGCAGGTGACGCCGAAAGGCTTGTGGAAAGCGTAGACGCGGGTGTCCTCGGGAATAGTAACCGGTCGACCGTCGACCGCCACGTGGTCGTGTTCGGGGTCGACGCGCCGCCCGAGGTCGGTCACAACCTTGCCGCCGATGGTCACGCGCCCGGCCGTAATGAGATCCTCGACGGCACGACGCGAGCCGTGGCCGGCCCGCGCCAGATACCTGTTCAGCCGGATGCCCTGGTCGTCGGGGGTCATCGGTCCTCTTCGTCGTCAGGTGCGTCCTCGGCGCCGTCGGCGTCAGCGCCTTCGACGCTGCCGTCGCCGTCCCCGTTCTCGTCGCCTTCGTCGATCGTCTCCGCGGCGGTCTCCACCTCGGCCGCTTCCTCGCCGTCCAGTCCCACCGAGATTTCCTCGGCAGACTCGGCGACGGTCGTCTCCGGGGCGGCGAAGTACTCCTCCAGTTCCTCGTCGGTGACCTCGCGGCCGATGCGGCTGGCGAATTCCTTCAATTGCTCACGGTCGTCCAGCACACCCTCGAGCGCGGGCAGGTCGGGCAGCTGTCCGAGGCCCTTGAGGCCCATGTGGTTGAGGAATTCGCGCGTGGTGCCGTAGAGCAGCGGGTTGCCGACACTCTGCGAGCGCCCGACCACGGTGATGAGGTTGCGCTCGGTCAGCGTGCTGATGGCGCCGCTCGAGTTCACGCCGCGGATCTCGTCGATCTCGATGCGCGTGATCGGCTGCCGGTAGGCGATGATCGCCAGCACCTCGAGACCGGCCTTCGACAGGCGGGTGAAGCTGCGCGACTTGAGCAGGTTGTCGACCAGCGGCGCGAATTCGGGCCGCGTGGCGATCTGCCAGCCGCCACCGAACTCGACGACGGTGAACGCCTGGCCGGCGGCCGTGTAGTCCTGCTCCAGTTCGGCGATGGCGGCGCGGATCTCCGCGTTCTCCCGCTCCGGGAAGATCTTCTTCAGCCGCGCGATGGTCAGCGGGCTGTCGGTGGCGAACAGCAGGGCTTCCAGTTCCCTCTTCAAGATTCCATCTCCAGGGCGCGCAGGTCCCGCGGTTCGTCGTGGCTAGTCCTTGTCGTCCTCATCATCGGCGGCGTCGCCGTCATCGGCATCGTCATCGTCATCGTCGAGTTCCCAGTCATCGTCGTCGTCCCAGTCATCTTCGTCGTCATCGTCGTCGTCGAGGTCGGCTTCGTCGCCGTCATCCCCGTCGCCGTCGCTGCTGCGCGTGGCGGCGTCCGTCACCACCGTGGCGGCGTCGGTCACCACCGTGGCGGCTTCGCTCTTCTCGGGCTCGTCTCCCTCGTCGTCGTCGCTCCAGTCCTCGTCGTCGTCATCGTCGTCTTCCCACTCGATGTCGTCGTCGTCATCGTCGTCGTCATCGGTTTCGTCGGACCAGGCCTCTTCGTCCTCCTCTTCGTCGAGGACAGCGGTGGCCGTGCCGTCGGCAGTCGGCGCGGCGGCGTCGACGCTGTCATACGGGGTTTCGGGCGTTCCCACCATTTCGCCGGGTTCGGGACGACGCAGCCAGATGGGACCCAAAGGTTCGGTTTGTACGAACACGAGACGACCTCGCTTGACCATCTCCAGGATGGCGATGAAGGTGACGACGACTTCCATCTTGATGGTGTCGTCAGAGAACAACTCCTCGAAGCGGACCAGGGCGCCGTCGCCTGTGCGGCCGGCGATAAGGTCTATCTTCTCCCCTACCGTGAACGGCTCGCGCACGATGTCGTGCACCGGCCTCTTGCGCACACGATCGTAGATACCGGCCAGCGCTGCCAGCAGGTCGAACATCTCGATGCGCAATTCTGGTTCGACCGCCAGGTCGTTGGTGAACGGGAAGCGCATCTGGCGCGTGTGGTACTGGCGCCGCTCGTCCTCACGCTCCTGGAAGGTGATTGCCGCCTCCTTGAAGCGCTTGTACTCGAGCAGGCGACGCACCAGTTCGGCGCGGGGATCGTCTTCCTCGTCCTCCTCCTCGTCCAGGCGCGACGGCATCAGCATCTTCATCTTGATGACCAGCAGCGTCGCGGCCATGGCGATGAATTCGCCGGCCTGGTCGAGGCTGATGGACTGCATCACCTCGATGTGGCGGATGAACTGGTCGGTGATGCGCGCGATCGGGATATCGTAGATATCCACCTGGTCCTTGTCGATCAGGTGGAGCAGCAGGTCGAGCGGGCCCTGGAAGCCGGTCAGCTCGATCTGGTAGGCGGCGCTGGAACGGAAATAGTCCAGTTCCGGCGGCAGCGCGTCGAGGTTCCACGTTTCCGGACTGCCACGCTCGCGGCGGACGGGCATCGGGGCGGCGCCGTCGGCGTCGTCGAGCACGTCCGCCACCGGGAGGTCGCCGTCCTGCACCAGGTTGTTCTGCACGTCGCTGTCCTGCACGTGGTCCTCTTTGCTGTCGTCCATCTAGCCGATGCCCATCGCGTCATGGACGCGCATCATGGTGTCCTGCGCCAGCGCCCGGGCGCGGTCGCAGCCCGAGGCGATGATCTCGTCCAGGCGCGCCGGATTCGCCTCGAACTCCGCGCGGCGCTCGCGCAACGGCGCGAAATGGGCGATGGCGCCCTCGGCCAGCTGCTTCTTGCAGTCGACGCAGCCGCGCGCAGCGGTGCGGCACTCCTCGGCCACCTGCGGGAGGGCCTCCGGCAGGAACTTCTGGTACCAGGTGTAGATGCCGCAGACCTCGGGGTGGCCGGGGTCGCTGCGCCGCAGCCGCGCCGGGTCGGTGAACGCGGGCTTGATCCGCTCGCGGATCTCCTCCGGCGAGGCGGAGATCTCGATCGTGTTGCCCATCGACTTGCTCATGCGTCCGCCGTCGGTGCCCGGGAAGCGCGCGAACTTCGTCACCAGCGCCTCGGGCTCGGGGAAGACATCACCGAACAGGAAGTTGAAGCGCCGCGCCATCTCGCGCGTCAACTCCAGGTGCGGCAGCTGGTCCTCGCCCACGGGCACGGCGTGCGCGCGGTAGGCCAGGATGTCGGCGGCCTGCAGCACCGGGTACCCCAGGTGGCCGAAGCTGATCTCGCCGCCGAGGTTCAGGTCGCGCACCTGCTCCTTGAACGTCGGATTCCGCTGCAGGCGGCCCATGCTGATCATCATGCTCATGACCAGGAACAGCTCTGCGTGCTCCTTGATCGTCGACTGCAGGAACAGCACCGACCGTTCGGGGTCGAGGCCCGCCCCCAGCCAGTCGAGGAACATCTCGCGGCTGTTCGCCTTGATCTCGCCGGCCTTGTCCAGGGCCGTGGTCAGCACATGCCAATCGGCGACCATGAATCGGCAATCGTACTCGTCCTGCAGCCGGACCCAGTTCTCCAGGGCTCCGGTGTAGTTGCCCCAGTGGAGGCGGCCGGTGGGCCGCATGCCGCTGAGGATGACGGGGCGGCCGGCGGGCTTCGTCGCGCTGCCGGCGGGCTTGTGGTCGCTCAAGTCTTGGCCTTTCAGGCGGTTGGCAAGATGAGGCCGATGCGAAGGCCCCCGGTCGGGGGTCGTGGTCGGGCAACAGTACCATCGGCCCGGGGCCATGTCAAAGGTGCCCCGGAGGGGCCCTGAAATGGCTGTCAGCGGCGCCCCGAGCGCGGGTGGGCCGACCGCCAGGCCTCGGCCAGCCAGGCCCGATCGACGTGGGTGTAGATCTCGGTCGTCGAGATGTCTGCGTGGCCGAGCAGCTCCTGCACCACCCGCAGGTCGGCCCCGCCTTCGAGCAGGTGCGTGGCGTAGCTGTGGCGCAGCGTGTGGGGCGAAACCGACTCGGGCAACCCTGCGGCAGCCCCGGCCTTCTTGAGCAGCGACCAGACCGACACCCGGGAAAGGCGCCCGCCCCTCCGGTTCAGCAGCAGGGCCGGGCTGGGCCGTTTGCCGGCCATGCGGGGGCGCCCGCTGCGCAGCCACGCATCGACGGCCGCGAGCGCGGGTTCGCCGACGGGGACCTGCCGCTCCTTGCTGCCCTTGCCGCGCAGGCGCACCATCGCCTCGGCGGGGTCCAGGTCGGCCACGTCCATCCCGCACAGCTCGCTGACGCGGCACCCGCAGCCATAGAGCAGCTCCAGCGCGGCGCGGTCGCGCAGGCCGGCCGCCGAGCCGTCGTCGCCCCAGGCCAGCAGTCGCTCGACCTGCGGCACGCTCAGCACGTCCGGCAGGTGGCGGCCCTTGCGGGGCGCGATGATGGTCGCCGTCGGGTCCCCGGACTGCCGGCCCTCGGCCTGCAGGAAGCGGAAGAACGACCGCAGCGTCGACAGCAGGCGGGCGCGCGACGTCGCCGCCAGGTCGCGCGCGCTGTCCAGCAGGAAGGCGCGCAGGTGGCTGTCCTGCACGGCGCCGGGACCGGCAAGACCCTCCTCCAGCGCCCATTCGCGCAGGCGGGCCAGGTCGCTTCGTTGTGCCTCGACGGTCGCGCCGGCCAGGCCCTTCTCGATGCCGGCGTGGCCGAGGAAGCTGTCGACAGCGTCGTCCCAGGCGCGTTCGCGCGCCGTGGCTTCACCCTGCTGCGGACGCGGCGTCATATGTCTTCCCCGTCCTCGCCCACGGCTGGATAGCGTTGCGCGAAGAAGGACAGCAGCGTCGCCACGTCGTGGCGGTTGATGCCGCGCACTTCACCGAGTTCGGCGGCCGAGGCGGCGCGGATCTGCACCACCGACCCGAAGCGGTGCAGCAGAGCCAGCTTCTTGATGCGGCCGATGCCGGGCACCAGGTCCAGTTCGCTGGCGGTCGTCTTGCGGTCGCGCAGCAGCCGGTGGTAGGTGATGGCGAAGCGGTGGGCCTCGTCGCGCACGCGCTGCAGCAGCTTCAGGGCTTCGCTGCGGCGCGAAAGCGAGATCGTCCCGTTCTCGCGGTGTATCGTCTCCTCGCGCTTGGCCAGGCCGATCAGCTGCGCGCCGTGGAACCCGTGGCTCGCCAGCACCTCGCGGGCGACGCCGAGCTGTCCGGCGCCGCCGTCGACGACGACCAGGTCGGCGGGCTCGCCGCCGGTCTCGGCCAGCTTCCCGTAGTGCCTGTCGAGAACCTCGCGCATGCTCGCGAAATCGTCGCAACCCTCGACTGTGCGGATGCGGAAGCGCCGGTACCGGCTCCTGAGCGGCAGCCCGCCCTTGAAATAAACCAGTGACGCTACCGTCTCGCGGCCCTGGAAGTTCGAGATGTCGAAACACTCGATGGTGTCGGGCACCGTGTGCAGGTCGAGGGCCTCCTGCAGTTCGATGTCGGCCGGCGTCACCTTGCGCGATGGGCGCACCTGCCGGTTCACCGTGGCCTGGCGCAGCTTGAAGGTCGCGTTCGTGTGCGCCAGTTCGACGGCCTGCAGGCGGGCGCCGCGCACGGGCACCTTCAGTCCGCAGGCGCCTCCACGCAGCTGCCGCAGCCAGAGGTTCCAGTCCTCGATGTCCTCCACCGCGTGCGAGAGCAGGATCTCGGCGGGGATGTCGCCGGCGCGCGGGTAATACTCGCGGAGCAGCTGCGCCATGATGTCGCCCAGGCCGCGGTCGAGGCGGTCCGTCAGCGCGAAGTGGTGCGTGGTCAGGATGCGTCCGCCCCGCACGCGCATGACGACGCCCGAGGCATCCTCGCCGTCGCGGGCCAGCCCGACCAGGTCGCAGTCGCCGCTCACGCCCGAGACCGGCCGGCTGTGGCTGATCGTCCGGCCGAGGCGGGCAATGAGGTCGCGCTGCTTCCCGGCTTCTTCGTAGCGCCGTTCGAGCGCCAGGCGGGCCATCTGCCCGCTCAACTCCTCGAGCACCTCGTCCTCGTGACCGGTCAGGAAGCGCACCAGGCGATCGACCTTCACGCGGTAGCTGTCGCGATCGTCGTAGCCGACGCAGGGGGCGCTGCAGCGGCCGATCTGCCAGTCCAGGCAGGCCCGCTCGACGGTCTGCTCGGGCAGCCCCAGGTGGCAGGTGCGCACCTGGAAGGCGCCGGCCGCGAACTTCAGGGTCTCGCGCATGGCGTGGACGTCGGTGAACGGCCCGAAATAGCGGGCGCCGTCGCGTTCGAGGCGCCGGACCACCTCGATGCGCGGGAACGGCTCGTTCAGCGAGATGCGCAGGTAGGGGTAGGCCTTGTCGTCCTTCAGGCGGACGTTGTACTTCGGCCGGTATTCCTTGATGAGCTGGTTCTCGAGGATCAGGGCGTCGGCCGCGGTCTCGGTGACGATGAAGTCGAAATCGCCGATCTGACGGACCAGAATTTCGGTCTTGGGGTCGTGGTCGGCGCCGGCCTGGAAATAGGACCGGACCCGCTGGTTCAGCCTGGCGGCCTTGCCGACGTAGATGACGCGGCCCTGGCGGTTCTTGTGCAGGTAGACACCGGGGGCCGCCGGCAGGGCAGACAGCTTCTGCTGGACGGCCTCGGACGTGCCCACCTCCTCCCCTGACTCCCCTTCCGGGGGCGTCGGGACGGCCGGCGGCGCGGGTTCGTCGAAATCATTGGTGCCACTCATGTTGGTGTCACTTGACATCGCCGCTGCCCCGGGGTATCTTTTCCCGTCTGTGGAAACCCTGACGGAGGTCGGAAACGTGCCCCATCACAAGAGTTGTAAGAAGCGTCTGATCACGAGCCAGAAGCGCAACGAGCGCAACCGGCAGAACCGCTCGCTGATGCGGACCAAGATCAAGACGTTCCGCGCTGCCGAGACCGTGGAAAAGGCCGCGACGCTGTCCGAAATGTACAGCCTCGTGGACGTCCAGGCGCGCAAGGGCCTCATGCCCAAGAAGCGGGCCGCTCGGATCAAGAGCCGGCTGGCCGCCGCTGCCGCGAAGTAAGCGGCGCGAGTCCAACCGGCGTGATTCGCATCCTGCCTGAGGGTCCCTCCTGACGAGGGGCCCTCTTGCTGTACCCATGATCGAAGCCGTACCAGCCAGCGAAGCGGATCCGCCACGGACTTCGCCACCGCGAACGCATCCCGTACCGCAGAATCCCTTCCCGCCGCTGCGCACGAGCCTCACGCCGTCCGGCCGAGGTCCTGAAGCACATCCGACAATCCGAACAGTCCCTTGTCGCGCGTTGCCACGAAACGGACTGCCGGCAGGATCCCGCGCAGGAACGCCTGGCGCGACTGCGCTCGGTGGGTCAGCACCAGCGTCTCTTCCTGGTCGCCGATGGTCCAGGTGTGTTCGCCGACAGCACCGCCGATACGCTGCGAGTGCACCGGCACCGGCTCGCCGCCACGCACCCGGCTCCAGGCGTCGGCCAGCGAGCGGGCCGTACCGCTCGGGCGGTCGATCTTGGCGGTGTGGTGCGTCTCGACCTGTTCGGCATTGAACCCGGCCGGCAGCGTGCGGGCCAGCAGCTGCAGCACCATCTGCAGGGCGGGGATGCCGATGCTGAAATTCGTCGCGTGCACGACCGGAAGCCGTTCGGCGTGGCGCGCCAGCAGTGCGTACTGCTCGGCCGTGAACCCCGTCGTGCCGCTGACCAGCCGCGCGTTCGCCTGCGCCACGCCCGCCAGCAGGCCCGGCAGTGCGGGTGCCAGCGAGAAGTCGATCACCACGCAGCCGGGCGGCAGCATCGCGCCCATCGCGTCCTGGCCGATGGCCGGCAGCGTCGGATGCAGGGCGCCGGCGGGCACCACGCGCCCGGGCTCAGTCACCAGCGCCACCAGTTCGCAGTCATCGGCGGCGTCCACGAGCGCGGCCACCAGCCGGCCCATGCGGCCCTCGGCGCCGTGAACGGCGACGGACAGCTTTGCCGTCGGGCTCACGCCGGGCTCCCGGGGCTGTTTTCAGTTGCCTCGCTCGCCAGGAGGCCCGCCAGCGTGCCCTCGTAGAACTGCACCAGCCGCGTCAGCGTTTTCTCGGACACCGGCACCAGCGGCAGCCGGGGATCGCGCCGGCACTGCCCGGCCATCGACAGCAGTTCCTTCACCGGCACCGGATTCGTCTCCAGGAAACAGGCGGCGCAGACGGGGTCGAGTGTGCGCGCGAGCGGCCACGCGGTGTTGATATCCCCGGCGGCGAACGCCCGCCACATGCGCGTCAGGGTTCCGGGCAGCAGGTTGCTGACCACGCTGATGGCGCCGGCGCCCCCCAGTCCGAAGACCTGGAAGTTCAGCCCGTCGTCGCCCGAGAACACCTTCAGGTCGCAGCGGCCGATGGCCTCTTCGATCTGGACCAGGTTCCCGCTGGCTTCCTTCAGCGCGACGATGTTCGGCTCGGCGGCCAGCTGGGCGACGGTCTCCGGCAGGATATTGACGGCGGTGCGCCCGGGCACATTGTAGATGACCTGCGGGATGTCGACGGCGCGCGCGATGGCGCGGTAGTGCGCGAGCAGGCCGGCCTGCTGCGGCTTGTTGTAGTACGGCGAGATCAGCATGGCGGCGTCGGCGCCCCAGGCCTTCACGTCGCGCGTGAGCGCGATCGATTCGCGCGTCGAGTTCGAGCCCGAGCCGGCGACCACCGCGCATCGGCCCGCGCACATCTCCACGGCGGTGCGCACCAGCCATTCGCGCTCGTCGCGCCCGAGCACCGCGGCCTCCCCCGTGCAGCCGACCGGTACGACGCCGGCCACGCCGCCGTCGAGCTGGCGCTGCAACAGGCGCTTCCAGGCCGCGCGATCCACCGAGCCGTCCCCGGCGAACGGCGTGATCAGGGCGGTATAGATGCCGTCGGGCATCGTCCAGGTCTTGTCAGCCATTGCGGGTCACCTCGCCGTCTGGCGCCTTGTCATGCAGGGAATGCGATTTCACCGGGAAAAGCCGTTTCATTCGGGAAACGCCACCTGGCCTTCGAAGGCCACCAGGGCCGGGCCGCGCAGGCGCAGCCTGCCGGCCTGCGGGTCCACCGAGACCGTCAGGACATCGCCGCCTCGTGTGTGCAGGGCGACCGGGCTCGTGGCCAGGCCCAGGGCGCAGAGTATCACGGCCGACGCCGACGAGCCAGTGCCGCAGGCAAGCGTTTCGGCCTCCACGCCGCGCTCGTAGGTGCGGATGCGCCAGCCGCCGCCGGGGCCGTCAGGCGACACCCAGTTGACGTTGGTGCCGGCGGCGCCGAATCGCTCGTGGAATCGCAGCCGCGGACCCCACGCGACGAGGTCCACCTTGTCGACATCGTCGACCGGCATCACCAGATGCGGTACGCCCGTGTTGCATGAGGCATGGCGGTCCCACGGCGTTCCCTCGAGGCCGACTGCGAGATCCAGGTCGCGCCAGGCGGGCAGGCTGATCTCGAGGTCGCCCGGCCCGTGGACCCAGCCGTCCAGCGCGCCCGACCAGGTATCGAAGCGGCACTCGGCACCGGCCAGACCCAGGCGGTGTGCATGCGCGACGCTGCAGCGGGCGCCATTGCCGCACATCTCGGCCTCGCCGCCGTCCGAGTTGAAGTAGGTCATGCGGAACGCGGTACCGGACGCCTGGCCGGTCGCTGAACCGGGCCCGATGATGATGAGCCCGTCGGCGCCGATCCCCTTGCGGCGGTCGCAGAGCGCTTCGATGGCTGCGCCCGTCAACCGGCCCTCAAGGCCACGCGCGACCAGTTCCCGGTGGTCGACCATGACGAAGTCGTTGCCGGCGCCGTGCATCTTGACGAACGGCAGGGGGTGGTTGGCGTCACTCATCGGTGCTCCTTGGGGATCGGTTTGCCGGTCGGTTTGCCAGTCGGTTTGCCCTTGGCGGGGGCCGCGGCCGCAGCGGGGACGGCCAACGTGTCCGAGGCGGCAATGACGGTCATCGTCGGCGGACCGGCGGGCACGACCAGCGTGGCCTCGAGGCCCGGCGCAAGCGTGACGCCCTCCACCAGCCACCAGGGTTCCAGGTACCGCGCCGCCGACAGCGTGTCGGGCCAGGGCACAGCCATCCCGGGCATCTTCAACGACGCGACCGGCACGCGGCTGAGGAGGCTGTCGCCGTCGATGTCGGCGAAGACGACGACGCGCAGCTCGCCGGACGCCACTTCGGCCAGCGCGGAGCCCGCCTCGGGCGCCAGGGCATGGACCGGTGCACCCTTCCCGGCGGGCACGGGCGCCCAGCCGGTGTCGGCCTCGACGACCACCTGCGGCCAGGCGAACCAGGCGCCGGACCAGCCGCGCCGCTCGAACGGGCGCACGTTGAGGCTGCCCGGGGCGCCGAAGGCGTAGAGCGTGAGCGCGCCGGTCTGCTGCTCCGCCTGCGCCGCCGTCAGCGACAGCGTGTCCGGCAGCAGGCGCTGCGCCTCACGGTCGCCCGCGCGCAGGTTGCGGTCGGCATCGGCATAGGCACGCACCAGCCACGGCCCGCCCGGCACCGGCAGCCACTCGAAAGACCAGCGCCCGGTGTGATCGGTGATTGCACGCCTGAGGATCGGCCGCTGGAAATAATCGAGCGTATCGGGATCCAGCCCGTAGAGTTCCACCACGGCGTTGGTCACGGCCGAGTCGCCCATCACGAGCGAGCCGGCCAGCCGGCCGGCGGGAATCGCCGCGGCCGTCGCCAGGGGGAAGCGCCGGCTCTCGCGGGCCTTGACCTTGTGGGCGTCCTGCATCGTCGCGGCAACCTCGGCCACGATGACCGTGTCGGCCGGAAGCGGCTCCCACAGCGTGACCTCGGCCTCGCGCGCACCGTGCCACGACGTGTGGCGGATCCGCTGCGCCGGATAGAAGTGCAGCCAGGCCTCCGCCGGTTGCCGCGTCATCTTCTCCGTGAAGGTGAACCGGAGCGTGCGGACCTCTCCCAGCGCCACGCTGCCCGAGTCGGGGACGGCGGCGGCCAGGCGCGGCGCCTTCATGTCGACGGGCCCGCCGGGCGGCGCCTCGACGACGGCACAGGCGCCCAACAGCCCGCCAATCACTGCCAGGCAGATGGCGCCGGCGCCGCACAGCACGCGGACGCGGGCCGGTCCGCCGTCGCGAACCTGCCCGCGTCCCGAACCGGATTGCTGTCGCCGACGCGGCACGCGGCTACCGGATGAGCGTCGCCAGGATGGCGCGCTGCGCATGCAGTCGGTTCTCGGCTTCATCGAAGACCACCGAGTGCGGGCCGTCCATGACCTCGTCCGTGATCTCCTCGCCGCGGTGCGCGGGCAGGCAGTGCAGGACGATGTGGTCCTTGTCCGCAGCCTGCAGCAGCGGCGCCGAGATCTGGAAGTTCGCGAAATCCTTCCGGCGCTTGATGGCTTCTTCCTCCTGGCCCATGCTGTAGAAGGAGTCGCCGTAGATCACATGTGCGCCCTCGACCGCTTCCTTGGGGTCGTGCGTGATGCAGAACGACGCGCCGGCGGCTTCGGCCTTGCGCACGATGGCCTCGTTCGGCTCGTAGCCCTCGGGGCAGGCGAGGATGAAGTTGAACGGGAAGCGGATCGCCGCGTTCAGCCAGCTGACGGCCAGGTTGTTGCCGTCGCCGACCATGACCACGTTCTTGCCCTCGATCGTGCCGAGGTGCTCCTCGATCGTCAGGATGTCGGCCATCACCTGGCAGGGATGGTTCAGGTCGGTCAGGCCGTTGATGACCGGTACCGTGGCGTGCTTGGCCAGCTCGACGACCTCGTTGTGGTCGAACCAGCGGATCATGATGCCGTCGCACATGCGGCTCAGCACCTGGGCCACGTCGTGCACCGACTCGCGCGTGCCCATCCCGATTTCCTTGTCGGTGATGAACATCGTCTGGCCGCCCAGCTGCCGGAACGCGACCTCGAAGCTGATGCGCGTGCGCAAGGACGGCTTGGCGAAGACGCAGGCGAGCACCCGGTTGGGATGCGTGTGGGGCAGTGTGTGCGCCCGCGCCAGCGGCTTGGTCTGCTTGGCCAGGTCGAGGATCGCCCGCAGTTCGGGCAGCGTGTAGTCGTCGATGTGCAGGAAGTCCCGCTTGTCAGCCACGTCCGGCTCCTTTGTCTGGTTGGTCCCGGGCGCCGGACCGCCGGCGCCGTCAGGAAGATAGCCGATCGCCCCGCCCCGTCCAATCCGCAATGGCGGCCGCCGGGGGCCGCCCGGCCCTACAGGATGTACCGGGTCAGGTCCTCGTCCTTGACGACATCCCCCAGCCGCTCGCGCACGAAGGCCCCGTCCACCGTCAGGGGCCCCTGGTGCGACTCGGGGACGTCGTACATCACCCCGTCCAGCAGCTGGGCCAGGATGGTCTGCAGCCGCCGGGCGCCGATGTTCTCCATCCGCCGGTTCAACTCGGTGGCCAGGCCGGCCAGTTCGTCCATGGCGTCGTCGGTCACCGTCAGGATGCAGCCGTCCACTTCGAGCATGGCCTGGTACTGCTTGATCAGGGAACCCTCGGTGTCGCGCAGGATCCGCTTGAAGTCGTCCCGGTCGAGGCTCTGCAGTTCGACCCGGATCGGGAACCGTCCCTGCAGTTCGGGGATGAGGTCGCTGGGCTTGCTCATGTGGAAGGCGCCCGCGGCGATGAACAGCACGTGGTCGGTCTTGACCGGCCCGTACTTGGTGCTGACGGTGGCGCCCTCGACGATGGGCAGCAGGTCGCGCTGCACGCCCTCGCGGCTGACGTCCGGTCCGCCCGAGTGCCCGCGACCACCGACGATCTTGTCGATCTCGTCCAGGAAGATGATGCCGCCGTTCTCGACCAACTCGATCGCCTCGGCCTGGATCTGCTCGAGGTCGAGGCGCTTCTCGGCTTCCTGCTCGCGCAGCAGCTTGCGCGCCTTGGCGACCGGGACGCGCCGTTCGGATTTCTGTTTCGGGAACAGGCCGCGCAGGCTCTCGCCCATCGACGCGTCGAACTCCTCGCCCGCCGACGTGAAGATGTTCGCCAGCGGCATGCGCTGCTGCTCGCTGTGGATGGTGACCTCGCGGTCGTCCAGGACCCCTTCGCGCAGCTGCGCCCGGATCTTGTCGCGACTGCGCTCCCAGCGCGCCTGCCGCTCCGGGTCGTCGGACATGCCGGACAGGGGCGGGAACAGGATGTCCACCAGTTCGTCCTCGACCGCCGCGTCGATGGCCTCGGCGACGCGTGCCTCGGCGCGGCGCCTGACCAGCGCGATGCCGGCCTCGACCAGGTCGCGGACCATCGAGTCGACGTCGCGCCCGACGTAGCCCTTCTCGGTGAACTTCGTGGCTTCGACCTTCAGGAACGGCAGGTCGGCCAGCTGCGACAGGCGACGGGCGATCTCCGTCTTGCCCACGCCCGTCGGGCCGATCAGGATGATGTTGTTGGGGACCACTTCCGTGCGCACGCCCGCGGGCAGCTGCATCCGCCGCCAGCGGTTGCGCAGGGCGATGGCCACGGCCTTCTTGGCGTCGGCCTGCCCGATGATGTAGCGGTCGAGCATCGCGACCGTCTGCGGGCAGGTCCAGGCCGAGGTGTGTTCAATCTGCCGGATCCGCATGCGGCGCCGTGCCTTTCCCCTCGATTTCCAGGACCGTCAGGTGATCGTTCGTGTAGATGCAGATCTCGGCGGCGATCTGGAGCGACTCGCGGCAGACAGCCGCCGCCGGCAGGTCGCCGTGGCGCAGCAGCGCGCGCGCCGCGGCCAATGCGTACGGGCCGCCCGAACCGATGGCCGCCACCTTGTCGTCGGCCTCGATGATGTCGCCGGCGCCCGACACCGTGAAGATGTCGTTGGCGTCCATGACGACCATCATCGCCTCGAGCCGGCGCAGGATGCGGTCCGAGCGCCACTCGCGCGCCATCTCGACCGTCGCGCGCTTGAGGTGGCCGCGGTAGCGCTCGAGGTGGCCTTCGAACTTCTCGAACAACGTGAAGGCGTCGGCGGCGCCGCCGGCAAAACCCACCAGCACCTGCCCGCCGAACAGCGTGCGCACCTTGACGGCGCCGTGCTTGACCGCCGTGTTGCCCAGCGTCACCTGGCCGTCGCTGCCGATGGCGCCCTTGCCGTCGCGCAGCACCGCCAGGACCGTGGTCGAGCGGATCTTCATGGCCTTCCTCTTCCGGGTCGGATGTTCAGGCCGCAGGGTCAGCCGCCGCGGCGAGTGCGGGCGCGCGGGTGGGCGGACTCGAAGCTCGCCCGCAGCCGGCTGCGGCCCAGGTGCGTGTAGATCTGCGTCGTCGACAGGTGCCGGTGGCCGAGCAGTTCCTGCACGACGCGGATGCCGGCCCCGCCGTCGAGCAGGTGCGTGGCGAAGCTGTGCCGCAGCGTGTGCGGCGATACCCCGGCCACCTGCGCCAGTTCCCCGGCGTAGCGCGCGACCAGCGCCTGCACGGTTCGCCGCGAGATGCGCCGGCCGGGACGGCCCTCGAAGACGGGGCGCTCGGCCAGGCCGCGTCGCGTGGCCCCGTCGCGGATGTCCTGCCATTCCCCAGCTTCCAGCGTCCCGGACAAATGCGCGGCCAGGGCGTCGGCGGCGCACCCGGCCAGGGGCAGCACGCGCTCGCGGTTGCCCTTGCCCAGCACGCGGGCGCGGCCTTCAGGGAAATCCAGGTCGCCGAGGCTGAGGCCCGTCACCTCGGCCAGTCGCAGCCCGAGCCCGTAGATGACCTCCAGCAGTGCGCGGTCACGCCGGCCCCGCGGCGTCGCGGCGTCCGGCATCTCGAGCAGGCGGGCGGTCAGCTCGACGTTCAGGTCGTGCGGCAGGTCGCGACGGCGGCCGCCGCGGCCGATGCTCAGATTGCCAGGCACGTCTTCGACTTGCGACGTGAGCTTAAGGTAGCGGTAGAACGAGCGGATCGCCGCGAGGTGCCGGTCCATGGTGCTGGGCTTGCAGCCGCGGCGGCGCAGCGCGGCCAGGTGGGTCCGGATGAGGTCGCGCTGGCCGGCCAGCTTTCCCCATTCGGACCGGCCGGCGGGCTCCTGCAGCAGGCCGTTGGCAGTGGCGGTTTCCAGGAAGGCGCGGATGTCGCGGCCGTACGACGACACCGTGCGCGGGCTCAGCCCCCGCTCGATGCCGAGGTGGTCCAGGTAGGGCTGCAGCGGGTCGTCGGCCAAGGTTCCCTCCCGGCGCGTGCGCGGCGCCCGCCTCCGGCGGGCCGACCGGCAACGTATCACCGGTCAGGGCAGGCTGGCAAGCAGGTCGGTCACGGCGGGTTCGCGCAGCCACAGGTCGAGGTCCCGCCGGGCGGCCTCGCCGCGCGCGAGCTTGCGGTCGCGCTTGGCGCGGATGTGTTCCGGCAGGTCGGGCAACAGGCCGAAGTTGGCGTTCATCGGCGTCAGGCGCGCCGTGGTGGTGTCGAAGAGGAAGCCGCCCAGCAGCGACCCGCAGATCGTCGTCCGCGGCAGCGCCGGCAGCGACAGCCCGCGCAGGCGCGCCGCCGCCAGCCAGGCCGTGTAGAGGCCCGAGGCGATCGACTCGACGTAGCCCTCCACGCCCGTCATCTGGCCGGCCACCATCACGTCCGGCCGCGCCAGGAGCGAGAAGTCAGGTGCGCAACAGCGCGGGGTGTCGAGGTAGAAATTGCGGTGCAGTTGTCCGTAGCGGACGAATTCGGCGTCCTGCATCCCGGGGATCAGCCGCAGCACGCGCCGCTGCTCGCCCTGCTTCAGGCGCGTCTGGAAGCCCACCAGGCCGTAGATGGTGCCCTCGCGGTTCTCCTGCCGCAACTGGACGACGGCGTAGGGGCGCCGGCCGTCCTGCCGCGGGTCTCCAAGGCCGACCGGCCGCAGCGGCCCGAAGGCCAGCGACTTCGGTCCCGAGGCGGCGATCTCCTCGACCGGCTGGCAACCGGCAAACAACTCGGTGCGGTCGAACGCATGCACTTCGGCCTTCTCGGCGGCCAGCAGTTCGCGGACCAGCGTCTCGTACTGCTCGCGGTCGAGCGCCGCGTTCAGGTAGTCGGCTTCGCCGCGCTCGTAGCGCGCCGCGCGGTACAACTGCTCGAGGTCGAGCGACTCGAGCGTGACGGTCGGCGCGATGGCGTCGAAGAAGTGCAGCGCCGGGCGGCCGGTCAGGTTGCCCAGTTCCTCGACCAGCGGGCCGGAGGTGAGCGGCCCGGTGGCCACGAGCCAGAGGTGCCCTTCACGGGCGGGCAGGCTGTCGACGGGGCCTCGCTCGACGATCACGCCGGCGCCCGCCAGCCGGGCGGCGACCTCGGCCGAGAACGCGTCGCGATCGACCGCCAGCGCGCTGCCGGCCGGAACGGCGCAGGCGCGCGCGGCGTCCAGCAGGCGGCAGCCCATGGCGTCGAGCTCCTGCTTGAGCACGCCGCTGGCCGTGGATGGCTCGACGCTCTTGAGGGAGTTGCTGCAGACGATCTGCGCGAGCGCGTCGCCGTGGTGCACCGGTGTGGCGGCGACCGGGCGCATCTCGACCAGGCGGGTGGCGACCCCGAGCCGGGCCAGCTGGAGCGCGGCTTCGCACCCGGCGAGCCCCCCGCCGACGACGGTCACCGCGACGGGCCGCGTCATCACGCGGT
Organism: uncultured bacterium; assembly: GCA_903912525.1. Classification (GTDB taxonomy): domain Bacteria; phylum Krumholzibacteriota; class Krumholzibacteriia; order LZORAL124-64-63; family LZORAL124-64-63; genus CAINDZ01. Next base: position 76,487 of record CAIWHK010000031.1, on the reverse strand, counting down.
CCCGGATTCCGTCGACTTCTTGGCGGCGGTCTTTTTTGTCGTGGTCTTCTTCGTGGCCGTCTTCTTGGCAGTCGTCTTCTTGGTGGTAGACTTTTTGGCGGTAGTCTTTTTGGCGGTAGTCTTTGACGCGCCTGGCGCCTTCGCCGTCGTCTTCTTCGCGGTCGACTTCCTGGCGGTCTTCTTCGTCGCCGGCTTCTTCGTCACCTTGCGCGCCCCGCGGCGCGCCGGCCGGCCACCGCCCTCGGCGGCGCGGACGGCAGCGGCCGCCAGCATCGCCACCGCATCGGCCACCGAGACCTCCTCGGGGTCGGTGTCGCGGCCGATCGTTCCGTTCAGCTTGCCGTCGGTCACATAGGGACCATAGCGGCCCTTGCAAATGACCATCGGCAGGCCGGTTTCCGGATGCGGGCCCAGTTCGCGCAGCACGGGGCGACGGTTCTTGTTCTTGATGCGCTCGAGGGCATCCTCCAGCGTCACCGTGAACAGGATATCCACCGTCGCCACGCTGGCGAACACCCGCTCGCACTCGACGTACGGCCCGAAGCGTCCCAGCCCGGCGCGCACGGGCTTGCCGCTGGCCGGGTCGGTGCCGATCAGCCGGGGCAGGCTCAGGAGCCTCAGCGCGTAGTCCAGGTTGATGGTCGCCAGGTCCGTCTTCGCCCCCAGGCTGATGCGTTTGGGCTTGGCGTCGCCCTCCTGCTCGCCGAGCTGCAGGTAGGGGCCGAACGGACCGGTCAGCGCGTAGATGTTCTGCCCGGTCTCCGGGTGCACGCCGATGGGCGCGCGCGAACGGTCGCGGTCCAGGATCAGTTTCAGCGCGCTTTCGGGCGTCAGTTCGTCGATGAGCATGTCGATCGGGACCGTGGCGCGACGTTCGTCGTCGCCCTCGACGTTCACCGACACGTAGTTGCGGCCGATGCGCAGCACGATGGGCGCGCCCGTCTCGGGGTCGTCACCCACGTGGATGCGCGGGAATTCGATGCGGTCGAGCCCGGCCGAGATGTCCTTCTCCAGCCCGGCCTCGCCGTTTCCGCCGCGATAGAAGCTGTCGAGAAACTCGACCCAGTCGCGCTCGCCGGCGGCAATCTGGTCCAGTTCCTCCTCCATCCGCGCCGTGAACGCGACATCGACGTAGCGGTTGAAGTGCTCGCGCAGCAGGTGCGTGACCGCCATGCCGATGTAGGTCGGCAACAGAGCGCCGCCCTTCTTGGCGACGTATTCGCGGCTCTGGATGGTGGCGATGACCGACGCGTACGTGGACGGCCGGCCGATGCCTTCCTCTTCCAGCTTCTTGATCAGCGAGGCCTCGGTGTAACGCGCCGGCGGCTGCGTCTCGTGCGCGGCGTGCTCGACACGCTTGACGTCGACGCCGCCGGGCTGCGCGGCGGCCTCGCCGCCGATAACCTGGCCCTCGATGAGGTCGGGCAGCAGCGCGTCCTGGCCGCGGTCGCCGTACACCTTCAGGAACCCGGGGAACTTCACGACCGAGCCGTTGGCTCGGAACACGAGGTCGCGCCCGCCGGCGTTGGCCACCAGGTCGGCAGCGGTCTTGTCGAGCTTGGCGTCGGCCATCTGCGAGGCCACGGTGCGATTCCAGATCAGCGTGTAGACCGCGAGGTCGTCCTTGTCCAGCTTGCCGGCGATGGACGCGGGCGTGCGGCTGACATGCGTCGGCCGGATGGCCTCGTGGGCCTCCTGTGCGCTCTTGGACTGCGTCTTGTAGCGGCGCGGGCCGTTCGTATAGGCGGCGCCGAAGTCACGCTCGATGAGCTTGGCCGCTTCACTCAGCGCGCCCTCACTGAGGGTGAGCGAGTCGGTACGCATGTAGGTGATCAGGCCCTCGGGGAAGTCGCCGACACCCTCGTACAGGCGCTGCGCAACGCGCATCACGCGCTGGGGCGTCATCTTCAGGCGGCCGCTCGCTGCCTGCTGGAGCGTCGAGGTGGTGAACGGCGGGGAAGGGCGCTGCGTCGATTCCTTGCGCTCGACGGCGGCCACCTTCCAGGGAACGCCCTTCAGCGCATCGGCCGCGATGACCGCAGCAGCGGGTTCGTCGAGCTGCAGGCGACTTTCGCCGCCCTTGAGCTTGCCCGTGGCCGGGTCGAAGTCCTTGCTGCCTGCCACGCGCCGCCCGTCGACCGTCGTCAGGCGGGCAGAGAATTCCAGCCCGTCGCCCGCCAGCGTCGCCTCGACGTCGCAGTACCTGGCCACGTGGAACGCCTGCCGTTCCTCTTCCTTCTCGACGACCAGCCGCACGGCGACGCTCTGCACGCGCCCGGCCGACAGCTTGGTCCGCACCTTCTTCCAGAGCACCGGCGACAGCGAGTAGCCGTACAGGCGGTCCAGGATGCGGCGGCCCTCCTGGGCGCGCACCAGCTGCATGTCGATCTCGCGCGGGTTGGCCAGCGCCGCGAGGATCGCCTCGCGGGTGATCTCATGGAACGTGATGCGCCGCACCGGCACCTTGGGCTCGAGCACCTCGAGCAGGTGCCAGGAAATGGCCTCGCCCTCGCGGTCTTCGTCCGTCGCCAGCAGGATCTCGTCCGCCTGCTTGAGCTGCTTCTTGAGCTCGGCCACCTGCGCGCGGCTGTCCGGCGAGACGATGTAGATGGGCGCGTAGTTGTCGTCGATGTTCACGCCCAGCCGCGACCAGGGCTCGTTCTTGTAGCGCGCGGGGATATCCTTGGCCGAGGCGGGCAGGTCGCGGATGTGGCCGTAGCTCGAAGTGACGATGTAGTTCGCGTCGAGGACACGCGTGATGGTCCGGGCCTTTGCGGGAGACTCGACGATGATGAGTTTCAAGCAGCCCGTCCTTCAAGCAAAACCCGGCTGCTGCGGTGAGCGGCCGGCTTTTGCGTTGGCGAGGTCGGGCGGAAGCCCGGCCTCAATGGATGTTGTCGAAGCCCTCGGAGGCGCCCCCGGTCAGTCCCGGCCGTCCGGGCCGGAACAGCACCTGCTCGAGGATCGGCTCGAGGTCGTACGGCGTCAGCGGCCGGAAGGCGATGTGCGACGAATACTGCAGCAGCGCTTCCATCTGGGCGCGGTTGATCTGACCCGTGTTGAACAGGTCCAGCAGCATGCCCAGCCCGTCCTTGGTCAGGTACTCGCCCTCCATCTCGCCGAACATCCGGAACGCCTTGTCCGACGGGGCGTCCGGCGCCGGCTCCTGCGGCCACTCCTGCCTCGGATCGGGCAGCAAGTGCTCCTCGACCCAGTCCAGAAGGGCATAGACGTCCTCGTCGGCCAGTCCCGAGGCCGTCATGCGCTCGCGCAACCGTGCCAGGCGGGCTGCCGAAACCTCGGCGCCTCCCGACAGGGCTTCGAGCAGTAACACCAGCAGGTGCTTATGCTTACCACGTTCGCTGTTCATTGCTGGCATCGCTTTCCGCAGCCGGCCGACAGGCCGGCGACGCGGCCAAACCTAGCACGGGACCCCCGGACCGGCAAGACCGGCCCATCCGAAGCCTGCTGCGACGTCAATTGGCGCCGCAGCACTTCTTGAATTTCTTCCCACTCCCGCAGGGGCACGGGTCGTTGCGGCCGACGTCGCCGCCGGGCGCGGTCGTCACCGGCGTGGCCTTGTGCATCGGCGAGTCGCTCTCTGGTTCCGGGGCGCCGCCGCCCCCGAATGCCGACACTTCCTGATGCTGCGCCTTCATCACCGACGGCGGCGGGGCCTGGCGTTCCGGCGGCGGGGCGAATTCGGCCCGGAAGAACAGGCTGACCGCCATCCGCTCGATGTTCCCGAACAACGCCTCGAACATGCGGAACGATTCGCCCTTGTACTCGACCAGCGGGTCTCGCTGGCCGTACGAGCGCAGCCCGATGCCGCTGCGCAGCATGATCAGTTCGTTCAGGTGGTCGCGCCACTGCTCGTCCAGGATCTGGATCATCACCAGCTTCTGGAGCTGCCCGGTAAGGTGTTCGCCCAGTCGCGCGCATTTCGTGGCGAAACGCTCGCGGGCGAGTTCGCGCAGGCGCTCGGCCAGCGCTTCGTACCCCATCTGCAGGTGCTCCTTCGGCTCGACCGGCAGCGGGGCAATGACCAGCGCGCCGTAAAGCCGCGCAAGCTTCTCCATGTCCCAGTCGTCTGCCACGGCCTCGGGGTCGACGCACTCGGCCAGGATGCCGTCCACGGCGTTCTCGACGAAGTCGGCGTACTGCTCGTTGAGCTCGTGGTTCACCAGCGCGTCACGGCGCATCTGGTAGATGACCTCGCGCTGCTTGTTGACAACATCGTCATATTCGAGCAGGTGCTTGCGGATGTCGTAGTTCTGGCTCTCGACGCGCACCTGCGCCTTCTCGATGGCCTTGGTCACCATCGAGTGCGTGATGACCTCGTCTTCCTGCACACCCAGCTTGTCCATCACCTTGATGATGCGCTCCGGGCTGAACAGTCGCATCAGGTCGTCTTCCAGCGACAGGAAGAAGCTCGCCTGGCCGGGGTCGCCCTGGCGGCCCGCCCGGCCGCGCAGCTGGCGGTCGATGCGCCGGCTCTCGTGGCGCTCGGTGCCGACGATCTGCAGCCCCGTCGCCTGTCCTTCCCAGTCCTCTTTCTTCAGGTCGGGATCAGCCGCCCACTTCGCCGGCAGGTCCAGCACGCCGTTCGCCAGCTTGATGTCGGTGCCGCGCCCGGCCATGTTCGTCGCGATGGTCACGGCGCCGATGTGGCCCGCCTCGGCCACGATTTCGGCCTCCATCTTGTGCTGCTTGGCGTTCAGCACGTTGTGGTTGATGCCCTGCAGCTTGAGCAGCCGGCTGAGCAGTTCGCTGACCTCAACCGTCGTCGTGCCGACCAGCACGGGCAGGCCCAGCCGGTGCAGGCGCTTGATCTCCTCGACGATGGCCTTGTATTTCGCCTTCTTCGTCTTGTAGATGACGTCGTCGAGATCCTGTCGCGAGATCGGCCGGTTCGTCGGGATGACCACGACGTCCAGCTTGTAGATGCCGTTGAATTCGGCCTCTTCCGTCTCGGCAGTGCCGGTCATGCCTGCCAGCTTCTCGTATTTGCGGAAGAAGTTCTGCACCGTGACCGTGGCCAGCGTCTGCGTCTCCTTCTGCACGAAGACGCCTTCCTTCGCCTCGAGCGCCTGGTGCAGGCCCTCGCTGAAGCGTCGGCCCGGCTGCAGGCGGCCGGTGAAGGTGTCGACGATGACGACCTTGCCGTCCTCCACGACGTATTCGACGTCCTTCTCGTACAGCGCGTAGGCGCGCAACAGCTGGTCGGCGTTGCTGATCAGCTCGTTCTTCAGCGCGTATTCCTGCTCGACTGTCGCCAGGCGCTGCGCCTTGTCCGCAAGGGACAGGGTCTCGTCGTTCTCGATGGCGCCGGCGCTGACGGCCAGGTCGGGCAGTACGAAGAAGTCCTTCTCCTCGCGCGCGAATACCTCGCGTCCCCTGTCCGTCAGGTCGACGTGGTGGTTCTTCTCCTCGACCACGTAGAGCAGGTCCGAGTCGGCTTCCCACATGGCCTTGTCGCGCATGTAGGACTCTTCGGTGCGCTGGATCGTTTCCAGCACGCCCGGGACCTGGGCCAGTTTGCGGAACCGCCCGTTCTTCGGCGCGCCGCGGCTGACACGCAGCAGCTTCAGGGCGGTCTCGTCATCGATCTTGACGTCCTCGCCGCTCTCGGTCGCGGCGCGCAGGGTCCGCTCGACGTCGGTCAGCCAGTCGTTGACGATCTTCATCTGCGCGCGCACGACGTTCTGGACGCGTGGGTTCATCTGCGTGAACTGGTGCGTGGACTTGTCGACGGCGCCGCTGATGATCAGCGGCGTGCGGGCCTCGTCGATCAGCACCGAGTCGACCTCGTCGACGATCGCGAAGGCGAATTCGCGATGCACCAGGTGCTCCGGGTGCACGACCATGTTGTCGCGCAGGTAGTCGAAGCCGAACTCGTTGTTCGTGCCGTAGGTCACGTCGCAGGCATAGGCTTCGCGGCGCTCCTCGGGCGACATCTCGCCCAGGATGTAGCCGACCTTGCAGCCCAGGAAGTCGAGCACGCCGCCCATCCACTGCGCGTCGCGACGGGCCAGGTAGTCGTTGACCGTGACCAGGTGCGCGCCGCGGCCGGGGATCGAGTTCAGGTACAGCGGCATGATCGCGACCAGGGTCTTGCCCTCGCCGGTCGCCATCTCGGCGATCTTTCCCTGGTGCAGGACGATGGCGCCCATCAACTGGACGTCGTACGGCACCATGTCCCAGGTCGCCTCCGCGCCCCAGACCATCCAGCTGGCCTTGCGCTCGGTCAGGCGCCGGCAGCCTTCCCAGACCACGCCGTAGGCTTCGACCAGAAGGTCGTCGAGCGACTCGCCGGCCTGGTGGCGGCGCACGAACTCCTCGCGCTTGGCGCGCAGATCCTCATCGCTCAGCGCCGCATACTGGCTGCGGCCGTCCTTGATGCGGTCCACCAGCGGCTGCATCTTCGCCACGTCGCGGTTCTTCTTGCCGAACGCGGTCTCGAACCATCCCTGCAGGCCCTTGGCCATGGGTCGCTCCTTGGGGCGATGTCGTCGACTAGTCGTGCACCGGGCCGGTCGCTGGCGCGGGTCCGGCGATGATGCCCTGGTAGATGGCGCGGTCCGTCAGGACCTTCTCTACATAATGGCGGGTCTCGGGATAACCGATCCAGGCCAGGTAGATGTCGCGGGCGGCGCGGCCGCCGAGCTGGCGATCCCAGCGATCGGTCGCCTCCGGCCCCGCGTTGTAGGCCGCCAACATCCGGTACGGGTCGCCATGGTAACGCCGGGTCCCGTCAGCCAGCAGGCGGTCACCTGCGGCGATGGACACCGGCGCGTTCGTCCAGTTGCGGGCGCCCGGAAGCGCGCCGCGCCGTTCGTAATGAAACGGCATGATCTGCATCCAGCCCAGGGCACCGGCCCAGGAACGTACTCCGGCCTCGAACAGCGACTCGTTGCGCGCCACCGCCAGCAGCAGCGCCGGGTCGTTGCCCGCCTTCAGGAGAGCGTCCCGCACCGGGCCGGGACCCGGAAGAGGATAAAGGAATAGCCTTCGCTCGGCCGCTGTCAAACCGCGTTGTGGAAGGAGGCTGGCGGCCCCGAGGGTGCCGCGCAGGTCCCCGGCGGCCAAGGCAAAGCCAAGCAGGGCATGGATCTGAACGTAATCACGGCCGGCTTTCTGCACCAGCGCGGGTATCAGGGAGGGCCGCGGGGCCGTTCCGCCCCCGGTCAAGCGGGCGATGTCGGCGTCCAGGGCCTGGCCAAGCAGGCGCGGCTCGTCCAGGAGCGGGGCCACGGCTGCCAGGGCAGCGGCACTGGGGTCCGAAGCGTCTTTAACTGCCTGCAGTCGGCGGAGATAAGTGGATCCACGCTCCCCCGTACCCGTGTCGGCCAGGGCGAGCCCCCAACGGGCCCAGAGGTCCCACAGGGGCCGGTCGGCCGCCGCCGCGAACGCCGCCCGCTCGGCGGGCCCGGCGGGCCGGGCCGCCGGGGCGCGCCCGGTCGCCACCAGCCAGGCGGCGCTGGCCGCGCCGTCGGTCGTATCGGGGGTGGCGGCACCACCGCTCAGCCGGGATTCCCACTGGCGCGTCTCGTCGTTGAAGGTCGCCAGATCCTGGCCGCTGAACGCCGCGCGGCCCGCCTCGCGGGTGGCGCGCGCTGTCGCCAGGTCTCCCTGGGCGATGTGCAGCACCATGGCCTGCTCGACCCACTGGCGCAGGCGGCGGCGGGTGGCTGTCGTTCCTTCGCCGGCCCGTGCCAGTTCGAGCGCGCGATCGAGGTCGCGCCTGGCCTGCGCATCCTGTCCGGCGAGCAGCCGCAGTTCGGCGGCACGGCGCCAGAAGTCCAGGCGCCACGTGGCCCGCAGGCCGGGAAGCGCGGCGATCTCCTCGTAGCCGGCGGCGCTGCCCCGTCGAGACAACCGGTAACCGGTGATCCACATGCCCTGCAGGTCTGCGTCCGCGGGCGGTGAAGCATAGCGGCGGAAATGGTCGTCGAGGTCGCCGGTCGGCAGCACCGCCGCGCCCACGGCCGCGCGCCACGGCTCGGGCCAGCCGGACGCCATCAGGTCGCGCGACGAGATCCCGCCGCCACGGCCGACGCCGTTCAGCCACGCGCGCCAGGCGTCGCTCGTGCTCGCGACGGCCAGCGGCGGTTGCCCGCGGTCGCGACAGTAGGCGACCCACAGCAGCCACGCGTTCGCTGCGTCGTACGACGGCAGCGGGAGCGCCTCGGACCAGACGACGCTGCTCTCGGCGGCCGGCCCGCCGCCCATCCGGGCGACACGGCGCGCGCGCAGGCCCCACGTGAACGGTTCGCGCGGTTCCAGGCCCGGCGCCTGACGCGCTGCCAGCGCGTCGGCCTCGGTGCGCGCGGCGGCCAGGTCGCCCGCCTTCAATGCGGCGAAAAAGCGCCGTGCGCCCAACTCGCCGTCAAGGACAGCGGCACCATCGACGGCGCGCAGCGCGACCAGGGAGGCCGTCGTGTCGGCAAACACCTGCACCGCACGGCGCGCGGCCTGCAGCGCCTCGTCCGGCTTGTTCGAACGCGCGGCCAGCCAGCGGCGCGCAAGGTCGGTCCCGGCCGGCGTCGCGGTTCCAGCGTCGAGACAGCGCAGCGCCCCGCGCACCCAGGCGGTGTCCGGTCGCACCGGTGCCAGCAGGCCGGCCGGGTAGCCGTCCTCCAGCTTCAGCGGCGCGGTGTTCGTTACGGCGCCAACCTGGAAACGCTCCAGCCACGCATCGAACAGGGGCCCGCCCGACGCAGTCGTCACGCCGAGCAGGAGGAGCACGGCGGCCAGGGTGAAGCTTCGCGGGTGTTTCAATGCCACAGCACCACCTTGTGGGACACGGCGGCATTCGAGCCGTCGAGCTTCATGATGTAGGTCCCGGCCGGCAACCGCCGGCCGTCGTCAGTGCGCCCGTCCCATTGCGCGAACGTGGTGCCCGGGGTCACGGTGCGCGTGTGGACGAGCCGGCCGGCAAGATCAAAGATGCGGAGCCGGCCTTCGCTCCCCTCCGGGACCACCAGCGTGAAGCGTACTGCGCCCCACGCCGGGTTGGGCCACGGCGGTCCGAATCCCATCGGTGCCGAACCGTTGTCACCGTCGGGATACCACGCGACCGGCGCTGTGGCGAGCTTCCCCCACGGCGTCCCGCCCGTCACGCGCAATTCGAGCCTGGCTCCGGTTTCGAAGGACATGTTGCCGGCGACCTCCGCCAGCGCTGCGGTGACACCGGTCGTCGCCCCCGGGGACGTGAACGCCAGCGCATCGAGCCACGCGCTGTCCGGCAGCGCGCGCGCCTGCACGGTCCAACCGGTGGCCGGCGCATCGAACAGGGCCACCGGCCCACTGCCCCAGGCCAGCGTCTGCCCGATCACCGGTGTGATGTCCGCGTCGGCGGGAGTGCCGGTGAGCGGTTGACATGCCGCGACCAGCCAACCGCGGCCGCGCCACAGGTCATTGGCGGCGAAGTCCAGCCGCAATCGCCACGGACCCGGCGCCCCGGGCAGGGGGATCACCTCGGCGCGCCAGATCGGGTGCTGGTCGGCGTCGAGCGCGGCCCGTGGATCGGCGAAGGCGCCATGCCCGCGCAGCGCGCTGCCGGAAGTGTCATCGACGCGGACGCGCCAGCCGCCCACCGGTTCGGCCGCGAACTCAATCCCATCCGGACCGACCCACACGGCCGACGCGCCGTCCATCGGCACGCCGCCCGGCAAGGTCTCGACGTCGACCCAGTGCACAAGCCGCACCGCGGTGACCGCCGGCGGCAGCGGGCCGCTGGTCAGGCGCGCCCGACCACCGTTCGTGTACGCGACCGCCGGCCAGGCGGACGGGTCGGCGGTGTCACCCGTGCACACCAGGACGGGCTTGCCGTCGCGCGCCGGCGACGCCGCGCCGGTCCAGCGCCGCCACGACGTGCCCGGGCCCGATGGCTGGTCGGTGGTCCAGCCCCCGGGCCAATCGGCGGCGAAATCGAGCGCGTCGCCTCCGTTCGCCCAGCACCAGGTCCGCGGGCTGGACACCGTCGCCAGGCCCGGGGCGGTCAGGGTGACTTCGAACGCGGTGCAGGCCCCGGGTTCGAACGCGTTGGCGATCCACAACGGCGGATCGACAGCCACCCACCGGCCCGCACCTGCGAGCGCGAGGTCAAATTCGGCGAAGGCCATGTCGCCGGCGAACGCGCCCCACGGCGTGGCGCCGGCCAGTTCCACCCGGGCGTGCAACGAGGCCACGTCGCCGCCGCGGATATCCACCGCGAGTGCCAGCGCATACGGCGCCGCCGAGGGGAAAGCGAACGCGAATTCCGCCCACGGCGCAGCCGCGCTCGTGGCGTGGTACGTGACGCCCCCGGCAACGGCGGCGATGCCGGTGATCGAAACGTCGCTCGGCCCCTGCCAGCCGTCGCTCGCCGGGCTCGTGGTTGGCGTCAGCGACGTGACGTTGGCCGCACCCGGGAACAGGTCCGCCGCCGCGCCCCTATTGCGGCCGTCGCGCAGGTCGTCGTCGGCGTCGGCTTCGAGCACCTGCGCGCGCAGGTGCCATTGCTGGAAACCGTCCTGGCTCCAGCTACCCTCGGGCACATCCTCGTCGACGTGGATGACGAGCAGGCCCGCGCCCGGCAGCGCGGCGTCGAACGGCGCGGTCGTCGCCGGGTCCCGCGCCTCGAGCAACAGGAACTCCGGTCCCGCGCCGTCCCGCGACCACACGCGGTGCGCGCGCGCGGCCGACGGCGAGGCCGGCAGCGTATCGCCCGCGGCGGGGCTGTCGGTAATCGTCGCGACATCGCACCAGCCGACCTGCGCGCGCGAATATGCGTCCGGCAGCGCCGGATCCCAGCCGCCGCCGGTGCCCCAGGCGCCGCTGGCCATCAGGCTGAAATCGCCGAGGCCGCCCGCGCCGGCCAGGTCGCCGCCCGCGTCGTTCGGCGCCAGCAGCGGGTCATAGCGGTCCTCCATGCCCATCAGGTGCGCCACCTCGTGCGCCCAGACACCGGGGCCGGCGGCCAGGCTGGCCACCGCATACGCGCCGGCGCTGACCCCGCCGGCGACGACGGGTTCGGCAAGGTAGTACTGCAGCGCCTCGACCAGCCCGTGTGCCGGGTCTAGTTCGCGACCGCGCGCGGCGTGGACGATGAGCACGCCGTCTACCCAGCCATCGTCATCGCTGCTGCCTGCGATGCCGTCGGACCCGTCGTCATCGGCCAGTCGAAAGTCGAACCCGGCGTCCGCCACGGCAGCCAACGCTTCGGTCGCAAGCCGGCGCGTGCGGGTAAAGCCGTTGAACCCGACATCGGAGTAGTCGCGCTGCGTCCCCGACAGGTGCACGGGCGGCGCGGTGACGGCCATCAGTTCGCAACGGCCGGCCGAGGCGACCCTGAAGTAATGGCGCAGCGACTGTCCGCCGGTTGTGGTCAACCGCGGCGCCAGCGCCGACGTCTCCCACCCCGACGGTAGCGGCGCATCAGTGAAGTCGACGGGGATGACCAGCAGGGCGAACCGGGCCGGGGCGGGCGCCGCCTTGTCGGCCTGCGCGGCGGCGAGGCTGCGCACGCGCACCTGCTCGCGGCGTGCGGCGCGCCACTGCAGCAGCGTTTCGTCGGCGGGCGCACCGAAGGCGGCGCTGGCCAGGCAGGCCAGCACGGCGCCGTTCAGGATGGCAGAACGCGTCCGCATGCCGCTCCGGTCATGGTGCCGGCCGCGACAGTCGCGGCCGGAAATGGCGGGAGCCGCTGCACTCCCGCCCTTTGAAGATACGCCGGCCGCTCAGTGGTTGAAATGCCGCCTGCCCGTCAACATCAGCGTGACGCCCAATTCACCGGCGCGCGCCGCCACCTCGTCGTCGCGGATCGAGCCGGCCGGGGCGACGATCGCCCGGACGCCGGCGGCCGCCAGCTTCTCGATGCCGTCCGGAAACGGGAAGAACCCGTCGGAGGCCGCCAGGGTTCCCTGCAGGTCGAAGCCCTGCGTCCGCGCCTTGGCGATCGCGATCTCCGTGGAGTCGACGCGGCTCATCTGCCCGAAGCCGCAGCCGACCGTGGCTTCGCCGTCGACCAGCACGATGGCGTTGCTCTTGCCGTGCTTGGCGACCTTCCAGCCCATGGCCAGGCCGGTGCGCGTGGCGGCGTCGGGCTCGGGCCCGGCGGCCAGGCGCCAGTCCTGCAGCTCGGGGAAGCCCTCGTCCTCGTCCTGCTTGAGCACCAGCCCGCCCCACGCCCGCGTACGACCGCGCGTGGCGGCCAGGAAGCGCGGCAGGTCGGCCGAGAGCACGCGCACGTTCTTCTTCTTCGTCAGGCGCACCAGCGCGCCCTCGGTGTACGAAGGCGCGACGATGATTTCCAGGAAACGCTCTGCCAGGATGCCGGCAGCCTCCTCGTCGATCATCGCGTTGAAGGCGAACACGCCGCCGAACGCCGACACCGGGTCGCAGCGCAGCGCCGCCTCGAGCGCGCGCGCCGGCGCGCCCAGCGCGAAGCCGCACGGGTTGGTGTGCTTGAGGATGGCACAGCAGGGCTCGTCGAAGTCGCCGGCCAGTTTCAGCCCGGCCACCAGGTCGACGAGGTTGTTGTACGAGAGTTCCTTGCCGCCGTGCAGCGTCAGGCCCACCGAGGCGAGGTCGCCGCCGGCCGGCAGGAACATCCGCGCGCCCTGGTGCGGGTTCTCGCCGTAGCGCAGCTCAGTGCCGTGGTCGACGGTGCCCGTGACGCCCTCGAGCCAGTCGGCGATGGCGTCGTCGTAACGCTCGGTCAACCGGAACACGGCGGCCGCCAGCCGGCGCCGCAGCTCCAGCGTCGTTGAACCGTCGTTCGTCGCCAACTCGGCCAGCACCTCGGCATAGTGCGCCGGGTCGGGCACGACGGTCACTCGCGAGAAGTTCTTGGCCGCTGCTCGCAGCATCGTCGGGCCGCCCACGTCGATCTTCGCCACCAGTTGCGCCTGGTCGCCGCCGTCGGCGCGCGCCTGCCCGAAGCGGTACAGGTTCACTGCGACCAGGTCGATCGGCGTGATGCCCAGTTCCGCCACGGCGGCGAACGACGCTTCGTCCGGGCCGAGGATGCCGCCGTGGATGGCCGGGTGCAGCGTCTTGACGCGCCCGCCGAAGATCTCCGGGTAGCCGGTCACGGCGTCGACGTCGATGACATCAAGCCCCCACCCGCGCAGCGCCGTTGCCGTGCCGCCGGAAGCCAGCAGTTCGTAACCGTGACCGGCCAGTCCGCGCGCGAACGCCTCGAGCCCGGCCTTGTCGGTGACGCTCAGCAGCGCGCGCCGGCGCCTCACAGGTACGCCTGCCATGTCGCCGCCTCCTCGGGGAACAGGATCTCCAGCACTTCGCGATAGCGCTGCGCCGTGCGCGCCAGGACGTCGGCAGGAAGCGGCGGCGGCGGCGGCGCCTTGTCCCAGGTCAGCGTCTCGAGATGGTTGCGCAGGATCTGCTTGTCCCAGCTCGGGGGCTCCTGCCCGGGCACGACGTCGCCGGCGGGCCAGAAGCGGCTCGAATCCGGCGTCATCACCTCGTCGATCAGGGCGATCTTCCCGTCGATGATCCCGAACTCGAACTTCGTGTCGGCCAGCACGACGCCCCGCGAGCGCGCATACTCCGCGCCTTCACCGTACAGATTGAGCGTCAGGTCGCGCAGCGCCGCCGCGTGCGCGGCGCCGACCGCAGCCTCGACCTCGGCGAAGGTGATGTCCAGGTCGTGGCCCTCGTCGGCCTTCGTCGTCGGCGTGAAGAGGGGCCCGGGCAGGCGATCGGCCAGCCGCAGGCCCGCCGGCAACGGCTGCCCGCAGATGGCGCCCGTGGCCTTGTACGACTTGAACCCGGAGCCGGCGAGGTAGCCGCGCACCACGCACTCGACGGGGAAGCGCTCCGCCTTGTGCACGAGCATCGAGCGGCCGCCGAGGGCCGCGGCATGAGCCGCGAAGGGCGCCGGAAATGCCGTCGGGTCGGCGGTGATCACATGATTGGGTACGGTGTCGCGGAAGTGCCGGAACCAGCCGAGGCTCATCACCGTCAGCACCACGCCGCGTCCGGGCACGAGGTCGTTCATGATGACGTCGAAGGCGGAGACACGGTCGGTGGCGACGATCAGCAGCTGGCTTCCGAGGTCGAAGATATCGCGGACCTTGCCCTCGTGATCGGGCACGAGACCCAGGTCGCGCGTACTGCGCAAGGCAGGCATGGGATTTCCTCCGGGTGCGCCCCGGGGCGCTGCCCGGCGGCGTCAGGTGCGGTGCGGCGTCTCGTCCCGGTCACGTCCCCTGACCCGGTCACGGCGCCGCGGCGCGATGTTAGGCGGCAGCCCCGGCGGGTGTCAAGGCGACCCTGAACGCAGATGCCGGGGGCCCGGCCAGGCTGTCGAAACCCGTCGTTTCCCGGTTTGCGCGTCCCAGCGGACGGCCAGGGAACCCTGCACGTCGGTGCGGCGGACGGCCAGGGTGTCCCCCGCCACCACATAGGGCCCGTGGCTGGGGTGGCCGTAGCGGTTGCCCACCCCGCAACTGACCAGGACGACCTCCGGCGCCAGACGGGACAGCCACGGCGCGCCGCCCGAGGTGTCGCTGCCGTGGTGGCCGGCCTTCCAGGCCTCCGCCCGGCGGAGTTCCGGGTGACCGGCCAGCAGGCGTTCCTCGCCCCCGACCTCGAGGTCGCCGCTCCACACCAGGCGCACCTGGTCGCCCTGGCGCAGGACCAGCACCAGGGAACAATCGTTCTCGGGCGTTCGCGCGGACGCCGGGTCCGAGCCTCCCACCCGCACGGCCTCCCACCCGCGCCAGCGGTGCAGCACGGTCGGCGGCGGGTCTGCGTGCGCCCGCGCCGAGTCGGGCAGGCCGGCGAGCGCGCGTGCCGCGTGGCCGCCGCACCACCAGTGATCCACGCGCAGCGCCGTGGCCGCCGCGCGCGCACCGCCGGTGTGGTCGCGGTGGCCGTGCGTGAGCACCACGTCGTCGAGCCGGCGGATGCCGGCGCGGTGGAGCCACGGCAGCACCTCGCGCGCGAACGGTCCTTCGGTGGCCCCCCGCCCGCCGTAGACGCCCGCGGTGTCCAGAAGGACGCGCCAACCGTCCGGGAACGTGAGCAGGCCGCAGTCGCCCTGGCCGACGTCGAGCACGTGCAGCGTCACGTCGCCGGCGGACCACGGCGCCCGCGCGGGGACGACGGCCAGCAGCGGACCGACCACCGCCGAACCCGCCAGCAGCAGGAGGGCCCGCCCGGGCCGGTGCGCACGCGTGAACCGGGCCAGCATCACCAGCAGCGCGCCCGTCAACGCGGCCCACAGCACGACTCTCGCCGGCGACATCGGCATCATCCCCACCTCCCAGCCGGCCGAGCGCGTGGCGGACCAGGCGACGGCGGCGGCCATCACGCGCCACAGCAGCCAGGCCAGGGCGCCACCGGCCAGCCCTGCTGCCGGGACGATCGCCACCAGCGCCAACGCGACGACCGTCACCCAGACCGCGATGCCGAACAGCGGCACGGCCACCAGGTTCGCCAGCGGCGAGACGAGGCTCAGTCGCCCGAACGCGTCGGCCGTCACGGGCAGCGTGGCCCACTGCGCCGCCAGCGTCACGGCGACGCCGCTGCCGAGCCAGGACCATGGGCGCCGACTGGAAAACCGCAGGCCATCGGTGGCGCGACTGACCGCCAGGATGCCAGCGGCCGCGATGTACGACAGGCGCAGGCCTGTGTCGAGCGCCGTGAGCGGATCCCAGGCGATGCACAGCGCATAAAGAAGGCCGAGCGTGCGCAGCGTGTCGAGCCGGCGGCCGAGGCACGGCGCCGCCAGTGCGAGGGCGCCCGCGCCTGCCGCGCGGATGACGCAGGTGGGCAGGCCCGTGATGACCGCGTACGGCGCGAGCACGCACAGCACCGGCACGGCGGCGAACACCGGGCCCAGGCCGGCCGCCCTCGCCGGCGCCAGCAACAGCGCCAGCAGGATTCCGACGTGCAGGCCGCCGACCGAAAACAGGTGCACGAGTCCCAGGTCGGTGAATGGCTGGCTCAGTTCGCGGTTGCCGGGATCGCGGGAGCCCAGGATCACCGAGGCGCTGAGCGAGGCTTCCCGCGGCGGCAGGATGCGGTCGAGGCCCGAGCGAAGCGTCGCCTGGACGGGGCCGAGTCCGCGCACTCCGGCAATGGCCGCCAGGTCGCCGGGCGCCGGCGCAAGCAGGTGGATGCTGTCCGCGCGGGCGGTCCACTCGAGATCGCGCGCAGCCAGGTGGTGACGATAGTCGAAGCCGCCTTCGATGCCGGCGCCGCGCGGCCGCGCCAGGCGCACCTTCGCGGTCATCGCCTGGCCGATGCCCGGCAGGTCGCCGCGCCCGGTGACCATGACCCCGAGGCCCGGCGCAATGACGGCGCCGTTGCGATCAGTCGGGGTGAACGCCAGCACGCGCGCCGGAGCGCGCCAACGCCCGTCACCCGTGGGCGCGGGCCAGCCGCTGATGCGCAACAGCGCGCCTCCCCGGGCACCCACGGCGACCGCGGGGTCGCACGGTGCGGGCGCCAGCGCATCAACGCGCTCGCCGCGGGCCGTCGCTTCGCCCCACCCCCACGCGCCGGCCAGGCTGAACGTCGCCACGCCCGCCAGCGCGGCGCCGGGGCCGCCGGTACCGGCCGCAAGCAGCGGCGTCAGCAGCGTGACGCGCCCCCAGCCGGCGGGCGTCGCGGCCCACGGCGCGGGCGCGGCGCGTGAGAGCGCGCCGCCGCAGGCCAGGCCGCCGAGGTGCAGCACGGCCCACGCCAGAGGCCACCAGTTTCGGAGCAGGGCAAGGAATGGCGCGGACGCGCCGGTCAGCGGGGACGGGGCGTCAGTCGCAGGTGATGGCCTTCGCTGTCCCAGAAGTGGCATTGGTCGCGGCCAAGATCCTTGGAGAGGTACAGCATCGCATCCGCCTTGCGGTACAACTCGAACGGGTCGAGCCCCGCGGCGGGGAACGTGACGGCGCCGGCCGAGAACGTCACGCGCGTGACCCGGCTCTGCCCGTCCTCTTCGACCGTCTCGAGGTAGTCGGCGTCCAGGAGGCGGCCCACGACTTCGTGCGCGGCCTCGGCCGGTGTGTCCGGCAGGATGAGCGCGAACTCCTCCCCACCCACGCGGCAGACATGATCGATCCGGCGCAACGCATCCTGCAGGCGGCGGGCCATCATGCGCAGCACGCGGTCGCCGGCCGGATGGCCGTAGCGGTCGTTGACCGACTTGAAGTGGTCAAGGTCGGCCAGCACGAGCGTGAGCGGGCCCTGGGAGCGGCGCGCACGCTCGATCTCGATGGGGAACTGGCTGTCGAAGTAGGCGCGATTGAAGGCGCCGGTCAGGCCGTCCTTGTGGATGCGGAGGTTCACCTCGCGCTGGTTCTGCCAACGCCGGGTGACGAAGCGCGACAGGCGCTCGGCAAGGCGCAGCAGCGGCTCGCGTCCCCAGTCTCCCGCCGTCGTCATGTAGAGCAGGCCGGCCTCGACAGCGGCCTCGCCGGCCTCGCCGTGGCGGATCGGCTCCCACAGCGGGACCGCGACGCCGCAGGTCGCGGGCTGGCCACGACGGCGCTGGTGCTGTTCGCGCACGTGCGCGGGAAGTTCGGCCGCCGTGGGGATCCACACCGAGTGTCCAGCAGGGCGCATGGACTGCCAGGCTTCCGCGCGGCTGGCCGGGCCAAGCGAGAAGACATGCTCCGCATCGTCGGGAGCGTTCTCGCCCGGTGGCAACTGCAGGTGGAGGTCGAATTGCGGTACGAAGCGCCCGACCAGGCGCAGCACGCCGGCCAGGATATTGCCTTTGTCGGCCGTACGCAGGTCGGCGATTTCCAGATCCTGGGCGAATTCCATGGCACCAAGGAGTTCGGCGACATCGCCCAGATCGGTCGTGGCTTCGACCGCGAAGCGGGGCAGCGACGGGATGACAACGTGCGGCGTGTCGGGACCAAGCTGACCAAGGTCGATCAATCGCGTGGTGCCCGCGACGAGCACGTAGCTGCTGCCTGGGGTTCCACCGCCTTCCACGGCAACGCGAAGCAGGCGCCCGCTGCGCAGCAACTCGCCCACCACCGCGCGCGCGACCGCCCTCAGGCGCGCCGGATCGCCGGCCCGCAGGGCACGCCGGATGGCGTCCCGCTGGTCGGGACCGACCCCGTCGAGCGGCAGCTCGAGGGCCAGCAGGCGGCGAAGACCGGTCAGGCTCGTGTCCATGGTGGCCGGTGGGCGCTTTCTGGTCTGGGTGGCATCTCTACCGCGCCTTCAATTATGACATATCATAAGGATTTTTTCAAGCATTGACGTTGGCGACCTGCAGGGGACCTGCTATCTTCCTCCGTCCGCCCCCTCAGGTGATTTGTCCGGGAACCGTGACACGCGCTGTCCGTTCCAAGACATTCCCGACCGGAAGGATTGGCACGGATGATATGGCAGAAGTTGCACGGCGGCAACAAGTTAACCAATACTGCGGGCGTTGGCGCCCGACTTCGCGCGCTTTCCCTGGTGGCGCTCCTGGCCCTGGCGGCCCTTGTCGGCGGTTGCGCCTCGAGCCATGAAACCGCGGTCCGATCGACCCCCCGTCCCCCGCAACCGCATGCCCGGACGTCGATTGAAGACGTCTTCGGTGACGAGAACGAATTCGCCGGACGCGATGTGCGCGAGGATTCGACCGACGCCGAAGCGGACGGCGCCCTGGACCTGACAGCCGACGATGCCATCGAACTGGCGGTCGACGACGAGGGGCGCGCATCGCTGGAGGCGCTTGAGAAACTCAGCCGCACGGCCCTGTCGCTGGCCGCCGACGGGCGGGTCGACGAGGCCCAGGACCATGTCTTCGTCCTCGAGGACCAGGCCGGGATGCCGGCTCCTTCCGGCGCCGACTCCCTTTACATCGAGCACCAGCTCAGCTTGCAGCGTCGCGCCGACCTGCTGGGCGCCTTGCTGACCGAGCAGTACGCTTTCGCCGGCGACGAATCGCAGGCCGATTCGCTGCTCGCTGACGGTTACGCCCGGTTGGCGCAGGGCGCCTTCCCCGATTCCCTGGTGCCGGCCACCGGCGCGCAGCTCTCCCCGATCACCGTCGACCTGCTCAAGGTGGACAACCAGGAAGTCAGCCGCTGGGTCACGTACTTCTCGGGCCGCGGGCGCGACCACTTCCAGGTCTGGCTTGAACGCCGCGCCCAGGTCGATTCGATGATCACGGCGATCCTCGACGAGAACGGGCTGCCGCGCGAACTGATCTACCTGGCGATGATCGAGAGCGGGCTCAGTTCGCGCGCCGTGTCGAACGTCGGCGCGGTCGGTCCGTGGCAGTTCATGGCGCCGACCGGCCGCGCGCACGGGTTGCGCAGCGACTGGTGGATCGACGAGCGGCGCGACATGGAGATGTCGACGCGCGCGGCCTGCAAGTACATCCGTCGGCTGTATGCGCAGTTCAACGACTGGGCGCTCGTGCTCGCGGCGTACAACACCGGCGAAGGCCGCGTCGAGCGCGTGATCGGGCAGACCGGCCACAATGACTTCTGGAATCTGCGCCTGCCAAGCCAGACGATCGCGCACATCCCGAAGTTCATCGCCGCCGCGCGCATCGGCGAGGACCCCGAGCGCTACGGCTTCTCGGTACCCGCGGCGCGCCCGCTGCATTACGATGTGCTGAAGGTCGAAGATGCGTTCGATCTCGAGGTCATTGCCAAGTGCGCGAACGTCGACGTGTCCGAGATCAAGCTGCTCAATCCGAGCCTTGTTCGCGGGATGACGTCGCCGGACCACAAAGCATACGAAGTAAAGGTCCCCGACGGCCTCGGCGCCGCGACGCAGGCGGCGCTCGCCAGGGTGCCGGCCGAGAAACGATTGACCTGGAGCCGCCACCATGTTGCGCGCGGCGAGACGCTCGGGCGCATCGCCGCGAACTACGGCACCACGGTGGGCGACATCGCACGGCTCAACAAGCTGAACGCGCCGTACATGATCCACCCCGGCGATGAACTGCTCGTGCCGATGCCGGGCGAACTGAGCGACAAGGCGCGCCAGCGCCTGGAATCGGCGGCTGCTTCCGGCAAGTCGAACTCCGCCAAGGCGACCAAGGGCAAGTCCGGCAAGGCTGCCGCGGCGAAATCCGGCAAGGCCACGGCGCGCTACGAGCCTCCCTCCGGCTGGGAGCGCGTCAGCTACGACGTGCGCAAGGGCGACACGGTCGGCGCCATCGCCAAGAAGCTCGGCGTGACGGTGTCGCACCTGCGGCAGGTCAACCGGATCCCGCGCAGCAACATGATCCATATCGGGCAGAAGATCGTGGCCTACCGGCCGCCCCGCGGCTGAGGCGCCGGACGCAGCCCGGGAGGATGGAAGCGAAAAGAAGAAGGAGCCCGCCGATGGTGGGCTCCTTCTTCGGTCCTGCGGTCCATGGCCGGCCGGCTAGAACCGGACGGACAGGCTGATCTGGTGCGTGGCCTCGTCGATCTCGAGCGCGTCGCCGGCGTAGGCATAATCGATCGTCAGCGGCTCGAGCCGGAAGCCCGCGCCGGCCGCGAAGTGGCCCGAGTCGAACGCGCCGTCATAGCCGGCGCGCACGAAGACCTTCTGCGAAAAGCCCACTTCCACCCCGGTGTGCGTGTTGATGCTCAGCGCACCGCTGTGGAACTGGTCAGCGTCGCCGCGATTGTCGAAGCGGGCTTCCATCGCGCCGGCCAGCGTCAGGTCCATGTCCCACTGCGGCAGTGGCTGCCGCCAGGCCAGGCCGGGCACGATCGCCGGGCTGATGACCTCGTTGCGGCCGGTGCTCCACGACAGGTAGGTCGAGGTAACGTCCTGCAGCTTGAGGCCGAAGTCGAGGTTGCGCCACACGGAAGGGCGCAGGACAGCCAGGTCGGCGCCGACGCCGAGGCTCGAGTACGGGCCGACGCTCTGCCGGATGAACTTCAGCGTGCCGCCCACGCGCCAGGCGCCCTTCTGCTCGCCGTACGACAGCAGCAGCGCCAGTTCCTGGTCGCTCTTGTACTGGATCTGGTCCTGCAGGTCGAACAGCCCGAGCAGCTCGGTGTCGTCCACGGTGCCGTCGCCGTTCGTGTCCAGCTGGTCGCCCAGGTGGTTCGTGAACGGGATGTCGTCGACGCCCAGCCGGATCAGCGTGATGCCCACGCCGGCATTCTCGCCGCCGAGCAGGTTCCAGCCGACCGGCTGCACGAAGGCCGCGAAGTCGCGGTCGATCAGGTCGCCGAAGCGCTCGCTGTGCATCAGCAGCAGCTCGCGGCCGGTCACGCCGGCCAGCCCGGCCGGGTTCCAGAAGGTGGCCGACGGGTCGTCCGCCACGGCGGTGAAGGCGGCGCCCATGCCCAATGCGCGCGCCCCGCCCCCGTTCTCCATGAAGGCGCCGGCGTACTTGTCGGCGTGGGCGACGCCCGGAAGCGTCGCGCCCAGCACCAGGGCGGCCACCAGACTCAGGCGCCGCAACGGGCGCGCCGGGTTGACGATCATGCCTGCCTCGCGATCCAGGGGTGGTTGGCGCCCGCGGACGGGCGATATCCAGAGGTCCGTGACGAGATTATAGGGCAATTCCCGTTTGCCGCAAAGCACGGGCTGCGACCTTCGGCGCCGGGCTCACAGGCCATAGGACCGGATCTTCCGGTAGAGGGTCCGTTCGCTGATGCCCAGCCGATCGGCCGCCTGGCGCCGGTTGCCGCCGTGGGCCTTCAATGCCGCCTCGACAAGCGCGCGTTCGGCCGTCTGCAGGTCGCCGCCCGCCCCGCCGGGCAGCGGGCTGTAGGCGTCCCCGCCCCCGAAGGTCTCGACCACCCCGGTGGCGGGCTCCCAGGGCATCGTGTCGGCCTGGTGCCAGGCGCCGCCTGGTCCCGCCGGGCGGTCGGCGCCGCCGATGAGCACGGCCTTGATCTCGCGGATTTCCTGCCGGATGGCCAGCAGCGTCGAGGCCAACATTGCCATGTCCAGCTCAGGCGCATTCGCCGCGCCCAGCGGCACCGGCAGGTACGGCCGGTGTGTCGCGCCGGGCCGCCAGTCGGCCGGAAGGTCGGTCACATCGACCAGCCCGGCCTGTTTCATGACCACCGCGGAGCTGATGAGGTTGCGCAGCTCGCGCACGTTGCCGGGCCAGTCGTGCTCAAGCAGCGCCTGTTCGGCGGCGCGCGTCAGCCCGCGCACGTGGAGGCGGTGTTTCTCGTTCTCGGCGCGCAGGAACGCCTCGGCAAGGATCGGGATGTCCTCGGGGTGGACGCGCAGCGGCGGCGTCTGGATGACAACCACGCGCAGCCGGTAGTAAAGATCCTGCCGAAAGCGCCCGCGCGCGACGTCGTCGGCCAGGTTGCGGTGCGTAGCCGCTACCAGGCGGATATTGCTCGTGCGCGGCGCGCGGCCGCCGACGGGCGTGAACTCGCCGGTTTCCAGCGAGCGCAGGAAACGCGTCTGCATGCCGAGGGGCATCTCGGCCACCTCGTCCAGGAACAGCGTACCGCCGTCAGCGCGCTTGAAGACGCCGTCATGGTCGGCCACCGCGCCGGTGAATGCGCCGCGCGCATGGCCGAACAGTTCGCTCTCGAGCACGCCTTCGCTCATGGCGCCGCAGTTGAGGCTGACGAAGGGGCCGTTCGCGCGTTTCGAGTTGTCGTGGATGGCGCGGGCCACCAGCTCCTTGCCGGTGCCGCTCTCGCCCAGGATCAGGATGTTGACGTCCAGGGGCGCGGCATGGGCGACCAGGGACAGCACCTCCTGGATGGCCTGACTGCGGCCGACGATGCCGCTGTTCTCGCGCACGCGGCGCAGGCGCAGGTGGCTGCCGATGGTCTGGAAGATCTCCTGCGGCTCGGAGGTGTCCGGCAGGCTCGTCACGGCCCCGGTCGGCGCCACGGCCGGCTCGTGCGGATCGTCGCCGGCGCCCTCGTTGCCGACGAGCACGAGGTCGGCGTCGACCCGCATCGAAAGGAATTTGCGGACGACATGGCGGTGGCGCGGGTAGTCGCGCGTGTCGAACACGAAGACGGCCGTCTTGCCGAGTGAGAGCTTGGCGAGGGCCTCGGACGGCGAGTCGAACAGAAAGAGCTCCACCCCCGGCATCTGCCAGCCTGCGGCGGCAGCGTAGAGTCGGTGGCGACGGCTGAGCAGGACTACCATGCGCATGTCGATCTCCTGACCTGATGCTGACAATGTGTCAGGATAGCGCAGGTGCCGCCGTTCGGCAAGTGCCGCGTTAAATGGTTGATTTGGAAAGGATTACAGGTTCAGGAAGGCCGCGGCGCGAGCGATGTCCTCACGGATGGCATCGCGTTCACCGGTGACCGTTTCGACGGAAAGCCCGGCTGCCGCGTGCAGGCCCTCGGGGTCGGCGGCGTCCGCGTCGAACCCGAGGTCGCTCCGCGGCGTGTCGATCGTATTGGCCACGTAGTCAGCCAGGGCGACGACCGCCGTGACTTTGGCCTCGCGGGTCGTCGCCCGGCCGATCACGGGCTGATGGTGGCCGCCGAACGCGTGGACGAGTACGGGCGGGAACCGCCAGGATTCGGCGAACGCGGCGCCCAGGTCCGCGTGGTCGAAACCGAACGTCTCGCGCTCGATCTGGGGCAGTGTGAGGCCTCGCTCATGGCGGTCGGCGATCAGCCGGCCGTAGGCCTGGGGCGCATAGACCTCGAGGACGAACTTGCCAAGATCGTGGAGCAGGCCCGCGGTGAACGCTTCCTCGGGGTCGGGATACCCGATCAGCCGCGCCAGGTGCCGCGACACGGCGCCCGTGACGACCGAGTGCCGCCACAGCTCGCGGTAGTCCAACTGCCCGCCTGCGTTCTCCATGGCGTTCATCAGGCTCGAGGCCACGGTGATGCAGATGGCCACCTGCCGCACCGTCCGGTAGCCGAGCACGGCGACACAGCGGTTGATGTCGGCCAGGTCGCCCCGGCTGGAGTAGTACGGCGAGTTGGCCAGGCGCAGGATCTTCGCCATCACCGGCGCGTCCATCCGGACGACGCGCGTCAGGTCGGCCGGGCCGCTGCCGGGATCATCGATGACCTTGAGGATACGGATCAGCGTCTCGGGGATCGAAGGCAGGTCGTCGACCTCGGCAAGCAGCGTGCGGACGTCGACCACCTTGGTCGTCGTCGCAAACGTCGTTGTGCCGGTCGCCGTGGCCATGGTCTCCTCAGACGTAGATTTCCATCTCGTTCTCCAGGGTCGTCTGGAGAACCTCGGCCGCCTGCTCGAACGTCGAACGCGGCAGCTGCAGGATCCGGTTAGCCGGGCAATCCAGGATGTCGAGCTCAGGGTCGTCGATGAACCCGATGCCCATCTTCTTGCACATCTTGTTGCCCAGGTCCAGGTACAGCAGCAACGGGTTGTCGGCCGTCATCGCCTCGGGATTGTGATGGTTGAGGATGGCCTCTTCCAACGCCGGCGATAGTTTCCACTTGTTGACCAGCAGCGCGCCGACCTGCGTGTGGTCGAAGCCCAGCAGTTCGGCTTCGGTCGTATGGAACGGCTGGTTCTCGTTGTAGACCACCTGGACGATCTGGTCGAACTTCTCCGGCACCCGAAGATTCAGCACCAGCTTGCCGATGTCGTGCATCAGGCCGGCCAGAAACGCTTCCTCGGCCAGCAGCGGCGCGCGTTCGGCCGCGAGCAGCCGGCAGGCGATGGCGCCGCCGATCGAGTGCTCCCACAGCAGCCGTTCCTTCAGGCCGGTGCGGCTCTTGCGCGTGTTGTAGAGATTGCGCGCCGCGCTCGTGACGACCAGGCTGCGGATGGAGTTGAAGCCGAGCATCACGATCGCCTCGTTCAGCGTCTTGATGCGGCGGCTGCACGAGTACATGGCGCTGTTGGCGATCTTGAGGATGCGGCCGGTCATCGCCTGGTCGTCGGAGATGACCTGCTGAAGCTGGCTGGACGACGTATCGGGATCCGAGGCAAGCTCGATGACCTTGGCGGCGACCTGCGGCATCGCCGGCAGGTCGCGCGTGGTCATGACGATGCCCTGCAGGCGCTCAGCCGTTTCCGGCGCCAACAGGGCTACGCTTCCCTCAACGTCGACCGTGGTGGTCATCCCGACTCCTGGGGCACGCTGTGTCCGGGCGAGGCGTCGATCGTGGGCGACGATCAACGGTCACGGGCCGGAGCGCTCCCCCGGCCCCTATCCGACACCCCGGCGAACCTTGAGATCGACCCCGCCGGGGGTCCCCTTTAGCCGGGATTCGGATGCGGCGTCATGGAGTTCGGCCAGGCGGTCGCTGGCGCGGCGCAGGCGAGCCAGGGCAGGACCCAGGTTGGCCGCCGGGGCCGGTGCCGCGGCCATGGGCTGCAGGGCAGGGCGTCCGACCGGGGCATAACCCCCGGGAACGGCCCTGGCCAGCCCGGGCGCCGGGGCAGTCCCGCGGCGGGGGCGGCGGAATTTCGGACGGCCCAGCCGCGGCAGGGTCAGGCGGAACCGCCAGCGGCGGGCCTGCATCAGCACCGCTGCCACCAACAGGGACGCCCCGAGGGCCGCGGCGGCCACGGCTCCCCAGAACAGGGGGCCCTGGCCGTCGGCGAGGCTCTGCAGCGTGGTCAACATGGGGATCCGTCCTTTCGCCGGGCCGTGGCCCGCGGGCCTCAGGCCCTCAAATCGACCAGGTGTCCCAGGGGCGAGGCATCCTCGACCGCATCGCCTTCGCCCTCGTCACCATCGTCTTCCGTATCGACATGCCCGTCGAGACGCTCCTGCCGGCGCTGGCGGCGGCGCTGGCGCTTGTCCAGGTTGGCCTGCTCGGGATCGACGTGCTTCGGGGTCTGCGGCTGCTCGGCCTCCTGCACGCGATGAGCCTGCAGCTGCCCCTTGTCATCGAGTCGCTCGGCGAACGGCGCGCCCGATTGGACGTGGCTGGTCGCCCTGACCTGTACCTTGGCGACGTCGCCCATCTGGGCAAGCGTCGTGGGCATGGAAACTCCGTCACCAGCCATGGGCGCCTCCGTTGCGCCACCCGCCGGTCGCGGGCGCTAGGTCGGCCAGTTGCCGCTGCGCGCCAGCCACGTCAGACATGACGCCACCTGGAACAGCGACAGGCACGCCATCACGTTGACGGGCTCGAATTCACGCTTGCCCGTCTTGACGGCGGCGGTAACCGGCTCGTCGGTCTCGACCCGCTCCGACTCTTCCTGGCGGCGGCGGATCTGCTTCGTGATCTGGCCGATGGAACTGCGGCCCTCGTTGCGGTCGATCTTGCCCTTCAGGCGCAGGATCGCGCGCGTATGGATCTGGCAGACACGGCTCTCGGTCACGTCGAGGATCTCGCCGATCTCCTTCAGCGTCAGCTCCTCGTAGTAGTACAGCACCAGGACCAGCTGCTCCTTCTCGGGCAGCTCGGCCATGCGGGCGCCGATCAGGTCCTTCATCTCCTGGCGCGCGATGACCTTCTCGATGTCGTCGGTGCGCGAGTCGGCCAGGTAGTCGCCCAGGCTGGTCGAGTTCTCGCTGTCGTCGCCCGAGGTGTCGGCATCCAGCGAAACGATGGTCGCCACGGCGACCTCGCCCATGATGCCGTCCAACTCGCTGATGTCGATGGACAGGCGCTTGGCGACCTCGGCGTCGGTGGCCGGCCGGCCCAACTGGACCTCCAGCGTGCCGTACGCCTCCTCCAGCATCTTCGCCTTGCGACGCAGCGAACGCGGGAACCAGTCCTGGCTGCGCAGTTCGTCGAGGATGGCGCCGCGGATGCGCGGGATGGCGTAGGTCTCGAACTTGATCCCGCGTTCGGGATCGAAATTGTCGACAGCCTGCAACAAGCCAAGCAGGCCGGCCGAAATCAGGTCGTTGAATTCCACGTAGTGGGGCAGGCCGATGGCCATCCTGCCGGCCACATATTTGACGATCCGGGCATGGAGATCGACCAGTTGCCGACGGCAGTCCTGGCAGTTCTCCCGCCGATACTTGCGCCACACTTCAAGATGCTGGATCGGGACCATCGTCTCG
Source organism: uncultured bacterium (assembly GCA_903912525.1). Taxonomy (GTDB): domain Bacteria; phylum Krumholzibacteriota; class Krumholzibacteriia; order LZORAL124-64-63; family LZORAL124-64-63; genus CAINDZ01. Next base: position 49,627 of record CAIWHK010000031.1, on the reverse strand, counting down.
GTCATGCTGGTACCTTTCTGGAGAAGCGTCCGGGTGCCGGGCTGCAGAATCCATGCCACCGGTGGAATTTACGAGTCACGGCCGGTCCCATCCCGGCCGTGAAGGGCCCCCGAGCGCACCAGGAGCAGCAGCAGGGCGCCCAGGATGAAGAAACCGAGATAGGCGATACCGGCGCGCTTGAGCACCGCAAGGGTGCCCCAGCCGCGCCAGAGGCCGACGGCCACGACGGCGCTGGCGGCCCCGACGGCCACCGTCTGGATGACCTGGGCCATCAACGGAGCACCTCACGGTCGAGGTGCCCGGCGCCGACCTGGCCGCTTGCGGCCGCCGGAGGCGCCACAAGGCTGGCCACATCGGCCGACGAGGCGACTGCCAACGAGCCGCCATGGAGCGGGTCACGCCCGAGCAGGGACACGGCCAGCGGCACCGTCTCGAGGATGTCCAGCAGCTTGCCCGTGCGCCGCGTGCGGTCCAGGCGCGTGAAGGCCACCCAGTCGCAGTTCCAGTCGCGCGTGACGCCCGCCAGGCCGGCCTGGTCGCCCAAGTCGCGATCCGCGGCCACGACGAGGTGGCGATGAAAACCGACATTGGCGGCCAGCCAGGCGTGCAGCGCCCCGCCCACGGCCATCGCCGGGGCATCGAGGCGCGGGAGTTCGACCAGAACGGCGTCGTAGTTGCCGAAGTGCGGCTCGGCCTCGGCCAGGTTGCGGGCGCCGGTCACGACGGCGGCGTCGAAACCGCCGGCAGCGGCCGTCTCCTGCAGCCGGTGCGTGGTGCCCGGGTCGGACGGCAGCACGGCCAGCACGAGGGTGCGCCGGCCCTGCGCCTGCAGGTGTGCGGCGGCGGCCAGTACCAGGTCGGTGCGGCCGCAGGCGCTGTCGCCCAGGAAAGCGTGGCAGCCGTAGAAGCCCTCCCAGCCGCAGTTGCTCGCCCGCAGCTGGGTCGCCAGCCAGGCGCGCAGCTGCGCGGGATCGCCGGGGCCACGGCCCGCCGATGCGGCGTACCGCGACGAGACGCGGCGAGCCACGACGGCAGAGGCTCCCGCGGCCATGAGCAGTCCCGCGGCGGGATCCGCAGCGCCGCCGTCGTCGGCGTGCTGCCGCTCATATTGGGCCGAGACCTGTTCGACGAGCGACTCGATGCGCTCGATCTCGCGGAGGAGTTCGGCCGGCACCGCGTCAGGCGACTGGGGCTCCAGGCCGAGCCGGGCCGACGCCGCGTTGTACCGTGAGGCTGCGGCGCCGGGCGCCTGCACGACGACCTCCACCCCGCGCTCCTGCCCCAGTCCCAGCTCGTGGCGACGGGTCACGGTGCGCGTGCTGATGATGACGGCGTCGTCGCCGAAGCGCTCACGGATGCGACGGTGGGCCGTCTGGAGCGACGGCGCCGCGATCACGACGGGAGCACCATCAACCGACGGCCTGGTGTTCGAGCTTCGAGCCACTGGTCACCACCGTTCCGGCGGAAACGATGGACGCCGAGGACGAGACCTCGGTGTAGCCCATCACCGCAAGGTTGGGGTAGGTCGGCTCGATGAGCCGCTTGACGAACATCCGGATGGGGGTCGGCACCAGCAGCACGGGCGGCGTGCCGCCGGCATAGGCCGAGCGGAGCACCGTCTCGAGGCGCCCCAGGAATTCGCGCGTAAAGCCGGGCGCGATGGCCACGCCACCGCTGCTCTCGGAATCGCGCGCCGACGCCACCAGCACCTGCTCGCACTCCGGGTGCAGGGCGACGACATGGAGCTTGTTGCCGGACTCGCTGTACAGGGCCGTGATCGAGCGGGACAGTGCCTCGCGTACACGGGCCACCAGATAGTCAGGCCCGTGTCCGGCGCCGCTGTGGTTGGCCAGCGTCTCGAGGATGGTCACGATGTCGCGGACGGGAACGCGCTCGTGCAGCAGCGCCTTCAGCACGTTGTGCAGCGTGTTGACGGGCACGCGATCGGGGATGAGGTCCTCGACCAGCGAGGGTGCGAACTCGCGCACCGACTCGCACATGTCCTTGACGTCCTGGCGACTGAGCAATTCGTCGGCGTGGCTGCGGATGATCTCCGACAAATGGGTCGCCAGCACGGCAGCCGGCTCGACCACGGTGTAGCCTTCGCGCTCGGCGCGGGTCCTGGCATCGGCATCGATCCAGACGGCCGGAAGGTTGAAGGCCGGCTCGGTCGTGGCCACGCCCTCGATGTGCCCGCAGTCGGGCCGCGTGCTCATCGCCAGCAGGCGCCCGGGCGTCAACTCGGCCCTGGCCACCTCCACGCCCTTCAGTTTGATGACATACTCGTGGGCCCCGAGCTGCAGGTTGTCCCGAACGCGGATCGGGTGGATGAAGATGCCCAGTTCGGCGCCGACCTGGCGCCGGATGCTGCCGATGCGGTGCAGCAGGTCGCCACCACGGGCCTCGTCCACCAGCGTGATCAGCCCGTAGCCGATCTCCAGCTCCAGCTTGTCCAGCACGAAGAGCTCCTCGCTGCGCGGTCCGGGGCGTTCATCGGCGACCTTGCCCGCGGTTTCGGATTCGGACGTGGACTGGCGCTCGATCTCCACGTTGGCGTCGAAGTTCTTCACGCGGGCGCCCATCAGCTTGCCGGTAATCGCCGTGCCGGCGGCGAACAGCAGGAAAGGCACCGTGGGCAGGCCGGGAATCAGGCCCAGAACGGCCAGCGCGGCCGAACTGAGGTACAGGGCCTTCGTCTGGCGGAAAACCTGGACCGTGATCGACTGGCCCAGGTTCAATTCGCCGGAAGTCCGCGTGACGACCAGACCGGCCGCGGTCGACACCAGCAGGGCCGGAACCTGGCTGACGAGGCCGTCGCCGACGGTCAGCATGGTGAACCGCGCGAGCGCCTCTCCTGCGGACATCTTCATCTGGAGCATGCCGATGGCGAAGCCGCCCACGATGTTGATCACCGTGATGATGATGCCGGCCATGGCATCGCCCTTGACGAACTTGCTGGCGCCGTCCATGGCCCCGAAGAACTCGGCCTCGCGGGCCACGTCGGCGCGCCGCTCGCGGGCCTGCTTCTCGTTGATCATGCCGGCGTTCAGGTCGGCGTCGATCGCCATCTGCTTGCCCGGCATGGCATCCAGGGTGAACCGGGCCGCGACTTCCGCGATGCGGCCCGAGCCCTTGGTGATGACCATGAAGTTGATGATCACCAGGATGATGAAAACGATGACGCCGATGACGTAATTGCCGCCGACGACGAAATGGCCGAAGGCATCGATGACCTGGCCGGCCTCGCCCCGGCTGAGAATCAGCCGGGTTGACGCGACATTGAGCGACAGCCGGAGCAGGGTCAGGATCAGCAGCAGGGAGGGGAAACTGTTGAATTGGAGCGGTTCCTTGAGGTACAGGGCGACCAGCAGCACCGTCACCGAGAATGCGATGCTGAAGGTCAGCATCAGGTCCAGCAGGATCGGCGGCACCGGAACAATCATGAGGCCCAGCACCAAAAGCACCGCTACGGCGCTCAGGATGTTGCTGTTGGCCAGCACGAGATCCCGGTTGATGACCTGTTCCTGATCCACTCGCTGTCACAATCCCTTCGGGGTCACGACCGCTTCAGGCGGTACACGTAGGCCAGCACTTCAGCCACGGCCTGGAAGAGGCTCTCGGGCACATAATTGCCGACCTCCACCTGTGCATGCAGCGCCCGTGCCAAAGGCTTGTTCTCGATGACCGGCACGCGGTTCTCGCGGGCCAGCTTACGGATGATGCCGGCCAGGTGATCGGCGCCCTTGGCGACGACCTTGGGGGCCGGCGAGCCCTTCTCGTATTTCAAAGCCACCGCGAAGTGGGTCGGGTTGGTCACCACGACGTCCGCCGTGGGCACCGCCTGGAGCATCCGCTTGCGGATCGCCTCGTACTGCAGGCCCCTGATCCTCGCCTTGATCTGCGGGTCGCCCTCGTAGTCCTTGGCCTCCTGCTTGATCTCGTACTTCGACATCTTGATGTTCTCTTCGTACCGCCACTTCTGCCAGAACCAGTCGCCCAGGGCCAGGACGATGCAGAAGGCCAGGAGCTTGGCGATCAGCTTGATGAAGGCGGCCTTGCCCGTGGCGATCACGGCGGGCAGCGACAGCAGGGCGCTGCCGACCAGCGCGTCCATGAGGCCGTCGATGGTCTTCCAGGCGAGCAGGCTGATCAGGGAGATCTTGAAGAGGTTCTTCACGACGTCGAAGGCCGCCTGCGCCTTGAAGAACCGCTGCATGCCCGTGATGAGGTTCATCCGGTCGAACTGGAAGCCCATCGCCTTGGGTGTGATCTGGAAGCCGAACTGCGCCACGTTTCCCCACACCGAGGCGATCATGACGCCGATGACCAGGGGCGCGAGGGCGAACGCGACGGGCCAGAAGGAACCCTCGAGCAGTTCGCGGGCGGCGTAGACGTTCACCGGGGCCAGGATGTGCGCCTGGCCGAGCAGGTAGCCCGTGTTCTCGCACAGCTTGCGGCACATGAAGCCGGAACTGGCCACCAGCAGGGTCATGCCGGCGATGAGCACGACGGCGCTGCTTACTTCCGTACTCCGGGCTACGGTGCCCTTCTCGCGCGCCTCCTGGCGCCGTTTACCTGTCGCAGTTTCTGTGCGTTCACCCGTTCCGCTGTCGGCCATCACTCACCTCCTGCGCGGTGCGTCCGCTGGTTGGGGTCCTACTGCATCGCCGTCAGCGTGCGGGTCAACTGATCGGGCAGCGCGGCGTACATTCCCATCACGATCTGCCTGAAGAAGACCAGCGACGTGCCCAGGGTCACCAGGCCGACGCCGATCTTCACCGGGAATCCGACGACCAGCACGTTCAGCTGGGGAATGGTCTTGACGATGACGCCCATCGCGGCGCTGACCAGAAGCAGCACGATGATGATCGGCGCCGCGATGCGAAGGCCGATCTGGAACACCGTGCTGAATTCCTGCAGCAGGTGCCAGGCCCCGCCCGTCATCATGGAACCGCCGCCGAACGGCGGCAACACGAGGCACGATTGGAACATGGCCGAGATCAGCACCAGGTGCGCCCCGGTGACGAAGAAAAGCAGCACGGCCAGGACATGGTAGAGCTGCGAGATGATCGAGATCTGGCTGTTGCTCATGGGGTCGAAGGCGTTCACGATCGAAAACCCGATCTGCATGCCGGCCACGTCGCCGGCGAAGCGAACGGCCACGAAGACCAGGTTGATCGTGAAGCCCATCATCATCCCGATGACCAGCGACCGGACGGCCTCGGTCACCAGCGGCTGCCAAGCCAGGGTGACCGCCCCGGGCGGCACGGCCGAGACGACCGCCGGCGCCAGCGCCGTCGCCAGCGTGCCGGCCAGCGCCAGGCGCCAGATCGCCGGCACGGCGCGGACGTCCAGCATCGGCAGCGTGGCGGCCAGGACGCCGAAGCGCACGGTCAATGCCATGATCACGCCCAGCAGGGTGATGTCGATCTCGAAGGCCACGGCATCCCTACATGTTCGCGACGCGTGTGAACATCGCCTCGGTGAAGGCCGTCAGCTGCTTGATGGTCCAGGGCAGCGTGATGATCATGACGACGAACACGGCCAGGATCTTCGGCACGAAGGTCATCGTCATCTCGTTGATCTGCGTCGCGGCCTGGAAGATGGAAATCACCAGGCCGACGACCATGCCGGTCAGCAGCATCGGGCCCGCCACCATCACCACCGTCCGCATCGCGTACTGGCCGATCTCGACCACGCTTTCGGGAGTCATTGGAGTCCTTTCCCCGGGCCTACTGGAAGGCCTGAACGAGCGATTTGACGACCAGGAACCAGCCGTCGACGAGGACGAACAGGAGGATCTTGAACGGAAGGCTGATCAGCACGGGCGGCAGCATCATCATGCCCATCGACATGAGGACCGACGCCACCACCATGTCGATGATCAGGAACGGCATGAAGAGCACGAAGCCCATCTGGAACGCGGTCTTCAGCTCGCCGATCACGAAGGCGGGCACGACGACCAGCATCGGCAGCTCTTCCGGCGAGCCCGGGACCGCCGTCTTGGTCAGGTCCAGGAACAGCGCGATGTCCTTCTCGCGCACCTGGCGCAGCATGAACTCCTTGAGGGGAACCTGCGCGCGCGTGAACGCCTCGCGCTGGCTGATGGTCTCGGTCAGCAGCGGCTGCACAGCCTCGTTGTTGATGCGCGTGAAGGTGGGCGCCATGATCACCATGGTCAGGAACACGGCCAGGCCGATGAGGATCTGGTTGGCGGGCGCCTGGTTGGCGCCGATGGCCTGACGCAGGAAGCCGAGCACGATGACGATGCGCGTGAAGCTGGTCATCAGCATCAGGATGGCCGGCGCCAGCGACAGCACGGTCATCAGGATGACGATTTTCAGGGCCGAGCCCATGGCCTTCGGGCCGTCGGCGCCCTGGATCTCGAGCGTCAGCTTCGGCGAAGCCGGCGAGGCCGGCGCCGCGGAGTTGATCGGCCGGATCGGGGCCGGAGACGATGCCGCGAGGACGGGCTGGGCGATGGTCGCCAGCAGGATGGTCAGGAGCGCCAGGCGGGCCAGGCGCGGGCAGCGCCCGGGCGCCCGGGCAGCGGTGCGGATGAAGCGATGGTCTGACAAGCGGTTCCCCGTTTCGAGCTAGATCCCGCCCCCACTGGCGGCGACTGCCGGGCGGGTAACGCAACGGCCGTGCCACGGGGTGGACACGGCCGAATCGCTTGTAACGTATGTAACTGATTGTTTTTGCTAAACTTGCGGAATCGTGCCCTGGGGCTGGGGCGGCCTGGCCGGCGCCGGCGCCGGGGCGCCGTCAGCCAACCGACAATAATCTGGTCAGTCGCGGGATGCGGCCGGGCGCAGCGCCGTGGCCTTGAACCAGCGGGTCAGCGCCGGCGGCAGCGTCAGGCTGCCGGCCGGGCCGGCCGCCACCGTCTCGCCGTACTGCTGCCGGTAGGCCTCCCACTCCTCCTGCCGGAGCAGGACCATCGCATTCTCGTGCTTGTAGACGTACGAGACTTCCTCGCCCAGGCGCAGGATCTGGATTTCCCGGCGCGGCCCCAGGTGCCAGACGGCGACCATGCGGGCCTGCGCGGCGGCCCCGCGACGGCCGTAGCGGCTCAGCAGCTTCAGGCTCAGGAACAGCAGCCCGAACACGACGGCCAGGCCGCCGATGGTGCGCCACCAGCTGCCGGCGCCGAGCCCGCCCGAGCCAAGCGCCGACGGGTCGAGCGCCGACGGATCCAGCGTCGCGAGAAACGCCGGGGCCATCACAGGGCCCTCTTGAGTCGTTCGACCCGGTTCAGGAGCTTGGTGATGCGGACGGCGAAATGGTCGTCGACGACCACAACCTCGCCGCTGGCCAACAGGGCGCCGTTGACCATGATGTCCACCGGTTCGCTGGTCTGGCGGCCCAATTCGACGACCGAACCTGACGACAGGTTCAGCACATCGCGGAACTTCAGGCGCGTCCGCCCCAGTTCCACCGAGATCTGCAGGTTCACGTCGAGCAGCAGGTCCAGGTTGCCGGCGCCCACCAGGTCCTCGCCCAGATCGGCGATCAGGGCCCCGGTCTCGTCGTCGGCCAGGCCCACGGCGCTGTTGCCGCCACGCCGGGCATTGTCGTCGTTGCTCATGCCGCGCTACTCCTTGGTCAGCTGCTGGATCAGTTTCACCGCGCGCTTCTGGCCGAGGCGTCCCGCCTCGCCCAGCCACGCGTTCTGGCCCTCGATCCGCACCTTCAGCGGGCCGTTCACGGCCTGCGGCAGGTGAAGGACGTCACCGGGAGCCAGTTTCATGACTTCCTCAAGGTTCGTCTCGATTTCCCCCAGCACGACCACCAGTTCGCTGCTGGTGGCGCGCACCATGTCCAGGATCTTCCGGCGGTCATCGCGCAATTCGGGGGCGGTGCGCATCTCGATCGCGTCGCGCGGATCGAAGATGTCCCGCACCGGACCGAACGCGGACTGCGGGATCGCCAGGTGGACCGGACCCTCGACCGTGTCCATCCGGATCTGGAACTTCATGATGATCAGCGACTCGCCGTCGTTGATGCCGCTCAGGTAGTTGGCGTTGTTCTCCAGGGAGGAGAAGGCCGGCTCAAGCTTGACCAGCTTGTTGGCCGAGCGGCGGAAAATGTCGAGGAAGCGCTCGATCATCCCGGCCACGATGCCGCGCTCGATCTCGGTGAACTCACGCACCGAATCCTCGGCGTCCGGGATGCCCCCCATCAGCTTCTTCATGAAGACGAAGCCCAGGCCCAGGTCCACGTGGCACAGCGCATAGCCCTTCAGCGGCGGGAGCGTGACCAGGGACACGCAGGTCGGGTTGGGCAGGTCCTGCACGTATTCGCCGAACGTGCACTGGCGCAGGCCCTTGTAGTCGATCTGCACGCTCATGCGCAGCAGGCTGGTGAAGTCGATGGAGCCGGTCTTCGCGAAGCCGTCGGCCACCGCCTGCAGGTTGTGCTCGAACGTGCGCGAGATGTTGTGCGGACGGTAGAAGTCGTAACGGCGCAACGTCGAGTCGGCATTGTCGTCGGGACCGGCGCGAAGGACCTCCTCCAGGTCCATCCCGCCGGCGCCCTCGACCATACCGGCCAGGTCCTGGGCGGCGTCCATCGCCGCCTCGAGGCCCTGGGAGTCGTCGTTGCCGATGCCGTTGCGCGCCATCTTGGTACTCCGCGGGCTGCTACTGGACCACGAGGTCCGTGAAGAACACGTTCAGGACCCCGCCCTCGGGGCTGAGTTCGCTGGCGCGGCTGAAGATCTCCTCGCGCAGCCGTTTCTTGCCCTCGGGCGTGCTGAGCATCGCCGCGGTCTTGTCCGAGAGGGCCATGATGACCGCGTCGCGGAGCTGCGGACGCTTCTCGTCCAGCTCCATCTTGATTTCCTCGTCGGCCGTCTCGATGTTGACGCCCAGGCGCAGGTAGCGCGGGCGGGCCGAGTCGCCGGCCAGGGTGACGACGATCTCCTGGAGGTCGACCAGGGTGCCGCCACCCTCCTCGCCGCCTTCGCCCTTCTTCTCGTGCTTCTTTTCCTTCTTTTCCTTCTTTTCGGCCTTCTTTTCGGGCTTCGCTTCGCCGCCGGCGTGCTTGCCCTCGCCCTCGGCGGCCGGGATGCCCGCCCCGTGCTCGGCGGCCGCCGCGGCCGCCTCGCCGCCGCCTTTCAGGCGCGGCACGATCACGAACTGGGTCAGGCCGATCGCGACCACTGCCTGCGCCACGACGATCACGCCCAGGACAATCGCCTTGTTCTCGAACAGGTTCAGCTTCGCCTTGGCCTTGGGGGCCGCCTTTTCCTGGTCAGCATCGGTCTTCTTGTCGGCCATCTTCGGCTCCTTGCCTTGCTCGGCGGTCATCCCGCCGCTTGCCGCCCTCCGCCGGGCAGGCCGGTAATTGGCCGCCCCGCCGGGATTTCAGGCACCTGCCGGACCACCGGTCCCACCGGACACGCCCGGGTGCGCCATTTAGGCGCCGCCGGGCCGGGCCGCCGCGCGCGGCAGCCGGGGTCATCCCGGCACGTTGAAAGTATCGTGCCAGCCGCTGGGCCTCGTCAGGCGGGCTCCACCAGCATCGGGACCATCAGGGACCGCGCGGCGCGGGCCTTGAATTCAAGAGTCAGGCGGATCACTTCCTCGGGGCTCTCCCGAACCATGATCTTCCGGTCCGTGGTGAGCGCGATCAGGGTGTCAGGGCCGGCGTGGATGTATTCGATCAGCTCGGCGTTGACCACCAGTTCCTGGCCGTCGAGCCTGGTCAGTCGGATCATGGGCGTGTGCTCCCGGGACCGCGCCCGCCGCGGGTCCCGAGCGGGACCCGCGGCGGCGCCTTGTTCCTAACGGCGATCTACCGGACCAGGTTCACAAGCTCCTGCATGACCTGGTCGGCCGTGGTGACCACCCGGCTGTTGGCCTGGAAGGCGCGCTGGGCGACGACCAGGTTGGTGAACTCGCGCGCCAAGTCGACGTTGCTCGTCTCAAGCGCGCCGGTCACCAGCGAAATGCCGTTGCCGGCACCGGCGAAGATTTCCATGGCCTCGCCCGAGTTGCCGCTGCGACGGTACGTGTTGTTCGCTTCGCGCGTCAGGCCGTCCCGGTTCGAGAACGTCGCCAGCGCGATCTGGGCGATCGCCTGCGACGTGTCGTTCGAGAACACGCCCGTGATCAGGCCGCTCTGGTCGATGTTGAAGTCGACCAGCGTGCCGGTGCCGTAGCCGTCGGCGACGGACTTCAGCGTGCCGGTGCCCTCGAACTGCGTCAGGCCGTTCAGGGCGCCGATGTCGCCGTAGTCCAGGTTGAGCATCACGTTCGCGGCACCCTCTTCGTTCGTGCCCTGCGGGCGGAACTCCAGGCCGGCGCTGCCGTCCGAGAACGAGAAGCTGCTGATCGCGCCCGACTCGTTGAACCGCATCCGACCCGATCCGCCGCCCACGATGGACTCGCCGCCCTCCATCGCCGCGTTCCAGATCCACTCGTTCTGGCCGGGCACCTTCTCGAACTCGAAATTGACCGTGTGCTCGCCACCGAGCGAGTCGTAGGTCGTCGTGGCCATCGTGAACGTCTTCTTGTCGCTGGCCTGCTGGGTCTCGGTGAACTTGAAGGCATTGGTCAGCGCGGTGTTGACCGCGCCGACCTGCTCGATCGAGATGTCGCCGATGGCCGAGGTGGTCCCGACCTCGCCGGTGACCACGATCTGGCCGTCCTCGTTGACCACCACCGGATTCGAATTCACGCCGAGCGTGTACTGGATCTCCTGCAGCAGGTCGCCCAGGGTGGACGTAGCATCCATCGTGAACAAGCGGTCGGCCGTCGGCGTGCCGCCCACGTCGCCGCCGAGGGTCAGGTCGATCGTGCCGGCGCCCGGCGCCAGGCCGAGCGACACGCCCGAGAAGTTGCGCAGGTCGCTCAGCAGGTCCGTCTCGTCGGCGGCGGCCAGTGCGGCTGCGGACGATGCGGTGCCGCCGTTGGCGATCGTGCCGGCGAACGAGAACACCGTCGAGTTGTCGACCGACAGCGACAGCCCGGTGACGTCGGCGCCGGCGTTGTTGGCCGTCAGGGAGCCATCGGCGGCGATCGACAGGGTCACGCTCTGGCTGTTGGCCGCCAGCGAGGCGTTGAGGGCGGCGACAAGTTCCTGGTAGGTCATGCCGTCGGTCACGGTGACCGAGGCGGCGCCGAACGCGGTGCCGCCCGCGTTGCCGTTGATCTTGACGACGTCGTCCGTGTTCAACCCGTACGTGCCGGTGGCGCCCCGCGTCAGGCTGGTCAGCAGGTCACCGCCCTCGGCAGCGACCAGGAACGACGTGCTCTCGCGCACGGTCCCCTTCGCGTCGCTGTTCGAGTCGAGGTTGCCCATCAACTGCACGGCGGTCGACGGCTGCGCCGGGACCACGAGCGCGGGGTCGATGAAGATGTCGGACAGCGGGCCGTTGACAATGTTCCCCGCGGTGTCCGCCATCAGGCCCTGGACGCGCAGGCCGGTGGTCGGGTTGACCAGCTGGTTCTCGCTGTCGAGGCCGAACACGCCGGCGCGCGTGTACACACGGCTGGTGCCGTCGCTCAACACGAAGAAGCCGGGGCCCTGGATGGCGATGTCGGTCTTCTTGCCGGTCGTCTGGAAGTTGCCCTGGTTGAAGTTCGTGTCGATGCTGCCGACCATGGTGCCGAGGCCGATCTGGGCGGCATTGGTGCCACCGAGGCCGCCGCTGACCGGACGACTGGCGGACTTGATGGTCTGCGTGAGCATCTCGTTGAACGTGACGCGGCCCGACTTGAACCCCACGGTGTTGCTGTTGGCGATGTTATTGCCGATGACGTCGAGGTTCGTCAGGTTCGCACCGAGGCCCGACACACCGGAGTAGAGAGACTTGAACATGGATTCCTCCCGGGTTCCCGTTCTGCCCCTGTTCGGGGCGCCACATCAGCTGACCTTGTAGATTTCCGAAACGAAGAATTCCTCGCCGTTCACCGTCACGACGGCCTGGTTGTCGCTGTACCGGAGGCCCGTTACGGACCCGGTCATCAGGCTCTTGAACGTGACGTCGGCGCCGGACCTGTCCTTGACGACGGCGGACATCGAGTACTCGCCGTCGACGGCCGCGGTGCCGTCTTCCAGCCTTCCGTCCCACTTGACCGCATTGAGGCCCTTGGAGACGGGCACATTGAATGTGCGAACGACGTGGCCGGTGGCGTCGGTGATGCTCACCGTTGCCGTGCCCGCGGCATTGGCGGCGATACCGGTCTCGCTGGGCTTGCCGGCAGCCACGTGAATATCGTTACCCTCGACCGTCACATTGCGGCCGACGAGCGCCAGCATTGCCGTATTGTTGATGGCGGTGCCGATCGCCACGTTGTCCTCCATGCTCTGCGACATCGACTCCAGCTGGTCGAGCATCGAGAACTGCGTGATCTGGCTCGTGAACTGCGCGTTGTCCATGGGACTGGTCGGATCCTGGTTCTTGATCTGGGCGACCAGCAGTGCCATGAAGTCGAGCTTGCTCACCTGCGAGATGTCGCGGTTGGCCTGGCCGAGAACGGCCCCAGTCCCGTCAGTGATGCCGGTGATGGCCATGCTCAGGCCTCCTGAGAAAGTTGCGAGAGATCAGTGAATGCGCGCACCCAGGCCTCGCGCGCCGAATCGGCGTCGTCGGCCTGGCCGCGAGCCTCGTCACGCCCGGCGCGACGCCCGTCCTGCTGCTTGCCGTCCTGTTTCTGTTCCTGGTGGCGGTCATCCGGCCGCTCGGTGCGCAGTGTGCCGCCGTCGCGCGACTCGACCCGCACTTCGACGTGCTGGAAGCGGCCCGACCGCTCGATGATGCTGTCGGTCAGCTCGCGGGCGCCGGACCGCAGGGCCTGCTCGGCCTCCGGTGTGGCGGCGCGCAGCGTGACGGTCAGGCGGTCGTTCACCGCGCGCAGTTCGACATCCACCTGGCCCAGCTCTTCGGGATTCAGGCGGATCGTGAGCTTCTCCTCGCCCTTGCCGTTCAACAGGCCGCGCGAGATCTGTTCGGCGACCTGCGAGCGGATTGAGGCTGCGGACGCGCCGTTGCCCTGGGCGCGCAGCTGCGCGGCCGTCGCGGGATCGGACAGGTCGCCTGCCAAGCGCACCCCCAGGCCGTTGCCCGTCGTGGCGGCGGCATCGGCAGCCAGGAAGTCGTTCACAAGGGCTGCAAAGGCGGCCGGACGCCCGGCCGTTGCCGACGCGTCGCCGGTCGTCGCCGGCTGCGCCGATTCGGCCGCGACGGCGCGCGCGGCGGGCAGGCCGGCCGACTTCAGGTATGTATGCAGGCCGTAGCCCAACATCGCCTGTTCGGCGGCCGTCGGGCCGTGGAGCGCAGGCTCGGTATCGGCCGGGATCGCCGCGGCGTCGGGCGCGTCGTCCTCGGCGTCGTGTGCGGCAGCGGGCTTGTCCGTCACCACGGCGGTGCCGGTTTCGGCGTCCGCGGCGACCATCGCGACGACAGGCGACGCAGCGTCGAGCGCGGCGGCCACACTCAGTGGCGCGGCGGCGGACGCCGGGACTTCGGGATCGGCAGCCACGGGCGTGTCAGCGGTCGGGACCGGTGCGGCCGAGCCGATCGCGGGCGTCGTCGCCAGGATCTGGACCCTGGCCATGGCAATCGCTTCGGGCGCTGCCGGCGACGCGTCCGCCGAAACGGTTGCCGGCTGGGACGGGTCCGTGCCGGGCGACAGTTCAGGCGTCGCTGCCGGCGTCGCCGCCGGCAGGGTGGCGACGTCGGTCTGCGCCTGGGCCAGTGCCACAATGTCCGCCTGCGCCGGCGTCGCCATGGCGACGGCCATGGTCGCGGTTTCGACCGTCGCAGCACCCGGGTCGCCGGACGCGGCCTGCGCGACTTCCGGAATCGTTTCCGCCGCTTCGGGGAGCGTCGCGCCGACGGGAACGGCCGAAGCGACGGCTTCGGCGGTTGCGGCTTGGACCGGTGCGCCTGGAACGCCATTCGGATTCGGCGCCGTCACGGTGGGGACTGCGGCCGCGGGATTCGCGTCGACCGGCTTTTCGGTGGGCGCCGCGACCGCTGCCATGGCCATGGGAACCTGGTCGGTCGCGGCCGCGCCGATCGCCACACCGGGACCGGCGAATTGCTTGCCGGGGGCGGTGGCCACGCCGCCGGGCGTGACGGGCGCACAGGGTGCGGCCGGAGCGGCCGGCACGGCAGCCAGGATGCCTGCGAAGCCCGCGGCAGCCTCGGACTCGGCGACGCCGCAGCTGCGGACAGCCGAGCCGATCCCATGGACCGGGGCGACCGTGGCGGCGGGCACCAGGCTGGTCAGGACCGCATCCATCAGCTGCCCCCCTTCAGGCTCATGCGCGTGCTGACCTGGGCGGCAAGGGACGCATCCATGCAGGCGAGGATCTTGGCCGCCGGGCGTTCCTTCATGCGACCCATGATGTCGAGGATGATCTCGATATCCATGGCGCTGATGATGGGCGCCGCGGCGGTCGGCTTCATCGCCTCGTACATCTTCGCCAGCTTGGCGGCCGAGGCGTCACGCTCGACGGCGTACACCTTCTGGCGCTCCTCCAGCTTGGTGATGACCGCCAGCAGCTGCTCGCGCTCCTGCGTCAGGATGGCCTGCTGGGCGGCGGTGGACTGCTTCATGGCGTTGAGTTCCTCGCGCTCCTGCTGGATGCGGTCGCGCTCGACGGCCATGTCGCGGAACACGCGCTCGGCGCCCTCGTAGTCGGTGGCGGTCAGCTCGGGGCCGTTGGCGGGAGGGGCGGCCTGCTTGATCTGGGTGCTGAGCAGCACAACGCCGCCGAAGATCAGCGCGAAGGTCAGGGCGGAGATGATCAGGATGCTCTTCATGCCAACTTTCCCCTCAAGTTCCTGTCGGACCTGCCGACCGCTCACGTCGCGGACGCAACCTCTGTTCCCATCCCGCAGCGTCGAAGGGAATCAGGCAGCTTTCGCCGCCAATCACCCCCGAAACGCCCCATCCCGATGCCGCCGAGCCGCTTCCGGTCACCGTGGGACAGGCCCCGGTCCCGGTCCCGTGGGCAACTCGTGCCGCTCAGGCGGAAATCCTTGACCGCTTCAGCCGGTCGGCGCGGATGCCGCCGACCTCGTCGAGCTGGCGGCCTTCCTGGCGCCGCTGCTCCTCGTCCCACTGCTCCCGCCGCCGGTCCTCGAGCTTCTTGAGCACCTCGACATCGCGCCAGGCCTCGGTCAGGCGGCTGCGTTCCCGGTCCAGGGCCAACGTGGCGAGTTTCGTGTCGCGGGCGGCCTCGGCCCTCTGTTCGGCCAGCCGCCTCAGGCGCAGGGCCTGCTCGGCAAGGTCGCGGACATCGAGGGTCGAGCCCGCGGCCGCCGGTTTTGCCCCGGCCAGGCGCGTGTAACCGGCCGCCAGTTGCTGTTCGCGATCCACGCAGCGCTGCCGCACACGGTCGGCCTCGGCCACGTCGCGCGCGCGCTGGTCCAGCACGCGCTGGCGCACCTTGAGGACCTTGGCCAGTCGGAACCGGAACGGCATGTCACTCCACCCCGGTCAGGCGGCGCAGGCCGGCCAGGCTGGTCTCGGCGTCGGTCGATTCCAGCACGTCCTGCCGCAGGAACGCCTTGATGTCGTTCTCGCGGGCCAGCGCCTCGTCCAGTACGGGGTCGGCGCCGGGCACATAAGCGCCGATGTTCACCAGGTCGCGGTTGTCCTCCAGCGTCTTCAGCCAGCGCATCAGGCGGGCGCCGGCTTCGCGGTCGTCCTTCCCGACGATGTCGCTGCGCAGACGGCTGATGCTGCCGAGCACGTCGACAGCCGGGTAGTGGTGCTGGCGGGCCAGGTCGCGACTGAGCATGACGTGGCCGTCGAGGATCGAACGCATGGCGTCGCCCACAGGGTCGTGGATGTCGTCGCCCTCGATCAGGACGGTGAAGAATGCGGTCATTGCGTTGATCTCGGACCAGCCCGCGCGCTCGCACAGCCGGGGCAGCGCGGCGAACGTGGACGGCGGGTAGCCCTTGGTGGTCGGGGGCTCGCCGGCCGCCAGGCCGATCTCGCGCAGGGCCATCGCGTAGCGCGTGGCCGAGTCCATCATGAAGAGGACTTCGTTGTCCGTGTCGCGGAAATGCTCGGCGATGCTCATGGCCGTGTCGGCGCCCTTGGCGCGCATCACGGCGCTCTCGTCGGACGTGACGACGACCACGACGCTGCGCGCAAGGCCTTCAGGGCCCAAATCACGCTCGATGAACTCGCGCACCTCGCGGCCGCGCTCGCCGATCAGCGCCAGGACGTTCACATCGACGCGGGCCTGCCTCGCCAGCATGCCCATGAGCACGGACTTGCCGACGCCGGAGCCCGCGAAGATGCCCATGCGCTGCCCGCGGGCCGTCGTGACCATGCTGTCCAGCGAGCGGATGCCGGTCGACACGACGTCGGTGACCCGGCGTCGCTTCATGGCGCTCGGGGGCGAGCCTCCCAAGCGCACGCGCGGCAGGTTGCCCAGCGGAGGACCGCCGTCGATGGGCCGGCCGAGCCCGTCCAGCACGCGGCCAAGCAGCGCCGGGCCGGCCGGGACGGTCAACTGGCTGGCCAGCACGGTGGCGCGGCAGCCCGGGGCGATGCCGCGGGCTTCGCTATAGGGCATCACCAGCAGGCGGTCCTCGCGGAAGCCGACGACTTCGCACATCACCGGCGGCTCGTTGCGCCGCGTCTCGATGCGGCAGAGCGAGCCGACGGGCGCGCCCAGGTCGGCGACTTCGACAATCATGCCGACCAGGTTCGAGACGCGACCGATGGCGCGACCCGGGTCGGCGTGCTTAAGTCGGGTCTCGAGGGCGGTCCAGTCCAGGCTCATGCCGGCTCCCGCTCCGGGGCCGGCGATTCGCCGCAGCTGCGGGTCGCCAGGGCTTCCTCGATGATCTCGCCCAGCGTCTCGAGCTGCCCGTTGATCGTCAGATCCCACTCGCGGCCGTCGGAACGCACGCGACAATCGCCGTCGCCAAGGCGGCGGTCGGCGGCCACGGCTTCGATGTTCATCCGGGCGCGCAGTTCCGTGTTGCCGTTAAGCCAATCCGCGTCGGCCGGGCTGACCCAGACCTGGAGCGGCGAGGCGGCCTGCTGGCGGTGCAGCACAGTCTCGAGCGCGCGCGTCAGGACGCCGTGGTCAACGGCCACGACTTCACGCACGAGCTTGCCGGCGATCTGGATGGCCAGGCGCGCCGCGCCCGCCGCCGCGCGCGCCAGGTCCTCGCGCACGATCGCCTCCATCCCGGCGGTCCACTCGGCAAGGCGGGCTTCGGTCTCCCGGCGCGTCTCGGCCAGGCTGGTCTCGAACTGCGAAACCTGCTCGGCCTGGCGGGCCTCGTACGACCCGGCCACATCCTGCTCGGCCAGTTCGTAGAGGTCCGCGCGTTCCTGACGCGTGAGCGTGGCCAGCAATGACTGCGGGTCCGTGTAGCCGGTCTCGCGACGGAACTGCTGCGTTTCCTCGGACCCGGCCGGCGCGGCGGCCCCGGTGCTGCCGGCCCCGCCCACGCCTCGGAAGACCGTCGCGACCTCCGGCGACTCGAGGGTCGCGGCGGTCTCAAACGGTTCAGGACACCATCTCTGCATTCGTGCCGCCCTTGCCGAGGGTGATGGTGCCGGCTTCCTCGAGGCTGCGGATGACCTCGACGACGCGCTGCTGCGCTTCCTCGACCTCCGACAGCTTGACCGCGCCCATGAGATCCATGTCCTCCTGGATGCCTTCGCCTGCCCGCTTGGACATGTTCTTGAAGACCTTGCGCCGGATCTCGTCCGTGGCGCCCTTGAGGGCCATCGTCAGTTCCTTGCTGTCGATCTCCTTCAGCACTTCCTGGATGTGCTGGTCGCTCAGCAGGACGATGTCCTCGAACACGAACATCAGGTTGTTGACCTCGTTGGCAACCTCGTCGTCGATCTCGCGCATCTCGTCGAGGATCTCCTGCCAGACCTCGCGCTCGATCTCGTTGAGGATCTCGGCGACCTGCTTCTTGCCGCCGTACTTGCTGTCCTTGGCCGCGACCTCGCCCTGGAGCTGGCCGGCGAGGACCTTTTCGACCGCGCGCAGCGTCTCCGGGTGCGGGGCTTCAAGGACGGCCATCCGGTGCGCGACGGTCCCCTGCATGTCGGCCGGCAACAGCTGAAGGATCGGGCCGCTGCCGCGCGGGTCCATGTGAGCCAGGACGACCGCGATCGTCTGTGGGTGCTCGTTCTTCAGGTAGTTGGCGATCGTCAGCGGGTCGACGGCGCGCAGGCTCTCGAAATTCTTGATCTCGCTGTAACTGGTGACGCGGCTGAGCAGTGACGAGGCCTTGTGGGTGCCGAAGCCGGCCTCGAGGATCTGCTTGGCTGTCTCCTCGCCACCGAAGGCAATGCCGGAGATCTGGCCGCTCTTGGCGATGAACTCGCTCAGGACCTTGCGCTTCTCCTGGTACGTGATATGGCCGATGGAGGCGATGTTGTGGGTCAGTTCCTCGACCATCGACTCGGGCAGCTTGGACATGACGAGTCCCGCCACATCATTCCCGAGGGACATCAGGAATACCGCCGCTTTGCGCACCGACTGCTGCTTCACGTCAGTTCTCCACCGTTTCGCGGCCGTTCACGTCGATCTCGCGGATCCAGCTCTGGATGACCTCGGCCACGCGCTCGGGGTTCTCGGCCGCGTAGTCGCGGATGTCGCCCACGACCTGGTCGTTCATCTCGGGGATGCCGTCGAAGTGCTCCACTTCCTCCTCGGGCATGGCGGTCATCCGGGCGCCGCCTGCGGAGCGACCGACGGCCGCCACCGGCTGGCTGCCGGAACCGGCGCCACCGGCCACCATCTTGCCCAGGGTGCGACGCAGGCTCAGGGCCATGACCGCCAGCATGACCACCAGCAGCACCTTGCCGCCGTACTCGGTGACCATGCCCATCCAGTCGGTCAGCGGGCTGGCCGTCTCGGGCTCTTCGAGGGTGCGGAACTGCATGTTGACGACTTCGATCTGGTCGCCGCGCACCTGGTTCAGGCCGACGGCGGTCTGCACGATGCGGCGGAGCTGGCCCAGTTCGTCCTCGGTCAGCGGCGTGTAGGCGGGCTCGGCGCCCTTGGCGCCCGGCGCATAGTGCCCGTCGACGAACACGGCGACCGACAGGTTGCTGACGCCGCCGGTCTGGCCGACGATGTGCTCGACCGTGCGATTCATCTCGTAGTTGGTCGTGCTGTTCTCGCGCTGCAGGCCCGTCTGCGGATTGGTTTCCTCTTCGCGGACCTCGCTGCGGACGACCGTCGAGGCCGGGTCGTAGATTTCGCGCTCGCGGTCGATCTTCTCGAAGTTCAGGGTGGCGTCCACGCGCACGATCGAGCGGCCGGCGCCGAGCACCTTGTCCAGCATGCTGGCGGCCTTCTCGGTGAGGTGCTCCTCGACTTCCTTGCGCAGGGCCAGCTGGCTCTCGGAACGGCCTGTGTCGCCGTCCTGGGGCGCGGCCGACAGCACGCGGCCGGTCTGGTCGATGACCGTGACCGCCGCGGACGCGAGGTTCTCGACGCTGCCCGAGACCAGGGCCTGGATGCCGGCGATCTGGCTCTCGCTGAGCTTGGCGCCGCGACCGAGGCGGAGGACGACGCTGGCGGTCGCGCCGTTGTCCTCCTTCTTGAAGATCGACGGCTGCGGCAGCACCAGGTGCACCCGCGCCTGCTGGATCCCCTGCAGCGACAGGATGGACTTGGTCAGCTCGCCCTCGAGGGCGCGCTTGAAGTTGACGTTCTGCAGGAACTCGGTCAGGCCGTACTGCTTGCCGTCGAAGATCTCGAACCCGATCGGGCCGTTGGCGACGACGCCCTTGCCCGCCAGGTCGATGCGCAGTCGCGCGACCATGCTCTCGGGGACCATGATGGTCCCGCCGCCGTTCTTCAACTCGGTGGGGACGTCCTGTTTCGCCAGCTCCTCGAGGGTCGCCGAGGCGTCCTCGGGGCTCAGGTTGGAATACAGGACGGCCATGTCCTCTTTCTGCAGCCAAAGGCTGAAGACCGCCACGCTGATGATGCTGGCGATGGCCACAACCCCGAGCAGGACCTTCTGGTTGAACGAAAGTTCACCAAGCCTGGCTCTAAGGTTGTCAGTCAGTTGCTTCAAACTATCCACGCGCTACCTCGGCTCCGTGACTGTATTGCGCCTAAACCTGCACCCGCATGATCTCCTGATACGCTTCCAGGAGCTTGTTGCGGACTTCCAACAGCATTTCAAAGGCCAAACCCGATTCGCGGCTGGCGATCAGGACGTCATGGGCCTCGGTGACCCTGCCGGCCACCATGCCGTCCGTGAGGTCGTCGCTGGCCTTCTGCAGGCTGTCGACCTTCTCGAAAGCCCTCATCAACTGGTCAGAGAAGCCCGTCGGCGCCGAGCCGGTCGTCGCCGGCAGGGATCCGTAGGCCGCCCTGGGGTCGATCGATCCGAGTGCCTTGATGGTGTCCAGTGCCATGGCCGCTACCTCCGCAAACGCCTAGATCTTCAGGGCGTCGCCGAACATGTCCTTGGATGATTGCACGGCGCTGACGTTGGCCTCGTAGGCCCTGCTGGCCGTGATCATGTCCACCATCTCGGTGATCGGGTTGACGTTCGGCATCAGGACGTAGCCCGACTCGTCGGCGTCCGGGTGCCCGGGGTCATACACGACCCGGAAGTCCGAGGCGTCCGGCGCCACGGTCACATCCGAGGTGATGCCGCCACCGTCGGTCCGCGTGTTGCTGGACGTTTCCATCATGTGGGCCGGGTTCGTGCGCGTCAGCCGGCTGTCCTGCTCGCGGCCGACGAGCGTCTGGTGCTCCCGCACCTTCTCGCCCAGGACCTCCTGGAACACGGCGCGCTGACGCCGGTAGGGCGTGCCCTCGGCGGTTTGCGTCGTTTCGGCGTTCGCCAGGTTGCGTGCCACCACGTCCATCTTGAGGCGCTGCCCCTTCAGGCCGGTGGCGCTCGTCTTGATCGCTCCGAAAAGTCCGTCTCCCATGTCCCCTCCTCAATTCGTCTAGGCCATGCGTCCGCGGATGGCGCCGCGCAGCGTGTTGTACTTGCCGCTCAACAGCCGCGTGGCCATCCGGTAGCTCAGGTCGTTGGTCGCCAGCATGGTCATCTCGTTGTCGATGTCCACGTTGTTGACCCCGTTGTCGAAGTCGGTGTTCGCATCCTCGACGCGCTCCGCGATGGCGGTAGGTTCCTGCGATCCGATCGCCATATGGTCGGGGTGCGTCCGGTAGCCCTTCAGGCGCGTGCCCTCGTCGGAGAGCATCTCCTCGAAGCTCACCTTCTGTGCCCGGTATCCCGTCGTCTCGATGTTGCTGATGTTCTGGACCGTCACCTCGTGGCGCTTGGCGTAGACGTCCAACGCCTTCTTCAGTGCATCCAGGTGTGTGTTGTTGAACATTCCGGTCCGGATCATGGCCTTACCCCGGGATCTCGACGCCGAGATCGGTGTAGATGTTCAGCTTGTTGCGCAGGGTGCGGACACTGATGCCCAGCTCCTGCGCCGCCTTCGTGCGGTTGCCTCGCGTTGTCGTCAGCTTCCGCAGGATCAGTTCGCGCTCCATGTCACGGAGCGTCAGGTCGCCGGTCATCTCGCGGGTCTTCTCCGTGACGTCCATCTCTTCGGACAAGCCCAGGATCTCGCGGTCCAGTTCGGTGCCCGTGCAGAGGATGACGGCCCGCTCCAGCACGTTCTGCAGCTGGCGCACGTTGCCGGGCCAGTCCATGGCGCAGAGGCACCGCATGGCCGTCTCGCTGATGGGCAACAGGGGCCGGCCGTTCTCGGCGCAGAACACCTGGCAGAAGTGGGTGGCCAGCATCGGGATGTCGTCCTTGCGCAGGCGCAGCGGCACGATCCGCAGCGGAATCACGTTCAGCCGGAAGTAGAGGTCCTCGCGGAACGTGCGGGCCTTGATCTCTTCCTTCAGGTTGCGGTTGCTGGTCGCGATGATGCGCACGTCGGCCTTGGTCGCGTACTTGGCGCCCAGGCGGGTGAACTCGCGCTCCTGCAGCACGCGCAGCAGCTTGGCCTGCATCGCGAACGGCATTTCGCTGATCTCGTCCAGCAGCAGCGTGCCGCCGTCGGCCAGCTCGAACTTGCCCTTGCGCATCGTGACGGCGCCGGTGAAGGCGCCGCGCTCGTAGCCGAACAGCTCGGACTCGAGCAGCGTCTCGGGGATGGCCGCGCAATTGATGCGGATGAACGGGCCGTCGCGGCGCGAGCCGGAGTCGTGAATGGCGCGGGCCACCACCTCTTTGCCCGTGCCGCTCTCGCCCTGTAGCAGCACCGTGCCGCGGGCATCGGCGATCATGGCGATCTTCTCGCGCATCTGGACGATCGCCGGGTTGTTGCCCAGCAAGCCGTGGGTTTCCTGCTTGGCCGAGACGGTGGTGCGCAGGCTGCGGTTCTCGGTCCGCAGCTGCTCGAATTCGAACGCCCGGGTCAGGACGTGGTCGAGCTGGTCCAGGCCGAACGGCTTGGTCAGGTAATCGACGGCGCCGCGGCGCGTGGCTTCGACCGCCTGGGCGATCGAGCCGAACGCGGTCATCATGACCACCAGCGGCCGGTAGTCGAGCTGGGCCGTGATGTCCTCGAGCAGCTCCAGGCCGCCGCGGCCGGGCATCTGCACGTCCGTCAGGACCAGGTCGAACCGCTGTTTCTTGAGCTCCGCCAGGGCGGCGACGCCGTTGTTCGCCGTGCGGACGTTGAACCGCCCGCCCAGGGACGACGCCAGGAATTCCCGCATCGTCTGTTCGTCATCGACCACCAGCAGGTTGCGCTTGTTCGCCATCGTCTGCCATTCCTCCGTGAAGCGGGCTCAGCCCGTGATCTCGGCCACTTCGAGCGTGACCGTCGTCCCCTGTCCCGGCGTGGACACCAGCGTCCAGGCCAGTCCGTACATCTCCATCAGCGTCTGGACGCGGGTCAGCCCCACGCCCAGGTGTCCGTCCTTCGTCGTCACGAACGGGTCGCAGGCCTGCGCCAGCAGGGGCCCGTCGATGCCGTCGCCGTCGTCGCGCAGCCGCAGGGCGAGGCGGTCGGTGGGTTGCAGTGCGGCAGTGACCTCGACCCTCACGGGCCGTGGCGCGCCGTCCGCGCCCTCGAAACTGTTCATCAGCAACTCGGTCAGGACTAGACAGAGGTCGCCCTTCGGCAGCAGGATGCGGCCCGGCTGCATGCGGCCGCACATCACCTGGAGACCCGGACAGCGTCGTTCGCAAACCGCGAACACGTCGTTCAGCAGGTGCGGCAGGTCGACCCCGATGTCGGGATTCCGGCGCGGCGCGGTGAGGTCGTGCACGGAGCGGTAGATGGCCTCCATGCTCTCGACCTCGCGGATGATCTTCTCGGCCCAGGCCGCGCGCTTGGCGATGTCCTGGTCCGGCGAGGCGATCAGGCTTGCGTAGCCCTTGATCCCGCAGAGGCTGTTGCTGGTCTTGTGCAGGTACGAGCGCAGCAGGCGCTCGGCGCCCCCCGCCGGCGCCAGCGAGGCGGTGGCCACGACGGCTTCCTGCACGGCGGCGCTCAAGACACACCCGTCATTGCGAAGAGATCCAGGTCGTTGGCTTCCTCGCAGACGATGATGCCCTCGATCAGGCCGCCCACGCGGTCCAGCGCGGCCCGCAGGCGAGCACGGCCCGGAGCCGACATGCTCGTGCGGCGGCTTTCCCATTCGTGTTTCGTGCCCGCCTCGGCGCGTTCCAGTCGCGCAATCAGGTCCAGGCAGCCCTTCTTCTGTTCGATCAGGCGGCGGACCTCGCCGAACGGTGCGCCCTGGCGGACGGCCTCGCCCTGCCGCTTCGACAATTCGAGCACGCGCGAATACACGCGGGCCTCCTCGTCGTAGAGGCTCAGCAGCCGTCCCAGGAGCTCGTTCTCGCCGGCCACGCGGGGCTCAGCGACGGAAGTGTGCGTCAGCGCCATAGCGCTCCCCTTCGGACATCAGGCGTTCGAGGCGCGCGGCGATGTCGGCCATCGCGCACGCATGCGGGCCCCACAGGCCCTGCTTGTCGTTCTGGCAGATCTCGCGATAACCGGCACCGGCCTCGGTGTAACGGTTGTCGACGAAGGCCAGACCCGCGGACTGCAGTTGGCCCCACTGGCGCAGCGCCGGCACGGTGCTGCCGGCCAGGCGGGTGTAGAGGGACTCCGCGGCGGGGATCGAACCCTGCAGGAGCAGCAGGTCGGCGGTTGCCGTGAGGGCCCAGCAGCGCTCGCGCTCGTTCAGGACGCGGCCGTTGCCCCCGAGGGCCAGCAGTGCGTTCAGCTGCGCCAGGCATTCGGGACGACGGTCCAACGCCGACAAGGCGTACGCGCGCCAGAAGGCCACACGCGCATCAGCCGTCATCTCGGGAGCCTCGGTGTGGTTGAGCAGCCAGCCGAGCCCGGCGGCGTCGTTGCGGTTAAGCAGCCAGCGAAAGGCCAGGACGATCTCGGCCTCGCGGCCCATCAGGTCGGTGGCCTGCAGCGTCGCCGCCACGGCCAAACCGGCCGCCACGGTGTCACGGGCGCAGATGGCGGCAGCCAGCCTCTCGCGGCCCGTCTCGCGGCGGAAATCGCCCGCGGCGTCGCGGGCGCTCGCCTGCGCGTACCACTCGAGGGCCTTGTCGTATTCGCTGAGATTCAGGTAGTTGCGGGCGTTGGCCAGGGCCAGCAGCGGAGATCCGGCGCGATTCGCGGCGGTTTCCTGCCCGTGGGCCTCGCCATGGCCGGCCTTGCCCCGCACCTCGGGTCGCGCCTCGGCGCCTTCCTCCAGCTGCCCGATCGCCTTGGCGATCGCGAGGTGACGGTAGGGATGGGCGCCTGTGCCGACTGCGGAAGCCGGCGCATTGTCCAGCGGGTACAGCAGCCCGGACTCGGGTTGGCCTCCGGCCGTGCGGGCGGCCACGGTGGCTTCCAGCGCCGTCAGCCAGAGGGCCCAGCTGCCGGTGTCGGCAAACGTGTCGGTGACGGCCGGATACGTATAACCAGTCTCGATCGGCAGGCCGATCTCGTCGAAGGCGGTGGCGACGGGCGCATCGGTGGGCGTGTGGGCCGTCGCCGCCGACGCCGCGGCCGCCGGCGCGCCGTGGGCCGGGGCCGATTCGCCTGACGCCAGGGACAGCCTGGGCCCGAGCGCCAGCGCCAGGCCGCAGATGATCCCGAATTTCGCGTGACTGAGCATGGCTTCCTTTTTCCCCCTCATGGGCACAATCGTCCCGTCCGGTTTCGCCAGCGCAAGCGGCGTGCCGTCCGGAGCGAACCGGGCAATTCGTGCCGCCGGCGGCGGAAGCGGGCGCCGGTCGATTGAAAACCATGCCTGTAACTTGTTTTATGGCAGAAGGCTGGATGCCGCACTTGAAGAAGTTTCTAGATATGGTCAACAGCGCCCGAACCGATGGTGATAGCTGCCGCCGGGGTGTTGTGATGCGGCGCGGCCAGTGGATGGACAGCAGCGGGCAGGGGCTGGACAATCACTTGCCAGCCCCTGCCCGCGTGTCGGTCAGCTGTCAACCGGGCCTCAGGCCTCGGCTTCGGCGCTCTTGAGGTCGCCGTCGTCGACCTCGCCGTACTGCCGCAGCTTCTCCCGCAACGTCTGCCGGCTGATGCCGAGGATGCGGGCCGCTTTCGACTTGTTGTTGTCCGTCATCTCGAGGGTGTACAGGATCTGCGTCCGCTCGACCTCGGCCAGCGGCTGCAGGCCGGTGAGGCCCGTCGTGCCCGCCCGGGCGGACGAGCGCGGGTTGCGGCCGTCCAGGATGTGCGGCGGGAAGTGGCTCTCGGCCAGCCGTTCGGGCTCTTCCAGGATCATGATCCGCTTCAGGACGTTCTTCAGTTCGCGGACGTTGCCGGGCCACGGGTAGCGCTGCAGGGTCTCCAGCATCGCGGCGTCGATCGGCTCGGTGCGCAGGCCCAGTTGCGTGTTCAGTTCGCGCAGGAACGCGTTGACCAGGATCTCGAGGTCCTGCGGCCGCTCGCGCAGCGGCGGCACGTCGATTTCCACTACCTGCAGTCGGAAATAGAGGTCGTTGCGGAAGGTCCCGGCCTCGATCGCCTCGCTCAGCTTGCGGTTGGTGGCGGCGACGATGCGCGCGCGCACTTCGTAGTCGTCCTTCCCTCCCACGCGCCGGCAACGCCGGTTCTCGAGCACGCGAAGCAGGCGGCTCTGCAGCAGGATGCCCATCTCGCCGATCTCGTCCAGGAAGATGGTCCCGCCCCCGGCCAGTTCGAACAGGCCTTCCTTCGCGGTCTTCGCGTCGGTGAAAGCGCCCTTCGCGTGGCCAAAGAGCTCGCTCTCGAGCAGCGTCTCGGGCACGGCCGCGCAATTGATCTCCATGAAACGTTCGTTGCGGACCGAAGAGACCTCGTGGATGGCTCGCGCCACGATCTCCTTGCCGGAGCCGGATTCGCCGCCGATCAGGATCGACGTGTCGTTGCCGCTTCGGCTGTGGCCGATCTTCTCGAGCACGCGCGCCACCTTCTCGAGCCCCGGGCACGAGCGGATCATCCGCATGTACTGGCCGTCGAGGCTGGCGGTGGCGGCCGTCGGCGCGGCCGCGGGAGCCTCGACCACTTCCGCCAGGCCCGTCGGCTCGGACGTCGCGCGCAGGGCTGCGCGCACCTGCTTGCGCAGCATCGTCAACTTGAACGGCTTGGGGATGAAGTCGTAGGCGCCCAGCCGCATGGCGCTGACCGCGGTGTCGACGTCGCCGTAGGCGGTCATCATGATGACCGGCGTCTGTTTACCCTGGTTGCGCATGGCCTGCAGGATCTCGAGACCGCTGACGCCCGGCAGCTTCAGGTCGGTGACGACCAGGTCGTAGGCGGTGGCGTGGCAGCGGGCCAGCGCCTCCTCGCCGGTTTCGGCGGCGTCGGTCTCGTAGCCGTCGGCCGCGAGGGCTTCCAACAGAGAGGCGCGGATGGTCGCCTCGTCATCGACGATCAGGATCCTGGGGTTCATGAGGCCTCCTCTTGCTTCTGGCGCAGCGCGGCGGACGGGTCCGCCGGCAGGATCACACGGAAAACGGTCAGGTCGTCGCGGCGCTCGGCGCGGATCTCGCCGCCGTGCGCGCCGACCACCTTCTGGCAGAGCGACAGGCCCAGGCCGGTGCCCGAGCTCTTGGTCGTGAAAAAGGGCTGGAACAGCCGGGCTGTGTCGCCGTCACGGAAGCCCGGCCCGTTGTCCCGCACCTCGAAGCTGACACCGGCGCCCCAGCGGTGGCCGCCCGAGCGCGCGTCCGGCAGGTCGCAGCGGTCGTGCCGTTCGAGCACAAGGGTGACGCGCCCGCCGACCGGCGCCGCATCGATCCCATTCAACAGCAGGTTCAGCAGCACCTGCTTGAGCTGGCCCGAATCGGCGTTCAGCTTGAAGGCGGTTTCGGGGTCCGCCTCGCCGCCGGCATCAAGCGCCAGCGCCACCGAGGCGGCAGCTGCGCGCGGCCGCACAAGGTCGATCGCGTCGCGGGCGGTCTCCCACAGGGGGCAGGCACCGAGGGCCGGTTCGTACGGGCGTACGTAGTTGAGCATGCGCGTGATGGTCTCGTTGATGCGTTCGACCTCGCGCGTAATGACGTCGAGATAGCGCACGCGCGGGTCGCCGTCAGGCAACTGCGCGGCCAGCAATTCGGCCTGCGCGCTGAGCCCAGCCAGCGGGTTGCGGATCTCGTGCGCCAGCGTGGCTGACATCTCCACCAGCGTCTGCAGGCGCCCGGCGCGCAGCCGCTCGCTCTCCAGGCGCCGCGCGGGCCGCAGGTCCTCGGCAACGACCACCAGCCACAGTTCACCCTGCTGGCGGCCCGGCATGAACGAGGTCTGCATCTGCACGGGGATCGCCGCGCCGTCGTCGCGCCTGATTTCGCCCTCGCCCTGGAAGCCCGCCTCGCTCGCGTCCCGGAGCATCGCAAGCACCGGCCCCTCGGTGCCCGGCAGCGTCAGGCGCGCGTCGAGGAACAGTTCCGGCAGGCCCGGCGCCGGGTCGGGCACGGTCCCGCGCCCGCGGCCGACGCGGAAGAGGAATTCCTCGGGCGTCGTGTCGTCGAAGACCTGGCCGGTGAGCATCTCCTGGCCGGCGCGGTTGCAGTAGACCGTGCGGCCGCGCTCGTCGGTCACCCAGATGGCACTGCTGACCGTCTGCAGGACACGCGCATTGAACGCCCCCACTTCGCGCACGCGATCGGAATGCTGCGCGCCGGCGATCTCCTCCGCCAGCACCACGCGCACCGTCTGCAGGAAGGGCAGGTAGCGGCGCGAGACGGCGTCCCGCGCCTCCGGGCTGACGAACAGCAGCAGCAGGTAGCCCAGGCGCACGTCATTGTGCTCGAGCGGCAGCGCGATGAGTCGCTGGCCGGTCGAGCCGCCGGGCTCGCGCCCCGGCTCGACGCGGAATACGCCGGGCGCCAGGATGCTCTCGGCCACCGCGGCATCGACCTGGTCCTGAAGATTGACGAGCACCTTGTCCCAGGCGCTCTCTTCCCACTGCCAGGTCTGCCTGGGCGAGTACGTGCCGCCGGCCGCCGCGCGCAGCACGAGCGCCGCGCCGCCGGCACCGATGAAGCCGGTCAGGCTGCTGAGGATTTCGCGCAGCACCGTGTCCCAGTTGCTGGCGGCGCTCAGTTCGCGCCCAAAGCGGTAGAGCAGCGAGAGCTCGGCCATCGCCTCGCTTAACTGGCGATTGGCGGTCTGCAGGCTGTCGCGCGCACGCAGCAGTTCAGCCGGTGTCTCCTGCTCCTGGCCCAGTTCCTTCTGCAACTTGCGGAGCGTCTCGCGCGTGTGGCCGGCCGAAGCCAGCAGGAGCCGACCCTGGTGCCGCTTCTCGATCTGTTTTTCGGCGCGGATCAACATGTTCACCCACGCCGCGCGGGCGACCGGCACAGCCATCGCATCGAACAGGCCGGCACGGAAGAACTCGACCAGCTGCGGAGCCGGGAGATCGCCGTGCAAGAGCATCGGCAGCAGGGGAGCGCGCAGCGCCGAAACGGATTCGAGCCAACCGGCAAGGCGGTCGGCGCCGTCATGCCCGGCAAAGGCATCCTGGTGGATGATGATGAGGCGGGAACGGGTGACGTCGGCAAGCGCGGCGTCACTCAGCCAGGCCAGCGCCGCGGCGGGATCACGGTGGATGATGCTCCCCGGCCCCGGTTCGACGTGTTCGGCGGGCCAGCCGGCCGGACCAAGCCACACCGCATCGGCGGGCCAGGGCCTCGGGAGGTCGAAGAGCTTGCCGTCGATCATCGCAAGGCAGCCGTCCGGTTGGGGTTGGCTCTCGGCGCCGCCCCGCAACTGTAAAGATATTTACCATGTCATGCAACAAGAAAAGGGACCCCGCCAAGCGGAATCCCTCTCCTGTGCGCGGCGGCGCCGTGGCGCCGACCGCTGAGCTTGCGGTCTAGAGGCTCTCGATGCCGGCGACGACGCCAGCCACGCGTTCGGCGACAGCGTCGCGCACCTCGACCGAATTGTAGAAGCCGGTGGCCAACCGTTCCCGTGCGGCCGCGACCTTTTCCGGTCGCACGTCGGGCAGGTCCGCCAGCGCGCGGCGACCGACATCCACAGCCTGCCTCAGGTCGATCAGGCGACGGGCGGCATCGCTGATATCCGCCTTGTCCGCGGTGGTCCCGGCGGTCGGGTCGGCGATTGAACCGAGGTTTGTCCCGGTCTGGCCCGCACCGCGCTCCGCGCCGCGAAACCGGTCCAGGATCCCCTGCCGCAGCAGCGGCGACCCGTTGATCTTGTCCATGGCCATCACGAACCTGCCTGGTTGACCGTATTGAAGCTGTGGTTGCCGTTCACGTTGCGTGGTTCCGAATGCAAGCCCGATGCCGATCAGGAGCCCATGCCGCCCGTAAAATTGTTATCGGCAGGCGGGGCTTGAACTTGAGCCGTCAGGGCCGGCAGGCGCGGATCTTTCGGGAACAGCCGCGCGAACTCCGAGAGGGCCCGGCGGGCACCAGCCTGGTCACCTGTCAGCCAGCGGACGCGGACGAGATCCAGCCAGCCCTCGGCCAGGTCCGGCCGCAGACCGATGGCCCGGGAAGTGGCGTCGCGGGCACCCTCCCGGTCTCCGGAAGCCAGAGCCAGACGCCCCAGGAGGCTCCAGGCCTCGAAACTGCGGGCGCCGTCGGGTGCCGCCGCGACCAGGGATTCGAGCAGGCGCCGGGCCAGGTCGGGCTGGCTCTCTTTCAGCAACTGAACCGCCATCTCGTAGCGGGCCCGCGGGTTGGTCGGCTCCTCGTGCAGTTTCAGGCGCAACAGGCGCCCGTCGCGCGCCACGCGTTCGGCCTCGCGGAACGGAGCGCCCCGGTGGCCGCTGTGGTGGACGGGAATCGCCGCCGTGACCAGCCCGAGGCCCGACGCCAGGAGTGACGGCTCGATCGTCTCGTGGACACGGCCGCAGTAGCGCAGCGCATCGGCAGCCGGGAACAGGCGTACCTGGTGGGCGATGACGTAGCCGGGAGCGCCCTCCGCCTCCGTGGCCCGGTCGGAGCCAACCGGAACCCAGCCCACAAGCCCCGGGTCGTCGGCATAGTTCCACTGCGGCAGGATGATGCCGGCAGGTTCGGCGGCGGCCACCAGGGCGCGCAAGCCCTCCTGATCGGCTGACGCGATATGCTCGTCCGCATCCAGAACCAGCACCCAGGGCCCCCGGCAGCAGGCGAGGGCGGCGTTCCGTGCGGCGCTGAAGTCGTCGCACCACGCGAAGGCCTCCACACGAGCGCCGAGCCGCCGCGCTACGGCCACCGTGTCGTCGCGCGATCCCGTGTCGATCACGATCGCCTCGTCCCACAACCGGCGGTGGCCGTCCAGCAGGCGAGGCAGCGAAGCCGCCTCGTCGCGCGCGATCACAGCCAGGCTGATGAGGGGTTCGCGGGTCACGGTGTCACGGTTCAACGGGTCCTCCGGACGATGGCTGCCGCGACAGGCGCTGGTCGAGTGCGACGATCTCCGACCAACCGGGGCACGCCGCCGCCAGTCGCGCGGCCAGTGCGCGCGCAGCATCGAGTTGCCCGGTGCGGACGAGCGCCACGAGTTCCTCGCGATCTAGAAGCGCCTCGTCGGCGCCGCAGGCGGCGCGCGCCGTCGTCAGCGCGTCGAAGGCCTCGCGCCAGCGTTCGGCCGCGGCCAGCCAACGCACGCGCTCGACCCAGCCGAAGACGAACGTCGGGTCGTCGGCCACGGCCGCGGCGAGCAGATCGCCGGCCTCGGCGCTTCGCCCCTCCTCCCGGCGCAGGCGGGCCAGCAGGAAACGGCCACGCGCCACCGGCCGCAGGCCGCCTGGTCCGGCCGCCAGCACCGCCAGTACCGTGGCGGCCTCTGCGGGGCGCCCGCCCTCGAGCAGGGCCGTCGCGTATTCGAGGCGCGCCCCCCAGTCCCCGGGCGCCTCGGCGAGCTTGCTCGCGGCCAGGCGTTCGTACAGCTCACGCCGGCCGGCATCGACGGCTGCCGTTCGCACATAGCCATAGTGGTGCACGGGGACTTCGAGTGTCCGCACGGGCACGCCGGCGGCCTCACACGACGGGAGCACCGATTCATGGATGCGACCGACGAACCGGATGTCGCCGCGCAGGGGGAACAATCCGACCCGCCGCGCGGCGAAGTAGCCGCTGTGGCCCTGCTCCTCGGCCGGGTAGCGCCCGCGCACAGGACGCCACTCAAGGTGCGAACGCTGGTCCGTGTAGTTGATCGTCTCCTGCAGCCAGGCGCAGGCCTCACCCGCGGCGGCACGGACGGCTGCGAAGTCGCCGGCCGCGATCCGCTCATCGGCATCGAGCAGGAGCGCCGTCGTACCGCTGGCTTCCGCCAGTCCGGCGTTGCGCGCCGCCGAAAAATCGTCCTGCCACGGCCGGTCGAGCACCCGCGCCCCGGCGGCCGCGGCCAGCGACGCCGTCGCATCGCGGGAACCGGTGTCGACGATCACCGCCTCGTCCCACAACCCGGCGTGATGCGCGAGGAATCCCGGCAGCAGGTCCGCGGCATCCATGACGATCATGACCAGCGACAGTTGCGTCATACGGAGTCGAACCCCCAGACCGCCAGCGCGAGCGGGCCCGGCTCGACGTCCCCGTCGGCGGTGACGCCGCCCAGCCAGGCGCGCGCATCATCGGGCGCGGGCGGGGGCGCTACCCCTGCTTTTTGTGCGGCGCCCAACAGGATGTCCGGGCGCGGCACGGCCCAGCACCCGGCCGGCAGCGCCAGCGGAAGCGCGCCCAGCCCGGCGAGGCGGCCGGCGAACGCTTCTTCGCCCGCCGGGACCAGGATAGCCGTCGCCAGGGCCCGGGCCCGGGCCAGCCCGAGCAGGCACAGCACCAGGTCATGGTCGCCGCCCCATTCGGTAACGTAGTCGGGAAAGTCGGCGCCCTTGCCGCAGAAAACCGTGGCGCGGACCACGCCGCCGGATTCGGCCACCAGGCCGCGGGTTCCCGGCATCCCGTACAGCCGGGAGGCGTCCCCTTCGCGACGGTGTGTGCGCCAGCGGTGCCTTTCGTACAAATGCTGGGTGGCCGACAAGTCGCCGGGCGCCCACTCCCGCAGCACGACCCCAACCGGCGCCGGTACCGGCAATGCGGCCGTCTCGAGCCCGGCGTGCCATTCCCAGCCGGCCGGAACGAACCCCCGACCGGCATAAATTTCCGGCCGATCGGTCCAGAGTGCCGCCAGCGGCACCTCCTGCCGCCGCAGCAGTTCGAGCGCCGCGGCCTGCAACCGGGCGCTCAGGCCTTGCCCGCGGCAATCGGCGCGCGTGACGACGCTGCCGATCGCGCCGATCGCGATGTCCCCGCAACTGGTTGTAAAGGTACGTACTAGGGTCGCGATGCCGCCGGCCAGGCGCCCCTGCCCGTCAGTGGCCGCCAGCATCCAGGCCAGGTTGTCCCGGCCCAGGGCGAGGGGGAAATCGTCCAGCGCCGTAGTCCCCGGGCCCGATGGCCTGATCTCTGCATTGACGAGGGCAAGGTACTCGGCGTGCTGGGCATCGGTCAGACCGGCGATCTGCATGGCGGCTCCGGCTCGAGGGGCTGCAGGATGGAACCGGTACAGACTACGGTCCCGCCGAACCGACCGGCAAGCGCCATTTGTTCGGGCAAGTGTCTGATGGCTGATAACGGGGCGCGGCGGAACCAGGTGGCAATCCTGCCCTCGGATCCGGATCCGCCAAAGCGCACAGCGAGTCACGGAGGAAGAAGGCATGGGACTCAGAGTCAATACTAACATCGCGTCGCTGAACGCACAGCGTCACCTGTACGACACGACCACCCGCTTCTCGAAGTCGATGGAGCGCCTGAGCTCGGGCCTGCGCATCAACCGTTCGGGCGATGACGCCGCCGGCCTGGCTATCAGCGAGAGCCTGAAGTCCGACATCCGCGCGCTGCAGCAGGCCTCCCGCAACGCTGCCGACGGCGTCTCGCTGGTGCAGACGGCTGAAGGTTCGCTGGATGAGGTCAACAGCATCCTGCTGCGCCTGCGGGAACTGGCCGAACAGGCCTCGACGGAAACGCTTGGTTCGGACGAGCGCGTGTACCTGAACAACGAGTTCCAGGAACTGCTCGACGAAGTCGACCGTATCAGCATGACGGCCGAGTTCAACGGCATCAAGCTGCTCGACGGCACGGCGCTGACGCTGCGCGTGCAGGTCGGCATCGGCACCGACGCGACGACCAGCGCAGTGTCGATCGACTTGACGCAGGCGATGAGCTCTTCCGCCCTCGACCTGACGGCCGGCATCTTCAACATCACCGGCACGAACGGCAACGCGGCGCGCACGGCGATCGGCAAGATCACCGAGGCGACGGGCGTCGTCAGTTCCATGCGCGCCAACTTCGGCGCGGCGCAGAACCGGTTCGAGACGTCGATCCGCAACATCGGCATGACGGCGGAAAATCTCGCGGCCGCCAACAGCCGCATCCGCGACGTCGACGTGGCGCTCGAGACGTCGACGATGACCTCGCTGCAGATCCTGCAGCAGGCCGGCGTGTCCATCCTGGCGCAGGCCAACATGACCTCGCAGCTGGCGCTGAACCTGCTGAAGGGCTAGTCCGGCAGCGGGTCGTTCCCGCCTGCCCGGTGATGATTCCGGCGGCCATACCCCACAGAGGGCGGCCGCCGGAATCTTTTTTTCAAATCACGCTAAAGCCCCCCACCCCACCGACGATACCCCTCGTGTCACGCAATGATGGTCGGGCAGCGAAAGGACTCGCTGCACGGAGCCGGAGCGGGACGGACATCCGGGCCCCGAGCGGGGCGTACGGCAAAATCACCCGGCGTTTTCAAGGAGGAAAACCATGGGCATCCGCATCAATACCAACGTTTCGTCGATCAATACGCGCCGTCACCTCCAGGGCTCCACCACCGCTTTCAACAAGTCGATGGAAAAGCTCAGTTCCGGCCTGCGGATCAACCGCGCCGGTGATGACGCTGCCGGCCTCGCCATCAGCGAATCCCTCAAGTCGGACATCCGCGCCCTCGACCAGGCTGCGCGCAACGCTGCCGACGGCATCTCGCTGATCCAGACGGCGGAAGGCTCGCTCGACGAAGTCAGCAACATCCTGCTGCGCATGAAGGAACTGGCCGAGCAGTCGCTGAACGGCACGCTGTCGAACACCGACCGCGGCTACCTCAATTCGGAATTCGCGGCGCTCCGGAGCGAAATCGATCGCATCAGCGACAGCGTCGACTTCAACAACGTCAAGCTGCTCGACGGCCAGGGCGGGACGGTCGGCATCCAGGTGGGTATCGGCACCACGGCCGCCGACAGCGTGGCCATCGACCTCAGTGCGGACCTCGACACGGCGCACATGGGCCTGTCCTCGAGCGTCGACACGTACAGCAACGCCGCCGTGGCGATGGACCAGGTCGACGCCGCGGTGTCGCAGGTCGTCAGCGCGCGCGGCGGTTTCGGCGCCATCCAGAACCGCCTGGAGAGCTCCATCCGCAACATCAACATGACCTCTGAGAATCTGGCGGCCGCCAACAGTCGCATCCGCGACGTGGATGTGGCCCAGGAGACGTCGAACATGACGTCGTACCAGATCCTGCAGCAGGCCGGCGTGGACATGTTGGCGCAGGCCAACACCACGACGGGCCTGGCGATGAATCTGCTGCGCGGCTAGCGGCGGTAGCGGGCGGCGCCCCGGCGCCGCCGGCCAGCCTTAGCGGGGCAGCTGATGGGAAGCCGGTCCGGCAATCTGTTGCCGGGCCGGTGAGAA
Organism: uncultured bacterium; assembly: GCA_903912525.1. Lineage (GTDB taxonomy): Bacteria > Krumholzibacteriota > Krumholzibacteriia > LZORAL124-64-63 > LZORAL124-64-63 > CAINDZ01. The sequence goes on along the minus strand of CAIWHK010000031.1, from coordinate 14,523 downwards.
GAAGCGGGCAAGGACGCCCGCAGGGGAACACTCAAGGAGGAATTGAATCATGGGTATCCGCATCAACACGAACGTGTCGTCGATCAACACTCGCCGGCACCTGGCCAACTCCACGATCTCCTTCAACAAGTCGATGGAAAAGCTCTCGTCCGGTCTGCGCATCAACCGCGCCGGCGACGACGCGGCCGGCCTGGCCATCAGCGAGAGCTTGAAGTCGGACATCCGTGCGCTGGACCAGGCGTCGCGGAACGCTGCCGATGGCATCTCGCTCGTGCAGACGGGTGAAGGTTCGCTGGACGAGGTCTCCTCGATCCTGCTGCGCATGAAGGAACTGGCTGAGCAGTCGCTGAACGGCACCCTGTCGAACACCGACCGCGGCTACCTGAACGCGGAGTTCGGCGCGCTGAAGGCGGAAATCGACCGCATCTCCGATTCGACCGACTTCAACGGCGTCAAGCTGCTCGACGGCACCGGCGGCACGATTGCGATCCAGGTTGGCATCGGCACCGGCACGTCCGACAAGGTGGACATCGACCTCGGCCTGGCCCGCAGCACCGCGCAGCTGGGCCTGTCGGCGACGATCGACGCCGCTTCCGGCGCGACGACGGCGATGGACCAGATCGACGCTGCGATCTCGAGCGTGACCAGCGCGCGTTCGGACTTCGGCGCCATCCAGAACCGCCTGGAGAGCTCGATCCGCAACATCAACATGACCTCGGAAAACCTCGCCGCCGCCAACAGCCGCATCCGCGACGTTGACGTGGCGAAGGAGACCTCGCAGATGACGAGCTACCAGATCCTGCAGCAGGCGGGCGTCGCGATGCTGGCCCAGGCCAACACCACGACGGGTCTGGCGATGAATCTGCTCCGCGGCTAGTTGAACCTTCGCTGACCGGCCACCGGGGCCGGCGGAACACGGGGCGCCTTCGGGCGCCCCGTTTCTTTTTGTTCCCCGGTGTCAAAAAACATCAGCAAAGCAAAAAACAACCCTAAAGCTCAAGCGCACGATGTCGATCTTTTGCGTACCGGACGACAAATAGAGGGTCGACCCCGGGGAAAGTGAGTCTCTCAGGACACGGCAAGTGACCACGGGCTGCAAGCCCGGCTGAGGGCAAGGACGTCCCGCACGCATTTCAAGGAGGAATGTCATGGGCATCCGCATCAACACCAACATCAGCTCACTCAACACCCAGCGCCATCTGGCCCGCAGCTCGACTGAGTTCCAGAAGTCGATGGAAAAGCTCAGCTCGGGTCTGCGCATCAACCGCGCCGGCGACGACGCGGCCGGCCTGGCCATCAGCGAGGGCTTGAAGTCCGACATCCGCGCCCTGGACCAGGCGTCCCGGAACGCGGCCGACGGCATCTCGCTCGTGCAGACGGGTGAAGGCTCGCTGGACGAGGTCTCCTCGATCCTGCTGCGCATGAAGGAACTGAGCGAGCAGTCGTTGAACGGGACGCTGTCGAACACCGACCGCGGCTACCTGAACAACGAATTCAGCGCGCTGAAGAGTGAAATCGACCGCATCTCGGATGCGACCGAGTTCAACGGTGTCAAGCTGCTCGACGGCAACGGCGGCACGATCTCCATCCAGGTGGGCATCGGCACCGGCACGTCCGACAAGGTGGACGTGAACATCGGCACCGCGCGCGACACCGCCACCCTCGGCCTGTCGGCGACGATCGACAGTGCTTCGGGCGCCGGCGTTGCCATGGGCCAGATCGACACCGCGATCTCGACCGTGACCAGCGCGCGTTCGGACTTCGGCGCCATCCAGAACCGCCTGGAGAGCTCGATCCGCAACATCAACATGACCTCGGAGAACCTGGCGGCCGCCAACAGCCGCATCCGTGACGTGGACATCGCGAAGGAAACCTCGCGCATGACCAGTTACCAGATCCTCCAGCAGGCGGGCGTCTCGATGCTGGCGCAGGCCAACACGAGCACCAGCCTGGCGATGTCTCTGCTGCGCTAGTTGGACCTGGGGCCCCGCTTCGGCGGGGCCCCACCCCCATTCCCACGGGGATGGGAAGGGAGATGCGCCATGGGAACGATCCAGGCCGTCAACGCACCGATCGGGCCGCGGGCCGTCGGGTCCGCACCCGCAAACGGTCACCAGGACAAGGCAACCGAACGCAGCCTTCCGGGAAGCGGGGCCACCCCCGCGGCGAGGGACCTGCCGGAACTCGACCCGCAACAGGCGCGTGAGTACGCGCAGCATGTCGAGGAAGTCCTGCAGCGCGCGGTCCCGGAACCGCACAAGATCACCTTCAGGCGCGACGAAACGACAAAATCGTTCGTCGTCGAGGTCCGAAACCCGGACGGCTCGCTGGTTCGTCAATATCCCTCAGAAGAAATGCTAAACCTGCGCCGCAAACTGGACGAACTGTCCGGCATGGTCATCGACGAGATGACCTGACGGAGCGCGGGCGGGTCGACGGATCGACTAGCTGTCTGTCACGGGGGAGCCGATCATGTCGTCAGTTTCGTTCTCCGGCCTGGCCACAGGTTTGGATACGGGTTCCATCATCTCCCAGCTGGTGGAGCTCAAGCGGGCCCCGGTCTACCGCCTCCAGAAGGACAAGCAGTCCTACCAGAACCAGATCACCTCGCTGGCCACGCTGAAGACCAAGCTGCTGGCCCTGCAGACGGCTGCCCGCAAGCTCGACACTTCCACCGAATTCTCCACCGCCAAGGCCACGAGCAGCGATACCGACGCGCTCACCGTGTCGGCCGGCGGTTCGGCTTCCCCCGGGCAGTACAACGTCAAGGTCATTTCGCTCGCCACGTCCCAGAAGCTCCAGAGCCAGGGCTACGACAGCAAGCTGGACAACATCGGCTCGGGGCGGGTCAGCATCACGATCGACGGCAAGACGAAGGAACTGAACCTGACCGGCGTCAACACGCTGCAGGGGCTGGCCAACGCGATCAACGACAACGTCGAGGGCGTGTCCGCGGCCATCGTGAACTCGGGCGCGGCGACCGGCGGCTACACCCTGGTCGTCAACGGCGCCGAGGCCGGCACCGCCAACGCCTTCACGCTGGACCTGAGCGGGCTGACGGGCGGCGTGCCGCCGGTGATGACCACCAAGTCGACCGCCGCGGACGCCTCGTTGTCGATCGACGACATCCTGATCACGGCCGACAGCAACACGCCGGACGACGCCATCTCGGGGATCACGCTGCGCCTTCTGCAGGCAGACGCGGGCAAGACGCTGACCGTCACCGTCGCGCGCGACACCGACGGCATTTCCGACAAGGTCAAGGGCCTGACCGACGCGTACAATGACCTTTTCTCGTTCATCGCCAAGGAATCCGCCGCCGACGGCACCCTGCGCGAGAACGCGGCCCTGCGCACCGTCGCAAGCTCGGTCGAGAACATGTTCGGCAGCTCGTTCGCAACCGGCCTGGGCGACATCACGATGTTCGCGCAGATGGGCGTCAAGCGCGGCTCGAACCGGCAGGTCGAGTTCGACGCGGCGAAGCTGAAGGACGCTCTGGCCGCGCAGTTCGGCTCGGTGCGCGACTTCTTCGTCAAGCGCGAGGGCAACGTCGGCAAGGCCTCGCAGCTCGACACGCTGATCTCGAGCCTGACCAGCAGCACGCAGGGCGTGTTCAAGGCTTCGACGACGTCCCTGAACAAGCGTATCGACAACGTCGACGACAGCATCGCGCGCTACGAGCGCAGCATCGAATCGTACCAGTCGACGCTCCAGCGGCGCTTCACGGCCATGGAGCAGATGGTGTCGCAGCTGCAGGCGCAGGGCAACTACCTCGGCAGCATCCGCTAGCGGTCGCAGGAAACCGGGAAGGCACGCACATGTACGGCAATCAGGGAGTTCTGCGATACCGGGAGACCGACCTCGGGACGATGTCCCGGGAACGCATGGTCGTCCTGCTCTACGAAAAGATGGTCAGCGACCTCGAGGAAGCCATCGCGGCCATCGAGTCCGGCGACCGGGCCCGGTTCACGAAGCGGGTCACCCACTCCCAGCGCATCGTTTCGGAGCTGCGCCAGGCCCTCGACCACAAGAACGGCGGCGAGATCGCCGGCAACCTCGACTCGATCTACGACTTCCTGTTCCGCGAGCACCTGAGCCTCCTGCTCGATCGTGATCCCCGGCGGGCGAAAGCCTGCATGGACGTCCTGCGCCCGCTGCTGGACGCCTGGCGGCAGATCCCGAACGGTACCGGCGAGAACGAATTGCGCGCGCGGGTGCGCAACGCGGGCGGCGCTGGCGCGGATCCTGCAAACGGATCGTCCGGTGGACGCGCGGGCGGCGACGGGAATCCCGTTGCCGGCTCCGCCCCGGCCGCGACCGACCCCCTGTCGGGACGCACCGGGTTGCTCTCGGTCTCGGCCTGACGGGGAACGGCTGCATGGACCTGCACGAACATCTCGACCGCGCGGAAGGATTGACTTCGGCGCTGGGGGCGGCGCTGGCTGCGGGCAACGAGCCTGCGTGGGCGGAACTCCTGGTTGCGCGCGGTGACGCCCTGGCCGCCCTCGCGGCCGCAGCGGCCGCGGATTCAGCCGGCCGCGTTCGCCTGCAGTCCCGACTTCAGGCGCTGGTCGAGGCCGACCGGGTCCTGCAGGCGGCCGCCCGGGACGCCCTGGCCGAAGCCGATGTGGCCTTTCACGCCGGCATCACCATGGGCAATCGCCCCCGCCCGGCCCAGGAAGCGGACGCACTGCCGACCGCCGTCGATCGCCTGGCCTGAGCCCCGCTCCCGATCCTCCCCCAAACAGCGAAACTCCCCGCAAAGGGGAGTTTCCCGTCCGTCCCGAGATGTGCCGGGGGCCGCTCTACTTGTCGCCTTCCTGCCGCCGCGCCTTCCGGCGCATCGCTTCAAGGTCGACCTTTTCCGAGGCGGCGGCGCCGAGCGTGGTGCTCTTGATCTCTTCGTAGATCTCGTGCCGGTGCACGGGAATACTCCGGGGTGCGTCGATCCCGATCTGGACCTGATCGCCCCGTATGTCCACGATCATGATGGCGATGTCATCGCCGATCATGATCTTCTCGTTGCGCTTGCGACTGAGGATGAGCACGGGACCTCCCTGTCCTGTTTCCAGCCAAACGCCCCCACAGGGCGTGACCGGCTCAGGCCCCGACTGTCTCGGCAGCCCCGGCGGACATCCGCAGGGCACCCGAGGCCATCGGCACCGTCTGACCGGCATTTTCCGGGGTCTGACCGGTTACGGCAAGCTCAAATTTGCAGTAATCGATCTCCTGGCGCAGGCTCCACTTCTGGTCATCCAGCGTCAGCTGCAGTCCCCGACGGGTCTCGGTGTCGATCACCAACGGCGCCATCAGGTTACCCGTGACCAGGACCCCGCCCGGGTGGATGGTCGTGATGACCATCACCGTCAGGTTCGCGGCGTCCGTGGTCTGCAGGTGGCGGGCCGCGGCGGCCGGCAGGTCGAACTCGTATTCGTCGTGGAACAGCCACGCCGGGGCCACGGGCACGCCGAAGTCGCTGCGGTCGAGGGACTGCAGCCACTTCATGGGGATGTCGTCACCCATTTCCAGCAGCAGCCAGTTGCGCAGCTGCGGCATGCCGACCAGGCCGTCGGGCAGGTGGATCACGTCGCTCTGCTGGTAGTCCAGCTCCCCGAATCGCACCGTGTTGAACTTCGCCATCTCGGCTCCTTGTCGATCGCGGCGCTGCGCGCCGTCCCCCGGTCTAACGCAGGTACTGCATCAGGTTGGTCTGGTAGAGCTTGCTGGCCACCAGCAGGCTCGCCTGGTACGTCGTCTCGGCCCGGCTCAGGTCGGAGGCGACCTGGGCCACATCCACATCCGTCTCCAGCGACAGGTTCGAGCGCAGGCGCTCGTTCCGCTGCCGGAGCACGCCTTCGGACCAGTCGAGGTCGTTCTGGCGACCGCCGTTGCGGATCATCAGCTTCTGGATGAGGTCCTCGAGCGAGGCCAGTTCGCTGGCCGCGCCGCGGATCGCGTCAGTGTCCCCGGCGGCCAGCGACGCCTTGAGGTCTTCAAGCATCCCGAACAGCCGCGTGGGGCCGCCCTCGCCGGCCAGGCCCAGGGCCGTGGCCGTATTCGTCGCGTCGCTGTTGGCGACGGTGAACCGGTCGGTGCTGCCGCCCACCAGGACGAGCGCCGAGTTGCGCACCTGCAATTCCATCCCCGGCACGGCGGCGGCGATCATGGTCCTGAGGTCGCCCAGCGTGGCTGCCGCACTGAGGTCGACGGCGTGCGCAGTCCCCTGCCAGGTGATCGTCATCGTGCCCAGCGGCAACTTGCCGCTGAATGCCGCCACGTTCGCCAGCAGGGTGGCGTCGCCGGCAGCCGAGCGTATGTCGCGCCCGGTCAGCGTCCCGCCCGTCGTGGTGCCGTTGATCCCGAGCGAAGCGGCGGCCCGGCCGCCGGAGACCTCCGTGATCGCCATCGGGCCTGTGCCCGTCAGGATCAGGCCCTTGCCGTTGGCCTGGACAGCGACCGTAACGGCGCCGCCGGTGGAAGCGTTGATCGTGTTGATGACATCCGACACCGTCAGCGCGCCCGAGAGGTCGACTTCCCAGGCGGCGCCGGTGCCGTTGGTGATCGAAACCGAACCGGCCTGCCAGCCGTCGCCCAGGTTCAGGTCGGCCAGGAGCGTGGCTCCGGTGACCGCCGGGGCGATGTCGACGCGGCCACCCAGCGTGGCGCTGCTGTTGCCCATGAAAACGCTGCCGGGAAGGTTCACGGCCGTCGTGGACGACGGACCGGTCCGGGACAGGATTTCCCCACTGTCGCCCTGGTAGAGGACCGAGTCGCCGCTGCGCACGAACGGCGGTGTGAACACCTGCCGCCCGGAGAAGATGTAGTTGCCCTCGACGTCCGTGTTCAGGACGTCCATGAGGCGATCCATCAGGGACTGCACCTGAACCGTCGCGGTGTCGTTGTCCGAGAGCGCGGACGACTCGCGCAATGCGAGTTCGCGGGCCTGCGCCAGGACGTCGCTGATGCTCTGGAGGGCCACGTCGGTCGAGTCGACGATCACGCGGCTCTTCGAGACGTTCGACAGGTAGTCCTCGTTGTTGGCGAGAAGGGAATTGTAGCGGTTGATGGTGCCGACGGCGCGCGGGTCGTCGGCATAGGAATTCAGCCGCCTCATGCTGCCTGCCATGCGCTGCTGGTCCAGCATGTTGCCCAGGCTGCGGTTCAGGTCGCCGAGCAGGATCGACGCCATGTAACTGTCTGTGATGCGCATGCTCATCGCGTCATTCCCTCCCCTAGACCATGTTCATGAGTGTGTCGTACATTTCCTGCACCGTGCCGATGACCTTCGCGGCCGCGTTGTAGCTGTTCTGGTAACGGACCATCGAGGCGCCCTCTTCGTCGAGGCTGACCCCGGCGACGCTCGCCAGCTTCGATTCCAGGGCGGCGACGACGTTCTGCTGGTTGACCACCATGAACTCGAAGGTGCTGCGATTGCTGGCCAGTTCGGTCAGCAGGGCACGGTATTCGTCCGTGACCGTCGTGCTCCCCGTGCCGCCGCTGCTGACGTTGCCGAGGTTGGCGATCGCCAGCGCGATCTCGTTGTCACCCGCGGCCGTCGTGCGGCCGGTGGCCACCTGGGTCGGGTTGTCCTTGAGGGCCTGGTTGACGTCGATCGTGTGCATGCTGGAGCCGGTGAAGAACAGCAGTCCGCTGCCCTCGGAGGTGCGGCCCTGCGTGTGCAGGTCGTTGACCTCGTTGACGAGCTTGGCGGCCAGTCCATCCAGCTGCTCGCGCACCTGACGCACCTGGACATCGCGGCTGGTGAGCAGGCCCTCGAGCTTGCCCTGCGACAACTGGACGGCCTGCTTGTTGCCCTGCGTGACGACGGTCATGCGGTAGCCGTCGCTCGTGTTCTCGTAGGTGCTCTGGAAGACCGTGACGCTGTCGCGGGCCACCATCGTCCGGCCGGCCAGGATGACGTCCTTCGACCCGTCTTCGCGCTCCAGCACCGACACCTCGGCGATGGACGACACCTGGGTGATCAGCAGGTCGCGCTGGTCGCGCAGGTCGTTGGCCGGCTCGCCCGACGTCTCGGCCGCCATGATCTGGCCGTTCATGTCGGCGACCTGGCCCAGCAGCCGGTTCAGGTTGCCGATCTCCAACTGGATGCTCGAGTCGATGTTCGATTCCAGCGCCGTCAGGCCGTCGTCGATGGAACGGAAGTCCGCGATGAGGCTCTTGGCGCTCGCGACGACGTTCTCTTTCATCGTGGTGTTGATCGACGCCTGCGACAGGGCGTTCCACGACTTGAAAAACGCCGACAGGGCATTGCCCAGGTGGTCGTTGTCGATGGAGCCGAGGATCGACTCCACTTCGCTCAACGACGAGTCGATGGCCGCGTAGGACTGGCCCCGCGCGTTCTGCGAGCGCAGGTTGTTCAGGACGAAATCGTCCTGGATGCGCCGGATCCCGGCCACTTCCACGCCGCGCCCGATCGCCCCGTAGGCGGTCATGTCGGGCCGGCGGGGAGAGAACAGGACTTCCTGCCGACTGTAGCCCGCGGTGTTCGCGTTGGCGATATTGTGACCGGTCGTGGCCAGGCCGGCCTGCGCGGCGAAGAGCGCCGACAGGCTGGTGTCCATGATCGAGTTCAAGCCGGGCATGCGGGTTCCTCTCAGGCTTGCCGGACGATGACGCCGCCCGGGCCGCGATCGTGTTGCTTGGCGTCGCCGCGGTAGCAGCCCGCGGGATCCTGCAGCACGCAACGTTTGAAGATCTCCGCTTCCTCGTGGGCCAGCTCGACGCAGAATTCGGCCAGCTGCCGGTTCAGCGCGTTCTGGCGCGCCAGGGCGCCGGCCGTCGTGCGGATCTCGGCAAGGAGCCCGGAAACAAGTTGACGCTGCCCCGGGTCGGCGTAGTCCAGCAGGTCGCCGACGCGCCCCGGGGGAATCGCCACGCCCATCCGGCCACCCAGCGATGCCACGAGGCGCTCACGGGCCAGGCGGGCACGGTCCGAAGCCGGGATCCAGCGACCCCAGTCGCCGGCATTGGCCGACAACCGGTCGACATCTTGCCGCTTCATGTAGGAATTCTGCCGCCAGGCCAGGCGGAGCAGCCGCCGGTAGTGCGTCAGTTCCGCGGCCAGAAGGTCCGCCAGGAGGCGAACTTCGTCCGGATGCAGCAGATTCGGCTCGTTGTGCATCGTCCCGCGTCCTCAGGTAAAGGGTTGGGCAGAAACGCTTACCTCTGCCCTGTATCCAGTTCCGTGCCACCCTTGATGCGTTCGTACCGCGCCATGACCCGTTGGACGTACCCGCGGGTCTCCCGGAAGCCCGGCACCCGTCCCCCGGCCCGGTCGACGGCGCCGGGTCCCGCGTTGTAGGCGGCCAGGGCCAGGTCGAGGCGCCCGTCAAACCGTTCCAGTTGCTCGGAGAGGTAGCGCGAGCCGCCGGCCAGGTTGGCGGCCGGGTCCAGCGCGTTGTGCACACCCAGCTGGCGGGCCGTGCCCGGCATCAACTGCATCAGGCCGCGGGCGCCCACCGGCGACCGGGCGGACGGGTTGCCGCCCGACTCCTCCATGACGACGGCCAGCACCAATCGCGGGTCCAACCCGGCGGCCGCGGCCGACTTCTCGATGTGCGCGCCGAAGCGGGCGACCGTGTCGGCTTCGGCGGCCACCAGCCCGGAATCGGACAACCGCAGGTCGGTCGGCACCAGGCCGACGCGCACCGGCGCCGCATCGCGGGCGACCGGCGCGGGTTCGGCCTTGGTGGCGGGAAGGGCGGCCGGCGGCGGCGTGTCGCGACCGGGCGTCCGTGGGTCGATATCGGCAGCGACAGCCGGCGGCGCCGCCGCCGGCACGTTGGGCTCGCGGTCCGCGGCATGGGTCGGGGTCGGCGCCGGTGCGATGAACGGGGCGATGTCCCGCGTCGTCACCGGGCGCGGCCCATCGCCGTCCACGCCACGCGCGGCGATCCGGCGGTAGCGGTCCAGCGCCATCTGGGCCGGCAGGCCGTGGCCGGGCTTTGCGCCGGCCAGAAGCTCGTCCCCCCCGTCGGCGGCGGCTGTCGCCCCGGTGCCGTCCAGCCCGCCATCCTCTTCGGCCGCGAATTGCGAGGCGAACTGCGATTCCAGCAATTTGGCGATGCCGAAGCCGTCGCCGGTGCCGGCCAGGACCTTGGCCATCTCGGCGTCGTGCATCTGCCGGTACATACGGGTCGCGCTGCCGCCCATCAGGTCGCTGTCGGGCACGGTCTGGCGCATGGCGCCGAGCATCATGTTCAAAAAGACGCTCTCGAATTCGCGGGCGGTCTTGGCCAGGTCGTCGCGGGTGTGCGGTGCGCGCTTGTCCTGCAGCGCACGGAGGCGGGCGCCCTCGCCCGCGACTTGCGCGCGGTCGACAGCTGCCTGGACCTGCCCGTTGCCCGTGACGTCCATGACTCCCCGCCTACATGATGACCAGGTCCGCCTGCAGCGAACCGGCCTGTTTGAGCGCCTCGAGGATCGCGATGATGTCGCGCGGCGTGGCGCCGATCTCGTTCAGCACCGCCACCACGTCGGCCACCGTGCTCGTGTCCGGGACGCGCAGCACGCGCGCCTCGTGTTCGGTGGTGTCGGCCCGCACATCCGGCGTGACCACCGTCTGCCCACCCGTGCTGAGCGCCTGCGGTTGCGACACGTTGTAGGCGGTGCTGACGATCACCTTGAGCGTGCCGTGCGCCACGGCGGCTTCCTTCAGCTTCACATTCTTGCCGACGATGATCGTGCCGGTCCGCTCGTTCAGGACGACTCGGGCGGGCGCGTCGCTGGCCGCGGCGAGCTGGCCCATCGCCGCGACGAAGCTGACGGGGTCGGCGCCCATGGCCGCCGGGATGGTCACTTCGACGCGCTGGGCGTCGCGGGCAAGCGCCACGCCGTCGCCGAACGCATGGTTGATCGAGGCCGCGACGGCCGACGCCGTCTGGAAGTCGGGGGAATGCAGCAGCCAGGCCATTTTCCCGCCCTGCTGCCAGGAGCCGCCGATGGGCACGCGCACCGTGCCGCCGTTGCTGATGATGCCGGACTGCGCATGGTTCTTCCGGACGCTGTTGCCCCCGCCGGCGGTGACATTAAAACCGCCCAGCGAGACGCTGCCCTGCGCAACGACGCGCGCGGCGCCGTCCATCGACTTCAGCGGCGTCATGACGAGGGTGCCTCCCTCGAGGCTGCCGGCGTCGTTCATCGAACTGACCTTCACGTCGATGCGGCCGCCGGCATTGGCGTTGGGATCCAGGTCGGCGGTGACCATGACCTCGGCGACGTTCTTCGCCTTGAGGTCGCCGGGCGCGACAGTGACATCGAGGCGCTCCAGCAGCGTCGCCAGCGAGTTGCTGGTGCCGCCCGCCTTCGGGCTGTCGCCGGTGCCGTTCAGGCCGATGACCAGGCCGTAGCCCACCAGCGGCTCGGCGCTCGTGCCCTCGAGGAAGCCGAGGTCCTTGATCCGCGACTCGTCCGCTTCCAGGGACGACGCCGGCAGGGCCAGTGCCACCAACAGCGCCACGGCTGCCGCCCCGGACCCGATCTGCGCCAAATTGCCGCGTACCCGGTTCATGTCGTCCCCCTAGAAGAGCCAGTTCAGGATGCGCGTGACGACGCCCGGCTGGGACGCGTCCGTGACGAGGCCCGAGCCGTTGTAGGCGATCTGGGCGTCGGAGATGTACGTGCTCATGATCGTGTTGTCGGAACCGATGTCGCGCGCGCGGCAGATGCCGGTGATCTCGATGAGCTGCTTCTCGCCGTTGATGTTGACCATGCGCTGGCCCGACAGTCGGAAGTCGCCGTTGTGCAGCACTTCGGTGATGCGGGCGGTGATCTGCGCCTGCAGGCTGCCGTCACGCTGGGTGTCGCCCGTGCCCTGGTACTTGTTCTCCGCCGAGATGTCGAACGGCTTGATGAAATCCAGGAACCCGAGCCCGGGCCCGGCGCCATGCTCGCTCTTGTTGTCGGCCTTGGTCTTGGCCGACGAGCTGGCGGTAGCCTCCTCGGTGATGAGGATGGTGACCAGGTCGCCGACACGGTGCGCCTTCAGGTTGCTGACCAGCGAGGTGCCGGTCTCCAGGTCGATCAACGGGCGGTTCGCCAGCGCCGTCGCCGGGACCAGGACCGTCGCCGCCAGGGCCACCGCAAGGTAACGCCACGGGTTGCTCTTCATCTCAGCGCCTCCATTCGACCACGCCGGGTCCCGCCACGCGGGCGTTGACCAGCCGGCCGGTCAGTTCGTTTCTCACGGGAATCGTCTGTCCCAGGCAGCCCGCCTGCCGCGCCATCGCGCGGACGCTGACGGCCACGCTCCCGCGCTGCACGATCAGTTCCACCGAATCGCCGGCCCGGATGACGGGGGTCGGCTTGAGGTCGCTCGACCTCAGCGGATCGCCCGCGCGCATCGTGCGCGCGGCGCTGGCGTCCTGCAGTTGCGCACGCGAGACCACCATGCCGCCGGGAATCTCCGACAGGTCGGTCCAGCGCCATTCGAACTGCCCCTCGTCCAGGGGCTGGTCGCGCTGCACGCCCAGGCGGGCCACGGCCAACTCGCCGGGTGCATGCACGACGACGGTTACCGGCAGGTCGCGCGACTGCCAGCCGTCCCGCAATACCAACCGAAGCTGGCTCCGTCCCGCGGGCAGTGGTTCGCGCCGCTCGCTCTCGAGCGACCAGGAACCGGCTGCGGACAGGGCGCCAGCGGGCAAGGTGACCGCAGCCCAGACGGCGGGAGCGCCGGCAGGCGTCGGGGGCAGCAGTCCGTTCACAACGCGCTCGGCCTCGGCCTGCAGTGCCTCCGGTGCCAGGTTCCCGCCGCCGAAGCGGATGACGCAGCGCGTCGCCCCGGTCATCTGCACGGTCGCGGCCAGGCCGGCCACGACCAACCGGCGCAGCACGCCCTGCCGGGTGACCATCGTGGTTTCGCCGGGCGCCCCGCCATCGGCGATGACGATGCCGGCGGCGTCCGGCAGGACCGGCGTCAGCGACAGGTCGGACAGGCGCACGAGCCCGGTGCCGGCGCTCAGGCTGTCGGGCAGGTCCACGACCCACGCGGACGCCGGCGCCGGCGCGAGCAGCGCCGACGACAGCATCACCGACGACAGCATCACCAGGGCCAGGACCGCGGACTTCATGGCCTACCTCACCAGCCGGTTGACGATCTGCAGCATCTCGTCCGCCATGGTGATGGACTTGGAATTGAGCTCGTAGGCGCGCTGGGCCGTGATCATGTTGACCAGCTCGTCAACCGTCTCGACGTTGCTCATTTCGAGGTAGCCGGCAGAAGTGGCGCCCATGCCCTGGAGTCCGGGCGTGCCCAGGAGCGGTTGGCCGCTGGCCGGCGACTGGCTGAACACGTTGCCGCCGAGGGCCGCCAGGCCGCCGGCATTGGGAAACCGCGCCAGTTCGATCTGGCCGATCTCCTGCACGTTGGTGTCGTCGCCCGCGATCATCGTGCTGATGACGCCGTCGCGCGAGACCGAGACTTCCTGGGCATCCGCGGGGATGACGATCGCCGGCTCGAGCCGGTAGCCCGCGGCCGTCACGACGTTGCGGTCAGCGTCCATCTTGAAGCTGCCGTCGCGCGTGTACTTGATGGTGCCGTCGGGCATGCGCAGCTGGAAGAATCCGTCGCCCTCGACCATGACGTCGAGCGGGTTGCCCGTCGCCACGATCGTGCCCTGGTCGAAGTTCTTGTTCGTCGCCACCAGCTTGACGCCGTGGCCGATCTCGACGCGGACGGGCGTCGCGCGCCCCTCGGCATTGACCAGGCCGCCGGGCATGACCTTTTCATAAAGCAGGTCCTGGAACTCGGTATGGCTGCGCTTGTAGCCCGTCGTATTCACGTTCGCCAGGTTGTTGGCGATCGTGTCGATATTCATCTGCTGGGCCTTCATGCCCGAGGCGGCGGAACCCATCGCTCTGATCATGTGTGTGCTCCTCCTGGCCGTCCGGCGGCCACGCTAGGCGTTGGTCCGCGGCAGATTGTTCACCGACTTGCTCAACAGGTCGTTTTCCGTCTGCATCACCTTGGACTGGATCTCGAACGCGCGCTGCGCCTCGATCATCGCCACGAGGGTGTCGATGGTATTGACGTTGCTGCCCTCGACGTGGCCCTGGGCCATGATGGTGTCGGCTGCGGCCATGGGCTGCGGGGCCAGGTCGGCCGGGGCCTTGAGCAGCGAGTCCCCCATGTGCTCCAGCCTGGAAGGATCCGCGAAATCGACCAGCTTGATACGGGCGACGTTCTGCCCGTCCACGTTCACGGTGCCGTCGGCGCCGATCGTGAAGTCGCTTCCGTCAATGCGGATCTCGCCGCCGTCCCCGGCGACCGGGCGGCCGTCCGGCGTCGTCAACCGGCGCTCGGAGTCGAGGATGAAGGAGCCGTTGCGCGTGTAGCGCGGACCTTCGGCCGTCGTGATCTCGAAGAACCCCCGGCCCATGACGGCCACGTCCGTGTCGCGGCCCGACGGCTGGATCGGCCCCGGCCGCGCGTCGAGCGCATGCGAAAGGTCGGCCCGGGTGACCGGTGCCCAGCGCGGCGCTCCGGCCGCGCCGGCGCCCCCG
>CAIWHK010000030.1 GCA_903912525.1 uncultured bacterium | reverse complement strand
GCTGCCGCCGTACATCAGGCGCGCGGTCGACGGCGACGCGCGCGAGGCGGCCGACCGCGAGCGCTACCAGACCGTGTTCGCGGCAGCTGAGGTCACGGCCGCCCGTTCGGTGGCAGCACCGACCGCCGGGCTTCATTTCACGCCGGCGGTGTTGGCGGCGCTGGCCGACCGCGGCGTGGGCACCGCGCGGGTGCGCCTGCACGTGGGGCCCGGCACGTTCCAGCCTCCGTCGCCGGCACAGGTGGCCGCGCGCAGGCTGCACGCCGAAGTGATTTCGCTGCCGGCCGGCACGGCGGCGGCGGTGGCGGCCACGCGTGCCGGCGGTGGTCGCGTCATCGCGGTGGGGACGACGGCGTTGCGGGTGCTCGAGTCCGCGGCGAGGCTTCCGCTGCCGGAGATCGCCGCCGACGGGACGATCTGGGAGCCGGACGGCAACGGGTTCTTCACCGGCACCGCCCGCCGTGTGCATGGCCACTGGGAAGTGTCCGGTTCGACGCGGTTGTTCATCGCCCCGCCCGACACGGTGACGGCCGTCGACGGCCTGCTGACGAACTTCCACCTGCCGGGCTCGTCGCTGCTGATGCTGGTGGCGGCGCTGGCCGGCGAGGGCGCGTGGCGCGACATCTACCGCGAGGCGGTCGCGCGCCGCCTGCGCTTCTACAGCTACGGCGACTGCATGCTGCTGTTGCCGGGGGCGGATGGAACCATCGCATGAACGGGAACCGCATGAACGACTGGCCGCTGGACACGCCGTTTTCCTTCAACGTTCTGGGCACCGAGGGGCGCGCGCGCCGGGGCGTACTGCGCTGCGGGCACGCCGAGGTCCCGACGCCGGTCTTCATGCCGGTGGGCACCGTGGGCTCGGTCAAGGCCGTGACGTTCGAGCAGGTGGCGGCCACCGGCTCGCGCCTGATCCTCGGCAACACCTACCACCTGTACCTGCGCCCGGGGCACGGGCTGGTCGAGCGTCGCGGCGGCCTGCACCGCTTCCAGGGCTGGGACGGCGCGCTGCTGACCGACAGCGCCGGCTTCCAGGTGTTCTCGCTGGGCGACCTCAACCGCATCACCGACGACGGCGTCGAGTTCCGCTCGCACCTGGACGGGAGCAAACATTTCTTCAACCCTGAACTGAGCATGGAAATCCAGCTGGCCCTGGGCTCGGATATCGTCATGGCCTTCGACCAGTGCGCACCGTACGGCGCCGACCCGGCCGAAGTGAAACGCGCGGTCGAACGCACGACGCGCTGGCTCAAGCGGTGCCGCGACGTGTTCGGAGGGCGCACGCAGCGCGGCGGCTGGGAGCGCGTCCTGTTCGGCATCATGCAGGGTGGGGTCGATGAACAGCTGCGCCGCCGCTCGGCCGCCGAGATCACCGAGCTGGACCTGCCCGGCTACGCGGTCGGCGGGCTGTCGGTCGGCGAGCCGACCGCCGCGATGCGCGAGATGACCGATCTTGCTGCCGGCCTGCTGCCGGCGGACAAGCCGCGCTACCTGATGGGCGTGGGCTTTCCCGACGACATCCTGGCCGGGGTGGCCGCCGGCATCGACATGTTCGACTGCGTGCTGCCCACGCGCATGGCGCGCACCGGCACGGTACTGACCCGCGACGGGCGCCTGGTGGTCAAGAACCACGAGTACGTCGAGGACGACCGGCCGCTGGACGGCGAGTGCGGCTGCCCGGTCTGCGCGCGGCACTCCCGCTCGTACATCCGGCACCTGTTCCAGGCGCGCGAGATGCTCGGGCCGACGCTCGCGACCATCCACAACCTGCACTTCTACCAGGAGTTGATGGCGGGCATCCGCCTGAGCCTGGAGGAGGGCCGGTTCGCTGCCTTCGCGGCTGCCGCCGGGGGCCGCTGGCTGCAGGGCGAGACCGCCCGGTTGGACGAGGTGCGCCGGCGGCAGGGCTGACCGGCGCCGCGACGGCCGGTCGGCGGCGACCCGGCCCCGGGAAGCCCCCGCCTTGCCCCCGGGGCGGCCGGATGTCATTGTTTCCCCGGACCGGACCTCGACACGCCCCACCGGGGCGCCATGTCGACCATCCCCAGCAAGGAGATGTCCATGCTTCCCGTGACCGTCCTGGCCTCGGCCACCCCGCTCGCCCAGGCTGCCGCCGCTCCCGGTGGCGCCCAGCCGATCATCATGAACGTCGTCTTCATCGGCTCGATGGTTGTCATCTTCTGGTTCCTCATCCTGCGCCCGCAGAAAAAGCAGCAGGACCAGCGCAAGAAGATGCTCGAAGCGATCCAGCGCGGCGATCGCGTGCTGACGACCGGCGGCCTCTACGGCACCGTCAAGGACATCAAGGGCGAGGTCATGGTCATCATGATCGCCGAGAACGTGAAGGTCGAGGTCGCCAAGGGCGCCATCCAGGCCGTCACGCAGGAGTAGGGCAGGTCACGGGAGTCGGGCGTCGCATCCGGTGACGCCCGGCCCCGCAGACGTCCGCGCGGATGTCCGCGCCCACGGTGCAGCAAAGGACGACCGATGAGAGTCGTGTTCATGGGCTCGCCCGATTTCGCCGTCCCGAGCCTCGAAGCCCTGATCGAGGCGCGGTTCGATGTGCGGCTGGTCGTGACCCAGCCCGACCGCCCGGCGGGCCGTGGCCGCCACCTGCTGCCGACGGCGGTCAAGGAAGTCGCGCTGGAGCACCACCTGCCGGTGCGCGAGTTCGGGCGCGGCGAGAACGCGGCGGTCAGCGCCGAGGTGCTCGCCTGCGAGCCGGACGCCATCATCGTCGCCGCCTTCGGCCACATCCTGCGCGAACCGCTGTTGTCGACCCCCCGCTACGGCTGCATCAACGTGCATGCGAGCCTGCTGCCGCGCTGGCGCGGCGTCTCGCCGGTCCAGTACTCGATCCTGCACGGCGACACCTGGTCCGGCGTGACCATCATGCGCATGGACCCGGGCGTCGATACCGGCCCCATCCTCGGCCTGCGGGCGGTGCCCATCGGTCCCGAGGACACTGCCGGAGAACTGCTCGAGCGCCTGGCCGGCCAGGGCGCCGACCTGCTGCTCGAAGTGCTGCGCGCGCTGCCGTCGGGTCAGGTCGTACCTGAGGTTCAGGACGACAGCGGCGCCGTGTACGCGCCCAAGCTGACGCGCGCGCTGTCGGCCGTGCGCTGGGACCGCGACGTGGTCACGGTGCACAACCAGGTGCGCGCGCTGCAGCCCTGGCCCGGGTGCACGACCTTCCTGGGCGAGCAGATGCTGAAGATCACGCAGGCGCGGCCGATGTCGCTCAACCCCGGCGCGCGCGAACCCGGCACCGTGCTTGCGGTGCACGACGGCGGCGTGGTGGTGGCCTGCGGCCAGGGCGCGCTGCTGCTGACGGGCCTGCAGGTCCCGGGCAAGAAGCCGCTGCCGGTGGCCGAGTTCCTGCGCGGTTTCGCAATCCGCACCGGCGACGTCCTTCGTTCATGAGCGCAGGCCCGGTCCGCGGCTCGCTGCCCCCGGTCAGGGACCTGGCCCATGCCGTCCTGATGGCCGTGCACGAGGGCCGCCGGCTGGACCGCGAACTCGACAAGGCGCTGTCCCTGGCGCATCCGCGCGACCGCGGCCTGCTGGCCGAGCTGGTCCGCGGCAGCCTGCAGTGGCAGGCGCGCTACGACCACCTCATCACGCGCTTCAGTCGCCGACGAGGCCGCCCCGATCCCGCCGTTGCGGCCGTGCTGCGCCTGGGCCTGCACCAGCTGTGCGGGCTGGACGGCGTGCCTCCGCACGCCGCCCTGAACGAGACCGCCGAGCTGTGCCGCCGCCGCGCCGGTGCGCGCTCGGTGGGCTACGTCAACGGTCTGATGCAGAACGTGCGGCGCGACGTGTTCGGCGAGGACCCGCTGTCGGGCCGCGCGGCGCGCGAGGCGCGGCTGCGACCGTGGTTCGACGACCTGAAGCCCGGCAGCGCGGCCTGGCAGGCGGCCTGGCATTCGCACCCGCTCTGGCTGGTCGAGCGCTGGCGCGGGCGCCACGGTACTGCAGCCTGTGATGACCTGTGCGCCTGGAACAACGAGTCGGTGCCGGTCACGCTGCACGTGCGGCGCGCGGCAGAGCTCGACGCGACGCTGGCGCGCCTGGCCGAGGCCGGCTTCGCCGCAGCGCTGCATCCGCGCGTGCCGCGCGCCGTGGTTGTCGGCGACGGTTGCGACCGCGCCGCGCTCACCGCGCTGCTGGCCGGGCACCCTGGGCTGATCGTGCAGGATGCGACGGTTCAGGAGGCGACGACGTGGCTGGTGGGCGACGCGGTCGAAGCCGCGGGGCCGGCGAGCCGGCTGGTCGATCTTTGCGCGGCTCCCGGCGGCAAGACGGCGCTGCTGGCCGGCTGGTGGCCCGGCTACCTGCTCGCGGCCGACAGCGCGCGCGAGCGGACACAGTTGTTGGGCGATACCTTGAAAAGGATTGAGGCCGGCGACGTCGGCGTGGTATTAGCCGATGGTCGGCAACCGGCGCTCGCGACCGGTTCGCTGGACGTGGTCCTGCTCGACGGACCGTGCAGCGGCACGGGCGTGCTGCGCCACCACCCGGAAGGCCGCTGGCGGCTGCGCGAGCAGCACGTCACGCGCAGTGCCGGGCGCCTGACCGAACTCGCGGTGCAGGCGGCCGACCTGCTGAGACCCGGCGGCTGCCTGCTCTACGCGACGTGTTCGCTGGAGCCGGAGGAGGACGAAGCCGTGGTCGCCACGCTGCTGGCCGCGCGCGCCGACCTCGAGCCCTGGCCCGACGATGAAGGGCGCTGGCAGCGCCTCTGGCTGCCCCACGAAGCGCGGGGTGACGGCTTCTTCGCCGCCCGTCTCAGAAGGAGGTGACCGACCGTGAAGCTGTGGAAATTCCTGCTCCTGCTCGGCATCGCCGGCGCGGTCGTCGGGGTGCTCGTCGCGGGCATCAACTTCCTGGTATTGCCGTCGCTCGTGCACAGCAACAAGGTTGTGGTCGTTCCGGACCTGCGCGGCGCCTCGCCTCAGGCCGCGGCCGACCTGCTGCGGCCGCTCGCGCTCGAGGTCGAGGTCTCCCGCACCAGCCCGCACGCGACGATGGGTGCAGGACTCATCACCGACCAGGTGCCGGCCGCCCAGACGGGCATCCGCCGCGGCCGCATGGTGAAGGTGGTCGTCAGCGCGGGCGTCGCCACGACACCGGCGCCCGACCTGCTCGGCCAGTCCGAGCGCCAGGCGGGCATCACGCTCGACCGTGATACCTTCCGCGGCGGACGCGTCGCGCGCCTGGTGCAGCCGGGCCTGGCCGAGCCGACGGTCGTCGGTCAGGAGCCGCAGCCGGGCACGCGCCTCTATCGCGGCGCCACGGTCAGCCTGGCCGTGGCCGAACCGGGCCCCGCACCCATGTTCATGATGCCGGACCTGCGCGGCCAGTCCCTGGCGCGCGCCAAGGAACTCATCGAGAAGGCCGGCCTGAAACTCGGCCGCGTGCGCAACGAGCGCGGCGGCGGGCGGCAGGGCAATACGGTCCTTGAACAGCGGCCCGCGGCCGGTCGCCGCGTGGCCCGGGGGGAAGAGATTGAGCTTGTGGCCTCGTCCCGCTGAGGGGCGCGCACTGGTTGCGCCCTCGCTGCTGTCGGCGGACTTCGCCGACCTCGGCGGCGAACTGACAGCGCTCGCGGCTGCGGGCGCCGACCTCATGCACCTGGACGTGATGGACGGCCACTTCGTGCCGAACCTTACGTTCGGCCCGTTCATCTGCGAGGCGATCCGCCGGTTGACGACGGTGCCTCTGGACGCCCACCTGATGATGACGCATCCGCACCGCTACCTCGAGCAGTTCGCGGCCAGCGGTGTCGATGCCATCACCATCCATGTGGAGGCAGCCTGCGACTGCGGCTCCGCACTCGACCGCATCGGCGAGCTCGGTTGCCGGCGCGGCCTGTCACTCAAGCCGGCCACCGACCTCGGCGACGTCAGGCCGCTGCTGGACCGCGTCGACCTGGTGCTGGTGATGAGCGTGCCGCCCGGTTTCGGCGGCCAGTCGTTCGACCCGGCGGCGCCCGGTCGCATTGCCGCGCTGCGCGAGTTCCGTCAGCAGACCGGCGGCCGCTGGCAGATCTCGGTCGATGGCGGCATCAACGACGTGACCGGCGCCCTGTGCCGCGAGGCGGGGGCGGACATCCTCGTCAGCGGCTCCTGGCTGCTGAAGGCTGCCGATCGGAAGCAGCGGACGGACCTGCTGCGGGGGTGACCCCGGCCGCCAGCGCCGTCCTTGCCCAAATCCCGACCAGATGCTAGATTAGCAGGTCCGCCGAACACGCTTCGGCGGTTTTCGGGCCTTGGTTCGCGCCGCGGAAGCGGCGGGGCGATGTCCGTAAGTTATTGATTTTGCGAAGGATGCGCGCCAAGCCCGGCAGGCGCCGCCCATCACGGCGGCGTCCACGGGTGGGCACGCCCTTTTGCCGTCGCCTGCCGCCGACGGGGCGGGCGGGGTGTTACGGACGTCGGAACGGACGGGATTCTCGTGTTCCAGGACCTGACCAGGCGGCTCGACGCGACGCTGAAGAAGCTGTCCGGCGCCGAACGCCTGACCGAGGACAACATCAAGGATGCGCTCCGCGAGGTGCGTCTGGCGCTGCTCGAGGCTGACGTCAACTACAACGTCGCCAAGAAGCTCGTCGCCAACATCCGTGAGAAGGCCCTGGGCCAGGATGTCCTGGGCAGCCTGACCCCGGCACAGCAGGTGGTCGGCATCGTCAACGACGAGCTGACGGCGCTGCTGGGCGGCCAGGCGCGCGAGTTGAACCTGGACCCGGCGAAGGCGAAGAACAAGGGCCTGGCCACGGTGATGGTCATGGGCCTGCAGGGCTCGGGCAAGACGACCTTCTGCGGCAAGCTAGCGCTGCGCCTGAAGAAGGAGGGTCGCACCCCGATGCTCGTGGCGGCGGACATCTACCGCCCGGCCGCCATCGACCAGCTGCACGTGATCGGCGACAGCATCGGCGTGCTGGTGCACAGCGATCGCGAGCGGAAGAACGCGTCGCAGATCGTCAAGCTCGGCCAGCGCCGCGCGAAGGACAACAACTGCGACGTCCTGATCATCGACACGGCGGGTCGGCTGCACATCGACGACACCCTGATGGGCGAGCTCGAGTCGATCCAGCAGACGGTGCCGATGGACGAGAAGCTGCTGGTGCTCGACGCGATGACCGGCCAGGAGGCCGTGAACATCGCCAGCACCTTCGCGGCGCGCCTGGACTTCGACGGCGTCGTGCTGACGAAGATGGACGGCGATGCGCGCGGCGGCGCGGCGCTCAGCGTGCTGGAAGTGACCGGCAAGCCGGTCAAGCTGGTGGGCGTCGGCGAGAAGCTGGAGGACCTCGAAGTCTTCCACCCCGACCGCATGGCGGGGCGCATCCTGGGCATGGGCGACGTGCTGACGCTCATCGAGCAGGCCCAGGACAAGATGGATTCGGAGACGGCCGAACGGCTGGCCGGTCGCTTCGCGCAGGGCGAGTTCTCTCTGGAGGACTTCCAGGCGCAGATCCGGCAGATGAAGAAGATGGGCCCGCTCAAGGGCGTGCTCAAGATGTTGCCGGGCGTCGACGGCGACATGCTCGACAAGGCCAAGGTGGACGACAAGCAGTTCCACCACGTCGAGGCGATCATCAACTCGATGACGGTGAAGGAGCGGCGGCAGCCGGACATCATCAACGGCTCGCGGCGCAAGCGCATCGCCAACGGAAGCGGCACCACGGTGTCGCAGGTGAACAAGCTGCTCAAGCAGTACCGGGACATGCGGCGGATGATGCGCGACATCAACGCCGCTGGCGGCCTGGAGGCCTTCGGCAAGAAGGTGTTCCGGGCCTGATCGGGCCGGGTCGCGGTGGGAACCTCGGTTCCCGCCACGGCGGGCCACACACGCCGGGCGCATGGTGCGCGCGGCGACACCACGCAAGGGGAGGCTGATAGTGTCGACAACGATTCGTCTGACGCGCATGGGTCGCAAGAAGCGGCCGTTCTACCGTCTGGTCGCCATGGACCACCGCAAGCGGCGCGACGGCGCCTACCTGGCCAATCTCGGCTACTACAATCCTTTCTGTGATCCGTTCGACGTGAAGCTGCACACGGACGAGATCATCACCTGGCTGAGCCGCGGCGCCACCCTCAGTGACACGGCGCGCGCTCTGCTGAAGGGCGAAGGCATCCTGTACCGGTTCTCGCTGGTGAAGCAGGGCGTCGACGCCTCCGAGATCGAGGCCCGCGTGGCGACCTGGAAGCAGGGCGCCGAGGCCGGCGAGGCCAAGCGCGCGCAGGACAAGACCGCCCGCGTGGCGAAGGCCGCCGCGGAGAAGAAGGCGCAGGAAGAGGCCGAGGCGAAGGCCAAGGCCGAGGCTGAGGCCGCCGCGAAGGCCGCCGAGGCTGCCGAAGCCGCCGCCGCCGCCGCTGCTGCCGCCGCTGCCGCCGCTGCTGAAGCCGCCGAAGCCGCCGGTGAAGGCGACGGGGCCGAGGCGCCCGCGGAAGGCGAGAGTTGAACGCCCCGCGCGACGAGTTCGAGGCCGAACTGGCCCCGACCGACGGCGACGTGACGCCGGCTGCGCTGCCCACGGGTGATGAGCTGACCATCGGTCAGGAGCGTGTGCTCGAACTCATCAGCTATGTGGTGGTCAACCTGGTCAGTCGCCCCGCGGACGTGACGGTCGATATCCTGCGCAGGCAGGATCGCGACGTGTACCAGGTGAAGGTCAGTCCCGAGGACCTGGGCCGCGTGATCGGCAAGGGCGGCCAGACCGCCCGCGCCCTGCGCGTGCTGCTGACCGCGGACAGCGCCCGGACGGACCAGCGCATTGGCCTGGACATTGTCGAGTAGCATGAACGGGTCGGGTGGCATGAGCGGGTCGGGTAGCATGAACGAGTCGGGTAGCATGAACGAGTCGGGTAGCATGAGCGACGATCCCAACCGGTTCGTCGCCATCGGTGAGATCGTTCGCGCGGTCGGTCTGCGCGGGGAGCTCAAGCTCTACCCGCTGCTCGATTTCCACGAGCCCCTGCTCGGCAGCCCGTTCCTCGTGTGGAACGACGGCGCGCCGGCGCAGGTCCAGCGGCACCGCATCATGAGCGGCGGTTGCTGGGGGCTGGCGTTCCGGGATGTCGGCGGGCGTGACGGCGCCGAGTCGATGATTGGACGCGAGCTCGGTTTCATGGCCGCCAGCTATGGCGACCCGGCGTTTCCGAAGCCGAACGGCGGCCTGCCGTTCCGGTGGCTGGGGCGCGAGGTTGCCACAGGGGCCGGGGACGTGGTCGGTACTGTCGATGAAGTGCGGCGCGTCGGCGCCCAGTTCATGTTGGTCATCCCTGATGGCCCTCATGAGATCCTGATCCCGGCGCTGGCGCCGATCCTGAGGCCGGACGACGGGCTCACGGGTCAGCTGGTGATCGATCCGCCGGAAGGGCTGCTCGATGTCCAGCGGGGTTGAGAAGGACGTGGAAGGCTCGGACGCTGCCGCAGCGCCGGTCATCCGCATCCTGACGCTGTTCCCGGACATGGTGCGCGCGGTGCTGGCCACCAGCATCCCGGGTCGCGCCGAACGTCAGGGGCAGGTTCGCTACGAGGTCACCGACATCCGGGACTTCGCCGTGGACAAGCACCGCACCGTGGATGACACGGCGTATGGCGGCGGGGCGGGCATGATCATGATGGCGCCGCCGGTCGTCGAGGCGGTCGAGAAGGTCAGGCGGCGCGAAGACGCGACCGTCATCCTGACGACGCCGCAGGGCGAGACGTTCAGCGAGCAGCTGACCCTCGACCTGCTGGCGGACCTGCAGGCCAAGGGCGAGCTGATCCTGGTCTGCGGGCGGTACAAGGGCATTGATGAGCGCGCCCGCGAGCTGGTCGTCACGCGCGAAGTGAGCATCGGCGATTACGTCCTGTCGGGCGGGGAGTTGCCGGCTCTGGTGGTGGTCGACGCGATCGTCCGGCGCTTGCCGGGCGTGCTGCACGACGAGGACTCGGCGGCGAACGACAGCTTCACCACCGACCGCGACGGCGGCCTCGACTGCGCCTGGTACACGAAGCCGCCGGTTTACCGGGGGCTGGGCGTGCCCGAGGTGCTGATGTCGGGACACCACGCGAACATCGAGAAATGGCGCCGGCTACAGGCTGGCGAACGCACGTGGGAGCGACGGCCGGACCTGGCTTCGGACAGGGACGACACGAAGCGCCGCGGCAAATAGAAGTGTCTTGAAGATCGTAGTGTCTTGAAGATCGAAGTGTCTTGAAGATCGAAGTGTCTTGAAGATGTGTCTTTGGCGAGGCGGCGTCCCGGCGGGGCGCCTGCCGAAAGTGTCGTGGGCCCGCGAGGGTCTGCGAGAGGCGGCGGTCGCATGAAGCGACCTGTCCGCAACAGGAGGAAGAGATGAACATCATCGACCAGATGCGGGCCGCAAACCTGCGCACCGACCTGCCGAACTTCGAGATCGGCGATACCGTGAACGTCGGCGTGCGCATCGTCGAGGGCGCCAAGACCCGCACGCAGAACTTCATCGGCACGGTCATCGCGCGCCAGAACGCCGGCAACGAGGCCTCGTTCACCGTGCGCAAGATGTCCGGCGGCGTTGCTGTCGAGCGCGTCTTCCCGGTGCAGTCGCCGAACGTCGAGTCGATCTCGATCAAGAAGAAGGGCCGCATCCGCCGCGCCAAGCTGTACTACCTGCGTGGCCGCACCGGCCGCAGCGCCCGGATCCGCGAAGCGCGCCGGTAGTCCCGCGTGCGGGCTGTTCCGGGGGCGCTGGCGGGCTTCGACCGCGAGCGCTCGCGGGAGGGCCGGCTCGTGCTCGCGGGTGTCGACGAGGCGGGTCGCGGCTGCTGGGCCGGACCCGTCGTCGCTGCGGCCGTGGTGCTGCCGGACGGCTGGGCGCCCGACGGGCTGGACGACAGCAAGAAGCTGTCGCCGGCGCGGCGCGAGGCGCTGTATGTCGAAATCCGGGCCCACTCCCTGGCCTGGAAAGCGTGCGCGGTGTCGGCGGCCGAGATCGACCGCACTGACATCCTGCGCGCGACGCTGCAGGCGATGGCCCGTTCGGTGAACAGCCTCGGCATCACGCCGGGGCTGGTCCTTGTCGATGGCACGCAACTGCCCCCCCTGCAATTCCCGGCCGAGGCGCTGGTGCGTGGTGACGGTACCAGCGCCGCCGTGGCCGCGGCCTCCATCATCGCCAAGGTGCTGCGCGACCGCGTCATGGTCGCCTGGGACCGCCGCCTCCCCGGCTACGGATTCGCTTCCCACAAAGGCTACGGTGCCGCCGCGCACAAAGCCGCGCTTGACCGTCTCGGTCCCTGCCCGCTGCACCGCCTCTCTTTTGAACCGCTGGCCAGCCGCGATCAGGGGCGCCTGTTCTAGTGCGTTGACGCGCCCTTCATCCGGTGTCCCTGCCGGGTTCCGTTCCCGATGACAAACATCGCCGGCTCGGGCGCCCGCGAGCTGTCCCGATTGCCGGCGGCGCAGCGGCGGGCGTTACGTCACCGGTGGTCGCGCCGGGCCTCGTGCTTGCTCTGGTCGGCAACCGCCTCCCGGCAGGGAACGTATGACATGGATGGATTACCGGCCGGTGCCGGCGAGCGCGGCCTGTGGGCCGAGCGCCTGGCTGAAGCCGTCCTCGAGGCCGGCGGCTACCATTGCCTGGACCGCCGCTTTCGCGCGCCCGGGGGCGAGATCGACCTGGTCATGCGCCGCGGGAGCGTGTTGGCTTTCGTCGAGGTCAAGGCGCGGCGCGCGGGCGGGGCCGGTCCGCCGGAGTGCTTCGTCGACCGCGCCAAGCGCGGACGCGTGCGCCGGGCGGCCGCGGCCTGGCTGGCCGAGCGGGCCGCGGCCTGCGGTTGCCGGCATGACGCGCCGGAGGAACTGCGTTTCGACGTGGTGGCGATCGAATACCAGGGACCGGGCGGCGGCCTGGACATCCGGCACCTGGTGGGTGTTTTCTGATGAGGGCGCGCTTTCGGGATCCTGCGTTGCCGCGCGCGCGGGGCGTCCGTACCTTCACGCCATTGGCCGACTGTCGCCTTGCCGTCACGGGAGCCTGACGATGTCCCTGCCGCTTCCCGCCACCGTGGACCTGCAGCGTCGCCGACGCGCGCGCCTGGCGCCGGCCGTTGTTCTGCTGCTCGTCGCGCTGATCGTGGCGGCCGGCGCGGCGCGCGGCGCCGGGCTTCCGGGTGCGTCCGACGGCATTGCCGATGCCGACGGCGACGGGATCGAGGACGCGCTGGCGCAGTGGCATCGCGGCGAGCGCACGTGGGACGACCTGCGCGGCCTGGCGGTGGCGACAGCCGACGCTGCGCGAGCCGCTGCGGCGGCATCCGGCGATGCGGCCGGGCCGCTTGCGTCGGGCGTCGAGCGGGCCGACCTGAAGGCGGCGGAAGCGACCGGACCGTGGGCTTCCGGTCGCCTGCGCGTGCTCTGCCTCGGCGCCGGCGCTGCAGCGCGTGATCGCTCCATCGCCAAGGCGGCGGGCGTCGGCACCTGCCGTCCGCTGTTCGCCACGTCGAGGTTCGGCGGCGTCGCCGTGCTGGACGTTGACCAGGCCGGTTTGGGCGCGCTGCTGGACGCGCCGCCGCCTGGCCGGCTGCTGCTCGACCGGGACGGCGTCCCGGCGCTCGACGTGAGCCGCCGCGCGATCGGCGTCATGCGCGTGGAGACCGGCGCCTGGCGGCTGGGTGACGACGGCTCGTTCTCGCTGGCCATCCTCGATTCCGGCTGCGACACCGCGCATAACGACCTCGGCGATCCCACCGACGACAACATCGACGGCCCGCCGCCCACCGTCGGCGATGCCACCGACTGGTATCCGGGAACAAACGGCTGGCCGCTTTTTTCGGGCTACAAGGTTGTCGGCTGGCGCGATGTGACCGACGATTTTCCGGCCGCCGCCGGGCCCTGGGACTACCACAGCCACGGCACTTCCCTTGCATCGGTCGCCGCCGGGCGCGGCATCGTCTCGTCGTCGTATCCGGGCGTGGCGCCGGGTGCGCGCCTGGTTGTCGTGAAGTTCTACGACTTCGACCTCGTCTGGCATGCGTGGGCCGGTGACTTCCTGGCGGCCTGTTCGTGGCTGCTCGACCAGCGCGAGGCGCTGCGCATCGGCCCGGTCCTGATGGCCGTCAACTGGGATGCCGACGCCGGCGTTGCCGCCGCTGTCGCCGAACTCGCCGATGTCGGGATGACGCCCGTCGCGGCGATGGGCAACTACGGGACCGATGGAGCGCCCGGTTGGCCTGCGCGGCTGCCCGGCGTCCTGACGGTCGGCGCCGTGAACGATGCCGGCGCCGTGGCCGCGTTCAGCGGGCGCGGGGGAGCGATAACGGCAAAGCCCGACCTCGTGGCCCCCGGCGGCGGGATGCTGGCGGCCGCCGGGCGCATCGAATGCGTGGACAACGAGCCGGACGACACCTACAGCGGGCGTTGGGGCACGAGCCTGGCCGCGGCGCACGCGGCCGGTGCCCTGCACCTGCTGGACGAGGCGCTGGGCGAGCAGGCGGTGCACCTGCCGCCGACGTCGGCGTCCGTTCGCACGCGCATCGCCGTCCTGAAACTGACGGCCGCTCCAGTGTTTGCCGCCGAGACGGCCGACGGCGCCGCGACGGTGGCGCTGCCGACCGGGACCGCGCCGCGCGCCGACCGGGGCTGGGGCCTGCTGCGCGTGGATGCGGCCGCGCAGGCGCTGCTGGTGCCGCTGCGCCCGGGCATCGACCAGACCGATTCGCTGCTGGCCGGCGCAAGGCAGCCCGTCGTGGCGCGTCGCCTGGACCTGCAGCCGGGTGTGCGGTACCTGGTCGAGGTCCTGCCGGCACCGGGAGTCGACCTTGAGCTCGTCGTCGGTGATCCGCGCGACCTCGACGCCGACCCGACCGGATCCGCAGTTGTCCGCATCAACCAGGGGGGCGCCGGCGTTTCGGAGTTCACCTACGTGACCGCCGGTCCCGACAGCTGGCGCCTGCTGGCCGCCAAGCGGCTGGCCGGCAACGGCGCGGTCGTGCTGCGCGTGCGCGAAGCCTGGTCGTGGCCGCAGCAGGGCGGCTGGCGACAGCTGCCCGGCGCGGTGACCGGCCAGCCGAACAGCGGCACGCTCGCCGGGTTCAGCGGTCCTTCGTTTGTCGTGCCGTCCCTGGTGGTGGCCGATCCGGTGGCGCGCTCGGTGAACGTGCTCGGGGCCGACGGTGCCCACCGCGCCGGCTGGCCCGTGTTCGTCTTCCCGCATGCTTCGGCGCAGGGCGGGTTGAACCAGCCCCTGCTCTGGGACCTCGACGGCGTGGCGAGCGACGAGATCGTCGTCAGCTCCGCCTACGGAAGCGTGTACTTCTTCAATGCCGCCGGTGCGTTGCAGACGGTGAACCTGGCGCTGAACCGCGCCCTGACGACGCCGGTCGGCTACGTGACCGGCGCCGGGCAGCGTCGCGTGCTGGTGGTCGATGCCGTCGGCAACGCGTATGCCTGGCGGCAGGGACCGGTCCTCATGGCGTCGGCGGGGCTGGGCCACCTCGATCCGCTGGCTCCGGCCGTCGGGACGCTCAACACGGGGGGCGCCGAGGCGATTGTCGTCGCCTTCGCCGACGGCCGTGTCACGGCGCTGGACGGCCAGGCGCTGTCCACCCTGCCGGGGTGGCCACGCGACCTGGGCGGGACCCCGGCGGCCGCGCCGGTACTGTGTGACCTCGATCGCGACGGCAACCATGAAGTCGTCATCCCCGTGCTCTCCGGCCCGGGAGGCGCCCTGGTGTTCCGGGTGCTGGACGGCGACGGCACGCCCGGCCCCGGTGACGGCACGGCGGCGCCGTCACCCGCCGGCGGCGGCTGGCTGGCCGTGTCCTCGGCAGCGGCCTGCGGCCGACCCGACACCGGCGAACTGCGCGTGAGCGTGACGGGACTGGCGACCAACGGGCAGACCGGGCAGGCGGCGGCCTGGGAACTGGCCGAGGCCTGGGTCGGGTTGGGCGGCAATGTGGGTTCGCGCGCGCTGCCGGGGCTCCAGGTGCACGCCACGAGCGACCTCGGCGAGATCAGCCTGACATCCCGCCTGTTCGGGCCAACCCTGGCCTGGAACCATCGCGGCGGCTGGGGAACGGACCCGGCGACGCTCGTCCACCTGTCGTGGTACGAGCTGCTCTATGGCTTGACGTCGATCCCCGGCTCGACGACGGCGTGGTTCACCGACACGGGCGACGAGGATGCGTTGGCCGTGCGACGGGCAACGCTGCCCGGGGGACAGGCGGCCGCGCCGCTGACCGCGGTCGGCGCCGTGCTGGCCCGCGTCAACGACGATGTGCTGCTGCGCCTGGACGCACAGGACCGGTTGGTGACAGTGACGCCGCTGGCGGACCTCTATGCCTCGTCGCCGCTGTGGGCGGGTGCGCGCGGGGACGGCCGCAACTCGGGCGCCTATCCGCTGCGCTACGCGGCGGCCGCGGCGCCGACGGTGGCCGTGTCGGCCGGGCTGCTCTCGGTGCAGCCGAATCCCGGCTCCGGCAGTTTCCGGTTCCGCCTGTCGGCCGCGGCGTCCGGGCCGGCCGAATTCAGCGTCTACGACCTCGCCGGCCGCTGCGTCGCCCGTTTTCCCGGGCCGGCGGATGGCGGGCAGGAAGCGGCCTGGGACGGGCGCGACGGGGACGGCCGGCCGCTGCCGGGAGGGACCTACCTGGTGCGCGCGAAGGCGGGTGCCGCGGGGGCGGCGACCCGCCTGACGATCGTGCGCTGAGCGTTGCTTTTGCTGGTGGGCGCGCCGCGAACTGCGTGATATCTTTCGCGCATGGAGAACAACGATCCGCGCCCCGGCCTGAACTACTGGCAATCCCTGGCTGCCGCCGAGCGAGCGCTCGCCGGCCAGGATTTTCCTGCTGCCGAGAACGCCTGGCTGACCGCCGTCGACACGCGCGAACAGTCCGGTGGGCGTGTGTTCTTCACCGAACGCCTTGCCGACGGCATCGCCCGCCTCTGGCAACGCGGCGCCGTGCGCCCCGGTCGCTGGGAGCGGCACGCCGGGCTGTTCCGCGAGCGCTTCATGGCCGCCGCCGAGAAGATCGTGCGCGAAGGCGTGCGCGTCGCCGAGCTGCGCCCCGAGGACGACGCCGAGCGTAACCAGCCCATCCTTGAAAAGGCGCTCTTCCTGGTCGCGCGCAGCCGCGTCTTCAGCGAAGAACCGGCCTCGGCGGTTCCCCTCCTCAAGGGGCTGTTCCGCACCGCCAGTCGCACCGGCCGTCCCTTCGACCTGAACCTGGTGCGCCACGACATCCCGCTGTCCGAGGAGGACCGCCTGTGGATGGCGCGCAAGGGCGGCGAACTGCTCGAGTCGTTCGTCGAGCAGGGTGTGCTCCGCCTCGGTTCGCCCGAGTCGCAGGAGTGGGCGCAGGTCTTCCTGCAGCTTCTGCAGCCGCGCTACTTCGGCTCGGCAGGCCGGATGGAAGAGGAGCGCTGCTGGCTCGAGGCGATCACCGCCGACCGGCTGCTCGGCCGCGCCTCGGCCAGCGTCGAACTCTACCGCGCCTTCCTTCAGGTGTGCCCGGGCCCGGCGCCGCGCGCGAGCGAGGCGCGCGTGCGGCTGCTGGAACTGCTCGGCAATACGGATCGCGTGCACTTCCCCGTGCCGCGGTACGACGAGGCGCTCGGCGCCATGCAGTCGGCCGGCCTCGAGCAGGGCTCGGAACTGGCGCCGCGCTTCGAGCGCGCGATCGAGCGCATCGAATACCGTCGGCCCGAGGGCGGGCCGCTGCCCGAGCACAACCTGGCCTGGGCCTCGGTCGCGGTGGAAGCCGACGGCCGCGTGGCCGCGGTGTTCTGGTGGGGCGACCAGCCACGCGACCTCGCCTTCTGGCGGCCGGGCGAGGCAGCCGCGGCCATCGACGCCTTCCTGGCCCCGTGTGCCGGCCGCATCATCGCCGCCGACGAACTGGTCGCGCAGGCCATCGGCCTTTCCTGGGAACACGACCCGGCGCCGTGGCCGGCGGTCGACATCCTGACCGCCGTGCTCGAGAGTCGGTTGCCCGGCGCCGGCGCCGAACGCGGCGCCCTGGTGCGCATCGCGCTGGGCGAGACGCAGCCGTGGCGGACCGGCTGGGACCCCTCGCTGGGGCACCCGCTCCTGGAGCCGCCACGTCGTTCGTCGCTGGGTGATGCGTGGCCGCAGGGACCGGCGGCCGGCGCGGTCCTCGGCGGCCTGCTGTGGCTGGCGGTGCGCAGCCGGATGCACGCCGCAGATCCGGCGCTGCGTGCGGGCGTCGCCGCGATGGCGCGCCGTGGCGACCAGGTCAGTCGTTTCCTCTACGCGTTCGTCGGCCTGGGTGACGATGCGGGCCGCGCCATGGACGAGACTTTCGAGGCCTGGACGCTGCCTGTGCTGTGGACCCGTCCTGATCCGTACGGCTGGTCGCTGACGGTCGCGCGCGCTGCCGCACCCGAGGCCGGGCCCGACGAACTGGCTGCGGCCCCGGAACTGGGACGCAGCGACCTGGCGATCGTGGCGACCGGCAACGCGCCGGCGGTGATCGCCGCCTGGGGCGAAGGCCGGCAGAAGTGGCGCGTGGTGCTCGACCGCTTCGAGCGGCTCGAGGCGCTCGGCCGCGTCGCGGGCGGCGTCGTCGGCCCGATCACGCTGATCCCGGCCAGCGGCGCGGTGCACGACCTCGATGCGGCGCTGTCGCTGCTCGAAGACCTGCTCGGTCGCCGCGGTCCCGGCCGCGACGCGTTGTTGCCGCTGATGCACTGGACGCGCCTGGTCGAGACGCACAACGGCGACCTGCTCGACTTCCGCGAGGTGCGCCCGCGCCCGGACGGCGCGGTGCCCCTGTATGATCGCTATGCGGTGCTCGTGGCCGACCTGCCGCGCGAGGAGCCGAGCCTCGACGGCGCCGGCCGCACGTGGGCGGCGCAGTTCAGCCAGCGCGTGCGCAAGGCCGGGCTCGTGGCCGGCTCGGTCGACCACCTTGGCGCCGATGCCGCGCGACTCGACGCGCTGTGGGGCGTGTTCGAAGGCAGCGACGCGTCGTGGGTCTTCCTCGACAGCGCCGCCGTGCACTGGGACCTGCTGCGCCGCGATGACATCCAGATCCGCGGGCTCCATGCGCTGCTGCACACGCGCGGGGGGCGGCACCTGTCGCTGTTGACCGGTGCCGTCTGGCTGCGCAGCGAACTCGAGGAGATCCTCGGCACCTGGCTCAGCGTGTTCGGGGCGCCGTACTGCGCGGCGCTGGCCGATGCGCGGCCGCCGCGGTTGCGCCTTGCCGATCGCGGCGCCGTTCCCGATGCGCGCCTGTTGTTGGCCGAATCGATGGCCGGGCAGGCCGCCTGGACCGAGCGCGTGGCCGAGCTCGAGGGTCAGGTGACTGTCGTTGTCCCGGACGACGGCGAATCCGGTTCCTTCTGGTCACAGGTCGAGGCTGGCCTGGTTGCGGCAGCCGGCCCGCGCTGGCGCTTCCTCGGCGCCACGCAGGCGGCGGGGCCCGGGCAGGGTGGCCCGCTCGTGGTGCCCGCGCTGATGAGCCTTCAGGGCGGCGGCATTCCCATGGCGGCGGGCGACGAACGGCAGGAATGGCTCGATGCGGATGCCGAGCGCCGTACCTACCTGGGCTGGCGCGTCCGGTTGTGCGCGCTCGAAGTCGCCGCGCGCCTGGCGGGCCCGTGGTCCGGCGTCGACATCATGGACACACGCTGGTGGCGCCTGCTGCGTTCGCGCGCGGCGGGCCATGACACGGCAGGCCACGCCACGGCCGAGCCCGGCGGCTGGAGCGGCGCGCGCGCTGCCGCGCTGTCCGCCGACACCGCCTGCCGGACCTTCGACCTGCCGGGATTCGCGCCCAACGACCAGGACACGGCCCTGGGGCGCTTCCTGCCCGTGGCGCGGCAGTGGGCGGGCACCGGCGCCGCGACGATCGCGGCCAACGAACTCCTGCGGTCCGGAGACGCGGGCATGCCTGCAGGCGTCAACCTTCTGGTGGGGGACCTCGACCCCGTCTGGTCCGCCGTGGCGGCGCGCACGCGCCTGGCCTGGGAGCAGGGCGAACTCGATCACTGGGTGCTGCTGGTGAGCGACCAGTGTCCCCCGGACGCGGCGTCCCTGGTCGCGGCCGGCGGCGTCGACGGCCTTTCCGCCTGGGGTGGCGACGGCCCGGCCGACTTCCCGTCGCCGGTGGTGCGTGTGACGCCCGCCGACTTCGGCGATCCCGCGCTGCGCGCCTTCCTGGCCGCGCACCCGCCGCGCACGGTCGTCGCGACCGGCCTCTACGAATGGCTGCCGGCGCGTGACCGTGAGGCGCAGGAATCGGCGCTGGCGTTGCGCGCGCTGCTCGACGCCCGCGCGCACGGTGTGATCCTGCAGACGGTCTCGATGCCGACGCCCTGGATCCGCTTCGTCGAACGCGTCTGCGGCGCGAGGCTGATGGGACACGGCGCCGCCGGCGGAGGCTTGATCGACGGGACGGCGGACGACGATTTCCACGCCGGCCGGCCGCCGGTCGAGTTCGGCCCCGGTGTGGGGGCGGCCGACCGCGCTGAGGCGGTCATCCGCCGTTTCCAGGGCCTGCTTGCGCGGCTGCGCCCGGTGATGATCGAGCGCGCCGGCCGCGGCGACGGCGCCGAACACGAACCGACGCCGCCGCCCGGCCGGCAGTTGCTGCCCCTGGACTGGCTGGCCGCGATGGGCGGCCTGGCCGCCGCCGATGTCGAACAGGGCGCCGGCTTGTTGCGCTGGGTGGCGCGACTGGCGGGCGACCCCCTGTCCGCCGCGTCGGTGCGCGCGCCGGGCGCGCGGCGCGCGACCGACAGCCACGCGCTGATGCTGCCGCGACGGCAGGTCGAGGTGCTGCGCCGGCTCGAGCAGCTCGGCGGCGCGCTGACGACCATCCTGCCGCACTGGCTGGAGAACGCTCCCATCGGCGGGCTCACCTGGATCGACCAGGAACACCCGCCGGTGCGCATCGCGACCGAGGACCTCGCGGCCGTCGACACGCTCCTTGTGATGGTGGGCGCCGGCGCCTTCGGCGACGTCGGCCTGACCTATGCCTGCCCGCGCGGCCTGCTCTACAGCACGCGCCGCCTGGTCGGCATCTCGCGTCCCGCGGCCGAGGTGCTCTCGTCGTTGCAGGACGGACTGGCGATCTTCGCCGCGCGCCTGGACGAAGTGCTCAGCGTCGCGGTTCCGACCGCCGACGGTCTGCTTGTGCAGACGGGCGTGAGCGAACTGCAGGCCGAAGAGCGCCACTTCCTGGCGCTCGGTTCGGCGCTCGGCTACTGGCGCTGGCTGGGGCCGGCGTGCCCCGGGGCGATGCATCTGGTGGACCTGCTCAGCCTGGCCGACAGCCCGACGGTGCGCGCGGGCGAGGACGGCTGGCAACTGCTCGGCGCCCTGGTGGCCGGGCGCTTCGCCGCCGCGCGGCTGGCCGCCGGGGATGAAGAGCCCGACGGGCATGCGGGCGCGACGCCGGGCCCGAAGCGTACGTTCCGGACGATGATCAAGGGCGGCGACGGCGGCCAGAACCTCGAGGCCGTGGTGGCGCGCGTGGCGGACGTGGCCGGGCTCTCCGCTGACCAGCATTTCCTGGTGCTGCGGGGCACGCTCGGGTCGGGTCGGCACGAAGCGCTCGTGCGCGGTCTTGAACTGGCGCACCGCGAAGCCGCCGATCCGGGTGAACTGACGATCTACTGCCCGGACCCGGGGACGGCGGCGTTCATCTCGCGTGAATGCCTGCAGCGCGGTTTCCGCGGACCGCTCGACGTGCGCGTGCCGGCGCGGGGGAGCTCACCCGATCCCGGACGGCCGGGCGGGGCCGAGGGTGCGGATCCGTCCGGCGCCGTCGTGGTGATGTGCGAGGTGCAGCGTTTCGAGCCGGAGACCCGCTACCGCATCGCGCAACTGGGGCGTGGGCGTCGCCTGATCATGACCGTGGATCCGGCTGCGGCCCTCGAACCGTGGGAGCACCTGTTCCTGACG
The DNA here is from genome assembly GCA_903912525.1 of uncultured bacterium. Classification (GTDB taxonomy): domain Bacteria; phylum Krumholzibacteriota; class Krumholzibacteriia; order LZORAL124-64-63; family LZORAL124-64-63; genus CAINDZ01. The sequence continues at coordinate 12,808 of CAIWHK010000030.1, read as the reverse complement.
ACACCGCGTGCGGACGACATCGTCGACCTGGCACTGCAGCGCCGGCTTGCGAAGCGGCCGTGGGCCGAGGTCGGCCAGCTGGTGTCGACCGACCGGGACCCCGGTCAGTCGCGGCGGCGCGACAAGGGTCTGGTGCTGGCGGAGTACGCGGCGAACCTCGACCAGTGTGTCGCGCGCATCGTCACCGCGCGCGACACCGAGGAGATCGGGCCGGTGCTGCGCGTGGTCGCTGCGCTGCCGGCCGACCTCGAGTACATCGCGGCCTCGCTGCAGGACCGCGGCTGGCTGGCCGCGAGCGAGCCGCGCCTGGACTGGCTGCTGCTGCCGGGCCCGCGGGAATTGCTGGCGGCCGTGGCCGATGCGCTCGCGGCCGAAGGCCTGGCGCCGGCCAGGCACGGCCTCCTGGCTGCGAGCGCCGCTGGAGGCGGCGCCGACCTGACGACCGCGGGCGGACCCGCGCCGGCGCTGCTGCCGCGCTTCGTCGAACCCGCCCTGCGCGCATCGTGCCGGCAGTGGCAGCAGGCGTGGCCGCTGACGGCGCTTCCGGACATCGCCTCGTTCGCGGCCGCGGCCGCGGTTTCGCCGTGGGGCCAGGTCGTCTTCGCGCAGCCCGAGGCCCGGGAGCGCATCGAGGCGGTCCTGGCCGCCTGGGGGCGCGCGGCGCCGGCCGACCTGCTCGAGCAGCCGCTGTGGCAGGCGTGGTGGATCCTGACCCTGGCCGACCTCGGCGAGCAGCCGCTGGGCGGCGCGCGTCCGCTGGCGATCCTGGCCGAGGCCGCCCGCACCGGCGGGGCCTACCAGCCGGCCGGCGTCTACATGTGCCAGGGTACGGAGGAGGCGCGTCGCCACTACGAGGTCCTCGGTCGCCTGACCGACCAGGCCCTCATCCTCTACCAGGTGCGCTCGCCGCTGCCCGGCGACGCCAACTGACGGTGGCCCCCGGAGCGGCGTTGTCGCCTTTGGCGACGCCGGTCCGGGGGCTTGTCCGGCGGGCCTGCGTTGACCATGTTCCTTTCGGCGCCGGCCCGTGCGGGCGGCGGCGCGGTGGCGGGCGCCTCGAGTCAGGGAGCGGGACATGGATTTCGCCTTCGAACCCTATCGCATCAAGGTCGTCGAGAAGATCGAGCGCACCAGTCGCGAGGAACGCCAGCGCCTGCTGGTCGCGGCCGGCTACAACGTCTTCAAGGTGCCGTCGAGCGCCATCTACGTCGATCTCTTGACCGACAGCGGCACCGGCGCGATGAGCGACCTGCAGTGGTCCGCGCTGATGAGCGGTGACGAGGCCTACGCCTGCAGTCGCTCGTTCAAGGATTTCGAGGACACCATCCGCGACATCTTCGGCTACAAGCATGTCATCCCTACACACCAGGGACGCGCCGCCGAAGGCCTGCTGTTCACGGCGATGGTCAAGCCCGGCATGGTCGTGCCCAACAACATCCACTTCGACACGACGCGTGCAAACGTCGAGCACGTCGGCGGCATCGCACTCGACTGCGTGGACGACGCCGGGCTCGACCCGCGGCTCGAGGCGCCGTTCAAGGGCGACATGAGCCTGCGCAAGCTGTCGCAGGCTTTCGAGAAATACGGCAAGGACCGCATCCCGTTCGTGATGCTGACCATCACCAACAACAGCGGCGGCGGCCAGCCGGTCTCGATGGGGAACGCCAAGGCCGTCGCTGCGTTCTGTCGCGAGATGGGCGTGCCGCTCATCTTCGACGCCTGTCGCTTCGCCGAGAACGCCTGGTTCATCCAGCAGCGCGAGGCCGGGTATCGCGACGTCGGCATCAAGGACATCTGCCGCGAGATGTTCGCGCTTGGCAGCGGTTGCACGATGAGCGCCAAGAAGGATGCGCTGGTGAACATCGGCGGCTTCCTCTGCCTCGACAACGACGACTGGGCGCAGGCGGCGACCAACCTGCTGATCCTGCGCGAGGGATTTCCCACCTACGGCGGCCTGGCCGGACGCGACCTCGCCGCCGTCGCGCAGGGGTTGCGCGAGGTGCTCGACCCCGACTACCTGGCCTATCGCATCGGGCAGGTGGCGCGCCTGGGCGAGCGCCTCGACGAGCTGGGCGTGCCGCACCTGAAGCCGACCGGCGGCCACGCCGTGTACCTGGACGCCAAGCGCATGCTGCCGCACATCCCGCAGGCGCAGTTTCCCGCGCAGGTCGTGACGGCCGCGCTCTATGTCGAGGCCGGCGTGCGAGCGGTCGAGATCGGCAGCCTGATGTTCGAGCATCGCGACCCGGACACAGGTAAGCTGGTGCCGCCCGAGATGGAGTTGGTGCGGCTGGCGGTGCCGCGGCGCGTGTACACGCACACGCAGCTGGACTACGTGGCCGATGCCTGCGCGAAGGTGATGGCGCTGGGCGAGCGCCTGAACGGCCTGGAAGTGACCTGGGAGCCGCCTTCGCTGCGCCACTTTACAGCGGTGCTGCGGCCGGTGGGCGGCGGTCCGCTGCTGGCGGGGCTGTAGCGCCATGCCCGGCGGGACGCGGGTCGTGTGCGTCGGCCTGGACGCAGCGTTGGCCGACCTGGTCGGCGAGGGCGCGCAGTCGGCGCTGGCGGCGCTGGACATGGCGTCCGCGCTGGACCGTCTTGTCATCTGCGCCGACGACCTTGTCGGCGACGACAACGCCTGGGTGCAGCCGGTGCGCGGCACGCTGGGGCGCGAATTGACCCTCTACTGCCACCCGGACGCCTTTCTGGCCCCGCGCGCGGCGGCAGGTCCGCCTGTTGCCGTCTGGGACTGCCCGGGGCCGGCAAACGTCGGGTTCCCGGCCGCCGCGGGCGATTTCTCGCGGACGCGGGCCGAGGTCTTCCTGCATCATCATTTGCTTGTGATCCGGGACCTGGTCCGCCGCGAACTGGACCCCTCGCTGGTGCCGGCCGGCCTGGCCGAGGCCTTCGCCGCGGCGTGGGCCATCGGCGTCGACGGTCGGTTGTGCGGGGCCGGGCTGCCCGGGTACCCGCTGGCCGAGCGCCGCCGCCGTTTCAGCCGCCTGTTCTCCCAGGCCGGGATCCTGATGCCGGAACACTGGACGATCTTCCAGGAAATCTGGGATGGCGTCGCGCCCGGGCAGAGGGACGTGGCAAGGTTGGCGCGCCGCCTGCCCCGCCTGTAGAGGCGGGGGGAGGGCCGGGGCTGGGACCGGGCCGTTAACATTTGCATTTTCGGGGATGTTATCCCAATTTCAGGGACGCCGGACGCGCCAGGCGCGCCGGCCGGAACACCACAAGGATACCGCAGGGCAGGGCACCGGGCGCGCCGCGTCCGACCCCGGCCCATTGCCATCGGTCTTGCATCCCACCGGCTGGACCCGCCGACCTTTGGGAGGTTCTTACATGTTCGGTGCCACTCCCCGCCTTCGCCTGTTGGTCTTCCTGCTGGCGGGCATTCTGGCGATTTCCGTCGTGGCCGTGGTCGGCATCAAGAAGAAGGAAACGGTCGACCCGTACCTTCACACCTCCCTGCGGAAGATCGCGGTCGGCGACACGCTGAGCCCCGGCTTCCTGTTCGAGATCGACGCCCCGGCGTTCGAGTTCGTCCGTGGCGGCACGGGCGTCGTGCGCGAGGGCAACGTCCTTGAGTTCATCGTCTGCAAGGACCTCGAGGGGATGGTCGCCAAGCTGCCCGGAACGCAGATCGGCGTGCGCAAGGAGTTCACGCCCAAGCCGATGCACCTTGCCCTGCAGCGCATCAAGCGGAACGGTGTGGTCGAGGCCGACAGCCTCCCGCGTCCGTACCCGCTCGTGCTGCCGCGCTTGCTGTCGGCCAACCAGATCGACCTGCAGGCCCCCGGCGCCGCGCTGCCCGAGATCGGCTGGGACGCAGCGGCCATCCAGGAGGCCAAGCTGGATTTCATGCCGCAGAAGGAAGGCGAGTCGTTCCGCCTGGTGAAGAGTGCCTACGAGCGCATCGCCTATGTGCCGAAGCACGACTTGTCCCCCGAGGCCCGGCTGAATGCGAAGCCCGAGGACTACGCCTGGTACCTGATCGGCAACAAGGGCTCGCTGCAGGTGGTCGACCTCACTCCCGGCGGCGACTTCATGCTGCACCTGATCAAGTCGAAGGACCTGCCGCTGATCGGCGCCTTCACGCTGGTCGTGCTGCAGGACGATCCCGTGGCGCGCCAGATCGCCCACCCGGTGATCGGGCACGTGGTCGGCATGGCGCGCTTGAACTGGTTCGAGTACGCCAACAGCTACGTGCAGGCCTGCACGGCCCGCTGACCGGCGCAGCGCAGGGGCAGAAACGAGAGACGGACTCCGTGAGGAGTCCGTCTCTCGTTTTGCGCCCGGCGCGTTGCCGCGGTCAGACGAGCAACTCCATCAGGCGCGAGTCGCGCAGCACCGACTTGGGGCCGGTCTTGGTCTTCTTTTCAAGCGGGCTGGTCTGCACCTTGTTGGCGACGACGCCGACCATCAGGCCGTGCTCGCCCGCGAACAGCAGTTCGGTGGCGTGGTGGCCCAGGCGGCTGGCCAGGATGCGGTCGAAGCCCGAGGGTGCACCGCCGCGCTGCACGTGGCCCAGGACGACCATGCGCACGTCGCGCTGCAGGCGCGCCTTGATCTCGAACGACACGTATGACGCCTTGCCGGCGCCCTCGGCGACGATGATCAGCGCATGGTGCTTGCCGCGCTGGTACGACTCGGAGATGCGGCGGCAAACGTCATCGATCTTCCAGGGCACCTCCGGCAGCAGCACTTCCTCGGCGCCGGTGGCGATGGCCGTCTGTGCGGCCAGCAGGCCGTACTCGCGTCCCATGACCTCGATCACGAAGATGCGCCCGTGGCTGGTGGCCGTGTCGCGCACCTTGTCCACGGCGTCGATGGCGATGTTCAGCGCGGTGTCGAAGCCGATGCTGTAGTCGGTGCCGGGGATGTCGTTGTCGATGGTCGCCGGCACGCCGATGACCGGCAGGCCGAACTCCCTCTCCAACTTCGCGGCGCCGCGGAAGCTGCCGTCGCCGCCGATGACGACCATGCCGTCGAGCTTCAGCTTCTTGAGCGTACGGCCCACCGGCGCGGCGCCTTCCTCGGTGGCGAACTGGGGGTAACGGAAGGTGCGCAGGATGGTGCCGCCCTTCTGCAGGATGCCGCTGACCGACCCGGACACCATGGGCTCGTATGTGCCCTCGGCCAGCCCGAGCCAGCCCCGTGTGATGCCGATGACCTCGGCGTCGTGCCGCCACGCCGTGCGCACGACCGCGCGCAATGCCGCATTCATGCCCGCCGCGTCGCCGCCGCCGGTCAGGACTCCGATCCGCTTCATCCGTCGCCTCCCGTTCCGTCGTCCAAATGGCCTTCGTTGTCGAGGCCTTCGTTGTCGCGGCCTTCGCCGTCCTTGTCGTCCGCCTGGCCGCCGCGCCGACGGCGGCGTTCGTGCCACTGGCGAATCCGTTCGATGCGCCCGGACAACTCGGATTCGAAGCCGCGCCTGCCGGGCGCATAGTAGGTGGTGCCGGCCAGCGCGTCGGGCAGGCAGCCCATGTCGCCGAGGCCGTCCAGCGTATCGTGAGCGTACACGTAGCCGTCGCCGTAGCCCACTTCTTTCATCAGCCGGGTCGAGGCGTTGCGCAGGTGCATGGGCACCGGCGGGTTGCTGCCCTCCCGCACCTCGGCCGCCGCCGCGCCGTAGGCACGGTAGAGCGCGTTGCTTTTGGGCGCCAGCGCCAGGTAGACCGCCGCCTGCGCCAGGGCCAGGGCGCCCTCGGGCATGCCCAGCTGGTGGATGGCGTCGCGCGCGGCCAGCGTGCGCCCGAGCGCGTCCGGATCGGCCAGCCCGACGTCCTCGCTGGCGAACCGCACCAGGCGTCGCGCCACGTAGAGCGGGTCTTCACCGGCCTCGAGCATCCGCGCCAGCCAGTACACCGCCGCCTGCGGGTCGCTGTTGCGCATGCTCTTGTGCAGTGCCGAGATGATGTTGTAGTGCTCCTCGCCGGCCTTGTCGTAGCGGGCGGCGCGCGTCTGCACCAGGCGGGCGACGGTGCCGGCGTCGAGCGGGCCGGTGTCGGCATCGGGTCCGGCCGCGGCGGCCACGCTCTCGAGCAGGCCGAGCGCGGCACGGGCATCGCCTTCGCTCAGGCGGGCGAGCAGGTCGAGCGCCTCGGGCGCGAAAGCGGGCGTGCCGCCAAGCCCCAGCGGCGCCGCCGCTGCCCGGCGCAGCAGCGCGCCCACGTCGTCGGTCGACAGCGGCGCCAGCACGAACAGCCGCATGCGCGAGATGAGCGCGCTGTTGACCTCGAAGCTCGGGTTCTCGGTCGTGGCGCCGATCAGCGTGACATCGCCGCGCTCGACCCAGGGCAGCAGCGCGTCCTGCTGCGCCTTGTTGAAACGGTGGATCTCGTCGAGGAACAGGATCGTGCGCCGGCCGGTGGCGCGCTGGAGGCGGCCGGCTTCGGCCATGACTTCCTTCAGTTCCTTCGAGCCGACGGCGACGGCGCTGAATTCCAGGAATCGCGCGCCGCCCAGGCCGGCCACCAGGCGTGCCAGCGTGGTCTTGCCGCAGCCGGGTGGGCCCCACAGCAGAAGCGACGGGAACGTACTGCCGGCCAGCAACCGGCGCAGGGGACCGTCCGCGCCCAGCAGATGCGGCTGCCCGACGACCTCGTCGAGCGTACGCGGGCGCATGCGGTCGGCCAGTGGCGCGGTCGCTGCGGCGGTGGTGTCCGCGGTGCGCGGGAGCGCGGCGTCGTCGCCGCCGAATAGGTCGCCGTTCATGATCCTGCCTGCGCCCCGGGGCGTGTGCGCGTTTCCGGCTTGTCCGGTCCGCTTTCGTTCCGGGTGATTCGTCGGGCCGCATTCGGGGCGAACCCGGGTTGACGGTGCCCGGTCGCATCGTTAACCTGAACCCTCGACACAAGATATTCTTGGTGAAGGAGACTCCCCATGGCAAGGGCCATTCTCATCGTCCTGGACGGCCTCGGAGTCGGAGGCGCCCCGGACGCGGCGGCCTACGGCGACCTCGGCAGCGATACCCTCGCGAACATGGCCACGGCCGCCGGCGGCCTGGCGGTGCCCAACCTCGAGAGCCTCGGACTCGGCAACCTGCACGCCATCAAGGGAGTGGCTCCGGTCGCGACGGCGCGGGCGTCGTACGGCAGGCTGGTGGAGGTCTCGGCCGGCAAGGACTCGACGACCGGCCACTGGGAGCTGATGGGCATCGTCACCGAGCATCCGTTCCCGACCTACCCCGACGGCTTCCCGCAGGACGTGCTCGACGAGTTCACCCGCCGCAGCGGGTGGGGCGTGATCGGCAACAAGGCCGCGAGCGGCACCGCGATCATCGCCGAGCTGGGCGACGAACACCGCGCCACGCGCAAGCTCATCGTCTACACCTCGGCCGACAGCGTCTTCCAGATCGCCGCGCACGACGAGGTCTGCGACCTTCAGGAACTGTATCGCGTGTGCGAGGTCGCGCGCGAACTGCTGCAGCCGCCGCACCAGGTCAGCCGCGTCATCGCGCGGCCGTTCACCGGGCCCGCCGGCGCCTATGCGCGCACGCCGATGCGCCACGACTACTCGATCGCGCCGCCGAAGGAGCTTCTGCTGCCCGTGCTGCAGGGCGCGGGCGTGTGTGTCGAGTCGATCGGGAAGATCTACGACCTGTACGCCGGCGTCGGTATCGACAAGACGTACGCCTCGAAGAACAACGGCGAGGGCATGGCGCGCCTGGACGAGGTCTACGCCGCAGCCGCCGACAACACGCTCATCCTGCTGAACCTGGTCGACTTCGACATGCTGTGGGGGCATCGCAACGACCCGGTCGGCATGCGGCGGGGGCTCGAGGATTTCGACCGCTGGCTGGGCGGCTTCCTGCCGCGGCTGCAGGCGGGCGACCTGCTGCTGATGACCGCCGACCACGGCAACGACCCGACCACGCCGAGCACCGACCACTCGCGCGAGATGGTGCCCATCCTGGCCTGTCTCGGCGGGTGCGAGCAGGGGGCGGACCTCGGCACACACGAGGGCTTCATGGACGTCGCGGCCACGCTCGCCGAATACTTCGGCGCGGACGGGCCGCGGCGCGGGACAAGTTTCCTGGCCAGGCTGGGCGACGGGAGTCAGGCATGAACGACCGGCACCGTGAACTCGTCGATGCGGCCTGCGCGCAACGGCTGCGCAGCTACTCGCCGTACTCGCACTTCCGCGTGGGCGCCGCGCTGCTGGGCAAAAGCGGCGTGGTGTACCTGGGCACGAACGTGGAGAACGCCAGCTTCGGCCTGTCGATCTGCGCCGAGCGCGCGGCCGTCTGCCGCGCCGTGGCCGACGGCGAGCAGGCCTTCGAGGCCATCGCCATCTGCGCCGACGGCAGCGAACCGACGCCGCCGTGCGGCGCCTGCCGGCAGGTCCTGCTCGAGTTCGGGCCCGACCTGGTCGTGCTGATGGCGGGCAACGGGGGCGCCGCCGGCCCGGTGCAGGTCTCGACGGCCGGCGATCTGGTACCGCTGGCCTTCACGAACTTCAAGGCCAACCTCGCGGACGAGCACGGCGACGACCCCAACGGGAAGCAGGGTGGCGGGCGATGAACGTGCTGGACATCATCGAGGCGAAGAAGCGCGGCCGTGAACTGGATGAGACGCAGATCAACGACCTGATTGCCGGCTTCACGGCCCGGGAGGTGCCCGAGTACCAGATGGCCGCCTTCCTGATGGCCGTCTGGTTCCGCGGGATGACGCCGGCCGAGACGGCGGCCCTGACCGGCGCGATGCTGCGCTCGGGCGACCAGCTCGACACGTCGGTGCTTTCGGGTCCGTCTGCCGACAAGCATTCCACCGGCGGCGTCGGAGACAAGGTGAGCCTGCTCCTGGCGCCCCTGGCGGCCGCCTGCGGGCTCAAGGTGCCGATGCTGTCTGGGCGTGGCCTGGGCCATACGGGTGGCACCCTGGACAAGCTGGAGGCCATCCCGGGCTACGATATCCACCTCGGCAACGCGCAGTTCCTGGATGTTGTCGAGCGTGTCGGTTGCGCCATCATCGGGCAGGGGCCGGCCATCGCCCCGGCTGACGGTCGCATCTACGCCCTGCGCGACGTGACGGGCACCGTCGACTGTGTGCCGTTGATCACGGCTTCGATCATGTCGAAGAAGCTCGCCGCCGGCCCGAAGACGATCGTCATCGACCTGAAGACCGGCTCGGGCGCCTTCATGCGCGACCTCGAGAACGCGCGCGCCCTTGCCACCGCGCTGGTCGCCGTGGGGCGCAGCTACGGGCGCAACATGGCCGTCCTGTTCTCGGACATGAACCAGCCCCTCGGGGTGGCCATCGGGCACGCCAACGAGACGCTGGAGGCCTTCGCGGCCCTGCGGCCGGGCGGTCGCGCCGCGGCGCCGGCCGACCTGGTGCGCCTGACCGAGGAGTTGACGGCCGACATGGTGCGGGTGGCCGGGCTGGCGCCGAACGCCGAGGCCGCCCTCGCTCGCGTGCGGCAGGCGTGGGACGACGGCAGCGCGTTGAAGGTGCTGCTGGCCTGGGTGGCCGCGCAGGGCGGCCGCGTGGACCCGGCGAGGGACGACTTCGGGCTGGACTGCGCGCCGGCCGCCGCCGACCTGGTGGCGCCGCACGACGGCTGGCTGGCGTCGGTCGACTGCCGCCAGGTGGGCCTGGCGCTGGCCGACCTGGGCGCCGCGCGCCGCAAGGTGGAGGATGCGCTCGACCTGAGCGCAGGCGTGGACTGGCTGACGCGGGTGGGCCGGCAGGTGACGAAGGGCGAGACGCTGGCGCGCGTCTTCACGCGCGACCCCGCGCGGGCGGCCGTGGCCGTCGACCGGCTGGGCTCCGCGCTGGTCATCGGCCGCGAACCGGTGGCCGAGCTGCCGCTCATCCTCGGGCGCGTGGAATAGCGCAGGCCTGCCTCAGAACTCGTCGCCCCCACGGTCGACAGACTTGAAATCGCGACCGCCGCCCGCCTCGTCCACCAGCCGGCCACCGTGGACGTTGCACTTCTCCGTGGGGACGCTGCCGGCCAGGAACACCTCGGTGAGCACCGAGTCGCACCCGGTCAGCGCCAGGCGCCCGGTGCGCATGCAGATCGCGTGGTCGACAAGGCCTCCGGACGGTCGCGTGAACGGCTCGTCGCCCTTCCGCGCGGTCACCCGCCCCATGAACTTCGCCCAGATCGGCAGCGCCATGCGCGAACCGGTCGCGCCGCGGCCCATCGTCACAGGTTCGTCGAACCCGACCCAGACCCCCGCGCAGAAGCTGGGTGTGAAGCCGACGAACCACGCGTTCGTGTTGTCGTTCGTCGTGCCTGTCTTTCCGGCGCCGGTACGCGTGAATCCGTATTCGCGGGCGCGCGCGGCCGTGCCCTGGGTGACCGTGCTGGTCAGCAGGCTGGCCATCACGTAGGCCTCGGCGGGGTCGACTGCGGCGTGGGGGTTCGGGCGCGACTCGAAAAGCACTTCGCCTTCCACGGTTTCCACGCGCGTGACCAGGTACTGGTCCATGCGTACGCCCTGGTTGGCGAACGCGCCATAGGCGTTGACGACCTCGGCCAGCGTTACTTCGCCGGCGCCCAGGAAGAGCGACGGCACCTGCGGCAGGTCCTCGGCAAAGCCGAGCTTGCGCAGGTTGGCCATCACCGGGGGCAGGCCGAAGTCCAGGAAGAGCTTGGCCGTCGGCACGTTCACCGAGTGACTCAGGGCGAAGCGCACCGTCATCGGCCCGTCGAAGCGCTCGGAGTAGTTCTCCGGACGCCAGATGCCCGAGGCGCCGGTGTCGATCTCGAACGGCGTGTCCATGAGGATCGTGCTCGGCGTGTAGCCCTTCCCGAGCGCCGTCAGGTAGACGAACGGCTTGAACGTCGAGCCGGGCTGGCGCAGCGCCTGTGTGGACATGTTCCACTTCGAGTCCTCGAACGAGCGGCCGCCGATCATGCCCAGGACGGCGCCGGTGCGCACGTCCTGCAGCAGCGCGGCGCCCTGCAGGTAGGTGACCTTCGGCGGGCGTTTGCCGGCGGTCACGCGCTTGTCGTACTCGGCGCGCTGTTGCCGCCGCGGCCGCTCCTGTTCCATTTCCTGCAGGTGCGCCTCGAGCGCTTCCTCCATCCACGCCTGGTACTGCGGCACCAGGGTCGTCCAGACGCGCAGGCCTTCGCGGTACAGGCGCGTGGCGCCGTAGTCCTTTTCGAGCTGCTTGCGCACTTCCTCGACGAAGTAGGCGGCAAAGCCGGCCGATGCGGCCGCGGCCTCGCCATCGGCGACGCGCACCTTCGTGTTCCCGATGGCTTCGGCCTCGGCGCGGGAGAGATACCCGGCGCTGATCATCGTCTCGAGTACGGTGGCCCGACGGCTGTAGGCGGCCTCGAGATGGCGCAGGGGGGAAAAGCGCTCCGGCTGCTGGATCATGCCCGCGAGCATCGTGCATTCGGCGGGGGCGAGGTCCCACACGTCGCGCCCGAAGAACAGCCGCGCCGCAGCCTGCACGCCGTACGCGCCCTTGCCCAGGTAGATCTGGTTGAGGTACATCGCGAGAATCTCGTCCTTCGTATAGAGGGACTCGATTTGCGCGGCGACGATCCACTCGCGGAACTTGCGCGTCAGCCGCTTCTCGCTCGGAAGCAGATCGGGAAACAGGTTGCGCGCCAGCTGCTGAGTCAGCGTGCTGCCGCCGGGGCTGCTGTGCGACGTGAGGTTGATCCAGATGACGCCGACGATGCGCCGAAGGTCGACGCCGTAGTGGCTGTAGAAGCGCTTGTCCTCGACGGCGACGACCGCGTGCTGCAGCACCAGGGGGATGCGGTCCAGCGGCACGATGGTGCGGTTCTCGGTGTAGAACTCGCGCAGCGTCTCGCCGCCCGCCGCATAGATGACGGTCTTCACCGACGGGTCGATCTTGCGCAGCGTATCGACCGGCGGCAGGTCGCGCGCGAGCCAGTTCAGCCCCACGATCGTCCCGGCCACAGCCACGACGAACAACGCGATCGTTGCCCACAGCACGCGACGCACCCAGGGGATGGGGATCGTCCGTTCGAGTAGTCTCCGCAGCATGCACCCTCCCTGGCGCCCGGGGTCGACCCCACCGTGGGGCGTGAAACTCCACAATAACCGGGCGCGGCTGCGCAAGTCCAATGCGCGCTGCGACCGCCGGAAAGGTACGGCGGGGGGCCGGCATGGGCGTCGCCGGGGGTGGGGGGACTATCGCGCCACCTCGGCGCCGCCGCCGTGGACGTTAAAATTCGGTTCGGGACACCAGGCTGGGGTGTTGATTCGCCCTCCGGGAGGCGATTTTTCGCCCCGGAACGGCGGCCGGCAGGCCGGAGAATTCGCCGAACCGCCTGTTTGACGGCCATTTGCGGCTTTTGTGCCTACTTTCGAAAATAAACGCAAAATCCTTTTGACAGGCATCCGATGTGAAACTAACTTCCGCCCCGTTGCCCGAGTCTGCGGTGCGGACCGCCCGGGCAATCGCTTTCCGGGACAGCCTTTGCGGCTCACCGGGACGGCGGCTCGGCTCCGAAAGAAAAATCAACTTTCCGGTTGACACACTTCGGCGGCTTGAGTACATTGTCTCCCCCTGCAAGGGGGACCGACGGCAGCGACTGCTCGGTTCAGCTCTTTGACAACGGAATAGCGTGCGATGGCCCGAATGCAATACTGAGCCGCGCGACTCACTGCAATCCACTTCGGTGGAGTGCGGTTTTTCAGCGGCGAGTTTCAATTGCGCTAAAACAGGAGCGAAGCTTCTGTTGTTATTTTTTGACAACGGAGAGTTTGATCCTGGCTCAGAACGAACACTGGCGGCGTGGTTTAGGCATGCAAGTCGAACGTGAAAGTTTCCTTCGGGAAATGAGTAAAGTGGCGAACGGG
>CAIWHK010000029.1 GCA_903912525.1 uncultured bacterium | reverse complement strand
GGCGCGCGCCAGGCGCAGGCGCCAGGCCGGCAGCAGGCTCTCGACCGTCTCGGCCTGGGGCGGCAGGGGCGCCTCGGCGACGATCGCCTCCATCGCCGCCAGCGCCGTTTCGGCGGTGCCGGGCGCGTTCGCGCTGGCCGCCGAGACCAGGACGTCGGCGACCTCGGCCAGCGTGGTGTTGTCCGGCTCGCTGCCGCGCCTGGCGAGCGGCGCCGCCAGCGCGCCGAGCGCGCGGCAACCGGCGATGACCGCACGGTCACGGTCGCGTCCACGCAGGCGACTGTGGGACTCGAAGCCGTCCAGCACCGCGGCCAGCGCAGCCACGCCGTGCTGCTTGCCCAGGGCGCGGTAGGCGTGCACGCGTTCCTGGATGAACGGCGCATGCGTGAAGGGCGCCAGCGTCACGGTCAGGGTCGAATCCGGGGCCAGTTCCGCGCATCGCAGGACGCGCCACCGGACGTCCGACCGCGAGTGGGCCAGGCCGGCGGTGATGGCCGCGCGCAGCGAGTCGGGCTGCACCCGCGCGGCCTGCTGCCGGAGCCCGTCCCAGGCCACGGCCGCCTCCTCGGGCGCCGCCAGTCGCGTGCCGGCCAACAGGGCCGTGCCGTCGTTGGGCACGTGCGCGAGCGCCGAGAGCGCCGCCACGCGCAGCGCCGGTCGCGTGTCCGCGGCCGCGCGGCTGAGGGCGGGCACCGCCCGCGGGTCGCCCAGCAGGCCCAGGCTCCAGGCGGCCTCGGCCCGCACGGCGAAAGAACGGTCGCGCAGCAGGTTCTCGAGGGCGGGCACGACATCGTCGCGTCCGATCAGTCCGGCGGCCCGCGCCGCGCCCAGTCGCACGAAACCGTCGCGGCTGGACAGGGCCTGGGCCAGCGAGTCGGCGGGGGCCAGGCGGCGATCCTGCCAGCGGGCGATGTCCTGCAGGCGTTCCTGGCGGTGGGGGTCGTCGCCGCGGCAGCCGGCGGCTGCCAGCGATGCGGCCAGCCCCAGCGCGGTCAGGCCTTGGCGGAGGGTCCGTCGGCTGAGCGTCATCTCACGTCCTTGCGGTTCTGGAGGTCCCTGCGGGGGGCCAGCATAGCACCGGCGCGCGGCGGGGTCGACGGCCGGATTCCCGCTACCCGGCCCCCGGATGGCGTCGCCCGGCGGAACCCCCGGGCCAGCAGCGGTTTTGACCGCCGCCGGCCGCGGTGTTAGACTGCCGCCGCCGGCGCCCCGGCCGGTTTCCCTCCCACGACAGAGGTTGTTCACGATGCGCATCGCTGTGCTCGGCGCCACCGGACTGGTCGGCCGGACCATGCTCGGACTGCTGGAGGAGTGTGCCTGGGCCGACGGCGAGCCGGTCGCCCTGGCTTCGGCCCGCAGCGCGGGCTTCGAACTGCCGTGGCGGGGCGGCGTCGTGACCTGCCGCGCCGTCGATGCCGCATCTTTCAACGGCGTCGACGTCGCGCTCTTCAGCGCGGGCGGTGGCCCGAGCCGCGAATGGGCCCCGGTGGCCGCGAAGGCGGGCGCCGTGGTCATCGACAACTCGTCGGCCTGGCGCCAGGACCCGGCGATCCCGCTGGTCGTGCCCGAGATCAACGGCGCGCTGGTCGACGGCATGCGCTCGGGCATCATCGCCAACCCGAACTGCTCGACGATCCAGGTCGCGCAGGCCGTGGCGCCGCTAGAGCGCGCGTGGGGCCTCGAAGAGGTCCACGTGACCACCTTCCAGGCCGTCTCCGGCGCGGGGCAGAAGGCCGTGGCCGAACTGGCGCGCCAGAACGCCGGCGAGGTGATGGGGGCGCCGGTGTTCCCGCGCGCCATCGCGCGCAACGTCATCCCGTCGATCGGCGCCGCGCTGGACGACGGGTCGTTCGAGGAGGAGGCCAAGGTGCTGCGCGAACTGCGCAAGATCCTCGGCCGCGACGAGGGCCTGAAGGTGACGTGCACGGCCGTGCGCGTGCCGGTGGTCAATGCCCATGCGGCCGCGGTGCGCGTGGTCTGCCGGCAGCCGGTCACGCCGGGCGAGGCGGCTGCGGCCATGGCCGCGTGGCCCGGGCTCGAGGTCGCCGCCGCGCCCCACGACTATGCCACGCCGCGCGAGATCGACGGCCGCCGGACCGTGCACGTCGGGCGCCTGCGGCAGGACCCAAACGACCCGCGCGCCCTGCTGTGCTGGGTCGTCGCCGACAACCTCCTGAAGGGCGCGGCCTGGAACGCCGTCCAGATCGCCGCCCGCATCGTCGAGGGGCGGTCCCGTTGATCAACGCCGCGGCATTCGGCACGGCGCCCGCGCGGCCCACGTTCCTGTCGGCGCTGCACCCCGCGGTGCGCCTGGGCTGGCTCGTGCTGGTCGTCGTGGCGACGCTGGCCGGTCCGTGGCCGGTGGCGGCCGCGGCCGTCCCGGCGCTGGCCGTCGCGCTGCGGCGCTCAGGCCTCGGGCTGGGCGCGCAGGCGCGCTTGTTGCGGCCGTGGCTGCCGATGGCGCTGCTGGCGCTGCTGGTGCACACACTGACCACGACGGCGGCGGCCCCGCTGGGGCACCCGTCGTGGGCCGGCGTGCTGGCCGGGTCGCGCGCCCTGCTGCGCCTGGCGGCGGGCCTGGCCGCGCTGGCCACGTACCAGCGCTCCGGTTCCCTGGACGACCTGGTCGCCGGCATCGGTTGGTGGCTGCGCCCGCTCGGACGGGCGGGACTCGCGGTCGACGACCTCGGGCTGGCCGTGGCCGTGGCCTGCGGCACCGTCCCGCAGGTGATGGGCGAGGGCCGGCGCCTGCAGGCCGTGACGCGGTTGCGCCGCACGGCGCATGCCCAGGGCGGCGGCCGGCGTCGCCGGCGTCGCGCCCCGTGGGACGGCGCGCTGGACCGGGCGCGGCTGGTGGTTCCGCTCCTCGAGACGTTGGCGCGGCGCGCCGAGACGATGGAGATCGCCCTGCGCGGGCGCCGGCCCGCCGGCCTGGCCGTCGGCCGCCCCGGCGCGCGCGAGTGGGCGCAGCTGGGCACCGGGCTCGTCGCCGTGACGGCGCTCATCCTGCTGCGCGGGGGGCATTGAGATGGCCGTGCCCGAGACGCCGGCGCCCCGCGAAGAATTCCGCCTGCGCGTGGACCTCGCCTACGTCGGGCGCGATTTCCAGGGCTGGCAGATGCAGGCGGTCGCGCGGACCGTGCAGGGCGAGCTGCGGCAGCTGGTCAGCCGGGTGCTCAATCGCGAGGTCACGCCCGTGGGCGCCGGCCGCACCGACACCGGGGTCAACGCCCGCGGGCAGGTCGCCCACATTTCACTGCGGTCCGAGGCCGAATGCGACCGTCTCATCCGCGCGCTGCCGGGGATGGTGCCCGGCGACATCGCCATCACGTCGATCCGGCGCGTCAGCCCCGCCTTCAACGCGCGCCTGACCGCGACCTCGCGCCGCTACAGCTACCACCTGCTGCTGGGCCGCGACATCTTTCGCCCGTACTGCTGGCAACTGGGCCGCGACCTCGACCGCGCCGCCTGCGACCGTGCTGCGGGCTGGCTCCTGGGCGCCCACGACTGCACCAGTTTCTGCAAGGCCTCGTCGCTCAAGGAGGACGGCAACGTCTGCGACGTGTCGCTGAGCGCCTTTGAATGGGGGCCGGACGCGGCTATCTTCCACGTGAAGGCCAACCGCTTCCTGCATCACATGGTCCGCAACCTGGTCGGCCAGCTTGTCGAGATCGGATACGGCCGTCGCGAGGCGGACGACATCCCGCGCATCCTTGCCGCGCGCAGCCGCGCCGCGGCCGGCGGCATGGCGCCGCCGCAGGGGCTCTTCCTCGAGGAAGTGACCTACCCGGAACACCTTCTCGATCCCGGTTACCAACCGCCTTCCGACGCGCAAGGAGACCAAGCATGAAGTTCTTCATCGACACGGCCGACCTCGAGGCGATCCGCGAGATCAAGGCCATGGGCATGTGCGACGGCGTGACGACCAATCCCAGCCTGATGGCCAAGGCGGGTCGCACCGACACCGACGCCCTGCTGAAGGAGATCTGCCGGCTGGTGCAGGGTCCTGTCAGCGGCGAGGTCATCGCGACCGACGCCGAAGGCATGATCACCGAGGGCCGCCGCCTGGCAAAGATCGACGAGCACCTGGTGGTCAAGGTGCCGACCACCTACGACGGCCTGAAGGCCACGGCCGCGCTGGCGGCCGAGGGCATCGCCGTCAACGCCACGCTCGTGTTCTCGGCCAGCCAGGCGCTGTTGATGGCAAAAGCCGGCGCCGCCTACGTCTCGCCGTTCGTCGGGCGCCTCGACGACGTCAGCGAGGACGGCATGCAGCTGATCGAGGACATCTGCGACATCTACGACAACTACGACTTCGAGACCGAGATCATCGTCGCCTCGGTGCGGCATCCGCTGCACGTCGTCGAGTCGGCGCGGCTGGGCGCGCACATCGCCACGATCCCGCCCGAAGTGGTGCGCAAGCTGGTGGCGCACCCGTTGACCGACAAGGGCCTGGCGGCCTTCCTGTCCGACTGGCGGAAGCTGCAGGAAGGTCGCTGAGATGAAGGGCGGATCGCGCTGGTGGCCGGTGATCGCCGGCCTGCTGCTGGGCATCCTCGTCGGGGCCGGGTTGCTGGGCGTGCGCTACGGCGCGCCCTGGCGCTGGCCGCAACCGGACGGGCAGCAGGCGGCCGCGGGAGCAAACCCGGACTCGGCGGCGACGGCGCCGGCCGGGTCGGGCAAGCATGACGCCCGGGACCACAAGGACGACAGGAAGGCCGAAGAGGATCCGGGCGTCGGGCGCGGCAGCGCCATCGTGCGCGCCACCCGCGAGGTGGCGCCCGCCGTGGTCAGCATCAACGTGGTGCAGCGGCAGTCGGTGCGCGATCCCTCGATGGACTACTGGGAACGCATGGGGATGATCCCGCACCGCGAGTACTACCGGGACGTCCAGAGCCTGGGCTCGGGCGTGATCGTTGGCGCCGACGGCACGATCGTCACCAACTACCACGTCATCGACGGCGCCATCCAGATCATCGTCAACCTGTCGGACGGGCGGCAGCTTCCCGCGTCGCTGCTGGACGCGGTCCCGTTGTACGACCTGGCCGTGCTGCGCGTCGAGGGGAAGGGCCTGCCCGTGGCGCACATGGCCAGCAGCGAGGATCTCGAGATCGGCGAGTGGGCCATCGCCATCGGTTCGCCGTTCGGCTACCTGCTGGCCGACACGCAACCGACGGTGACCGTCGGCGTGATCAGCGCGCTGAACCGCGACATCAAGATCTCCGAGAGCGAGCGTGCCTACCTCGGCATGATCCAGACGGACGCCGCCATCAACCCCGGCAACAGCGGCGGCCCCCTGGTCAACACGCGGGGCGAGGTCGTTGGCATCAACACGTTCATCTTCTCGGGTTCGGGCGGCAGCGTCGGCATCGGGTTCGCCGTGCCGTCGTCGCGGGTCATGGCCGTCGTGGACGAGGTGCGGAAATTCGGCCACTACCGGGAGACCAACGCCGGCTTCACGCTGTACCGGCTGTCCCCGAGCATCATGCGTTCCCAGGGCGTCACCGACCCCAAGGGCGCCTTCGTCTACGCCGTGACGCCGGGGTCGGCGGCCTGGAAGGCTGGCCTGCGGCCGAACGATATCCTGCGGGAACTGGGCGGCTTGCGCCTGGACAAGCTGGATACGATCTATCGCCTGATGTACAACTCCAGCGTGGGTGATCGCCTGAGCTTCCAGGCCGAGCGCGACCACCGGATCTTCGCGGGGGAGATCATCCTGGAGGAGACGCCCTGACGACGGGGCAAGGGGAGCGACGACGGGGCAAGGGGAGACCATCGTGGACCACACATCCGCTTCGGGCGGCGGGAACTGGCGCCGCGTCCTGGTGACCGGCGGCGCCGGCTTCACGGGCATCAACCTGATCCGCTACCTGCTGGACCGCGGCGTCACCGTGCGCTCGCTGGACCTGGCGCCGTTCACGTACGCCGACTGCCTCGGCCGCATCGAGGTCATCGACGGCGACATCCGCGACGAGGCCACCGTCGCCCGTGCGATGAAGGACGTCGACCTGGTCATCCACTGCGCGATGGCCCTGCCGCTGTACGCGGAGAAGGACATCCTGACGACGGGCATCGACGGCACGCGCGTGCTGCTGGCGGCCGCCCAGCGCGAGAAGGTGGCCCGGTTCGTCCACATCTCGTCGACCGCGGTCTACGGCATCCCCGACCACCACCCACTGCTCGAGACGGACAAGCTGGACGGCGTCGGCCCCTACGGCATCGCCAAGGTCGAGGCCGAGACCGTCTGCGCCGAGTTCCGCGCGCAGGGCATGGTCGTGCCGGTGATCCGGCCGAAGAGCTTCATCGGCCCCGAGCGCCTGGGCGTCTTCGCCCTGCTCTACGACTGGGCGAAGGACGGTCGCGGCTTCCCGATGATCGGCAACGGCAACAACCGCTACCAGCTGCTGGACATCGGCGACCTCTGCCAGGCCATCTGGCTGTGCAGCACGCTGGACGAGAAGATCGTCAACGACGTGTTCAACATCGGCGCCGGCGAGTTCACGACGATGAAGCAGGACTGGCAGGCCGTCCTCGACCACGCCGGGCACGGTAAGAAGGTCGTCGGGATGCCGGCCGCGCCGCTCATCTGGACGCTGCGCATCCTCGAGAAGCTGGGGATCTCGCCGCTGTACAAATGGGTCTACGAGACGGCCAGCAAGGACTCGTTCGTGTCGATCGACAAGGCGCGGCGCGTGCTTGGCTATGCGCCGCAGTATTCGAACCAGCAGGCGCTGGTGCGCAATTTCGAGTGGTACCTGGCGCACGTCGACGAGTTCCGCAACGCGTCGGGCGTCTCGCACCGCGTGCCCTGGAAACAGGGCATCCTCGGGGTGGCGAAGAAGTTCTTCTAGCCCCGGGGCGACCGGCGGCACAGGGGGTAGCGCGTGATCGCGGTCACCGGCGCGGCAGGCTTCATCGGCAGCAACCTGGTCTGGCGACTGAACCAGCAGGGGCGCGACGACATCGTCGTGGTCGACCTCGACCCGGCCGCCGACATCTCACCCAACCTGGCGCCGCTGCGCTTCGCGGCATACCACACCCGCGACGCCTTCCTGGAATGGCTGTCGGTGCCCGCCAACGCGCGCACGCTGGAGACCGTCTACCACCTGGGCGCCTGCAGCAGCACGACCGAGACGCGCTGGCACTACCTGGCCGAGAACAACCTCGGCAACACGCGCGACCTGTGCCGGCTGTGCCTGGACGCGGATGTGCGCTTCGTCTGCGCCAGCAGCGCCGCCACCTACGGCGACGGGCGGCACGGCTACGACGACGACCATGCGCTGCTGGAGACGCTCGAGCCGCTCAACCTCTACGGCCGTTCCAAGCACGAGTTCGACCTTTGGGCGCTGGACCGTGGCGTGCTGGGCGACATCGCCAGCCTGAAGTACTTCAACGTCTACGGCCCCAACGAGTGGCACAAGGGCGAGATGCGCTCGATGGTCTGCAAGGGCTACGAGCAGGTCCGGGACACCGGGCGCGTGAGCCTCTTCGCGTCGGACCGGCCCGAGTATCCCGACGGTGGCCAGCAGCGCGACTTCATCTGGGTGGACGACGCGGTCGCGATGACCCTGTGGTGCGGCGAGCATCGCGAGGCGGGCGGCGTGTTCAACGTCGGCACCGGCGAGGCCGCCACCTGGAACCGCCTGATCGGCGCCATTTTCGCGGCCCTCGGCCGCGAGCCGGCCATCGACTACGTGGCGATGCCCGACGAACTGAAGGGCCGCTACCAGTACCACACCGAGGCGTGCATGAAGAAGCTGCGCGCCGCCGGTTGCGACGTGCCGCTGACCCGCCTCGAGGACGCCGTCGCGCAGTACGTGCGCGGCCACCTGGTCGACCGTCGCCATCGGGGCGACTGATGGCTGTCCGCCTGCTGCCGCCGGCGCCGGCGTCGCTGGTCCGCGGGCTGGCCGACCTGCCGGGCGCGCTCGACCGCGCGCAGCCGCTGCGGCCGCGCCACCGGGCGCAGTTGCCGTCGCAGGTGGCGCAGTTGAGCGAGTGGCTGACCACCGATCGCGACGAGCTTCCCCGCGACTACCTCAGCCGCCCGGCCGTGCTTTCGGCCTACCTGCACTACTTCCTGCCCTGGAACCTGTTCCGCCAGGGGCGCCTGGTGGCCGGGCTGGACCTGCAGTTCACGGCCGGGCAGCGCATCGTCGACGTCGGCGCCGGCCCGCTCACGTTTGCCCTGGCGTTGTGGCTGACCCGACCCGACCTGCGCGAACTGCCGCTGGAAATCCTGGCGATCGACCGCAGCGCCGCCGCCCTGCAGGCCGGGCGCCGCGTATGGGATGCCGTGGCGCCGGACTCCCCGTGGCGGGTCGAACTGCTGGCCCGGCCCGCCGGCTCGCGCGGTCTGCCCGAGGCCGACCTGATGGTGCTGGCCAACGTGCTGAACGAAGTGCACCGGCCCGGGGGCAACGACAGCGAATCGGACGACGACCCGACCGACCGCCTGCTCGAGCGCTGGGCCGGCTCGCTGGCTCCGGGCGGACGCGTGCTGGTGATCGAGCCGGGCACGCGTCCGGCCGCGCGCGCCCTGGTGATGCTGCGCTCCCACGCCCTGGACTCCGGCTGGCGCCTGCTGGCCCCGTGTCCCCACGGCGAGCGCTGCCCGCAGCCGGGCACGGGCCGCCACCCGTGGTGCCACTTCGCCTTCGACGCCGCAGGGTCGCCATCGTGGCTGGAAGACCTCAGCCGGCGCGCCGGCCTGACGAAGGACCGGGCCAGCCTGTCATTCCTGCTGCTGCAGCCGGGTGGGGCGGGAAAGGCCGCGGCGACTGCCGGCCGCGACAACGAGGTGCTGGTGGTCTCGGGCGCGTTCCCGCTGCCGGAGCAGGCGCGCGGGCGCTACGGCTGCGCCGCGCGCGGGCTGGTCCTGCTCGAGGAGAAGAATCCGTCGACGAACGCCGGCCCGCTGCCGGGCGACTCGGTCACCGTGGCCTGGCCCGATGTGCCGCGGCGCGATGGCCGTTCGGGCGCGCTCGTGGCGCCGCTGCCGGTGCGCGGCGGACCGCACGGCCCGGCCGCCGCCGGATCCGGCCCCGCGCCGAAGGGGAACCCGCCCCGCAAGCCGGCGCCGCGCAAGATGTCCCGCGGCAGCGGGCGCTGAGACTGCCTCAACCCCGGTTGCGGAAGACGCCGACCACACCCGCCACGACGAGCACCGCGCCGGCCAGCGTCCACGCGGTCACCGCCTCGCGCAGCACGAGCCAGCCCAGGAACACGGCGATCACCGGGTTGACGTACGCATAGGTCATCACCACGCGGTAGGGCAGCTTCTGCAGCGTCGTCACGTAGCTGGTGAACGCGATCACCGAGCCGACCACGACCAGGTAGCCCCACGCCAGCCAGGCGCCGCCATCCGGCTGCGGCAGCGGTTCGTGCCGGCCGAGCGCCACCGCGGCCAGGCCGAAGCCGCCGAGCAGGTGCTGCCAGCCCGACACCGAGCGCACCGACATGTCGGTCCGCCGCCGCTGGAACCAGATCGAGCCGATGCCCCAGAACAACGGCGCCAGCAACAGGCCGATCACTGCCGCGATGTCCGCGTGGTTGCCCTGGCGCAGCACCGGCCACGACAGCACGCCCACGCCCGCGAAGCCCAGCAGGATGGAGGCGACCAGCGACAGCGTCGGCGCCTTGCGGTCGAGGATGAGCGTGATCGACTCGCCCCACAGCGGCATCGCCGCCACCAGCAGCGCGGCCAGGCCCGACGATGCGCGCATCTCGGCCCACGTCACCAGTCCGTTGCCGCCCACCCACAGCAACAGGCCGCTGCCGCCCAGCAGCACCCATTCGCGGCCACGCGGGAGCACGCGCTCGCCGCGCAAACGCGCCCACAGCAGCAGCACGGCGGAGGCGGCGAACACCCGCATCATCGCCATCGTGAACGGCGGGAAGCTGCCGTCGCCCGAGACCGCCAGGCGGATCCCCAGGTAGGTGCTGCCCCATGCAACGTAGACAACCAGCAGGTTCAGCAGGCCGCCGCGGTCAAGCGGGCGCGGATTCGCCACGAAGATCCCCTTCAGCCGGCATGGCGCCGGCGCGGTGTTCGGTGTGGGCGAGCCGTTCGGCGTGCGCCACCTCGCGGCGCGCCAGGACGATGGCCGCCAGCGCCGCCGTCCAGGTGATGCCGAAGATGCCCCACCAGATCCCGTCCAGGCCCGTGTGCCAGACGCGTGTCGCCAGCGTGAAGACGACCAGCGGCGCCACGATCTGGCGCCCGAGCCCCAGCCACAGCGCCAGCACCGGTCGCTTCAGTCCCTGCAGCGCCGAGAGGTTGATGAACAGCGTGACGTAGGCGAACCCGATGAAGGCCGCGATGTGCAGGTAGCGCGTGCCGATGTCGATGACCGCTTGGTCGCCGGTGAACCGGCTCATCAGCAGGCGCGCGCCCGCCAGAAGGAGCACGCAACCGAGCGCCGACAGCGCGGCGCCGGCCAGCAGCGCCGTGCGCACGGCCTCGCGCACGCGGTCGAAGCGGCGCGCGCCGCCGTTCTGGGCGGCCAGCGTCAGCGTCGCCACGTTCAGGCCGATGGCCGGCAGCAGCAGGATCTGCTCGATGCGCGTGGCAACCCCGTACGCGGCCACGGCTTCGTGCGAGAACCGGCCCAGGAACCAGGTGATGACGAACACGCCGATGGCCATCGTCATCATGCCGCCGCCGGCCGGCAGGCCCTGCTTCGCGATGGCCGTGAGCACGGCGCGATCGGGTCGCCAGCGCGCCCCTTCGCTGCGTCGCACCAGCCCCGTCCGCCGCAGGCGGTGCGCCATCAGCGCGACGCTGAACGCCTGCGCGACGATCGTGGCCAGGGCCAGCCCGCCGATCCCCATCGCCGGCACGCCGAACCCGCCGAACATGAACCACGGGTCCAGGCCGATGTTCAGCAGGAAGGCCAGCATCAGGGCGTCGCGGAACGTCCGCGTGTCGCCCTGCGCGTTCAGCAGCGAACTGAGCATGTGGATGCCGAAGATGAGCACGCTGCCCGGCAGGATCACGCGCATGTACTGCAGGCAGAGGTCGAGGTCGGCCCCGCGCGCGCCCAGCAGCCGGAACAGCGACGGCATCGCGGCATAGCCGACGAACGACATGGCGACGCCCATCACCACGGCCAGCACGATGCCCTGCGCGCCGACCAGCGAGGCGCGGCGCCGGTCACCCGCGCCGAGGGCGTTGCCGACCAGCGCGGTGGTCCCGGTGGCGAAGCCGCTGCCGACGGCCACGAGCATGAAGAAGATCGGGAACGAGAACGACAGCGCGGCCAGCGCCTCGGTCGACAGCCGGCCGGCGAAGTAGGTGTCCACCACGTTGAACATCGTGTTGAAGAAGAACCCGACGGCCGCGGGCACGGCCAGGCGGCGCACCAGTCCGGGGACGGGGGCCGTGGTCAGGTCTGACGGGGGGCGCTTCTCGGGCACGGGGATCTCCTGCGGTGGCCATGGGTTCGGCGCAATGTACGTCCGAACCCGCCCCGGCGACAGGGGCGTGCGCCTTGACCACCGGCCGTGTCGCGGTATAGTTCGGGCGGTCCGGTCCCCGCGTGGCCCCACAACGAGGCAGGAGCCCATGATCGACCGCTACGCCAGCCCCGAGATGACCCGTATCTGGTCCGACGAGAACCGCTTCCGCCTGTGGCTGGAGGTCGAGACGACGGTGTGCGAGGTGCGCGCCGAGCTCGGCCAGATTCCGGCCGAGGCGGCCCGCGCCGTCCGCGAACGCGGCGCCTTCGACACCGCCCGCGTGCTGGAGATCGAGGCGACCGTCCAGCACGACGTGATCGCCTTCCTGACCAACGTGGCCGAGCATGTCGGCGAGGAATCGCGCTGGATCCACCAGGGCATGACCTCGAGCGACCTGCTGGACACCGCGTTCGCGCTGCAGGTGCGCGAAGCCGGTGTCGTCCTGCGCGCGGCGCTGGTGGCGCTGCTCGACGCCGTCGAGGCGAAGGCGCGCGAGCACCAGGACACCGTGATGATGGGGCGCTCGCACGGCATCCACGCCGAGCCCACGACGTTCGGCCTGAAGCTGATGGTCTACTGGGCGGCGCTCGAGCGCGGCCTGCGCCGCCTGGACGCCGTGCAGCAGGACATCGCCTGCGGCCAGTTGTCGGGCGCCGTCGGCACGCTTGCGCACCTGGACCCGGAGGTGGAGGCGCGCACGATGGCCCGGCTTGGCCTGGCGGTGGACCCGGCTTCCACGCAGGTGATCCAGCGTGATCGCCATGCGGCATGGATGGGCGCGCTGGCGCTCCTGGGCGCCACCATCGAGCAGATGGCCGTCGAGATCCGCAACCTGCAGCGCACCGATGTGCACGAGGTCGAGGAACCCTTCGGGCGCGGCCAGAAGGGCAGCTCGGCCATGCCCCACAAGAAGAACCCGATCGTCAGCGAGAAGCTGACCGGCATGGCGCGCCTGTTGCGCGGGTTTTCCCACACGGCGCTGGAGAACGTCGCCCTCTGGCACGAGCGCGACATCAGCCACAGCAGCGTCGAGCGCATCATCTTCCCGGACGCCTGCCACCTGGCTCACCACATGCTGACCAGGATGCGCTGGCTCGTCGCCGGGCTCGTCGTCTACCCCGCGCAGATGCAGGCCAACATGGACAAGGTGCGCGGGATGTACTTCTCGCAGCCGGTCCTGCTGGCCCTGACCGAGGCGGGCGTCAGCCGCGAGGAGGCCTACGCCTGGGTCCAGGAGTGCGCGATGCGTGTCTGGGACACCGACACCACGCTGCGCCTGGCCGTGGAGGGCGACCCGCGGATCGCCGGCCGGCTGGCCCCGGCCGCCCTGGACGCCTGCTTCGACGTCCGGGCCCAGCTGCGCAATGTGCCCCGCATCTTCAACCGGACCCTGACCCGCAGGGACTGGTGAAAACCGGGAACTCAGGGCTGAGAAGCGGTGTTCAGATACGGTTGTCGTCCTGTTTTCAATTTCAATAACTGACGATGGGACGGCAAGTTAAATCAAGTTGACGGCTCCGCGCGGGGTGAGTAGTTTATCCCGCAACAGGTGACCTGGCCTTAGTGATTCCAGGCACCGCAACACTCCTGGAGGAGGATTGACGATGCGCAAAGTCATTCTGGTCGGCCTGATCGCCGCCATGGTCGTGGCGGTCGCCGCCATGGCCGCCGAGATGCCCGCGAAGGTCACCATCAAGGAATGCGCCACCACCAAGGGCGCCGTCGAGTTCGATCACAAGCTCCACGTCGCGCGCGCCAAGGCCTGCGTCGACTGCCATCACACGATGAAGGACCTGACGGCCGAGAACGTCGGCACCATGGCTGTCGAGTCGTGCGGCAAGTGCCATATCAAGCCCGAGAAGGCCACCACCCCGACCTGCGGCGGCAAGACGCCGAAGGACAACGCCTACCATCTGGGCTGCATTCCCTGCCACAAGGAAGCCAAGGCCGCGAAGGCCGACTCCAAGGCCCCGACGATGTGCACGGGCTGCCACGCCAAGACCGGCGCCTAGTCCCGGTTTCCGGCGAAAATCGCCGATCGCGGGCCCCTTCCACCGGGAGGGGCCCGCATCTTTTTTCCCATTCCGCCGGCAGCGCCGTCCCGCACCGGATTCCCCGCTTCCCCGGCCGTGGGGAGGGTGTTAGATTGGGTCCGCAACGCCCGCATCCGCGGCTCGGCCGCCCCCCGACCTCGCACGACGGAGCAGCATGGCAGCGCACGACGAAAGCTTTTCGCCGGTGCCGGTCGACCGCCTGGACGACGCGGCGCTGCGCGACACCCTCCGCTCACACAGCCTGACCCTGTCCAACAGCGAAGCGCGCCGCGTCGCCGAGCTTCTCGGCCGCCCGCCGACGCTGACCGAGCTGACCCTCTTCGACACGATGTGGAGCGAACACTGCTCGTACAAGAGCAGCCGCCCGCACCTGAAGAAGAACCTGCCGACCGACGGGCCCAACGTCGTGGTGGGTCCGGTCGAGGACGCGGGCATCATCGACTTCGGCGAGCATGACGGTCGCAAGTGGGGCATCATCTTCGCCCACGAGTCGCACAACCATCCCAGCCAGGTGATGCCCGTCGAGGGCGCCGCCACCGGCATCGGCGGCATCGTGCGCGACGTGTACTGCATGGGCGGCGAGGTCATCGCCACGCTCGACCCGTTGCGCTTCGGCTGGCCTGTCGCCGGCGAGGGCGATGCCAGGGGCGCCGCGCACCGCATCGACATCGCGCGCGACGTGGTGACCGGCATCTGGGAATACGGCAACGCCATCGGCGTGCCCAACCTGGGCGGCGACGTCTACTTCCACGAGTCGTACAACGACAACTGCCTGGTCAACGTCGTGGCCGTGGGCCTGGTCGACCAGGCCCACATCACGCACAGCCGCGTGCCGAAGCAGGCCGCGCTCGAGCCGTACGACCTCATCCTGGTCGGCAAGCCCACCGACTGGTCGGGCATGGGCGGCGCGGCGTTCGCGTCGGCCGACCTCGATGCCGCCGCCGCGACCGAGAACAAGGGCAGCGTGCAGACGCCCGACCCGTTCCTCAAGCGCATCCTGACCGTGGCCAACCGCGCGGCGCTGCAGCTGGCGCGCGACGAGGGCGTGGAGATCGGCTTCAAGGACCTCGGCGCCGGCGGCGTGGCCTGCGTGACCAGCGAACTGGTCGATGCCGGCGGCTTCGGCTGCGACGTCGACCTCGAATTGGTGCACCAGATCACGGGGCTGCCGGCGCGCGTCTGTGCCTGCAGCGAGACGCAGGAGCGCTACGGTCTGGCGGTGCCGGCGCGGCTGACCGCGCGCGTGCTGGCGATCTACAACGAGGCCTTCGCGCTGCCGACGCTGTACGACGGTGCCTGCGCAAGGCGCATCGGCACGGTGACGCAGGAGCGGCGCTACGTGCTGCGCTCGGGCGACCGCATCGTCTGCGACGCGCCGGTCGAGACGATCACCGAGGGCATCCGCTACGACCGCGTCGCCGAGGCGCCGGAGCGCCGCGAGGTGCCGCTCGACGAGCGCCTGCCCGAGGCGCCGCTCGCGCAGCTTGCCGACGAGTGGCTGGCCCTCATGGCGCACCCGAACCTGGCCAGCCGCGAGTACATCTACCGGCATTACGACGCCGAGGTGCAGGCCAACACGATCATCCGGCCCGGCGAAGGGGATGCCGGCGTCGTGGCGCCGCTGGCCGGGTGCCGCCGCGCCGTTGCGCTGAGCGCCGACGGCAACCCGCTGCTCGGCCTGGCCGACCCGTGGACGGGCGGCGCCGCCGCCGTACTTGAGGCGTGCCGCAACGTGGCCTGCGTGGGCGGGCGGCCCGCGGCGATCACCGACTGCCTGAACTTCGGCAATCCCGAGAACCCGCACGCCTTCTGGCAGTTCAGCGAGGCGGTGCGCGGCGTCGGCGATGCCTGCCGCGGGATCGGGCTGTACGCGCGCCAGGACGTGCCGCTGCCGGTGGTCTCGGGCAACGTCAGCCTCTACAACCAGAGCGCCACCGGGCGTGCGATCGCCCCGTCGCCGATCGTCGCCTGCATCGGCCTGGTCGACGACCACGCGCACTGCCGCAGCCAGCGCTTCAAGGCGGCCGGCGATGTCGTGCTGCTGGTCGGCGAACGCGGTCCCGAACTGGCGGGCAGCGCCTACCTCGAGGCGGGATTCAGCGCGGGGCGGCCGGCGGTGCCGCCGCTGGATTTCGCGGCGGCGCGCGCCGCGATCAACGTCGTCTGCGACCTCGTCGCCGCGGGCCTGGTCTCGGCGGCGCACGACATCAGCGACGGCGGCCTGGCCGGCTGCCTGGCCGAGATGGCGATCGGGCTGGAGGCGGGCGGGCTGCTCGGTGCGGCGGTATCATTGCCGGCCGACACCGCGCTCACCGCGCGCGAGTTCCTGTTCGGCGAGGCGGGCGGCTTCGTCCTGACGGTGCCGGCCGTGAAGCTCGCCGAGGCGTCGTCGCTGCTGGCGGCCGCGGGCGTCGCCTGGTGGACGCTCGGCGCCGTCACGGCCGAGCCGCGCCTGGTCGTCACCGACGGCCGTGGCGGGGCGCTGGCCGACCTGGGCGTCCGGCGCCTGGCGCGCGTGTGGCAGGAGGCGCTGCCGCGCCTGCTGGGCGGCGACGAGGCCGCCGGCGCCGTGCCGGAACCCGCCGCGCCCGAAGCTGCGGACCTGCCGCCTTCGGCGCCCCTGATCAGCCTGGCGCGCCGCCCGCGCGTGGCGGTCGTGCAATTGCCGGGCGTCAACTGCGAGGATGAATCGGCGCGCCTGCTGCGGGTCGCCGGCGCCGACGCCGAAGTGTTCCGCTGGACGCGCCCGGCCGCCGAGCTGGCGGCATTCGACGGCTTCCTGGTGCCCGGCGGGTTCTCGTACCAGGACCGCGTGCGCGCGGGCGCCGTCGCGGCGAAGGATCCGCTGCTGGACGTCCTGCTCGAGGAGAGCGGCCACGGCAAGCCCGTGCTCGGCATCTGCAACGGCTGCCAGGTGCTGGTCGAGGCCGGCCTGGTGCCGGGCCTGCAGCCCGGGCGCATCGAGGTCGCGCTGGCGGCCAATCGCAATCCCGGGCGCCGCGGCTACCTGTCGCGCTGGGTGGCGCTCGAGGCGCACCCGCAGGCGCGCACGCCGTTCGTCGAAGGCATGGTCGGCACGCTGCCCCTGCCGATGGCGCACGCCGAGGGCCGCTTCACGCACGAGGACCCGGCGATGTTTGCGAAGCTCGCGGCCGGCGGCTACGTGGCGCTGCGATACGCGCCGCTGGGCGGTCGCAGCGACGGCAACCCCAACGGGTCGCTGCTGGACGTCGCCGCGCTGACCAACAGCCGCGGCAACGTGCTGGCGATGATGCCACACCCCGAGCGCGCGGCGCAGCTGCGCACCGTGCCCGAGGACCTGCCGCACGCCTGGGGTCGCCGGCGCCTGCGCGCGGCCGGTGACGCGATCCTGCTGGAAGGCGCCGGGCCGGGCGCGTTCCTGCTGCACCGGCTGGTGGAATTGTGCTGACGGGGGACATGATGCAGGGAGGACCGATGCTGACGCTGGTGACCGGTCACAAGGGCGTGGACCTGCACGCCGCCACGGCGCGTCGCGTGATGCAGGATCGCCTGCAGGGCGGCGATCGGCTGGCCGACCTGCGCCGTTGCGCGTTCCATGTGTTCGGCGGCGCGCTGGCGCGGCCCGGCCTCGCGGTGCCCGCCGTCGAGGATGTGCTGGCGACCGGCCGCTACTTCAACCCGAACAAGCACCACTACGGGTGCTTCGCGTCGCCGGTGGACTTCACGTGGGAACAGGGCGACGGACAGCCGCTGCCGGCGGGCTGGCCGGGCGGGGCGACGGCCAGCGACCGCGGCGCGGCCGCGGCCTCGCTGTGGGACGACCTGCTGGGCGGCGCCGCGCCGGCCGGCTGCACATCGGTCGACGTGGCGGCCTGGGCGCGCGGGCAGGCGGGGGCGGTCGTCAGTGGGACCGTCTGGCGGCTGGTCGTGCGGGGCGAGGCGGCGTCGGCCGCGGCCACGGGCGCGGCGCTGGCGGTGGCGCGCGGCGGGCGCGACGGGTTGCTCGTCAACCCGCACATGGAATGCTGGCTGGTCTCGGCCGGCGGGACCGGCGCGTGAATACAGGCCGGCGCATGAGTACGGGACGGAGCGGAAGTACCTGGGCAGGAGGCGCGATGGATACGGGCACCCACAGGTTCGACGGCGGCGGCGGCCGGCACTGGCACGAGGAGTGCGGCGTCGTCGGCATCGCCGGCGTGGAAGCCGCGGCCGAACTGGCCTCGCTGGCCCTGCACGCCCTGCAGCATCGCGGCCAGGAGAGCGCGGGCATCACCGTGGCCGACGGCCACCGCCTGCTCACGCACAAGCGCATGGGCCTGGTCGCCGACGTCTTCGACGAGTCGACCACGAAGGCGATGACGGGGTCCTGGGCGATCGGGCACGTGCGCTACAGCACGACGGGCTCGAGCCACCTGTTGAATGCGCAGCCGCTGCAGGCGGCGTCGCACCGCGGAACGGTCAGCCTGGCCCACAACGGCAATCTGGTCAACGCGCACGAACTGCGGCGCGAGATGGAACTGCAGGGCTCCATCTTCTCGACCACCAGCGACACCGAGGTCTTCCTGCACCTGCTGGCGCGGCATCCGGGCGAGAACGTCGAGGACGCACTGATGGACGTGCTGCCGCGCGTCCTGGGCGCCTATAGCCTGGTGGCGCTGGTGCGCGACAAGCTGATCGCCGTGCGCGATCCCCACGGGTTCCGGCCGCTGTGCCTGGGCCGCTATCGTGACAGCTACGTGGTGGCCAGCGAGAGCTGCGCCTTCGACATCATCGGCGCGCGCTACCTGCGGGACATCGCCCCGGGCGAGATGGTCGTGCTGGGCGAGGGCGAGCTGTCGAGCCGCCGGCTTTCGGTGCGGGCGCCCGAGCGGCGCTGCGTGTTCGAGCACGTCTATTTCTCGCGGCCGGACAGCATCGTCTTCGGGCAGCACGTCGAGTCGGCGCGCCGGCGGTGCGGCGAGATCCTCGGGCGCGAGTCGCCGGTCGAGGCGGACCTCGTCTGCGCCGTGCCCGACAGCAGCAACACCGCGGCGCTGGGCTACTCGCGCGCGACGGGCGTGCCGTTCGAGCTGGCGCTGATCCGGAACCACTACGTCGGGCGCACGTTCATCTCGCCGGCGCAGAAGGTCCGCGACATGTCCGTGCGCATCAAGTTCAACCCGGTGGCCGAGGTCGTGGCGGGCCGGCGCGTCGTGATGATCGACGATTCGATCGTGCGCGGCACGACCATGCGCAAACTGGTCAAGCTGATGCGGGGCGCCGGCGCGAAGGAAGTGCACCTGCGCATCGCCTCGCCGCCCGTGACCAACCCCTGCTACTACGGGATCGACACGCCTGTGCGCAACGAGCTGATCGCCTCGAGCCACACGGTCGACGAGATTGCCACGTACCTGCGCGTCGACTCGCTGGCCTACCTGTCGCTGGCCGGGCTGCGCGAGGCCGTCGACGACAAGGACAACCATTGCCACGCGTGCTTCACCGGCGACTACCCGGTGTCGTTCGCCGAGGAGACCGGGCGCGACGCCATCGAGCGCGCCGCGGGGGTTCGCATCCCCGTCAAACCCCTGCTGCCTTCGGATGGAGCCTGACCTGGAGGATCGAGACAAGATGAGCCGCACCAGTGCGCCGGCGCCGGGGGACCCCTGGAAGCCGGCGCCCGCTTTCGACAACCCCGAGGCGATCACCGACGCGCTGCGTCGGCGCCTGCTGCCGAACGTGATCTCGCCCGGTCGCTATGTCGGCGGCGAGCTCGGCACCACGCGCGAGGGCTTCGCGCCCGGGCGCGTCTCCGTGCTGCTGGCCTTCCCGGACGTGTACGAGGTGGGGATGTCCCACCAGGGCCTGCGCATCCTGTACACCCTGCTGATGGAGCGCACGGCGGCCTTCTGCGACCTTGCGTTCGCGCCGTGGACCGACATGGAAGCGGCCATGCGCGCCATCGGCCTGCCGCTGCACGGGCTCGAGTCGCGCCAGCCGGCCGGGAAGTTCGACCTGGTGGGCTTCTCGCTGGGCTACGAACTGGGCTACACGAACATGCTGACGATGATCGACCTGGCGGGGTCGCCGCTGCGCGCGCGCGACCGCGGCGAGGATGATCCCATCTATATCGCCGGTGGTTCGTGCGTGCTGAATCCCGCCGTGGTGGGGCCGTTCCTGGACCTGCTCGTGCTGGGCGACGGCGAGGACGTCATCATGGAGATGGCGGCCGTGCTGGCCGATGCGAAGGCGCGCGGCGAGACGCGCGCGCGCAAGCTCGAGCGCCTGCGCGCCCTGCCGGGCGTGTGGTGGGAGGGCGTCACCGGCCCGGTCCGGTCGCGGGTCCTGCAGGATCTCAACGCGTTCCCGCCGCCGCGGCAGATCGTGCCGGTGATCGAGCCGGTGCATGACCGCGTGTCGCTGGAGGTCATGCGCGGCTGCGTGCGCGGCTGCCGCTTCTGCCAGGCGGGCATGATCACGCGGCCGGTGCGCGAGCGCGACGTCGACAAGCTGGTCGCCGAGGCGCAGCGGGGGCTGGCGGCGTCGGGTTATGCCGAGGTGTCGCTGCTCAGCCTGTCGACCGGCGATTTTTCCGGCCTGGGAGAGACGGTGGCCGGCATCCAGGACTCGCTGGTCGGCGGGCACGCCAACCTGGTCCTGCCCAGCCTGCGCGTCGACTCGGTCGACGACGGCCTGTACGAGCGCATCAGCAACGAGCGCCCCGGCAGCTTCACGTTCGCGCCCGAGGCCGGCAGCGCGCGTCTGCGCGACGTCGTGAACAAGAACATCACCGACGACGACATCATCCAGGCCACCGCGCAGGCGCTGCACGCGGGCGTCAAGAACGTGAAACTGTACTTCATGATCGGTCTGCCCACCGAGACGGACGAGGACCTCGACGCGCTGTGCGAGCTGGTCGGCCGCGTGGTGGCCCGGGCGCCGCGCGGGGGCTCGCAGGTGCACGTGTCGCTGTCGCCGTTCTCGCCGAAGGCCCACACCAGCTTCCAGTGGGCCGGGCAGATCTCGCGGGACGAGATCGAGCGGCGCAACCACCGGGTCTCGCAGCAGCTGCGGCGCTACAAGCTGAAGCTGAGCCTGCGCGACGCCGAGATCTCGTTCCTGGAGGGGCTGCTCGGCCTGGGCGACCACCGGCTGGCCGACGTGCTGGAGCGGGCCTGGCGGCTGGGGGCCCGGTTTGAGGGCTGGACCGAGCAGATGCGGATCCGGGCCTGGGAACAGGCCCTGGTCGACTGCGGCGTGGACCCGGACGCGTACCTGGCGCCGCGCGACCCCGACGCGCCGCTGCCCTGGGACTCGGTCGACGTCGGGATCGACAAGGATTTCCTCAGGCGGGACTGGCGACGCGCGTTGCAGGCCCGGGTGCTGGCGGACTGCCGGCTGGAGGGGCCTTGCTACGACTGCACGTCCTGCGACGGGGACATCCAGCACATCTTCGCCAAGCTCGAGGCCCTGCAAGGCGCCCCGCCGCGCCGCGGGCCGGCCATCCCGTCCCACGGGCGGGGGACGACCCGGCTGGCGGACGACCCGATCCCGAAGCACACTCCGCCGGTTCCGACAGCGCAAACGGGAGCGCCGGAGGTCGATTTCGACCCCCGCAACGCGGATCCGGCCCGGCCTGGGCAGGAAGAGGCCCGCTGGGTGGGCTGGCGCCAGCAGGCGGCCGCCAAGTGCTGGTACCGCGTCCAGTACGCCAAGACCGGCGATGTGGTCTTCCTGGGGCACCTGGACGTCCAGCGGCAGTTGCACTTGGCCCTGCGAAGGTCGCGCTTGCCAGTGGCCCACAGCAGGGGCTATCATCCCCATCCGATGCTCAAGTTCGGCCCCCCGCTGCCAGTTGGGGTCGCCGGTGAGCGCGAGTGCCTTGACATCGCCTTCGACCACCAGGTGCCCGGTTGGACTGAGCGCCTGAACCACGAGTTGCCGCCGGGGCTCTGCTTCGAGCGCGCCGTGGCGGTCGGGGCCCAGACGCCGCCGTCCATCGACCAGGCGGTATCAAGGTTCGACTACCGGGTGAGGTTGCCCGGCGCCCAGGAAGGTGGGCCGTCGGCCGCAGAGGCCGCCGCCACCGTGGACGCGTTCCTGGCCTGCCCGAACCGGCTGGTCGTGCGCAAGCGTCCCAAGGGTGACATTCAGATCGACGCCCGCGCCCTGGTGCCCGAAGGTGGCCTGGGATTGGCGTGGGCTGGCGGACAGGACCAGGGACCGGAGCTGCGCCTCAGCCTCGTGCGCAGCGAGTCCGGCGCAGGCCTGCCCGTGCATGATTTCCTGGCCTGCCTGTTCGGTCAGGCGCTGCCCGAGCCCGGGCTGTGCGTCGTGACCCGGACAGGGTACTCGGGCCTTCACCGTGACGGGCGCTGGTTGTCGCCCCTCGAGGAAGTAGGTGAGACCGGCCTTCGGTTCTGGATGGGGCGCCACTTTAATACGTGAGCCGCCCCGTCCCGACGCGGGCGGGTTCTATGCGCAAAGAAATCATCATCAACTCGTCCCCCCACGAGATCCGCATCGCCATGCTCGAAGATGGCGAACTCGTGGAAGTGCTGGTCGAGAGCGCCGATGCCAAGCGCATCGTGGGTAATGTCTACAAGGGCAAGGTCACCTCGGTCAAACCCGGCCTCCAGGCCGCGTTCGTCGACATCGGGCTCGAGCGTGCGGGCTTCCTGCATGCGTCCGACCTCGAGCACGACGACAGCGAGGAGGAGGGACCCGAGCCGGCGACCCCGTCCCAGGGTGATCGGAGGGGCGGCCCGCCGGGCCGGCGCCGGCAGCGCCACGTGCCGGACATCGGCAACGTGCTCAAGGTCGGCGACCAGATCCTCGTCCAGGTCACCAAGGAACCCATCAGCACCAAGGGCCCGCGCCTGACGGCGGACATCAGCCTGCCCGGCCGCTACCTGGTGATGATGCCGAAGGGCCGCCATATCGGCGTCTCGCGCAAGATCGAGGATCGCCGCGAGCGCGTCCGCCTCAAGCAGATGCTGCAGGCCTACCGCCCTGCCGAGGGCGCCTTCATCATCCGCACCGCAGCCACCGCCGTCACCGAAGAGGGCATCAAGCAGGACGTCGACTACCTCAGCGGCCTGTTCGACAAGCTCTACCGGTCCGGCCAGGACGTGCAGGCGCCGGTCGTGGTCCACGAGGACGTGGGCATGGTCGTCGCGCTGATCCGCGACATCTTCAAGGAAGACACGGCGCGCCTGGTCATCGACGACCACGAGGACTTCCTGCGCCTGGTCAACTACGTGAAGATGTTCGCGCCCGAGCTGCGCGGCCGCATCGAGGAGTACAAGGGCGACCTGCCCATCTTCGACCAGTTCGAGATCGAGGCCGAGATCAAGAACACGCTCGACAAGCGCGTGTGGATGAAGAAGGGCGGCTACCTGATCATCGAGCAGACCGAGGCCCTGGTCTCGATCGACGTGAACACGGGCCGCTTCGTCGGCAAGCGGAACCAGGAAGACACGATCCTGCAGACGAACATGCTGGCCGCGCGCGAGGTGGCGCGGCAGTTGCGCCTGCGCGACGTGGGCGGCATCATCGTCATCGACTTCATCGACATGGAGAGCGAGAGCAACAAGAAGCGCGTCTTCAACGAGCTTCGCCTGCACCTGCACCGCGACCGCGCCCGCCACAAGGTCTTCCAGGTCAGCGGCCTGGGCCTGGTCGAGATGAGCCGGCAGCGCGTGCGGCCGTCGCTGCTGTCGCAGCTGTCGGACGACTGCCCGTACTGCACCGGCACCGGCAAGGTGCTGTCGATGGAGACGATGAGCAACCGCATCGAGCGGCTCATCCAGCGCATCGCGGTGGTCACGCACGAGTCGCGCCTGCAGATCCAGGCCAACCCGGTGCTGGCCCTGTACCTGCTCGAGGAGCGGCCCGAGCAGTTCCGCGAGCTGTCGCGTTCGTTCGACCTGGAATTGAACGTGCTGGACGACGCCACGCTGCACGTCGAGGAGTTCCGCATCGTCAGCCTGACGTCGGGCAAGGACCTGATCGCGGAGTTCGAGAAGAAGGCGCGGGGCGGGCGCTAGGGGCCGGAAGGGCTCAGCCCGGCGGACGGACGTCCAGCCTCGATGACAACTGCAACCGGGCGCGGTCACCGTATTGGCGGGACAGCGCCCGGTTCGTCTTTGCGGAAGGGCCGCCGGCCAGCGCCGCCAGCCCGCGCAGCAGGCCCTTCAGGCCATACTCGCAGAACTGGGCCAGGCGGGTCTCGAATTCGCACACGGGCCCGTGGTGCTTGCGCAGGAACAACCGGTAGCTGAGCTGGAACTGGCGGAGGCTGAAATCGCTGACGGTGGCGGCTGCCTGTCCCTCCAGGTGCACGATCTCCGACTCGGCGCAGTACCACACCTCGAGTCCGGCGGCCCGCGCGCGGCGGCACCAGTCGGTCTCCTCGAAGTACATGAAGAAGCGTTCGTCCAGTGGGCCCACTTGCGCCAGGGCTTCGCGGGGCATCAACAGGCAGGCGCCGGCCACGTAGTCGACGGGACGCGACGGCTCGTCGCGCCGCGGCACGTGCACGACCCGTGCGCCCCAGAAGGCGCCGCCCAGCTTGCGCGCCGGGTCCAGGAAGCCGAGCCAGTGGTGGCGCGGGTGGGGAAACCAGCCCCAGGTGATGGTGGGGCGGCCGGCGGCGTCGGTCAGCAGGGGGCCCGCGGCGCCCAGGCGGTCCTTCGCGCGCGCGAACGCCACCAGCTTCGCCAGCGAGCCGGCCGGGCACACGGTGTCCGGGTTCAGCAGCAACACGAACGCGCCGCGGCAGCGAGGCAACGCCAGGTTGTTGCCGCGGCTAAAACCCAGGTTGCCGCCACCCTCGAGCAGGGTGACACCCGGGAAGCGGCTGCGCACCAGGTCGGCCGAGCCGTCGCGCGAGGCGTTGTCGACGACCAACACCTCGCAGGACAACGTCCCGCAGGCGGTCGGCAGCGACGCCAGACAGTCAGCCAGCAATTCCGCCGTATTCCAGTTGACGATGACGACGCTCAGGTCGATGGCGCCGGTCCGCTCCATGTCGGTCACCGGGGCCGCTCGCCGCGCGCCAGCAGGAAGATGCCCGGCGCATCGGGCGGCACGGAGGCCTCGGCCCGGCGCAGCTGGTCGGCCAGCCGCGGCGCGCGTAGGCGCCCGAAATTGAAGCCGTTCCGGATGCCCTCGACGAAGAGATCACGGGCCAGGCTACTGCGGAACAGGGTCCGGAACTCGAGGTTGGTGTAGCCCTTGCGGGTGAGCAACTCGCCGAGCGTGTCCTGCCGGAAATAGCGCACGACGTGGTGCTGCTGCCGGTGACTCTCGACCAGCGCCGGGTCGGCGATGGTCTCGAGCGTGTCGACCGAGAACAGGATGCGCCCGCCCGGCTTGAGGATGCGCAGGCATTCGCCAAGCACTTCCTCGTGGTTGGGGATGTGCTCCATCACGCACACGCTCAGCACCACGTCGAAGGTGTCGGCCGGAAATCCGATCCGTTCGACCGGCTGCGAGAAGAACTCCAGGTTGGCTCGCTTGCCGAAGGCCTTCGCGTGGTCGCGCGCGATGGCGATGAAATGCTCGTTCACGTCGACGCCGCACATCTTTTCGAAGCGCCGGCCGAGCAGCATCGTGTGGATCCCGTCGCCGCAGCCGATGTCCAGTGCGGTGCCGCGGCCGGCCGGTGGCAGCCACGGCAGCATGGCCTCGTATTCGAGGATCTTGAACGGGCTGTACGTGAAGTTTATGTGCGGGTACACGCCGAACGGCATCAGGGCCCTGAGCAGGCGGTGCTTCACATCGCTCCTTCTCGCGGTCAGCGCCGACCGGCGCGGCGCAGGATCTCCTGCTCCTGGGGAGTCAGGCTCTGCAGGCCCTCGCGTGAGATCTTGTCCAGGATGGCATCGACCTGGGACCGGTCGAACGAGGGCGGCGGTCCACCCGCGGGCCGGCCTGCGGCGCTGTTGCCGCCGCCGTTGCCGCCGACAGGGCCGCCGGCGCGCGGTTCGGGTCGCACGACCTTCAGGCGCCGCTTGCCGCGCCACCGCCGCCAGGGATTGCCCAGTCCCGTTCCCGCGCGCAGCGACGGGATCGTCATCTTCAGGAAAACGAAACCGGCGGCCATGCCGCCAAGGTGCGCCACGTGCGCCACCCCGCTGCTGGTGCCGGAGATGGAACTCAGCAGTTCGATCAGGCCGAACAGCGCCACGGCATACTTGGCCTTCATGGGCAGGATCATCGCCACCAGGATCACGGCCTCGGGGAACATCATGCCGTAGGCCAGCAGGATGCCGTAGATCGCGCCTGAGGCGCCCACCATGGGGATGGCGGCCTCCATGCCGAAGAGCTTGAAGATGCCGTAAGTGAAGGCGCCGCCCAGGCCGCAGATCAGGTAGTAGAGCAGGAACGGCCCGCGACCCCAGTGGGACTCGATCTGCGTGCCGAACATCCACAGGCCGATCATGTTGAACAGGATGTGCGTGATCCCGCCGTGCAGGAACATGTAGGTGACGAAGCGCCACACCTGGCCGTGGAAGAAGGCCTCGGTGGGGATGAACCCGAACAGGTTGGTGATCGGACCGATGCCGTCGCCGATGTCGTGCATCAGGGACTGCACGATGAAGATGGCGACGTTGGCGATCAGCAGGACCTTCACGCCCGGGGTCATGCCCATGATCCCGAACGGGCCCGCTTCGGTTGAGCGGTAGGAGCGCATCGCGGATTTCCTTCCCGGCGGTTCTTGGGACCGGCGCCGTCCGGTCCGCGCGGCAGGCCACATGGGCGCGCCACGTTGCACGCGCGCCAAGATACACCAGCGGACGGGGTTCGGCACCGCAAATCCCGTCGGCCAAAATCGTTCCCTGAGGATCGGCCCGCGCCGCCAAACCTGTAGCCCGGGCCGGGATACGAAAAGGGGGAGCCGGTGGCTCCCCCTTCCCGCAGATCCGGCCCCAAGGCCGCTCTCGAGTCCCTACTGCCAGATTCCCGCCATGACCTCGGCCGCCTTCGCGTCCAGGCCCAGCTGGCCGACAGCCTTCGTGGGCGTGTCCAGAGGCACGCCGTACGTCGGGTTCCAAGGCAGCGCCGCCGGGTTCACGTGCGGGATGCTCGAGGCGTCCACGGCGTTGATCACGTCGATGAACGCGTTGGCCATGACGCCCTGGCCGTGGCTGTTCGGGTGGATGCCGTCCAGCGAGAACAGCGTCGTGGCCGCGGCAGCCGCCACGGCGGCATTCCTGTCCTCCAAATCCAGACTCGAGAAGTTGGCGGGCAACAGGAACAGGAAATGCGTCTTCTCGTTCGCCGAACGGCCGGCCAGCACGCCGTTCATGTTGACCACGCCGACATTGGCCGTGCCGCTGGCGTCAACCGCGGCCGCGACGTTGGCGATGATCGTGTTGTAGACCACCGTGGCCGTGCCGACGTCCGTCGTCTCGGCCGCGTCCAGCGTCAGGGACGCCGGGATCGGGTTCGCGCCGCCGCCGCCGGCCGCGGATGTGATCCACGAAAGCGCCGGGAACAGAACGTACTGCACGTTGCTCTCCGTGTAGCCGGCCGGCCAGGGCACACCGATCTGGGAAGTAACGACCGCGTCGAACGTGGCTTTCGGGATGAAGTAGGGCGCACTCGACACGCTCGGGATGTTGGCGACGACGATCGTCGGCTTCAGCCCGTGGTTGCGCTGCGCCAGGCCGCCGGCCAGCATGACCAGCGTCGACGTGTAGTCGGCCTGGAAGGCCAGCGCGCCGGCCGAACCCGGGTTGCCGAAGCCGGCCGCGGGCTCGCCGCTGGTGGCCGGGCCCAGGATGTCGTTGTTGCCCAGCCAGAGCGTCGTCAGGGCGCCGCCCTTGGCGACGGCCTGGTAGAACTGCGACGCGGATTCGTAGGTCACCGGCACCAGCGAGCCGCCGGCCGGGTAGCCCGACTCGATGGACGTGTTGCCGAACAGCGCCGCGCGGTTGATGAAGTCGAAGAACGGGTTGCCGCCGCTCGAATCGAACGAGTGCTGGGCGTCGTGGATGCGCGCGCCCG
Organism: uncultured bacterium; assembly: GCA_903912525.1. Lineage (GTDB taxonomy): Bacteria > Krumholzibacteriota > Krumholzibacteriia > LZORAL124-64-63 > LZORAL124-64-63 > CAINDZ01. Next base: position 37,233 of record CAIWHK010000029.1, on the reverse strand, counting down.
GCACGCCCAGGTTGTGGTACTGCGTCGGCTGCGCGGCCGCCAGCAGCAGGTCGCTGCGGATGTCAGCCCGCGGCGTCTCGCCCAGGATGGCGATGCTCGAGCCGTTGAAATACAGAACGCCCGCCACGTTTGCCGGGTCGCTGGGAGTCGAGCTGCCGATGCCCGGCGCCGCGATCCAGGGCTGCGTGAAGGTCGAGCTGTTCAGGCCCAGCTGCCCGGCGATCAGCTTCGGGTAGCTGAACTGCTGGCCGGCCATCATCAGGCCGCCGTCCATGTAGCCCGCGGTCAGGCTGTTGCCGACGGCGACGTAGCGCGCGCCGGCGTCCTCGATCGTGGGGTCGTCAATCTGGGCCGTCGGGTCCCTCGGGTCCTCGAGGGAACAGCCGGCCAGCACCAGCAGCGCTCCCATCATCAGGAGGACGGGCAGCGACAGCAGGGACTTGGTGAATGTGGATTTCGTCATGGTCCGCACCTCCTTCTAGAAGTTGTGCCTGACGCCGACCCCGAACAGGTTGGCCAGGGATTTGTAGGTACCGAACGGGTAGTCGTTCGAGCTCCGCAGGGGCTCGCCGGCGGCGATGTTCGTCCGCGGCGTGCCGACGACGACCATGTAGCTGGCGTTGAGGTCCCAGCTGCCCTTCTTGTAGCTGACGCCCACCGAGTAGTCGTTGCGGTTGCTGTCCGGCAGCAGCGGCGAGACGGCCTTCAGCGGCTGCGGCGTCGTGTCGTAGACGTAACCGGCCTGCAGGCGGACCTTGTCGTTCACGGTGTACTCGCCGCCGAAACGCATCTGCCACGAGTCCTGGTAGCCGAAGTGGATCGTCTGGTCGAGGGCGTTGTTCCCGAAGTCCAGGTCCAGTTCGCGGAACGTGCGCCAGCCGAAGTACACGTAGTCGCCCTCGACGCGCAGCTTGCCGTCCTTGCTCGTCACGGCGACGCCCAGCGACATCATCGACGGCAGGTTCAGCTCCGAGGATACGGTCTGGTCGCTGCCGCCGAGGCCGTCCAGCAGCGCCGCGGCCCAGGTCTCACCCTCGGCCTGCACGTTGGTCAGGGTGGCCGCGCGGTTCTCGAACTTCATCGTCTTGCCCCAGTGGTACATCGCGCCGACCGACACGCGCGACGTCGGGCGCAGCATCAGGCCGAGGGTCGGCGTGATGTTCGGCTCGCTGCGCCCGGAGATTTCGGTCTCGATGGCGTTGGTGCCGAACTGCGGCTCGGGCGTGAACTTCGTCAGGCTCAGGTGCTGGCTGGCGATGTCGGCGCCCAGGGCCAGGGCGAAGCCCTCGCCGAGCATGTAGCTGACGGCAGGGGTCACGTAGACCGTCTGGATCTGGACGTCGTGGCTGATGCGCCGGCCGACCCACTCCTCGGGGTCCTTCCACACGACACCCAGCCCGAACGGCGCGTACATACCCACGCCATAGGCCACCTTGTCGGTCGGATGCGCCGAGTAGTAGGCGCCCGGCACCAGGTAGAGCTTACTCGCGGCCTGGCCGGTCTGGAGGTCGTCGCCCTGCGTCAGGTGGCCGGCGAACTTGAACTGGGGCGCCACGCCCACGATGTTCACGTCCACGTTGCGACCGGTCTGGAAGGACAATCCGGCGGCGTTGTAGAACAACGCGGAACCATCGTCGGCGGTCGCTGTGAAGGCGCAGCCGAGCGCCGTCGCCCGCGAACCGGCTTCGTAGATACTGAAGCCGGACGCGTGGGCCAGGCTGGCTCCCAGGAGCAGCAGCCCCAGGGCGGGCGCCAGCAGGAGGAACCTCTTGCGCATGTCGTCTCCTCGTGCAGAGTGCGGGGGGAACGACCCGGGCCCTTGGGTGGACGGCGTCTATGCAAGACGACGAAGGGTCGGCAGTGCTTGCCGGGCCGCGCTTACGTGAACGCGGCGGACCCTACCATAGTGGTCGGGATACCGCAAAGGGGTTTTCGATTAGGGCTCCGGCGTTGCGGCACCAACTGTCCGAAAGGCTTGCATGATCGTCGATTGCGCCGATTCGCTCGCCGCCTTGACCGGGGTGGCGCCGGCGGGAAGCCTGTCATCCTTGCCGGATGACCCCGTCACGGCGGCGGATCAGTTCGCCCTCGCCCTGTGGCGGGCCTGCGGCCACGACGGGCTGCCCCTGCGTGTGGCATCGCAAACTGTCGGCGGGTTGCCGGGGCCCGGCTGGAGTGAATGCTTCGTCAGTGGGAATGTCGGACGGTCGCAGTTCGTCGCGCTGCGCGACCTGACGTCGGCCGGTCCGGCACTGCCGGGGCCGGTCGCGTGCCTGGCCCTCGGGGGCGCCGGCCTGCAGGGCCAGCACGGCCGCAGGTGGCAGGCCGCGCCGGGGAACCTGCACCTGAGCGTTGCGATGCCCTGCGATCTGGACGCCGCGCTGTGCGGACCGTCGCTGCCGATGCTGCCAGGCGTCGCTCTGGCCGGGGCCGCCACGGATCTGGTCGGCGCCCAGGCCGCGGCCCGGGCCGGGCTGGGGCTCAAGTGGGTCAACGACCTCGTTGCTGGCGACGGCGCCGGCGGCTGGCGCAAGCTGGGTGGCGTGCTGACGGCCATGCGCACCAACGGCGCGCGTGTGACCACCGTCTTTTGCGGGCTCGCGCTGAACCTCAAGGTGTCGCCGACGCTCACAGGTGACCCGTTCGCGCTGCCTGCGGGCTCGCTGGCTGATCTCGCGCCTGCGGACGGCTTGCCGAGTCCGCTCCTGGCCGCTGCCGCGGCGGCGGTCCTGGCGCACCTGCGTGAACAGCTCGCCGCGCTCGCCGCCCGTGGGCCGGAAGGCCTTGTGGAGGCCTACCGCGCACGCTCGGTCGTCGTGGGGCGCGAGGTGGCCGTCTGGGACCCCGACGCGCGGGAGCCGGGGGCGGCCACAGGGGCCCCGCCACGGCGCCGCGGCGTCGTCGCCGGGATCCGGCCCGACCTCGGCCTGGTCCTCGAGGGCCAGGACGAGCCGGTCCGCGAAGGCTGCCTGCGGTTGATCGGGGACCCCGCCAACCGGTAGTTGCGCATTCCACGTAGCCCTGCTTTAATCTGACCTCAAGAGAGCAACATTGAGGTTCGGGTCGCTGGGGACCCGCCAACGGGAAGTAGCCAACCATGTTCCGCGTGCCACCATGTTCCGCGTAACCCGCGCAGAGGAGCAGGCCGTCCGGCTCGTCATGCGCATGGCCCATGTGGGGGGACAGGTGACGCTCGGCGACCTGGCCGAGGCCGAGAACCTGCCCGAGCCCACAGTGGCCAAACTGCTTGGCATGCTGCGGCGTGGCGGCGTGGTCGATGCGCTGCGCGGCCGTTACGGCGGCTATGTGCTGGCGGGTACGGCCGAAACGATCTCGGCCGCCCAGATCATCTACTCGGTCAGTGGCGATCCCGTGGCCGGTTTCCCCTGCGGTGAGAGCGCCGACTCCCCGGACTGCCCCCGCAACAACAACTGCGGCCTGCGCCCGGTCTGGCAGCACCTCGAGGGGCGCCTGACCGAAGTGCTGCGCCAGACCACCGTGGCTGACCTGCTGAAGAAGGAAGATGTCGCCTCGCGTGACCTGCACCGGCTGTGGCCGCTGACCGGGGAGCAGGGCTGACCAATGTTTGCCATCGATTGGCAGGATGACGGCTCTGTCCGGCTTGAAGGCCGCCTTGACGCCGCGAGTGCGCCGGCGGCCCGCGAATTCCTCGGCGCGGTTCAGGGCACCTGCCGCCTCGACTTCACGCGCCTCGATTACATCGCCAGCGCCGGGCTGGGCATCCTCATCGCGGCGCAGCGTCGCCTTCGCGACGAGGGCGGTGGCGGCCTGGTCCTGGCCGGTCTCAGTCCCCACCTGCGCGAAGTGCTGTCCCTGGCCGGCTTTGAAGGCATCTTTGCCTTCGAGTAGGACATGATGGACGCGGGCACGGGCCCGTTGGACCTCGCCGGTCGCGCGGCGCTGGCCTGCCTTCCGGTGCTGGCCTTCCTCCTGGTCCTCGTCCTGGTCGACACCTTCCGCCTGGTGCGCCGTCGTCGCGTCGCCGGTGCCCTGCTGGTCGGCGCGCTCGTGGCGCTGGCCACGTATTTCGTGAACACCAGCCTGCTCAGCCTGACCCACATGCCGACCTGGCGCTTCGCGGTCCTCGTCGCGCCGGTCGTTGAAGAGGCGGCCAAGGGCGCGTTCGTCGCCTGGCTGGTCGCGACGCGCCGCGCCGCCTTCCTCATCGACACAGCCATCCTCGGCTTTGCCGTCGGCGCCGGCTTCGCGGTCGTCGAGAACGGCTACTACCTGTCGCAGTTGCCCGACGCACCGCTGCTGGTGTGGGTCATCCGCGGGCTCGGCACCGCCGTCATGCACGGCGGGGCGACAGCGATGTTCGGCCTGCTCGTCCAGGGCCTGGGCGAGCGCCGCGGCGCCGATTCCGGCCGTCCGTGGCTCGGGGCGCTGGTCGGCGCCATTGCCGTGCACGCGCTGTTCAACCGCTTCATGGTGCGGCCCTTCCTGTCGACGGGCATGGTGCTGGTGGTCATGCCGCTGGCGATGACCGCGGCCTGGAAGCTGGGGGAGCGCCGGTTGCGCCGCTGGCTGGGCCACGGATTCGACCTGGACAGCGAACTGCTGGCATTGATCCGCGAGGGGCAGGTCGCGGCCACGCCCGTCGGCCGTTACCTGCAGTCGCTGCGCGACGGGTTTCGCGCCGACATCGTGGCCGATATGCTGTGCCTGTTGAGATTGCAGTGCGAACTGAGCCTGCGCGCCAAGGGCACGCTGCTGCTGCGCGAGCAGGGTTTTGCGCCGCCGCGCGATCCCGAACTGGCGGCGAAGCTGGCCGAGGTGCGCTGGCTTGAGAAGTCCGTCGGCCGCGCGGGGCTGCTGGCGATGCGGCCGTTGGCGCGCTGGCGCGGCCGCGATGCCTGGCAGCGGCACCTGCTCGAGGAACAGGCCTGACCTGCGCGCCCGTGGGCGTCCTAGGCCACCGGTCCTTCGCCCGGGGCCTCGCAGTCCAGCCGGTAACCCACGCCGTGTACCGTCAGGATGTGCCGGGGCCGGCCCGGGTCCTCCTCGACGATCTTCCGCAGGGACAGGATGAAGTTGTCGACGGTGCGCATCGTGGGGTAGGCGTCGAAGCCCCACACGCGGTCCAGGATGGTCTGGCGATCGACCGGCTGACCCTGCTGCTCGTACAGCAACCGCAGGATCATCGCCTCCTTCTCCTTCAGTTCGACGGTTCCCTCGGGAGTGGTGGCCTGGAATGTGCGCAGGTTCACGTCGGCGCGCCCGACGCGCACCGTGGCCGGCACCTCCTGGCCGCGCATCCAGTCCTGCCGCCGGAAGATCGACTTGATGCGCGCCAGCAGTTCCTGCAGGTCGAACGGCTTGGTGATGTAGTCGTCGCCGCCCTCGTCCAGCCCGCGGATGCGGTCCTGGCCGCCGCCGCGCGCGGTCAGGAACAGGATGGGCACGCGGTCGGCCGCCTGCCGCACGATGCCACAGAACGCGAACCCGTCCATGCCCGGCAGCATCACGTCCAGCAGGATCAGGTCCACGCCGCCGCGCCGCCACGCCGCCAACCCGTCTTCGGCGCTCGCCGCGAGCAGCGGTTCGTAACCTTCGAGTTCGAGGTTGATGGCCAGTCCATCGGCCAGGTGCGCGTCATCTTCGACGACCAGGATCCGCCGTTTCATCGCGTTCCTTTCAGGCTTCGTCCGGCGCGGCCGGCAGGGTCAACGTGAATGTGCAGCCCTGGCCTTCCTCGCTCTGCAGCTCGACCTTGCCGCCGATGCTCTCGATGTTGCGCCGGACGAGATACAGGCCGAGCCCGGTCCCGCCCTGGCGCTGGTGACCCGTCGTGCTGTAGAAGCACTCGAAGACTTTCCGCTGGATCCTCTTCGGGATGCCGGGCCCGTTGTCGGCCACCACGACACGGTGGTGCCGGTCGCCGTGCTCGATGCGGACCTCGACGGTCACCGGGTTCGGGCTGTGCTTGACGGCGTTGACCAGCAGGTTGCGCAGCGCCAGCGCGAAGAACAACCGCTGTCCGGAGACCATGGCGCCGTCGTCGCCGTGAAGTTCGAACCGCGCCCCGTGGTCCACCACCAGGGGGCGGACATCGTCCAGCACCCGTTGCGATTCCCGGCAGAGGTCCATGCGGATGCGCGGCCCCATCGCGAACGTGTCGTCCGCGCTCATGGCCAGCATGTCGTCGACGAGGTTCTCGAGGCGCACGACGTCCTGCACCATGCGCGACTGGATGCGCGTGCGCGTTTCGTCCGGCACGCCCTCGCGCGCGAGCGTCTCGGTGTACAGGCGCAGGCTCGCCAGCGGTGTCTTGAACTCGTGCGTGGCGCCGGCCAGGAACAGTTCGCGCGCCTGCTTGAAGCGCTCGGCGTGCCGCCATGACAGCACCAGGATGGTGGAGCCGGCGAACAGCAGCACCAGGAAGAAGGCGCCTTCGTAGAGGAACATGTTGCGGCGGCGGCGGCCCTCGGCGGCGACCTGCGCCACGACCTTGGGGTCGATCTCCGTCTCGATGCCGTGCGGCGTGCGGCGGAACACGAGGTTGGGGAAGGAAGGGCCCAGCCAGCGCTCGGGGTCGGCGCGCACCTCGGGGTCGGTGCGGATCAGGAAGGCGGCGTGCAGGCGGTCGTTCGCCATCTTCTGCAGGCTGTATTCGACGTAGAGGCGTCCCTCGTCGGTCAGGTAGTAGATCCACCAGACGCCGAGTGCGCAGAGCATCGCCACGAGCACGGCGTAGAAGAAACCCATCCTGCTGCGCAAAGCGGCCTCCGTCCGTCGCCTGTTCCCGTCACCCGTCCCCGGCTCGTGCCGTGGATGATGCCCAAGCGGTTGAGATGGTCAAGCCGATCGTGTGGTCCGGTGGATGATAAGCAAAAGGCCCGGCCGAAGCCGGGCCTTTTTATGTGGTAGCGGGGACAGGATTTGAACCTGTGACCTTTGGGTTATGAGCCCAACGAGCTACCAGACTGCTCCACCCCGCATCCAAGTCTTTGTTCTGCGCGGCGAATATAGGCAGCGGTCGGGGGGCTGTCAAGGCGGGGCCCGCCAAGGCAGATTGCCCGCTCCCCAGCCGCCCCGGATCCGGCGGCCTACTTGCCGTCGCCGCCGTCGCCCGCCGGCAGCAGCTTCAGCACGGCCTCGCCCGGTCGCTGCATGCCCGCCTTCTCGCGGGCCAGGCGCTCGAGGAGTTCGGGATCGGTCTTGATCTGCTTGAGGTCGCGTTGCAGTTCCTCGTTGCGCGTCGTCAGGTCGTCGACCTCGCGCGCAAGCTGCGCGTCCTGGACCTGCAGCCGGCGCCAGGACGGGACACCGCTGTCGCCCAGCTGGACGAGTACCACGCCGGCCACAAGGGCGCCGATGGCCAGCCAGAGGGCGGCCCGGGGGACCCAGACTTGGCCGCGCGGGCCGGAGCGCGGGGCTCCGGCACGCGCGGCATACTTCAACGGACGGGGCATCCTTGCCACGGGTTCCGCTCCTTCGGTCTAGCCCAGGTTGTAGAAGCAACCGCGGCCGGGGTACACGGCCAGGTCGTCGAGTTCCTCTTCGATGCGCAGCAGCTGGTTGTACTTCTCGACGCGGTCGCTGCGGCACAGCGAGCCCGTCTTGATCTGGCCGGCGTTGGTCGCCACCGCCAGGTCGGCGATGGTGTTGTCGGCCGTCTCGCCGCTGCGGTGGCTGATGACGTTGGTGAAGCGCGCGCGCTTGGCCATCTCGATGGTCTCGAGCGTCTCGCTCAGCGAACCGATCTGGTTCAGCTTGATCAGGATGCTGTTGGCGCAGCCTTCGCTGATGGCGCGGCGCAGGCGCACGGGATTGGTCACCAGCAGGTCGTCGCCGACGATCTGCACGCGACTCCCCAGCGTCTGGTACAACTTGCCCCAGCCGGCCCAGTCGTTCTCGTCCAGGCCGTCCTCGATCGACATGATCGGGTAGTTGTCGACGAGCGTCTTGTAGTACTCGATCAGCCGCTCGGCTTCCCAGGGCTCGCCGCCCTCGGCCGCGAGTATGTACTTCCCGTCTTTGTGCAATTCACTCGAGGCAACGTCCAGCGCCAGCACGATGTCCTCGCCCGGCCGGTAGCCGGCCTTCTCGATGGCCTTGCACAGGTAGTCGAGCGCCTCGCGGTTGCTGCCCAGGTTCGGCGCGAAGCCGCCCTCGTCGCCGACCGACGTGGCCAGGCCCTTCTCGGCCAGGATCTTCTTCAGCGCGTGGAACGTCTCGGCGCCGTAGCGCAGCGCTTCCTTGAAGGTGCGCGCGCCCACCGGCATGATCATGAATTCCTGGATGTCGACGTTGTTGTCGGCGTGCGAGCCGCCGTTCAGCACGTTCATCATCGGCACCGGCAGGGTGTGCGCGTGGACGCCGCCCAGGTACTGGTACAGCGGCAGGCCCACCGACGCCGCAGCCGCCTTGGCCACCGCGAGGCTGACGCCCAGGATCGCATTGGCGCCCAGCTTGCCCTTGTTGGGCGTGCCGTCCATGTCCATGAGCAGGCGGTCGATCTCGCGTTGCTCGGTGGCGTCCATGCCCACGAGGGCGTCCTCGAGGTCGTGCACGTTGTCGACGGCCGTCTGCACGCCCTTGCCGCCGTAGCGGGACATGTCGCCGTCGCGAAGCTCGAGGGCCTCGTGCTCGCCGGTCGAGGCGCCGCTCGGCACGCCGGCGCGCCCGACGCTGCCGTCCTCCAGGAACACATCGACCTCGACGGTCGGGTTGCCACGGGAGTCGAGGATTTCGCGGGCCTGGATGAATTCGATCGAGCTCATGGGATCCCCAGTCTGAAGGCTGCCGGACAGGTTGGTCGGCGTCGCGCAGGCGCCGGCTGCGTTCGCACTGCCGGAGTCTAGGATCCGCCTGTGGCAGTGTCAACCGCGGGTCCGCGGCAACGGACCGGCGGCGGCGTGAACGCGCCCGGGGTTGACCCCCGGCGCGCGCTCCGCCTATGTTCCCGGTTCGTGCCCAACGGCGGAAGGTGACGGATGTTCGATCGCCACCAGGACCTCAAGACGATCCGCCGCTGCAAGCGCGGTGAGGAAGCCGCCTTTGCGGAGATCCTCGCGCGCTACCGGGGCCCCATCTACAACCTGTGCTATCGCATGTCGCGGAACCCCGAGGATGCGCGCGACCTGGCGCAGGAAGTCTTCATCAAGGTCTTCCGCCTGCTGGACCGCTTTGACGAGGAATACGCGTTCAGCAGCTGGCTTTTCCGCATCGCCTCGAACCACTGCATCGACCACCTGCGCCGCAACCGCATGCGGTTCCTGTCACTGGATGGGGTGGCCGGCCCGGACGGCGAGGAGTTCGAACTGCAGATCCCGGACGAGGGGCCCGGCCCCGACACCGTGCTCGAGCGCAGGGAGGCCGTCTCAAGGCTGGAGGAGGTCATCGCCGATCTCCCGCCGCATTACAAGGCGATCACCCTCCTGCGCCACCAGCAGCAGCTGTCCTACGAGGAGATTGCCGAGGTCCTCCAATTGCCCCTCGGGACGGTCAAGGCCCGGATCCACCGCGCCCGGGCCCAGATCCAGCAGATGCTGGCCGACCGGTCCTACGATATCTGACCCGCCGGGGGGGGGCTTGGCGGGCACCCCCGGGGCGGTCGGCGGGAAATAATCACGAAACCCGTGAAACCCGGTCCCCGGTCGCGCCGTAGATCCCCGCGGCGGGTGATCAAGTCAATGTCGGGGGATTCGACACCTGCCAGGGGAGGGAACGGAGGGGCTTCGGCCCGACCGTTCCCCCCCATCACAGATTGCGCAGCCCGGCGGCTCCCGGTTAGGATGCCCGCCGGAAGCGCCGCAGGGGATGGAAGGAGCCGCTATGGACGGCCATGACCAGCGGAATCATCAGGCGGGCGACGGGCTGAGCTGCCCGGACTGCTGCCTTGAGTTGCAGGATTACCTGGACGGGACCCTCGAGAAGAAGCGGTCCCTTTCGGTGTTCCTGCATCTGCGCGAGTGCGAGTCGTGCCGGGTCGACCACGACGCGCTGCGCGCCGTATTCGCCGGCCTCGAGGCGCTGCCGGCGCTGGAAGCGCCCGCCGATTTCGATGACAAGGTCCTCGCCTCGGTGCCTTACGCGGCCTACCAGGCGATGGCGTCGTTGCGCCGCGAGCGCGTCCCTGTCTTCCTCGAAGAGCAGTTCCTGCCTGCATGGCTGCGCGCCCGCGCGACGCGGCTCGGCGGCCTGCTCGTCACGGCAGCCGTCGCGGCCGTGTTCATCGCCGGCGCCGGCAGCGGCTGGCTTCTGGCCCCCGGTGCGGCCGGCCTGGCCCCCGAACTCCTGTGCCGCCTGCAGAGCGCCGGGCGCCGCCTGGTGGGCCTTAGCCGGGCCGAGGGCTGACCATGGACGCGCGGCGGACCAGGACCGTGGCTGCCGGCAGCGCCGGCGACGGCCTGCCGCTGGCTGGCGTTCCCGCCGTCCTGCTGCTCCTGGCCGCGCTGGCCCTGGCCCAGCTCGTTCCCGCCCTGGCGACCGCCGCCACCTCGGCTCGCGACCCCCGCCAGGCCCACGCCGTCGCCGATGCCCACCTGGCGCAGTCCGCGGCCGCGGCCGCGGGCCGTGATTCCCTGCTCATGGAGATCCGCAAGTACCGGACGATGATCCGCGTCCTGAGCGACAGCCTGGCCGGCGAGGGCGACGGCGAACTCACGGCCGAGCAGCGGATCATGATCGAGCGCAATATCGGCGACGTCACGCGCATGGTCGAGGGCATCGGCGCGCAGCTCGGCAAGCTCGAGTTCGCCGTCAAGGACAACCGGATCTCGCTGGTCGACGACGCCGGCGACGGCATCATCATCTCGATCCCGGAAAACCTCGATGAACGCGTCAGCCAGGGCATCGAGGCCCTGACCGAGGCGATCCTCAAGGAACTGCCCGACTCGTTGTCGACGCCGGGCCGCCACCATACGCTGGCCGACTTCATCCCCATGGCGCGGCCGCCCAAGCCGCCGCGCCACGTGGTTGACGGCAACGTCGTGCGCATCGGCCATGCGGTGGCCGTCGCTCCCAACGAGGATGTGCGCGGCAATGTCGTGGTCATTTTCGGCGACTGTGAAGTGGCCGGCCGCGTCGACGGCAATGTCGTGACTGTCGGCGGCGCGCTGAGCCTGCTCGACGATGCCGACGTCCGCGGCAGTGCCGTCGCCATCGGCGGCAGGATGGACGCCGCGCCCGGGGCCAAGACCGGCAACACCGTCGCCCTGGACTGGCTGGACGGAGGCCTCAGCCGCGGCCACGGCGTCAGCGGGCTGCTGGGGCACCGCGGGCTGACGTTCGCACTGGCGCAGGGGATGTTCCTGGTGACCCTGCTGGCGTCGCTGCTGGCGGTGGCCGTCGTTCCTGTGGCCCGGCGCGAAGCGGTGCTGGCGCGCCTGCAGGCCGATCCCGCACGCGTGTTCGGCGCCGGCGCCCTGCTGGGGTTGACCGCCCCGGCCGCGCTGCTCGTCCTGACGGCCCTGCTGGTGATCACGGTGATCGGCGTTCCGGTGGCCCTGCTGCTGGCCCTCGCGGTTTCCGCCGTGACGGTGCTGGCGGTGGCCGTGACCGGCATCCTGGTCGGCCGGCGCCTGTTCGGTCAGGCGACAACCGGCGCCGCGGGCCGGTCCGACGCCCTGGCGGTCACCCTGGGCTTGTGCGTGCTGCACTCCGTCGCCTTCCTGGCTTCGCTGCTCAACCTGCTGGGCGCCCCGCTGCCGGCGGTCATCGCGGTCTTCGTGCTGGCCGTGTCGGTCAAGGCCGTCGCATTCGCCTTCGGCCTCGGGGCGCTCGTCCTGACGCGCCTGGGCACCCGCCCCGCCGCCGGTTGATTCTCCGGCACTCCCGGTTGGCCCGGCGATTTTCGAACCCTTGATCGGGTTATTTTCCCCTATAATCTGCGCAATTTTCCCCAGTTGAGCCTTCCGTGGGTGGCCCGGGCCCGGGTCCACGCGGTCGCCGGCCACTGTCGGGCCTAGGCGGCGCTCCCGTATTTTGTTGAACCAGCATCGATTATCCGGTAACATGATTTATGGAATCAATTTTTGACCATCACTTCGCGACGGGTGCGTCCAAGGTACGAAAGCTGCGGTATTTCGAGCAGGACCAGCAGCGGCGGCGGCGGATTCCCCAGCCGGCCCGGACACGGACGATCGCGGCGCAAAGGATCCCATGATGGCGCAGAACGGAAAGCTCAACGGTGCCCTGGCGATGGCGGCGGTCGTCCTGCTCGCGGCCGGCAGCGCGGTGGCGGCCAGTTCGGCGTCGTTCGACAACGGCCTGCGCGTCACCCTCCACGACGCTTCCGAGATCGCCGCCGCCTGCACCGTGTCGGCCGACGGCAGCCGCGTCCTCAGCTCGCCGCTGGCCGGCAGCGTGACGCTGGCGCCCGCGACCCGCACCCTCTATCCGTTCGACGCCGACGTCGTCATGGCCGCCCTGGGCGACATGCGCGGGTTCACCTGCGACGTCGAGGTCGAGGTCTTCATCCTCGACGCCATCCCGGCCGACATCGGCAGCAGCTTCGCCCGCCGCGGCGCCATCTTCCTGTCGCCCTCGTACGCGCCGCTGGGCGACGCCATCACGGCCTACATCACGACCCACGAGATGGGTCACGTGCTGACGTGGGCCGCCATGGACGGACACCAGGGCCGCTGGGAAGCCTACGCCGCGCTGCGCGGCCTGGACCTGGCCGCCGCGGGCGCCGACGCGCCGCACGCGCTGCGGGCGCGCGAGATCCTGGCCGAGGATTTCCGCTACCTGTTCGGCGGCATCCTGGCGACGGCGAACATCGGCCTGGAGAACCACACGCTGGCGACGCCGGACCGCGTGGGCGGCCTGCGTGAGATGCTCGTGGGTTACCTCGCCGACACGACGCCCGTGGTGGTGTCGGTCACCAGCCGCGCCTTCCCGAACCCCTGCAACCCCCGCACGACGATCGAACTGCTGCTGCCGTCGGACATGGACGCGACGGCCGGCGCCGAGATCGACCTCTACGACATCCGCGGCCAGCTGGTCCGGAAGCTGCAAACCGGCGACGTCGCGAACGGTCGCGTCACGGCGACCTGGGACGGCTCCGACGACCTGGGTCGGCTGGTGCCGTCGGGTCGCTACCTGTACGTCGCGCGCATCGCCGGCACCGGCGCGCGCGGGAGCATCACGCTCGTGCGCTGAGCGGCATGCACGCGGACCATCCGTGGACTCCAGATCGATGATGCCGGAACGCGGCGACGCCGCTGCCCGGGCCCAACATGCAGCGAAGGGAATGACCATCCATGTCGAACCGGAATGCGGGATTGCTGATGACCCTGGTTGCCCTGGCCGCGCTGGCGGGCTGCGGCGGCGGGACCACGGCGCCGACCGACCCGGCGCCCGTCATCACCGCCAAGCAGTTGACGGCCACCGAGACGGTGTTCGAGGCCAACCCGATGTACGCCCCGGACGCGTCGTCGATCCTCTATGAATCGGATGCGACCGGGAACCTCGAGATCTGGCGCCTGCCGCTTGGGGGCGGCCCGGCCGAGCAGATGACGCACAACGCCGGCTTCGACAGCTCGCCGTACTGGCTGCCCGACGGCAGCGGCTTCGTCTTCGAATCCGACCGCAGCGGCACCAAGTCGATCTGGCGGCAGGACCTGTCGGTCCCAGGCAGCGCGCCGGTGCAGATTACCGATGATGCCGGCCAGGACGGCAGTCCGGCGGTGTCGCCCGACGGCCTTCTGGTCGTCTACGAGTCCAACCGCGGCGGCGTCGTGGGCCTGGACCTGTGGATGTCGCCGCTGGCTGGCGGTCCGGCGGTCCGCCTGACGACGAGCGTGGACGGGTCCTACGACCGCACGCCCGACTGGTCGCCCGATGGTCGCACCATCGTCTTCGAATCCAACCGCGAGCAGGGTGCGTCCGCGCTCTTCACGGTGCCGGCCAAGGGCGGCGCCCCGGTGCGCCTGACGCCGCTGTTCGGCTATGAGGGACACCCGTCGTGGTCGCCCGACGGCGCGCATATCGCCTACGAGAGCACACTGTCCGGCGACATGGAGGTGTGGCGCCTCGACGCCGACGGCGCCAACCCGCGTCAGGTCACCGCCACCGGCGGCTTCTGGCCGCGCTGGAGCCCCGACGGGCGCCATCTCGTTTACTGTAACTGGGGGGCGACGGAACCCAACCTGTGGGAAACGGCCGTCGAGTAGGATCGGCGCGTGAAGGCGGTCGCCGCGGGCGCGTGGCGGCTTCTGGAAGAGGTTGGCATCCCCGACGGGGCTCGAACCCGTGTTGCCGCCGTGAAAGGGCGGTGTCCTAACCACTAGACGACGGGGACGCCTTTTCGTTGAACCGCGAAAACTACCCTATCGCCCTCGCGAAGTCAAACAGGCCCCCGCAGCGGCGCGGGGGCCTTCGTTTTCAGCCGCCGGCCGCCTCGTGGAACAGCAGGGCGCTGGTGCGGGCCCCGTTCCAGTAATTGGCCAGGTGGAACTTCTCGTTGGGGGAGTGGGCATTGTCGGTCGACAGCCCGTACCCCAGCAGCAGCACCGGCGCCTTCAGGCACGCCTGGAAGGTACCCACGATGGGGATGCTGCCGCCCTCGCGGATGAACACCGGTTCGGCGCCGAAACCAGCCCGCAGCGCGCGGATGCCGGCCTGCATCATCGGCGAGTGGCGCGGCACGAGCACCGGGTTCGCGTTGTGCAGGTTCTCCACCTCGACCGTCACGCCGGCCGGCGCCAGCTTGCGCACATGGTCGCAGAACGCGGCCGCGATGCCGTCGGGGTCCTGGTTCGGGACCAGTCGCATCGACACCTTGGCCATCGCGCGGGCGGGGATGATCGTCTTGGCGCCCTGGCCGCCGTAACCGCTGGTGATGCCGTTGACGTCGCAGGTCGGCCGCGCCCACATGCGCTCGAGCGTCGTGTAGCCGGCCTCGCCGTACGCCGCCGGCGCGCCCGTCTCGCTGCGCAGGATGTCGTCGGTGTAGCCGAGCTTGGCGAAGCCCGCGCGCTCGTCCGCGTCCAGGTCCAGCACGTCATCGTAGAAGCCCGGCACGGTGCAACGCCCGTTCGCATCCTTCAATTGCGCGATGATCTCCGCCAGCGCGTTGGCCGGGTTCTGCACGGTGCCGCCGTAGCTGCCCGAGTGCAGGTCCTGCGCGGGGCCGCTCACCCTGATCTCCATGTAGGCGAGGCCCTTGAGGCTGTAGCAGATGCCCGGCGTGGTTTCGTTGTACAGCGCCGTGTCCGAGACGACGATCGCGTCGCAGGCGAGCTTCTCCGCGTTCTGCTCGGTGAACCGGTAGACGTGGTGGCCGCCGCATTCCTCCTCGCCCTCGAGGATGAACTTGAGGTTCACCGGCAGGTCGGTGCCGGTGCGCACGTACGCCTCGAGCGCCTTGAAGTGCGCGTAGAACTGGCCCTTGTCGTCGGTGGAACCGCGCGCATAGAGGATGTCGTTCTCGATGCGCGGCTCGAACGGCGCCGTCGTCCACAGGTCGAGCGGGTCGACCGGCTGCACGTCGTAGTGGCCGTACATCAGCAACGTCGGACGGTCGGGGCGCGGCGCCGTCTGCGCGAAGACAAGGGGGAGGCCGTCACCCTCGATGATCTCGACGGCCAGGCCCAGTTCGCGCAGTTCGTTCGCGCAGAACTCCGCGGCGCGCCGGACGTCGGGCGCGTGGTCGGACTGCGAACTGATGCTCGGGATGCGGAGCAGGTCGCACAATTGGTCCACGTGCGTCTGCCTGTGGGCATGGAGGTACGCGAGAACGTCGTCGAGCGCCATGACAATCTCCGGGGTTCGGGCCGGCGCGCAGGGCGGGGTCTGGCGCGCTTCTTCCAGTGTCTACAGGCCGCCAAACTACCCTTGACAGGCTGGAGTGTCGAGGCGATTGTGACCGGGTCGGCCGGCCAAGGTCCCGTAGCCGGCGCCAGAATTCCAAGCCGCCCGCCGTTTCCGGTACGCCCGAGGGAAAACGTCCCCTGGGTCAGATGTCCTTTGGGACGTCGCGAGCCGGGTGCCCCGCGGCGTGACGGCACGATCCACGTCCCACAGTCCGAGGGAGGAACCCCATGGCTGACATGATTATCAGCAAGACCAAGACGAAGGAAGCCGTCAAGGAGTGCAACGTTTCCGGCGAGTTCTACGACGCCCTCGACGCCAAGGTGCGCGAGCTGATCCTGGCCGCTGAGAAGCGTGCCCTCGACAACGGTCGCAAGACCGTTCGTCCCTGCGACCTGTAGTCGTCGAAGACTCCGAAGGCCGGCAGTGCACCGGCCGCCAGAACTGAACGGGGATCCCAGCGGATCCCCGTTTCGTTTTTGCGGGTTCCCGCCACGTTGCAGCCGAGGGCCGACATCCCACCCCGGATGTGTCAGCGCACGGCGTCGCTCTCGCAAGTGTCCGCGGTGCCGGATGCGCAGCAACACCGACGTCCACCGGCCGCGGCGGGACATGGTCGCCCGACGGCCCGCGCGGCCCGGCGCTTGCCTCATCCGTGAAGCGGACACGGGGAGGCGCCATGCCGGTCAGGATCAGCACGGGGGCTGTCGCGGGAATCGCGGGGCAGTCGGTCAGCGTCGAGGTCGTCATCAATCGCGGGTTGCCGGGATTCCATCTCGTCGGGTTGCCCGGGGCCGAAGTGCGTGAGAGTCGGGAGCGCGTGCTGGCCGCCCTGCGGCACAGCGGTGTGCGTGTGCCGCCGGGGCGCATCACGGTGAACCTCGCTCCGGCGGGCGTGCGCAAGAGCGGCGCCTCGTTCGACCTGGCGATCGCGCTGGGAATCGTCGCCGCCGCCGAGGGATTGGCCGTCGAGCCGGGCGCCGCTGCGCGGCTACGCGCGTTGTTCGTCGGCGAGCTCTCGCTGTTCGGTGAACTGCGCCCGGTCCGGGGGGTCCTGCCGGTATTGCTGGATGCTGCGGCACGCGGTTCGCGCCTGGCGGTGGTGCCTTGCACGCAGGCGGAAGAGGCACGCCTGGCGCCGGGCCTGCAGGTCGTCGCCGCTGCGGACCTGCGGCAGGTGCTCGACTGGTGCCGCACGGGCGTGGAGCCGGTCGTCTCCCCGGCACCGCCGCGTCGGCGCTCCGCGGGAGGCCCGCCGGCAACGACCGAGGCCTGCGCCGCCCTGGCGGCCCTGACCGGGCACGAACTGGCGCGCAAGGCGGCCGTGGTCGCCGCCACAGGGCGCCACAACCTGCTGCTGGTCGGTCCACCGGGGACGGGCAAGACGCGCCTGGCGCGCCTGCTGGCCGACCTGCAGTCGCCGCCCGACCGGCGGGACGCACTGACCATCACGCGCATCCACAGCGCTGCCGGTGTTCCGGTCGGCGACGGACTCATCGACCGCCGGCCGTTCCGCGCCCCGCACCACACCGTCACGCGCGCCGGGCTGGTCGGGGGCGGCGCCGCGTTGCGCCCGGGCGAAGTGACCCTGGCGCACGGCGGCCTGCTGTTCCTGGACGAACTCGCGGAGTTCCACCCTTCGGTGCTCGACGTCCTGCGCCAGCCCCTGCAGGACGGCCACGTGACCGTGGCGCGCGGCGCCGGGCAAAGGACCTTTCCCGCCCGGTTCCAGCTCGTGGCGGCCACCAACCCCTGCCGCTGCGGTTACCACGGCAGCAGCACGCGTTCGTGCCGCTGCCAACCGCAGGAGAGGGCGCGCTATCTCGGGCGGCTGTCCGGTCCCCTGCTCGATCGCTTCGACCTGTTCGTGGAGATGGCGTCCTGGCGCGGCGCTTTCGCCGACGCGCCTGTGGCGCCGACGCAGGGCGGGTGGCGGGTGGCGCCGACGCCGGCGGACCTGGAGGCCGCACGCGGACGCCTCGAGGAGTGGCGCGTCGGCGGCGGGCCGCCGCACTCCGCCGGACATGACGGATTCCTGGATCGGGCGCGCGCGATGTTCGACCTGTCCCTGCGGGCGGTCCACCGCTGTCGGGACGTGGCGGCGACCGTGGCGGCGCTCGACGGCAGCCGCGCGGTGGACGAGGTCCATCTGCGCGAGGCGCTCGAGTTCCGGCACGGGCTCGCGGTGGCGCAACCGGACCCTTAGGGCACATGACGAAGCGGGCGACCCGAGGGGTCGCCCGCTTCCACGATTTGCCGGCGCTTTCGCCGCTGGGTCAGAACGTGCCCTGGAATCCGATCGACCACACGAGGTAGTTGAGGTCCTGCGCAGCGAACGACGTCACCTGTTTCTCGGTGAATCCGCCGTCCGGCAGGTCCGGGAATTCCAGCAGCGGCACGCGGGTCGTGCCCTCGTTCGTTTCCATGAAGTATTCGGCAGGCGCGAACTCCACCGTGTTCAGGTGGTAGGCGGCCTCGATCCGCAGGCTCACGTTCTTCTCGGCCAGCAGGCGCAGCCCGCCGCCGAGCGCCACGTCGTTGGAGGCGGTCGAGCCCGCCGTGTAGTCCGAGTTCATGTCGTACCAGATGCGGCCGATCTGTCCGACCACGTACGGATGGACGCGACCGGTGCCGTCGCCCTTGAGGTTGAACGGGTAGAACAGCGCGTCGATGCCCGTCTGCAGCGTGATCAACGAGCGCGCTTCGGCGTCGAACTCACCGATCACGGGATTGTCGCGCCGCTCGGCGCGGGGTTCGTTCTTGCGCCAGTGGGCGTTCTCGATGGTCGACGAGTACTCGGAGATCGACAGGCCACCGAAGCCCTCGACCGTCAGCCACGGCGCGACGTTGTAGCCGAGGCGGAGCACCGGATTGAACGCGCGCTGCCCGGTGACCGTGATGTCGCCCCAGTACGTCGCCTCGGTGTTGTACTTGTAGATCATCTGCTCGTGCTGCAGGAGCGTGCTTGCCAGGCCCATGAAGCCCAGCGACATGCTCAGTTCCTTCGTGCCCTTGCGGATGCCGGGCACCCACTTCTGTCCCTCGACATCCTCGACATCCAGGTTGCGGGCCGCGTTGGGCGATTCGTGCAGCAGCTTGTAGGTCTTGACCGGGGTGGCTGGCGGGGTGTCCGCCGCCGCAGGCGTCTGCGCGAGCGCTGCAGGCGCGGCCACGAGGCCGGCGCCGACAGCCACAAGGCTGATCACCACAAGGAAATGCTTCACCGACATGCAGGCTCCTGTGCGGGCCATGGCCCGGGGACCGGCGGGGCAGGCAGTTACAACGTGTGATTAATTTCAGGTGCTGAACCGGAGGTGTCAACCCCTAACGGCAACCTGTTTGTCGCTGCCACGTGTTGTCCGTATTATGCTAGCGTTACCCCCCCCGAGGAAAGAGACGGCGCCGATGTCCGCTGAGCTGATCCCCTGTGGCCAAGGGCGTTACGGCTCCCTGCGGCGCCCGCCCGGCCGTTCGCAGCGGGCTCTGGCGTGGGTTCTGGGGGTCTGCCTGGCCCTTCCCGCGGTTCGCGCGGCAGCGATCGAGTTCCCCGGCCCCCGCAGCTTCAGCCTCCCGAATCCGGGACTTTCGACTCTGGCGGTCCGGCAACCGGGCCAGGCTACGGACGACCTTGTGGTCGGACTGTCCACCGGCCGTCTGGTCATCTACCGGTACAACGGCACCAGCAACAGCCTCGCTTTCCGGCAGGAACTGATTCTGGAGGGGCGGCTCACGGCGGTGGCGGCCTGGGTCGGCCTGCCGCTGACAGACCGCGGGGTCGTGGTCGCGGGCGCCGACCCCGATCGCGCCTATTTCGTGCGCATCAACGCCACCTTCCCCTACCTGCAACTGGCCGCCAGTGTCGACCTCGACGAGGACCCCGGGACGCTGGCCTGGTTCGGCGACGTGAACGGGGGGCACGCAAAGCTGGCGGTGTCGCTCCCGGGCCTGGATGCGATCGCCGTGCTGGCGCAGGAACCTGCCTGGCGCGTTGCGACGACGCTCGCGGTGGGGGATCAGCCGTTCAGCCTGGCCGGTGCGGACCTCGACGGCGACGGCATCCGCGAACTGGTGGCGGCCCAGCGCGGCTACCTGTCGGGTGACCTCGCCGTCTACGACCCGGGCGCCGGCGGCGCCGGCACGCTCCGGTTCGGCACGATCCCCGGCCTGGCCGCCGGCCTGGTGGCGGCGGTCGACGAGGATGGGGACGGCATCGATGAGCTCCTGGTGGCGGACCGGGACCAGCCGCGCCTGGTCGTGGTCGGCGATGCCGGGGCGAGTCTGGAGGTCCGCCAGGAACTGGCGCTCACGCTGCCCGTGGAATCGCTGCGCGTGTGGCCCCGGGCCGACGGCGTGCCGGCGCTCATGGCGGCCAATGCGGCACGCGGTTCGGTCGAATTCGCCAGCCGGTCGGCCGGGGGCTGGGCGCGCCAGGAGACGTACTTTCCGGGTTGCCTGCCCGCCGGGACGGCGCCGGCGGAACTCGACGGCGACGGGTTGCCGGACCTGGTCACTGTCGGCGGCGGGGCCCTGACCCTGATGTTTGCCCGCTCGACGGGCGGGTTCTGGGGACTTCCGTCACTGGCCCTCGACGCATCGCCGGGCGATCTCGTGCACGGCGATTTCGACGGTGACGGCCGCGTCGACGTGCTCGTGGCGCCGGCGCTGGGCCGGGAACTGAGCCTGTTCGCGTCCCGCGACGGCGGCCTGGCGCCGGTGGCGATCCCGCAGCCGCTCGCGTTTGCGCCCGGCAGGATGGTCACCCTGGACCTCGATGCCGACACGCCGGCGGAACTGGCCGTCGTCGACATCGTCGCGGGCGAGATCGTCATCCTGGACCGCGGTCCCGGGGATGTCCTCGGCGAGGCCGGTCGCCTGCCGGTCGGTGACTTCCCGTCCTTCCTCGGCGCCGGGGATATTGACGGCGACGGGCTCACGGACCTGCTGGCGCTGCATGCGGATCTTTCGCGCGTCCAGTTGTTCTTCGGCAGCGGGGGGCTGTCTTTCAGCGACCCCGTGACACTGACCTACGACATCGCGACCGTACGCGCGGCGCTCGTCGACCTGAACGGCGACGGGCTGCTCGACATCGTGGGCGTCGACGGGGCCAGTCGCGTGTGGTGGCGTCTCAACCAGGAGGGCCGCAGTTTCGGCCCGGGCCAGTTGCTCAACGCCGGCACCGGGGCCGTGCTGCTGGCGACCGGCGACCTCGACGGCGACGGGGACAGCGACGTGGTTGTCGGCTGCCGTGTCGATCGTTCGCTGGTCGCGTTCGAGAACCCCGGGACCGGCATCCTGACGCGGCGCACCGGCTCGACGATGCTCGCGAGCGAACCGTTCGGCGTGACGATCGCCGACCTCGACCGGGACGGACGCGGGGACGTCGTGGTCAACCTGCGCGACCAGGACCGGCTCGACATCTACCTCAGCATCACCCCATGGAACCAGCTGTACAACCTGGCCCTGGCCGGCACGCCTGATGTCCAGGCGTTGGACGTGGTGGATGTCGACCGCGACGGCGTGCAGGACCTCGTCGCGCTCGATGCGTCCCTGCAACTGGGCGTGGTGCACCGCAACATCGACCCGACCAACGTCGCGGTCGAGCCCGGCGGGCTGGCTTCCGAGTGCGGGCCGCAGGGCGAACTCGTCGTGCGTATCGAGACCGCCACAGTTGGCCCCTGGAACCTGGACGCGCGCGGCGACGACGGCTGGCGATCGCTGGCGGCGGACGGTCGCGCGGTCGCAGGGACACTGCGCGCCGGGGACGGCGGCTGGAACCTGGAGCTGGGGGCGGGGGAACTCGCGGCGTGGGGACCGATCCGGGCGCTGCGGCTGCGCTGCGAGGATCCGGCCGGAGGGACTGCGACGCACCTGGCGACGGTGCCCGCTGCCTGTGGCGGCGCCGTGGGCACCGATCGCCCGGCCTGGCGCGCGGCCCCCTGGCCAAACCCGGGCAACCCCGTGATCAGCGCCCGCTTTATCGTGCCGCGGGAAGGGCCGGTGCGCGTGACGATCTGCGACCTGGCTGGCCATCGCGTCGCGGTGCTCCAGGACGGGCCGCTGGCCGCGGGCGAACACGAGGTGCGCTGGGACGGCCAGGGGGCCGGGGGCCGCGCTGCGGCCGGGGCCTATGTCCTGGTGGTGGATGCACCGGGCGGCAGGCTGGCCCGCAAGCTCTTGCTTCTCAAGTAGCGCCGGCGCCGGGCCCGAGGGTGCGGACTTCCGGCTGCAACTCCACGCCGAAGCGTTCGCGAACGGCGGCCTGCATGCGTGAGGCGAGGCGGCTGATGTCCCCGCTGCCTGCGCGGCCGAGGTTGATGATGATGTTGGCGTGTTTCGGGAACACGGCAGCGTCGCCCTCGCGCATCGCCTTCGCGCCGACCTGGTCGAGCAGTTCGCCGGCCGCGCGGCGTCGACCGCCCGGCTCCAGTGGCTCGAGGTTGCGGAACCAGCTGCCCGCGCTCGGCTCGGTGACCGGGTGCTTGGCCAGCCGGTCGGCCAGGTGCGCCGCCCTTTCGGACACCGCCGGCGCCAGGTCGCCGCGCTTCAGCTGCAGCACCGCTTCCAGCAGGATCCCGCCTTCGTCGCGCAGCGCCGTGCCCCGGTAGCGGAACCCGAAGGCCTCGGGGCCGACACGGCGCAGGGCGCCGCCCGGCGTCAGGATCACCGCTTCGCGCACGTATTCGCCGATCTCGTGGCCGTAGCAGCCCGCGTTCCCGACCAGGGCGCCGCCGACGGTGCCGGGGATGCCGGAGGCGAACTCCAGCCCGGTCAGGCCTGCACCCAGGGTCTGCGCCACCAGGTCGTCCAGGCCCAGCCCCGCCGACACGGTCACCGCGTCGCCGCGCATGTCGCAGGTGCGGCCGGTCAGGTGCAGCAGGACGCCCCCATAGCCGCGGTCGTCGGCCAGGACGTTGCTGCCCCCGCCGAGGGCGAACAACGGCAGGCCGGCAGCGCCGGCAGCCTCGTGGAACCGATGCGCCTGCTCCGGGTTATCAGCCGGGCAGACCAGTGCGGCCGGTCCCCCCACCCGCAGCGTCGTCAGGTCGCGCAGGGGCACATCGCGGCGGACCCGGTCGCGCAGGGCGGTCGGCAGGCGATCCAGGAAGCGATCCTCGATGGACATGGACAATCCTTCCGCACCGGCCCGGTTGCCGGCGACCCGACCACGATCAGGCCGCGGCCGCGGTGCGTCAACCCGTGTTGGCATTGCCCGGCCGCTTACCGTACCATTCCGCAGCGCCGAGGCGGGCAGGCCGTCCGGGCAGGCCCAGGGAGCGCATTCTTGACACCCGTGACGGCGTCGCAAAGCCTCGTCCGACCGGTCCGGGGACCGGCCGGCGAGAACCGCGTGCTGCTGGCGGCGTTCCTCGTCTCGCTCGTGCTGCACGTCGTGGGCATGTTCGTCATGCAACGGGTTCCCGTGGATGTGGCCAGTCGGACCGTGGCGCCGCGCGAGCAAACCGTGGAAATCGCGATGGCCGACGACGACCCGGCCGCCGCGCGCGCTGTGGCCGAGGCCGAGCGGCAGGAGAAGCTGCAGGAAGACCAGCGCGAGCGGATCTTCACCTCGATTCCCGAGCGGCTGGCCAGCGACACGCCGCCCCCGGATGACCCGACCCAGCCGCAGTACCTGGCGATGTACCACTCGCTGGCGGCGAACCCGGTGATGGGAGGGGACGCCGTCCAGCCTTCGGCGCCCAACGCCGGCGAGTTCGCCTCGGTCGAAGTGCGGCGAGAACAGCTCGAGGGCGCCCCGGGCGTCAGCGTCCAGGCGCGGCCGGCCGTCACCGCCCCGGCGGAGGCGTCCCAGGCGACGCCGGAGGCCCAGGCCGCCGCGCAGGAGCAGGTCGCAGCGAAGGAGAGGGCCCAGATCGAGCAGGAGCGCAAGCGCCTCAGCCAGTTCGACGGCGGGGCACTCGGCACCGATCCCGTGCCACGGGCCGCGGAGCAGGTGACGCCGGAGAACGAAGCTGAACGACCGGCAACGCGCCCCGCGGCCCTGGCGCAGTGGTGGTCGGGCGAGGCGCCGTCGATCTACAAGTCCGGCGGCGGCCAGGGTTCCGGTGATCGCGGGTTCGACTTCGATCGCGACGCGCAGGGCATGGAGACCAGCGGCGTGGCGCGGGTGGGGGCCTACAGCCTCAACACCTGGGAATGGAACTACGCGCCGTGGATGCAGTCCTTCGAGAACCGGTTGATGGCCAACTGGATGCCGCCCGAGGCGCGGCGCCTGGGGTTGATCTGGGGCAAGACGGTGCTGAAGGTCGTCATCGAGAAGGACGGCACGATCAGCGCGGCCGAGATACTCGAGACCGAAGGCCACGAGTCGCTGCACGCGGCCTCGCGCGCGGCCCTGGTTTCGTCGTCGCCGCTCATCCCGCTGCCCTCGCACTTCCCCTTGGCGCAGCTTGAGATACACCTGACGATGGTTTATCCTAAGCCGCCGCGGTAGCGACGGCTGGAAAGGTCAAAATGGATCTGTGGCATTGGATCGTGGCCGGGCGGACGATGATGGTTCCCATCGCCGTGGCCTCGTTCATCGGCCTGGCCGTCATCATCGAGCGCTTGTTCGTCCTGCGGCGCTCACGCATCATCGTCCCGGAGCTGGCCGCGGCCATCGACATGCTCGGCGGCACCCGCGACCTGTCGGCGGCCTACACGCTGTGCCAGGGGCGGCCCGGGCCGTTCGCCAACATCGTCAAGGCGGGCCTCGACCACGCCGAGAGCGACTGGACGGTCATCCGCGACGTGCTGCAGGAGACGGGGCGGCGCGAGGCGACGCTGCTGACGCGCCGGTTGGGCGTGCTCGAGACGGTCGCGGCGATCTCGCCGCTGATGGGCCTGCTGGGCACGGTGCTGGGCATGATCCGGATCTTCGCGGCGGTGTCCTCGGCAGGCGTCGGCAATCCGGAGGCGTTGTCCGGCGGCATCAGCGAGGCGATGGTGACCACGGCGGCCGGCCTGTTCATCGGCATCCCGGCGCTGGTGGCCTACAACTCGCTGGATGCGCGCGCGGGCCGGCTCATCTTCGACCTCGAGACGTACGCGTCGAAGCTGCTGGACGCGTTGCGCCGGCGGCAGCAGGAAACGAACTCCGCGGCGGCGCGGGCGTGAACTTCCGGGAACGCAAAAAGGGTCGCAGCATGATCCTGAACGTCACGTCGCTGGTGGATGTGCTGTTCCTGATGCTGATCTTCCTGCTGGTGACGACGACCTTCGGTCGCTCGCCGGCGGTGACCGTGACGCTGCCGCGCTCGGCGACGGCGGAAGAAACGGTTGATACGCCGTCCATCGTCTACCTGACGGTGGATGGGCACATGTTCGTGAACCAGCAGCCCGTCGTGGAGTCTGAGCTGCCCGCGATGCTCGTGCAATTGCGGGCGGATTCGGGCGAGGACCGCATGGTCCTGCGCGCGGACGCGGGGGCGCAGCACGGCGACGTCGTGCGGCTGATCGACATCATCAAGCAGAGCGGATTCACCCGAATCAGTCTTTCGGCCCGCGCAGCGGGCGCCGAATGACGGGCCAGGAGGCCACGTGCCGGCAAATCGATCCGTGCTGAAGGCTGCCGTGCTGACGGCGTTGCTGGCGTTGCCGGCGGCGTTGTGGCTGGGCGGCTGTTCAAGCGACGAAGCGAACAGCGTGGGCTCGGGGTTGGTGGACCCGGTCCTGACCGACGTGCTCCACACGGTGAGCGTCACCGCAATCAGCGACTACGGCACCGTCCAGGTGCAGGACGCCGCGGTCCCGGTGCACCGCCAGCAGGTGCTGTACCTGGGCAGCCAGAACGGTGTCGCCTCGCGCCTCCTGGTGAACTACGACTTCGGGAACATCTTCACCGACGAATACCCCGAGTCGGAGTTTACCGCGGCCAAAATCAAGGCGGTCAAGCTGAGCCTGACGAAGCTGTCGCACTACGGTGGGCTGCGGCGCGTGATCGACAACGGCGATACCACGTACGTCGCGAGCGGGCAACCGCTGGACCTGTACTACGTCGTCCAGCAGGCGAGCGCGCCGTTCGACAGCACGGCCTACGTGGGCTACCCGGGCGCGGCGCCCGCAGTGGTTGGGCCGGCAATCAACTCGGACTTCCTGGACGTCAACCAGAGCATCGAGCCGGTCTTGCGCCTGTATGAGCAGGACTTCCTGGACTGGCTGGACGCGGGCCAGAAGGTGGGCCTGGCCATTTCGCTGGGACCGAACTCGGACGACGGCCTGATCGGTTTCGCGGCGCGGGAACTGCTGCGCTACTCCGAACTGGACAACGTGGCCGTGGGCACGGTGGTGGCGCCGAACCTGATCGTCGAGTTCGAGGACAACACGATCCTGAATTTCCTGCTCAAGCCGGTGGACGACACCTCGACCTTTGAGCAGGTGGCCGCGCTGCCGGCCGACCGCGCCGCGCTGGACGATCCTGCCGCGCGCATGGTGCTGCGCACGTGCCTGCGCTCGTACCCGATGTTCGACTTCGATTTCGCAACGGCCAACCTGCCGAAGGATATCCTGATCAACCGCGCTGTGCTGCGACTGACCAATGATGTCGACAGCGACACCAGCCCGGGGTTCGGCAACAGCGAAGCCATCGTCCTGGCCGAGATCGATTCGACCAGGATTGCCGACGCGCCGCTGACCATGACGCCGGCAGAGCTCGGCGCGGCCTCGTATGTCATCACGGGGCAGACGAGCCTCGACCCTTCGTCCGCGCGCCACCTGTCGTTCGACGTCACGGCGCTGGTGCAGCGGCTCGTGAACAACGTCTACACGAGTCCGCGCGGCATCGTGCTGGCGGCGGGCGAGGACGTATTTCCGACGTACGACATCGTCGCGGTCGATCCGGACTTCTACTTCGACGAGTTCCGCTTCTTCGGCCCGGCCGCTGCCGACAGCGTGCGGCCGACCCTGGTGATCACGTACAGCCGCCACGAAGAGCGGATGGGAGGCGCGAAGTGAAGCGATCGACGATGATGATCGCCGCCGCGCTTCTGGCGGCGCTGGCGATGACGGCGACGGGGGTGGCGCAGGCGCAGACGCCGTTCGCGCTGCGCAGCGTGGGCCAGCGGCTGGCGGACGGCGATGCGCGCATGCTTGGTCGCGGGGGCTGGGGCCTGGCCGTGGTCGACAGCCTGGACCCCGGCTACAAGAACCTGGCGTCGACCGCCTGGGTGCGGCAACTGGGGCTGAGCCTGACCGGCTACGGCGAGACGGGCACCCACGATTCGCCGACCGATACGCGGCGCACCTATCGCACGTACGTTCCGGACATACGCGTGGCGCTGCCGATCCGTAAGGGCGAACTGGCGTTCAGTGCGGGCTTCAAGCTCGAGCGCGGCACCGGCTGGCAGACGAAGGTCGATTCGACCTGGACCATCTGGCCGGGCACCGAATGGGCCGATACCCTGAGCGGCAATGCGCAGTTCGAGCGCGAGGGTTCGGTGTTCAAGGTTCCGCTGGGCCTGGCATGGCGGCCTTCGCCGGTGTTCGCCGGTGCCGTGGCGCTCAACCTCGAGCGCGGCTCGACGCGCGAATCGCTGGCGGACTACTTCCTGGACCCGGCTTCGACCAACGGCGCCGGGCTCTACCGGTCGATCATCGCCGTGGCCGAGGACCAGTACACCGGCACGTCGACGACGCTGTCAGGCCTGTTCCTGCCGTTGCCCGGGCTGCGCCTGGGGGTCAACTGGACCGGCAGCCATACCGTGGACGGGCGGCGCAAGACCGAGACCGGCGGCGTCGCCGGGCGCGTCTACAACAATTACGAGGTCACCCGTCCGGCCGAGCTGTCGGTCGGGCTCGCGGCGACGCTCGGCGGACGCTGGGAACTCGGCGGCGACATGCGCCGCCAGGACTGGCGCAAGCTCGAGGCGCCGGCCGACTGGCAGGCCGAGGCGGGCTGGCAGGACCAGTTGGTCGACGAGCTGCAGTTCGGCTTCGGCCTGGAGAGGCAGCGCGGGAACGCGCGCCGCGGTGGGGCCTCGAACCTGCCGCTGCGCGTAGGGGCGAATTGGCACCGCTGGCCGTACCGTGTGGGCGGCAACGAGATCATCGAGCGCTCGCTCAGCGTCGGCACGGGCTTCCCCCTGAAGGGCGGCAACGGCCACCTGGACGCTGCCCTCACCTACGGGCTGGTGGGCGACGAGGGCGACAACGGGCTGCGCAGCCGCTACGTGCGGCTGGCGGTTTCGGTGACAGGGCTGGAAGCCTGGTGGTAGCATGGGAGCCGGACCCCGGCGCGTGACGCCGGCGGCCCGGACGTTGTTTCACAGACGGCGGCCATGGACGCGGGTCATGGCGGCGGGAGCGGTACCGATGCGACGATTGACGGTGACGGCGGCTGCGGCCGTGGCGATGGTCGGCCTTCTGCTGGGGATGGTCGGCTGCAAGGATGGCAAGGCGGGAGCGTCGGGCGGTGGGGGCAAGGCCCCGACGGCGATCGAGCGCTTCGTCAAGCGCATCGGCTCGCTGCAGGGACAGGCGCTCGACGACTCCCTGCGGCACATGGCCGCCGGTGGTCCGCCCGACCGTGCCTACGCCGCCTACCTGCTGGGCAACCGGTTCTACACCGCGGCGGGCGACTCGGCCCTCGCGCGCGGCTGGAAGGAACCGGCCGTCGTGGCACTGCTCGACAGCGCCGAGGCGCGTTTCATGGCCTCGATCGCGGCCGACAGCACGCTGCTCGAGCCGATGGTCAACCTGGGGTCGCTGTGGGACGACCGGGCGGAACAGACGGCCAACCAGATCGAGCGCCAGGACTGCATGACGAAGGCCGAGTCGTTCTACCGGCTGGCCTTGCGCGTGGACCCGAAGGACGAAAAGGCGCGCTGCAACCTCGGGTCGCTCTACCTGCGCCAGCGCAAGCATCCGCAGGCCATCGCCGAGTTCAAGACCGTGCTGGCCAACGACCCGAAGAGCGCGCTGGCCCACTACAACATGGCGATCATGTTCGCCGAGTCGAAGATCTACCAGGAAGCCGTTTCCGAGTGGGAACTGGCCGTGGCCAGCGACCCGGACGGCGACGTCGGCCGGCGGTCGGCCGAGAACATCAAGATCGTGCGCGACCTGATGAACGCGCCCGACCCGACCCTGGGCCATTGACCGGATCGGTCCGGTGACCGGATGGGAATCATGACACCCGGCCCGACCTTCCCTTTGCCGCTGCCGGAACCCCTGCGCCGGGCCTTGCCGCCCGGCACAGGGGTTCTGCTCGGTCTGAGCGGTGGCGTCGACAGCGCCGTCGCGCTGGCGATGCTGCAGGCCCTCGGTTGCCGCGTCGAATGCGTGACTTTCCGCAATTTCTGCTACGCCGAGGGTGACGCCGCCACGACCGAGCAGTCGTGCTGCTCGCTCGAGGCCATCGACCAGGCGCGCTCGCTGGCGGTGCGTGCCGGGGCGCCGCACTGGGTCGGCGACCTCGTCGAGCCCTTCCGCGAGCGGGTGATCACGCCGTTCATCCAGGAGTACGCGAGCGGACGGACGCCCAACCCGTGCCTCGGTTGCAACGAGAGCGTGCGCTTCCCCGAACTGGTGCGGCTCGCGGGGCGGCAGGGGTGCGCGTTCGCAGCGACCGGCCACTATGCGCGCATCGACCGCGACGGCCCGGCGCCGCGGCTGTTGCGGGGACTGGACCTGGCGAAGGACCAGTCGTACTTCCTGCACCGCATCGGCGGGGCGCTGCTTGAGCACCTGGTCTTCCCGCTCGGGTGGTATGACAAGGGGCAGGTGCGCGAGGCGGCCCGCGCGCTCGGGTTGGCGGTTGCCGAGCGGCGCGACAGCCAGGAGATCTGCTTCGTGCCGGACGACAACCGCGACTTCCTGTTCGCCGGGGCACCCGCGGCGACGACTCCCGGTCCCATCGTCGACCGGGAGGGACAGGTGCTCGGCGAGCACCGCGGCCTGTTCCGCTACACTGTCGGGCAGCGCAAGGGCCTGGGCGTTTCCGCGGCCGCGCCGCTGTTCGTGCTGGAACTGCGGGCAGCCGACAACGCACTGGTCGTGGGGCCGCGCGAAGGTTTGCTGGCGACGCGCCTGACGGCCGACCGGTTCACGGCGCAGGCGCCGGAGTTTCCCGATCGCTGGCCCGAGGACGATCCCGCGGCGTGGGGCGGCGTCCGGCCGCTGGCGCAGGTGCGCCATCGCCACGCGGGCACGCCGGTTGCGGGGTGGCGGCGCGAGGGCGATCGTCTGGAAGTGACGCTGGTCGAGCCGGTGGCCGGCGCGGCGCCTGGGCAGGGGCTGGCGCTGTATGTGGGCGATGCCGTCGTCGGCGGCGCGCGGTTGCGTGAGTCGGCGTGGTGCGACGAACCGGTAGAGGGCACGGGCGGCCGCTGATTGCGGCGTCGCCGGACAGGGGACGGGTTGGCCAAGCGCGATGACAACAACCGGGCGCGACGCGGGCGTCGGGCAGGAACAGCACTGGTCGTGTCGGCGGCGGCACTGGCAGCGGTCGTGTTCATCGGCCCGCGCCTGGTGCCGGGCACGATGCTCGCCGGACGCGTGGCCGAGGCCCTGACGGCCGCGACGGGCGCCGAGGTCACCGTCGGCCAGGCCCGCCTGACGCTGGTCGGCGGCCCCGGGTTGCAGGTGAGCAACGCGCGTCTGGTTCGCCGCGGTTCGTACGACGTGGCGCTGGAGCGGGCCGAGTTGTCGCTGGCGGTGTTGCCGCTGGTGGGCAAGCGACTGGTCGTCGACGGCGCGCGCGCGAGCGGCGCCGCGGCGCAGGCCACCTGGCGTGGCCAGCCCGTCGCGCTGGCCGACTTCGCGCTGAAGGCCCGCGGTCTCAACTACGAATTGCCGAAACCGGGGCAGGTTGCGGCGCCGATCGGCGGGCCTCTGTTGCCGCCCGGGCTCGAGGGCTCGCTCTCGGTCAAGTTCGGGCACGGCGCGTGGACGACGTTCGCGGTGGACGACCTCGAACTGGAGGCTTCGCTCAGGAAGCGGGTCGTGATCGTGCGCTCGCTGTCGTGTCGCACCGCGGGTGGCGCGGTCTCGGCGACCGGGACCTGGGATCCGACGGTGGCGGGCGCGGCCGCGGTGGAGGGTGCGGTTCGACTCGAGGGCGTCGAAGCTGCGGCATTGCTGCGGCCGTGGGCGCCCGAGGTGGCGACGCAATTGGAGGCCCGTGTGTCCGGCGAAGCGAAGCTGGCGTGCACGCTGGGCGACGCCGCGACAGTCCGCTCCACGCTTTCGGGACAGGGGAGGCTGCGGGCAGACGAGGGCGTGCTGCGCACCGGCCCGTGGCTGTCCGACGCCAAGCAGTACCTGGGCGATCGCCAGGACCTGATCGACGTCCGCTTCACCGAGTTGCGGCACGTGTTCCGTGTTTCCGGCGGTGCCTTTGCGGTCGATACGCTGGCCCTGCGGGGCCCGGACACGGACTGGGACCTGGCCGGGACGCTGGGCTTCGACGGCAGCACCGACCTGACGGTGCATCTGTGCCTGCCGCCCGATTTCGTGCCGAACCTCGGCTCGATGACGATGTATGCGCTGGCCCTGCGCGACACCGAGCGACGGGTCAATCTCGACATCACCGTGCGGGGCCCGCTGGCCGACCCGGTCGTGGGGCTGGATTTCGTGGCGATGGCCAGGCGCCTGGCGAAGCCGCGCAGCAACGCCGGCTGAGCTGGCTGGGCGGCGGCGCAAATGCGCCGGACCCGATCCTTGACAAACGGAAGGCCAAAGAGTACCGTGCCTTCCCGTTGCGAACGCGGCCCAGTCCGGCGTGCCGGCGGGTTGCGGGGGCGGGAGCGCCACTCCTTACCACAATGGCACCAGCCCTGTGACCCCGTTTGCGGGAGGGCTAGTCCTAATTGGTAAGGCAGCGGTCTTGAAAACCGCCGGGTGAAAGCCCATGGGGGTTCGAATCCCTCGCCCTCCGCCAGGTTTCGGAGAGGTGACCGAGTGGCTGAAGGTGCACGCCTGCTAAGCGTGTGTAGGGTTAAACTTACCGAGGGTTCGAATCCCTCCCTCTCCGCCACATAAAGATGCTGAACGATCGCGGACGGCACGCGAGGACGATGTTCAGGATCGTGTTGGATCGTTTCTGGTGCGCCCATAGCTCAACTGGATAGAGCATCTGACTACGGATCAGAAGGTTGGGGGTTCGAATCCTCCTGGGCGTACCACCTAGATCAAAAGAGGCAGCGGGCTGGCGAAAACAGCCCGCTGTCTTTTTATCATATAGGATCAGGCGCCGCGCCGGTGCTAGGCTGGCGCGGCGTGCGCATTTCGGCCCGCCGCATCCCGGGCCGAAACATCCCGGCCGACGGAACTTGCCTGCGAGCTGGATCTTCAAGGCGGTCACTCCGCCCTGAACCGGAAGGAACCGCCCTGATGTCGTTCTTGCCCAGGCGCGGGCCTTGCCGGCGCAGCCCACGCGCACCGTGGATGGTTGTCGCCGCCGTTGTCCTCGCGTCGCTGGCCGCTTCGTGGTCGCCGGCGATCGCCGTCCAGGGCGCCCTGCCGGACATCATTCCCGTCGAACAGATCAAGCCCGGCATGACGGGCTACGGCCTGACCGTCTTCGCAGGCAGCCGCATCGACACGTTCAGCGTGCGCGTCCTTGGCGTGCAGGACAATGCGCGCGTGCAGGGGTCAATGGTGGTCGTCGAGGTCGGTGGGCACGGGCTCGAGCAGTCGAGCATCGCGCAGGGCATGAGCGGCAGCCCGGTGTACATCGACGGGCGGTTCGCGGGCGCGCTGGCCTTCGGCTGGGAAGGCGCGCTGGCGCCGATCGGTGGCGTGACGCCGGCGCGCGAGTTGCTGGCGCTGCCGACGGCGCCGCAGCAGGGTGCGCAGCCGCGGAGCACCGGCGACTGGGACCCGGCGCGCCTGGTTGCCGGTGATGGGAGCGCCCTGGCGACCGGATTGTTCGGGGAGGACGCGTTGGCGTCGCCTGCGGCCAGGACGGTCGCGCGGCCCGCGGCGATCCCGGGCTGGCCGGACGTCCTGGATCTGGGTGCGGAACTCCTCGGGCCGCTGGCTGCGGGTGGCGACAGCGGGACGCCGTCCTGGCTGTGCCGCCCGGCCTCTGCCGCTGCCGCAGCATCGCGCGGGCGGGCGGCGGCCGCGACAGCGACAGCCGGCGCGAAGCTCGTGCCGGGCGCTGCCTGCGCCGTGTCGCTGGTGACCGGCGACGCGGACCTCGGCGCCATCGGCACCGTCAGCTGGGTGGATGGCGACCGCGTGCTCATCTTCGGGCACCCGTTGATGCAGCGCGGCGCCGTGGACCTGCCCCTGGCCACGGCCGACATCGTCACCATCCTGCCCAGCCGCCGCATTTCGTTCAAGATCGGCTCACCAGGGCCGGTCGTCGGCGCGGTCCACCATGACCTGCGCGCCGGCGTGGCCGGGCGCCTGGGTGACAAGGCGCCGCTGGTGCCGGTCGATGTGCGTGTCGAGGGCGCGGCGCCCGGCAGCTACCACTTCGATGTCGCCGATGACGCACAGCTGACGCCGATGCTCGTGTTCTGGGCGTTCTACAATGCACTGCTGGCCGGTGGCGACGACGCCAGCCGTCAGGTCGTGACGTGGCGCATGGAGACGTCGTGGCGGCTGGCGGGTGAAGGAGCGCAGCGCAGCCTGACCCAGGCCGGGGTGGCGTCGGGTCCCGGCGGCGCGGCGGCGCTCGGCGCCGACCTGATGACGCCGCTGGCGCTGCTGTTGGACAATCCGTTCGGATCGGCGCACCTGGAGAAGGTCGCGATCACGGCCAACATCGCACCTGGGCGCGGCGAGGCCACGATCAACGGGCTCGGCGCGGCGCGGCGAGTGGATGCCGGCACCGTGAGCCTGCCGGTGACGATCGAATTGCGTGACGCCGACGGCAGGCCCCGCCAGGTGCCGGTGGACGTTCCGCTGCCTGCCGCGCTGCCGGCCGGCGCGTACCGTGTGGTGGCGGCGAGCGCCGCCGAGTTTTTCGCGTTCGAGGCGCAGCGCGCGCCCGAACGCCTGCAACCGGCCCGGCTGGAAGACCTGTGGGACCTGCTGGGCACGGCGCGATCGACGGCAACGCTCGTGGTGACCGTCTTCGCCGCCGACCGCCCGGTGATGGTGGGCGGCCGCGAGCTTGCCGCGGCGCCCGGCAGCGTCAGTCGCGTTGTGGCGACGGGCCGCCAGCCGGCCGACCAGGCGTTGGCCCGGCCGGTGGCGCGCGTCGAGGTTCCCACGACGTGGGCGCTTGGCGGGCACGCCGTACGCACACTGCAAGTGGTGCCCGCGGCCGCGGCTGCCGGCGCCGGCCGCAGGCCCTGACGCGCGGGGCCCGGCTGAGTTCGAAACGTCCTGCGCAATGAAACGTGCCGCGAGGCGGAAGGTGGAGCGTTCACGATGAGTGCGATGACCGGGTTCTCGACACGACGGTTCGCTGGGGCGGCCCTGGTTGCGTGTGTCCTGTCTTGCGGGTCGTTGCCGGCGAACGCGGCCGGCCCGAAGTACTGGGACTGGCCGGCCTCCCGTTCCTTCGACGAGGTGACGCTCGAAGCAGCCGGGATCGACACGCTCGGCGGCGTGACGTCCGGGCCGTCGACGCGGGTGACGGCGCTGGCCGGTCCCGAGGTCGCGTGGCGCGTGGCCGGCGACGGTCGTGGCGGCTGGTACCTGGGCACGGGCCACGGCGGCGAGATCCACCACGTCACCGCCGATGGAACGACGCGCCTGGTGGCGCGCCTGGAATCGACCGAGGTGTTCAGCCTGGCGGTGCTGCCCGGCGGCGACCTGCTGGGCGGCTGCGGTCCCGACGGCCGGCTCGTACGGGTGACGACGGCCGGCGATGTCACCGAGGTCGGGCGCATCGAGGGCGGCTACGTGTGGGCGATGGCGATCGACGCGAAGGCCTCGGTGGCCTGGCTCGCGACGGGCGCCCCGGCGGCGGTCTATCGCTACAGCTGGCGCGACGGGAAACTCGAAAAGGCGGCCTCACTGCCGGCGCAGAACACGATGGATGTGGCCCTCGACGATGACGGAAGCCTCCTGGCCGTGACGCAGGGGCCGGGCCTGGTCTATCGCGTGCCGACCGGGGGCAAGGGCGGTCCGCGGGCGCTGGGCGACATCGCCCAGGACGAGGCGCGGCGGCTGTTGCGCGGCCCGGGCGGCGTTTTCCATGTGCTCGGGCTGGCCGGTGAGGACGACGGAGCCGGCGCCGCAGGCGGCGGCGTGACGGCCGACGGCGGCGGCGCCACCGCGCCCGCCGCGGCTCTCTATCGCCTGGGCGCCGGCGGCGAGCCCGTGCGGGTGTGGGCGGGGGACCGCGCGTTGATGACCGCGGGCTGGAGCCCGCGCTGGGGCTGGCTGGGCGCCGGGACGCTCGGCGATGCCGCGGACGGATCCAGTCTTGTGGCGGCGTCGGCGACGGTCGTGTCTGCGGCGGGCGCCGGGGGCGAGGAAGCGGCGCCGCGCGACGACGCGCGCGCCGTCGTCTACCGCCTGACCGGCGGTTGGGGTTCGCGGCCGCTGGTATCGTGGCCCGGGGGTGACGTGTTGGACATCGTGCCGCTGGGCGGCGCCGGATTCGCTGTTGCGCAGGCCCATCCCGCGGCGTTGGTGGTGGCCGGGGCGGCGGATGCGTGGGCCAGCGTGACGAGCCCGCCGCTCGACGGCGGCGCCGGCGTGGCCTGGGGACGACTGCGCTGGGAAGGAGTGGCGGGCGAGGGCGCGCCGCGCTGGTCGGTGCGCGGCGGCCGCCGCGCTGAGCCCGACGAGGGGTGGAGCGCATGGAGTGCGCCGTGGAGCGAGCCGGACCAAGTGCTCGATCTGGCGCCGTGCCGCTACCTGCAGTGGCGTGTCGAGCTTCCGCCGGCGGGCGTGGGCGCGCGCGCGTGGCGCGTGACCGGCGTGTCGGTCAGCGCGCGGCAGCCGAACCTGCCGCCGGTCATCGAGGACTTCCGGGTCGAGCGGCTGCGCGGTGTGAAGGCGGGTGACGCCGGCGGCGACAACATCGTCCACGAATACGGCGGCGGACTGAGCGCGGAATTCACGCAGCGCGACGTGCCCGAGGATGGGTGGGTCGGACCCGACCGCATCGACGCCGGCCGCGCCGTGCGGGTGCTGACCTGGCGGGCGTCCGACCCGAACGACGATCGCCTGGAGTACCGGCTCGAATGCCGGCGCGACGGCGAAGCCGGCTGGCGGCCGGCGGCGATCAAGGGCGCCGGTTCGCCCGGCGAACCGCTGACCGGGACGCTCGGCAGCTGGGACGGCTCGCGGATGGAGGACGGTCGCTATGCACTGCGCCTGGTCGCGAGCGATGCGCCGGACAATCCGGGCGCCGCGGCGGCGACGGCCGTGAGCGAACTGGGGCCGCTGGTGGTCGACAACGCGCCGCCGGCGCTGCAGGACGTGACCGTGGCCATGGTGCCTGGCGGCCTGCGTGTACGTCTGCGCGTGGTGGACGCGGCGAGCGTCGTCGCGGGTGCACGGGTGCTGCTGCCGGACGGGGCGGCCGAACGCCTCGACCCGGTGGACGGCATCTGCGATAGCACCTCCGAATCGTTCGACATCGTGGTGCCGTGGCCGCGCGCGGGCCGCGCCGAGGGCCCCCGCCCCTGGCGCGTGCGCGTCGAGGCCCGCGACCTGGCCGGCAACCCGGCGGGCGTCGAGGCGGTCGCGCGTTGAGCGCCCCCGGTGAATCGCTGCTCGGCGGTGTCTTCGCTCCCGACGAGCGCTGGATGAACGAGGCGTTGCGGCTGGCGCGGGAGGCGGCCGGCCGGGGCGAGGTGCCCGTCGGCGCCCTGGTCGTGCGGGACGGCGTCGTGCTGGCCCGCGGGCACAACCAGGTCGAGGCACTCAGGGACGCGACCGCGCATGCGGAGATCCTTGCCATCGGCGCCGCGGGAGGGGCCGGTGGCGACCCGACAGAATTGGATGGGTATGAGGAGAGGACCGGGTCGGGTCGCGGCGACTGGCGCCTGGACGATGCCACCCTGTATGTGACGCTCGAGCCCTGCACCATGTGCTGTGGGGCCATCCTGCTGGCGCGGGTGGGCCGGGTGGTCTTCGGGGCGGCT
The DNA here is from genome assembly GCA_903912525.1 of uncultured bacterium. GTDB lineage: Bacteria > Krumholzibacteriota > Krumholzibacteriia > LZORAL124-64-63 > LZORAL124-64-63 > CAINDZ01. The sequence goes on along the minus strand of CAIWHK010000029.1, from coordinate 454 downwards.
GATCCGCGGGCGGGCGCCGTCGTCTCGACCGCCCGCCTGCTGGACGGTAATCCGTACCGCCACCGGGTCGAGGTGGTGGGGGGAATCCTGGCCGGACCGTGCGGGGAGTTGCTGCGGACCTTCTTCCGCGACCGGCGCGGGGGCGGGACAGGCGACTGAACCCGCTGCCGGGGGCTTGTTTCGGCCTCTGACCGGTCCCAAGACGGCACGTTGATTTTCCGAAAACCCGATGCTATATTGCCCGCCCTGTCCCAGGTGGAGAGGTGCGAGAGTGGCTTAATCGGCACGATTGGAAATCGTGTGTGCCGGAAGGTACCGAGGGTTCGAATCCCTCCCTCTCCGCCAGTTGGAGCCGGGCGATTTTCGCGGAGAGGTGCCGGAGCGGTTGAACGGGGCGGTCTCGAAAACCGTTGAACCTTCGCGGGTTCCCAGGGTTCGAATCCCTGCCTCTCCG
>CAIWHK010000028.1 GCA_903912525.1 uncultured bacterium | reverse complement strand
TTGAACAGGGTGAGGGTTTGCGGCCGCATCCGTAACAACGTGAAGAAGATTGGAGCGGGCTACGAGGCTCGAACTCGCGACCCTCAGCTTGGGAAGCTGATGCTCTACCAACTGAGCTAAGCCCGCTCCAGATATCCGCTTGGCAGGCGCCCAAATTAGCCCGGTCCCAGCACCCTGTCAACCCCGCGCCCGCAACGCCCAATACCCGCACAAGTTGCCCGCCCGCCCGATCTGTGCTTTCTTGACCCGACCATGATCCCACTGACGCGCCCCTTCCCGCCGCCCCTGGACCGCCTGCACGACTGGCGGCCCGGCGACGCCGTGGCCACCATCGACGGCCGCCCCCTCGAGGACATCCTCGACCTCTACTACTACGCGCCCGAGGAGAGCACCACCGCGCTCGGCATCCGCCGCGCCGACGGCGGCGAACTCGTCGTGCGCCTTGACCCGGGCGACATCCACGCCGTGACCGAGTGCTTCGCGCCGATGGAGTTCAAGACCTGCGCCTGCGACTGCGTCTTCTGCTTCATCGACCAGAATCCCAAGGGGATGCGCGAGCCGATCTACGTGAAGGACGAGGACTACCGCTTCAGCTTCCTCTACGGCAACTACATCACGCTGACCAGCCTCGGCCGCCGCGGCCTCGAGCGCATCATCCGCCAGCGCCTGTCGCCGCTGTACGTCTCGGTGCACGCCACCGACATCGACGTGCGCACGCGCATGCTGGGGATCAAGCGCCGCTTCGACGTGATGGTCATCCTTAAGCAACTGGTTGAAGCCGGCATCGAGATCCACACGCAGGTCGTCCTGTGCCCGGGCTGGAACGAGGGCCTGATCCTGGAGAAGACCTTCCGCGACCTGCTCACGCTGGCCGCGCCCAAGGATGATGATGAAGCCGCCTTCACGGCCGTCAGCCGCCGCGGGCACGGATATGAAGAGGGCGGGATGGGGGAGGACGCCGACGAACTGAACGGCGACGATCAACCACTTGCGCCGGCGCAAGTCGACGGCGCGCGCGACAGCGAATTGAACGGCGACGATCAACCACTTGCGCCGGCGCAAGTGCGCCCGGGCGCCGCCACGACTTGCGCCACAAATAACGAATTCGGGATACTTGCGCCGGCGCAACTGCCCTGCGGCGAGCCCGCATTCGCGGTCACAGACGAAGACGACGACCTCACCGGACTTGCGCCGGCGCAACCGGATGACGACGGCGAACCCCGCATCGGCGGCATCCGCTCGCTGGCCATCGTCCCGGTCGGCCTGAGCAACCACCGTGAAGGCCTCACCAAGCTGGACCCGGTCACGCCCGAGGTGGCCAACGCCACCATCGACCAGGTTGCGGCGTGGCAGCAAGAGGCCCGCGCAAGTCTGGGCTACGGCTTCGTCTACCTGAGCGACGAGTTCTTCCTGCAGACCGGCCGGCCCTTCCCGCCCGCCGACGACTATGACGAGTTCTGGCAGATCGACAACGCCATCGGCCTGACCTGCCGCCTCAGGGACACCTGGCGCGAGGAACTCGAATGGGCCGCCCGGGACCAGGACATGCCCACCAGGCCCCTGACCGTTCTGACCGGCGAACTGGCCGCCACCGCCTGGCGCCGCGAATTCACCCCGGTCCTCGAGGCAGCCCAAGCGCCCAAAGTGGACATCATCGGCGTCCCCAACACCTTCTACGGCGCCTCCGTCACCGTGGCCGGCCTGCTTTCGGGCGGCGACCTCAGGAAAGCCCTCCTGGAACTTCCGCAAGCCCCTGTCCGCGATGTGGTTCTCTCGCCGCGGGTCTTCAATGCCGACGGCCTGACCCTCGACGGCCTGACCTTCGACGACCTGACGTCCGGCCAGCCCCACCGGGTCCACGTGGGCGAGGAGGACGGGTTCATTGATTTTTGGCGTCAATTGGGCTAATTTCGGCCCCTGCGGCCCTGCTGACCGATAGCGGCGCCGCCACCTCACCCGGCGAACCCGTCGGGCTTCCACCGGACCGGGAGTCTGCCCTTGTTCCTGCGCACCGTCGCCATCGTCGGCCGCCCCAACGTGGGCAAGTCCACGCTGTTCAACCGGATCCTCGGGGAACGGCGCTCGGTCGTGCACGAGACCGCCGGCGTGACCCGCGATCGCATCGCCGAAACGACCGACTGGGCGGGGCACCCGTTTCAGCTGCTCGACACCGGCGGCATCATCCCGTTCGGCGAGACGACCGGCGATTTCGACGAGAAGGTCACCCAGATCGCCCGCGAGGCGATCGAAGAGGCCGACCTGGTCCTGTTCATGGTCGACGGCAAGGTGGGGCCGATGGCGTGGGACGAGTCGATCGCCCGCGACCTGCGCAAGAGCGGCAAGTCGGTCGTCCTGTGCGTGAACAAGATCGAGACCGACGGCGAGCGGCTGGGCATCTACGAGTTCAACAACCTGGGGCTGGGCGAGCCGTTCGGGATCAGCGCCCTGCACGGCCATGGCGTGGGCGACCTGCTGGACATCGTCGTCGAAGGCTTCCCGAAGGCCGAGCTGGAGGATCCCTGCGACTGCAAGGTGGCCATCCTCGGCCGCCCGAACGTGGGCAAGTCATCGCTGCTGAACATCCTCGTGGGCCGTGAAGAAGCGCTCGTCAGCGAGATCTCCGGCACCACCCGCGACTCGATCCACACCGACCTCAAGTGGCACGGCAAGACGATCCGGCTGATCGACACCGCCGGCCTGAGGCGCAAGTCGAAGGTGCAGGAAGCGATCGAGGTCTTCAGCAACATGCGCACCGTGCGCGCGCTCGAGCAGTGCGATATCGCGGTTTTCGTCGTCGACGCCCAGGCCGGCGCCGTGACGCAGGACTCGAAGATCGCCGGGATGATCCACGACGCGGGCAAGGGCTGCATCGTGATCTTCAACAAGTGGGACCTGATGCCGAACAAGGGCGCCAACACCCACCTCGAGCATTGGGAGAAGTTCTGCACCGAAGTGCCGTTCCTGACCTACGCCCCGTGGTTCACCGTCAGCGCCGAGACCCGCCAGCGTTCGGGCCGCATCCTCGAGACGGCGTGGGAGGTCCACGAGGCCCGGCAGATGCGCGTGCCGACCGGCAAGCTGAACGATTTCCTCGAGCGGATCGTGGAATTCCAGGGCCCGCGCACGCATGGCGGGGGCGTCGGCAAGATCTACTACGGCACCCAGATCGAGAGTGCGCCGCCCACCTTCATGCTCTCGGTCAATGAACCCAACTTCTTTGCCCGGAACTACCTGCGGTTCATTAATAATCAGTTGCGCGAGGAATTCGGCTTTACCGGCAACCGTATCTTTGTGAAACTGAAGAAACACTAGAACGGCGGCGTCCGAACCCACTCACGGAACGGTTCCATGCAGATCATCGCCTATCTCGTCCTCGCATTCCTGCTGGGGGCCATCCCCTTCAGCTTCATCATCGGCCGCGCGGTCAAGGGCATCGACCTTCGCCGCCACGGCTCCGGGAACCTCGGCGCCACGAATGTCTTCCGCACGCTGGGGCCGCGCTGGGGCGTCGCCTGCATGCTGCTGGACATGGCCAAGGGCGCCGCGGCCGTCGCCTTGATGACAAGCCTGGTGAATCACTGGCCCGCCCACATGGCGACCCCGTTCCACATCACGCCCGACCTGTTCCGCATCTTCGCGGGCGTCCTGGCGGGCCTCGGCCACACGTTCAGCCCGTTCGTCAGCTTCCACGGGGGCAAGGGCGTGGCCACCACCGGCGGCGCGTTCGCCGTCCTGGAGCCCTGGGCGCTGCTGGTGACGGTCGTGGCCTTCGCGACGGTCGTCGCCGTCAAGCGCATCGTCTCGCTGGCCAGCATCGTGGCCGCCTGCGTGCTGCCCCTGGGCGTGCTGTTCTTCGAGTGGCGCCACGCCGAAACGTCGAAGACCATCATCACGTTCACGTTCCTGATGTGCGGCCTGGTGATCTGGAAGCACCGCGCCAACCTGGCCCGGCTGCGCGACGGCACCGAAAAGACGCTGCGCCACCACAAGGACGAAGCGACGCCGCCATCCGCGTCGGCGAAGAAGTCGGCGAAGAAGTAGCCGCCGGCCCACCTGAACGGGGGACCCCTCATGGAAAACATGCCGCGCAAGGCCGCCATCCTGGGCACCGGCAGCTGGGCCAGCGCCTTCGGCCGCCACCTCTGCCACAAGTGGGAGAGGGTCGTGCTGTGGGGCATCGACGAGAAGCAGGTCCGCAGCATCAACCAGACCGGGACCAACCCCGACTACCTGGGCAGCATCGTGCTGCCGCCGAACCTGCGCGCGACGCTGGACCTGAGCGATGCGCTCGTCCGCGCCGACATCGTCTTCATCGTCGTGCCCAGCCAGGCCGTGCGCTCGGTGATGAAGCAGGTCGTGGCCTCGGGCGCGCTGCCGCCGACGATCCCGCTGGTGAACCTGGCCAAGGGCTTCGAGGTCGACACCCTCGAACGCCTGAGCGAGGTTATCATCGAAGAACTGGCCACACTCGCGCCGCCGTCCCCGCACCCCATCGCCGTGCTGCTGGGGCCCAGCCACGCCGAGGAAGTGGCGCTCGAACTGCCGACGGCCGTCGTGCTGTCGGGCCAGGAGGGCGGCGACTGGGGCCATTGGCAGGCGTGGATTTCCGGCCCCTACTTCAGGGTCTACACCAATCCGGACATGGCGGGCGTCGAGTTCGCGTCGGCCTTCAAGAACATCATCGCCCTGGCGGTCGGCATGGCCGACGGCCTGGGGGCCGGCGACAACACCCGCGGCACCCTGATGACGCGCGGCATGGTCGAGCTGGCGCGCCTGGGCAAGGCCCTGGGCGGCCGCCCGGACACGTTCGCCGGGCTGGCGGGCATCGGCGACATGATCACCACCTGCATCAGCCACCACAGCCGTAACCGCAATTTCGGCCAGGCCGTCACGGCGGGCGACCGCACTCCCGAAGAGCTGCTGGCGGGCTGGGTGCAGGTCGTCGAGGGCGTCGAGATGGCCAAGGCCGCCTTGAAGCTGGGTCAGAAGCACAATGTCGAACTTCCGATTACCAAACAGGTTCACGATGTGCTATTTTCCGGAAAGCCGCCTAGGCAGGCGATGCGGGAACTGATGGAGCGCGAGCTGCGGCCCGAGTCCGACTAGGTCTCACGGCCGACAGAGGCTGGCGTCCCAGGATCCCGGGCAGGGGGGAGACCGGAGAATGACCGCCACGATGGACTACCCGAAGAAGCTCTACTATTCGATCAGCGAGGTCGCCGCGATCACCGGCGTCAAGGCGCACGTGCTGCGCTACTGGGAGTCGGAATTCCCCTCCCTGCACCCGCGCAAGACCCGCGCGGGCAGCCGCCGCTACCGCCCGGTCGACATCGAGGCCGTGCTCGCGATCAAGGAACTGCTCTACGACAAGGGCTTCAAGATCGCCGGCGCCCGGCGGGCGCTGCGCGAGGAGAAGGCCGTCGAGGCCGCCCCGGTCGGCGACCCGCAGATCGACCTCGACCTGCACGCTGAGGGCGAGGTGGCCCTCTCCGACCAGGCCCGCGAGCAGCTGGCGATGGTGCGCGCCGAATTGGAATCCATCCTGGAGATGGTGCGCCAACTGGGGCCGGGCAAAGCCGCTCCGCTCAAGAAGATGGCGGGCAAGAGCTAGACCCCTTCGCGACGGCCCGGGGTGGGATTGGTGCTTGTCCCGGCCGGGGGGCCGTATTAGATTGTCGCCTCCCAGCGGAGAACCCCCGCCGGCTTCGGGCCGGCACGCTGAACTGATCTGGTCGGGACGTAGCGCAGCCCGGTAGCGCACTTGCATGGGGGGCAAGGGGTCGCGAGTTCAAATCTCGCCGTCCCGACCACTTAATTTTTTAAGATGCAACGAGTTGCCGGGGTCGGCGGCTCGTCTTTTTTTGCCGAAAACCGCGCGGGTCAACCGCGGGTCAACCCGCCCCGGGTCATTTCAGCAACACAACCCGCTGCACAAGTTCACGGCCGCCGCTGCGCAGGTGCACCAGGTAAACGCCGCTGCCCATCAACGCTCCGTCGACGCCGCGTCCATTCCAGACCACCGACTGCTCACCGGCCGGCAGCTCACCATCACACAATGTCGCGACGCGACGCCCCTGCAGGTCGTGGACACTCAACTTTGCCGGGCCAGCCGCACCCAGATGGAAGCGGATCGTGGTCGATGGATTGAACGGGTTGGGTTCGGCCACGTGAAGCACGGTGACGTCGTCCGCCGCCGGGGGCGGCGCGTCCGCCACGACGCCCACGCCGAAGGTCCGGGTGACCGTCTGTCCCTCGTAGCTGACCCGGAAGGTCCACGTGCCCGTCTCCGCATCCACCGGCAGGTACCAGCTCCAGTACCACCAGGACGCCGCGTAGTGCGGAACCCCGAGCGAGCCGGTCCACTGCTGCCACACCGTGCCGTTCGGGCGCAGGATTTCGTAGGTGCTCAGCTGCCCCTGCCGCTGGTCGCGGTAGTAGGTGGAGAAGAAGGCCAGTGCGCCCGGCGCGAAGTAGCGGTTCTCGTTGATGGACTCGGTGTTCGGGCAGGCCGGGAACACCGGAGCGATCGAGTGCGTGCGCAGCGCGTTGATCGCTGAATCGTAGTACGGGCGCTGCGCGGCCCACCAGCCGTCCGGATTCATCGTGTTGCAGGCGCCCATCCAGGGATCGACGAGGTGGCCGGCGTTGTCGTAGATCTCCAGGTGCAGGTGCGGCCCGCTGCTGTTGCCGCTGCTGCCCATAATGCCCAGGAATTCGCCGACCGCCACGGGATCGCCCACGTTCTTGGCCGTCAGCGAGAGCTTCTTCAGGTGACCGTACCAGGCGACCGACCCGTCGGCGTGCTGGACATACACGGCGTTCCACAGGAGCCCCGACCCGCTGCATCGGCGATCGTAGTTGCCGTCGTACTTGCCGATGATCACGCCGGGCGCCGCGGCCACGATCTGCACCTGGTCATGGTCCATCCGGTACCATGAGAACGGCCACGAGAAGATGTCGGTGCCCGCATGGTTGTAGGCGCTGGCATTGTCGTAGGTGCGCGTGCCGCAGTTGTAATCCCGCAGCTGGTTGGGATAGGCCAGGTTCTCGTCGACGTAATTCGAGATCCCGTGCACGCCCGGATCATCCAGGCCCGGCGCCGCCTGCACCGGCCACTGCAGCAGGACGCCGGCCGCCTTGTCGGGCGCCTCAGGCAACAGGCCGCGCGCCTTCAGGTCCGCAACGTTCGCCGCCAGGTAGGCTGCGATCTCCGCGTGCTGTTCGGGCGTGACGCAGGGGTCGTCCTGGTTCGGGTTCCAGAAGCCCTGCGCTGCGGAAACCGGTCGATCGGCGGGCAGTTGCACGAGACCGGCAACGGGACCGGTGGAAACGACGACCAATTCGGCGCGGGATGCCGTTGACGAGGCGCCGAGGGCCAGGAACAGCGCCAGGGCCGAGGTCACGAGGTTCGACACGGCCAATGGGCGGCGGATCGGGTGTTTCATCGGGCACTCCTGCCAACGGCGTGGATCAACCCCTGAAGCAGTAGGCATTGTACCATCCCGGCACCGGTGATGGTCAGATCCTTTCGCGGCCCCATTGATTGGCAATATCCAAAAAGCGATAGTCAGGATGTGACCGGCCCGCGCTTAGGCCGCAAACGGGCCGGGCCAACTCATGGCCACCGATGCCCCCATCGCGTGGCACGCCGCCTGGCGATTGGCGCTGATCCGGTAGAACGCTCGAACTCCCGGGACCGGATCAGGCCGCGTCGATTGGTTGCTAAGTCAGCCAACCCCCGAAAAACACCTGCGGCAAGGCCCCTTGCGCCCAACGCACCGACAGGCTAGTCTCCACGTTCACCCCAGACCAGCCACCCGCAGCCCCAGACCCATCCGGTTCCGGAAGAGTCCCGCCCCATGCAACCCGGCGCCATCCTGCCCGCCCTCAACGCCGCGCGCTTCCTCCCGGATGTCATCGGGGAGATCCGCGTCGCCCAGCCGGACTGCCGGATCCTCGTCGTCGACGACGGCAGCACCGACGGCACGGCCGAGGCGGCCCTCAAGGCGGGTGCCGAAGTGAAGCGCCACCCGCACAACCAGGGCAAGGGGATGGCCCTGCGCACCGGCTACACCTGGGCGCAGGAGAAGGGCCTCGACTGGGTCTTCACCCTCGACAGCGACGGCCAGCACCTGCCCGGCGAGATGCAGGCCTTCCTGGACGCCGCGGCCACCGACAAGTGGGACGCCCTGGTCGGCACCCGCATGGCCAGCACCACGAACATGCCGTGGCTGCGCAAGTGGACGAACATCACGACCAGCCGGGTCATCAGCGGGCTGGCCGGCTGCGCGATCCCCGACTCGCAGAGCGGCTACCGCCTCTACCGCGTCGCGAAACTGCGCGGCCTGCGCCTGCGCACGACGCGCTATGATGCCGAGTCGGAGATCCTGGTGCGCCTGGCCCGCGGCGGCGCGCGCATCGGGGCCGTGCCCATCAGCACGGTGTACGGGGACCAGGTCAGTTCCATCCGGCCGCTGGTCGACACCGGCCGCTTCCTGCGCCTGGTGGCGATGCTGACCTTCACGCGCGATCGTGAGCGCTGACAGCCGCGAGGCGACACAAGCAACGACAAGCCTGCAGCAGGCGGAAACGACGACATGACTCAAGACCTCCGCAAGCACATCCTGATCTCCAACGACGACGGCATCAACGCCGCCGGCATCGCCGCGCTGGAAGAAGCCGTGCGCTCGCTCGGCTGCTACCGCGTCACTGTCGTAGCGCCGCACGACCAGCAGAGCGCCTCCAGCCACAGCCTGACCCTGACCTCGCCGCTGCGGATCATCGACCACGGCCCCGGCCGCTTCGCCGTGACGGGCACGCCGACGGACAGCGTGCTGGTGGCGATGGAGAAGATCCTGCGCTCGGACCCGCCCGACTACGTCATGAGCGGCATCAACCACGGGCCGAACATGGGCGAGGACGTCATCTACTCGGGCACCGTCGCCGCCGCCATGGAAGGCACGATGTGCGGCGTGCCCAGCTACGCGTTCTCGACGGTCAACTGGCACCCGACCGACTTCAGCGGCGCCATCGCGTTCCTGCGCAGCTGGCTGCCGCAGATCCTTACATTCCCGCTGCGGCGCGGCACGCTGCTGAACATCAACATCCCCGACGGCCCGCTCGCCGACTACAAGGGGGTACGCGTCACGCGCCTGGGCAACCGCGTCTACCAGAACGTCATCACCGACCAGGTCGACCCGCACGGCAAGCCGTACCTGTGGATCGGCGGCAAGGGCGTCACCTGGACGCGCGACCTGGGCACCGACTACGCGGCCGTCAACGAGGGCTACGTCAGCGTCACGCCGCTGATGGTCGACCTGACCCACTACGGCCTGCACCAGGAGATGAAGGTGCTCGAGTTCGACGGCCCGCCGGCGGCCGCGCCCGCCGAGGACGCCGCGCGATGAACGACTACGCCGTCGCGCGGCGCCGGATGGTGCGCGAGCAGCTGGCTGCCGCCGGCCTGGACGACCGCCGCGTCCTTCACGCGATGGAGGTCGTCCCGCGCCACCAGTTCGTGCCGCGCCTGCTGCACCACCGCGCCCACCAGGACTGCGCGCTGCCCATCGGTTTCGGCCAGACCATCAGCAAGCCGTTCACGGTCGGCCTGATGAGCTGCCTGCTCGAGCTGAAGGGCCACGAGCGCGTGCTCGAGATCGGCACCGGCTCGGGCTACCAGGCCGCCGTGCTGGCCGCGCTCTGCCGCGAGGTCGTCACCATCGAGCGCGTGGCCCCGCTGGCCGGCCGCGCCCGCCAGCTGCTGGCCGGCCTGGGCCTGGACAACGTCGAGGTGCGCGCCGACGACGGCAGCCAGGGCGCGCCCGACCGCGCCCCCTTCGACGCCATCGTCGTGACCGCCTGCGCGCCGCACGTCCCGACGGCCCTGGTCTCGCAGCTGGTCGACGGCGGCTTCCTGCTCCTGCCGGTCGACAAGGGCCGCGAGCAGATCCTCTACCGCTACCAGCGCCGGGGCGAGGAGGTCGTCATCGAGCGCTCCATCTCGTGCCGCTTCGTGCCCCTGCTGCCGGGCATCCAGGAGGCCGTGGAGGAGGAGCCGGGACAGGACGCCGCCGGGACCGCCGCCGACAATCCGGAACTCCGCGACGATCCCGACGGTACCCGGGCCGGTCGTGCGTAATCGCCCGAGCGCCAATCTTCCCTTGCGGTTGCGGCGCCGGTGTATCATTCTTGGCGTCCTGATCGTCGGCAACGCGATCAGCCCGGCGCCCGAAGGGACCATCTCGTTGTGGTAAATACACTTGCGAGATCAACGGTCCGGGCCCAGGCCTTCACCGCCGACAATCCTCTGCTTGGGTCGGGGCGTAGCGCAGCCCGGTTAGCGCGCCTGCTTCGGGAGCAGGAGGTCGAGAGTTCAAATCTCTCCGCCCCGACCACTTTTTTTCCGATGACCACCACCCGCAGCAGCACCCATCGCCCGCGCCGGCCCCTGCCGTTCGTGCAATTGTGCGCCCTGTGCGCGTTGGTTGCGTGCCTGGTCACGGCCGTCCCCGTGCAGGCCAAGACGCCCCACTACGCGGTGCGCAAGGGTGACAGCCTGTCGCTGATCGCCAAGCGCCTGGGGGTCACCCTGGCCCACCTGCGCAAGAAGAACGACCTCGAGGGCGACGTCATCCACCAGGGCCAGGTCCTGGAAGTGCCCGATGCCTTCAAGGCCCTGCGGCCGGGCGATGTGCGCTGGAGCCGCCCGCTGCCCAAGGGCGGCAAGTTGCTGCGCCCGTTCGGCAACTACGCGCAGGGCAAGCTCGTGCTGCCGAGCACGGGCGTCGACGTCTCCTGCCCGGTCGGCACCAAGGTGACGGCGCCGGCGCACGGCATCGTGCGCCACTGCCAGACGACGGACGGGGTGGGGATGGTCCTCATCCTCGAGCACGGCGGCTCGTACACGTCGGTGCTGGCGCCGCTCGACCCGGCGACCATCGATGTCGAGGTGGGGCAGATCGTCGTCCGCGGCGAACTGCTGGGCCTGACCGCGGCGCCCGAATCGTCGGGCGATTCACCGCACCTGCACGTCGAACTGCGCAAGGACGACAAGGCGGTCTCGCCGGACCGCCTGCTCCGCTGAAGGCGCGCGAAAGGGGTGGCTATGGACATCAGCAAGGTGATTCGCGATGTGCCGGACTTCCCCAAGCCGGGCATCCTGTTCAAGGACATCACCCCGGTGATGGAAGACCCGGCCGCCTACGCCGCGGCCATCGACGGCCTGCAGGGCCTGCTCGCAGGCGTGGCCTTCGACAGCTTCGCGGCGATCGAATCGCGCGGCTTCATCTTCGGCGGCCCGCTCGCGCTGCGGATGAACCTGCCGATGTCCCTGGTGCGCAAGAAGGGCAAGCTGCCGGCCGCCACGCGCGAGGTGACCTACGCGCTGGAGTACGGCACCGCCACGATCGAGGCGCACCTCGACAGCTTCAAGCCCGGCCAGCGCGTCATCATCGTCGATGACCTGCTGGCCACCGGCGGCACGGCCGCGGCCACCGCGCAACTGGTGCGCGAGGCCGGCGCCGTCGTGGCCGGTTTCCTGTTCCTGGTCGAACTTGAGTTCCTGCCCGGACGCGCCGCGCTGGCGCCGCTGGGCCCGGTGTTTTCCCTTGTGAAGTACGACTGACCGGCCTTATTTGGCCGCATCAGATGCGTTTCGGTGCCCCCGTAGCTCAGTTGGATAGAGCACCAGATTCCTAATCTGGGGGTCGCAGGTTCGATCCCTGTCGGGGGTACCAGAAAAGAAAGCCGGCCTCAAATGGCCGGTTTTCTTTGCCACGCACTTTTCCGTCGCTGCCGTATCTAGACGGCGGCACGTCCCGATATTTCGCGGACGCGACCACCGTCTGCTGCATGCCGGAATTGGCGGCAGTGGAGTCGGTAAGGGCCTGATTGCCAGATACTTAGGCACAAGAGGCGACCCGCTACCCGCCGGCAATCGCCGGACTTCGGCAGGCATAGCGCTGGCTGCTTCCATTTCTTCAAGAACGCAAAGCACGCCGTCGCTTCGGCAATCCCGCTCGGCCCCGTAGTTCTATTACGAGCCCGACTCGTTTGATGAATCTTCCGGAAGGTTGCCCTGCGCCCTATCTTCAGCCGGTTTCACGGCCCGCAGCGCCCGACCGGAAGCCTTTGCGACTTGCTTCCGCGCCATATCGGCTTTTTCGCCTTCGACAACTTCGCGCTTGAAAACCTCGGTAAGTAGCGCCTGCCGCAATCCGTCCACATCCACCCGCACTTCGGGCGCAAGCCGCCGCACCTCGCGCCGGGTCACTTCAAGGACCGTGTCGCTCAACAGGACGGCCGCTAACGTGAATCGATTGAGAGCTTGCTTTTGCGTGTAGTAATCGCCCAAGCGAGCCTTCAGCCAGCCCTCTTTTGACAACAACGCCAGCACTTCCAGGTCATCAGCCTTCCGACAATTCATCGTCAGCAGGTCGAATTCCACAACCAGCTCATGCTCGATTGGCTTCTTGAATGCCACTCGATACACGCGCCATACAACACCGTTGGTCAGCGCTACCCATTCGACGCCCTGATTGGCCGCATAGTCCACTGCCTGCTTTACAAACTGCTCCTTGAGGTCAAGGCCAATGGCCTTCGCCTCGATCAGCAGTGCGAGGCTGCCATCGATCTTGATCGCGAGATCGCAGAACGTACCTCGGATCATGTGCTCGGAAGTGATGTCCGAGTACTTGTCGTAGCCAAAGACGTCCTGCAGAACGTCAGTGATGATCACCACCGTATCCGATTCATTCACATCGCGCGCTTTGGCTGCGCTCAAAATCGGCTGAAACCGCTTGAGCCCGCCGCTAATGCGTTCTTCGAGTTTCTTCGGCAACGCCATCTTTCTGTGCCTCCTGCAGGAATCATGTTCACACCGGCAATAATACCAGAGCTTGTAGCAGATGGTCGCGGTCGTCAAGGGCCGTGCCGTCTGCCGCAAACTGAGGTTAGGCATTCCCCTCGCCGCGGCCAGATTCGCTCGCTTGCTGCTCAACCAGCATCTCACGAATTGCACCGATCTCGGACCTAAGCTGGGAGATCTCATCATCCTGATGCTGGCCGCTTGGAGTTAGGAACCATGACGCGATGAACCCCGATAGCGCTCCAAATAGTCCTACGCCGGCCACCATCAATAGCACCGCCACGGCGCGGCCTTCGGTGGTGACGGGAAAACGGTCTCCATACCCGACAGTGGTAAGGGTGACCGCCGACCACCACAGAGCGTCCTCTGGGCCCTTAATGTTTGCATCCGGCCCAGTCTCGAATGACAGGATGGCAATACTCCCAAACACCATCAAGAGAATGGTCACCAATACCGCCGCAACGACGGTGTTTTGGGCACGCCTTTCCAAGAAGAACGACGACAGCACTCGTACGGACCGAATCCCGCGAAGCACACGAACAACACGGACGACGCGTGCCAGGCGCCCAATTCTGAGTGCTGGAACCATGGGCAGGCTCGAGACCAAATCGAGCCAACCCCATGTCGCCAAATACTGGCGTTTGCTTTTGCTGCGCGTAAGCGTGATCACGAAGTCAATGAAGAAGAGGGCGCAGAGCGCTGTATCCGCGACGTTCAAGATACTAGCGACGTCGGAATTGCCGTCCAGAATGACTCCCGCGGCGAGAAAGACGAGACTGAGAACACTGATTGCAAGTATATAGACCATATAAACCGCGCTTTGCGAGTCACTTGCAATTTGATTTTCGCGGCTTGTCATGTCGTCGCTTGCCCCCATGAATGACAGATTCTCGTGCGACAAGACCCAAAAAGGCTGATACTCGGTTCAAGCTTAGAACCAATATCCGCTCCGGTCAACAGGGGTCAATCACCCCCAAAATGGGCTTTTGACGCTCCCTGAAGCCGCAGACAATTCTCCGAGCCGAGCTTTCGCAAACCATAGGTGCGCAGGCAACTTGCTTCAAGCCAGTTCTAACCCCCAAGAGTCCGAGGCATTAAGCAGGAATACCGGCATCAGGAACCCGACATTCTGTGCCAAGCGCTATTCAGAACCGCCGCGCAATTGACGACTGCGCACGATCCTCGTGCGCTGAACAAAAGTGGGGCACGGACCACAGTGCATCCGCGCCCAAATTCGCTCCGCATCGAATCGCGCTAATTCCCGACCTTGCTCGCAATCAAGCTATTGATGCGCGATTCCAGCGATCCCGTGGAAACACACTCGCGATTGACGACAGTACCACCGAGGCTGGCCACCTGTTGGAATTGGCAATTGACCCGGACCGAAACCGTGGCGCCAGTCTGCTTGACGAAAACGTTGAATTTGCCGCGCCGCGAGTTCTCGACGGCAATCCCCAGGCCGCCACAGTCACACCATTCCTTATTTCCCGTGCCCGTAAAATTTATCCAATCGGTTGTGATCAGTCCGGAGTCTTTTTCCATGTTATCAATTGGCAGGTTCAATTCGGCAAAAGTCTCGACCGTGGCAGACCAGACGGTGTCGAGACTTGTACTGAAGCTGAATGCGTTGATAATCGTTCTCGGGGCAGGAGCGGTCGCACAGCCCGCACATGCGACTGCCAATATGACAAGCAACAATCCGGATTTCCTCATCGATGACTCCTTTAGCTTTCTGGCTGCATACATCGGCCATGGTCCTTTGGATTCCGCTTGGGCGCAAGCCATCTGCGGATCCCAAGAGAAGGGGTACGAAATCATGCAAGGCGCCTCATAATCGTGGGCATCAGGAAATCAATACCCCACCAAGCGGAACCTCTTTCAGGCGCAGAATGAGCATATCCACTGCTCGAATCTCGAGTCAAGTCCAGTTCCGCTACCTGCTGTTTGGAGGTACCATCAAGATGGATCAGCCTCATGATCGATTCTCGCGCTTTCCACCGGCAACTTGCGCCGGCACAAGTCGCCCCGTGCCACCTACGTTCCGCCTCTTGCTCGCTGATGCTCCATCTGATAGAACTTGCCTTACCTGTCGACAGTAACGGACGGAGTCGCGCCATGAAGATGACACTGCATGCTGCGCTCGCGACGGCATTGGCGTTGGCGTTCCTGCCCGCCGCCCTCTTCGCCCAACCCGACCCCGGCCCCAACTCAGTCGGCATCTACTTCGACCAGGCGGCCACGGAAATCGCGACGCCCTCCGCCGCGCCGACGCCCGAGCATCCCGTGGAGGTGCGCGCCTGGCTGATCGCGCGGCACGTCTCGCTCGCAGGCCTGATCAGTTACTGGGAGGGCGACATCCGCACGAGCGGCGCCTACGGGAACATCGTCGGCATGGCCACCGCGGGGCAGAACATCGCGGACAACATGATGGGCGAGCAGCATTGGTCCTTCCGCGTGTGGGTCTCGACGCCGTTTCCGGTCACCGACACGCTCATCCTCGCGAACGTCTACGTGGGCCTCTACGAGTCAGGCGGGCCGACGTGGCTGTATGTGGAGGGACTCAACATGTCGGTCTCAGGGAGCGGGGTGTCACTGAGTCCCGCGTCGGGGTCGGCGTCGTCGCCGGTCGCCGTCATCAACGGCGCGACGCCCGTGGCGGAGCAACCCACGACTTGGGGCCAGGTGAAGAGCATCTTCCGCTAGGCGGCTACCGCGACAGCATCATCCCGCCGCTGGCCCCCGAGCCGCCGCCCGGCGCGCCGGGCTTGTCGACGCCGCCCTTCATGACATCCGTGACATCCGTGACGTCGGTGACGTCGGGAACGCCGCCCGCCGCCACGTCAGGCAATCCCTTCCAGTACCACAGGTCGAAGTAGCGCGACTGCTCGCGCGGCGCATACCAGTCCTCGAAGTGGTGCACGAACGCATCGGGAAAGATGGGGGAGTGGGGAGCGTACCAGTTCGCCTTGCGGAACGGCTCCTGCCCCTTCGGCACCAGCCAGACCTGGATGGCGCCGTCGGCGATCGCCTCGTAGGTCGACGGCGCCAGCGCGTGGCCCGACAGCGAGGCGTCCATCACCGAGACGGGGTCGATCAGCACCGGGTTGTCGCCGAAGGCCAGCAGCGGTCGCGCCCACGTGCTGAGGAAGGCGTTCTTCTCGCCGCCGCAGGCCATCGCCAGCGTCAGGCCTTCGTGGCGCGCCATGATGCCGCGCACATCGCTGGCGACATCCGGCACCTGCGCCACTTCCCACTCCAGCAGTCGCACCGCGCGGTACGCGTTGACCGAGCCGGCCAGCAGCAGCGCCAGGCCGAAGGCGACGGCCGCAGCGCCGCGCGTGCGCTGGTGCCAGTCGAAACCCTCTTCCTGCAGCCGCATCAACAGGCGGCCGAGGATGTAGATCGTCGGCAGCGCCAGCGGCATCAGGTGCACCATGCCCGCGCCCGGCTTCGAGGCCATGACCAGCACCGCCGGCATCACGGCGAACAGCGACAGCAGCAGCGACTGCTCGGGCATCGCGCGCCACCGTCGCCAACCGGACAGCAGGAGCACGCCCGCCAGTGGCAGCACCATGGCCGCGCAGTAGCCGAGGTCCAGCGTCAGGAACTCGGTGGAGAGCCCGTGGCGCGTCGCGCTCTGCAGCCAGGACAGGTAGTTGGTCAGGGACACCTGAGGGTTGAACACGAACGGCAGCGCCGTCACCAGCGCCGCGCCGGCCACGGCGGCCCACACGCTGCGCCGACCGTGGCGCGAGGCCAGCAGCGCCAGCACCGGCACGAAGTACAGCGCGCCGTGGATCTTCAGGTTCACCGCAAAGCCGGCCGTCACCGCGACCGCCGCCACGGCGAACAGCGGCCGCAGCCGCGCCGCGCCGTACAGTCCGAGCGCCAGCGCGCACACCATCAACGCATCGGGCCTGACCGCATACACCGAGAAGCCCTGCGCCCAGAAGTACATCGCGGCACCGGCCGTCAGGCCCACCGCCAGCGTGTCGCGCCCGCGCCGCGCCAACGAGGCGTAGAGCAGCAGCAGGCTGCCGACGGCAGCGAGCGCCGAGGCCAGCTTCACCGCCACCAGCGAGGGCCCCAGGACGCGCAGGAACAATCCGTTGGTCAGGAACACCGAAGGCCCGTAGAGGACGCTGTATTGCTCGGCGGCGTCGAACTGCGTGTAGAGGGGACGCCCATGGCCGACCAGCCACGACAGCGTCGAGACCATCGGTTCCACCTCGCCGGAGAATCCCTCCAGCGTCACGTACCACGCGGCGATGCCCGTGTAGAGGATCAGCAGGACCAGTGACACGGCCCAGGTCTGTGGACCGCGCCACGCCAGCCGGGACAGGGGGAGGCGCCGGCCGATCACCCACGCCAGCGCGTAGAAGACCGCGAACGCCACGACGAGGTTGCGCGCCAGGAAGATGACGATGTCCAGGAAAGCTCTCAGCGTTAGCATGGCGACGTGGCGATCACCCCCCAGGCGCGGCAACAGTCAGGAGCGCACGGTCTCGATGGGGCCCGGACGACGGGCAGAATTGCCGAGGCGACATCATGGCACAAACGGGATACCTGTCAACAAACGAATCACTAAATTGTCAAATGACAACACAATACCGTTAACTATTAACGCTTTTTCTAGGTTCCGGGCCGTTCCGTTCCGGCCGGCAGAGCCACCGCCACGAACCCGTTGTCCACCAACGCCTGCAGGTACAGGCAGACGCGACGGGCGAGGTCCTCCCCGTCGCCGGGCGCGGCCGATTCCGCGACCGTCAGCAGGTCCCGCACGGTGGCCTTGCCATCCATGCCGCGCCACAGCGCCGACCCGCGGGCCTCGAGCGGCACCCGCACGAACCGCTTGCCCGGGCCCAGCCGCGGCTGCAGGATCCGGCCCCAGACGGCGTCGCGGTACCGCGGCACCAGCAGGACGACTTGTGGAAGGTCGACCTGCATCCCGTCGGCATCCTCACCGCCGTCTGGCCGCTCCTCGAACGCCACGCGCCGCGTCGGCACCAGGTCCAGGTAGTCGACGTCGTCCCACTTCGATCCGCCGCCGCGCTTGCCGCTGAACAGGCCCACGATCACGCAACCTTCCGCCGCACACCCGCATTCGGCGCGGCCTTCTCAAACACCGTGTTTCCATTCGGCTGCCGGGACGCTAATATGTCCCCGGCAGCAACAAGAACCCGTCGACAGCGTTCCGCAACGCGGCCACGCCCGCCAGCGAACGCCCTGCCGGACCACCCGGCCGACCCGCGCCAGCCGCAGGGGGAGAGCGCCATGGAAATCACCGCCAAAGACCGCTGGCTCGGCGCCATGAGCTACGCTGCGTTCCTGGTCGTGGTCCCCATGATGGCCACCGAACGCAGCCCCTTCGTCGACCGCCACTGCCGGCAGGGGTTCGCCCTGCTGTTCGTCGAGGTGGTGGGGGCCCTCTTCCTGCTGATCATCCAGCACACCATCGGCCGCATCTGGCTGGTCGGCGGCCTGGTCACCATCGTGCTGAAACTCGCCGTCTACCTGGCCTTCCTCGGCCTGTCGGTCATGGGCTTCACGCGCGCGCTCTTCGGCGAGTACTGGCGCATCCCGTATCTCGACGACCTGGCCGAGCGCATCCCGTTCGGGCGCTGAGCGCCGCCCAGCCGAAACCACCCTTCGAAACAAGCCGCGCATCCCCAAAGGCTTGCGCGGCTCATTTCACGCATTGCGCATAATGTATATTATGTTAAGTAGCGGTTATGACCCCGAAACGATCACGCCCGGCGACCTCAGCCGGCGATCTCCTCCAGCTTTTCCCGGATGCGGCTCTCGTTCACCGCGCCGGTCAGCTGGCCGACCACGCGCCCGCCCTTGAAGAACAGCAACGTCGGGATGCTCCGGATCCCGAGCTCGCCGGCCGACTTCGGCTGCGACTGGATGTCCATCTTGCCGACGATGACCTTGCCGGCGAATTCCGCGGCGAGCTTCTCGATGGTCGGCGTCAGCGCCTTGCAGGGTCCGCACCACGGCGCCCAGAAATCGACGAGCACGGGCTGCGGGTTGTGCATGACCGTGGTCATGAAATCGTCGTCCGTGAAATCCATCAGCGTCGTCGACATGTCCGAATCCTTTCAGGGGTTGTCTCAGGGGCTGTCCTGCGTTCGGCTGTCCGGTCAGCGCGCGCCGGGTCGCGACCGGCCCGGCTGGCGGCAAAGTTCCAGGATGGTCGATTCGACCACGAGATCCGGCTTCATCGGCGAGCCCTTGAGCCGCCGGTCGGCGTCCAGCGCCACGTCCAGGCCGCGGCTGAGGCCCTCGAGGCCCATCCCGCGTACCATGGGCTCAAGGAAACGGAAACTGTACGGATTCTGGGCGCTCAACGAGGCGATCTCGTTGTCACGCATGCCCTCGTCGCGACAGGCGGCCAGGAGGGCCCCCTTGCGCACGCGGGACAGGAGCAGGGGGGCGATCTCATGGGCGCTGCGCCCCCACTCCGCCAGCCGGAACCAGGTGCGCAGGACTTCGCCTGCGCGTCCGGGCTCGAGCGCCGCGGTGATCTCGTACCCTTCGAGCGCGGCCTGGTCCATGATGATTTCGTTCAACTCCTCAGCCGATAGTGCACGGCCGCGGTCCTCGACCATCAGGGCCAGCTTGTCGATCTCGCTCTTGAGGCTCATCAAATCGTTGCCGACCAGCTCGACCAGCAGGCGCGCCTGGTCCGCCGTCAGCGGCAGGCTTTCCTTCTGCGCGGCTTTCTGGATCCACTGCATGAGCGCGTCGCCGGTCGGCGGCGAAAAGTCGAAGTACCAGCCTTCTGACTGGCACAGCTTCACCCAACGCTTGCGCTTGTCGGCCTTGTCCGCGGACATGATCAGGATGGTCTCGGGCACCGGGCGGGCCAGGTATTTCTCGAGCGCGGCCTGGCTGTCCGCATCGCCCACGCAGTGGTCGGCCTGCTTCAGCCAGATCACCTGGCGGTTGCCGAGCATGGGCAGCGCCAGGGCCTGCTGGATCACCCTCGAGATAGGCGCCTGGTCGCCGCGCAGGATGTGGTAATTGAAGATGGCGCCGGACTCCCCGAGCGCGTCCTTGCGTATCTTCTCAACCACGCCCTCGACGCGCAGCATGTCTTCGCCGGCCAGCAGGTAGACCGGTCGGAACTTCCCCGTCTTGAGGTCGTCGCGCACCAGGTCCTGGAACCCGGGGTCGGACTGCTCCCCACGCCCTCCACGCACCGCCATCAGTCGCCGTCCTTCATGCGCTACCAGTCTTCCACCACTTGCGCGAGGATGTCGCGCACGATCTCGCCCGCCGCCTCGGCCCGCGCCGTCTGCTCGGACGTGCCCTGCGGGTCATTCAGCACGTAGTTGCCCGCCCCGTTGAAGGTGCGCTTCTCGAAGATCGTCTCACCGGTCCTGCGAATCGTGAAGGTCAGCGAGACGGCGATCTGCACCTGGTACTCGTTCACCGTCAGGTCGGCCCGCGTGGCCATCTCACGCAGCAGGTAGCGCGTCACCTTGCCGGTGATGGTCGCGTCGGCGACGTCCTCGCCGACCACCTTCAGCGTGTTGTCCCGCTGCAGCGCCGTCACGATGGCGTCGCTGAGCTCGACCCCGATATTGGCCTCGGGCGTGTCGTTCTCCAGGAAAGACACGAACACCCGTTTGCGATTCTCGTCGACCCGGCCGCTGGTCGCCGTGTAGATGCCGCAGCCGGCCAGGCACGCCGCCGCCAGCGCGATCGCCAACACGCCCACCAAGCCCCGCGGACGCCCGAAGGCGGCCCTCATGACCGGATCCCGTACTGGCGCAGCCGGTACCGGAACTTGTCCCGGTTCAGCTTCAGCAGCCGGGCCGCCAGGCTCTGGTTGCCGTCCGCGGCGGCGAACGCCTTGCGGACCAACGCTTCCTCGAACTGCCCCACGAGCACCTCCAGGTCCACGCCGTCGGCCGGCAGCGGGCCCGCCAACACATCCGCCAGGGTCGTCGGCAGGTCCACATCGACCTCGCCGCCCCCTTCGCCAAGCCGCAGGTGCGCCGCCGTCAGGACCGGCCCCTCCTCCAGCAGCACCGCGCGCTCCACAACGTTGCGCAGCTCGCGTATATTTCCAGGCCACCGATAGCCAACCAGCGATACGGCAGCATCTTTGCCAACTTGCTTGAAAATTTTCCCGAACCGCCCGCTGAACTTCCGGAGAAAGAATTCCGCCAGCGGGATGACATCCTCGGGTCGCGACCGCAGCGGGGGCACCGTCAGGCGCACCACGTTAAGGCGATAGTAGAGATCTTCGCGGAAAGTGCCTGCCTTGACTTGAGATGCGAGGTTGCGATTGGTCGCTGCGACGATCCGCACATCGACCCCGATATCCTGCAGGCCGCCCACCCGGCGGAAGACCATCTTCTCGAGCACCCGCAGCAGCTTGACCTGGACCGTCAGGGCCATCTCGCCGATCTCGTCCAGGAACAGCGTGCCCCCGTTGGTCAGTTCCAGCAGGCCCAGTTTCTGGCTCACGGCGTCGGTGAAGGCACCCTTCTCATGGCCGAACAGCTCGCTCTCGAGCAGGTGCTCGGGCAGGGCGGCGCAGTTGATGTCCAGGAACGGGAAATCCCGCCGGGGCGAGGTCCGATGGATCAGGCCGGCCACGACATCCTTGCCCACCCCGGACTCGCCCTCGATCAGGACGGTGGTGGCGCCCCCGGCGGAGACCCGCCGGACGGTGTCGTAGACCTCCATCATCGCCGGACTCTGGCTGGGCACCACGTCGTCGATGCCCCCGAAGAGGTCCGACTGCGTGACGCGCCGGTATCGTTCACGCGCGTCGGCCGTCGACTCAAGGCCCTTCTGCACGACCGACATCAGGTGCTTGAGCTGGATCGGCTTGGTGGCGTAGTCGAACGCCTCGAGCTTCATCGCCTTGACAGCCGTGTCCGCCTCGCGGTAGGCCGTCAGCATGATGACGCACATGTGCGGGATCTTCTCCTTGATGCTGCCGAGGACCTGCAGGCCGCTCATGTCCGGCAGCATCAGGTCCAGCAGCACCAGGTCCGGCACGCGCGCGAAGGCCTCGCGCAGCCCGTCGGCGCCGGTGGCGGCGGTGCGCACGTCGTAGCCCTCGTCCTCCAGGGTCGATTCCAGGAACAGGCGGATAGCCTCTTCGTCATCGATGACCAGGATGAGGGGCTTCATGGTGTCCTTGCGGGGGATCACGGGTCCGACGGCGTCGCGGGCAAGCGGGCTCCCCCGCTCCGGGCGCATTATGCACCGGGTGCCGGGGCGAGGCAAGGTCGATCGGATTCGGCCGCCGTCACACGCGAACCTGCCGGGCACGCGAATCCGCCGCGCATGGAAAACGGGGACCGCGTCGCCGCAGCCCCCGTCTGGAATTCCCGGCTTGCGTGCCTTGTTAGCGGGCGCCCTCGCCCTTCAGGACCACGCTGACGGTCGCCAGCAGGATCTTGAACTCGGTCACGAAGCCGGCTGAGTGGATGTACTGGCGGTCCAGTTCGATCTTCCGGCGCACCGACTCGACGCCGTCGTCGTAGCCGTTGATCACCTGGGCCAGGCCGGTGATGCCGGGCAGGACCAGCAGGCGGTCGCGGTAGAAGGGGATCTCCTTCTCCAGCTGCCGCACGAAGACCAGGCGCTCGGGGCGCGGGCCGACCAGGCTCATCTCGCCGCGCAGCACGTTCAGGAACTGGGGCACCTCGTCCAGGCGCGTCTTGCGCAGGAAGCGGCCCACGCGCGTGATGCGCACGTCGTTCTTCGACGCCCACTGCGGGCCACCGGCCTCGGCGTGGACACCCATGGTGCGCAGCTTGATCACCTTGAACGGACGACCGGGCTGCAGGATCTTGCGGCGCTCGGAACCGTCATGCGCGCTGCGGGTGCGGCGACGGTTGATGCCCACGCGCTCCTGCGAGAAGAACACCGGGCCCGCCGAATCAAGCTTGATGATCATCGCCAGCAGGGGCAGCACAAGGCCGAAACAGGCCAGGGCAACCAGCGAAAGGGTGACGTCGCACCCACGCTTGACCGCCAGGAACAGCACACCGGGAACGCGCAACGTCCCCGAATAAGCAGGGACCGCAACGACGCCATCGGCAACCTGCGCGCCGGCCGGAGCCGCCGCAAAGGCCGCAGAAGCACTACCGGAGCCGCCACCAATGCCGACTGCCGCATGCTTGACGGGATCGATGTCCCCACTCGCGAGTCTCTTGCCCATAGTCCTCACCATCGGCGTATGCGACGCCATTGTGGGTCTGCCTGAAAATAAATGTTGGCGTGCATGATATGGACTGGACCCCCCGGACCAGACCGCACAGCCCTGACGACCCCATGATTGTAAACCCCGGGGGTCAGGTTGGCAACAGCTATTTTCCTTATTATGCGTGAATTTACATACATCCTCAATAGCGCAAAGCGCCTTAACGGTTGCCAGATTGAGTGATATCGGTCATAATGCTCCCGTCTCGCAACTTCCATGAATCCAACGGTTTTGCGGAATGGGAAGGCGTTTATTCATGCACAGGCCGAGCCAGTGGATCGCCCGGACATTCCTCGTGGTGGCCGCCACGGCCGTGGTCTACGTGGCCGGGGCCGCCATCGTGGGCTGGGGTCACCTGCGGGAGAACCTGAGCCATTTCCCCGTCGCGCTGCTGGCGCCGCTGGTCGGTCTGTCGCTCATGAACTACCTCCTGCGCTGGCTCCGCTGGGAACTGTACCTGCGGTGCCTGAAGGTCGCGATCCCCGTCAGGGATTCGGCCATCCTCTATTTCGCGTCGTTCCTGATGGTGATCACACCGGGCAAGATCGGCGAGGTCTTCAAGGCTGCCCTGCTGCGCGAGCGTTTCAGCGTGCCGCTGTCGCGCGGCATGCCCATCGTGCTCAGCGAGCGCATCTACGACTTCATGGGCGTGCTCCTGCTCGCGGCAGCGGGCCTGGCCACCTGGGAAGGCCCGTTGGCCGGCGTCGGTGGCGGCCTGGCCGCAGCGGCCTGCGTGCCGCTGCTGTTGGCCCTGTTCCACATCCGGCCGGTCCGTGAGCGGTTGCTCGCGCGCCTGGCAGCCCGTCCACGCCTGGCGCGCTACAAGGATGGCCTCGAGGGCGCCGCCACGGGCCTCGGCACGCTCCTGGGTCCCAGGAACGCCGCCTGGTCGATCGTGCTCTCCACGGCCGCCTGGGCCTGCGAGGGGCTCGGCATGTGGCTGGTGTGCCGGGGGCTGGGCCTGGCGGTGCCGGTGGGGCCGGCCTGCTTCATCTACGCGACCGCCACGCTGCTGGGCTCGCTCAGCTTCCTGCCTGGCGGCCTGGGCGGCACCGAGGCGGCCATTGTCTGGCTGCTGGGAAAGCTGGCCGTGGCAAGCGCCCCCGCCGCGGCCGCGGCCCTGATCATCCGCATCGTCACACTGTGGCTGGCCGTCGCCGTCGGGCTCGTTTTCTGGCTCCCGTCGCGGCGCCTGCTGCTGGAAACAGCGCCGCCGGCGCGTGAGGCGCCGGCGGGCTCGTGACGTAACTGGCCTGGCCGGTTTCGTGCCCCGGTCAGTTGGCGTTGTTGATCACGATGTAGACGGCGGCCAGCGAGGCGGCCGTCCCGATCAGGAAGCCCAGGCCGCTCTGGATCCGGCCGGGCTTGGCCAGGGTGACGTTCACCGTGTCACCGGGGTGGATCAGCGGGTTGCCCTCGGGATTGCCCTGCTCCAGGTAGCTGCGCAGGTTGATCACGCGCGCCTGGTCGACACCGTCCACCTGGTGCACCCACGCCACCTTCTTCATGTTCGCCGCGGCGGTCGGCGCCCCGGCGCGCATCAGGACGTCCATCAACGGGGTCGGTCCGTCGACCGCGACGATCGAGGGCACGCCCACGCCGCCGAACACCTTCACGCCCCGCGTCGACGGCACGCCCGAGACGCCCTCGGCGAGCGCCGGCACGACCAGGGTGTCGCCGTCGCGCAGCTCCACGTCGGGGAACGACGAGCCGTCCATCACGCCCGCCAGGTCCACCGGCAGGGTCACCGGCTGGCCGCCGGGCACCTCGCGGATGATCCGGGCCGAGCGCAGGTCGGCCGACGCCACCGGGCCGCCCGCGGCACGCACGACTTCCCAGATGCTGGGCAGCTGCTTGAATTCGACGGCGCCGGGATGACCCACCTGGCCGAGCACATACACGCGGAACGACACGACCGCGGCGCGGGTCAGTTCGACCGTGTCGAGCGTCGGCGCGATCAGGCGCAGCCGCTGCTTGAGCAGCACGCTCGCCTCGCCGATGGACAGGCCGATCAACCGGACCTCGCCGACCTGCGGCACTTCGACGCTGCCGGCGGCATTGACCACCAGCGCGTGGTCCAGGTCCGGGCGCCCGGGCACGACCATCTGGAGCATGTCGCCGGCAGCGATGGGGCCGCCGGCTTCGACGACCACCTGAGCCGCCGCGCCGCCGGAAACCAGCAGCACCAGCAGCATCGCCACGATCATTGCCTTCATCTCACGCCTTCCCATGTTCACGCCTTTCCGCCGCCGGCCGCGAACTTGTCGCGGTACCAGGCGACCGTGCGCCGCAGGCCCTCGTCGAGGTCGACCGAGCCGACGTAACCCAGCTGCTCGCGCGCGAGGCTGACATCGGCCTGCGAATGCTTGACGTCCCCGGCGCGCTCCGTGTCGTACCGCGGCATGACCTCGGCCCCGACCAGCGCGCGGATCTTCAGGCACAGGTCCGTGACCGAAATACGGCCGCCGAGCGCGATGTTGTACGAGCGCCCGCCCGCCGCATCCGGGGCCGAGCAGGCAGCCATGTTTGCCTCGACGACGTTCGCCACGAACGTGAAGTCGCGCGACTGCTCGCCGTCGCCGTGGATGATCGGCGCCTCTTCGTTCAGGAACGAGGTGATGAACTTCGGCACCACCGCCGCGTACTGGCTCTGCGGGTCCTGGAACGGGCCGAACACGTTGAAGTAGCGCAGCCCAACCGTGCCCAGGCCGTAGAGGTTGTTGAACACGGCGCCGTACATCTCGCCCACGCACTTGTTCACCGCGTAGGGCGACAGCGGACGCTGCGGCATCCCCTCGTGCTTGGGCAGTTCCTCGGTGTTGCCGTAGACCGAACTGCTGGCCGCGTATACCACGCGACGCACGCCCTGGCGGTGCGCGCCCCAGAAGACGCGCAGGGTCCCGCCAACGTTCGTCTCGTCGCTGGCGATGGGATCGGCCACGCTGCGCGGCACGCTCGGCAGCGCCGCCTGGTGGAAAACGCAATCGACGCCGCGGCAGCACCGCTCGACCGTGTCGAGGTCGGTGATGCTGCCCTCGACCAGCTCCAGCTTCCCGGTCGCGTCATCGAGGTTCGCGCGTCGGCCCGTGGACAGGTTGTCCAGCACGACGACCTCGTGGCCGGCGGCAGCCAGGGCTTTCGACAGATGCGAGCCGATGAAGCCTGCGCCACCGGTCACCAGGTACTTCGCCATGTTCTTCGTTTCCTCCGGTCGGGCCTACAGCTTC
This sequence comes from uncultured bacterium, assembly GCA_903912525.1. Taxonomy (GTDB): domain Bacteria; phylum Krumholzibacteriota; class Krumholzibacteriia; order LZORAL124-64-63; family LZORAL124-64-63; genus CAINDZ01. The sequence continues at coordinate 117,295 of CAIWHK010000028.1, read as the reverse complement.
ACGAGGTCCGGGTGATGCTCGCCGCGCAGCGCGTTGCGGCTGTCGACGACCATCGGCCCGGCGCCCAGGAGCACCTTGTGGTCCACCGACGGGTGCGGCGTCACGATGACGGCCGCGTCGAAGCCCGCCAGCGAAGCCTTCGTCCACGTCTCGAGATGCTTGCCGTGGATGCCCTCGGGCAGCGCCGGCACGTGCGGGTCGTACCACGACACCTCGGCGCCGGCCTTGGTCAGCAGCTCGATGATGTCGAGGGCCGGCGACTCGCGGATGTCGTCGATGGCCGGCTTGTAGGCCACGCCGACGATCAGCACCTTGCTGCCGTTGAGCGCCTTCTTGCGCGTATTGAGCGCATTGCCCGTCAGCGCGACGACATGCTTGGGCATCGCGCCGTTGATCTGCCCCGCCAGCTCGATGAAGCGCGCCTCGGACCCGAACTGCTTGGCCTTCCAGGACAGGTAGAACGGGTCGATGGGGATGCAGTGGCCGCCCAGGCCCGGGCCCGGGTAGAAGGGCATGAAGCCGAACGGCTTGGTCGAGGCGCCGGCGATGACTTCCCAGACATCGATGTCCATCGCCGAGCACATCAGCGCCAGCTCGTTGACCATCGCGATGTTCACGCTGCGGAACGTGTTCTCCAGCAGCTTGACCGTCTCGGCCACGCGCACCGACGACACGGGGACGACCGTGTTCATGACCTGGCTGTACAGGTTGCGGGCCACCTCGGTGCAGGCCGGCGTCACGCCGCCCACGACCTTCGGGATGTTGATCGTCGTGTAGGTGGCGTTGCCCGGGTCGACGCGCTCGGGCGAGAAGGCCAGGAAGAAGTCCTTGCCGACCACGAGGCCGTCCTTCGACAGGATGGGCAGGATGACTTCCTCGGTCGTGCCGGGGTACGTCGTGCTCTCGAGGATCACGAGCATGCCCGCGTGCATGGTCTCGGAGATCGAGGCGACGGCGGACTGGATGTACGAGATGTCCGGGTCGCGCGTCTTGCCCAGCGGCGTCGGCACGCAGATGTTGCAGGCGTCACAGTCGGCAAGCTCCGAGAAGTCGGTCGTCGCGCGCAGGCCGCCGGACTTGACGACCTCGGCCAGTTCCGCATCGCTGATGTCGATGATGTAGCTGTGCTTGCGGTTGACCTGGTCGACCTTCTCGACCGACAGGTCGAAGCCGACGACCTCGAACCCGGCCTTGGCGTAGGCGACCGCCAGCGGCAGGCCCACGTAGCCGAGGCCCAGGACGCTCAGGCGCGCCTTGCGGTTCTTCAGTTTCTCGATCAAAGCCTGCTGGTGCATGGGACACCTCTTGGATCTGGAAGGCGTGGCCCCACCCCGCGCCGCAGGAAACGGGCGCAGACCGGGCAAAGGTTTGGTTCTTAAAGACATCGACCATGGGGGCCCCGACTTAATGCCGCCGTTGCCCATGGCCGCCAGCGGTGGCATCCACCTCCCCGGAATTCCGGAAGGTCGCCCGCAACTGGCTCATCTCACGCCGGATACGGCGCAATTCCCTCAATTTGTAATACAAAACCCGGCCGGCCGAAAGGGTGAAAATGGCAATCAACATCCATACACAACGCCCGTACCAGGGGGTCAGGCCTTTCCCGTGCCTCGCAAACACGATCCCCACCACCCGGCCGAGAGCCACCACCAGGACGATCAGGAGGATGGTCAGGGAGGCGTGGGCCGCTCCGGTGCCGAAGTCCTCCCGCAGGCGCATGTACCGGCGCAGGGGGAAATCGCCGGGATTCCCGTTACCCGGGCCCGTAAAGAACCGTTCACTCGGCCTAGGGGATTTCTTCGAAATCAGCATCGCTGACTTCCTGGTCCGACAGGTTGGTGAAACGGCCGTTCGCGACAACGCGGCGGCGTTCCTTGTCCCTGGCGACGTTCAGGCGCCAGGCGCGATAGAAGCCTCGGGCGACCCACCAGGTCGCCAGCACCAGGATAAGGCGCAGGAGGATGTTCATGTCCCGTGACAGGGGTTGGGGATGGTACGCCCGGCGAGATTCGAACTCACGACCTTCTGCTCCGGAGGCAGACGCTCTATCCAGCTGAGCTACGGGCGCACCGTGGAGCGGTATAATGGGACATCCGGCCGACGCAGTCAAATGCAGGTTGGTCAAGCCGCTTGTGGTCAAGCCACTTGTGGTCAAGCCATTTGTGGTCAAGCCATTTGTGGTCAGCCTTCCTGGGCGCGGGCCAGCAGCTCACGCGCATAGGCGACACGGGTTTCGGCCGCATCCTGCTTCCCAGCCGCGCCGCCAAGCAGGCGCGCCACCTCGTCGACCCTCTCCTCGGCGGTGACCTCCGTCACCGAAAGCGCGGTCCGCTTGCTGCGGGTGGCCTTGCGGACCACCCAATGCCGCCCCCCCGCCACCGCGACCGTCGCCAGGTGGGTGATGCAGAGGACCTGCCGGCCGGCCGCCAGCTTCGCCAGAAGCGCCGCCACCGGACGCGCGTTGTCCATGCCCAGGCCGGCATCGATCTCGTCGAACAGCAGCAGCGGCCGTTCCGCCGCTCGGTCTCCCACCACCGACAGGCCGAGGAAGATCCGCGACCGCTCGCCGCCCGAAGCGATCTTCGCGACGTCACCGGGCGCCTCGCCGCGGTTGGTCCGCACCTCCAGGCGAACGATGTCGGCGCCGTGGCCGGTCAGTCGGCACTGGCGGCCGTCGAGCGCCGCCGGCCCGGCCGCGTCCAGGTCCGGTTCGACGACGAACTTCAGCTCGAGGTCCGGCAGGGCCAGCGGGCGGATGAGTTCGACCGCACGCTTGGCGATGCCGGCCGCGCCGTCGCGCCGCCGCTGCCGCAGGACCAGCGCCGCGTCGGCGGCCGCGCGGCCGGCTGCCGACAGCGCGTCTTCCAGCGCCTGCAGGTCGCCCGCGGCGCTGCGCTGGCGCTCCAACTGTTCCGTCAGCTCCGCCTGCAGGTCGATCAGGCCGGGCACATCGCGCTGATACTTGCGGCACAGCGCCTGGTACTGCGTGCGGCGCTCCTCCCACTCGTCCAACTTCGACGGATCCACCTCGAGCCCGTCCAGGAACCGCTGCAGGTCGTTCGCCGCCTCGGCTGCCAGGGACTCCGCATCGCGGATCATGCGCACCACGGCGCCCAGGCGCGCGCTGGTCGATTCCACGGACGCCAATGCGCCTTCGGCGGCGCCGAGCAGTGACCGCGCCGACGGCTGCCCCTCGCCCAGCGCCTCGAGCGCGCGGGCCGCCGATTCGAGCAGGCCGCGGGCATTGCGTCCCACCCCGAGATCCTCGTCCAGCTTCTCGACCTCGCCCTCCTGCAGCCGCATCTCGGTCAGTTCACGGTGCTGGTAGGCCCAGATCTCGGTCTGGCGACGGGCGAATTCCTCTTCGCGCTGCCGTTCGGCCAGCGCCGCTCCCGCCGCATGCAGGGCCGCCAGCGCGCCGTGCATCCCCGCCAATTCGGCGTCCAGCCCGAGCGCGGTGTCGAGGAACTCGCGCGCGAAGGCCGGCCGCGACAATTGCCGCTGCTGGTCCTGGCTCTGGATCGCCACGAGGCGCCCGCCGATGTCCTCAAGCAGCGCCTGCGACGAGGCCAGCCCGTTGATGAGCACGCGCCCCCGGCCCTCGCGCCGCAGTTCGCGACGCAGCACCAGCACGCCGTCCTGCCCGACGCGGATGCCGAGCCCGGCGCACGCCGCCAGCGCGGCGTCGTTGCCGACCAGGTCGAACACGCCCTCGACCCACGCCAGGTCCTCGCCCTCGCGGATCAACCGCGGGTCGGCCTTGCCGCCGCCCAGCAGCGACAGCGCGCCGGCGATCAGCGACTTGCCGGCGCCGGTCTCGCCCGTCAGCATCGTCAGGCCGTCGTCCAGCGGCAGCACCAGTTCGTCGACCAGCGCCAGGTGCCCGACCCTCAGCTCGCGCAGCATCAGCGGCCCTTCCTCTCGCGACGTCGCGGCCCGCCCCAGTTCAGCTTGTGCCGCATCACGCGGTAGAAGCTGCTCTGCGGGAACTTCACCAGCCGCACACGCGTGTCGGCGATGCCCAGCATCAGGTGGTCGCCGTCCGCCAGCGTGAACGTCTCCTGGCCGTCGGCGGTCAGCACGGCGCCTTCGCCGGTCCGCAGGACGATGATCTCGATCGCCGTCGACTCGGGCACCACCAGCGGCCGCATGCCCAGCGCGTGCGGGCAAATGGGCGCGATCAGCAGGCAGGGCACGGCGGTCGCGCAGATGGGTCCCCCCGCCGAGAGGTTGTAGGCCGTCGAGCCCGTCGGCGTGCTGACGACGACGCCGTCGCCGAGGAAGTGCCCCAGCGAGTCGCCGTCCAGGCGCAGTTCCATCTCGATGGCGCGCGGCAGCGGACCCATGTTGATCACGAGGTCGTTCAGCGCTGCCATCTGCGCCACATCGCTGCCGGCGCGCATGACCCGGCAGCTGACCTGCGTGCGGTCCTCCAGGTGGAAGTCGCCCGCCACGAGCTGTTCGAAGGCGCGCGCCAGGTCCGGCACGGGAATGTCGGTGAGGTAACCGAGCGAGCCCAGGTTCACGCCCAGCAGCGGCACGCCCGAACTGCCCAGCACGCGCGTGGCGCGCAACATGGTCCCGTCGCCGCCGAGGGCGACGATCACGTCGCAGGCCCGGATCAGCGCGTCGGGCTCCAGCACGTCGACGCCCACGGGCACCACGTTCGCCAGTTCCCGCCCCGCCAGCAGTTTCACGCCGTGTGCGCGGCAGGCGGCCAGGGCCACCTCGATGGCCGGCGGCAGGTCGAGTTTCGATGCGTTGCCCAGCAGCCCCACCGCGCGAACCGGGCCGGCGCCCGGCCCGGGCGTCAAGACGCGCTCCCGGCAGCCTGCGAGCCGCCGTCGCGCGCGTGCGCCAGTCGTGTGGCGATGCGTTCGGCCAGCCCTCCGGCGTCCAGCCCCATGGCCGCCAGCAGTTCGGCGCGCGTCGCGTGCTCCTGGAAGACGTCAGGAATGCCGATGCAGGTCACGTGAGGCGGCGATGTCTCTTCGCACGCCGCGGCCCACTCCAGCACGCCGGCCCCGAAGCCGCCGACGACCGTGTTCTCCTCGAGCGTGAAGACCTCGCGATGCCGCAGCCAGACGCTTGCCAGCAGAGCCTCATCAAGCGGCTTGACGAAGCGCATGTCCACCACCTCGACCTCGATGCCGCGGCGGGCCAGCGCCTCCGCCGCCGCCAGGGCAGGGTTCACGAGTGTGCCGACCGCCAGCAGGCAAGCGTCGCTGCCGTGCCGCAGCGTCTCGGAGCGCCCGATCGGCAACGCCACCGGCGGACCGTCCATGGCCACGCCGACGCCGGCCCCGCGGGGATAGCGCAACGCGCTCGGGCCGTCCTCGCGGGCCAGCGCAGTCGCCAGCATGTGGCGCAGCTGGTCCTCGTCGCGTGGCGCCATCACGATCATGCCGGGCACCATGCGCAGGAACGTGAGGTCGAAGACGCCGTGGTGCGTGGGCCCGTCCTCGCCGACAACACCGCCGCGGTCGACCGCGAACACCACCGGCAGGTGCTGGAGCGCGACATCATGGATGATCTGGTCCACCGCGCGCTGCAGGAACGTGGAGTAGATGGCCACCACCGGCCGCGCGCCGTCGCAGGCCAGGCCGGCGGCGAACGTGACGGCGTGTCCCTCAGCGATGCCGACGTCGTGGCAGCGCTTCGGCGCCTGTGCGCACAGCTTCTCCAGGCCGGTGCCCGAAGGCATGGCGGCGGTGATGCCGTGGATGCGCGGGTCGGTTGCCGCCATCGCCGCCAGTGTCTCGCCGAAAACGTCGGTGTACGAAGGCACCGCCGGCGCGACGACCTTGATGCCCTCGGACTTGTCGAACTTCCCGACGCCGTGGTAGCGCTGGTCGTCCTCTTCGGCGAAGCGATAGCCCTTGCCCTTTTCCGTGATCAAGTGGATCAGGATCGGACCCTTGATCTTCCGCACGGCGCGCAGCGTCTCGACCAGCACCGGCAGGTCGTGCCCGTCGAGCGGGCCGTAGTAGCTGAAGCCCAGTTCCTCGAACAGCACCGTCGGCACGACCAGCTGCTTGAGGCTCTCCTTGACGCGGCCGGCCAGCTTCTGCGCCTTGCTGCCGCTCGGCATCTTGCCGAGGAACTGCCACAGGTCCGCTTCCATGCGCAGGTAGTGACGACCGCTGGTGATGCGCGTCAGGTGCTTGGCGATCGCGCCCACGTTGGGCGAGATGCTCATCTGGTTGTCGTTGAGGATGACGATGAGGTTGGTGCCGAGCAGGCCCGCGTTGTTCAGGCCCTCGTAGGCCAGGCCGCCGGTCAGCGCGCCGTCGCCGATCACCGCGACAACGGCGTTGTCGCCGCCGCGGGCGTCGCGCGCGGCCGCGTAACCGACAGCAGCGCTGATCGACGTGCTGGCATGGCCGACGCCGAACATGTCGTGTTCGCTCTCGCTGCGCTTCGGGAAACCGGAAACGCCGCCCTTCCTGCGCAGCGTGTCGAACCCCGCCAGGCGGCCGGTCAGCAGCTTGTGCCCGTAGGCCTGGTGGCCGACATCCCAGACGATCTTGTCGCGCGGCGAATCGAAGACGTGGTGCAGCGCCACCGTCAACTCGACCACACCGAGGCTGGCCCCGAGGTGGCCGCCCGTGCGCGAGACGGACGAGATGATCTGCTCGCGCAGCTCGGCGCACAGCCCGGTCAGCTGTTCGCCGTCCAGGCTCTTCAGATCTTGGGGCCCGCGGATGCCGGGCAGGATCGCTCCCATGCTGCCTTCCTTGCTCCGGCCGGGGCTGCCGCCGCCGCCGTGTCGCGAGCCGCGTGAGCCACCGGGCTCCGATCGTCCAGACTACCGCGGTCCCGGCGCGACGGCCACCGCGAACAGGATTCCGAACAACACTCCGGCCACCACGTGCGCCGGGTGGTGCGTCAGCGGGTCGAGATAGCCCACCACGCGCTTCAGCAGGGGCCCGGCCTCCGGCTCGGCGCTGACGATGGCATGCACGATCTCGCGCTGCCGCGTTGCCGCCAACCTCAATTTCACCGTGTCGTGCACCGCCACCACGACCAGGACCAGCGCGAACGAGGCCTCGGGCGACCGCCAGCCCCGGTGGATGACCATGAGGGCCAGCAGGCACGACAACCCCGCCGCCGGCAGGCTGGGTGCCCCATAGCCCTGGAACAGGGCCGCCGGCACCGGCCTGCGGCCCACCACCGAGTACACCACGAATTTCGCGGCCTGCCCGGCCACCGCGCAAGCCATCACCTGCGCCCAGATCGGCCAGTCGACCACCACGCCCCCCGTCCGGAACTGCAGACCGTCAGCGGTCCCGCCGCCACATCATCGCCCCGAGGCCCGTCAGGCGCTCGCGGTCCGGCCCAGGGGGCAGCGCCGCCGCCAGCCCCGCAAGCCCCTTTTCGCCCAGTCGCCTGGTGCGGCGCTCCGCTGCAGCGAGCCCCTCCACGCGTACCCAGGTCGCCTTGCCGGCCGCCGCGTCCTTGCCCGCGGTCTTGCCCAGCTCACCGGCCGTCCCGGTCACGTCCAGCAGGTCGTCCGCGCCCTGGAAGGCCAACCCGAGGTCCAGGCCCGCAGCCTCGACCGCGGCCACCGTGCGCGGCGTCGCGCCGCCCAGGTCGGCGCCCGCCGCCAGCGCCGCCGCCAGCAGGCGCGCGGTCTTGCCCAGGTGGATGCGCCGGACTGCGGCCGCCGTCACGGACTGTCCCTCAGCCTCGAGGTCGCACTGCTGCCCGCCGACCATCCCCGCCGGTCCCACCGCCGATGCCACGCGCGCGACCAGCCGCCCCGCCGCCGGCCCGCCCGCGGCCGCCAACAGCCCGAAACCGCGCGCCTGCAGGCCGTCCCCGGCCAGGATCGCCGTGGCCTCACCGAAGACCACATGGCAGGTCGGCCGCCCTCGGCGCAGCACGTCGTCGTCCATGGCCGGCAGGTCGTCGTGGATGAGCGAGTAGGTATGGATCATCTCGAGCCCGGCCGCGGCCACCAGGGCCTGCTCTCGGGCCACCAGCGGCCGGCGCCTGGCCGCGACCGCGTCGTAGGCCCACAACAGCAGCACCGGCCGCAACCGCTTGCCGCCGCCCAGAAGGCTGTGCGCCATCGCCTGGCGCAGCACCGGCGGCACGCCCGGTTCCTGCTTCAGGCATTGCGACAGCGCGCGCTCGACGCTGCGCGCCTCACGTTGGAAATCGCGCTGCCATTCGCTTCGCAACCTGCGCGCCAGCTCCGCCGCCGCCGCGTCAGACATCGATGCCCTCCGCGCGCGCGTAGGCTTCCCACGTGTTCTCCAGCAGCATCGCGATCGTCATCGGCCCAACGCCGCCGGGCACGGGAGTCAGCGCCGCGGCGCGCCCCTTCACGGCCGCCTCGTCGACGTCACCGACCAGCCGCTGCCCCGACGGGCGCGTGGGATCGTCGATGCGGTTGATGCCGACATCGACGACAACCGCCCCCGGCGCGATCGCATCGGCGCCCAGGAAACGGGGCGCGCCGATCGCGGCGATGACGATGTCGCAGGCCGACGTCACCGCCGGCAGGTCGCGCGTCGCCGAGTGGCACATCGTCACGGTGGCGTCGCCCATGACGCCCTTGAGCGACAGCAGCAGGCTGACCGGGCGCCCGACGATGACACTGCGCCCGACCACGGCCACCCGCTTGCCCCGGGTGGTGATGTCGTAGTGCGCCAGCAGGCGCAGGACGCCCTTGGGCGTGCAGGGGACGAAGCGGGGCCGCCCCGAAACGAGCGCCCCCAGATTGGCCGGATGGAAGCCGTCGACGTCCTTGCGCGGGTCCACCGCCAGCAGGACGGCCTCCTGGTCGATGCCCGCCGGCAGCGGCAGCTGCACGAGGATGCCGTCGATGGCCGGGTCCGCGTTCAGCCGTGCCACGAGGGCCAGCACTTCGCCACCGGGGGTCGACGCCGGCAGGCGATGCGTGACGTGGTGGAATCCGACCTCCTCGCAGCCCTTCTCCTTGTGGGAGACGTAGACGGCCGAGGCCGCGTCGTCACCCACCAGCACGACCGCGAGTCCGGGCGGACGCCGCACCGAAGCGACCTTCGCCTTCAGTTCCGCAAACACCGCGTCGCGCACCGGCGCGCCCTTGAGCATCAGCGTGTCCACCCTGCCGCCCTACCTTCCCGCGCCGTGCGTGCGGCGCGATGCGCTCCCTAGTGGGCCACCGCAATAGCCCGCGTCTCGCGGATCACCATAATGCGGATCTGCCCGGGGTACTCCATCTCGGCCTCGATGCGCCGGCTGACTTCCTCGGCAAGCAGCGCCGCCTCGGCGTCCGAAACCTTCGTGTGGTTGACCATCACGCGCACCTCGCGCCCGGCCTGGATGGCGTACGACTTCTCCACGCCGTCGAAGCTGTCGGCGATCTTCTCGAGATGCTCGAGCCGCTCGACGTACGTGTCGACGCTCTCCCGCCGCGCGCCCGGCCGCGAGGCCGACACCGCGTCCGCAGCGGCCGTGATGTACGTGTAAGGCGACGAGGCCTCGATGTCCTGGTGGTGCCCGCCGACGGCATTGACCACGGTCGCATCCTCGCCGAACTTCTTGCACAGCCTCGCGCCGATCACCGCATGTGGTCCCTCGAACTCGTGATCGGCGGCCTTGCCCACGTCGTGCAGGAAACCGCACCGCCGCGCCAGCTTCGGGTCCAGGCCCAGTTCGCTGGCGATGACGCCGGACACCGCCGCGACTTCCGACGCGTGCTTGAGCAGGTTCTGCCCGTAGCTGCTGCGGTAGTGCAGGCGGCCGATGTACGGAAACAGCTCGGGATTGATGCCCTTGAGGCCGAGTTCCAGACAGGACTGCTCGCCCATCTCGCGGATGCGCTCCTGCAGTTCCTCGGTCGTCTTCTGCACGACCTCCTCGATGCGCGCGGGGTGGATCCGGCCGTCGCGCACGAGCTTCTCGAGCGACTGGCGCGCGACCTCGCGCCGCACGGGGTCGAAGCCCGAGACGATGACGGCGCCGGGCGTGTCGTCGATAATGACATCCACGCCGGTGGCCTGCTCGAAGGCGCGGATATTGCGGCCGTCGCGGCCGATGATGCGGCCCTTCATGTCGTCGCCCGGCAGGTCCACGACCGACACCGTGGATTCCGCGACGTGGTCGGCGGCATAGCGCTGGATCGCCAGGCTCAGGATCTTGATGGAGTCGCGCTTCGATGTGCGCTCGGCCTCTTCACGGGCCTGCTGCACGCCGATGGCCGCACTGTGGCGGGCGTCGGTGATCATGGTCTCGACGAGGGTGTCCCGCGCGCGCTCGGCGGTCATGCCGGCGACCTGTTCCAGCTTCGCCGTCTGCTGCGCCACCAGCGCCGCGGCCGCAGCCCGGTCGCGGTCGACCTCGGCGGCACGCTTGCGCAGGTCGTCTTCCTGCTGGACCAGGCGCGCCTCCTTCTGGTCGACCAGGGCCGACTTCTTGTCGAGGCTGTCCTCGCGGCGATCGAGCGTCTCCTGGCGGGAGCGCGATTCGCGGCGCGTCTTGTCCGTCTCGGCTTCGAATCGCTCGCGCGCCTGGAAGACCTCTTCCCGCGCCGCCAGTTCGGCAGCCTTCTGCACGGCGGCAGCTTCCCTGCGCGCGTCCTCGAGCAGGCGCGCGCGCGCCTCGACCGAATGCCCGTGCAGTCGCGCCCCGCGCCGGGCCGCGAACTGCCAACCGATCACGCCGGCCACGACGGCCGCGGTGACCGCCGGGATATAGACCTGCATCTGAGTCATGGCCTCCCCTTCCCTATGTGATGGGAAACGAGGGGCGAAAATCGGAGGGGCCGGTAGCTGCTCCGCCCGGTCGTGTGAGTCGGAGCAACTGAACCGTGTTGCTCCAGGTGGGTCCCCTGTCCCTGCTTCAGGTCATCCCCGAGGGGCGTGTCCTTCGGCAGGGAACTCCGGAGTCCCATTGCGGAAGTGTTGGCTCACTTGTACGACCCATCACGCGCCGGGCAGAGCATCACCACCGGTTTCTGAAGGTCGGTCTCCAGCCATGCCCCGCACCAGCATGCGGGTCAGCTGTTCGGATCTATCTTCGAGCGTTGCCTGGTCTTCGATCCGCTTGCGCTGTTCACGGAAGAGTTCGTCGGCAATGTTCACCGCAGCCAGGATCGCCACCCGCGCGGTCGACGCCACGGAAGCGCCCTTCGCGACCTCGTTCATGCGCCGGTCGACGAATGCCGCCACTTCCTGCACATAATCGGCGTCGGCGGCGCCCCTGAGGGTGTACTCCGTGCCGAAGATGTTGACCGTCACGCTCTCTGGTTCCTGCATGGACCGCTTTCCGCAGCACGCCGGTGATTCCGGTCATCCAGGGCTCCGGTCGTCCGGCTCGCGCCGGCCCGGAACGGCCCCCGCCCACGCTAGCCGATCGCGGCCAGCTTCTGAAGGAGACCTCCGACCCTGTCCTCGATTTCCTTCCTCTTTTCCTCGTAACGCTCGATGTCGCCCGCGTTCGCCTTCGCGTCCGCCAGCTCCTGCGCCAACCGCAACCGGCCGGCTTCGAGTTCCGTGACCTCGGCCGCGAGTTCGTCGCCGCGCGTGGCCAGCCGGAGGTTCTCGGCACGCAGATCCTTGATCAGCGCCACCGCCTCCGTCACCCGGGCTTCCAGCAGGTTCAGGTTGTCATCCATCGTCGTCGCGTCCTTCCCTGAACCGTCCGGGACTCTACAAGCCGCGGGTTTCTATCGCCCATCGGTCCTTGAGCGCGGCCAGGATCTCCCCGATCGCCGCGTCAACCGTCTCTCCCTTGAGGCTACCGGTGCCCGACCGGAACTTCAAGCGAATTCCAAACGCCGCGTTCCCCTCGGGAACGCCCTTGCCGCGATAAATATCAAAGAGTTCCGACAATTCCAGGAGCTCCCCGCCGACCTCCGTGACCGTGTCCTGGATCTGCCCGAAGGCCACCCCGGAGGGCACCAGAAGCGACAGGTCGCGCTTGACGGCCGGGAACCGCGTAAAGGGCACGAAGCGGGCCGCAGCAGGGGTCAGGTCCAGGTCGTCCAGGCGGACTTCCGCCAACGCCACCGGACCGTCCACGTCGAAGGCCGCCAGCACCGCCGGAGCCACCCGCCCGGCCACACCGACCACCCGGCCGTCCGCCGTGCACACGCGCCACGACGCGCCGGCATCCAGCCAGGGTTCGTCGGCGCCCGGCTGCAGCACCAGCGGCAGGCGCAGGTGTCCGGCCAGGGCCTCGACCGTGCCCCGGATCTCCAGCAGGTCGCAAGGCAGACCGCCCAGCCCGGTGTCGCGCCAGCCGGCGACGGCAACCTGCACGTACTCGTGCTCGGCCGGCAGCAGCGCCTCGTCGGCGTGCCGGATCTCGCGCCCGAGCGGCTGCCCGGGACGGAACACGCGGTTGATCTGGAAGAACCGCAGCGGCGGCGTCGCACCGGCATTCAGGTTGCGGCGCGACACGACCAAGGCCGACGGCGCCAGCACCGTCCGCAGCTGCGTGTCGCCGCCATGCCGCGGATTGACCACAGCGAGCGTGGCGCGACGCGCATCGTCCGCTGCCAGCGCGAGCTTGTCGTGGTCGCCCGACTCCATGAAGCTCGAGGTGACGATCTCCGCATAGCCGCACGCGCTCAGCCACTCCCGCAGGCGTTCGCGCACGACATCCGGCTGACGCCGCACCGCGCCGCCCGGCGCGCGGTAGCCGCCGCGACCGGTCAGCTGGTCCAGCCCGTGGATGCGCGCGATCTCCTCGATCAGGTCGACCTCGAGCAGCAGGTCGCGCCGGTGGCTCGGCACGTGCACCATCATGTTGACGGCGCCCGCGCTGATCGACTCGGCGTTGCCCATCGGCTGCACCTTCAGCCCCAGCCGCTGCAGGATCTGCGCGACTTGGCCTGTGTTCACGGCCGTGCCCAGCAGGCGGTTGACCTGCCACACGCGCAACGGCAGCGGGTCGGCCGGGCGATGGTCCGGGTCGTGGCGGTCGGCCCAGTCGGGCACGATCCGCGCGCCCGCGTGTTCCTGCAGCAGCTGCAGGGCGCGCAGCGCCGCGCGCTCGACCATGTCCCAGTCGGCGACGCGCTCGAAGCGGTACGAGCTCTCGCTGATCAGGCCCATCCGCCGGCTGGCCCGGCGCACGAGGCTCGGGTTGAAGAACGCGCTCTCGAGCAGCACCTCGGTCGTCTTCTCGCTGACCTCGCTGTTGCCCAGGCCCATCACGCCGGCCAGGGCGACGGGGCCCTTCTCGTCGCAGACCATCAGCGTGCCGGCCTCGACCTCGCGCGTCTGCCCGTCCAGCGTCTGCACGCTCGTGTTCTTCGGCGCGCGCCGCACGGTGATGGCGTTGCCGGCCAACTGCCCGCGATCGAAGGCGTGCAGCGGCTGCCCCATCTCGAACATCACGTAGTTGGTGATGTCGACGACGTTGTTGATCGGCCGCGCGCCGATTGCCCGCAGGCGGTTCTGCATCCAGCGCGGCGACGGCGCGATCTTCACGCGTTGCAGCCCCCACGCCGTGTAGCGGCCGCAGTCGGCGTAGTGTTCGACGCGGACCTTCATGCCCAGGCTTTCGCCGCCCTGCACGGCGTTGAACACCGGCGGCAGCGACATCTTCGTGCCGTAGATCGCGGCCACCTCGCGCGCCACGCCGACATGGCTCAGCCAGTCGGGGCGGTTCGGCGTGACTTCCACCTCGAGCACGGTGTCCTTGAAGCCGAACAGTTCATCAGCCGGCGTCCCGCTCGGGAGCTTCGTCTCGAGCTCGATGATGCCGGCGCCGTCGATGCCCAGGTCCAGCTCGGTGGCCGAGCAGATCATGCCGAAGCTCTCGATCCCGCGGATCTTCGATTTCTTGATGCGGAGATCGCCCGGCAGCTCGGCGCCGACGCGCGCGAACAGAACGGTCAGTCCCGCGCGCACGTTCGGGGCGCCGCAGACGACCTGCACCGGCGCACCGGTGCCGTCGTCGACCTTGCACAGGCTCAGGCGGTCGGCGTCGGGATGCTTTTCGCGTTCGAGCACCCGCGCCACGACGACGCCGGGGAACGTCTTGTTGATCTGCTCGATCCCCTCGACGTTCAGGCCGGCGGCGGTCAGGCGCTCCGCCAGGACGGCCGTTTCGTCGGTCCAGTCGACGAAATCGCTAAGCCAATCGAGGCTGATCTTCACTGCACACCTCGGAACTGGTTCAGGAACCGCAGGTCGTTCTCGTACAGCAGGCGAATGTCCGTGATGCCGTACTTCAACATCGCGATGCGGTCGATGCCCATGCCGAAAGCGAAGCCGGTGTAGCGGTCGTCGGGATAGCCCGCGGACTTGAAGACGTTGGGGTGCACCATGCCGGCGCCCATGATCTCCAGCCAGCCGGACTGCTTGCACACGCCGCAGCCCTTGCCGCCGCAGAGGATGCACTGCATGTCCACCTCGACCGAGGGCTCGGTGAACGGGAAGTAGTGCGGCCGGAAGCGCGTCGGGGCCGAGGCGCCGAAGAAATTCTTCACGAACGTGTCGACGGTGTCCTTGAGGTCGGCCATGCTCACGGCGCGATCGACGACGAGACCCTCGACCTGGAAGAACTCCGAGCTGTGCGATGCGTCCGCGTTCTCGTTCCGGTACACGCGCCCGGGGAAGATGCAGGCCAGCGGCGGCTCGCGGCGCTCCATCATCCGCACCTGCACCGGCGACGTCTGCGTCCGCAGCAGCACCTTCTCGTTGAAGTAGAAGGTGTCCTGGATGTCGCGCGCGGGATGGTCGTCCGGGAAGTTCAGCGCGGTGAAGTTGTAGTAGTCGAGCTCCACCTCGGGACCCTCGTCCCGGCTGAAGCCCATGCCGTGGAAAATGTCGCAGATGTTCTCGAGCACGGTCAGCAGCGGGTGCCGCGAACCGGCAGGCGCCGGCGCATGCCCGGGCAGCGTCAGGTCATAGCCGCTGGAGGCCGCGGGCGTTCCGCCCCCCAGCACCGCCACGCGCGCCTCGATAGCCGCGCTCAGCTCTTCCTTAAGCACATTGAGGGCCGCGCCGGCTTCGCGGCGGGCCGTGTCGTCGAGGTCCTTCAGGCCGCGCAGCAGGCCGGTCAGGCTGCCCTTGCGCCCCAGGACCGCGACGCGCACCGCTTCGAGCGCAGCGTCGTCGCCGGCGGCTGCGATCGCAGCCGACGCCTCGCTGCGCAGGCGGTCGATCATCTCCTGCATGGGAGGTCCCTTTCGCCGGGCGATGCCGGCTGTTGCGGCGCGCCGTAGGAAAGGCCCCGGCGCCAAACGGTACCGGGGCCTTCAGTCGGCGATCAGAGCGCGCTCTTGGCAGCCTCGGCCAGCTTGGCGAAAGCGCCGGCGTCGTAGACGGCCAGGTCGGCGAGCACCTTGCGGTCGATTTCGATCTCAGCCTTCTTCAGGCCGTTGATGAAATGACTGTAGCTCATGCCGTTGATGCGCGCGGCCGCATTGATGCGCGTGATCCACAGGCGGCGGAAATCGCGCTTCTTGTTCCGGCGGTCGCGATACGCGTACACCAGGGCGCGATCGACGGCTTCGCGGGCCGTAATCGCCTGCCGGCGCCGGCCGCTGACGAATCCCTTCGCCCGCTTGAGATACTTCTTCCGCCGCTGTTTCGCAGCCGGATTATTTGTTGCTCTTGGCATCGTTCGGCCTTTCGTCAGGTCCGCACCCGGCCTCCACGGCAGGATTCGGCGGATCGATCGTTACTTGCCCAGCATCCGGCGGGCGCGCGCCTCGTCAACCGAGGCCACCATGGTCCCCTTGCGGAGGTTGCGCAGGCGCTTGGGGCTCTTCGCCGTGAAGAGGTGACCCTGGAACGCCTTCGCCCGCTTGACCCGCCCGTTGCCGGTAAGCCGCAGTCGCTTCGCCGCCGAACGGTTGGTCTTCATCTTGTTGCCCATGTCTCGACTCTCTCTCCGGTTCGCTGCTTCCGGTTCGCTGGTTCCGGTTCGCCGCTGACGGCCCGCCGGTCCCGCTTCGCCTTGCGGCTATACCACCCGCTTCGGCGCCATCACGAAAATGATCAGCCGCCCCTCGCGCTGCGGATCCGATTCCGGCGTCCCGTACTCCTGCAGTTCCCCGACCAGATGCCGGAGGAACTCGAGCGCCAGGTCCACGTGGGAGATCTCACGCCCCCGGAACCGCATCACAACCTTCACCTTGTTCCCGTCCTGCAGGAACGTGATGATGTGCTTCTTCTTGAAGTCGTAGTCGTGCTCATCCGTCTTGGGCCGGAACTGGATCGTCTTGACCTTGACGGTATGTGACGCCTGCTTCGCCTTCCGCGCCTTCTTCGCCTGCTCGTACTTGAACTTGCCGTAGTCCATGATCTTGCAGACAGGCGGGCGGGCGGCAGGAGCCACTTCCACCAAGTCCAGGCCCCGGTCTTCCGCGATGGCCAATGCTTCGGCGGTGTCGAGGATGCCGAGCTGCTCCCCTTCCTCGTCGACGACCATCACGCGCGGGATCCTGATCATCCGGTTGACCCGGGTCACCTTGACATTCTTGATAAGCCTGACCTCCTGGATGCCACCGCGTCGCGTCCGTCCCGGCCCATGACCGTCCTGACGACCAGACGCAAAAAGGCGGACACAATGGTCCGCCACCGGCCCCTGGAATGGGCCCCGGGTTTGGCAACCGCTCCAATCCCGGCCGGCCTTCGGCGCGCTTGGCGCCTGACTGGACTCCGAACAAGCGGGTCCAGTGGTCAGCTCACAGGACGGCTACGGTGAGAGGGCGGACCTCTGCTTGGCCGTACCGCCAGGGACACCCGGTCCGCGACGGTTCTGCAATCGCAAAAACTACTGCCGTTTCCGCACCAAGTCAAGGAGATCGTCGGCCACGTCGGCCACCGGCCGGGACCCGAGGTCCCCCTGGTGGCGAACCCGGACCGACACCTGACCGGTTTCGGCCTCGCGCCCGCCGACGATCAGCATCCAGGGCACCCGCATGACCTCGGCCTCGCGGATCTTGAAGCCGATCTTCTCTTCGCGAACGTCCGCCTCGGCCCTCAAGCCCTTTTCGCGCAGCAGGTTGGCCGTCGCCTCGGCGTATTCGTGCTGGTCGCGACTGACCGACAGGATGCGCACCTGCTCCGGCGCCAGCCACACCGGGAAGTCCCCGGCAAAGTGCTCGGTCAGGATGCCGATGAAGCGCTCGAGCGACCCCAGGATCGCCCGGTGCACCATGTAGACGTACTGCTCCTGGCCCTCGTGGTCCGTGAACCGGACGTCGAACCGGCGGGGCAGGTTGAAGTCGAACTGGATCGTGCTGGCCTGCCAGCGGCGGCCGATGGCGTCGATCAGCTTGACGTCGATCTTCGGGCCGTAGAAAACAGCCTCGCCCTCCTCGCGCGTGTAGGCCAGGCTGTGCTTCTCCAGCGCCTTGACCAGCGAGCTCTCGGCGGCGTCCCACTCCTCGTCCGTGCCCGCGTACTTTTCCTTGTTCAGCGGGTCGCGGACCGACAGTTCGACCTTGAAGTCATTGAAGCCGAACGTGCCGAGGATCTCCTTCACGAGGTCGATGGTGTTGCTCACCTCGTCCTCGAGCTGGTCGGGCGTGCAGAAAATGTGGCCGTCGTCCTGCGTGAAGCCGCGCACGCGCATCAGGCCGTGCAGCGCGCCCTTCAGCTCGGCGCGGTAGACGGTGCCCAGCTCGGCCAGGCGCACCGGCAGGTTGCGGTAGCCGCGCGTCTTGCGCTTGTACATCAGGATGTGGCCCGGGCAGTTCATCGGCTTGACGACGTACGGACGTTCGTCCTGCTCGAACACGTACATGTTTTCCTTGTAGAACTCCATGTGCCCGGAAGTCTCCCACAGGCCGGCCTGCGAGATGTGCGGCGTCGTCACGGTCTGGTAGCCGCACCGCCGGTGCACGGCCTTCCAGTAGTCGATGATCTGCTCGCGCAACAAGTCACCGCGCGGGAACCAGAACGACAACCCGGGGCCGGCCTCTTCCATGATGCCGAACAGGTCGAGCTCGCGGCCCAGCTTGCGATGGTCGCGCTTCTTCGCCTCTTCCAGCATCACGAGATGGTCGTCGAGTTCCTTCTTCTTGAAGAAGGCGGTGCCGTAGATGCGCTGCAGCATGGCGCGCTTGGCGTCGCCGCGCCAGTAGGCGCCGGCCACGCTCAGCAGCTTGAACGCCTTCAGTTCGGTGGTGTCGGGCACATGGGGGCCTTCGCAGAGGTCGGTGAAGCCGCCCATGCGGTAGATCGACAACTGCCGGTCCCCCAGCTCGTCGATCTGCTCCAGCTTGTAGGGCTGGTCCTTGAACAGCTCGCGGGCCTCGGCCGAGCTGACCTCGGCGCGCTCGATGGCGACCTTGCCGCCGGCCAGTTCGCGCATGCGCACTTCGATCCGCGCGAGGTCCTCATCGGAGAACGCCTCGGGGCGGTCGAAGTCGTAGTAGAACCCGTTCTCGATGTCCGGCCCGAACGCGAACTTCGTGCCCGGGAAGAGGTCCTGCACGGCCCAGGCCAGGAGGTGCGCGGTCGAGTGCCGCAACGTCTCGGCTCCACCCTTGCCCGAGCGCGTGATGACCGTCATCTGTCCGCCCGCCCGGGCCGGCTCGGCCAGGGAGTGGTTGACGCCGTCGACCGTGACGGCCAGCGCGTTGCGCAGCAGGCCCTCGCCGATCTGGCGCACGGCGTCCGCCCAGGGGCGGCCGGCTTCGAGAGTCAGGGTCTGTCCGTCCGGAAGGGTCAGATTCAGGTCCGACATGGCTGGCTACCTTCCTGCCGCCCCAAATGAGATCTGACGAGGGGGCGCGGGTAAATGAGGCGGAACGATGACATGTTGCTGCCGCGCTTGCGGCCTTCTTGCCGCGCTTGCGCCCTTCTTACCTGGTTTGCGGCCTTCCTGGCGCATTTTCGAAAAGAGCCCGCCGCCGCGCTGCGGCAACGGGCCCCGGAATCCGAGAGCTTGGTGGTGGGCGATACTGGACTCGAACCAGTGACCTCTTGTCTGTCAAACAAGCGCTCTAACCAAAACTGAGCTAATCGCCCAACAGCGCGCGAAACTAAGACGCCGGGGCGCGGGAGTCAATGAAAAACCCCGCGACCCGGCATTCGCGCGTCAATTCAGGTAGTCCACCAGGCGGCTGCCCCGGCCGAACTGCCGCATCTTCGTCAGCGCCTGGTTCCGGATCTGCCGGACGCGCTCACGCGACAGGTTGATGTCCTGGCCGATGGTCTCCAGCGAGGCCGTCTCCTCGCTGCCGAGGCCGTAGTAGCGCGAGACGATGTCCTTCTCGCGCGGCGTCAGCAGGCTCATGGCCTCCCCGAGCTCCTTGACGAGCTCGTCGTCCACGTAGGACTGCTCGGCATCCCCGGCCTCCGGATCGCTCAGCGTATCGGCGAGCGTCACATCGTCCTCGTACAGCGGCTGGTCGATACTCACCAGCGGGCGGCTCGCGGCCTGGATCTGCTGCATCTTGCGCAGGTCCAGCTTCATCGCGTCGGCCAGTTCCTGCTGGTACACCGGCCGCAGGTTCTTCTGTTCCAGGCGCTGCGACAGGCGCTTGATCTTCTGGGCCTGCTGCGACCGGTTGATCGGCAGGCGCACGGTGTTGGTCTGCTCGGCAATGGCCTTCTGGATCGCCTGGCGGATCCACCACACCGCGTAGGAAATGAAACGGAACTCGCGGCGCTCGTCGAAGCGCTTGGCCGCGGTGATCAGGCCGATGTTCCCCTCGGCGATCAGGTCCATGTAGCTGAGGCCCTGGTTGAGGAACTTCTTGGCCACGCTGACGACGAAGCGGAGGTTGCTGTTGACCAGCCTGTCGAGGGCCGCCTTGTCCCCGTCGCGGATGAGGCGCGCCAGCTCGAATTCCTCTTCGCGCGTCAACAGGCGATGCTTGCCGATCGTCTGCAGGTAGTGCTGCAGGGTCTGGCTCTCCCGGCGGTCGCTGCTCAGTTCGACTTCGTACACGCTGCGTCCTCCTTGCCTTCCCCGGACCGGCCGCGGCCCACCGCTGCCGAATTATTTGCCATCGGTTCTGCCGCCCCCGGGCGGCTTCCCCGAAAGGCCGGCCGCCTTCGTTGCGGCCCTCTTACTTGACATTCCAAGTCATCTTTAAACCACGAAAGCCCCGGAGACTTGAAAACGTTGCGCACCCGCAAAAAGTTCCCGACCACCTGCGTTTTTCGCCGTTGTCCTTCAGTGATGCATCTCTTTATTTTGCAATTGGTTCCCATCAAGTCAGGCCCTATTCTAGCCGATGCTGGCCACCCCGTCAAACTAATTTTGATCTATTTTATCAACATGCTGGAGCCGGACCCCGAAAGGGCCCGGCCCCCGGCTTCGGGTCAGTCGTCGACCACCTCGTAGTCAGCGTCCACCGCGCCCTTGTCGCTGCCACCGCCTGCCGCACCGGCACCGCCTGCGGCACCGGCGCCGGCCGCACCGGCAGCCCCGGCAGCCCCAGGGCCCGCCTGGGCTCCGCCCGCCGCCCCGCCGCCATCTTGGGCCGCCTTCTCGTAGGCCTTGGTGGCGACCTCCTGGATGGCCGTGAGCAGTGCATCGCCGGCCGCCCGGATCATCGCCACATCTTCGCCGCGCAGGACTTCCTCGCACGCCTTGATCTTGCTCTCGACGTTGTCCTTGTCGGCCTGTTCCACGCCGTCACCCAGGTCGGTGAGCGTCTTGCGCGACTGGTGCACGCGCGCCTCGGTCTCGTTGCGGACGTCGATCAGTTCCCGCTTGTTCTTGTCCTCGTCCGCGTGGGCGGCTGCGTCCCGCACCATCTTGTCGATCTCCTGGTCGGTCAGGCCGCTCGAGGCCTGGATCCTGATCGACTGCGCCTTGCCCGTGGCCTTGTCGGTGGCGCTGACCGACAGGATACCGTTGGCGTCGATGTCGAAGGTGACCTCGATCTGCGGCACGCCGCGCGGCGCCGACGGGATACCCGTCAGCTGGAAGCGCCCGATGGTCTTGTTGTCGACGGCCATCTCGCGCTCGCCTTGCAGCACGTGGATGTCCACCGTGGGCTGGCTGTCGGCCGCCGTCGAGAACACCTGGCTCTTGCGCGTGGGGATCGTCGTGTTGCGGTCGATGAGTGCCGTGCGCACGCCACCGAGCGTCTCGATGCCCAGGGTCAGCGGCGTGACATCCAGCAGCACAATGTCGCCCACGTCGTCGCCGGCCAGGATGCCGCCCTGGATGGCCGCGCCCATGGCGACGACTTCGTCCGGGTTCACCGTGCGGTTGGGCTCCTTCTGGAAGATCGCCTGCACCTTGGCCTGCACTGCAGGCATACGCGTCGAACCGCCGACAAGCAGCACTTCATCGATGTCGGCCGGCGACAGGCCCGCATCCTTCATGGCGTTCAGGCAGGGCTGCACCGTGCGCTCGATCAGGTCGTCGACGAGCGCCTCGAACTTCGCGCGCGTCAGTGTCATCGTCAGGTGCTTGGGGCCGTTCTGGTCGGCCGTGATGAACGGCAGGTTGATCTCCGCCTGCGTGGACGAGCTCAGCTCGCGCTTGGCCTGCTCCGCGGCCTCCTTCAGGCGCTGCAGCGACATCGGGTCGCGACTGAGGTCGATGCCCTCGTTCTTCAGGAACGTGTCGACGAGATGGTCGATGACCTTCTGGTCGAAGTCGTCGCCACCGAGGTGCGTATCGCCGTTGGTCGCCTTCACCTCGAAGACGCCGTCACCGATCTCGAGGATCGAGATGTCGAACGTGCCACCGCCCAGGTCGAACACGGCCACCGTCTCGTCCTTCTTGCGCTCGAGTCCGTAGGCGAACGCTGCAGCCGTCGGCTCGTTGATGATGCGCTTGACCTCGAGGCCCGCGATCTTGCCCGCGTCCTTCGTGGCCTGGCGCTGGGCGTCGTTGAAGTACGCCGGCACGGTGATGACGGCGCCGGTAACGGTCTCGCCGAGGTAGTCCTCGGCCGTCTCCTTCAGCGCGCGCAGCACCTGCGCCGAGATCTCCGGCGGCGAGAACTCGCCGTGCTTCGTCTGCACGCGCGCCTCGCCGTTGGGGCCCTTGACCACCGTGTACGGAACCTCGGACATTTCCTTGGCGACTTCGCTGAAATGCCGGCCCATGAAGCGCTTGATCGAGTATACCGTCTCGGTCGGGTTGGACACGGCCTGACGCTTGGCCAGAAGGCCCACCAGGCGTTCGCCCGCCTTGTTCCAGGCGACCACCGAAGGCGTGGTGCGGTTGCCTTCCTTGTTCTGGATGACCTTCGGCTCGCCGCCTTCCATGACGGACACCACGCTGTTGGTCGTACCGAGGTCGATGCCGATGATCTTGGCCATGTCACTCACTCCGTTGCCGAGGGTCCATTTGTTTTCGCAAGGTCTCAATAACAAGGCGCGTGCCGCGCCGGCAATCGCGGCGCAAAATATCTATGATACTGTCCAGCAATAGGTTACATGCCCCGACGATGTCCCCGACAGACGCGCGCCACTAATGACAGAAGAGCAGCCTGCCTTTTTGACATGATAATAATGACGGATTGGCAGATCAGACGGCGGAATCCCTGACGCCTTGTCGGTAACAGCCGAGCACGGCCAGGTTCATCAACCTGAAGTACAGGCCCCGCCAGCGGGGGCCATGCCCGGGGCCCTCGGGCCAGCGGGCGAGCAGGCGCGGCAGCAGGACGGCGCCTCCGCCGTCCAGGAAGGCCCGCAGCAGCACCGTGGCCGGGCCCGGCCGGCCGCACCCCTGCCCGTCGATGACGTGGTGCAGGGACATCTCGCGCAGGCGGCCCGGGTGCGATGCCGCGAGCAGGCGCAGGGAGCCCCGCCCACACTCGCGCCGCTTGGCCAGCAACTGGGCCAGCGTGTGGTGGTGCACATGGACCGGCACCGGCGCCGGCAGGCAGTGGAACCGCACCTGCGCCCGGTCCTCCAGGCGGAACGCCACCTCCATGTCCTCGAAGCCGTAGCCGAGGTAAGCCTCATCGAAGCCGCCGACGGCCAGGAACGCCTCGCGCGGCACGGCCGCGTTCTGGGTGACGAAGTAGCGGCCGGGCGCCGGGCCGGGGCCCAGGCGCGCCGTCCCGCGGGTGTCGAGGTAGTGCAGGTGCGGGGCATCGACCAGGCGCGGCTCGGTGACGGCATAGCCGATGGTGCCATCGCCCGGGTGCCTCTCGAGCAGGTCAAGGTGCGCGGCCAGCAGGCCGGGCGGGGCGACGATGTCGTCGTCGATGAAGACGATCCACTGCCCCCGCGCGGCGCGCGCACCCAGGTTGCGGGCGCGCGCGCGGCCGACGTTGCCGCCCGGCGAGACGACGCGCAGCTGCGGCGACCCCGGCACAGCCGCCTGCGCGGCCAGCCACGCGGCCGTGTCGTCGGTGGAGCCGTCGTCGACAACGACGATCTCCCATCCTGTTCCCTTCGGCAGCTCCTGCGCGCGCAACGCCGCGAGCGTGCGCTCGAGCAGCGCGCGCTTGTTGAACGTCGGCGTGACGACCGAGAGCTTCATCGCGAACCCGCGCCCTTCCCCGCCTGCAGCGCGGCCAGGCTGGCCTCGCGGGGCCACGGCGCACCCTCGAGCAGATGCGCGAAGATGCGTTCGACGATGCGCATGTTCGCCGCAAAGCCTGCGTGTTCGCGCGCCACCGCGAGCGCGGCGTCGCCGAGTTCGCGGCGGCGCGCGTCGGACGCGGCCAAATCCAGCATCGCCACGGCCAGTTCGCCGGCGCTGCGCGGCGCCACGACACGTCCCGACACGCCGTCGACGACCCACTCGCAGGCCGAGGCCAGGCTCGAGACGATCACCGCGCGGCCGGTTGCCATCGCCTCGAGCAGGCTGACGGCCGTCGCGTCGACCGAGGGTACCGAGATGAACACGTCGCAGGCCTGCAGCGCCGTCGCGAATTCCGCGTGCGGCAGGCGACCGACAACCACCGCGCGGTGGGTGAGCCCGGCCTTCGCCACCAATGCCGCGAACGGCGCGGGGTCGCCCTCGTAACCGCTGAACACGAACCGCGCGCGCGGCTCGGCGGCCGCCACCCGCGCGGCCGCCTCGATGACGATGTCGATGTTGTAGTAGGGCTGCGTGTAGCTGCGCGGCGAGAAGTAGACGATCTGTTCGCGCGAGAAGCCGTGCGCGACGCGCCACGCCTCGGCGTCGGCCGGGCGGAACACCTCGAAATCGACGCCCCACAGCACGCGGAAGCTGCGCTCGGGGTCGGCGCCCAGCGTGGCGCTGACGGCCAGGATGTCGGCCGAGTCGCCGGTCAGCGCGTCACAGCTGCCGAGCGCCGCGCGCGCGAGGCGGTTCTTCAACGCGTTCTCGAACGGCGTCACGTAGACGTCGTCGCCCCACACCGTCAGCACGTTCGGATGGAAACCCGAATAATGCCCCCAGTAGCCGTAGCCCGTCAGGAAATGCGTGTTGAGCAGGTCGGGCTGCAGGCGCCGCAGGCAGGCGCGCACCTCGGCCAGAGAGAAAGCGTAGCGCAGCGGCTTGGGCCCGAAACCACGCCGGATATCGTGCACCGTCACGCCCGGCACGTCGCCCGGCTGAACCGTCAGCAGGTGGCACTCGTGGCCCTGGTCGCTGAACCAGCGGATCCAGCGCTCGGTGTGGATGTGGCGTCCGATGGAAAGGAAGGCCAGGCGCACGCGGGTCTCCGTCCGGGGCTCGAGGGTGCGCGGCGCGGAGCCGCCGTTGGTGCCGGGAGCCGGACTCGAACCGGCACGGAGCTGGCTCCGAGGGATTTTAAGTCCCTTGCGTCTACCCGTTTCGCCATCCCGGCACCCGCACGGCGACCATCATCGGGAGCGCGCGCGGCCCTGTCAATCGGCCAGTGGCGGTATCACCAGTGGCGGTGCCCATCGACCATTGGCGACCGGGGCCCGGGGCCGGGCACGAAAAAACGGCCCTGGGGCCGTGGTGGAAGTGGAGGCGGCACCCGGAATCGAACCGGGGATAACGGTTTTGCAGACCGTCGCCTTACCGCTTGGCTATGCCGCCTCCATAGCGCGCAAGTATGTTCGCTGCCGGCGGTCATGTCAACCGCACGAGGCGCCATCCGCAGCGAACCCGCCCCCGCGGGCGCGCGGGCAGCAAAAACGCGAAGGGGAGGACCGCTTGGTCCTCCCCTTCGATCTGGAGCGGGCGACGAGACTCGAACTCGCGACATCTACCTTGGCAAGGTAGTGCTCTACCAACTGAGCTACACCCGCTTGAAACGTCCAGTACAGATAATAGCGGCTCCGGGCATTGTCAAATCGATTTTGGCGATCCCGAGAGCGCCTCCCGATAGAGGGCCGCTGTCTGCGCAGCCACCCGGTCCCAGTCGTAGTTGGCGCGCGCGTGGGCGGCCGCCGCCAGGCCCAGGCGGTCCCGCCGCGGGGCATCCCGCAGCAGTTCGACCAGTGCCCGCCGCAGGTCCCCCGCGTCGCCGCTGGCGAACAGCGCGGCGTTGCCGCCGGCCGCCTCCACGTTCGGGGGGATGTCGCTGACCAGGCAGCAACGGGCATGGGCCATGGCTTCCAGCAGGGAGATCGACAGCCCCTCCAGCGTCGACGGCAGCACCATCAGCGCGGCCGACGAATAGAGCTCGGCCAGCAACTCGCCATGCACGTAACCCGGGAAGACGATCCCCGGCGGTGCTTCGCGCCGCAGCCGGTCGGCATAGCCGTGCGTGAAGCCGGCGTCGCCGGCCACGACCAGCTGGTAGGCGTCGCGCAGGTCGCCCGGCAGGTCGCGCCAGGCGTCCACCAGCAGGTGGCACCCCTTCTCCGGCACCAGTCGCGCCACGAACAGGACGAACGGCCGGTCGACGCCCAGTTCGCCCAGGCGAGCCGGGGCGCGCAGGACCGGCGTCTCGATCCCGTTGGGGATGTACGTCACGCCGCGGTGATGACGCTCGCGATAGTGCGCGGCCAGGGCCTGCGAGACGACGATGGTGCGGTCGGGCAGCGCCGCGCTCGCCCACTCCCCCACGCGCAGCACGCCGCGCGCGAGGGGGCCCCACTTTTCGCGCTGCCAGTCCAGGCCGTGCACCGTCACGATGGTGCGCCGCCTCCCCAGCCAGCGCGGCACGCCCGCCAGCAGGCCCGGCCCCAGCGCGTGGTAGTGCACCAGCGGCGCCGGCCGGCGCAGCACGTCGAACGTGGCGGCCACGGTGTGCGAGATGGCGTCGAGGTGCTTGGTGGGAATGCTGCGCAGCTTCCGGACGGTGACTGCGGGCAGGCCGCTGTCACCGTCCAGGGAGCTGTAGTGGGGCCGGCTGTAGATCTCGACCGCGAAGCCGTGGCCGGGCAGGCGCGACGCCAGCTCGGCCACGTGCTTCTCGATCCCGCCGTGGACCGGCGGATAGCCCTTCTGGCCGATCATCGCGACGCGGATCAGGGAGCGCCCATCGGGGCCCTGTGCACCCGCGTCCAAATCAGGCGTCGTACTTCAGGGCGACCTGGCGCCCGCTCTCGGCCATCGACCGGCAGGCGCCCTCGAGCACCTGCACCACGCGCAGGCCATGCTCGCCCGAGCTCAGCGGCGTCGCCGTGCCCTTGATGACGTCCAGGAAGTGCGTCGTCTCGGCCTTCAGGGGCTCGACCGTGTCGAGGCGCGGGATGAACACGTCGCCCGAGCGGTAGAGCAGCTGGAACTCGCCGAAGTTCTCGTAGTGCGGCTGCACGTCGACGCCCTTGTCGTAGACGCGGATCTTCTCGGACGGCGAGACGTCGTCGTAGACCAGCATCTTGCGGCTGCCGACGAACGTGCACAGGCGCACCTTGTTCGGGTCCAGCCAGCTGACGTGGATGTGCACGAGGCGCTTGCCCGGGTACTCGAGCGTCACGAAGGCGACGTCCTCGATGCCCAGTTCCTTCTGCACGTAGCAGTGGCCGATGGCGCTGACCGCGACCGGGTCGGCGCCGAAGAGATGGTTCAGCATCGCCACGTCGTGCGGCGCGAGGTCCCACACCACGTTCGCGTCCTTCTGGAACAGGCCGAGGTTCACGCGCGAGATGTTCACGTAGTAGATCTCGCCCAGCTCGCCCGCTTCCATCAGCGTCTTGATCTTACGCACAGCCGGCGTGTAGACGAAGGTGTGGCCGACCATGATCTGCAGCCCGCGTTCTTTCGCGATCCGGTTCAGCGTGCGACAGTCATCGCTGGTCGTGGCCATCGGCTTTTCCAGGAACAGGTGCTTGCCCGACTCGAGTACTTCGCGCCCAATGGGGAAGTGCGTCGACATCGGCGTGGCGACGACCACGGCCTGCACTTCGGGGTCCTCGAGGATCTCGCGGTAGTTGAGGGTCTTCTTCGCGGAGGGGTACACCAGGCCGACGTGGTTCAGGCGCTTCTCGTCGAGGTCCGAGATGTACGCCAGCTGGGCTCCCTGTTGCGCCGCGAAATTCCGGATCAGGTTCGGACCCCAGTATCCGCAGCCGATGACGCCCATCTTGATCATGCCCGTCCGCCTTCCTCGCGCGGTCGCGGACGCCGGCCCCTGCGGGGCGAGCGCGCGCAAGCCGTTTGTTTGTGGTTCGAATCCCCGTGGCAGGATGGACCGCGACCCGCGGGCGGTCAAGCACGAGCCACGCGCTCGACCGCCGCGGGTGGGTCAGTACCCGCCGGTGCCCCTAATGACGACAGGAACGGTCTTGGCAATGATCGCCAGGTCGCTCCAGAAGGACCACTCGTTGATGTAGCGGATGTCCAGCCGGACCATCTCGTCGAAGCTGACGGAGCTGCGCCCGCTGACCTGCCACAGGCCGGTCAGGCCCGGGACGGCCTTGAGGCGCTCCATGTGCCAGGGCTGGTAGTTCTCGATCTCGTAGGCGATGGGCGGGCGCGGGCCGACCAGTGACATGTCGCCCTTGATGATGTTCAGCAGCTGCGGCAGCTCGTCCAGGCTGGTGCGGCGCAGGAAGGCGCCGATCTGCGTGATGCGCGGGTCGCGCTTCAGCTTGAAGACCTTGTCGCCCGAATTTGTCGCAGCGCAGCCGCCATCGTCGCCGGCGATGAACATCGCCGCGAACTGCCGGTGGATGGCATCGTCGCTGTTGTGGACCATCGAGCGGAACTTGTAGAACTTGAATGGACGGCCATCACGCCCGAGACGCTCCTGCACGAACAGCACCGGACCGGGGCTGCTGCGCTTGATCAGGAACGAGATCGCCAGGAACAGGGGCGAAATGAACGCCAGGGCCAGACCGGCAAGCAGCACATCAAGAGCCCGCTTGAGCCGGCCCTGATTACCGTAATACCTGGTCGTGTCCGCCGGGATGAAGAGTCGGGGAGCGCTTACTGTATAAGAGCCGCCAACGACTGCCACCGCTGCCGCGTCATCCTTCATGGTGCACTATCTCCCTTTGCCGAAGCAAAGACGTTGTAAGTTGCCCTGAAAGGCTGAGAACGCGTTAGCGATGTGTCATGCGGCCCTTTCGATGAGGTCTTTTCGGCTCCAGAGCCTGTCCAGCCAGCTGTCTGGTTGAGGGGCTGGGGCTCTACGGGATTGATGATAGCACCATTGCTACGAATTAGTCTACCCTCCAATTGTATTTTTTTCATGTCGTTCGGAAAATCTTTAAACTGCTTTCCGGAGACCGCGGAAATTGCGAAAGTGAGTCAATATCATCAAGATGGCCGGGCGGAACATTTCTTTTGCCTAACCCCGGACGGCCCTCTATCGTGGACCGCCTCCCGACCACGAGGGCCGGGCAACCTGAGAGGAGCTACAGAATGGCTGAGCAGCGACAGATCCAGCCCGCCACCGGGAAGCTGGGCGTCCTGACCCCCGGCATGGGCGCTGTGTCTTCCACCTTCATGGCCGGCGTGCTCGCGATCCGGGCCGGCCTGCGCCTGCCGATCGGCAGTACGACGCAGATGGGCCATATCCGCCTTGGCAAGCGCACGGAGGACCGGCAGCCCCTCGTGAAGAACTTCGTCCCCCTGGCTGACCTCGAGAATCTCGAGTTCGGCGGCTGGGACATCTTCGACGTGTCCTGCTATGAAGCGGCCATGACCGCCGGCGTGCTGGAAAAGGACCTCCTGGCCCAGATCCGCCCCGAGTTGGAGGCCATCCGGCCGATGAAGGCCGTCTTCGACCAGTACTACGTCAAGAAGCTCACCGGCACCCACGTCAAGCAGGGCGCCAACAAGATGGAACTGGCCGAAGCCGTCATGAAGGACATGGCGGACTTCAAGAAGTCCCACAAGTGCGACCGCCTGGTCATGGTCTGGTGCGGTTCGACCGAGATCTACCTCAAGCGCAGCGCGGTCCACGAGACCCTCGCCTCGTTCGAGAAGGGCCTGCTGGAGAACCACCCGGACATCCCGCCCAGCATGATCTACGCCTACGCGGCGATCAAGTCGGGCGTCCCCTACGCCAACGGCGCGCCGAACCTGAGCGCCGACGTTCCCGCGCTGGAGCAGCTGGCCAAGGACAACGGCGTCGGTACCTGCGGCAAGGACTTCAAGACGGGCCAGACCCTGCTGAAGACCGTGCTGGCCCCGGGCTTCAAGGCCCGCCAGCTGGGCGTCGCGGGCTGGTTCTCGACGAACATCCTGGGCAACCGGGACGGCGAGGTCCTGGACGATCCCGAGTCCTTCAAGTCGAAGGAAGAGACCAAGCTGGGCGTGCTGGACGCGATCCTGCAGCCCAAGCTGTACCCGGACCTGTACGGGAACCTCTTCCACAAGGTGCGGATCAACTACTATCCGCCCCGCGGCGACAACAAGGAAGGCTGGGACAACATCGACATCTTCGGTTGGTGTGGCCGGCCGATGCAGATCAAGGTCGACTTCCTGTGCCGCGACTCGATCCTGGCCGCGCCGCTGGTCCTGGACCTGGCGCTGTTCCTGGATCTCGGCGCGCGGGCGAAGCTGCCCGGCGGCGTGCAGGAGTGGCTGTCGTTCTACTTCAAGAGCCCGGTGGTGCCCCTGTCGCCCCCCGGCCTCTACGCGGAGCACGACCTGTTCATCCAGCAGACCAAGATGAAGAACACCCTGCGCTGGATGATGGGCGAGGATGTCATCACGCATCTGGGTCAGGACTACGAGCAGGAATAGGCTGACCGAGCGATGATGGGATAGACAGAGCCGGCTCCGGAAACCTGGAGCCGGCTCTTTCACGAACCAACGACCGCTTGCCCGGGAGACGCCCCATGGCCTTCAGCACATCGGATTATACCTGGGACGTGCGCCCGGTCGGGCCCCTGCAGATGAACGCGGTGCTGCTGACGGCGCCGGCCAGCGGCCAGGCCGTCCTGATCGACCCGGGCGACGAGCCCGAGCGCCTGCTGTCCTGGGTCGAGCGCTCGGGTTGCCGGCTGACGGCCCTGATCGCCACCCACGGGCACTTCGACCACGTCGGCGCCGCGGCCGCCGTCGGGCGCGCCTGCGGGCTGCCCCTGCGCTGCCACCCGGACGATGCCGCGATGATCCACCAGATGCCGCTGATCCAGGAGGCCTACGGCTTCGCGGCCACCGAGGTGCCGCAACTGGTGACCGACCTGGTCGACGGCGCGACGATCCCGCTGGGTGACGGACTGATCGAGGTGGTCCACGTGCCGGGCCATGCGGCCGGACAGCTCATGTTCCGCCTGCCGGGGCTGGCGATCGTCGGCGACTGCCTCTTTGCCGGCTCGGTCGGCCGGACCGACCTGCCGGGCGGCGATTTCCCCACCCTGGAAAAAAGCATCCGGGAGCGCATCTACACGCTCCCGGATGAAACCATCGTCGTCTGTGGCCACGGCCCGGACACGACCGTCGGCAGGGAAAAGACCACCAACCCGTTCGTCCGCGGCTGAGCGCGGCGGGGCTGCGAGCGCGGATCAGCCCTCTTCGGCCGCCGCCTCGCGGGTCAGTTCCAGGTGCTCGCGCATCTCGACCTTACGTTTCTCCAGCTTCTGGTGCTTCTTCAGGAATTCCTTCTTGATCCAGTCGCGGTACAGCGACGCGCCCAGGCAGCCCGAATCGTAGGCGTAGATGCTCTGCGAGGCGGCCGGCGCCTCCTCGATCTTGATGTTCGTCGTGATGATGGTGCGGAACACGTCATTCGGCCCGAAGACGTTGCCCAGCTCCTTCTTCATGTTCTTCTGCAGGGGCGTCCGCCCGTCCTTCATCGTCACCAGCACGCCCATCAGCTGCAGCCAGATGTTCTGGCGCTCCTGGACGCGCTCGATGAGCTGCTTCATCTGGTGCAGCGTGGGGATCGCCAGGCCCGTGCAGGGCGTCGGGATCAGGGCGTAGTCGGCGGCCACCAGCGCGTTCTGGGTCAGCACGCCCAGGTCCGGCGGCGTGTCGATGATGATCCAGCCGTACGACGTCGACAGGGCCTGCACCACCTTGGACAGGCGGTCGGTGATCTGCGTCTTGGCCATGCTCTCGAGCGAGGGGCTGGCCGGCAGCAGGTCGATGTTCTCGTCGTAGATGGTCGAGGCGATGCCGTCCTGGGGCGTGATGGCCCGGCGCAGCACATCGAAAACGCTGCGCGCCGGCGGCTCGCCGTCGAGCTTGCCCAGCAGCGTGCTCGTGGCGCACCCGTGCGGGTCCATGTCGATGATCAGGCAGGACGAGGTCACATCGCTGTACCTGGTCAGGCCCGCCGCCAGGTTGATAGCCGTGGTGGTCTTGCCCACCCCACCCTTATGATTGACGACGGCGATCACATTTCCCATGGGCAATATCCCCCGCGGGCTCGGGTTGGCAGGATTCAGGGGCGAAGAAGGTCAATATAGGAGTCATCGGGGCGGACAGAAAGAAAAATCGGGAAAACGCCCCGAGTTGTCCTCCAGGGTGGACACTTGCGCAGGCTAATGCCGGTTACCAGGCGGCCGCCAGGGCCAAACGGACCTCCAGGAGCCACAAGTCGCCCGCCGGATCGTAGATCACCGCGGGTTGGGAACCGGTTGAAGTCGTCGGCACGAAGTCCTTGAGATCAAAGGTCATCCGGGACAGCGCGGCCTCACCCGTCAGGCGCATGGGTCCCAGGACCTGGCGGTAGCCAAGGGCGCCGCGTACGCCGACCACGGACTGGTCCAGTTCCGGGACCCGGTCGCCCGAGACGTCACAGAACGATGCCCCCAGCGACGCGTAAGGATGCGATGGCCAGGCGGTCAGACGGGCCTCGGCGGCCAGACAGGCGCTCAGCAGCGACAAGCGATCGTACCGGTAAACCTGCCCACCCTCGCCGAGCAGGGCTTCGGCCGTGACGTCGCAGGCGCCGCTGGCCAGTTCGCCCCGCAGCCACCAGCGTCCCTGCCCCAGGCGCCGCCCGACGAACACCGTCGCGACGCTGCCGGGGTCCACCGTGGCCGTGAAACGGGACGCCATGAACCAGGTGGCGCCAGCGCGCCCCCAGGGTACGACGACCTGGTTGACCGTCTCCACCCGGAAGAGGTCGCCGGCATCCAGCAACCCGGCCCCGAGTCCGACAAACCAGCGCTCGCCGCCGGCCGTGAATACGGGCGCGGCAACGGTGGCCGCAGGCGATTCCTGGGGCTTGGCGACAGGCTTGGGTACCGGAGGCTTGCGGCGGCCACTGTCGCGATCCTGAGCGGCGGCCGGGCCGGCTGCCAGGAGGACAAAAGCGACAATAGTGAAAGACAGGGTAGCGATGGACAGGAGAACCCGGGCCGGGGCGGCCACCAGGCGGCGGGAGCGGCGGCCGGGGTCCTGCGCGGATGCAGCCGGGCCGAAGGCGGTCGATCGGATCAAGACGCGGCGACCTCGGGAAAGCGGACCTGCCGGCGGCGGGCCGGAGCCCGCCGCTCGACTCAATGGTTGTCGCCTGTATCTAGGTTCGGGGTGCCGGTGGTGTCAAGCCGGGCCTTGAGCGTCCGCATCTGCATCTCGTACTGGTAGACCATGCGCAGGAGCTGGTCGTTGCGTTCCCGCAGGCGCTGGATGGTCTGCAGGTCCTCGAGCCGGTTGCCGGACCAGCCGCGGTCGATAACCGCGCCCGGCTGCGCCACGCGCGCGCCGGTCGCGACGCTGCGGCCGATGCCCTGGTCGTAGAGGCCGCCGCCGCGCGGCGCACCGAACAGGGACCGCCGGTCCGAACGCCCGGCCAGGCTTGCGGCGGGCGACGTCGCCGTCGTCGACGGCGCCAGTGCAGGCTCGTTCGCCGGCGCGGTCGCCACGACGGGCGCCGGGCCGACGGCCGCCGTCATCACCGGGGCTCCCCTCTGGGGTCCCATGAACACGGCGACCGCGAGCACCGCCGCCAGGCCGACCGAGGCCGCCGCGCCGAACGCCGGCCACCACGCGCCGCGCCGGGTCGCCGGCTCGTCCTCCAGCCACGGGTACGCCGTCTCGCCCGCCCGCTGCTGCAGGGCCTGGTTCAGCCTGAGCTGCAGCTTCCAGTCGAAGTTGTCCGGCAACTGCGGCTCGGTGGCCGCCAGCAGGCGCCGCCCGGTCTGCAGGTCTTCGCGGAACGAACGGCACTCCTCGCACGCGTCGAGGTGCACCAGAAGACCGGCCGTCGCGTCCGGAGGCAGCAGTCCGTCGATGT
Organism: uncultured bacterium; assembly: GCA_903912525.1. Lineage (GTDB taxonomy): Bacteria > Krumholzibacteriota > Krumholzibacteriia > LZORAL124-64-63 > LZORAL124-64-63 > CAINDZ01. The sequence goes on along the minus strand of CAIWHK010000028.1, from coordinate 83,937 downwards.
CGCGACTCAAGTAATCCCTGGCTTTGCTGCAGCGCATCGTGGGGTTCCTTTCGATCACTCGTCCGTGGCCGGCCGGTTGTCCTCGGCGGCCGCCCGCGCCTCGATTTCCTCGAGTTCCGCAAGCAACGTCTCGTTCTTGAGCATCGGCTTGATCAGCAGGCGGAAACGCGTGCGCGCGCGGTTGATCCGCGAGCGGACGGTGCCGAGCTTCAGCCCGGTCACCTGCTGGATCTCCTCGTAGCTGAGCTGTTCCACCTCGCGCAGCAGGAACGGCACGCGGTAGCGCTCGGGAATCTTCGCGGTGGCCTCGGCGATCAGGCGGCCGAGTTCCTCGCGCTCGATGCGCGCGGACGTGTCGGCGCGCGGGTCGGCCGGGTCGACGGGCATCTCGTCGTCCTCGGGCGCCGGGTTCAGGCTGATCGTGAGCGGCCGCCGCGAGCGCTGCCGCATCTTGTTGCGCACGAGGTTCGTGGCGATGGTGAAGACCCAGGTCGAGAATCGCGCGATCTCGCGGTACTTGGCCGCGTGGATGTAGACGCGGATCAGCGTCTCCTGCGTGAGTTCCTCGGCCAGGGCGGGATCCTTCACCATGCGCATGATGAAGCTGAACAGGCGGCCTTTGTAGCGGGAGACGATTTCGTCGTAAGCCCGCTTCTGCCCCTGTTGGACCAGGACGATGAGATCCTCGTCGCGGAGGTCGCGCAGGGCGGCCCTCTGCTGTCGGGGATCCTCGAAGGGGGTGTTGTCGCGCGACGGGTTCACCTTGCGCTCCTGACGACGACCGGGAAACGGAACCGCAGGTCCTTCAACGCGCCTGTCCGCCCGAAGTTCCCGATTCCGCGGGCGGCGGCAGGTCCAGGATATCGCCCAGCGACCACCAGGGCAGGAAGACCTCTTCGGGGGTCGCCGACGTCGGGCGTTGTTCGCGGGGGGTCACAACCAGGCGGCCCGGGCGGCGCGACGAGCGCACCTCCACGGCCCCGCCGGCGAGAGGGCCAACGTGGACCCGTTCGCCGGGGCCGCCGCCACCGCGAGCCCGGCCGGCCAGTTCGCGGCGCAGGCCGGTCGGCAGGGGATCAGCGTCCATTGTGCCCGCTTCGGAAACCGCCGCGGCCAGCACGAAAGACTCCCCGCCCCCGGATGCGCGGGCTCCGACGCCGCTGGTCCCGTCGGCACGGGTCCCCTCGGCCCAGTGCGTCACGCCGCGGGCGAGCGCCGCCAGCCCCGGCGGCGGGGCCGACCACTCGCGGTCCCAGGCGCCGCAGAGGCCCTCGGCCGCCGGCGGCGCGACCAGCGTCCAGCCCCGGCCCTCGCGCGCGAGCAACCCGGGCCACGGGTCCGGGTTCGATCCCGGGACCGGATCGGGTTGGGCGTCGACCGCCAGGTCCAGGCGAACGGTGCCGTCACCTGCGGCCACCCAGCCGACGGCGCCGGTGGCCACCCGGCCGAATGCCTCGGCCCGCCAGGTCGCCAGCACCACCGAGAGTGCTTCGCTGTCGGCGGCGCCGGAATCCCGGGCTCCCTCCCCCAGGGTCATGCGAGCCGACAGCAGCAGCGCCAGCCCGCTGAGCAGGCCGCCCGCGAGCCGCCACCGCGTACGGCGTCGGTCGATCACCGCTTGGCCTTGGCGGGCGCCGGGCCCGCCTCCAGTTCGCGAACCAGGGCGCCGACGCGCTTCTCGTCGGCCCCGAACGACAAGGACCTCTTCAGGACGTCGAGGGCCTGCGCGGGCTGCCCTCCGGCCTTCAGGACCATGCCCAGGTGCTCGAGGATGACCGGGTCTTCCGGCAGCACGTTGACGGCCTGGATCAGGAAGTCCAGTGCGGCCTCGAAGCGCCCCTGCCGGTAGAGTACCCAGCCGAGCGAATCGAGGTAGGCGCCGTTGCCGACATCGGTGGCCAACGCCTGGCGGATGAGCTTCTCGGCGCGTTCGAGTTCGATCGCCTTCTCGGCCAGCCAGTAGCCCAACGTGTTGGCGACCTCGGCATTGTCCGGGAACTCGCGGGCCAGCTGCTCGAGGTCGGCCCGCGCGAGCGCATCCTCACCCAGCTCGTCGTGGCACAGGCTCTTCTGGATCAGGGCGTTCTGGCGCAGCTCCTCGTCGGCGGATGCCGTGCCGAAATGCTCGGCGGCACGCATGAGGTCGCCGCCGGCCCGGAACCCGTAGCCGAGGATCATGTGGCCGCCGGTGTCCTGGTCGGTGATGAGCGCGGCCGCCGCGGTGCAGTGCTCGCCGAGTTCCTTGCGGCGCGTCGCGAGCGCGGCCTTGGCCTCGGTTCCGCCTGCGGCCTTCTCGCGCGCAACCAGCAGCGCGCGGATGCAGGACAGGCGCACTTCGCCGTCGTCCGGCCCCAGTTCCACGGCCTTGCGGTACAGGCCGAGCGCCTGCGGCCAGTCGCTGGCCGCCTCGGCTACCTTGCCCTTGAGGAACCAGCCCCGCGGCGCCTTCGGCCAACGCTTCGTCACGCCGTCGACGAGCTTCGCGCCTTCGTCCGTCTTGCCGGTCCCCAACAACATGCGCCCCAGCCACAGCGACGCGTTCAACCCGAGTTCCCCGCGCGCGGCCAGCGGCTGCAGCAGGGTGATCGCCTGGTCCACCTTCTGGCGACGCGCGTAGTGGTCCGCCAGTTCGACGACGAACGAATCGGCAGGCAGCCCGACGTCGATGCGCGCCTGCTCAGGGCTCCCGTCGCCGGCGTCGCCTTCAACGCCGGGCGCGCCAAGGCCGAACCGGCGGTCCGCCTCGCGTGCCAACGCCAGGGCGTCCTCGTCGCGGCCTGCATCGACCAGCGCCTGCAGTTGCAACACCCACAGGGCGGGGCGATCGGGGTCGGCCCTCACCGCCTCGGCAAGCAGGTCGGCAAGCTCGGCGCCGCGGCCGGCGCGCTGGAGGATACCGGCCATTTCCAGGTAGATCTCGCCGGCGGCGTCCGGAAAGCGCGGCAGGCCGGCGCGCAGGAGTTCGAGTGCGCGATCGCCCTTGCCCGCGCGATCGAGCAGGCCCGCTTCCGTCAGCAGCAACCGGGCCGTGTCCTGGCCCTGTTCGCGCAGTGCGCGGATGTCGGCCATGGCGCCGTCCTCGTTGCCGTTGCGCGCCAGCAGGGCCGAGCGGCGCAGGCGGAAGGACGCCGAATCGGGGTGGGCCTCGACGAGCTTGTCCATGACCGCCAGCGCGTCGCGCACGTAGCCCTCGGCGACCAGGGCGGCCTGGAAGTCGAGCGCGATCGGCATGGCGTCCGGCTGGGCGCGGTAGGCCTGGTGCAGCAGGGGCAGCGCGTCCGCGGGGCGGCCGTCCACCAGCAGGCGATGGCCCAGGAGCCAGCTGGCGGCCACGCCGTAGGGGACGTCCTCGTCGGGCTTGCCCAGTTCGGCGGCCCCGGTCGCCGGGTCGTCGGGGATCGCGGCGGCCATGGCGAACGCGGGCAGCAGCAGGCAGCACAGGGCTGCCGGGAGGAACGATCGCACGCGGGCTCCTTCACGTCGTGGGATGCGGCCGGAGCCGCGGGACGGACAGGTCAGGAATCGGCAGAACCCGGCAAAGCCTGACCGCGTTCCAGCGTTTCGAGGGCAGCTTCGGCGGCCCGCTGTTCGGCGGCCTTCTTGTTGCGCCCCTCCCCCGTGCCCAGGACCTGCCCGTCAAAAGACACCGCGACGCGGAACACGCGGTCGTGGTCGGGACCCTCGACGGCGACCACGCGGTAGCGCGGGGGCGTCTTGTGCTCGGCCTGGATCAGTTCCTGGAGGCGGCTCTTGTAGTTGCGCTCGGAGCGGTCGGCCAGGACGTGGTCGGCTCCGTCCAGGAGGATGCGCTGGATCGTGCCGCGGGCGGCTTCGAGTCCCCCGTCGAGGTAGACCGCGCCGATGATCGCCTCGGTGGTGTCGGCGAGGATGGACGACCGCTCGCGGCCGCCGGTCGCCGCTTCGCTGCGGCTCATCCGGATGTGGACGCCCAGTTCGTGCTCGCCGGCCACCTCCGAGAGGCAGGCGCCGCAGACGAGCAGCGACTTCATCTTGGTGAGGTCGCCTTCCGAGCAGTCGGTGAAGCTGCGGTAGAGATGTTCGTTGACGACCAGCCCCAGGACGGCGTCACCGAGGAACTCGAGCCGCTCGTTCGAGCTGCCGCGTTCCTGGCCGGTGACGTGGATGTGGGACCGGTGCAGCAGGGCATTGGCCAGGAGCGTGCGGTCGACGAAGGTGTGGCAGATCTTCTGTTCGAGGGCCCGCAGGCTCGCTTCATCGACAGCAGGGTCGTCGTCGTCCACGATCGAGACGAACGCTGGCCGGGCCCTGCGACCCAGCAACCGGTTGATGAATGCGAGCCAGCCCATGATCGACGACGTTTCCGTCCTTCCGCTACCTCCGGGCGCCAAGGCAGAGAGTCAGGTTGTGGCCGCCGAAGCCGAACGAGTTCGACAGCGCGAACTCCACGTCCTGCTTCACGGCCGTCAGGGCGCAGTAGTCCAGGTCGCACTCGGGATCCGGGTTCTCGAGGTTCACCGTCGGGGGCAGGATGCCCTCGTGCATCGCCAGGATGGTCACCACGGCCTCGACGCCGCCGGCGGCGCCCAGCAGGTGGCCGATCATCGACTTGGTCGAGCTGATCTTCAGCTTCTTCGCATGATCCCCGAACACGCTCTTGATGGCGCGCGTCTCGACCATGTCGTTGAAATGCGTCGAGGTGCCGTGCGCGTTGATGTAACCGATCTGCTCGAGCCGCAGCCCGGCGTCCTGGATGGCCTGCGTCATCGAACCGATGGCGCCGGTGCCTTCGTTGTCCGGTTGCGTCATGTGGTAGGCGTCGGCCGTCATGCCGTAGCCGCAGACCTCGCCGTAGATCTTCGCGCCGCGGGCCAGTGCGTGTTCCTCGGACTCGAGGATCAGGATGCCGGCGCCCTCGCCCAGCACGAACCCGTCGCGGTCGCGGTCGAACGGACGGCTGGCGCGGTGCGGTTCGTCGTTGCGCGACGACAACGCCTTCATGTTCGCGAAGCCGCTGATGGACATCGGGCAGACGGCCGCCTCCGAGCCGCCGCAGATCATGATGTCGGCCTTGCCGAGGCGGATCTGGTCGAAGGCCGCGCCGATGGCGTGGCCGCCCGAGGCGCAGGCGCTGACCGTGCAGTAGTTGGCGCCACGGAACCCGAAGCGGATCGACACCAGGCCGGCGGCCATGTCGCTGATCATCATCGGGATGAACAGCGGCGAGACCGCGCGCGGGCCGCGGGCGACCAGCTTGCTGTGCTGTTCCTCGAAGGTGCCCATGCCGCCGATCCCCGAGCCGATGATGACGCCGGCCCGGAATGAATCGGCGATCGACCAGGACGCTGAGGCCTCGGCCAGCCCGGCCTGCTCGACGGCCTGCACGGCCGCGGCCATCGCCAGATGGACGAAGCGGTCGGCCTTGCGGGCATCCTTCGGGTCCATGATCGTCTCGGGATCGAACCCCTTCACCTGGGCGGCGAAGTTCGTCTTGTAGTCGGTGAGGTCAGCGAATCCCTGTAGCGGGGCAACGCCACCACGGCCGGCGACCATCGCTTCCCAGCTGGAATCGCGATCCAGTCCGACGGCAGTGACCATACCCATTCCGGTGACGACGACAGCTCGCGCGGCCAAGGCGCAACCTCCTGGAATTGACGATCTCCCGGCCGTGTTCGGGGCCGGGGAAAACCAGGGTCAGGGACCCCCGGGTGCCCCGAAACGGGCACCCGTTCTTCTCGGGCGTGCGGCGCTATTCGAGGTTGGCCTCGAGGTAGTCGATGGCGTCCTGCACGGTGCGCAGCTTCTCCTGGTCCTCTTCGGGGATCGTGATGTTGAACTGCTCTTCGAGGTCCATCACGAGCTCGACGGTGTCCAGCGAGTCGGCGCCAAGGTCCTCGGTGAACGAGGCCTCGGGGGTGATCTGCTCGGCGTTGACCGAAAGCTTCCGCTGGATGATTTCGTAAACCTGTTCCTGGATCGAGGCCATGTCGCTGTACCCTCCCGGGTGACTGGGGTCTGTCGTTCTCTGCTTCTGCGGTCCTGGGAATCTAGTTTCGCGGTCTTGAGAATCTAGGCGATCATGCCGCCGTCCACCACCAGGGTCTGTGCGGTGATGTACGCGGCTTCCGGTGACAACAGGAACCTGACGACGCCGGCAATGTCGCCCGGCTCGCCGAAACGTCTGAGCGGGATGCGCTCAAGCATGCCCAGCCGGACCTTCTCGGGCAGGTCGGCGGTCATGTCGGTGACAACATAACCCGGCGCCACCGCGTTGCACGTCACCCCGCGGCTCCCGAGTTCCTTGGCCACCGACTTGGTCAGCGCGATGATGCCGGCCTTGGAGGCCGCGTAGTTGGCCTGCCCGGCATTTCCCGTCAAGCCGATGACGGACGTGATGTTGACGATCCGTCCGTGGCGCTGGCGCATCATAATGGGAGCCACCGCCCGTGTAAAGTAGAACGTCCCGTTCAGGTTTACGTCCAGGGGGGCCTGCCACTGCTCGGGCGACATGCGGACGAACAGGCCGTCCCGGGTGATCCCGGCGTTGTTGACCAGCCCGTGGATGCTCCCGAAGGCCTCCTGGGCCGCCAGGGCGATGCGCTGGGCGTCATCCCAGCTGCCGATGTCGCCGGGGCAGGCCAGGCAGTGTTCCGGGCCGCCCAGTTCTGCGGCCAGCGTCGCCAGCTTGTCGGCCGAGCGGGCGACCAGGACCAGCGGCCACCCGTCGGCGGCTGCCGCGCGGGCGACGGCTTCGCCGATGCCGCGGCTGGCTCCCGTGACGATCACGGCTCCCGGCTTGGATCCCTGTTCCATGGCTTGCTCCTGATCGGGTCGGTTCAGTTGCCGGCGCCGGCGGCGCCGCCCGCCAGCAGGGCCGGCAGGGCTTCGATCTCCTCGACGGTGCCCACGGGCAGGAACTGCGTCCCGGGGTAGGCACGGCGCGCCAGGCCGGTCAGCACCTTGCCCGGCCCCACCTCCAGCACGAACGGCGGCGGCGTGCCGGCCCCGGCCCCGGCGATGCCCTCCATCGTCTCGTGCCAGCGCACCGACGAGGTGAGTTGCCGGCCGAAGCCCTCGGCCAGGGCGGCGGCTGTCGTCACCCTGGCTGCGCTGACGTTGGCGACCAGCGGCACCGCGGGCTCGCCGATGGCCAGCGTGGCCAGGAAGTCGCGGAACGTCGCGGCCGCACCCTCGAGCAGCGGCGAATGGAAGGCGCCGCTGACATTCAGCGGGATCACGCGCTTGGCGCCGGCGGCGGTCAGCGCCGGGCCGGCCGCGGCCACGGCCGCGACCTCGCCCGAAATGGCGACCTGCACGTCGGAGTTGTGGTTGGCCAGCACGACGACGCCGTGCGCCGCGCTCACCTCGCGGCAGACGGCCGCGACCTTGTCGGCCGAAAGACCCATGACCGCGGCCATCGCCCCGGGCACCTCGGTGCCGGCGGCAAACATCAATTCACCCCGACGGCGCACCGCGCGCAGCGCGTCGAGCGGCGCCAGGGCGCCCGCGGCGGCCGCGGCGCTGTACTCGCCCAGCGAATGGCCGGCCACGAGCGACGGCGCGATGCCGCGTTCGCGCAGGGCAAGCACGACGGCCACCGAATGCGCGAGGATGGCCGGTTGAGCGTTGCGTGTCTCGGTCAGGGTCTCGATGGGACCGTCGAACATGATGTCGGTCAGGCCGAAACCGAGGGCGCCGTCGACGGCGCGCAGGAACTCGCCTGCGGCGCCCGACAGGCCCGCGACATCGCGGGCCATGCCCACGGCCTGTGAGGCCTGGCCGGGAAAGATCATGGGAACGCGGTGCAGGACGTTCTGCATGGAGCCTCCGGTTGGCGGACGCTGCGGCGTCAGGCGCCGGCCGCGGCGAGCTTGCCGGGCAGGTCGTGGCGGATCTGCGCCCAGGCCTCGCCGACGGCGCCGGTGATGGCGCGCGGCGTGCTGCGCCCGTGCGCGATGATGCTGACGCCGGCCACACCCAGGAGCATGGCTCCGCCGTACACCTCGTACGAGAAGTTCTTCTGCAGGAAGCCGAGCACGGGCCGGAAGGCCGTGCGCTCCTGCTCGCCGAGGTCGGGGCGCTGGCTGAGCGCGCCCATGAAACGCGCGAAGCCCTCGATCAGCTTGAGCGTGATGTTGCCGGTGTAGCCGTCGGTCACGACGACGTCGCACGGCCCGAGCATCAGGTTGTTGCCCTCGATGTTGCCGATGAAGTTGAGCGGTCCCTGCGTCAGGCGCTCGTAGGTCTCGACATTGACCTTGGTGCCCTTCTTGGCCTCGGCGCCGATGTTCAGCTGGGCGACGGCGGGCTCGGCAACGCCCAGGATCTCGCGCGCAAACAGGGTGCCCATGCGCGCGAAGCTGACCAGGTGGTCGGACGTGCACTCGGTGTTGGCGCCGACGTCCAGCAGCAGCAGCTCGCCCTTGACAGTCGGGATGCGCGTGGCGATGGCGGGGCGGTCGACGCCCGGCAGGCGCTTGAGGATGATCAGGCTGGCGGCGACCATCGCACCCGTCGAACCGGCCGAGATGACGGCCTGCACCTTGCCCGCCTTCTGGTCGACCATGGCGCGCACGATCGGGCTGTCCGGCTTGCCGCGGATGGCGGCCGCCGGCTCCTCGCCCATCTCGATGTCCTGCGTGCAGGGGACGATGGATACGGGAAGGCCCTCGATGGACAAGCCACCGAGGGCATCCTCGATACGCTGCGGATCACCGTACAGCGCGATGCGGTACGGCGAATCGGGAGTCAGGCCGGCCAGCGCGCCCGGCACCACCACCTGCGGTCCGTGGTCGCCACCCATGGCGTCGACCGCGATAACGGGTCTGGTGTCGTCCATGGCGCCGACCTCCCTGCCGGTGCGGGCCGGTGGGCCCGGTGCATCATCGGGTCGGCGGACTCGCCGATCCCTCTCCCTGTGGCGCCCGTCGCCGGGCTGCCGCCTGATTCCCGACGCCTACTTCTCGACGACCAGGACCTCGCGGTCACCGTAGTAGCCGCACTCGCGGCAAACACGGTGAGGCAGCCGCGGCGCGCTGCAATGCGGGCACTTGTTCGGATCCGGCTTGGTCAGGTGCCAGTTGGCGCGACGCAGGCCCTTGCGGGACGGCGAGGTCTTTTTCCTTGGGACAGCCATGGGACGCCTCCGGTTACGGACGTTTTCAAGTCGGGTCAATTACTGCAGTCAGGTCGACGTTGCGCCAGCGGGGCTCAGGGCAGCCCTTCCCAGCGAGGGTCGACAGGTTCCTCGACGCACCCGCAGGGGCCGTCGTTCAAATCAGCGCCGCACGAAGCGCACAGCCCGCGGCATTCGTCGCGGCAGATCGTCATCTGCGGGTAAGCCAGGGCCGCGCTCTCGCGCAACGATTCGGCAAGGTCGACCTCGCCATCGCGCTGCAGGATGAGCAACGTGTCGCCCTCGGTCTCGTTCGAATGCGGGTCCCGCAGGACCATCAACTCCACCGGCACGTCCCAGCGCATCGCGAACGCCGACAGACAGCGCGCGCACTCCGCCATCCCCGAGGCCTGGAGCGTACCGGAAGCCAGCACGCGGCTCTCGAGATTCTGCAGCGTAAGTTCGCCGCTGATCGTCGCTTCCGGAGCGAACCCCTCTCCCAGTCCGAGCGCCACCGTGCCGGCGACATCGAGTTCGGAGCGGCCCGCGGGGGTCCTGTCGAGGTCCAGATACATATCCGGTGCGCCTTTTTGCGAACGACAAACCTTAATAGGCTCCCTGCCGGGTGTCAAGACCGGGACCCGGCAAGGTCCCGGCCCGACCCGGAGGCAGCGTGGGCAGCCGTGGCCGCCCGGCGGGCTAACCGAAAATCAATTTCAATTCGCGGGCCGCATCCTCGGGGTTCGCCGAGGCGTGGACCGCGTTGAAGGACAGCGACTCGCCGTACAGGCTGCGGATGGTGCCGACCGCGGCCTCGGCCGGGTTGGTGGCGCCGATCAGGGCCCGCAGGGCAGCAACGGCATTCTCGCGCTCGAGCCGGATGGTCACGACCGGGCCGCTGCAGATGTAGTCGCAGAGGTCCTTGTAGAAGCCGCGCTCGCGGTGCTCGCCGTAGAAATCCTCCACCAGGGGGCGGTCCAGCTGGCGCATGGCCAGGCCGGTGATCTTGAAGCCGGCGCGGTTGGCGATCGCCAGGATATCGCCCACGTGCCTGCCCTCGCGGACGATCTCGGGCTTGATCATGAAATAGGTCTGCTGCATCGCTTCGGTCCCTCTCCTGTTGGTCAAGGGCGAGCGGGTCCGCCTGTGGGCCGGGCCCGCTCGCTGTTAAAACATGCCACGACTTCCAACGTCACTGGCAGGGCTGCGCCCTACCGCTTCCAGATGCTCTTGAGCGCCGGCACGATGTCCATCGGCCGCTCGGCCACCGGGATGCCGGCGTCGTTGAGCGCCCGCTTCTTCTCGGCCGCGGTGCCCGTGCCGCCGGACACGATCGCACCGGCGTGGCCCATCCGCTTGCCCGGAGGCGCGGTCTGGCCGGCGATGAAGCTGACGACCGGCTTCTTGACGTGGGCCTTGATGTACGCGGCCGCCTTCTCCTCGGCGTCGCCGCCGATCTCGCCGATCATCACGAAGGCCTCGGTCGCCGGGTCGGCGTTGAAGGCCTCGATGGCGTCCAGGAAGTTCGTCCCGATGATCGGGTCGCCGCCGATGCCCAGGCAGGTGGTCTGGCCCAGGCCCGCCGCGGTCAGCTGGAACACGACTTCGTAGGTGAGCGTGCCGCTGCGGCTGACCAGGCCCACGGGGCCTTCCTTGACGATCGACGCGGGCAGGATGCCCAGCTTCGCGATGCCGGGCGCCAGCAGGCCGGGGCAGTTCGGCCCGACCAGGCGCACGCCGCGCTCCTTCAGGTACGGCATGACCCGCACCATGTCCACCGTGGGCACGCCCTCGGTGATGCAGACGACCAGCTTGCAGCCGGCATCCGCCGCTTCCATGATCGCGCCGGCCGCGCCCGCGGGCGGCACGAAGATGACCGACGTGTTGGCGCCCTCGTTCAGCACGGCCTCGCGGACGGTGTCGAACACGGGGACCTTGTTCTCGAACTTCTGGCCGCCGCGACCCGGCGTGCAGCCGGCCACGACCTTGGTGCCGTAGGCCATCATCTCGCTGGTGTGGAACCCGCCGTCGCGGCCGGTGATGCCCTGGACCACGACCCGGGTGTCCTTGTCGACGAAAATCGCCATGACGAATCTCTCCTTATTGGCAGCGGGCATCTGCGGCCCGCGCAAGGTTACCGACGAAAATGACCTCTAGCCCGCGAGCGCGATCGCCTTCTGGACCGCCTCGTCCATGGTCTCGGCCGGGTGGAGCTTCGTCTTCGAAAGAAGGGCGCGGCCCTCCGCCTCGTTGGTGCCCGTCAGGCGCACGACGATGGGCACGTCGATGGTCATCATCTCGGTGGCCTTGATGATGCCGTTGGCCACGTCGTCGCAGCGCGTGATGCCGCCGAAGATGTTGAACAGGATGACCTTCACGGCCTTGTCCTGCAGGATGATCCGCAGGGCGTTGACGACCTTCTCGGGATTCGAGCTGCCGCCGATGTCCAGGAAGTTCGCCGGCTGGCCGCCGTAGTACTTGACCAGGTCCATCGTCGCCATCGCGAGGCCGGCGCCGTTGACCAGGCAGCCGACGTTGCCCTCGAGCTTCACGAAGCTGAGGTTCGCCTCGCGCGCCTGGCGCTCGGCCGGATCCTCGGCCTCGAGGTCGCGCAGCGCCTCATAGTCCGCGTGGCGGTACATGGCGTTGTCGTCGAAGCTGACCTTGCCGTCGATGGCGTGGCCGACGCCGTCGGGCGTGAAGATGAACGGGTTGATCTCGGCCAGGCTGGCGTCGGCGGCCAGGAAGACCGTGTACAGCTTCTGCATGGCGTTGGCCATCTGGCGGGCCTTCTTGACCTCGCCCGGGCACATCTTCAGGCCGAGTTCGAGCGCTTCGTGATCGAGCAGGCCATAGCGCGGGTCGATGGCGAGCTTGAGGATGGCCTCGGGCTTGTCCTTGGCCACCTGCTCGATCTCCATGCCGCCTTCGGCGCTGCACATCAGCAGCACGCGCTGCGACGTGCGGTCGATCAGCATGCCGATGTAGAACTCGCTGGCGATGTCCAGGGCCGGCGTGACCAGGACCCGGCGCACGATGTGGCCCTTGATGTCCATGCCGAGGATGTTGGAGGCGTTCTCCTTCACATCATCGATGGTCTTGCAGAACTTGACGCCGCCGGCCTTGCCGCGGCCACCGGTCAGGACCTGCGACTTGACCATCACCGGCAGGCCGAACTTGCCTGCCAGCGCGACCGCCTCGCCGACCGTCGTGGCCACCTCGCCGGGCGGCACCGGCAGGCCGTGGCGCGCGAAGATCTCCTTCGCCTGGTATTCGTGGATATTCACGCACTTCCTCCCGGTGGTTGGCGGGCCGGGCGCCCGTTGCGCCCGGCCCCCCGTGGGTCGCTAGCCGATGAAGCGGGCCAGCACCTGTTCCAGGTTCGGCGAGCCGATCTCCTGGAGTTCGTAACCCACGCGCACGGTGGGCTTGTTGATCTTCACGATGCGGCTGAGGTCGATCGGCGTGCCGATGACCACGACGTCGCACTCGACGGCGTTGATGGTCGCCTCAAGGTCGGCCTTCTGCTCGTCGCCGTAGCCCATCGCCGGCAGCAGCGTGCCGATGTCCGGGTACTTCTCGAACGTCTCGGCCAGGCGGCCGCGCGCCCAGGGGCGCGGGTCCACCAGTTCGCCGGCGCCCAGGCGCAGCGCCGCGACGACGCCGGCGCCGAACTTCATGTCGCCGTGCGTCAGGGTCGGGCCGTCCTCGACGACCAGCACGCGCTTGCCGACCAGGTCGACATCACCGGTGATCGTCAGCGGGCTCGCCGCGTCGATGATGATCGCCTTCGGGTTGATCTCGCGGATGTTGCTGCGCACCAGTTCGATGTTCTCGAACTCGGCCTCGACGACCTTGTTGATGATGACGACGTCGGCCAGGCGCACGTTCGTCTCGCTCGGGTAGTACGAGTTTTCGTGCCCGGCGCGGTGCGGGTCGGCGACCACGACGTGCAGGTCGCTCTTGAAGAACGGCGTGTCGTTGTTGCCGCCGTCCCAGAGGATGATGTCGGCTTCCTTCTCGGCCTCGCGCAGGATGGCCTCGTAGTCGACGCCGGCGTAGATGACGCCGCCGACGGCCACGTGCGGCTCGTACTCCTCCATCTCCTCGATGGTGCAGTTGTGCTTGGCGAGGTCGGCGATCGTGGCGAAGCGCTGCACGCGCTGGGCCTCGAGGTCGCCGTAGGGCATCGGGTGGCGCACCGCGACGACCTTCTTGCCGGCCTTGCGCAGGATCTCGCAGATGCGCCGGCTGGTCTGGCTCTTGCCGCAGCCGGTGCGCACGGCGCCCACGCTGATGACGGGCTTGGTGCTCTTCAGCTCGGTGAGGCGCTCGCCCAGCATCGCGAAGTCGGCGCCGGCGGCGTTGACGATCGACGCCAGGCTCATCACCTGCTGGTAGGAGCGGTCGCTGTAGGCCATGACGCACAGCTCGGCGCCGGTGCGCTTGATGACGTCCAGGAGGTTCGCCTCGTCCTCGATGGGGATGCCCTCGGGGTAGTGCGGGCCCGCCAGCGAAGCCGGGTAGCGCCGACCGTCGATGTCGGGGATCTGCGTCGCCGTGAAGGCGACCACCTCGTAGGCGGGATTCTGGCGATAGACGCAGTTGAAGTTGTGGAAATCGCGCCCTGCGGCGCCCAGGATGATGACCTTGACCCTGCTCATGCCGTCCCCTCAAGGATTCCGGTCGCAACCGGAACGCCGCGGCCAGGGCGGCCCTTCAGGGCAGCTGCCTGATCGCGGCGATGATCTGCGAGGTCGACCAGCCCGGCACCATGGGTACGCGCACAACGCGACCCCCGGCAGCAACGATTTCGCGGGCGCCCACAATGTCGGCGTCCGCATACTCGGACCCCTTGACGAGCACGTCCGGCCGGATCAGGAGAATGGTCTCCAGCGGTGTCGGTTCGCCGAATATGGTCACCGCGGAAACCGGTCGCAAGGCGGCGATTAGGGCCGCGCGGGCGGCCTCGGGCAGGATCGGGCGGCCCGCCCCCTTCAGGGTGCGGACCGAGGCGTCGCTGTTGAGAGCGACAATCAATTCATCGGCGCCGGCGGCGGCCTGGAGCAGGCTCTCGAGGTGCCCGACGTGGACCAGGTCGAAGCAGCCGTTGGTGAACGCAATGGTGCGGCCGGCGGCGCGGCAGGCGTCGGCCCAGCCGGCCAGCTGGTCGCGGCCCAGGACCAGGCCCCGCTGCGGCGCGGCGGCGCTCATCGGGCCGCGGCCGGGGGCAAGGTGTCGTTCGGCAGTGCGGCCCGCAGCTGTTCGAGAGTGACTGCGGCAGTGCCGAGTTCGCGCACCGCCAGGCCGGCGGCGTGGTTGGCCAGGCGGGCGGCCTCGAGGTGCGACGCCCCGGCAGCCAGGCAGGCGGTGTAGACGGCGATCACGGTGTCCCCGGCGCCGGTGACGTCGAAGACGGTCGTGGCCACAGCCGGCAGGTGGTGCTCGGCGCCGCCCCGAAGGTAGAGCGCCATGCCGTGCTCGCCCCGCGTGATCAGCAGGGCCTCGGCGTCGGTCAAGTCCAGGATGCGGGCACCGGCGCGACGCAGGTCGTCTGACGTGTGGATGGCGTGGCCGCAGGCCTGTTCGGCCTCGCGCTGATTGGGCGTCAGCGAGGTGGCGCCGCGGTACTTCGCGTAGTCGCCCCGTTTGGGGTCGACGACGACGGGCACCTTCGCCTCGCGCGCGGCGGCGAGCAGCGCCGGCAGCGACGAACCGGTGAGCACGCCCTTGCCGTAGTCGCTCAGCACGATGCCGTCAAAGGGGCCACCCTCGCGCAGGCCGGCAACGAGGGCCGCCAGGTGCACGTCGTCGATGGGCGCGTCGTTCTCGCGGTCGGTGCGGCAGACCTGCTGGCTGTGGGCGATGATGCGGGTCTTGAGCGTGGTCGGGCGCCCCGGGTCGGTGACCAGGCCGTCGGGCGCGATGCCGCGCTCGCCGAGCAGGTTCCGCAGGGTGGCGGCGGCCTCGTCGCGCCCGCAAAGCCCGAAGAAGACGGCGTCGGCGCCGAGGGCCCGGATGCCCGCGGCGACGTTCGCGGCGCCACCCAGCTTCCAGGTCTCCTCGCGCACACGCACCACCGGCACGGGCGCTTCGGGGCTGATGCGGTCGACGCTGCCCCAGACGAAGTGGTCCAGCATGGCGTCGCCGACGACGGCCAGGCGCCGTCCGGCGATGTGGCCAAGGATGGCCGTGGCATTGAGGGGCTTGTCAGGCGCGTTCATGGGCGCTTTCTTGTGGTTCCGGCGATCATCGGCGCAGGCGCGCGGCGGCCGTCGGCAACCTATCACCCGTCCCGGCGGGTGTCAACGCGGCCGGTACCGGCGGGCAGGAAGCGCCCGGGGACACGGCCATGGGCCCATCGCCACGCGCGTCAAGACCAGGAGCGTTCATGGACAACAAGACTCCCCCCCAGCAGCAGCGCATCACCCTGGACCTGGGCGAGAAGGAAGCTGAAGGCATCTACAGCAACCTGACGCTGATCTCGCACAGCCCGCACGAGTTCATCCTGGACTTCGCGCGGCTGGTTCCCGGGGCGCCCAAGAGCAAGGTGCACGCGCGCATCATCATGACGCCGCAGTCCGCCAAGGCACTGCAGCTGTCCCTTGGCGTGAACGTGCAGCGCTTCGAGGAGACCCACGGGGAGATCAAGCTGGCCGGCCAGCCCAACACGGGGCCGAACATCGGGTTCCAGACCAACTAGGCGCCGCCCCGGACGACAAGGCCCGCCGCGGTCGTCGCCGGGGCGGGCCTTCATGTGTCTGTCGTTGGGGTCCGCGACGCGTCAGGCGCTCACCTGCCGGCGCAGCCGCGCGGCCGCCAGCGCGAACACCACCACGAACCACACGGCCAGCCCGCCCAGCAGCGGCGCCGACTCGCCCAGCCCCCAGCCCCGGCCCACCAGCCCGTGGAAGATGGAGATGGCCTGCCCGGTCGGCAGCGCCTTGCCGATCGCCTGCATGAAGGGCGGCACGACCTCGAGCGGCCACCACAGCCCGCCAACCGCGCCGAGGGCCATCGTCAACCCGCTGCCCAGGCCGTCGGCCTGCGGGCCGGTGCGCGCCAGCGTGCCGAGCAGGATCGACGCCGACGAGGCGAAGGCGGCGAACATCACGACGACCGCAACGAGCGCCGCCGGGGAATCGCCGTAGTCGAGGCCGAACGCCAGCGCGTTCATGCCCAGCAGGATGGCGCCCTGCACCAGGCCGATGACCATGCCGCCGAGGAAATAGCCCGCCACGAGGTCGAACGCCGAGGCGCGGCTGATCACCAGCCTGGCCAGTGTGCGGTCCTGGCGCTCCTGCACGAGGTCCTTGGCCGAGACCATCATGAACATCAGCATGAAGAACAGGACGTAGGCCGGGCCGACGTGCTGCGCCGAACGCGTGAGCCCCCAGTCGTTGGTCGGCAGGCGGCCGAGGGTCGACGCCTGCAGGCGCATCCGCGGCTGCTCCCAGCCCTCGGCGAACGACTTGTCGTCGAAGGCGCGCGCATCGTTGCGCCCGGGCGTCGTCCCCGGCGCCGCGACGAGCGAACGGGCGGCCTGCTCGGTATTCATGCGCAGCAGCGAACGGTCGATGACCGAGCGCGCCGTCTGGCTGCTGAGGCGGTTGCCGTCGACGGTCAGTTGGAGGTCCACCTTCGCGCCGCCGGCCATCGCCCCGGTGAATCCGCTCGGGATGCGCAGCACCGCCGTGGCGCCGCCGTTGTCCGTCAGCGCTCGGGCGCGGGCGTCGGTGGCGGCCGAGTCGACCACAACCACCTCGAAGCGCTCGTGGGCGCGCAGCGGCGCCAGCAGGCGCTCGACCGCGGGGCCCCGGTCCTGGTCGTAGACCACGACGCGGCGTTTCGGCGGCGAGCCGTTGCTCCAGTCGCCCATCAGCATGCCCATCATGTACGAGAACACCATCGGCATGACGAACATCCAGACCAGGCCGGCCCGGTCGCGCAACGTTCGCAGCAGCCGCAGGCGCACCATGGCGCCGATCACCTGGAGGTTCATGCCCAGCCTCCCCGCTTCACGCGCGCGTTGAACAGCGTGAGGATCACGACGAGCAGCGCGACGCTGGCGCACGCGAGGACCGTCATGGGCGTGGCGATGGACGACAGCGAGCCGTTGTCGCCGATCACGCGGCTGAACGCGAGGTTCGCCCAGTAGTTGAACACGTAGTGGCCGGCGCCGGCCGCCCACGGGGGCAGGTTGTCGACCGGCATGAAGTTGCCGCCGACCATGCCGGAGATCAGGATCACCGCGGTGCAGAGGTTGTCCAGGACCTTCTCCCGCTTGACCAGCAGCGCCAGCGCCAGGAAGAACCCGGCGGCCGCCGTGCAGGTCAGCAGGATGACCAGCGGCAGCGTCCAGGGGTCGGGCCCCAGGTTGACGCGGAACAGCAGGGCGCCCGCGCCGAGCAGCACCGTCAGCATGACGATTCCCTGCACGACCGACGCCACCCACTTGCCCAGGACGATGGGCCAGGCCGGGCCGGGGCCGAGCAGTTGCCGCTGCAGCGTGCGGCGGGCGCGCTCGCGGTGCAGGTCGCGCGCGCCGGCGGCCACCGCGAACATAAGGAAGAAGACCGCGAAGCTGGGCAGGAAGTAGTCGAACAGGCTGGACTCGCCCTGCTTGTCCTCGCCTGTCGGGATCTTGTCGGACACCGCGAGCCCGACAGCGGTGCCCTGCAACGCGCGCTGCAGCGCAACCTGGTGGTCAAACTGGCGGACCAGGAAGTCGGCGGCCCTCTCGCGCGCGGCGGTCTGGCCCGGGTCGCGCAGGCGCGTCCAGATGTCCGCGACGTTGCCCTCGAGCAGGTCGCCCATGCCGAGCGAGTCGGCGCCGATGGTCATGTAGTCCTCGGGCCACAGGGCGCGGAAGGCGGCCTCGCCGGCCTGCACGCGCAGGACGCCGCGGCCGACGATCTCCTCGACGATCCCGGCCTTGATCTCGCTGGACGGGTCGCGCCAGACCTGGATGATGAGCGAGTCGGCCTGGAAGAACGCGGTCAGCGGGTCGGGCGGCAGCACGAGCGCGGCAGCCACCTTGCCCGAGCGGACCATGGTGTCGGCGGTGAGCGAATCGGCCCACACGGGCGCGAAGAAGCCGGATTTCTCGAGCCCGTCGAGCAGGCGCGTCTTCAGGGCCTCGGGCACGTCCTCGGCGACGATGGCCACCGGGATGGCGCTCAGCCCCTTCTTGCCGAAGACGCCGCCGCCGAACGACAGGCCCATGACCGCGGTCAGCACCAGCGGCAACGCCAGGTTGACGACGAGCGCGCGGCGGTCGGCGGCCATCCGCCTGAGGTCGCGCTGGGCGAACACCCAGATGCGCGTCATGAGGCGTCTTCCCGCAGGCCGCGGCCGGTCAGGTTCAGGTACAGCGTCTCGAGGTTCGGGCGCTCGATCTCGAGCTGCTCGAGCGGCAGGTCGTTGGCGCGCAGCCAGTCCTGGATCACGGGCAGCAGGCGGCCGCCGTCGGGCGTGCGCACCTCGAGCTTGCCGCGTCGCTCGCCCACGCCCGTGCAACCCTCCCAGGTCGCGCTCGCCGCGCGGAACGCCTCGTGCCGGGCCGCGGGCAGGCTGAGGCGGATCATGTCCGCATCGCCGATCTGGCTGATCAGCGACTCCTTGTCGCCGAGCGCCACCAGGCGGCCGCGGTCGATGACGCCGATGCGGTCGCAGAGCTGCTCGGCCTCTTCGAGGTAGTGCGTCGTGTAGATGACGGTCAGGCCCTGCCGACCGAGCTGCGCGATCAGTTCGAGGATGCGCGTGCGCGCCTGCGCGTCGATGCCGACGGTGGGCTCGTCCAGGAAGAGCACCTCGGGCTCGTGGATGAGGCCGGCCACGAGGTTCAGCCGTCGCTGCATGCCGCCCGAGAACGTCTCGACCTTGCGGCGGGCCGCGTCGGCGAGGTCGGCCATGGCCAGGAGGTCGCCCACGCGCCTGGTCAACGCCGCGCCGCCCAGTCCGTGCAGGCGGCCCCAGAACATCAGGTTGTCGTGGGCGCTCAGGTCGGTGTAGAGCGCGATCTCCTGCGGCACGACCCCGATCAGCCGCCTGACGTCCTTCGCCGCCGTGGCGACGTCGTGGCCGCCGATGCGCACCTGCCCGCCGTCGGCGCGCAGGAGCGTCGAGAGCACGCCGATGGTCGTGGTCTTACCGGCGCCGTTGGGGCCGAGCAGGCCGAACAGTTCGCCGCGCGCGACGGAGAACGACACGCCGTCCACCGCGCGGTGGGAACCGTATTTCTTGACCAGGTCGCGGACTTCGATCACGGGCGTTCCTCCGGTGGTCCGGTCGTTTCCGGCGGTGGCGTCTTCCAGCGCCGGTGCGTCCAGAAGTATTGCGCCGGCTCCCTACGCACGGCGGCTTCCAAACGTTGCGCATAGGTTTCGGTCAGGCGCTGGACGGCCTCTTCCTCGCCCCACGCGGGGTCCGCCTCGTACGGCGGGCCCAGTTCCAGGCGGTGCCGGCCGTCCGGCAGCCGGAAGATGACGCCGCTGACGACCGGCGCCTGCAGCTTCCAGGCGAAATACCCGGCGCCACGGTAGAACGAGGCCGGGGTGCCGAGGAAGGGCGCGAAGCAGCCTTCCGGCCCGGCGTCCTGGTCGGCGGCCAGGCCGATGACCTCGCCGCGCCTCAGCGCGACGACCAGCTCCTTGAGCGGCCCGCCGGCCCGCAGCGTGCGCACGCCGGCCCGCGCGCGCGTCGCGTTCAGCAGGCGGTCCGACTGCGCGTTCGACTGGCTCTTGGCCAGGAAGGTGATGGGGATGCCCTCGGCGCCGAGCCGGGCCGCGAGCAGTTCCCAGTTGCCGAAGTGCCCGGTGACCAGCAGCACGCCGCGCCCCTGCGCCGCGGCGGCGCGGTAGTGCTCCAAGCCCTCCAGGTCGACCCAGTCGCGGATCTGTTGCGGCCGCAGGCGCCCCAGCAGCAGGAACTCCACCAGGTTCAGGCCGAGATGACGGAAGAACGCGGCGGCCACCGCATCGCGGCGCGCGTCATCCATCGTGTCGCCCAGGGCGCGGCGCAGGTTGTCCCGCACGATGGCGCGACGGTACAGGCCGTGGCGCCAGACCAGCGCGCCCAGGCCGCGGCCGAACGACAGCAGCGCCCGGCGCGGCAGCAGCGACACCAGGCCGGCCACGGCGCGCAGCAGCGCGTAGTCGAATCGTTGGCGGGCGGGCGATGCCAGGGTGTTGCCTCCACGCGGGAGCGGCGGGCGGATGCTCCTCAGCCGGTCCAGAGTCTCAACCGGTCCAGATTCTACGGGCCAGCAGCCCGCCCGGCAACCGGTGGATCAGGCCGGCCAGTTCGAGCGCGGTCACGCCCTCGATGAAGCCGTGCTCGTCGCCCGGCCACTGGCGGCGCAGTTCATCGCGGCCCGTCCCGTTGGGGTCGAGCCGGTCCCACAGCCAGCGGGCCGCCGCATGGTCGGGCAGCGGCGGCGTCGCGGCCGCGCGGGCGGCGTCACCCCTGATCAGCCCGTCACGGTCCGGCAGGCCGAGCACCTCCAGGACGTGTTCCGCCTTCTCGACCAGGCAGGCGCCCTCGCGCAGCAGATTATGGCAACCCTCGTAGCGTTTGCCGTCCACGGGGCCGGGCACGGCGAAGACCTCGCGCCCGGCGTTAAGCGCGCGGCGCGCGGTGTCCAGGGCGCCGCTGTCCTTGGGCGCCTCGACGACGACGACACCGTGCACAAGCCCCGCCAGGAGTTCATTGCGCTGCAGGAAGTGGTGCTTGAGCGGCGGCGTCCCGGGGCGGAACTGCGTGATGGAACACCCCTGCGCGCGCACCTGCGCCAGCAGGCCGCGGTGCGCGTACGGGTAGCAGCCGTCGTTGCCGGTCGCCATCACCGCCACGGTCAGGCCGCCGGCGTCGAGCGCCCCCTTGTGGGCCGCCGCGTCGATGCCGCGCGCGAGGCCGCTGGTGATGACCCAGCCGGCGGCGGACAGCCGCTGCGCCAGGTCGCGCGCGAACGCAAGGCCGCGCGGCGTGGCGTTGCGGGTGCCGACGATGCCCAGGCACGGGCGCGCCAGCGCGCCCGTCATGCCGCAGGCGTGCACCGCGGGGGGCGGAACGTCCAGGGTGCGCCACAGGGGCGGCCAGTGGGGGTCGTCGTCGCGCAGCCAGCGCGCCTGCGCGGCCACGGTGCGGGGCGCCGCCGGAAGGGCGCCATCGGGGAAGTGCAACGTCGGTTCGTCCCGTCCGGGAGGAGGAACGTCGGCGCCCGCCGCGTCAGGCGTTGTACAGGCGCCGCATCAGGTGTCGCAGTTCGGTCAGGCCTTTGCTGGCCACCGCCGAGATCTGCAGCGTCTCGACCGCGCCGGCCTTGGCGGCCCACGCCTTCGCTTTTTCCAGAGCCTCGGCGGCCGCTTCATCGTCCAGCAGGTCGCGCTTGGTCACGATCACGGCGAACGGCAGCTTCGCCAGGTGCCGCCCGTGCGCCACCAGCTCGCCGCGCAGCATGTCCAGCGCCGCGGCCGGCTCGCTGACCGACGGGTCGACCAGCAGCAGCAGGGCGCGCGTGCGCTCGACGTGGCGCAGGAACTCGTGGCCCAGCCCGCGGCCTTCCGAGGCGCCCTCGATGAGCCCGGGGATGTCAGCCAGCGTGCAGCTCGCGTAGTCGCCGAGGTCGACGATGCCGAGGTTCGGGATCAGTGTCGTGAACGGGTAGTCCGCCACCTTCGGGCGCGCCGCGGTCATCACCGACAGCAGCGTGCTCTTGCCCGCATTGGGTTCGCCGACCAGCCCGATGTCGGCGATCAGCTTCAGTTCGAACCGCAGGATGCGCTCGACGCCGGGCTTGCCGGACGTGGCCTTCATGGGCGTCTGGTTGCGCGCGGTGCGGAATTCCCAGTTGCCCTTGCCGCCCTTGCCGCCAGCAGCCAGCAAGAGCCGGTCCCCCGCCTCGATCAGGTCGCCCACCTGCTCGCCCGACTCCTCGTCGAACACCGTGGTGCCGCAGGGGATCTTGATCTCGATGTCGTCGGCGTCGCGGCCGGTGCAGTTGTTGGCGCCGCCCTTGTCGCCGGGCTTCGCCTCGTACCGGCGCTTGTAGCGGAAATCCAGCAGCGTGGCCAGATGAGGGTCGGCCACCAGCCACACCGAGCCGCCGCGCCCGCCGTTGCCGCCGTCGGGGCCGCCGCAGGGGACGAACTTCTCGCGCCGGATCGAGACGGCGCCGTCGCCGCCCTTGCCGGACAGGACGGTGATGGTGGCTGTATCCAGGAACAACGCTTCACTCCTCGGTCGCAGGTATCTGGTCGGTCACAAGCGTCAAGCGCCGGTGGCGCCCGAAGGCCGCACTGTCCACGCGGCATTCCCTTGCACGCCATGGCCTTCGTCAGGCGTGCGGGAACGAACGGCCGGCCAGGACGGCGGCGACCGGCGCCGGCACCAGGCGCTCGAGCGCCCCGCCGTGGCGCAGCACGTCGCGCACGAGCGTGCTGGAGATGGCCGCCAGCTGCGGCCGCGCCAGCAGGTAGATGTACTCGACATCGGATGACAGCAGGGCGTTGACGCCGGCCATCGTCCATTCATGCTCGTAGTCGCCCTGCGTGCGGATGCCGCGCACGACGGCCGACGCGCCCCGGGCGCGGACCTCATCGACCAGCAGGCCTGAAAACGGGTGCACCTCGACGCCCGGCAGTCCCTGCACCGAGGCGCGGAACAGGTCGACGCGCTCGCCGACCGGCAGCAGGCCGGCCTTGCCGATGTCGGCGACGACCACGGTCACCCGGTCGAACAGGCGGCTCGCCCGCTCGACGATGTCCAGGTGGCCGAGCGTGACCGGGTCGAAGGATCCCGGGTAGAGCACGTGCCGGTGCATGGCCTCCCCTTTCAGGCGGCGGGCGATTCGGTTCAGGCGGCGGGCGAATCGGCGTCCGGAAACCAAAGGGCCAGCGTCGACTGGCCGTACCGCCGCAGTTGCCACCCGGGCGCCTGCGACGCGGCGGGCGCCTCGCCCGAGCCCAGTTCGACCACGAACGCGCGGCAACCCCCACCCTGGCCGAGCGCGGCCAGCTTCCCCATGATAGGCGCCGCGAGCCCCGCGCGGTAGGGCGGGTCCGCGACCGCCAGCCAGGATTGCCCCGGAACCGGACGCCAGCGGTCGAGCCAGGCAGCCGCGTCGGCCCGCTCAAGGCTCCACGTGGCGACCTCGGCGCCGCAGTGTTCCAGGTTGGCCCGGGCCAGGGCCAGGGCATCCCGCGACTCGTCGACAAACACGGCCCGGGCCGCGCCCCGGCTGAGGGCTTCGATCCCCAGGGCCCCCGTCCCGCAGCACAGGTCCACGAACAAGGCACCCTCGACCCGGCGACCGAGGATGCTGAACAGCGCCTCCTTGACGCGGTCCGCCGTGGGGCGGATCCCGTCACCGGAGGGCGCCAGCAGCCGCCGCCCGCGCCAGCGCCCCGCCACGACCCTCATCGACGCTGCTCCGGGCGGCGGCGCGACCAGACCAGGCTGCGCAGCATCGCCGTGCGCGCCAGCAGAGCGGGCGCCGTGGCCGTGGCCGGCAGGCGGAAATCGGCGGCCGCGGCGTACAGTTGGCGCCGGCGACGGAATAATTCCTCGAGGCCGGCCCAGCCGAGCCGATCGACCAGCGGTCGGTCCCCGGGCTGGCCGCCCTTCAGGCGCCCGCGGATGACCTCCCACGGCGCGTCCAGCCAGATCACGACGCCCCGCTCGCGCAGCAGTTCGACTGCCGCCGCGGTTTCGACGATGCCGCCGCCCGTGTCGACAACCAGATTTCGCGCCGGGTCGAGCGCCGAAAGTTCCTGCAGTTCACACACCCGGAACGCGGTTTCGCCCTCGGCGGCGAAGATTGCCGCCACCGACCGCCCGGACCGCGCCGCCACGGCGTCGTCGAGGTGCACGACGGGGCGACCGGAGGCCGCCTGCAACGCATCGGCCACCGTCGTCTTGCCACTGCCCATGAAACCCACGAATGACGTCCACATGGCGGACAACCTACACCACCGGAGCCGCCGTGCCAGCACGTATTTGGGCGACGGACGCAGGCCTCAAAGAAAACGCCCCCCGGGCCGGGCCGGGGGGCGTTGTTCAGAGGCCAGGGTTGCTCCGCTCAGAAGCGGGCTTCACCCAGCTCCGGGTTGTACTGCACGGCCGAGTCCTCGGTGATCGCCTTGCGCTGCATGTAGACGTCGGTGACGATGCGCGGCGTCACGAAGATGACGAGCTCGCGGTCGATCTTGGTGTCCGAGGAGTGACGGAACAGGGCGCCGAGCACCGGCAGCGACTTCAGCACCGGGATGCCCGTCTCGAGCTTGCTGTCGATCTTGCGGATCAAGCCGGCGATGATCGCCGTCGAGCCGTTCTCGACCAGCACGCGCGTGTCGGATTCGCTGGTGTTGATGATCACGCCGCCCTGCACGGTGGCCTGGCTGGAGAGGTCGCTGACCTCGTTGTGGATGTCCAGCGTGATCCGGCTTTCGCTGTTGATGTGCGGCGTCACGCGCAACTGGATGCCGATCGTCGTCAACTGTGTGATCGCGTTGCCGGCCTGGTCGGCGACGATCAGCGGGATCTTCTGGCCGACGAGGATCTTGGCCTCGCGGTTGTCCGTGGTCGTGATGACCGGGTTGCTGATCAGCTGGGCGCGGTTGTCGCTCTCGAGCGCCTGCACCTTCACCATCAGCTCGCCCCAGTCCTGGACCGTGGCCACCCGCAGGTCACCGGACGGGTTCTGCATGGCATTGTCGATGGACATGCTGCCGCCGATGTTCTTGCCCGGGACGCTCAAATTGGCCAGCGACCAGTTGACACCCAGCTCACGTGTCGCCCGCGAGTCCATGTCGACCACGCGCGCGTTGATCTCGACCTGGGGCGTCTGGGTGTCCAGCTGGCCGGCCATGGCGGTGATCAGGTTGACGCGGCTGGGCACATCGTTGACCAGGAGGCTGTTGGTGCGGGCGTCGACGTCAATGCTGCCGCGCTCGGTCAGCATCTTCTCAAGGGCGCCCTTGACCTCTTCGGCGTTGGCGTACCGCAGCACGATCATGCCGAGATGGAGCGCCTCGAGCTCCTCGACCTGCTTGCGCGAGCGCTGGGACTCCAGCTTCTCCTGCCGCAGGGCCTCGGCCGTGTCGATGCGGTAGATGCCGTCCTGCTCCAGGTAGTCGAAGGAATGGGAGCGCAGGATGACCTCGAGCGCCTCGAGCCAAGGCACGTCCTGCAATTTCACCGTCACCTTGCCGACGACTTTCGGCGAGGCCACGATGTTCGTGCCGGAGTAGCCCGCGAGCGAGCGCAGAACGGTGCCGATCTCGGCATCCTGGACGTCCAGCGAGATGAGCCGGGTCTTGTAGCCGGCATCCGGGCCCGCGGCCATGACCGCGACCGGGGCCAGCGTGCCGGCTACCGCGGCCGACAGCGTCAAGGCGAGGACCGCGCAGCGAACAGTGCGGAACATCTCTTACTCCTCCAGGTTATCCAGCTTGAGGACTACGTTGCTCGTGATGCCGTACAACGAGACCTGAGCCGTGAGCGAACTCTTGCGGATGCTGACGACGCGGCCGTTGCGGACCTGGTCGCCGACACGCAGGATGTAACCGAAACCTTCGCCGTCCTCGACCAGGGCGAACCGATCGTCCTGGCCCCACATGACGCCCACCAGGCGGGCGCTGTTCGCATCGACCAGCTCGGCAGCGCCGGTCTGCTCGAAGTCGCCGTTCACGAGGACCGAGAACGGGTCCCCCTTCCCGTACGACTGGTAGAAGTACTCGTTGGCGCGGATCGCATTGATCCGGTCGGCCGACACCTGCGACGGCGACAGTTGCGCGTCGTCGGCGGCGGCCTCACCCTCGGCGTCATCCTCTACGGCCGCGCCATCGTCCACGGCCACGAAGGACACCGGAGCACCCTCCGCCTGCGACGCCGCCGCTGCGGTGGCGACCTTCGCCGCCGGCGCGGACGGATTCCCGTCGGCCGCGGCGACCAGCGAGGGCGGCAGCAGGACGGCCAGCGCGGCCAGCACGGCCAGAGCCGACACCCGCGCGATCATGAGCGTCTTCATCAGTGCCCTCCCTTTTGCCCGGGCTTTGCCGCCGGGTCGGCGGTGGCGGCCTTGACGACCTTGCCCGTGACGGCGGCGCCCGCGCGGGCCACGTTGGCCTTCGCGTCGAGCTTCTTCGTCGTGCCGGGTTCCTCGATCGCCGGCGCATTGCCGGGGCCCTGCGTGTAGGCGGTCAGGATCATGTCCGTCTGCACCGTGAAGCCGTCTTCCTTCGGCTTGTCGTGTCCCTGCATCTTCAGGCCGGACACGTTGACGATGCGGTTGAGATTCGCCAGGCGGCTCAGGAAGATGCCGGTCTGGTGGTACCCGCCGTTGACGCGCACCTCGACCGGGTTGTCCGAATAGAAGCCCTGGTTGACCACGGCCTGCGGCCGGAAAATCTCGAAGTCAACGCCCGACTGCTGGCCGGCAGCGGTCACCTTGCGCAGCAGGTCGGGCATCTCGTTCTGGTCCGGCAGCAGGGTCGCGGCAACATTCCACTGGTCGTGCAGGATGGCGTACTCCTGCTCGACGCGCTCGAGGTTGCGCACCAACAGGCGCGCGCGCTCAAGCTCCTGGGAGAGCTTCTCGTGCCGCTCGTTCAGCTGTCCGATGGTCTGGGAGCGCGAGGCCCAGGTGAACGGATACGTGCTCGACAGGAAATACGTCGGCACCACCGCCACCACGACCAGCACCGCCACGGCCCAGCGGATGAAATTGGGGCTCTTGAGGTCGATCTTCATGGCGGTCCTTCCTACCCTTCGAACGGCGCCGGCGCGGCGTTGCGCACGGCTTTGGCCTGGGCCTTGAACTTGACCACGCGAACCTTGTCGATCTCGCCCTTCTCGGCGACGAGCAGGCTGATCGAGGCGAAATAGGGACTCTCGGTCACGTTCTGCAGGAAGTCGCTGACCAGGAAATTGGAGAAGGTCACGCCCTCGACGGTGTACTCGTCCGAGCCGACATCCTCGAACCGCGTCAGCCACATGTGCTCGGGCAGGCTGCGGTTCAGCTCGTCCATCAGGTGCACGCGGAAGTACCGATCGGCATCCAGCCGCGTGATGACGTCGAGGCGGTCATTGAGGTCCTTCCGCTGCTGGTTCAGCCGCTGGATCTTGGCGATCTCGGGCGCCAGCTGGCGGGTCTCGGCCTCCTCGGCCGCGATGACCGTGTTCAGCGCCTTGATCTGCTGGGACTGGTAGTACCAGGCCCCGCCCACGCCCACGGCGACCACCAGCAGCAGCGCCAACGGGGCCAGCGCGCCCAGCTGCGGGATGGCCAGCCGGGCCTTCGCGGGCTGTTCGTCCCGGGGCAGCAGGTTGATCCTGATCATGCCTCCACCGCCTCTCTCAGGGCCAGGCCCACGCACACCGTCAGCAGCGGGCTGAGGTCGGCAGGTTCCGAATCGCCGAACAGGCCCGACGCGTAGTCGAGGTTGCCGAGCGGGTCGGCGATCTCGGCCGGTACGCCGTAGCTCTCGGCCAGGTATTCCTTCAGGCCCGGCACGTGGGCGCCGCCGCCGCTCAGGACGATGCGGTCGATGCCGTCGGCCTCGCCCGCCGTCTTCAGGTAGGACAGGCTGGGCTCAAGGCCCTGGTAGATCTCGCCGCCGACCGAGCGCACGATGTCGGCCACCAGCTGCGCGTCGGCGTCCTCGGTGTGGCCGCGCGACACGCGGAACGCCGTGTCGTACGTCAGGCCGAGTTGCTTCTGGAATTCCTCGATGAAGTGCGAAGTGCCGATCGGCAGGTCGCGCGTGAAGTACGGCACGCCGTCGCGGACGATGTGCACGTTGGTCACGCCGCCGCCGACGTCCAGCAGGGCCACGAATTCGCCGGCATCCTTGGCCACGGCGGGTCCGGCCTCGGGCTGGTCGTCGTCGAAGGGCGCGAGCCCGTCGACGGCGTCGGCGTTCACCGGTGCCGCGGGAACCGCGACCGGCTCGCGCCGCAGCTTCTCCCACGCGTTCTGGTTGGCGAACGACGCGACGTCGATCACCAGCGGCGTGAAGCCCGCATCGCGGATCAGCTCGGCGTGCGCCTGGATCATGTCCTTCTTGGCGGCGACGAGCAGCAGTTCCATCTGGCCGGCGCCGATGTCCGGCTGCAGGATCTGGAAGTCGAGCGTGATGTCGTCGATGTCGAACGGGACATGCTGTTCGGCCTCCCAATAGATGGCCTCGCGCGCGTCCGCCTCGCTCATCTTGTCCATCACGATCTTCTTCACGATGACCGCGCGACCGGCCACCGCGCTGGCGACCGGCTCGTTCGGCAGGTCGGCCCGCCGGGCGGCCTCGCGGATCGTCTGGATCACGAGTTCGCGATCCATGATCTCGCCGTCGACGATGGCATCGGGCGGAAGGTCCGCCATGCCGAAATGCGTGACCTCGGGGCGTTCGCCACCCAGGTCCAGCCTCAGGCACTTCACGACATGGGAACCGATGTCCATGCCGATGAGTGTCCTTCGTTTCCGTTTCAGGAATCCGAACATGTGAGTCCTGCCTCGCTGTTCGAGCTTCGGTGAGGGCGTTGCCCGACGGCCCCGGGACGATCCGGGGGCGATCCGCAACATGCGTGCCACATGAGGATTCGGCCCGCGCTTGTCCGGCTTGAGCGTATTTCCCTGCGCACGGGCCCCGCGCCGGCTCCTGTCCGCCCCGTGGACGGCAGCTGCGCTCCGTCCAGGGACGATCCCGCCCGGCAAGAGTTGCCGGTCAGCGGGAAAGGCCGAGGTACCAGCGCGCGAGGGCGGGACCGGCCAGCAGCACCACGGCCGCGGCCAGTGCGAGGAACGTGCCGAACGGCAGTTTGGCGTTGCCCTGGACGCGTCCGCGCGTGCTGATGACGATCCAGAGGGTGCCGAAAAGCGCGCCGCCGAACAGCGTGCCGAACACGCCCCAGACGCCCAGGAAGGCGCCGACCATGCCCATCAGCATGACATCGCCCCCGCCCATGCCGACGACGCCGCGGACCAGCCGGTAACCCCACGACACGGCGAGGATCGATCCGGCCCCCACGGCCATCCCCAGGAGCGCCGGGGCCGGGCCGCGACCGTCGAGGAACGACGCGCCCAGCCCGATCACGCCGCCGGCGATCGTCAGCGTGTGGGGAATGATCATGTGTTCCCAGTCGATCAGTGCAATATCCAGCAGCAGCAG
This sequence comes from uncultured bacterium, assembly GCA_903912525.1. GTDB lineage: Bacteria > Krumholzibacteriota > Krumholzibacteriia > LZORAL124-64-63 > LZORAL124-64-63 > CAINDZ01. The sequence goes on along the minus strand of CAIWHK010000028.1, from coordinate 54,678 downwards.
CAGCAACAGGGATGCAGAAAGCCCCGGCACGCTCCAGCCGAAACGCCAGACCCCGACGAGGCCGCAAGCGGCGCCGGCCAGTTCGACCAGCGGGTAGCGCGGCGAGATCGGCGCCTTGCAGCCGCGGCAATTGCCGCGCAGCAGAAGCCAGCTGAGCACCGGGATGTTCTCCCACCACGAGATCGCGTGCGCGCACTGCGGGCACGCCGAACGCGGGCGCACGACGCTGAGGTCGCGCGGCAGGCGGTGGATGAGCACGTTGCTGAAGCTGCCGAAGCAGGCGCCGAGCGTCGCGGCCAGCGCGTAGAAGAATCCGGTCTCGTAGGGCAGGGTCATCTCACAGCTCCGGGATCGGCCCGATGAAGTCGGGCCCGTAACGGCGCACCGCCTCGAGGTGCTTCTCCAGGCGCGCGATCATCGTCTCGGCGAGCTCGCGCATCTGCGGGATGGCGGTCGAGCGCGCCATTTCCTTCCACAGTTCCAGAGAGACGGCGTCGTCGCCGGCGCGGTGGCGTGCGAACGCGGCGAAACGGGACTCCATCTCCGTGCCGTCGGGACACCTCGCGGCTGCCTCGAACCACGTCGCCGCGCGCCGGTAGTCCTGGTAGAAGACGTAGTACGTGAAGCCGACCTGGAAGTGCAGCTTCGCCGAACCCGGGTTGGCCAGGATGCCGCGCTTGAGCAGGTCCAGCGACTTCGGGAAGTCGCCCAGCTCCGACCATGCGACCAGCGAGGCGAAGTGGTAGGCGTCGACGAACTTCGGATCCAGGCGCGTGATGGCATCGACCAGGAGGTCGAAGTAGCGGAGGTCGTTCTGGCCCTTGGCGTAGGAGCCGAAGTACTGCACGAAGCGGAACCAGAGCCAGTCGGCCGCGACCTCGCGGAAACCGACCGAGGATTCGACGATCGCGCGACCGGACGGGAAATAGAGCCGTTCCTGGCGGCGGACGCGCTGGCTGCGGGTGTCGAGCGCGCCCAGCGTCACGACGATGCCGGCCACCAGCACGAGGCAGGCGAGCCAGCGGACAAACGTGCCGCGCCGGGCGTTCACCCTCGCAGCTCCCGGCGGCTGAACACGGCACCGGACAGCAGCAGGAGAAGCGTGGACCAGCACACGGCGTACAGCGTGGCAAGGCCGATGTGCGCTGCCGTCACGGGGTCGCCGTGCACGATCGAGCCGCGCACGTTGAATACTTCGAGGTTCGGGAGCAGGTAGTAGACGACGGTGCCGACGGCCTGGGCGACGGGTCCCTGCTGCAGGTGCCCGAAGTCGCGGATCGACTCGCTGAGATGGCCAGCCACGAAGGCGCCGAGCGTGAACACGGCGGACAGCACCGGCGAGACGCAGGTCGAGAAGAAGACGACGATTGCCGTGATCAGCGACAGTTCGATGAACGCCATGTAGAACGCGATGCCGAAGCGAAGCGAAAAGGCGCCCGGCGAAAGCAGCAGCATCAGCAGGAACAGCACGGACATCACGGCCAGCATCGCGGCCATCGTCAGGTTCAGGCCGAGGAACTTGCCCAGCAGGTACTCGCGACGGCCGACGGGCCTCGACAGGATCGTCGTGATGGTGCCCTTGTCCAGTTCCTTGTGCACCATGCCGCTGCCGACGAAGACGACCACGAGCAGCCCGAGCAGCGTCATCGCGGCCAGGCCGACGTCGCTGACGATCTTGCCCTGGGCGCCGATGGTCAGCGGCGAGAGGATCGTGGTGCTGCCCATCATGATGAAGCCGAACACGGCGACAAGGTAGAACACGCGGTCGCGCACGGTCTCCAGGAACGTGCCGCGGGCCAGCGCGATGACGTGGTTCCGGGTCATGCCTCTCCCCCGCGGCGGTGGGTCGTCAGGAACAGGTCCTCCAGGCCGGACCGTTGCGAATCCACGGCCAGCACCGCCAACCCTGCCCGGTCGCAGGCCTCGAGCAGTTCGCGCAGTTGGCGCGGGTCGGCGGCCGAAAGGTCGGTAACCGCGCCCGCACTGGCGGGGTCGACTGCCGACATGGCCCACAGCGGCACCGCGGCCGCGAGCACTGTCGCTGCGGGGGCGCCCGCGCGGACGCGGTACGAGCAGGCGTCGGCCAGGGACCCGAGGCGCTGGTTCAGGACCAGTCGGCCGTCGCGCAGGATGCCGACCGCATCGGCCAGCTGCTCGACGTCGGGCACGATGTGGCTGGAAAGGAGGATCGTCCGACCCTGCTTCTTGAGGCCCAACAGGAGCGAACGCACTTCCAGGCGCCCCATGGGGTCGAGGCCCGACATCGGCTCGTCGAGGATGAGCAGGTCCGGGTCGCCGAGCAGCGCCTGCGCCAGCCCCAGCCGCTGCAGCATGCCCTTGGAGTACTTGTTCAGGCGGCGGCCGGCGTCGCTGAACATGTCGACCTGGCGCAGCACCTCGTCGATGCGGCCGGTGCGCTCGCGCCGATCGATGTCCTGCAGGTCGGCGTAGAATTCGAGCAACTCGCGGCCGGTCAGGTAGTCGAAGAAGTATGGGCGTTCGGGCAGGTAGCCGACCCGCGCACGCGAAACGCGGTCGCGATGGTCACGGCCCAGGAGTTTTACTTCGCCGCGCTCGGGGCGCACCAGGTCAAGCAGGCAGCCGATCGTGGTCGTCTTTCCCGCGCCGTTGTGACCCAGCAGGGCGAACACCTCGCCGCGGGCGACCGTGAACGAGACACCTTCGATGCCCCGGATTTCCCGGCGCGCGAAGCCCGACCGGAAGCTCTTGGTCAGGTCCACCACGTGCAGGGCCGGTTCGGCGGCGATCCCGGGCTCGGCGCCCGGCGTGCCCAGGTCAAGCTCCGGCCGATTGCCGGCCATTGCGCGGGCGCGCGCGTGCGGTACGTTTTCTGCCACTACCTGACGGGACATCGCCCACCTCCGGCCCCTAGGGACCGCCAGAGGGCCCCCAATGGGCCCCCGGCGGTCGTTTTTCTCGGTTTCACGGATTGGATTGCAATGGCGGTGCCACCCGCGCGGGTCGGTCAGTTGCCGTTGTTGACCGTGAAGCAGTTGCCGGTGCGCCCGGCTGCGGTGATCACGTAGCCGGTGGGCATCCCGCCCTGCACGACCAGCTCGATGCCGATTTCGCCGGGAGCACCCGCAGCAGCGCCGAACTGCGGCTCGCTGCGGGCGCCGGTGAATACGTTGGCCAGCATGCCGGCGCCCGGCAACAGGGGTGTGATGTCCGCGGCCGCGACCGAGTAGATGCCCTCGTGAGCGACGGCATAGTCCTCGACCGCCAGCTGCAGCGTGTGGGCGCCGCTCTTGGTGCCGGCTTCCTTGGCGTGGTCCTGCATGCTCATGTAGTTGGGGATCGCGATGGCTGCCAGGATGCCGATCACGACAACGACGATCATGAGCTCGATCAGGGTGAATCCTTCGCGCATTCTCATGGTGTCTTCCTCATTTCCCCCGGTGGCTGTGGATCGTGTTCCTGTCGGGAATCAATGGGCCTGCGCAGGTGCCTTCCCGCGCAGCGTCGCCAGGCGGCTGGGCCTTGCCGGCCCCGGGCCCCAGGCCTCGATCACATAGTCCCGGCCCGCCTGCGTGCGCCAGGTGAGGTCACCGCCGGCCGCGCGGAACATGACCGGGTCGCCGCTGAACGGGTTGCGCGGGGCTTCCCCACCCGGCAGGTAGGGCAGCAGCTCCCGCACGTCCCGCGGGTAGCGACCCATGTTCGCGGCGGCGTAGGTCTCGGCGGCCAGCTGCAGCGTCGCCGCGTTGTTCCTCGTCGCCACCTCGGCCGACCGCATCCGCACCTGTTCGCGGGCGGGGCCCATGACCATGTAGAGGATGCTGAGAACCAGGCTCGCCGCCCCCACGGCCAGCCAGAGGTCCGGCAGCACCGACTTGCCGATGCGCCAGCGGCGCGGGTCCAGCGCCGCGGGATCCGGCATCGCGAGCCGGGGACGCGGCAGCTTGGCCAGGACAGGTCCGAGCGCGGGCAGCTTGAGCGCCGGCAGCTTCAAGCCCGGGAGCTTCAGCTTCGGCTTGCCGCCCGCAGCGTCGGCAGCCGTCTCCGGCGTCGGGGTCGTCGTTTCCTGCGTCTGGTCCATGTCCTTCCCTATCCCCGCTGTGCGAAGAAGGGACGGGGCCGCTCACACGACCCCGTCCCATTCGCCAGAGCCGGCAGTCGTGCCTACGAACCGCTGACCAGGGTCAGGATGTTGGCCGTCTTGCCGAAGCCGGTGATGGTGTAGCCGACGTTCACGCCGCCCTGCACCACAGCCTGGATGCCAACCTCACCGGCAGCGCCCGCGGCCGCAGCGAACTGGGGCTCGGCGGCGACGCCGGAGAACGCGTTGTCCAGCAGGTTACCGCCGGGCAGCAGGGCCTGCAGGTCAGCCTGCGCGTCCGAGTAGATGCCGTCGTTGCGGACAGCATAGTCCTCAGCGGCCAGCTGCACGGTGTGCGCCGCGCCCTTGACCTTGGCTTCCTTCGCACGGTCCTGCATGCTGATGAAGTTGGGGATGGCGATGGCGGCCAGGATGCCGATGATGACCACGACGATCATCAGCTCGATCAGCGTAAATCCTTTGCGATTCGTCATTGTCCGTCTCCTTGGACTGGGGCCCGGGGGCCCGCGTGCGATCGCCGGTCAAGGCCGGCGCTCCTGTGGCTGCGAATGGCACCTGCTCATTGCAACGGCCGTGCCACTCGGCGGCGAACGTTGCGTTTCTGGTAACTGCCAATCCCAGACTGTTTTATCCCTGTCCTTGGATCGCCCGCGCGATCCCCGCCGTGCATCGACCCTGCACTTTGCCCCCGCCGGGCGGAAGCTCCGTGCCTTTTTGCCCGCGGTCCCCTGGTCAGGAACCCACTGTTTCCAGTTCGGGCACACCGGGTGCCGCGACCGACCCGTCCTGCTCGCGCAGCTGGGCATCGATCGCCGCGAGGAGTTCCTCCCCGGCGGTGCCGGCCAGGTCGTCGGCCAGCGCCTGCACATCATCATCGTCCTGGACGCCGTACTTCTTTAGCTTTCGATACAACGTCGAGGCATTGATTCCGAGAATGTCCGCCGTCTGCTTGCGGGCCCGGCCGCTGCCGTCCAGGACAGCCAGGATGTGGGCCTTCTCCAGGTCCTCGAGCGTCCACGGCCCGCCCACGGCCAGGTTGCCGCCCGCGGCCTGCCCGCCCTGCGCGTCGGCCACGAAGGTCGGCAGGTCGCGCATGGTGATGCGGGTGCCCTCGCGGATGATGCTCGCCCGCTCGATGACGTTTTCCAGCTCGCGCACGTTGCCCGGCCAGTCGTAGGCCTGCAGGGCGCGCAGCGCGCCGTCGTCCAGGATCGTCGGCAGAGGGCCGACGTACTCGCCGGGGCAGCAGCGCTTCAGGAAGTGGTCGACCAGCAGCGGGATATCGTCGACCCGGTCACGAAGTGAGGGCAGGTTCAGCGGGATCACGTTCAACCGGTAGTAGAGGTCGGTGCGGAAGTTGCCGCGGGCGACCTCGTCCTCGAGGTCGCGGTTGGTCGCCGCGATGACGCGCACGTTGACCTTCACCGGACAGCTGCTGCCCACCGGGTAGATCTCGCGTTCCTGCAGCATGCGCAGCAGCTTGACCTGGATGGCGTGCGGGGTCTCGCCGATCTCGTCGAGGAAGATCGTGCCGTTCTCTGCCTGGCGGCAGAAGCCGTCGTGGTCGCGATCGGCTCCCGTGAACGAGCCCTTCACATGGCCGAAAAGCTGGCTCTCGAGCAGCGTCTCGGGGATGGCGCCGCAGTTGATGGCGACAAACGTCTCGTTGGCGCGGTCCGAGCGCTGGTGGATCGACTGGGCGATGAGCTCCTTGCCCGTGCCGCTCTCGCCGTTGATGAGGATGGTCGCCGTCGTCGAGGCGATCTTGTCGACCATCTTGAAGACCGAACGCATGCGCGGGCTCTGGCCGATGATCGACTTCGTGGTCTTCTTCTTCGACAGCTCGCGGCGCAGTTCCTGCGCCTCGGTCTTGGCCTGCCGCAGCGCGAGCGCGTTGCGCACGACGATCTTGATCTCGTCGTTCTTGCAGTGCTTCTGCAGGTAGCTGAAGGCGCCGAGGTTGACGGCGTCGATCGCCGACTGCTCGCTGGCATAGGCCGTCATGATCACCACGGGCGTCGTGGGATCCATCGCCTTGATGCCCTTCAGCAACTGGATACCGTCCATCTTCGGCATTTGGATATCAGTCATCACCAGGTCTGCGGGTTCCTCCTCGATCGCCTTGAGGGCCTGGGCTCCCGAGTTGGCCGTGCGCACGGTGTACCCTTCCTTGCGCAGGAGGATCGACAGGTACTGGCACATGGAGTCTTCATCATCAACGACAAGGATTCTGCCCAAAGGCATGGGGTATCTCCTCGGTGTGGCATCCTGACTGCCGGGCGAAATGCAGCGTTGTGGACGATATCGACCGCAATCCGCCTTTCTTTATGATCTAATCAATGTTTTTTGCACTTTAGGAACTATTCCCGGCCGATTGCCCGGACCCGTGTCCGAAAAGGTGCATGCAGGTCGGTCCCAATGGGCGCGGTTGGACAGGGAGCGGAAAGGAGCAGCCGCTAGACGGTGACCAGGATGGTCTCGCGGGCGGGTTCGGCCGAAGCAGGTTCGGGTACGTGCGTCTCCTCGGCGGCAAGCTCGACCCGCGGCCAGCGGACGCGGAAGATGGCGCCGCCGCCGGGGGCGTCCTCGGCGCGCACGGTGCCGCCGTGGGCGGTCGCGATGCGCGCGACCACAGACAGGCCCAGGCCTGTGCCGCCTTCCTTCGTGGTCTTGAAGGGCTGGAAAAGATCGTCCCGGATGTCGGCCTCGATGCCCGGGCCGTCATCGGTGACGACAAGCTCGAATGTCTCGCCACCGCCGACCAGGTGGATCGCCAGCCGCAGCCGGCCGTGATAGCGCATCGCTTCGCAGGCGTTGATCGCCAGGTTGAGCGCCAGCTGCGTCAGCTGCGCCGGGTCGGCCACCAGCTCGAGGTCGGCCGGCGTGACGTCCGCCGACACCCGCACGTCGCCGCGCGCAGCCGCCACGTGCTGCCGCAACAGCAGCAGCGTTTCGTCCTTGAACGATGAAGCGGCGAAGCGTCGCCGCGAGACCGGTCGCATGCGCGAATAGGCCAGGAAATCGCTGATGATCGAGTTCACCCGCGCGCTCTCCTTGAGCACGAGGTCGAACAGCTGCCGTTGATAGCCTTCCAGCTCGAGCTCGCCCGAGAGCATCTCGACCGAACCGCGGATCGAGGCAAGCGGGTTGCGGATCTCGTGCGCAATGCTGGCGGCCAGTTCGCCGACGGCGGCCAGGCGGTCGGTCTCGCGCCGCCGTGCCGTCAGTTCCTTCTCGCGGGTCAGGTCGGTGAAGACGACGACCGCGCCCGTCACCTCGCCGCGCGCGCCGGTCACATGGCTGACATTCAGGCCGATCGGAACCAGCACACCCTGCTGACGCAGTGTGGTCTCGCCACGAATGACCGCCGTGCCGCCGGCGGCGACAGGCAGCACGAGCGCCGCCAGCGCCTCGAGGCCTTCGTCGACGAGCGTCTGCAGCGGGGCGCCCAGCAGCTGCGTTTCCAGCAACCCCAGGATGCGACAGCACGAGGGATTGACCCGCGTGACGGTGCCGCGCGTGTCGACGGTCAGCAGGCCGCTCTGGAGGCAGTCCAGGATATCGCGCACCTCGCGGCGGGCCTGCTCGACCAACCGCTGGCTGCGGGCCTGCTCGCGCCGGCGCCGTTCGAGCTTCGCCGCGAGGTCCCCGGCGACCATGCCCACCACGACGAACAGCGACATGTGCAGCGCGGTGATCAGCACCGGCCAGCCCGACAGGTAGTCCAGGGAAGGATGGTCGCCCGAAGCCAGCCAGCCGAGCGCCAGGCCGAAATGCGCGCCCCCGACCAGGACGGCCGCGGCCCCCGCCACCACCAGTGACCAGCGTCGGTCCAGGTACAGGGCGGCGCACATGATGGGCACGCAGAACGCCAGCGGCAGCGCCGAATACGGGCCACCCGTGAACTGCACCAGCAGCCCGATCGCGATGGTGTCAGAGACGACCTGCATCACGAGTAGCGGGCGCTGCCGGACACCGGCCATCGAGGCGGCCCAGCTGACCGCCAGCGAGGTGCACAACAGGCCCAGCGAGGCCAGCACGCCCGGCCGCCAGACCTCGGCCACCCCGACCAGGCCGGCGACCGCCGTCACGACCGCCAGCACGGCCGTCATCAGCACGCGCCAACGCAACAGACGGGAAGCCGGGTCGCCCCGGCCTCCCTCGGAAGCCGGTGACCCGGCCCGCGTGCTGCGTTCGTCGCCCGACAAGGTCAGCCTCCCACCACGCTCGACATCTTGAACATGGGCAGGTACATCGCCACGAGCATGCCGCCGACCATCGTACCCATCAGCACGATCATGATCGGCTCGATGGCGGCGGTCAACGCGTCAACCGCAGCGTCCACCTCGTCGTCGTAGAAGTCGGCGATCTTCGACAGCATCTCGTCCAGGGCGCCGGTCTGTTCGCCGATGCCGATCATCTGCACGACCATCGGCGGGAACACGCCGCTCTCACGCAGCGGCTTGGCGATCGTCTCGCCCTGGCTGATGCTCTTGGCTGTCTCCTCGATGGCCTCCTGGATGATCTTGTTGCCGGCGGTGCGCGCCGTGATCTCCAGGCCCTGCAGGATGGGCACGCCCGAGCCGATCAGCGTGCCGAGCGTGCGCGTGAAGCGCGCGATGGCCGACTTCAGCACGACGGGGCCCAGGATGGGAATCTTCGTGGCCAGCCGGTCGGTGACGCGCCGGCCCGAGGACGTGGCGCGGTAGCGCTTGAACGCGAAGCTCAGCAGCGCGGCGCCGCCGCCCAGGGCCCACCAGTAGTGGCGGATGAAGTTCGACAGGTTCATGACGATGCGCGTGGGCGCCGGCAGCGTGCCGCCGAAGTCCGAGAACATCTTCGCGAACACGGGGATGACGAACATGAGCATGAAGATGCAGGCGCCGCCGGCGACGGTCAGCACGATGACGGGGTAGGTCATCGCGCCCTTGACCTTGCGCTGCAGGGCGTCGGCCTTCTCCAGGAAGATCGCCAGGCGACCCAGGATGGTGTCCAGGATACCGCCGGCCTCGCCGGCAGCGATCATGTTCGAATAGAGGTCCGAGAAGATCTTCGGGTGCTTCGCCATCGCCTCGGCCAGGGTCGAACCGCCCTCGACATCGGCCGTCACCTGCAGCACCACTTCCTTGAAGTGCGGCTTGTCCAGCTGGCGCCCCAGGACGTCCAGGCACTGCACCAGGGGCAGGCCGGCGTTGACCATGGTGGCGAACTGGCGCGTGAAGACCGACAGGTCCTTCACGCTGACCGTCTTCTTCTGCATCATGGCGTTCAGGCCCTGCGATTTGACCTTCTTGCGGACGGACGTGATGACGATCCGCCGCTTGCGCAGGTAGTCGGTCACGGCGGCCTTGTCGGGCGCCTCGTACTCGCCGGTCAGGACCTCGCCCTTGCTGGTCTTGCCCGTCCACAGGAATACAGTCGTCGAGCTCACGGTGTCTCCCTTTCGCGCCTAGCGCGTAGTGCTCGGCTCACCCAGCATCTGCAGCAGCTCCCCGGCGTCGCCGCTGCGGCTGACCGCTTCGTCCATCGTAATCCACTTATTGACGACAGCGTGATGCAGCGACTGGTTCATCGTCTGCATCCCGTGCTTCTGGCCGGCCTGCATCAGGCCGTAGATCTGGTGTACCTTGTTGTCGCGGATCAGCGCCTTGATGGCCGGCGTGCAGACCATGACCTCGATCGTCATGACGCGACCGGCGCCCTTGGCGCGCGGAATCAGCTGCTGCGTGATGACGCCCGACATGCAGAACGCGAGCTGCGAGCGCACCTGGTTCTGCTGGCCGGTCGGAAAGACGTCGACGATGCGGTTGATCGTCTCGAACGTGCTGTTGGTGTGCAGCGTCGCCAGCACCAGGTGACCCGTCTCGGCGATGGTCAGCGCTGCCGCGACCGTCTCGTGGTCGCGCATTTCACCGATCAGGATCACGTCGGGATCCTGGCGCAGCACGTACTTCAGCGCGGCCGGAAAGCTGTTCGTGTCGCTGTTGACCTCGCGCTGGTTGACCACGCAGCCCTTGTGCTGGTGCACGAACTCGATCGGGTCCTCGATCGTGATGATGTGGCCCTTGCGCACCGTGTTGATGGTGTCGACCATCGTCGCCAGCGTGGTCGACTTGCCGCTGCCGGTGGGACCGGTGACCAGAACCAGGCCCTGCGTGCGATTGATGAGCTGCCGGCAGATGGGCGGCAGGCCCAGCTGTTCGAACGAGTGGATCTGGTACGGGATCTGCCGGATCGCCATGGCGGTGACGCCGCGCTGCTGGAAGACGTTGGCGCGGAAACGGCTGAGCCCGGTCACGCCGAACGAGAAGTCGAGCTCATGCTCGTTCTCGAACCGCTTCTTCTGCTCGTCGTTCAGGATGCTGTAGGCCAGGCGCCGCGTATCGTCGCCGGCGAGGGCCGGGAACTGCGTCGGAACGATGGAACCATCGATCCGGTACTGCGGCGAAAGGCCCGCCGTGATGTGCAGGTCGCTGGCGCTCCTGGCGACCATCTCTTCGAGCAGTTCTCTCATGCCGATCACGATGTTTCCTCCCTGGATGCCGTTGGTCGCCATTAGTCCGCGACCGCGGTCTCGCGCAGGATTTCCTCGATCGTCGTGACACCCTTGCGAACCTTGACCAGGCCGTCCTCGCGCAACGTCAGCATCCCCTGCTGCATCGCCAGGCGGCGCAATTCGGTGGTCGAGGCCCGGTCCAGGATCAGTTCGCGCAGTTCCGGCGTGATCGGCATGACCTCATAGAGGCCCTGCCGACCCGCATATCCCGTGCCCGAGCACTGGTCGCAGCCGCGGCCGTGGAACACCGGGATATCCGGGGGAAGCCCGACGTCCGTCAGGGCCTCATTGGAAAGCCTGACCTCTTCCTTGCAGTTCTTGCAGATCCGGCGGACCAGCCGCTGGGCGGCGATCAGCACGGTCGAGGAAGCCACCAGGAAGGGCTCGATGCCCATGTCGATCATGCGGTTGATCGTGCTCGGGGCGTCGTTCGTGTGCAGCGTCGAGAGCACCAGGTGGCCCGTGAGGGCGGCCTTGGTGGCGATGCCGCCGGTCTCGAGGTCGCGGATCTCGCCGACCATGATGATGTTCGGATCCTGCCGCAGGAACGCCTTCAGCGCCGAGGCGAACGTGAGGCCGACCTCGTCGCGCACCTGCACCTGGTTGATGCCCTCGAGGTTGTACTCGACGGGATCCTCGGCGGTCATGATGTTGGTCTCGGGCCGGTTCAGCTTGGACAGGCACGAGTACAGCGTCGTGGTCTTGCCCGAGCCGGTGGGGCCCGTGACCAGCACCATGCCGAACGGCGCGGCGATCGCCTTGTAGATGTCGTCGATCGCCTTGCGCTCCATCCCGAAGTCGGCCAGGTCGAGGTTCAGGTTCCCCTTGTCGAGGATACGCATCACGACCTTCTCGCCGAAGATGCAGGGCAGGGTCGAGACACGCAGGTCGATCTTCTTCGTCAGCACCTTCAGCTTGATGCGGCCGTCCTGCGGGATGCGGCGCTCGGCGATGTCCAGGTCGGCCATGATCTTCAGGCGCGAGATGATCGCGTTGCGCAACTTGATGGGCGGCTCCATCACTTCCTGGAGGATGCCGTCCACCCGGTACCTGACGCGGAGATTGCGCTCGTAGGGCTCGATGTGGATATCGCTGGCGCCCATCTTCACCGCTTCGGCGAGCAGCGTGTTGACAAGCTTGACGACCGGCGCGTTCTGCCCCTCGAGGCTGGCCGCGTCGTCGTCGTTCAACTCCTCGACGACCTCGATGTCGTCCTCGATGCCTTCCATGATCGAGGCGAGCGAATCGGTGGTCGAGTAGTGCTTGTCGATGGCCTTCTTGATGGCCAGTTCGCCGGCCACGGCCGGCTGCACATCCAGGCCGGTGATGAACTTGATGTCGTCGATGGCGAAGATGTTGCTCGGGTTCGCCATCGCGACGGTCAGCACGCGGCCACGACGCGCGATCGGCAGGACCTGGAACTTGCTGGCCACGTCGGCCGGGATCAGGTCGAGACACTCGGTCGGGACCACCACCTTGCCGAGGTCGATGACCGGCAGGTTGTGCAGCTTGCCGATGAACGCGACATAGGACGCTTCGTCGATCGCGCCGGCGCGCACCAGCGCCTGGCCCAGCGACCCGCCGTCCTTCTTCTGGATTTCCTTCGCGCGCGCCAGGCCGGCCTCGTCGATCAGCTTCGCTTCGAGAAGCTGGGCGGCGACCTTGTCCCGTGGCGTGCTGGCGATGCCCGTGTTCATCCCGCGATACCCGCTTCCGCTGTCGGATCCATGACGGCGCAACCGGAGCCCGGCCGCCTTGCTTGTCTGCAAGCGGCGGGCCCGGTGCCCAGGCCATCCCTACCGGCAATTGATTCGGTCGCGAACCATTTGACTTTAATGGGGATTGTGCCGGTTGGCGGGGGCGCCGGCCTGATCGGCGAATATCACCAGGGGGGCCAGCCGGGCCATGGCGGCCGGGCCGATGCCCTTGATGGTGAGCAGGTCGGCCGGGGCCCGGAAAATGATGCCGCCCCGGCGCGCTTCGTCGATCCGGGCCGCCAGGACCGGGCCGACGCCCGGCAGCAGTTGCAGGCTGTCTGCAGAGCACCGGTTGATGCGCAAGGGGGCCGCCAGGGCGGGTCGGGTGCCCCGGCGGGCGCGGGGCGGGCCGGATTCTGCCCGGGTGGGAGCAATCTGGGCGATCGGGGCCGGCACCAGGGTCGACCCAACCGATTCCGGCATTCCCGGGGTTCCCCCGGCCGGGGCGGCGGTGCCGGTGGGGGCTTCGTTCGGGTCGGCAGTCGGTGACGTTTCAACGAGTTCGTCCAGCCACAGGTCGTCACGCCAGGCGCCCTCAGGGCCGATCAGGAGCCTTCGACGGACCTCACGGCCCGCCAGGAGCAGGGCCAGCGCCAGCACGATCCCCACGGCCTGGCGGGGGCCCAGGAGCGCCCGCGATGCGCGGCGGCGAGCTGGCTGGGTTGGATTTGGGGTTGGGACCGGCGACGACGCTACTGGTGGAAGCCCCACTCCAGCCGCATGTCCATTTCCCGGCCCGGGCTCAGGGCCCCCGCTGACAGCTGCTGCCGCGTCCCGGCCAGGTTGCGCACACCCAGCGTCAGGTGCGCCCCCGTCAGCCGGAAGCCCAGCAGGAGGTCGTGGTTGATCCGGGCGGGCAGTTGCCACTGCCCGGTCACATCCCAGGGGTCGGCCGCCTCGGCCCGGCGCGTCGTCAGCAGGGAGACCTGCAGGATCCCGTCTTCCATGAAGAAGTGGTTCTCCCAGTCCACCCGCAGGCGCTGCCACTGCCCGGGAGGGAGCGCTGTCTGGCCGCTGGTGACGTCGAAACCCTGCCACACGCCCTCCGCCGAGAGTCGGGCCCAGCCCAGGAACCGGCCAGCGCGCGCCAACCGGGCGTCCAGCCGCCAGGCCGTCAGGTCCAGGTCGTTGGCCCAGCGCCCGGTCGCCGGGTCGGATACCTCGTCGAGCGCGTCGGCCTGCCAGGCGATGCCGCGCCTGAGGCGGCGCCCACTGGCCCCCACGGCAAGGTCCACGCCGACCAGGCGAGTTGACGTAACCAACGTGGCGCGAAGGACTTGCTCGCGATCGAGGTCGGCGTTGGGCAACAGGGCCCGTGGCGCGCCGGCGACGACCTGGCGCAGGGGTGTCAACAGCTCGTCACTGCGCGGGGCACGCCCCCCCCACTCCAACCCCAGCTTCCAACGGGGATCGTCCGAAGCCTCGGACAAGCTGAAGGCGGCGTCGGGGCCGGCGCCCAGCGCACGGCTCCAGAGCGCGCCGGCCTGCGCCACGGCGTGGGCACCGGCCAACCGGCCGTCCCAGCCGAAAGCGCCCCGCAGTTCGTCGCCGCGGCCGGCGACGGCAAAGGTGTCGCCCGCGGCCCAGGCGGCGGTGGTGCCGTCGTCCCGCAGCGTCCACCCCTGTGCCGTCAGGCTCAGCAACGGCGCGGACTCGTCGACGGGGCGCACCCGGGTGTGGGCCAGCGTCGAATCGGCCGCGGCGGTGTCGGCGCTCGCGGTGCGGCGCCGCACGTCGAACCGCAGGCCCTGGCGGCCGGTTTCCAGCAAGCGCATGTCGAGGGGGGCGCCCAGGCTCTCCGGCCGTGGCGCCCAGGCCACGTCGCGCTCGACCCAGAACAGCACCGGGCGCAGGTCCCACGCGCCCCGCAGCCAGCGCATGCGCACCGCCGCCGAGCGATCCCAGGACTCGAGGCTGCCCGCGCCGAGCGATGGCAGGTCGTCGCGCGTGCGCCGCCCGGAGCCGACTTCCACCGAAAGTTCACTGCCGTCGGGAAACGCGCGCGAGACCTGAGTCCGGCTCTGGCGCACCTTGCCCTGTCCCGTGAAACGGTCGGCGCGCCGGTCCGCGAAGGATTCGTCGTCCAGCGTCGTGTGGTTGTAGCCTTCGTTGTCGAGTGACTCCTCGAAATCGAACCTGACGCGCCAGTCGGCGCGCGGCGTCAGGAAATCCACGCCCCGGAAGTAGCTCTCGTGCTTGCCCCTGATGCCGCGGTACGACGAGATCGCGCGCGCCGGTTCGTCGTCGCGCGCCGTCAACGTCACCAGGCCGCCGGTGCCGCCCCAACCGTCGGCGCCCAGACCGCCCGCGGCGATCACACAGCCCTCGATGCCGACGAGCCACACATCGTCTGCCAGCACGTGCCCGGTGCCCAGCGGCACGCCGTCGCGCACGACAAGCGGCATGGCGGTGGTGCCGGCCTCGCCGACCAGGCGCGCCTGCGCTGCTGTGCCGCCGTCGCTGGTGGCCAGCCACGGGGACCGGCGCTCGGCCCAGGCCAGGTACGTCGGATCGAATGGGTTCCACAGGGCGCGGTGCCAGCCGTGGGGACCGGTCGCGGCGGGTGCGGTGGTGGCGGTGGTGGCGCCGACGGGAGCCGCTGCGGTGGTCGCAGAATCGGCAGGAGCCGCAACGACGGCCTGCGTGGTGTCGACCGGCGCGGTGGCCGACGCGGGCTCCTGCGCGCGCGCAGGGACCGCCGCCGCCAGCGCGCCGAGTCCCAGCCCGAGGCCGAGGCAGGCGACCGCCGGCAGCGAGCCCGGGTGCCCGCCGATGCGCGGTTGCGCCAGCGGCCCGAGGCGCCGCGCCAGCACCGGCAGCAGCGCCGCGAAGATGACGATGTTGGAGCCGGCGTGGATGGCAAAGAACGGGATGGCGCCGACCAGCAGTACGCGGATCGGCATGGCGAATGTCGCCAGCGTTGCCAGGTTGGTCAGCAGGTCGAAGATCACCGTCACCACCAGTCCGCCGGCGCCGGCGCGTGCCATCGCCCGGGCCGGGCTCTGCAACCGGTCCCGGCCGCGGGATCCCGCTGCCAGCGGGCCGAGCAGCCCGGCGCACCCCATCCCGATCATCTGGGCCGCCAGCAGCGGCGGCGTCGGCAGGCCGATGGGCGTGCTCAGGGAGTAGATGCCGGCGGCCAGGGCGCCGCAGGCGAAGCCGAGGCCGGGCCCCAGGACGATGCCCGCGATCGCCGTGATCAGCGACATCACCTCGACGTTGGGAACGGCCGCCAGCAGGTGGCCGCCGCCGACGGCCGTGCCGGCGAAAAGGCCCAGCAGCACAGGCCGCCGGACCGAGGAGGAAGGACGAGGATCGCGATTGGGTTCCAGCATCCCGGCATCATAGGCAACGAAGGGGCGGCGGGCAACGGCGCGCTTGGGGCCGGCGCCGGGAGTGGCTTGGAAAGGGGGCGGCGGTGATCGGGGCCCGGGGTCCGGGTCAGACGGTCACGAGCCGCCGCAGCCGCTGGCCGACGTCCAGGAAGGCGGCGTCCTCGGCGCGGATGGCGCGGTAGCACTCGGCGGCCTGGTCGTCCTGGCCGGCCTGCTCGTAGGCCCGGCCGAGGTGGTAGCGAAGCCCGTGCTGCTCGCGCGACCCGGCGGGCGCATACGCGAGGCCGTCGTTCAGGACGGTGATCGCCTCGCAGAGGCGATCGGCGCGCTGCAGCGCGATCCCCCACATCTCGTGGGCTCGGACGGCATAGTTTTCGTCGCAGGCAGCCGTGCTGAAGCTGTCGCATGCCTGGTCGTAGAGGCCCATCTCGAGGTAGACCATGCCCATTTCGTAGAGCCGCTCGGCATCGGCCGCCTCGCCGGAGCCACCGACGACGGCCCCGATCTCCGAGGCGATGGTGGCGAGCTGCGAGGAGTCGTGGCCTGTCGTGTCCTCCGGCGCGGCGTTCAGCATGCGGGACAGGGGATCGTCGGCCGGCTCGCGGCGGACCGGCGGCACCACGGGCGTTGCCGGTGCAGCGGCCGGGGCCCGATGCAGGCGCGACTTGGCCAGCGCCTCGCGGACGAGCGCATCGAGGTCCTCGCCGCCATCGATCTCAAAGCAGCCGTCGCCGTCCTTCTCGTCGCGCGTGGGATCGGACTGCGCCAGGATGTCCGAGACGCGGCGAACGCCTGCCGGCAGTGCACCCTCGTCCACGGCGGCCGCATCGGCGCCGGAAGAAACGTCGAACTCGGTGGCCTCGCCATTCACGTCGAATTCGTGCGCAGCGGAGGGCGCTTCGCCGTCGTCTGCTTCGTCGGCGGCGGGTTCCACGACATCGGCCACGACAGCCGGCGCCGGGCCCATGATGTCGATATCGCCGAAGTGCCCACGGGGTGCCGGTTCCTCGTCGACGAGCGCGGCCAGGGGCACTGCGACGGGGCCCTGAGCCACGGCGGGCTCGAGGTCGACGGCGCCAAAGGCGACAACCTGGTCCACGGCGACGGCCCGGCCAGGGTTCGCCGCCCGGTCCCACCGTGCGTATTCAACGTAGTTCGTGACTTCGGGACTGCGCGCCAGCGCCTCGTCGATACGGGCGCGGGCGGTTTCGGCGTCGCCGGCCGTCTGGCGCACGGCCGCGATCAGGCACAGCGCGCGGGCCGACTCGAGCGGCAGCTGCCAGAAGTTGAAGATCTGGACGAGTTCGGCGTGTACGGCTTCGCCCTCGGGCATCAGCTCGAAGAGTTGCGCACAGCGCTTGATGAAAATTTCCTTGATGTCGCCCGCGACCCTGCCCGAATTCTGCAGGAACAGCAGGGCGTGTTCCTCGCCCTCCATCAACAGGCCCTGGCTGGCGCGCGTCTCGGCCAGGTACCAGTGGGCGTTCTGGTTGTCCGCGTCGTAGCGCAGGATCTTCTTGTAGATCGCGACGGCGTTGTTGAGCAGGCCGGTCTGGCGGTACTTGGACGCGGCGCTCAGGAAGTGGCGGACGGCCGCAGACGTGTCGCCGGCGCGCAGGCAGAGATCGCCCAGTTCGTTGATGATGGTCGGATTGTTCTTGTCCTTGTCGAGGATATCCTCGTAGAGCGCAATGGCCTGGGCCCAGTTCCGCTTCTTGCCGGCCTGGTAGGCGTCCTGCTTCAGCTGGCTCAGTTTGGACAAGATGCGGACCCCCGACGGTCACATAAAGGTGTCAACACGGGCTGTGGCCGGTCCGGCGGGAGCCCCCTGGGGGACCCTTCGCCTCGGGGCAATAGATCGACTGGGCTCACTCCGGGTTGAGCATAATCTCCTGCCCCCCAACAAAAACCCCGGCCACGGGGTTGTGGGCGGCGCGATAGGGAACGAGGCGATAGTCATCCCCGTCAAGTATCACGAAATCGGCTCGTTTGCCCGGCGCCAGGGACCCCGCCACGGCCTGCCGGCCCAGGGCCCAGGCTGCGTTCAGCGTGGATGCCACCAGGGCTTCAGCCGGCGTCAGGCGCATCTGCGAGCAGGCGATGGACATCACCAGGGGCATGGCCAGGATGGGGCAGCTGCCGGGGTTGAAATCCGAGGCCAGCGCGACGGCGCAACCGTCGGCGACCATATCCCGGGCCGGGGCGTACTGTTTGAGGCCCAGGGTGAAGACCGTGCCCGGCAACAGGACGGCCACGGTGCGGGATGCAGCCAGCGCCGCGCGGCCTGCCGCGTCGATGCGGATCAGGTGGTCGGCCGAGGCCGCGCCCAGGCGCGCGGCGAGCGCTGCGCCGCCGAACGGCTCCAGTTCATCGGCGTGGACGGTCAGTTGCAGACCCAGTTCCGCGGCCCGCCGGAGGATGGCCTCGGAATCGGCCAGGTCGAAGACCGTCGGCTCACAGAAGACATCGCAGCGATCGGCCACGCCTTCGCTCGCCATGTACGGCAGGATCACCTCGGTGACCAGCTGCACGTATTCGCCGCGGCGCTCGCGGTATTCCGGCGGGACCTCGTGAGCGGCCAGGCACGTGAGCACCGCGTCGAGGCCGATTGCCTGTGCTGCCCTGCGGGCCGCGCGAAGCATCTTCGCCTCGTCCTCGAGACTCAGTCCGTACCCGCTCTTGATTTCGACCGTCGTCGTCCCCCACGCCATCATCTCGCGCAATCGGCCGGTGGCCAGGGCGCAGAGTTCGTCCTCGTCGCGCCCGCGCAGGTCGCGCACCGAGGCGTTGATGCCGCCGCCGGCCGCGGCGATCGCCTGGTACGACTCGCCGCGCACCCGGCGTTCGTACTCGTCCTGCCGCCAGCGACCAAAGACGGCATGTGTGTGCGGGTCGACGAATCCGGGAATGACGGCGCGTCCGCGCGCATCGACGGTGCGCGTGGCCGAAGTCACGGGCGCGTCGGCACCGAGCGCCTTTAGGAGATCCGCTTCGCGTCCCGTTGCGACGACACGCCCTTCGCGCACCGCCAGGGCGGCGCCTTCCACAAGTCCGAGCGCGCCGAGGCCCTCGCGCCGCCGCGGGCCCACGGCCTCAAGCTCCGGCTCGTGAACCGTGCACAGCTGCGCAATGCCGGTGACCAGCAGGTCCAGCGGGCGCCCGTCGAGCGCGGCGTGGTCGATATGCAGCGGCGGGGTCATGAAGGCTCCCGGGCCGGCGAGCGGCCGAAGAAGGCGTCGAGGCGGGCCAGCAGGTCGGCCTCGTCGCCGTAGGTGACCGGCACGGTCGGCAGCGCGCCGAGAAACGTCGTGCCGTAGTTCTTCGTGTGCAGGCGATTGTCGAGGATCAGGACGACGCCGCGGTCGCCGGTGCGGCGGATCAGGCGCCCGAAGCCCTGGCGCAGCCGCAGCACGGCATCGCGCACCATGAAGGCGGTGAACGGGTTCTCGCCGGTGGCCTGCAGGCGCTCGCAGCGCGCCTCGACCCACGGATCGGACGGCACCAGGAACGGCAGCTTGGCGACGATGAGCACCTCGAGGTCGTCGCCGGGAAAGTCGACGCCCTCCCAGAACGTGGCCGTGCCGAGCAGCAGCGCGCGCGGCAGGCGCTTGAACTGCTCGAGGATGGCCGCCGCCGGCGTGCGCGGGCTCTGCGCCAGCACGACGGGACCGCCGCCGCCGGTCAGGTCGTCGAAGCCGTGCGCGGCCAGGACGTCCTGCGCGACCCGGATGGCGCGATACGAGGTGAACAGCGCCATCGTCTTGCGAGGCATCCCGCGCGCGAGCAGGGCCAGCGTGGCGCCGACAGCCTCGTCGAAGCCGGTCGACTGCGGGTCGGGAAAGCGCGCCGGCATCAGGATGCGGCACTGCTCGTGGTAATCGAACGGAGATGGGCAGGTGAGGGTGCGCGTGTTCGGGCGACGGCGGCTGAGCCCGAGTTCGTCGAGCATGAGCGTGAAGTCCTCGCCCACCGCCAACGTCGCGCTGGTCACCACGGGCCTGAGGTCGGCATCCTGCCACGCCTCGCGCAGCACGCCCCCGGCTTCCAGCAGCGTCGCGCCCAGCAGCGACGCCCCGGCGCGTGCGCCGCTGCCCGGCCGGCCGCGCGCGGGCTCGACCCAGGTGACCCAGCCGTCATCGGGCGCGCCGGACAGGAAGGCCACGTCCTGCTCGAGCTGGCGCACCACTTGACCGGCCAGCGCCACCTGCGCCAGGTCGTCCTCCAGCGCCGGCCCGAGGTCGTCGAGGTCGCCGACCGCCGCGGCCAGTGAGGCCTGCGCCGCCGCGGCGGCCGCCGCATCCTCCAGCACGGCGGAAGTGAGGGGGCGCAGCGGCGCGAAGAACGCGTCCTTGTCGCGCAGCCGCACGCGGCCGGCCTCGCCCTGCCCCGTCGCCGGCAGTTGCGCAAGCTGCTCGCCGACAGCTTGCCACCACAAGCGGAACGCGCCCTGCATCCGGGACAATGCGCGGCCGAAATCGCGGCAGCCGGCGGCGGCGCGGGCGCCCTGCTCGCCGCGCTCTTCCAGGCGTCGCGCCGCAAGTTCCAGGCGCGGGTGCGCAGAACCGGCCGAGCCAGCCCCCAGCGCATCGTCCAGGTCGGTCAGCCGGCGCAGGCCGCAGACCACGGCATGCGTCTCGAGCGTGACGGCGGGCAGGCGGTGCGCTTCGTCGATGACCAGCGCGTCGTAGTCGCCCAGCAGCGTGCGCCCGGCGCGCAGGTCGTGGAGCAGCAGAGCGTGATTGACGACCAGGATATCGGCCTCGCGGGCGCGGCGGCGCGCGCGCTGCACGTGGCAACGGTCGCCATCCCAACACAGCCCCGGCAGGCAGAGGTCGGCCGCGTCGAACAGGTCGCTCAGCGAAGACTGCAGCAGCGGGTGGTTCGCCAGTTCCTCGCGCAGGCCGTCGTCGGTGGCGGCCAGCCACAGGCGCAACGCCGCGGTGCGCAGGCCGTCGGCCAGGTCCTCGACCGGACGCGTCAGGAAGGCGCGCTCCTGGCGAAGGCAAAGATAGTTGCGCCGGCCCATCAGCAGGCGGAAGCGGTGCGTGCCGAGCAGCGCCTGCAGGCGAGGCAGGTCCTGGCTGAGCACCTGCGACTGCAGGGCGCGCGTGTGCGTCGAGACGACGGCGCGCTTGCCCTGGGCGGCGATGGTCGCCGCCAGCGGCACCAGGTAGGCCAGCGTCTTGCCGACACCCGTGCCGGCCTCGACCAGCAGCGGCTCGCGGCCGGCCAGCGCCTGCGCCACGGCATGCGCCATCGCGGCCTGCTCCTGCCGCGGCGCCCAGTCGGCGCCGTAGATGGCGCCCAGCCCGGCGCGGTCGCACATCCAGTCGCGGATACCGTCGGGATCGGGCGGGCAGGGGCGCGGCGGCGTGATTGCCGTCATCGGCGCGCGCATCGGCGGCGACGCCGGCTGCAACGACAGGTGGTCGAGGTGGTCCAGCAGCGGCGCCAGTGACGGCGCGCCGCCCTGCAGGTCGCGGCGCACGGCGTCGCGCAGCGTCTGTTCCAGCGAGCGGTACCAGTGGACACGCTCGCTGAATCGCCGCGCGGCATGCCTGAGCGCGGTCTCGACGGCTATCTGGTCCTCGTCGTCCCCGCTTGTCGGTGCCTGCGGATCCAGGGGATCGACCAGCGGCCAGAACGCGCCGCCACCGACCAGCAGTCCCCCGCCCGCCAGTTCGCGACACTCGGTCCCCGTGGCCGCGATGAGCACGGACCCGGGCCCGAGCAATGGATCGTGATCGGGATCGGCGATCTCGCGCACCCGCACGGCGCCCGGCAGGTCCAGGGCCAGCCAGACCGGGCGACCGGGCCGGCGCCACGCCAGCGCGCAGAAGAGACCGCCTTCAGGCGTTCGCGCTGCCATGGCCCCCGCCCTGTTCGTCGAGGCGCGCGCGGAAGCCCGCTTCGTCGACGACCTCGATCCCCAGTTCGACGGCCTTGTCCAGCTTGCTGCCGGCCTTGGCGCCGGCGACGACGACGTGCGTGGCGCGGCTGACGCTGCCGGCCACCTTGCCGCCAAGGGCCTCGATGGCCGCACGCGCCTCCTGGCGCGTCATCGTCTCGAGCGTCCCGGTCAGCACGAAGGTCCGCGCGGCGAACCAGTTGTCACCGGCGGCCGCAGGTTTGGGCGGCAGGTCCTCGTGCTCGAGGAAGAATCCCGCCGCCCGCAATGAAGCCACCAGATCGCGGCCGTCTTCGCCCTCGAAGTATGCGCAGACCTGCTCGCCGACGACCGGGCCGATGTCGGGCAGGTCGGCCAGTTTCCCGGGTGTCGCCTTCAGCAGGGCGTCGATGTCGTCGTGGTGCCTCGCCAACGTCAGCGCCGTGGACACGCCCACCTGCGGAATACCCAGCGCGAAGATCTTCGCCGCCCACGGCCGCTGCTTCGCGCGCGCCAACCCGGACAGCAGTCGATCGGCCGACTTCTCGCCCCAGCCCGGCAGCCCGGCCAGCGTCTCGCGATCCATGCCGAAGAGGTCGGCCGGCCCCTTCACCAGCCCGCGCTCGAGGAACAGGTCGATCCAGCGTCCGCCCAGGCCGTCGATGTCGCAGGCGTCGCGGCCGGCGAACAGGCGCAGCCGACCGGCCATGATCGCGGGGCAACGGGCGTTGCCGCAGCGCAGGGCCACCTCATCCTCGCGGCGGCTCGTCGGCGAGCCGCACACCGGGCAGGCCGTCGGCGGGGGCAGGGGCTGTTCGTCGCCCCGGCGCCGCTCGATAAGCACGCGCAACACCTTCGGGATGATGTCGCCGCCTTTGGCGACGACAACGGTGTCGCCGACGCGGATATCCTTGCGCGCGAGTTCGTCCCAGTTGTGCAGCGTGGCGCGGCTGACGGTCGTACCCGCGAGCGCGACCGGTTCCAGTTCGGCCACGGGCGTGATGACGCCGGTGCGCCCCACCTGCAACGTGATCTCGCGCAGCCTCGTGACTGCCTCTTCGGCGGCGAACTTGTAGGCCACGCCCCAGCGCGGCGCCTTGGCCGTGAAGCCGAGCGCCACCTGCTGGGCGCGACTGTCCACCTTCACCACGGCGCCGTCGATCTGGTAGTCCAGTTCGTCGCGCCTGCGCTGCAGTTCGTCGAGGTGGGCGTGCACGCCGGCTGCATCGCCGGCCGTGCGCAGGAACTCGTTGACCGGCAGGCCGAGCGCGCGCAGGGCGGCCATCTCGGCCGAGTGGTCGGGGAAATCGGCGGCGCTGGTGCCGTCGGGTTCGGGCAGCGGGAACAACTGGTAGAAGAATGCCGACAGGCGGCGACGCTTCACTTCCTCGACGTCCAGCGTCTTGAGGGTGCCGGCCGTCGCGTTGCGCGGGTTGGCCAGCGCCTCGAGCCCGGCGTCCTGGCGCTCGGCGTTGAGCGCCGCGAAGCGCGACAGCGACAGGTAGGCCTCGCCGCGCGCCTCGACGCACGTCGGCGCCGGCTGCGGGAAGGCGTCGCGCCAGTTGGCCGGCAGCCGTTCAGGCACGCCGGCGATGGTCGCCGCATTGGCGGTGATCACGTCGCCGCTGCGGCCGTCGCCGCGCGTCAGGCCCGCCTCGATCCGGCCGTCGCGGTAGCGCAACGCCAGGGCGACGCCGTCGATCTTCGGCTCGACCGTCAGCACGACCGGCAGCGCGGCGCTCGGTCCGGTCAGGTCGCGCCTGAGGCGCGTGACGAAATCGTCGATCTCGGCGGGCTCGTAGGTGTTGGCGAGGCTGAGCATCGGCCGGCTGTGCGGCAGGCTCGGGAAACGCGCATCTGAATCGCTGCCCACCGTGCCGGTCGGCGTGTCGACGACGGCGAACTGCGGCCAGGCCGATTCGAGGTCCTGCAGGCGGCGTTCGAGCGCATCGTATTCCACATCGCTGATCTCGGGCTCGGCAGCGACGTAGTACAGCTCGCGGTGGCGGCGCAGCTCGGCGCGCAACGCCTCGATTTCGAGGCGCGCGGATTTGGCGGCGGCTGGGGACTGGTCGCTCATGCGCCTCCGTGGCGGCCGCTCCCGGCGCGGCTCCGTGGACGCGCGGCGGGGGGCTCAGAACGATTCGAGCAGGGTGACGTGCAGCTTGGCCTGGTCGAAATCGACCGTGCCGGGGAAACCGATCGCCAGCGACAGGTCGCCGCCGGGGGTGCGGGCCAGCAGGCCCAGGCCGAAGCCGTGCGGCCAGCCCCGGCGCGCCTCGACGGACGGGCCCGCGGCGCCTTCTCCCGCGCCCGATACCGACCAGAACTCAAAGTACCCCACGTCCCAGAAGGTGTAAAGGCGCGAGCCCCGCGCCGAACCCAACCGCCATTCCAGGCCGGCCCAGGCCGCTTCCACGCCGTGGAAGGCGCCCTCGGAGTAGCCGCGCACGCTGTTGGCGCCACCGAAGCGGAAATGCTCCGCCAGCGGTGCCTGGCGCTCGTCCCCCGTCAACTCGCGCACCGAGACGCGCGCCGCCAGCGACGCCCGGCGACCGACCCACACCTCGCCCGCCGCATCACCGGACAGCAGGCGCTGCCGGACGGCTGCCGCGAGCGAAGCCGCACCGGCGGCGCCCTCCCGGGCCTGTGCCGAGCGCCAGGCGGACTCCACGGCGAAGGCCCCCTCCCAACCGCTGCGCGCGCGATCGCCGCGGCGGTGCGTCAGCGCGGCGCGCGCCCGCGAGCGTTCACTGCGCGCGACGACGCCTTCGGGATACGTCGTGCGGTCCCAACCGAAACCCATTTCGGCGCCCCACAACGCCACGACCGGCAACCGGGCCGCGAATTCGGTCGTGAACCGCGTGTGCGAGGCGTCCTGGACCTCGCTGTCGAGTGCGAGCGACGCATCAAGCGGCGTGCCGAAGGCGAGCGGTTCGAGCCACGAGAAGCCGAAGCGTGCCTGGCCGGCGCCGTCGTCTCGCCAGCCCACGCGCAGCGCGCGACCGCTCGAAGCGAGGTTCGGCAGGCGCAAGTCGACCTCGCCGCTCAGGCGCGCAGGTTGCAGCGCATCGCGCCGGCTGAAGCCCAGCACCACCTGGAGCCGGTTCTGTTTCGGCCTCAGCTGCAGCGGCAGGTGCACACCCACGGTGTCAGGGGCGGTGGTCGTGTAGACGCGCGGGGTGTCGACCGCCGCATACAGTTCACGGGACCAGAGCCGATCGACGGCGCGGCGCAGGTCGCTGTCGCGCACCGGCGCGCCGCGTGTCAGGCCACTGGCACGCACCGCGAAACGCGCGGCCCGCGGGTCCGGCAGATCGCTGGTGACCGGCCCGATCACCGCCCGAGCCCCGGGCAGCAGCGTCCCCATGATGGTCACGACGTGCGCCGCGGGATCGAGCCTCAGGTCCGACACCACCCAGCGCGGATAGGGATAGCCCTGCTCGCCGACGGCAGCCAGCAGGCCGCGCACGGCGCGATCGGCGGTTGCTGCGTCACAACGGGCTCCTGCCGGCGGCAACCAGTCCGCGAGCAGGCGGGCCCGACCGGGGAACCCGTCACCGGCGACCGACCACGCCGCCATCGTCCAGGCGACACCGGGCGCCAGGAGCAGGGTATCGCCCCGCGCCGCGACAGAGGCCTGCAGATAGCCGCGCGCGAGCCAGCGGTCGCGCAGCGCCGTCGCGCGTTCGCGGACAGGTGCGATCGTATCGCCGCCGGCGACGACCGCGGCCCACAGGCGCGGGCGCAGGTCCGTGTCCATATCGGAGACAAGCGTCGACGGCAACAGGACGCCGGGTCCAGCCAGCCACGCGCGATCCTCGCGCAACCAGCCCTGTTCCCGCGGTCGATCCGGGAAACCCTGCGCGACCACGAGCACGCCCGGGCGTCGGACGGCCGGCGGGGCCGGTGGCCGCACGCTTGCCCGGTCGGGCAGCAACGGCATCACGAAATACGAACCCGGCCAGGCACCTGCAGCGGCAAGCCACGGGGTCGGCAGCGCCAGGAATGCCAAGGCCAGCAGCGCGCCCACCGGAATGCGCGTACCGAGGGGACGGAATCGTTGGGGGACCTCAGAACCGGGCCGTCGATTCCAGGCGGACATCATGCTGCCACCCCCTCTCGCCCTGCCGTCGCGCGAACCAGCTCGCAGACAACGTCAGGTAGTTCGACGGCTCCCACGACACGCGCAACGTCGACTCGACGTTGCCGCCGCGGTAGGGGAACGAGTACGGCCGCTGGGCGCCCACGGGCTCGTCGCTCGTGACGTCCGACCAGCGCGCCTCGGCCAGCGCCGACCAGCCGCCGCGCAGGCGTGCGCGCGCCGAGGGCCGCACGGCCCACTCACGTTGGGCCACGGCTGAGACGGCATCGCGGCGCGTCACGCGTTCGCCCTGCAGGCCAAGCCGCACGTCGGCTCCCGGGGAGAATTGCCAGCCGAGCTCGGCGCGGCGGGTCACCAGGTCCTGGCTGCGCCGCGCGCTCGCCGCTGCTTCGGCGGACTCGCGGCGCTCGGCGTCCCGGGCCAGTCGCGCGCGCAGCGTGGTGCGTGCCGTGAGGTTCGCGCTGCCGGTCGCCTGCCAGCGGCGGTCGAGCCTGTCTTCGGGATGGGCGGCGTACTGCCGGTCGCGCGTCTGGCGATACCCAAAGCGCCCGCGCAGGTCGAAACGCGGCTCGTGCTCGAGCAGCGAGAGTTCCTGCGACCAGTTGAGGTCTCCCAGCACGGCCGTGCGCCCGTCGAAGACGACGGCCGGGTCCAACGCCAGCAGGCGGCCGATGTCGCCGGTCGTGCTGCGCCCTTCCAGCGAGGCGACCGTCTGCGTCGACCAGGCGCCGTACCAGCGATCGCGTCCCAGGAACGCGAACCCCTGCCGCCAACGGAGGTCGCCGCGCACCGCGGTCGTGGCTACCGTGCTGTCGGTGCCCGCCAGCACCATGTCGTAGGCCCCCAGTCCGTCACCCGCGAAACGGCCATCCTCATCGAAATCGCCCTGCCGCTCGCCGACGAACGTGATCTGCCGGTCGAGCACCTCGGTCCGGCTGTTGTCGACGCGGTAGCCCAGCGACCAGTCGCTCGCCGTGCGATCCCAGCGCCCGCCGATGTCCAGCCGCGCCAGGCGCGTCGTCTCTCCGGGACCGCCTGGGCGTGCGACCTCCCGCCAGGCGCCCTCGCCGACCAGCCGCATGCCCCCGAACGAGCCTGTGGTCAGCGATGCGCCCGCGGTCCGGCTGTCGCGCTCGCGCCGCCAGGCGCCCTGCCGCATCGAATCCACGAGACCCTGCCGGAACTCGGCGCGCCAGCTGGCGGCGCTGCCCGGCGCGCCTGCCAGTTGCACGCCCGTCTCCTCGAACCGGTAGCCGGCGCCGCGCGCCGTCGTCACGGCGTCATCGCGCCAGCGGCGGCGCTCGTGCGTGAGCGTCGGCTGCACCGGGCCCAGCCTCCACGACAGCTCGTGGCGCTGATCGCGCCGTTCGATGTCCAGCCGGTCGACGTCGTCGCTTGCCGCCGCGCCCGACCATTGGTGGCGACCACTGCCGCCCGCCACGCGCCACTGGGCATCGAGCGACCTGCGATCCGCCGACAGCGCATCGCCATGCTCGAGGGCACCCATCGACGCCACGACGCCCGCCATCCGCCCCGCGCCGCCCGCCTGCCAGTTCGCGTAGGCCTCCGCCTGCCGGTCGGCCTGGTCGAAGAAGCCGTCACGTCGGGCCCGCTCGCCGAGGCCCCAGCCTTCGTAGTCACCGACGGCGCGCCGCAGTTGCAGGGGCCGGAACCGCGCATCGCGGGACTCCCACGCGCCGCCCAGCGACAGGCGCCCGAGGGATCGCCCGCCGACATCCACCTCTCCCGGCCGCCAGCGCGCGGCCAGCCGGCCGGCGCCGCCGGCGTTGTCGCCGTCGTCGATGGTCGACAGCAGGTTACGGTCGACCGTCGAGGCATTCCATTCGGCGTCGAGGCCGCTGCCGAGGGAGTCACCGGCCTGCAGGCTGAATGTCGCCAGGTTGTGCGCACCCGGCAGCGCCAACGGACGCCCGACCAGGTACGCGCCCTGTCCGGGCCCCGTGAACAGATACACGCGTTGCCCCGAGGATGTCAGCCGTTCAAAGCGATAGTCCCCCCGGCCGGTGCCCGCGTAGTGGAAGGCCACATTCCAGTCACCGCCCGCGGCGTTGAAAGCATACGTCGTGTCGGTCCCGGTTACGACGCGGTCGTACTGGCCCTGCCCCGGCAGCGCCGCGCTGGCGCCCGACGCCAGCGCAAACGCCGCCTCGTCGCCCGCGCCCGCCAGGACAGCCTCGTCGCCGGCCGCGAGGTCGCCCGTGCGCAGTCGCTTCGGATCGTCGGCCTCGCGATACACCCGCGCGCGCAGCCGCGCGGTCGCGCCGAAGCCGGGCAACCGGAGTTCGTGCCCGACGTTCGCGCCCAGCACGGTGCGGCTGTAGGCGCCCTCGCCCTCCTCGAACTCGACGGTGATCAGCGACTCGGAGGTGATCAGGCGGCGGTACGTGAACGTGACGGTCCCGAGCACGTAGTCGACGACGTAGTCGCGGTCGGCGCCGCGCACGAGCGGCTGACCGTCGAGCGTCACGCGCTCGGAACCGGCGACGAGGAAGAGGTTGGCTGCGCCTTCGCCGGCCGACAGGCGGTACGGTCCCTGGTTCGATTCCTGACCCTGGATCTGGATCGAGCGGTACGTGCCGCGCGGCGCGCCGGCAACGGCGCCGACGGTGGTGGCCCCGGCCCGCGCCTTGATGTCGATGCCCTGCAGTTTGCGGCGCACGTCGCCGAAAGTCGTCCCCCGCCGCTGCACGACCAGGTCGCCCAGCGTCGCGTTCCAGGCCGGGCCGTCGATCTGCACGAGCACCTTGTCGATGTCCTTGAGCTCTTCGGTGTTGCCCTCGGGCACGACCGGCAGGTTGTCGTCCGAGAGGAACGCGCGCACCGCGATGTCGGGCGTCAGTTGCCCGGCGATGTTCAGCCGCAGATTCTGGTCGACGGTCATCTCGCGTCGCGACCCCGAGGCCACCTGAACGGTCTTGCTGCCGCTGACGCGCAGGCCGTCGTCGCGCCAGGTGCCCGGTCCGGCCGTCACCAGCGCCTTGCCCCCGCCCGTCGCGACGCTCCATGCCGAACCCGGCGTCCCCGGCGGCGGCGACACCGGCCGCAGATCGACGCGCGCCGCCACCGGAACCGGAACGAAGCGGTATGTCGCGCTGACGAGGGCCAGTCCCGCGCCGGGTCCGCCTGCGCTGTCCGGCGCCGCGGCACGCCAACCGCGCAGCGGGATCACCAGGCCACTGCGCGCGCGCAGGTGGTAGTCCGTTTCCTCGCGCCACGGCTGCCCGTCCACCACGAGCCGCAACGAGCCGGGCTCGATGAAGCCGTGCGCCAACGGCAGCGCACGCGGCGCCGCCGGCATCAGGTGGAATTCCTGCTCGAAGAGGGTGGTCGCGGTATCGGCGACGGCAGGCGACGGGATATCGGCGCAGACGCCGCTCGCCGTGGACAAGGCCAGCAGCAGTACCAGGACGGCGGGGATGGCCGACGCGTGCGGTCGCCTGTGCCCCCGGGCCATGGCCATCACTCGTAGGTGATGCGGTAGAGCAGGATCGCTGCGCGCGAGCGGTCGGTCACGGCAAGCATGCCGTCGGGGCTGACCGCGACGTCCACCGGGACGACCGGCGCCGCCTGCAGGCTGAGTTCCGGCCCGATCGAGAAGAGCAGGCGCAGGCGATGGTCGAGCACGTGGATGCGACCTGCCGCCGGATCGGCCACGAACACGTTGCCGAAGCGGTCGACGTCAATGCCCTGAGGAGCGACGAAGGGATTGTCGACGTCGAAATCCCCCCCGATGGTGTCCTCGAAGAACCCGTTGCGGCCGTAGCGGCACAGCCGCCGGTTGCCGCGGTCGGCGACGACGAAACCGCCGTCGTCCATGAAGGCGATCCCCGCCGGGTCGCGGAACTGGTCCCCGACGGTGCCCGGCCCGCCCACGCGCATGTGCAGCGACAGGAACGAATCGAGGACGAGCACCTGTTGTGAAGCACCGTCGGCGATGACCATGCGGCCATCGCGATCGATCGCCATCGCCGTCGCCGATGGATGCTCGCCGGGATCGAGCTGGCGCAGGTCGACCAGCTCGTCCAGCCAGGCGCCGCGCGCCTCGAAGCGCTGGATACTGGCGCCGGCACGGTCGAGCACGAGAACCCTGAGCCCGTCGTAGGCGACATCGCAGGGCTGATAGGGACGCATCGGCGGGGCGTCGAATTCGGTCCACTCGAGGTTGCGCGGGTCCTGCGCGTGAACAACACCCCGCTTCTCGTCACAGACGAGTAGCGTGCCGTCCGGGCCGTAGCAGCACCCGGCAATGCCGTCGAGCGGGTAGTACGTTGCGCCCGGTACGTTCTCCCAGGAAGTCAGGAACGTCAGCGTCACCGGCGTGGAACCGTTGGCCCGCGCGACATCTTCGCTAATGGCGCGCCCGGCGCCCCCGGCGCCACCGGCGCAACCAACCGTGAGCATCGCAAGCAACGCCGCGGACACGGCGACGGCCAGGAGCGGCCACGCACGCCGGCGGCTGCAGCTCGCCGGCCCGCCCACTAGAAGCCCCGCGATACGACGCAGCGGGCGTACGGGTCCGGCGAGGCAGGATTGACCTGCAGTTCGACGTCCATGCCGAGGACGCGCGCCTGCGCCGTCCCGTCATGGTGACCGGCGCCCACCACGGCATCGAACACCGAGACGGCGCGGTTGAGCACCGCGAACAGGATCATGAAGTCACGGCGATCGTAGGCAGAGTTGCCCTTCGCGCGCAGGATCGCGTAGCCGTAGCGGCGGTCCTCGTTGGCCCATTCCCACGCATCGTCGGCCGAGACAAGGCTCGAGACGTCCTCGCCCGTGGCGCGGGCCTCGCGATAGCGCGAGTCGTTGTAGGCGTCGCTGTCGGTGAACATGCCGACGCTCTGCCAATACGAATCGACATGATCGCCGCCGGTTCCGGCGTACAGCCCGGCCCATTCGCGCGACGAGTCCATGCGGCCGTCGCCGTAGTGATCGAACGCGAACCAGGCCGTCCAGATGCCCGCTTCGATGCCGGCCATCAGGTAGGCACGTTCATGCCTGCCGTTGTAATACTGCCCGGCGCCGGGCAGGACAAGCGAGAGCGCTCCCGCCTTGAGCTTGCGCCCGAGGTTCCGCGTCCCGACGGGCGCGGCCTCGTCGGGCTTGCGCGCGCGCCCGGAACCGAATTCGTCCGGGACGCGCGAGCCTCCGATGTCCTGCGTCCGCCCCGCGTCGCCGAAGAGCGTCGCCCGCCAGGCGGTCGAAGCCTGGCTGCCGAGCACATCGTGTTCGACGGAGGTGAATTCCGCCTGCGCCCGCGCCTGGCCGACGCCGCCGGAAACGAGCGCCACCGTCGCAATCACGACCATCGCGCCGAGGCGCGCTACCTTGTGCCTGCTGCCGCCGTGTCTGTCCACCGTCTCGCCTTTCGCCCGGGCCGCCGCGCCGGTGGCGCCGCCCGCGTTCGGGGTCGTCAGAAGGAAACCGAGGCCGCCACGACGGCCCGCCGCAGCCCGGTCGGCTGCGCGATGATCTTGACCTCGTGGCCGCCCAGCGACACGCGGTCGTCGCCCTCGCCGCCGCCGTTGCCGCCGAGCAGACCGTCGAAGTACGCCGTCTGCAGCACGCTGAAGATGCGCAGGCCGATGTTCACGTATAGCCACCGGTCGCGTGTCTTGAAGGCGTCGTTTGAGGCGTCGCGCATCAGCCGGTAGGCTTCGCGATTCCCGGACACCCAGGGCTGCTCAAGGTCGATCTTGGCGTTGCCGGTCGGCGTGTACCACTCGTTTCCAGGAATCGTGGCATAGCTTTGCGGACTCATGAAATCATCCCAACCAAACACGAACTGATCCCACTTGCCGAGGTTCTCGTAGTACTCGCGCCTGTCTTCTTCCTTGGTCACGTAGAGTGGAAGGGCACCATCCAATTCAGTTGAGTCCGCAATGGACGGATAACTCGGAAAATAGAACGAGCCAACCCCTCCGCGTTCGGGGTCGGAATTGCCTGCGATGTATGCCCTCGCAAGCAAGCCGTCTCTGTAGTGCTCGTCGGCGAACGCATAGTACTCGTCGCGCAGGTCGTTACCGTCGCCGTGATTCTTGGCCACCTGCGTCCAGGCGAAGATGTCGAGGGCCATCATCACGTAGCCGCGCTTGTGGCCCAGCATGGCCTCGCCCGCGCCGGGCAACACCAGGGAAGCCAGCACCGGCAGCGCCCCGCCCCGCTTCGCGCTATCGAAATCGGTGGCGCCGGAAGCAGCGCCGCCGCCGAAGTCGTCGGCCGCAGCGAACTCGCCGGTCAGGGCCAGCGTCTGCGCCGCGTCGCGCTGAAGCAGCCAGGCCGCGCGGGCCGTCTCTGTCGCCGAGGCCGGCGCCGTGGCCGCCGCAGCCGCCCCGGCCAGCAGAACCACCAGGCCGGCCGTCGCCAGCCCACGCCCCAGCCGGGCCATGTTCGATCGCTGCATCGCTTCCTCCCTCGTGTGGGTGACGGTCATCGTTCGACCGCCAGCGTCATCGTGCGGGTCCGGCGGCCGCCGGAGCCCATGAAGTCCAGGACGGCAACGTACATGCCGCTCGCGATGCCCGGCAGTTCCAGGCGCACCTGGTTCATCTGCCCGCCGGCTCCCTCGAAGGTGCCTTCGCGCACCAGTTCCCCCTGCAGGTCGTACACGGCCAGGCGCGCCGGTCCGGCGGCGTCCGACCAGAAGCGTGCATTGACGGCCTCGCCGCTGACCGGATTCGGGAACAGGGCCACTTCGGCGCGGTCGAGCGCCGCGGTCGTGCCCGAACCGAGGTCCACGGCCGTGCCGGCCGGGCCATTGCGCGCGATACCGCCGCCCGGGCCCAGCCATTCGCTGGTGCCGACCTGGCGGTCCACCTGCCAGGCCGCGACGCGGCCGTTGACCCACGTGCGCTCCATCGGCGGCGACGTGTAGCCGCCGCTCGAGACCAGCCACAGCAGGCGCCCGGCGGTGCCGTCGGCGATGGCGAACCCGGCCTGCTGCCGGTCGCCCCAGCGCAGCGGCAATTGTTCGAGCAGCGTGCCATCGGGGCCGAGTCCCATGAGGTGGCCGCCGTCGGTGTTGAAGAAGATCTCGTTGTGGCCGTCACCCGTGGCGTCGGCCACGACCAGCGGCCCGGCCACGCGGGTCGTGTCGGCCAGCGGGAACAGGTCGTACAAACGACGCGGCCAGCCGCGCAGGGGAATGCCGTCGGCCTTCAGCGCGCAGACGCGCGTCGCCGTGGCGGCCACCAGGTCGTTGAGTCCGTCGCCGTCCACGTCGGCCACCGCCGGAGCACAGACGAGCGGGCCGTCGACAGCGGCCACGTGATCGGCAGCCTCGACCAGTTCGTCGTCAAGGCGCCAGGCTCCCACGGCGCCCAGGTCGTCGAACACGTGGACCGTTGCCACAACCGCGGAAACTGGCACGACCGCTGCCGTGATCGCGCCGACCGCAGGGCGCGGATAGGGGTTGAATCCGGTCGTCGTCCAGCCGTCGCCGTCCGTACCGACAAGGTACCAGCCGACGCGGGTCGTGACACACAGTCGGTCGTACACACCTGTCGCAATCGGCCAGACACCGGTCACTTCGGCCTGGGGGTCGAGCGGTTCGCCGGGCACCCAGGGGGTGCCGACGGCGGCACCCGCCGACGTCAACAGGTACACGCGATCCGGCGCTGCACAGGCCAGTCGCGTCGCGAGGCCGGCGCGCAACGGTACCGCGCCGCAGACCAGGGAATCGGCCAACGCCATTTGCCACCCGGCCGTGACGGCGGCCACGCCGAGGCTGACCGACCGCACGGATCCCTCGCGAAGCGTGATGATCAGGTCGGTCCCGCCGCCCGACTGCGCCAGCGCCACGGGCGATCCGGCCACCCGTCCGCCGAGGCCGAAGATGCCCCCCACCGGGCGGCCACTCGCCCGCGGCCACCATTCGCGCCCGTCCACCGTCACCGCATACAGGGTGGCGTCGAACGGCGCGTCGCCGTGGTTGGCGCCGGGCGCATCGGTGAACAGCAGCAGCCGGGTGCCCGACACCTCGAGCGGCGTCAGCGTCAGGGGATCGATGGCCCGCGGCCCGGCGGGCACGCCTTCGGACTCGGACTCGGACGCGATGGTCCACGGCAGCCCGGGCGGCACGCGCCCGAGCGTGGCCTCGAACTTCATCACGCTCGGCAATGCCCGCGAGCCGTAGGGCCCGATGTTGGACAGCGCCAGGTGCGACCACGACCGGTCGTGCAGGCGCGTATTCGGGAAGCCGTCGGCCGGAAGCGAGTTGTAGCCGGTCGCCACGCCGTCCAGGTCGCGACCGCCGAACGGGTCGCGCCACGAACCGTACCAGCCCAGCACATAGGCGTCGAGAACGCCGATGTCCTGCAGGCCGTCAGCCTCGACCAGCTTGAGGCCGTCGCCGTCGGTGTTGATCGTGTTCGACTCGAGGCCCGCCTCGATGCGATCGGCGTTCACGTGCCAGACCAGCGCGCCGCCGGCGGGCAGGAAGTAGTCGTAGAGTCCGCTGTTCTCCCACACCTCGGTGTCGGGCACGTGCCCTGCCAGGTAGAGGATGACGCCGGTACTGTCGTCGCGCTCGAACGACAGGGCGTCCCAGGGCAGCGGTTCGTTGCCCGAGGGCACCCAGCGGTTCTCGATCAGGAACCACTCGCGCGGCGACAGGCCGCCGCGCCACGCCTGCGGGTCGGCCAGCCGGAACGCGCCGTAACCGCCGGCCCACATGGCATAGTCCTCGCGCGGCACGCCGACCGCCGGCAGGCGGTACTCGCCGCTCTTGTAGTCGAGGTCGCGCGTCTCGAGCCAGCCGAGGAACCATTTGTCCCAGGCCGACAACGACGGGGGCAGCACGCCGCCCGCGACCACGTAGACCGTGTCGCCCGCCGCGGTGATGGCCCCGAGCGTGGCCGAAAGGTTGGTGCCCGAGTCCATCAGGTCCCAGATGCCGACCGACGGCAGGCCGCGCGAACTGTCGTAGACGTCGGGCAGGCCCAGGGCGTGGCCGAACTCGTGGTAGAACGCGGCGGCGATGCTGCCGGCGTAACCGTCCTGGTTGGTCGTCTCGGGAATCACCGAACACTCGGTCAGCGAACCGGGAATACCGTCCGAGCCGATGGTCGTCAGCGCCTGCGCCTCGCCCAGGTTCACGAAGAACGTGGGGACGTCGTTCGGCGAATCGCCGTTCACGTCGCTCTGCCAGTCGCTGCCCGCATGCACGAAGATGACGTACGTGAACGGGTCGTTGTCGTCGTAGTCGGCCAGGTTGACGGTGCCGTCGGCGGCCGTGCCCTGGTCGGTCGCGGTGATCATGTCGCGCACGAGCGCCTCGAGGCCGGCCATCGTCCAGAAGTTGCCGGCGCCCGGCCCGTATTCGGCGATGTCCTGGACGCGATACGCCGCCTGGTCCCCCGCGGGCAGGACCTGGCCCTCGATCTGCAGACGCCGGCCCGACATGAACCGGTAGTACTCGGTCAGGCCCTGCAGGTGCGATTCGAAGTAGGCCTTGTCGTGCGGCGGCGGGTCGACTTCCAGCGGGCCCGGGTTGGCCAGCGGGTCGAGCATGAAATCGCCGCCCGCCGGGACCGTCGTCAGGTTCGGGGCGCGGTTGCCGTCGAACGCGATGCGCACGAACAGCACGCGCAGCGTGTCGATGCCGCTGGCCGCCTTGTCGCGGTCGGCGCCGGCGGCCAGGAGCGCGGGCCCGAGGCCCCGCTCGGCCAACAGGCGCTGCGACTTCCGCGAAACCTGTTTCTCGCCCAGCAGTTCATGGACGGCGCGCCAGCGGCGTACGGTCTCACCCTGCCGTTGCAGTTCGTCGTCAAGAACGCGGCGCCCGCCGGTCGTCGCGACGACCTGGTCCCAAGTCCAGCGACGTGCGGGCAGGCGCTCCCAGCGCGGGCCCGCCACCGCCTCGGCGACCAGCAGCACGGACAGGATGAAGACCGGCAGGACCGCCGGGCCGCGGCTCCTGGGCCGCGGCCGGCGGTGGTCAGTCTTGAGCGGCAAAGCCAGGCTCCTCGCTCAGGGGGTGTTGAGGCCGTCTAGTTTCAAGCGTCACGTTCGATCGTCAGGTTCCAGCGTCACCTACCTGTGTCGCCCGCGACCGCTAGAAGCGGTACGCGATCGACAGGCGCGTCACGTTGGGCAGGCCCTGCGCCTGCGGCACCTTCGCGAAGTCGAAGGCGATCGGCTGGCCGACCCAGCGATCGAGGTCGACGCCGAACCCGAAGGTCGAGTCCTTGATGTCGCCGTACTCGGCGCTCTTGTAGCCGAGGCGGACGTACAGCGAGCGCAGGTAGTTCCACTCCGCGCCGACGCCGTATTCCTTCTGCGACGTCTCGAGGCCGAAGCCGTAGTCGTTGTCCTTCCACTTGTACAACGGCACCAGGTAGTCCGCGACGAGCAGGAAGCCCATGTAGTCGCTGTGGTACAGGCTGTGCGCCACGCCGATCGTCAGCTTCCGCGGCATCGGGTCGCTCTGGTCCGCGTCGACATGCTTGATGTCCGGACCGAGGTTCGCCACCGCGATGCCGATGTTCGACTTCAGGCTGGGCACCTTCCACATCAGGCCCAGGTCCACGCCGAAGCTGTCGCCGCTGCCGCCGCCCTGCGTGTCCTGCATGACGTTCGTCTCGGCCAGCTTGTCGCGGAAGTACTTCACGCCCAGGCCCAGGCCGACGTTGGGCGAAACGCGCACGCCGTAGCAGGCGCCGAACGCGAACATGTACGACCGGAAGACGCCCGTCTCGGCGCCGTTCTCGTCGGTGCCCTGCTGCTCGCCCATGTCCAGGTAGTTCAGCGACAGGCCCAGGGCGCCGTTCTCGCCCATCGGCGTCGCGTAGCCGCCCCAGTACAGGCCGATGTCCTCGGCCAGGCCCTCGGCCAGGCTCGACTGCATGATGTGCACGTCGTGCGGCTGGTCACGCTGCGGCAGGAAACCCAGGCCGCCCGGATTCCACCACTGCGCGGTGACGTCCTGCGCGAGAGCCGTACCCGACTCGCCCAGAGCGTTGTAGCGCGCCCCGACCGGGAAACTGAGGTTGATGGCGCCCGCGCCGGAACCGGCCAGGGCCGTGCCGCAGATACCCATAGTCAGGGCCGCCACCAGGGCGACCGTCGTCAGCATCCTCTTCATGTCCGTCCTACCTCCAGTGGTTGTCCCGGGACCGGGCCTGCGCCCCGTCCCTCCGGCCATCATCGCATGATGACCAGTTTGCCCGTCTTCGTGATCTCACGTCCGTCGGCCGAGGCGCCCGCGCCCCTCAGCACAAACAAGTAGGTGCCGTTGGCGATCTCGTCGCCCTGGCTGTCGCGCCCGTCCCATTCCAGGATACAGGGGCCGGCATCCGCCGGTTCCGCCTGGATCGTGCGCAGGCGCTGGCCTGCCAGCGTGTAGATGTCCCACTGCACGGCCATCGGGTCGCTCAACTCGCACAGGAGTCGGCACGGGCCGGGCGTCGGGTTAGGGAAAACGGTAACGTCTTCGATTCCGGCCACTTCCGAGGGCACGATCTCGAAGCTGAGGGTGTCGGAACCCACGTTCCCGAGGGCATCGCTGGCGTGCAGGGCTGCCCGGTGGATCCCGCTGGGCAGGTCCTGGGGCAGCGGGTAGACCAGGCCGCCGCTGGTGTAGCTGTCCGGGTCGTAGGCGAAGGCCGGGGTGACGTCGGTCATCCGGCCCGAGTCGTCCAGTTCCAGGAGCAGCGAGTTGCCCGGGCTGGTGCCCAGCATCGCGATGCCGCTGGTGTCGACCAGCGACGCGGAAAGTGCGTCGCCCGGGTGTACCCGGTGCCGGCCGCCCGTGAACGCCAGGCTGATGAGCGGTCCACGGATGTCGTCCACCGCGCCCAGCGAACCGCGCACTGCGGGGACCACCTGCACGGCGGCATGGTCGCCGTCCGAAGACTCGACCAGCAGACGCACGCGTCCCCTGTCGCCGTAGCGGATCTGCGCCGGGACCTTGAAGGGGATCACCAGGTCGCCTGAACCGGCTGTGCCTTCCCCGTCGAAGACCGACGAACCGCTCTCGACCCAGGTGGCCGTCCCGCCGAATGGCGTGTTCTCGTACGAGCGCGGGGTCGAACTCTCCTCCACGCGCAGGCGATAGCGATCGCCGGCGCCGAGCGCCGCCTTCCCGCTGGCCGACAACACAACCGTCTGCCGGGCGCCCGCGCGCAGCGTGTCAAGGCTGGCCGGGGCCAGCACGAGGTCATCCACCGGATGCGGCAACCGCATCGCCGGGTCACCCATGAGGTTGTAGCGCTGGCTGTTGGCCCGGTAGTCGAGCGACACCATCTGTCCCTTGGCCAGGCGGAGCGCCTCGCCGACCGGTCGGCCGGACTGCACGTGGCGCGACGGGAACAGGTTCCGGAAGAACGCCTCGGTCACCGCGTCGTTGTCGGTGCTCCAGCTGACCTGGCTGGCGCAGATGGCGCCGGACGCGCCGCCGGCGGCGTAGCTGACGAACTGCTCGGCCATCGAGAGGCGGGACGGACTGTCGTAGACGCCGACGTCGCAGCTGAAGGCGACAAACAGCGGCCGCCGCGATCCGTTGCCCAGGTTGGCGATGTCGCGCGACTGGAAGATCTGCTCGTCGGCCAGGTTGTCCTCGGCGCCGTGGCCGACGTAGTAGTACAGCGTCGTGCCGGAGTTCAGCATGGCGTTGATCGCCGCGCGGGCGGCCGGCTTGACCTGCGACGACGGCGGGAAGGGGAAGTCGATTCCGTAGAGCTTGGCGACGTCCAGGCTGGCGGGCAGGAAATTGCCGGCGACATCCTCGGCCTCGCGCGTGTGCGTGTCCTCGCCGAAGACCGGCACCTGGCCCGAACTGGGCCGGTAGACGTCGTCCGCGGTCAGCATGATCCGGTTGCGCCAGGCGCCCTCGGCCGGGGCCACGGCCTGCTCGATCGCACGATCGACCATCGCGCGCGCCTGCTGCGTGTCCACGGCCGGCAACCGCCCGCAGGCGACATCGGGCACATCAAGGTCGGCGCGCGAGATGGGTGACGGCGGCGCCGAGTCGAACGAGACCAGCGCGTCGTCCGAGGCGAACGGCGTCTGGCGGTTCAGGGCCACCGGGAACATCGGGAAATAGTGCCGCACGACGGTGGGCACCATGTCGTACAGGTCGACCAGGGGCACGGCGCCCCGGTAGTTGCGGAAGTCGCGGCTGGCCTTGCCGACCAGACACACGTGCTTCAGGCGCTGGCCGCCGGACTCGTAGAGGCCCCGCAGGTAGTTGCGGATGGCCATCGGATCCTTCTGGCCGCCCGAGAAGTTGTTGTAGATGGCCTCGGCAGTGACGGCCCGCGCGCGCGGCGAAGCGACACCCGGCAGGACAGAGCCGTGGAACGTGGCCAGGCTCTGGCCCGCCGCCGAGAACGCCGATGCCGAGACAGCGACGTAGTCGACATCACCATCGTCGTCCAGCAGCGACACGGGCAGCTGCCGCGTGCCCGAGGTGACGGCCAGCAGGCTGGCCGGCGCACTCGCCACGCAGTGCAGGTCGGTCCCGGGATCGCGCACGACACCGTAGGTCACCACGCCGGAACCCGCCGTGCCGACCAGGATGCGCGCCGAATCGGGCTGCGACACGTCCCAGAAGATGGGTGTGGCGCCCGCCGCCACCGACAACCGCAGGTCGGTCGCCGTGCCGGGGGCCGCGACCTGCTCGCCCCAGTGCGCGAAATCGTACTGGCCGAAGGCCGGGTCCAGCGTGAGCGCGGTCCAGTACAGCAGGTCGAAGCTGTCCAGCGCGAGCGGCCGCCGCGTCGACTGCGACGCCGAGGCGTTCTGGACGGTGAAGATGTTCGTGCCGGGGATGAGCGCCGTCGAATCCCCGAAGATGCGCACGCGCGTACTGTCGTTCTGCGCGGAATACGTGATCGTCGTCGTCCCGGCCTGCGCCTGGTCGCTGTTGAGCCAGGCCTTCGACGTGAAGACGAAGGCGGCCGAGTAGAGGTCGTACATGCCGCGCACGTCGGCCACGAAATGCGTGCTCGATCCGGCCACCGGCGTGCGCACGGCGAACTGGTCGGTGTGTGAGCTGAAGATGGAGCTGTCCCAGGCCCAGTTGTCGACGACCACGCCCACCATATCGGCATACTGCTGCTCGAGGTGCAGGCGCAGCCGCGCGGTCGTGACCGCCTCGCCGCCCAGCGCCGGCGCCTGGACCACCGGCACGCGGCGCGGCGCACCCGGCACGGGCGAAGCCGTCGCGTCGTTCTCCCACGTCAGCCAGTAGACGGCTTCATCGGCGTAGGGGTGGTCATAGTGCTCGAGCCGGCCGGCGCCGTCCTGGAGCCGGTCCAGCCAGGCGCTGGTGCCGACGCCGTAGAAACGGACCTCGTCGTCGAGGTTCCACTCGCCGTCGCCGCCGTCGACGACGTTGATCGCCACTTCGTTCAGGCGCGTGCGGTCGGCCTGCAGCGAGTCGGGATACTCCGGGTCCATCTCCAGCGCCAGCGAACCGCCGCGGAACATCCGCAGCTTCGCCGGATCGACGTCGCCGACAGGCACGCCGTAACCGGCCAGTTGCTGGCCCGTCAGGCGGTAGAGCCCCGTTGCCGACAGGCGCACCGAGACCCAGTGCGAGGTGGCGTTGAACGGATCGAACGCGGCCGCCTTCACGGCGGCGACAGCCAACGATTCGTCGCGCGCGCCCACAGCCAGCGCGTTGAACAGGTCGCCGTTGGCGACCCCGGCCGGCGTCGTCGTCGCGGCGTCGACACCGGCGGAACCGGCGACTTTCGCCGCGCGTGACAGGCGCGACGCGAACGGCGCGGTCGCCGGGTGGCGGCACTCGAGCGTCAGCCCGGCCAGCACACCATCGCCGCCCGCCAGCGCCACGCGGAAGCCGGCCAGCGGCACCTTGCGATAGACGGCCGGCGCGCCGACGACGACGAGCGATGACTCGTCGAGACCCGCGGACGGCTCGCGCCACCAGCGCACATCAGTCACCACGACCTGCGGCGCCTGGCGCGTGGGTACGGCCAGCGACAGGCGCATCTCGGGCGCCAGGATCCGCAACTGCCCGCCGATGCCGTCGTCCATGTCGTCGATGACGGGCGGCAGCGCGAAGCGCACCGTCGCCGGATCGATCGTCTGCCAGTCGGCCGGGGCCGACTGCACCGGGAAGTCGATGCGCACGATGGTGCGATCGGCCGTCTGGCTGACAACGCGCACGACGGGCTCGGCCATCACGGCCGCCGGCGTTGCATTCGTCGCCGTCGCTGCAGCCTGATCGGCCGGCGTCATGTCGGCCGCCGCCGCTTCGCCCGGGTGCAGCAGGCCGAGCACGACGAAGCACGCGGCGAAGATCGCCGCCTGCACGACAAGGTTGCGCGGTCCGCGACGACTGCCGTGCTTCAGCAGGCCGGTGTGGGTCGGGAAGACGAAGCGGTCGCGCCCAAGGCGACCCAGCTTCTGAAACAGGTTCTCCAGGTCAGGCAGCATCCCGGCGATCCCTCCCACGATGGCGGCCGGCGTCGCGAACGGCATCAGCAGCAGCAGCGCCAGCGCCGCCAGCCCGCCGCCCAGTTCCAGGCGCCAGTCCGGATGATCATAATGAGGCAGCACGTCCAGCACGGCGTGCGAACCCAGGCCCGCGGCCGCGCCCCAGCCGACCGACCCGGTCAGCCCGCCGGCCAGCGCACCGGCCGCGAAATGCGTGAACAGGCACACGCGGCTACTCCCCTGTCCCGCCGGCGGCGGGGATCGGCTGCGCCTCGTCCGGCAGCATGATGGGGATGCCTTCCTCGACGCGGTACCGCACCGAGCAACCGCGGCAGTAGAGCCAGGCGTGGGCGGCGTCCGGCGTGACGGATTGCCGGCACAGCGGGCAGGCCAGGATCTCCAGGAGCTTGGGGTCGAGCATGGTCCGAGGTCCTCTCACCTGGCGCGTTCCCTCGCGGGACGCCGCCGGGCCGGTTCTTACAAAGAGACTGCCTGGCCGTCGCAAGCGGCCGCCCACCGGAGCGCCGAGCCGCGCCCGCCGGGCCACAGGTCGGCATCATAGTAGAATCGTTGCGGGTTGCAAACAGGTCACTTCCACGCCCGCAGCCGTATCCGGGCCAGGGCGGGCGCGCCGGTCGACGACACGGTGCGCCGGGAAAGTTCGACCAGGCAACAAAACGAGCCGGCCCTCGGGGGGAAAACCCAAGGCCGGCCGGAGCGGCTCGCGGAGGTTCGGACTGGTTGGCAGGAAGATGATACCGCCGATCGCGGTCATGTGTCAAGCCCCGGCGCGGAATCAGCGGATCGCGACCTGCTGTCTCTCAGGCCTGACCGGCCTGCGCGCGCAGGCCCGTTCAGTCGCCCCCAGCCTCTTCCCAGACCCCCATGCCGAGGAACTTGCGCAGGCGACGCTCGAGCAGTTCGGTGGTCGGCAGCGGTTCCAGTTCGGCCAGCGCATCGAGGATGACCGCCCTGACCGACATCGCGATCGCCTTGTGGTCGCGGTGCGCGCCACCGATGGGCTCGGGAATGACGCCGTCGATGACGCCCAGTTCGAGCGCGTCGACCGCCGTCAGCTTCATCGCCTTGGCGGCGTCCTTGCTCTTGGCCGGGTCGCGCCAGAGGATGGCCGCGCAGCCCTCTGGGCTGATCACCGAGTAGATCGAGTTCTCGAGCATGTAGACGCGATCGCCCACGCCCAGGGCCAGCGCGCCGCCCGAGCCGCCCTCGCCCGTCACCAGGCAAATGATGGGCACCGGCAGGTCGGACATGTCGCGCAGGTTGCGGGCGATGGCCTCGGCCTGCCCGCGCTCCTCGGCGCCGAGGCCGGGATAGGCGCCCGGCGTGTCGATGAAGGTGATGACGGGGCGCCCGAAGCGCGCGGCCATCTCCATCAGGCGCAGGGCCTTGCGGTAACCCTCGGGGTGGGCCATGCCGAAGTTGCGGCGGATGTTGCTCTTGGTGTCGCGGCCCTTCTGGTGGCCGATGACCATCACCTTGCGGCCGCCGAGGGAGGCCAGGCCGGCGACGATCGCCTCGTCGTCGCGGAACATCCGGTCGCCGTGGACCTCGATGTAGTCCGGGAACAGGTGGTGGATGTAGTCGTTGGTGGTCGGGCGGCGGGGATGACGGGCCAGCTGGACGCGCTGCCAGGGCTCGAGCTTGGCGAAGATCTCCTTGCCCAGCCGGCTGGCCTTGGCGCGCAGGCGCTCCACCTCGTCGTCGACGTCCATGCCACGCACGGACGCCGAGTCCTGGAGGGTCTGGATCCGCTCCTCCAGCTCGACGATGGGCAGCTCGAAGTCGAGCCAGATCGATTTCTTCTTCCAGTCCATCCCACGCCTTCCGGCGGCCCGAGGGCCCCACCTGCCGCCGGCCCCGGATGGGCCGTCCACCCGGTTTCGGGCTGGCCGAGCATACACAACCGGCTGTTCTGGGGGTACCGAAAACAGCCGGTCGTTGGGAGATTAAGTCACTCTGCCGCAGCGGTGTCAAGGTCGGGGTCGGCGGCCGGGGATGCCCCGCGGGACCGTCCGGGGCCCGGATCAGGCCCGGTTGAACCGCTGGCGGCGTTCCACGGCGGCGGGCAATTCGGCCCGTACGCGCAGGGTCACGACCCCCGGCAGGCCCCGCAGCCGCCGCAGGCTGTCCAGGGTCAGGGCCACCCCCCGCCCCCCGGAACGGAGCAGCCAGGGCTTGCCTTCGCGCTCCACTTCGACCACAAGGGGCACCGGCCGGGCCAGCACCGGGGGCCGGGCCAGCTCGGGGTCGGGCCCGAGCGGGGCAGCCGGCTCGGCCCCGCCGCCGTCGGGATCCTGGGGACGGGCGCCGCCGGCCTCGGCCGCCGGGCGGGCCGGCGCCTCGGGCTTGTCCAGGTCGGGGTCGGGCGTCAGCAGCGGCCGCAGCGGGACGGCGATCCCGAAGTCCTGGAAGATGGCGCCAAGGGTCTCCAGCCCCGCGCGGCCGGCCGCCTCGAGGTCGATCTTCAGGAAGACGTCCTTCACCCACGAGCCCATCACTTCGTCGATGCGGGTCAGGCGGTCGACCACCAGCTCGCGCGAACCGTCGCTGCGCATCTGCACGCGCCCGCCGACGGCCAGGATGGTGTCGGCGCCGATGAGCTCGCGCACCTGGTCGTACACGCTCGCATAGATGACCAGGCCGATGGTGCCCGCCTTGTCCTCGAAGTGCGCCCGCGCGTACACGCGCTTGTGCTTGTCGCGGTGCATCGTGTGCGAGGTGATGATGCCGACAAGATCGGCCCAGGCGCCGTCGCCCGACTTCGCGGCGCCGGCGGTCGAGCCGCACGGCAGCCCCGCGATGAGCTCGCGGTATTCGTGGAACGGATGGCCCGACAGGAAGAAGCCCACCGATTCGCGCTCGCGGCCGAGCAGGACCAGCGGGTCGAACGGTTCGCAGTCGGGCAGCGTCGGGCGCATCTGCACCGCGCCCAGCCCGCCGAACAGCGACGCCTGGCCGCCGGCGCGGTCGCGGGCCGACTTCTGCCCGAAGCCGAGCGCGCGTTCGAGGCTCATCAGCAGCTGGCGGCGGTGGCCGGGCAGGAGATCCATCGCGCCGGCGTTGATCAGGCCTTCGAGCACCTTGCGGTTGACCTTCTGCAGGTCGACGTGCTCGCAGAGGTCGAACAGGTCGGTGAAGTCGCGGCCCAGCTCGTCGCGGCAGGCGGCGATGACGTCGATGGCCGCGGCGCCGACACCG
The DNA here is from genome assembly GCA_903912525.1 of uncultured bacterium. Taxonomy (GTDB): domain Bacteria; phylum Krumholzibacteriota; class Krumholzibacteriia; order LZORAL124-64-63; family LZORAL124-64-63; genus CAINDZ01. The sequence goes on along the minus strand of CAIWHK010000028.1, from coordinate 10,315 downwards.
CGCACCGCCCCCAGCCCGAACACGACCTGCCCGTCGCGCACGCCGAACTCGCTGCGCGGACGGTTGATGTCCGGCGGCACGATCACCAGGCCCAGCGCCTTGCACTCGTCGATCAGCTGCGTGATGCGCTCGCTCTTGCGCATCTCGGTGGTCATCGTCGCGGCCATGAACTCGGCCGGGTGGTGCGCCTTCAGCCAGGCGGTCTGGATGGAAAGGAGCGCGTACGCCGCCGAGTGGCTCTTGTTGAAGCCGTACTGGGCGAAGAACTCCATCTCCTCGTAGATCTCGCGGGCGGCGCGCTCGTCGTGCTTACGTTCCCGCGCCCCATCGATGAACTTCACCTTCAGGGCCGCCATCATGTCGGCGTTCTTCTTGCCCATCGCCTTCCGCAGCGTATCGGCTTCACCCATGGTGAAACCGCCCATCGCGGCGGCGATCTGCATCACCTGTTCCTGGTAGAGGATGACGCCGTAGGTGTCGCGCAGGATGGGCTCGAGCACCGGGTCCTTGTACTGCACCTTCTGGCGCCCGTGCTTGCGCTCGACGTAGGCCTTGTCCATGTCCGCGCCCAGGGGGCCCGGGCGGTACAGGGCGCAGATGGCGGTGATGTCGTCCCAGCCGGTGGGCGCCATCTTGCGGACCAGCTCCTGCATGCCGCTGCTCTCGAGCTGGAAGATGCCGACCGTGCGGCCCTCCTGCAGCAGCTTGAAGGTGCCCTCGTCCTCGGTCGGGATCTGGTCGGCGGTCATCCGTGTGCCGGTCGACTCGGCGATGAGGTTGAGCGCCTTGTCGATCACCGTGAGGGTGCGCAGACCCAGGAAGTCCATCTTGAGCAGGCCGAGGGCCTCGCTCATCTTCATGTCGTACTGGACGGTGATGTCGCCCTTGGTATTGCGGTAGAGCGGCGCGTGCTCGACGAGCGGCGACGGCGTGATGAGCACGCCGGCGGCGTGGATCCCCGTGTTTCGGTTGAAGCCCTCGAGCACCAGCGCGTTGCGCAGCAGCATCGCGTGGGCGGGCGACTCGTTGGCCACTTCCTTCAGGCCCGGCGCTTCGTCGAGCGCCTTCTGCAGCGTAATGCCCAGCTCTTCGGGCACCAGCTTGCTGATGCGATCGCTGTCGGCGAACGAGAACTCGAGCACCCGCGCGACGTCCTTGAGCACCGCGCGCGCGGCCATCGTCCCGAAGGTGATGATCTGCGAGACGTTCTCGCGCCCGTACTTGCGCGCCACGTACTCGATGACGCGGCCGCGGCCCTCGAAGCAGAAGTCGACGTCGATATCCGGCATCGAGATGCGCTCGGGGTTCAGGAACCGCTCGAACAGCAACTGGTGGCGGATGGGATCGATGTCGGTGATGCCGACGCTGTAGCAGACCAGGCTGCCGGCGGCCGAACCGCGGCCGGGGCCCACCGGGACGTTCAGCCGGCGCGCGGCCTCGATGAAATCCCAGACGATGAGGAAGTAGCCGGCGTAGCCGGTCTGCTTGATGACGCGCAGCTCGTAGGCCAGGCGCTCCTCCAGCTCGGGCGTCAGCGCCCCGTAGCGCCTCGGCAGGCCGGCGCGCGCCAGGTGCTCGAGGTAGTCGTCGGCGGTGGCGAACTCGTCCGGCAGCGGGAAGGCCGGCAACAGCAGCTTGCCCAGCTCGAGGTTGAAGTCGACCTGGTCGGCCACGCGCAGCGTATTGGCGACGGCCTCGGGCCAGTCGCGGAACAGCTCGAGCATCTGCTGCGAGGACTTGAAGTACACCTCGGGCGTGTTGCTGCGCCAGCGCGTCGGGTCGTTGAGCGTCTTGCCCGTCTGCAGCGCCATGAGGATGTCGTGGGCCTCGTGGTGCTCGCGGTCCAGGAAGTGGCAGTCGTTGGTCGCGATGATCGGGCAGCCCGTCTGCTTCGCCACCTCGGGCATCAGCTGGCGGATGCGCTCCTCCTCGGGGATCCCGTGGTTCTGGATCTCGAGGTAGTAGTGATCGCGGCCGAGGATGTCCCGATAAGCACTCGCCGCCTCCACCGCGGCGGCGACGTTGCCCGAGCGCAGGTGGAAATTGGGCTCGCCGCTCATGCAGGCCGAAAGGCCGATCAGGCCTTCGGCGTACGTCGAGAGGATCTCGCGGTCGATGCGCGGGCGGTAGTAGAAGCCCTCGAGGTAGGCGGCCGAGGCCAGCTTGACCAGGTTGCGGTAGCCCGTCTCGTTCCGGGCCAGCAGCACCATGTGGTAGCTCTTGTTCTCGCGCTCGGCGGTCCGGTTGTGCCGGTCGCCGGCGATGTACGCCTCCATGCCGATGATCGGCTTGATCTTCTGCTTCTTGCACTCGAGGTAGAACTCGACGGCGCCGAACATGTTGCCGTGGTCGGTCAGTGCCAGCGCGGGCTGCTCGTACTTGGCCGCCCGCTTGGCCATGTCGGACGTCTTCTGGGCGCCGTCGAGCAGCGAGTAGTCCGAGTGGTTGTGCAGGTGGACGAAAGTCTCGGTCGCCATGTGCCGTGTTTCCGGAATGCCTTGCGGCGGGTGCTGTTCGGTCCTGGGATCGCGCGTGGCTGGTCGCCGCCGGCGGGCGGAAGATAGCAAGAAACAACCCGGCCAACAACGGCGGGCGGGACGTGGCGACGCGGGCTCGCGGAACGCCCCGAAACCGCTGCCGCCGGAGGCCGCGTCAGCGAAAACGCGTGATCACGGACCCTGCCGGGAGGGCGACCCCGGCGAACGACGAGGCAAGTCGGCGTCCACGTGCGGATTCCGCGCCGGGTTTCTCACACAACTCGAAGGAAGGTCCGGAGCCCCAGAATCTCTCGCCGCTTCGGCACCGAAGTCACGTCGCGGGCACTTGCGCCGGCGCAAGTCTACGGCGCAAGTCGCAAGTCTACGGCGCAAGTCGCGGTGATCACCCCAGCGTATGACGCAAGCGCCAGCGGACACGCGCCTGGGCGCCGCCAGTACCCACTTGCGGTGCCGGGCCTCCCTGATCAGACTCTATCATGTACAAAGTTACTCCCCTATTGATTTGGCACCCCGCAGTCTGCCACAATCGACCGACGCTGAGGCGGCAGCCCGCAAGCCGCCGATCCTGGTCCGGAAACGTCGGGCCGCCGACACACCGCAGGGGGATCGCCCATGTTCCGTCCGCCGTTCACCACCATGGCCCTGGCGATCGCGCTGGCGACAGCCGCCCTGGCGCCGGCGCGGGCGCAGGTCATCACGTTCGAGAACGATCCTGCCGGGGCCCCCGCCGTGGACAACGCGTCGCTTGGCCTCGCGTCCGCCTACGCGGTCGGCGGGCTGGGCATCACGTTCGGTTTCGACTCGGACGGCAACGGCACGCCGGACACGCCCGCCGTGTTCGAGGCCATCGGCAATGACGGCGTTGACGGCTTCGCCGCCTGCGTGGACCGCGACACGGCCTCGCCCGGGTTCGAGACGCAGTTGGGGAACTTCTTCCTGCGCGGGACCCCGGGCGCCGACTTCCGCCTGCTCGTCATCCACTACGCGGGCGGGACGGTCTCGGCCGCCTCGGGAGAGATCTGGGACATCGACGCGTCGCTTCCGCTCAACGAGCAGTACCGCGTCGCGGCCTACGACGCGTTGGGCAACCTGCTCGACACGATCGACTCGCCGGTCGGCACCCAGGACAGCGGTTGCCTGAACACGGAGTTGGACGGGCGGCCATGGACCTTCGCGTTCTCGGGACTGACGCCGGGCATCGCCCGCATCACGATCGACTTCATCGGCACCAAGACGCAGGGCATCGGGCTCGCGTTCAACAACTTCAACGCGACCGGCGAGGGCGCCGTGCCGGTGTCGGCGACGTCCTGGGGGCGGCTCAAGGCCAGTTACCGGTGATCGGCAGTGTGGATTGTCGCAGCCGCCATCGATTCCATGACCGTCTCTGGCCCCGATCACGCCGCACCGTACCGGCTGTTGTCATGGCCCGCGCCATGATATAGTGATCCTCACGTTAACCGTGCGGGGCGACATGGGCGGCGATGAGGCCAACGGCCACATCCGCGCCCGGGCTCCGGGCATCCGGGCCCTTGAGCCGAGCGGCTGGTCGCGACCGCCACGGAGGATCCCCGCCATGACCGACACCCCGCTGACCGACGCGCTCGCCGGCCGCGGCCGCCTGTTGGGCTTTCCCACCGGCTACTGGCTGCTCAACATCATCGAGATGTTCGAGCGGCTGGCCTACTACCTGGTCCGCTCGGTGGTGGCCATCTACATCATGCAGGCCGATGACCCGCACGGGCTGCACTTCACGGCCGCCGACAAGGGCACCATCTACGCGCTGTGGTTCGCCTTCCAGTCGATATTGCCCACGTTCACGGGCGGCTTCGCCGACCGCTACGGGTACAAGCGAAGCCTGTTCTTCGCGATCACCCTCAACGTGCTGGGCTACTGCCTGATGGCCACGCAGACCAGCTTTCTGGGCTTCACCTTCGGCGTGGTGGTGCTGGCCACGGGCACCGCATTCTTCAAGCCTTCGCTGCAGGGGAGCCTGGCGCAGAACCTGGACCGCACGAACTCGTCGCTGGGCTGGGGCATCTTCTACTGGGTGGTCAACGTGGGCGCGGCGATCGGGCCGATGCTCGCCAACTTCATCCGCCACGACTACTCCTGGCAGGCGCTGTTCTTCACCGCGGCCGCGGTGATGTCGCTGAACTACCTGATGCTGTTCACGTTCAAGGACTTCGCCAGCGGCTCGGACAAGACCGCGAGCCCGCTGCAGGTGCTCACGCGCACGCTGCGCACGCTGAGCGACTGGCGACTGGCCACCTGGCTGGCCATCATGAGCTGCTTCTGGCTGATGATGTACACCCTGTGGGACCTGCACCCGAACTTCCTGACCGACTGGAACGACTCGGGCGGAACGGCCGCCTTCTTCCGGAGTTCACCGCTGTTTCCGGACAAGTGGGCCATCGAGACCGATCGCGGCCTGCAGGTGCCGCAGGAGATCCTGCTGAACCTCAATGCCCTGCTGATCGTGCTGCTGATGATCCCGGTGTCCTGGCTCGTGCGCAAGATGCGCACGCTCGAGTCGATGGTGATCGGCATGGGCATGGCCACCATCGGCGTGCTGGTGGCCGGCCTGACGAACCTGGGCTCGGTGTTCCTGCTCGGCGTGATGGGCTTCTCGTTCGGCGAGATGCTCACCGGCCCGAAGAAGAACGAGTACCTGGCGCTGATCGCCCCTGCGGACAAGAAGGGCCTGTACCTGGGATTCGTGAACATCCCCGTGGGCGTGGGCGGCCTGGTGGGCTCGAAGCTGCAGGGCTACTTCTACGGCAATTTCGGCGAGAAGGCTGTGCTGGCGCAGAAGTACCTGGCCGAGCACGCGCCCGGCGGCAGCAGCTGGGACGGCAGGCTGGGCAGCCTGGACGCGGCGGCCGGCGTGGCGCGCACCGAGGCCTTCGTGAAACTGCAGCAGGTGACCGGGCTGGACGCCGCGGCGGCCACGACGCTGCTCTGGGAGACCTACGACCCGCACCTGAAGGTGTGGCTGCCGTTCGCCGGCATCGGCGTCGCGGCCATCATCGCGCTGGTCTTCTTCGCGCGCGCGGCCCGCAAGTGGGCGGACATGGACGCCTAGGGACCCGATGACTTGCGAAACGGCCGGCCCCCCTGCGGGAGCCGGCCGAACCTTGTGCGTCGTGTCCTGCGTGCGCCTACCGGAACAGGCCCTTGACCCCGCCCCACGTCGACGGCTCGCTGCCGACCACCGAATCCACCTCGAAGCCGATGTTGACGCCGATGCCGTCGCCGCGCAGCTGCGTCTGGATGACGGTGATGCTCGACACCGCGTCGTCGACGCGCACGACCGCCAGCTGCGAGTTCCACCAGGGGTTGGCGCCGCCGGCGCCGGTCACCGAGTTCATCACCGTGAAGGCCCCCACGCCGCCGATGAACTGGGAGGCGCCGGCCGTCACGTCACCGACGTAATCGCCCAGGAAAGTGCCGTTCTGCAGGACACGCGTGGTGGACGTGCCGCCGCCGAAGCTGGTCGTGGCGCCCAGGCCGAGCGGCCCGACAAAGACCGAGCCCGCCGGCAGCGTGGATGCGAACGTGTAGGTGATCGTGCCGACCTCGGGGCCCAGCAGGCCGGGCGTGAAGATCGTGCTGAAGGCCTCGTAGTTCGTCCACGAGTAGGTGTCCGGGCCGCTGGTCACGCTGCCGGCCGTGTACCCGGCGCTCAGCAGGCGGGAGTGCGTCCAGTGGGCCGGGATCGAGTAGGTGATCGTCACGTTGCCGACGCCGGCGACGTTGATGACCGCGCCGTTGGGCACCGGCGCACCGAACGCCGTCGGCGACTGGTCCAGCCAGGTGATGGGGATATTCGTTGCGGACGCCGTGCCGGATCCGATGCTGGCGCAGACGACGACAGCCAGGGTCAACGCGGTAGCGAGCTTTTTCACAGTGTTCATGACATCTCCTTCGAGACGCTGCTCCAAGGGCTCCGCGCCGGCCGACGGCAGCCGCTCACGTGTGGGCGAGACGAGTCCCGGCAAAGTCGGCGCGCGAGGCGTGATCCTATCTGATGAAAAAGATAATGATAGTCTTTTTCTGTAGGGATCGTCCGCGCCAGCACGCACCCGCACCACTGAACACCTTGCGGCGGCGGCAGATAGTGATGCCGTCTGGTAGTTGCGCCGGCGCAAGTCTCCCAGGAATCTAGCCGGTTCCGGCAAGGCACCCCCCTCCCCGGCGCGCAGGTTGTGCGACCCGGTTGTCGCCAGCACCATCTCGCGCCAGCCGCCGCCCGCGACCTGCAGCCAGGCCAGCACCCCCTTGACCCGGCCCGCAAGACCAAAGAAAAACCCTCCACCCCATTTCGGAGCGATATGGTATGTTTTTCATCGCCGGGCCGGCTGGCCCGGAGACGACCCACCCCACCCCCGAGAGGTGGCCATGAAAATGCCGAACTGCAGGTTCCCACGGGTGACGTGGGGCCTGATCCCGGTGGTGCTGGCGGTGCTGCCGCTGCTCGCTGGTTCGCCGGCCCGGGCCGGCACCCTGTGCGGCACAGTCCGCGATGGCCTGTCCAGCGCCCCCATCGCCAGGGCCGGGGTCTTCCTCCGCAATCTCGACTGGTCATATACCGGGCTCAATACCGCCAGCGCCACGGATGGAACCTGGTGCCTGGAAGCCGTGCCCGCCGGCACCTACCACCTCGACGTCCGCGTCGATGACTACCGCATCGGACTCGTGCAGAACGTCGTGGTCACCGGCGCCGCCAGTGGCGTCGATGTCGCTGCACAAATGCCCGCCGTGGCGATCGACGCGCCCTGGCCCAACCCCGCCCGCGGTCAGGTGCAGTTCCGGTTGCGCCTGGGCCAGGACGGACCGGCCACCGTCGCCGTGTTCGACCTCGCCGGCCGGCGCGTGCGCACCTGGTCCGACCAGGCCGCCGCAGCCGGTGAACGCCTGCTCGCCTGGGACTTCCGCGATGGCAACGGACGCGATGTCCCGGCCGGACGCTACTACCTGCGGTTTGAAGCGAACGGGCAGGCCGTCACCCGACCCTTCGCCCGCGTGCACTGAACCGTCCCGACGAATCGGGACACCGATCACCGACAACTGAGGACCCTCGACTCCGGAGGCCCACGATGAGACTGAAGCGAACGCTGCACCACCGCTGGGGCCTGGCCCGGTTCGCCGCCCTCGGCGCCCTGGCCCTCCTGGCGGCCTGCAATTCCGAACCTGGCACCGGCCCGCTGCCGGAGCCGCTGCCGGCCACCGGCAATGTGCTGGGCGGCTCCGTACGCGACCTGGGCGGCGACGCCGTCGCCGGCGTGGTCGTCACTGCCGAGCCGCTCATCGACGGCATCGCGTCGAGTGTGAAGGCGCGGCTGGCGGCCGCGGCGCGCGGCGAGGACGTGTCGGCGGCAGATGAACCAGCCAAGGCCGCCGGCACGCGGCACGCCGCAGTCACCACGGCCGAGGGCTGGTTCGCCTTCACGGACCTGGAGCCCGGCGCGTACGTGCTGACCACCGATGCGCGCGACCACCTGGCCGGCCATGCTACGGCGATGCTGCCGGTCCAGCAGGCGGCAGCGTTGGCCGAGACCACCTTCGTCGACATCGCACTGGTGCCGACCGGCACGTTCCACGGGACGGCGGCGCTGCAGAACGCGATGAACTACCAGAGCACCGTCGTCTATTGCGAAGGCACCTCCTACGTGGCGGTAACCAATGCCGATGGGGACTTCGTCATGCGCGATGTGCCGGCCGGCAGCTACACGCTGAATGCGACGCACACCGGCTGGCTGGACCAGTCGACGCCTGGGACCATCGCGGCGGCCGGCGACAGCGTCGAGGTAAGCCCGCTGTTCCTGCCGCGCGAGAACAACATGCCGCCCGTGGTCTCGATCACGTCGCCGACGGTGGGCGGCGTCGTGACGCAGTGGGTCGCCAACTTCGACGCCGCCGCCAGCGATCCCGACGGTTCGATCGTGCTGTACGAGTGGGATCTCCAGGACGACGGCATTTTCGATTTCAACTCGGACATCAGCCCGGCCATCTCGTTCAACCTCACGGCCGAGGGTATCGGCGCCCGGCGCGCCAAGATCCGCGTCACCGACAACCGCGGAGCCATCGGCCTGGCGGTCGTGAACTACACGGTCATCGAGGACATCCACGTCTCGACGGCGACCGGCAACGACGCCAACCCGGGCTCCGCCACGGCGCCGTTGGCGACGGTGACCATGGGACTGAACATGGCGGTGGCCGCAGGATCGCCGCTGGTGCTGGTCGCGGCCGGCACCTACAACGAGAACGTCCCGTTGCACAGCAACGTGTCGATCATCGGCGGCTTCTCGCCGGTGACGTGGGAACGCACGAACGGCGACCGGTCGATCCTGGCCGCGCTCAGCCCGGCGTTCCTGCAGTCGGGAGTGGCCGGCGCCTCGTACACCGGGCTGCACTTCCAGGCGCCGTCAGCCAGCGGGCCCGGCACGCCATCGATCGGCCTGTGGCTGGGCTCTTGCGTGGACCTGCAGTTCGTGGACTGCGCGTTCTCGTCGGCTTCGGGCGCGACCGGCACCGTGGGCAATACCGGCAACGCCGGGTCGACCGGCCTGGCCGGCGGCAATGGCCAGTCCGGCGCGACCAATGGATCGGGCGGCGGCAACGGCGGTAGCGGCGGCGGCGGCGCTGCCACCGGAGGCGCCGGTGGCTTGGGCGGGTACACCGGCCCCGGCTTTGCGGGCAACGCCGGCAGCAGCGGCGCGACGCCGGGCAGTGGCGGGTTCTACGCCTCGTCATGTGGCGCCCTCGCGGGCAACGGCGTCACCGGCGGCAACGGCGCCAACGGCGGCAACGGCGCCAACGGCAGCGGCGCCGTCTCGACCGTGGGCCTCATCTCGGGAGGCTTCTGGCTCGCGGCGAACAGCAGCAGCGGCTTCGCGGGCGCGGGCGGCCAGAGCGGCGCGGGCGGCGGCGGCGGCGGTGGCGGGTTTGACCAGACCATCTTCTGTTCCGGCGACCGCGGCGGCGGCGGTGGCGGCGGCGGCGGCGGCGGCGGCGGGTGTTCTCCCACGTGCCCAACTTCGAACGGGCCCCCGCCCGGCCTGTCTTTATTGTCCAGTACTTCACGGGGGGCACCACCCCCCGACTATTAATGGACCGAATGAATTGACCGGGGACCGCTCGGGAAAATGGCACCGCGAGCCTCGCGTGTAGACCGAGTTCTGCTGCTTGCATGCGTCGGTAACGTCTTTGATTTATTCGCCGCGTGCGTCCTCGCTTCTTCCGGCTTTCGTGAACCATCCGGGAAAGATGTGCGCGCTTGCGCCGATCGGTCTTCTGCAGCTGGCTGCGCCGCTCAACCGCCCAACACTTACCGTTGTACGTACAACATGACCGATGCCTGTTCCATCACCTGCGGCTCTGGTGGCATCAAGTTGTGGGTCGGGTACTGCATCAGTGCGCAAGGGCAGCAAGTGCCCGAGTTCTACTGCGGACGCTGTGACGCAGGCCCTTCCCAGAGAGACGCAGCAGTCGCATGCTCCGCTGGGCCGTGTCCCGCCCCGCCAGCCCTCACCCCCGTGCCGACCTCCTTCTACAAATACGCCTGTCAGCAGCTTCCGAGCGCGGGGAACGTTTGCTCGGTAACGTGCGGCGAGGGATCGGTCATACTGAGAGAGACGCGATGCGTCGACGTGACCGGCCTGACTGTAGACAAGTCGTTCTGTGACGCCGTCCCGTGCCAGGGGATTCCGTGCTCAATGCCGCCGTGTCCGGTACCAGCCACAACAGCACCCATACCGCCAGCGCCAACGGCAGCTCCGGTGCGACCGATCATGCCGCCACTAACATCGCCACCAGAG
>CAIWHK010000027.1 GCA_903912525.1 uncultured bacterium | reverse complement strand
GTGGGCGCATCGGTACGTTAAGCCCACGGACCCCCATGTTTTTCCGACCCTCTGACGACGCTACGCCTTGGTCTTGAAGTCCCGCCCGACCCAAACCTTGGCCACCACCAGCATGATCGGCGAGACGATCGCGACGACGGCGAACATCAGCCACATCCGCTTCGGGTCCTGCAGGCCCTCGGCCGGCACGTACTTCTGCAGCGCGAGCCCGGAGTACAGCGGCACGAGCATCTTCGTCAGGAACCAGGGGAACTGCGCCACGCCCATGTAGGCGCCGGTACGGCCTTCGGGCGCGATCTCGGCGGCGTACTGGAGGAAGCGCGGCTGCCACATCGCCTCGCCGATGGTCATGACCAGCAGGTAGGCCAGCAGCGAGTAGATGGTGGTCGAGAACGCCAGGAAGAAGGCGGGGATCGCCATCACGAAGGTGCCCGCGATCATCATGCCGTAGACGTTCTTCTTCTGCGTCAGGGCCGCCACCATCGGCACCGCGATGAAGATCAGGATCGGGTTCAGGTTCGAGAAGACCTCGAACCGGTCGCTGACGAAGCCGCCCTTGAACGCGCGCTCGAGGTACTGCGGCAGGATCAGCCAGTTGTACGTGAACAGCGTCTGCACCGGGATCAGCGCGAAGATGAAGAAGAAGAACTTCACGTCCGACAGCGGGTGGTTGGCCAGCCAGACCTTGGCCTTGTTCACGAAGCCGGCGCCGCTCGCCAGCAGGCCCACGCCCGCCAGCATGGCGGCCGTCAGGCCGTAGCCGAGGGGCTTGGGCGCCAGCAGTCCGCAGAACGCGACGGCGGCCAGCGTGAACCACATGTGGATGGGGACGGGGCGCGCGTCGTCGAGCGCGGCCTGCTCCTTGGCCGTGGGCTTGACTTCCTTGGGCGCTTTGTCGGCGGCCTCGATCTCCTTGCGTTCGCGTTCGGCGCGGGCGATGGCATCGCGCTCGACGCGCGGGGTCAGGATCAGCCAGGTGGCCAACAGGCCCAGCACCGTCAGGCCGGTGTAGACCCAGAAGGCGCCGGTGATGCCGACCTTCTCGCGCACGAAGGTGAAGAACGTCGGCAGCCAACCGCCCAGGTTCATCAGCGCGTACAGCATCGCGTAGCCCATCGGCGCGGTCTTGGGATTGGTGAACTGCCGGACGCCGGCGTAGGCTGCCGGCTGGTACAGGCCGTAGCCGAGGACGACCAGGAAGATGCCTGCCATCGTCATCAGGTGCATGCCGCTCCACATGCCCGTCTGCGGGAAGACCATGGGGGCGGCGGACCAGATGACGCGCCCGACCAACAGGAGGATGAACGCCCAAAGCAACGTCGTGCGGACGCCCTTCTTGTCGGCGACCGAGCCGAAGAAGAACATCGAGATCGTGATGCCGGCGGTCAGCACCATGACCATGTGGTGCGAATTGACGTCCGGGTTGGCCACGCCCTTGAACACGAAGTCCGAGAAGTGGATGGCCAGGTAGCCGAGCATGCCGAAGTAGACCCAGCCTTCAAGGAAGTAGGCCAGGTTGATGCCCCAGAGCGCGCGCGGGGCGTGCACCAGGTCGACGAACGGCTGTGTGATCTGTTGCAGGGGTGTCTGCTGGGGATCGTTCTCGGGTACCGCGGACATGGGCATGCGCCTTTCGCGAGTGCGGGGATCAGACAAGCCTGGCCCGACCCCGGGGGGGCGGACGCGCCATCTTAGACCCCGGCACGGGGCCGGGGCCAGCGAATTGTCGGGCCGCCGGCAGCCGGCGTCAGGCCTCCAGGCGCCTGCGGACGGCCGTGCGCACGGCCGCGGCGGCCTGTTCGCTGGCCGCCTGGGCAGCCGTTGCCCGGGCGCGCAAGGTCTCGATGTCGGCGCCGGCACCCGCCGCCGCCGGCAGGCCGCGCAGCGCCGCCAGGTTGATCAGCACGTTGTAGTAGGCGCCCTCGGCGCCGGCCATCAGCGTCAGCGCGGCCACGCCCGCGTCGCTGAGGCTGTTCTCGTTGCCGCGTTCGGCCACCTCGCCCTCCAGCGCCAGGGCCGCCGGCGCGCGCTCGAGCACCGACAGCGGCACCAGCGTCGCGCGCAGCGTGGCGGCCGCGACGGCGGCATCGCGGGCGGCCGCCTCGGCCGGCGTGCCCTTGGGCAGTCCGAAGGCGGCCATGACGGCGTTGAAGGCGGCGGTGTCGTCGTCGATCGCGGCCAGGAAGATGTCCTTCAGGTCCTGCGCCTCTTCGGCCAGGTCCTTCATGCGCTCCCACGAGGCGGCGTACTTCTTTTTGCCGACCGTGAGGTTGGCCACCATCGCGGCCAGCGCGGCGCCCTGTGCGGCGCACAGCGCGGCGACCGAGCCGCCGCCGGGGGCGGGGGAGTCGGTCGAGAGCTCATCGACGAAGGCGCGGTTCGTCATGGAGACCAGCGGCCCGTCGACCAGCCCGGCCTGGTACTCGATGATCTTCTCGGCCGGGTCAAACGGACCCAGCTCGCGCAGGCCCAGGCTCTGGATGGCGGTCTCGACCAGGTGCCGTCGCGGCACGCCCGCCGACTGGCCGGCGCGGCGCAGGTAGTAGCGGCCGGCGGCCAGCAGGTCGCCCTCGGGCACCAGCCCGACGAGTTCCGAGCCGGTGGCGCGGACGCCGCGGTCGGCGGCCGAGGCGGCGCAGGCCTCGAAGGCCTGATGCGGCTTGGTGACGTCGGTGTTGACCAGGTTGATCGAGACCTGGGCGCGGTCGTAGCCGGGGATGAACCAGCCGACCGCCTTGCACGCGGGCAGGCGGTACGGCCCGGGCTCGAGCACGGACTGGCCGGCGGCATCCTTGACGATCTCGCCCTTGTCATCGCGCCGGGCCCGGCCGGCTTCCTTGATGTCGAGCGCGACCTGCGAGGCCAGCCCCTTGTCGCGCGTGTTCAGGTTCACGTTGTAGGCCACGAGGAAGCCGCGCGCCGAGACGTTGGTGGCGCCGGTGCGCGCGGTGTGTTCATTCCACGCGTTGGGGCCGAAGTCGGGCGCCCACTCGGCGGTGCCCAGCTTGCGGGGCAGGGCTTCGTACTCGCCCTTGCGCACGTCGGCCAGGTTGCGCCGCTCCGGGCGCGACGCGGCCGACTCGTACAGGTAGACGGGGATCTTCAGCTCGTCGCCGATCCGCTTGCCCACCTGGCGCGCCAGTTCGGCGCACTCCTCCATCGTCACGCCCCGCACGGGCACGAAGGGGCAGACGTCGGTGGCGCCGTGGCGCGGGTGGGCGCCGTGGTGGCGGCCCATGTCGATCAGTTCGGCGGCGCGGCGCACGACGCGGAAGGCGGCCTCGGCCACGGCCTCGGGCGGGCCGATGAAGGTGATCACGGTGCGGTTGGTGTCGGCGCCCGGGTCGACGTCCAGCAGGCGCGCGCCTTCGACCTCGCCGATGACGGCGGTGACCGCGTCGATGATGCCTCGGTCACGGCCTTCGCTGATGTTCGGTACGCACTCGACCAGCTTCTGCATGCGCTTGACCTCGCGGAGGAAACGGGGATGTCGGTGCCGCCGGGGCGGCCCGGTCACGATATAACGGCCCGGCGCCGATTTCCAGCCTCGGCTGGCCCGGGCCGGAACTGGCCGGTGCACGGCGGGTTACGTGCCCTTCCGGGCGCTGGCCCGGGGGAGTCGGTTTCCGCGATTGCGCGAAAATCGCGGAAAAGCTACCTTGCTTCCAAGAATAGGGGCCAGCGCCGGCGGTATGGCGGCGACTCCTCTTTCACTCGCCCAGCCTGCCGGATATGCATCCGGCCCTTCGAAAACGAGGTGACAGTCCATGTATCAGCACAGTCCGCTGGATCGCGTCGCTGTATTTATTGACGGTGAGAACATCCACTACAGTGCCAAGCATATGAACATGCGGATGGATTACCTGAAGCTGTGCAAGCGGCTGGCGGGAGATCGCCGCCTGGTGCGCTCCTATTTCTACACTGCCATCAGCAACCAGTCCGAGGGCAAGATCGACTTCATCAACTTCCTGAAGCTGAACGGCTTCACGGTGGTGACGAAGGAAGTCCGCAACTTCAGCGAGATGGACACGAGCACCCGCAGCGTCCGCAGCAGCCTGGACATGGAGATGGCGATCGACGTCCTGGACATGGCGGAGCACCTGGACAGCGTGGTGCTGTGCACCGGCGACGGCGACTTCCAGCCGCTGGTGGCGGCCCTGGCCCGCCGCGGCAAGCACGTCGAGGTCTGTGGCCTGCGCGAGATGACCAGCACCGACCTGATCGCAGCGGCCGACGAGTACATCGACCTGGCGTCGCTGAAGGATGAGCTGGTGCTGGCGGGGGCGCCGCCGCTGCCGCGCGAGGTCAAGAACGAGTTGCCGGCCACCGACCAGGACGACTTCAACACGTTCAAGGTCCAGGACACGAGCTTCGACTTCTGAGGATCTCTCGACAGGCGATGAGGATCACGCTGCCGGCGGCCCAGCTGCCGGCAGCGCCTTTTCCACAAGGTCGCGGTAGGCGGCCTGCAGGCGGCGCGTGACGGGGCCCGGTGCGCCGTCTCCCACCGGCCGGCCATCCACACGGGTGACCGGCAGCACCTCGCGCACGCTGCTGGCGGTGAAGGCCTCGTCGGCCGCATGCAGGTCGGACGGGTCGAGGCGTCGGTCCGCGCACGGCACGCCCAGTCCCGCGGCCAGCGACAGGATGCGCTCGCGGGTGCGGCCGGCCAGCAGGTAGTCTTCGCCCGTCGGCGTCACAAGCACGCCCCCGATCACCAGGAACAGGTTGCTGATGGCGCCCTCGAGCAGGCGGCCGTCGTCCCCGACGAGGATCGCCTCGCGGCAGCCGCGTGCGGCCGCTTCACGCTGTGCCAGCACGGCGGGCAGGCCGTTGAGGGTCTTGAGGTGGGCCAGTCCGCCGCGGGCCGAGCCCGGCGCCAGCACGCAGGCCGCGATGCCCTCGGCGGCCCAGGCGGCCAGTTCGACGGGCACGGGATGGAGCGTCATCAGGACCGTGGGGACCAGGCGCAGCAGGTCGTGCAGGGGCAGGGGGTCATCGGGATCGCCGCCGCGGCTGATCGTGATGCGCAGGCGGCCATCGCCCTGTCGCAGGTCGTTGAGTGTCACCAATCGGTCGATGGCCGCGGCGAACGCCACGTCGTCCAGCGGCACCGGCAGCGAAAGCGCCGCAGCATGGCGGCGCAGGCGTTCGAGGTGGGCCGCCAGGTCGAGCGCGCGGCCACGGTACAGGCGCAACGTCGTGTAGACGCCGTCGCCGTACATGAAGCCGCCGTCGAACGCCGACACGCGCGCGGCGGCGGCGGCGACGTATTCCCCGTTCAGGTACACGATCCCGTTCCGGCAAACCTGCATGGACCACTCCTGTCGCGATGGGCCCGGCACGCGGGCGTCCGCCAAAGATCCCACAGGCGGGCCGGGGCCGCAACGCTGCGGCGGCAGGGAAACGGCCGCGCCGTCGCCGGTGGGGTCG
>CAIWHK010000026.1 GCA_903912525.1 uncultured bacterium | reverse complement strand
GCGAACTTGGACACCACTCATGGTCCGGCAGCGGCGCCGGGCACGTTCGCTTGCGCTTGCGTCGCGAGCTGATGCCGAGCGACCGCACCAGCAAAAGCGTTCAAGTTTATTCGCGGTGCGCGACTTTCCAACCTAACACCTAATTGGAACGGTCATCATACGGAATTGGACTGTTGGACAACAGCCTGCCATCCCAACCGTTTCCATCCGGCTTAGGCGAGACCTTGCTAAGGAATTAGACGAGTGGAGTGCATGGCTGAAACCCTGAAAGATCCATCTTCGCGATCACGTCCGTCGCCAGCACACATCCCACGCCCGCCGGACATCCACCAGTCTACCACCGCCGGCGCCCCAACATCAACAGCGCCCCGCCCGGCCCGTCGGCGGTCCGCCAATCCCCATCCCCGGGCCAGCTTGGCGGCGCCGACACCCGCGAACGGACTGTCAGTCCACCCTCCCTAGCTTTCCGACCGCAACGGCCGGATCCGCTTGAGCTCCTTCGCCTCGTCCCGCATCACATGGTACAGGTCCCAGCGATTCTGGAGTGAAATCCAGAATTCGGGGCTGTTACCGAAGTAGTACGACAGCCGCAGGGCCGTACCCGCCGTGATGCCTCGGCGCCGGTTCACCACCTCGTTGACCTGGCGGTACGGGACATGGATGGCGTCAGCCAGGTGCCGCTGCGAGATGCCCAGCGGCTCAAGGAACTCCTCGCTGAGCATCTCACCCGGATGGGTCGGCTCTCGATGCTTCGGAATGCGAACCATGACATACCGCCTTGCTGATTCAATGTTCTGCCGCGATCCACCGGGCGCGGCCCTAGGCGATGATCTTCGCGAGTTGCTTCTTGGTCACGCCCAGCGTCAGCAGTGCCTTCAGAAGCAGGTCGACCGTAACCGCCGGATCGCCGGCCTCCATCTTGGCCACGCGCGACTGGCTCGAGCCGATCATCTTCGCCAGCTCGACCTGCGTCACCTGTTGTTTGAGTCGCTCGGCCTTGAGGCTCTCGCTGAGGCTGAGTTTCAGTTCAATGTAGCGGGCTTCTTCGGCGGTAAGCCGGAGGAACTCGCGGGTGTCCCCGACGACCCAGCCCCTGGCCTCGAGCCTCTTCTTCTTCTTGCTGTCCACTTCCGGCCTCGCTTCAGGAGTCGGCGTCGTGGCGGGGATTCGACCTCCCCACCGAGCCAAACCAGCGGCGTGTCCGTGGGGGTTCACCCGAAGAGCATATGTCTAAACGGACATATTGCCAAGCAGACAATTTCGGCGATACGGAAGCCGGACGACCGCGCTACCATCCCTCATTGCCGACAGCTCGACCCATGTTCACTTCACCATGCCGGTTGGCATCGGTAATGCCGGCCACCAGTTCGTCCAGGGTGTACCTGGCGACAGGCACGGCCCGGACGACCAGGCGGCCGTTGTCTAGCGTCAACTCGACCGTCGATCCTTCTGCGATCCGCGCTTCTTCGGCAAACGACTTGGGAATCCGCAATCCTAAGCTGTTGCCCCACTTGCCGATTCTGGTACGCATAGGCACTCCTTGAATATGCAAAGCACATGCCTTCGTCTTCATGTTGGCCGACGAGGCAGATAGGTTCGAGTTACTGCTGCTCGTTCTCACCCGTCGGGCCACGCTGCGCCTCAGGCCAGCGGGCTCGAGCAATTTCCTCGCGCAGGATCCTGCGCAGCGTCTCCGCATCAACCGGCTGCCCGCATCCGTGCAGGTAGTTCCGGAACGCCTCGTCCATCATGTCCTGATAGCCGTAGCCGCACGCGTCGCTACGGTTGCGGAATTCCTCAAGGAGTCCGTCTTCGATGTAGATCGAAATGCGCGTCTTCCCGGTCTGGGGAATCAACGCGCCGCGCCGGCCATTGCTGAAATCGTATTCCTTCTTCATGAATCCCCCGCTCTCTCGCCCTTCGGTCAAATGGCGCACTGGCGCGGCATTTTGGGGCACCGGCCCACTTCGCTCTTCAGGCGGTCCCCCAGCAGGTCGCGCTCGGTCTCCAGGTCGTAGTCGGTCTGCAGGTACATCCAGAATTCTGGCGACATCTTGAAATACCGGGCCAGGCGCAGCGCGGTGTCGGCGGTGACACGGCGCTTGCACAGGACGATCTCGTTGATGCGCCGCGGCGGCACGCCCAGGTCGCGGGCGATGCGGTTCTGGCTCAGGCCCAGGGGAGTCATGAACTCCTCCTGCAACACCTCGCCGGGATGGATGGGCTTCAACTTCTTGGCGGCCATGACGCCTCCTCAATGGTAGTCGACGATGTCGACGTCGTTAGATTCTTATCCTATAACGTCTGGCGTCATACGTCAAGTGTGTTTCCCTTTTGTCGCAGTCGTTCTGCATTCGCCCATCACCGTTCAGTCCATATCCAACGGACTCTTCACGCCCCGCCCCCCCTTGTTCAGCACGTGCGTGTACATCATCGTCGTCGTCACGTCGTTGTGGCCGAGCAGCTCCTGGATCGTCCGGATGTCGTAGCCGGCCTCCAGCAGGTGCGTGGCGAACGAATGTCGCAGGGTGTGGCTGGTGGCCGGCTTCGTCAGGCCGGCCCGGCGGCGCGCGTTGCGGATGGCGTCCTGCACCACGCTCTGGTGCAGGTGATGGCGCATGCGGTGGCCCGTCCCCGGTTCGCGATACCAGCGCGTGGCGGGGAACACCCACTGCCAGTTGATGTCGAGCGCGGCGCCGGGATTCTTCAGCGCCATCGCATCGGGCAGCGCCACGTAGCCGGCGCCCTCGGCCAGGTCTTTCGCGTGCAGCGCGCGCACCCGCTCGATCTGCTCCTGCAGCAGCGGCCGCGCGCGCGCCGGCAGCATCGTGCGACGATCCTTGCCGCCCTTGCCGCGACGCACCGTCAACTCGTTGCCGTGGATGTCCACATCCTTGACGCGCATCTGCAGCGCCTCGGACAGCCGCAGCCCCGCCCCGTACAGCAGCACCGCCACCACGTGCGGCGTGCCGTCCAGTTCGCGCAGCAGCGCGGCGGTCTCCGTGCGCGTCAGCACCACCGGGATGCGCAGCGTCGGCTTGGCGCGCACCAGCCCGTTCAGCCACGGCAGGTCCACCCCCAGCACGTACTTGTAGAGGAACAGCAGCGCGGCCAGCGCCTGGTTCTGCGTCGAGGCGCTCACCTTCCGCACCGTCGCCAGGTGCGACAGGTACGCCGTCACCTCGCGTTCACCCATCTCGCGCGGGTGTCGCCGCTCGTGGAAGACGATGAAGCGCACGATCCAGTCCCTGTACGTGCGCTCGGTCCGCGGGCTGTAGTGCCGAGCCTTAATCGCTGCACGCACTTGGTCGAGCAGCCGGGGCGGCTGGGCCGCCCCTGGGGGTGTTTTTGGGGGGTGGTTCATGGGGTGCAGGAGGGCAAGGGCGGGGCCGGAGACGCCCGGCTGGACTTGCGCCGGCGCAAGTCGGGCGGCGCCACAAGGCCGCATAGTGCAATTAAGGTTGCCAAATAAACTCTTTAAGGTATCTTAATCATGCCGAAACAGCACGGCGACCCTATTGAGTTCGAGTTCGACGAAGCCAAGAGCCGCGCCAACAAGGCGAAGCACGGCATCGACTTCGTCGAGGCGCAGGCCCTTTGGGATGACGAGCGGCGTTGCCTGTCGGAGGCCCGCGTCGGAGCCGAACTGCGGTTCATCATGATCGGCAAGATCGGCCGTCGCCATTGGTCGGCCGTCTTCAGCCACCGGGGATCGCGGATTCGCCTGATTTCTGTTCGACGCTCACGATTCGAGGAGGTCAGACTGTATGAAAGCCAGTGAGTTCGACAAGAAGTTCGATGACGGCGAAGAGGACATCACGCCGTACCTCGACCTTTCCACGGTTACGCGCCCCGGCCTCGACTCGCGCCGCGTGAACGTCGACTTCCCCACCTGGGTGATCGAGGCCCTCGACGCCGAAGCCAAGCGCATCGGCGTCACCAGGCAGTCCATCATCAAGATGTGGATCGCCGACCGACTGGGGCAGAAGGCGTCCTGATCCGTGCGGCCGCCCGCCACGACTTTCCGGCGACGACTTGCGCCGGCGCAAGTCGGACCCCCATTGACCGCCGCCCACGGTTGTTATAATATAGTTATAACACTCCCGCCAAAAGGGGCCGCCACATGATCAAGCAACTCCGTAAAGTGGGCAACAGCAACGCCTTGATCCTCGACAAGCCCATCCTCGAGCTGCTCGGGATCGAGGAGGACGGCCAGGTCCAGCTCACCATCCAGGACGGCGTGCTCATCGTCGCACCGGCCAGCCCCCGCCAGGTGGAACCCGCGAAGTTCGACGAGCTGCTCGACAACGTCGTCCGCCGGCGGCAGGACGTGCTGCGCCGCCTGGCGCGGTGATGGATCACGTGGTTTTCCTGTCGGTGGCCGAAGTGCTGCGCATCCATCGGCGAATCATCGCCGACTTCGGCGGCGAGGACGGGCTGCGCGACCGCGGGCTGCTCGAGTCGGCGGTCGCCATGCCCCATGCCATGTTCGACGGCGCCTTCCTCCACCCCGACCTGGCGACGATGGCCGCCGCCTATCACTTCCACCTGTGCGCCAACCATCCGTTCGTCGACGGCAACAAGCGCGTCGCGGTGGCCGCCGCCGAAATCTTCCTGCTGGCCAACGGCGCCACGCTCGACGCCACCGATGACGAACTCGAACAGATCACCCTCGGCGTCGCCAACGCCGTCCTCGGCAAGGGCGACGTGATCACCTTCTTCCAGGCGCACACGACATGACCCTCACCGGCGACATCTCCCTGGCCGGCCACCTGGCCGTGCT
This sequence comes from uncultured bacterium, assembly GCA_903912525.1. Lineage (GTDB taxonomy): Bacteria > Krumholzibacteriota > Krumholzibacteriia > LZORAL124-64-63 > LZORAL124-64-63 > CAINDZ01. The sequence goes on along the minus strand of CAIWHK010000026.1, from coordinate 17,315 downwards.
CGTCGGCGGCCTCGTCGCCGGCACCATCGACGCCATCGCGGGCGGCGGCGGGCTCATCACCGTGCCCGCCCTGTTGGCCGTCGGGTTGCCGCCGCACCTCGCGCTCGGCACCAACAAGGTGCAGAGCACCGTCGGCGTCGCCACGGCCATGCTGCGCTATCGCCAGGGCAACCTCGTGCGCATCCGCCAGTGGACGCGCGCCATCATCTTCACCGCGCTCGGCGCGGCCGGCGGCGCGGCGCTCATCCAGCGCCTGTCGCCGGGATTGCTGGCGTGGCTCATCCCCGGGCTGCTCATCGTCATCCTCGTCTACACGTTGCTGACGCCCAGCCTCGGCGAGAAAGAGCGCCCCGAGCGCGTGAAGCCCGCTGTGCTGCAGCCGGTCGCAGGCACAGTACTTGGATTCCATGACGGATTCTTCGGACCGGGCACCGGCACGTTCTGGGCAATGACGTTGGTGGGGCTCGGCGGGCTCGACCTGCGGCGCGCCACGGCCGCGACCAAGGTGATGAACTTCACCAGCAACCTGGTCGCGGCGGTGCTGTTCGTGGCGGCGGGTCAGGTCGTAGTGACCGTGGCGGCGGTGATGATCGTCGGGCAGGTCATCGGCTCCATGATCGGCGCGCACCTGGTGCTGCAGCGGCCGCCGCGGTTCATCCGGTGGGTGCTCGTCTTCTCAGTCACGGCCACGGCCGCGCGCCTGCTGTGGAAGCAGTTCGCGTCCTGACGAGGCCGCGGCAGTTCATTCGTCGTCGGTCTTCTCGCGCAGCAGCGCCATCCCGCACGCCAGCAGCGGCCCGCATAGCAAAATCGCCACGCCCGTGTTCACGATCAGTCCCGACCGCGTGTTCGTGTAGAACTTGAACAGCACGTACATCGCGCCTGCGCTCAGGATCATCACCGCGCCGGCCACGCGCGGCCAGCGGCGCGCCAGCCACCACAGCACGAAGAACGGCAGCGCGGGCAAACTCGACATCAGCATGTCCAGCGGACGCGTGCCCGCGTCGGCCAGGCAGAACGCCAGCCAGCCGGTGCCGAAGCCCAGCAGCATGCGCGTCGACGCCTTGCGCGCGCCCCAGTACGCCAGCAGCGAACTGAGCAGCCATACGAACCACAGCACCGACAGCAGCAGCGTCGCCAGCTCGCCCTGGTTCGGCAGCTCGCGCGTGCCCGAGCGCAGATAGGCCACGATCAGGAACGCGAACAGTCCCGTCGCCAGGAACGCATGGTAGCCGGCGCGTTGCGCGGCGCGGCGCGCGAACTCGTCCTGGTCGCGCAGCACGCCCAGCTCGCGCAGGATGCCGGGGCCACAGGCGCCGACGCCCGCCAGCGCGAACCACCACCAGCTCGCCTCCGACAGCATCACGCCCGCGATCACCAGCGCGCCGCCGATCAACGTCGCCAGCGGCGGGCGCCGGTCCATCAGTTCAGCGAACAGGCTCATCGTTGCCTCCCAGGCGGAACACGTCCTCGACCGTCACGCCGAACACGCGCGCAATGCGCAGGGCCAGCCCGACCGACGGGTTGTACTTGCCCTTCTCGATCGCGATGATCGTCTGCCGGCTCACACCGACCCGCGCCGCAAGCTGCTCTTGCGTCATCTCGCCGCACAGGAACCGGTGCTTGCGCACCTCGTTGTCGATGATGTCGTCCATGGGGATCAGTCTACGGCAGGCATCGGTCGATGTCAAGTTGATTTTACATAAAGTTAAGCAAACACAACACAGGCGCGGGTGCGAAAAAATGCGCACCCCTTCTGGTGCGCCATCAACATGTTGGCCTGTGGACAGTTAGGCGGCTCGCCGGCCTACGGCCACCAGGCCAGCCCCACCGCCACCTTCGAGCCCCAGCCGTCGCGATCGAGCGGCTCGGCCACCGCCCGTGGCCCGCCTTCGCCCGCAATCGTCACGTCGGCCGCCGGCCAGCGCACCGATTCCACGCGCAGCTCGCCGTGCAGGGAAACACTCCCGCGCACCCGCAGAAGCCACCCGGCGCCGAACGCCAGGCCCGGCCCGCTGATCTCGTACACCAGCGCATCGTTCGTCGCCGTCGCCTGGTAGCCGCCGGCCCCCGCGAAGAGGTACGGCCGGAACGCCTGCCCCTCGCGCATCAGCCACGCTGCGTCGAAGGTGCCGCCGCCCACGCGCAGCGCCGTGCCCGCGATGTTCGTGCCGTGGTCCGCCGCGGCCGCCGACACGCGCAGCATCAACGTCGGTTTCAGCAGCCAGCCCACCTGCAGCCCGGGCCCGTTCGCGCGCTCGTCCAGCAGCACTTCGGGCTGCTTGTCATTGGCGTTGAGCGTCGACGCCACCGCATCGAGCCCCAGCAGCCACCGCTGCACATGCACGGGCTCGGCCGCCTGTACCGGCCGCCACGCCCCCGCCAACGCGAGCGCGGCGAGCACCAATGTACCCACCGCGCGAAGCTCGTGCCGCTTGTTCATGCGAAAAACCCCTTACGGCAAGGCATTTCAGCTGCCGGTGCCGCGCAGCACCTCGCCGGTATCATCGCCCAGGAAAACCGGCGTGTCGACATGCGCCAATGCGTTGAGGTCCGTCTGCAACACACCGTCACGGCCCGGAGAAACCACGACGATCGTCGCCCCCGCGGGCGGCGCCATGTGGTACGCGCGCGTGGTGCTCAGCGAATCGTTCGCGATCCGCACCTCCGCCTCGCCCTCGTCATAGATCGCCGCCACGAACGGATGTCCCCAGCTGTCGACCGGCACCTCGCCCGGCCGCTTACTGCCCGGCGCCATCATCGCGCCTTCGGTCGGCGCCGGCGCGATCGCACTGGCCACCACAGCCAGGTCCACGGGCTGCCCGTTGGCCGCCGGCCACTGGCCCTTCTCGGCATGGTAGTCGAGGATCGCCTGCGCCACGCGCCCCGCATGATCCCGCGACCGCACATTCTTGGCTACGTTCAACTGCTGCCCCAGCCAGGGCACCCCCGCCGCCACCACGGCCAGCACGCCCAGCCCCAGGATCACATCGAAGTTGTTGTACCAGGCCTTGTTCCGTCGCTCCATCGGTGTCCGCGCTCCTGCGTCGCATGCCGTTCGCGCCCATCCTGGGCGCACCTTCGGCCCGGTCGCCCGGGCGTGTCCCGGCACTCCCAAAGCAACCCGCGTACCGAAAGCGGCGCGAATATAAGCAGCTAAAACGCAAGGTGTTAGGACGAAGTTGAGGAATTTTCAGCAGGTCATGACTGGATGAAAACAGGTCGGGTTGGTGGGATAAGGGAGTTGCGCCGGCGCAAGTGCGCACTACGGCCGCACCACCACCGTCTCCTCCAGCACACCACCACCAGGCTGGTGCACCACGAACCGCACGCTATCCGCGTGCGGCGGCTGCTTCGTGAACGGATAGCCCTGCCACTCCACCAGCACGTTGAGATGCAGCGCGTTCGGGTCGTCGTTGCGCAGGCCATACAAGGTCAACTCGTAGGTGGAGTCGGTTTCGCTGACCACGGCGCGGTTGTAGTCGTACCGCGTACTGGGCCCGATGACGCCGGTCAGCCGCACCACCAGCGGCGCCGAAGCATCGACGACAGGATCGACCGCCATCGAATGCATCCCGATCTGGTACTCGACGAGGTAGCGATCAGGTGCGAAATCCACATCGTCGCCGCAACCGGCAAATGCGATCACGAGCAGGCCAACAAGGATGATCGGCTTCATCACGTCTGCCTCCACTTGCGCCGGCGCAAGTCTCACGAAACGGACAGGTCTCACGCGACGGCGCAAGTTGCGCCGGCGCAACGCCGCGCCTCACCGCAAGAGCACAACCCCCGCCGCCGCCTACCTGACGATGCTCACCTTCTGCGTCGCTGTTCCCGTCGCATCGCGCACCAGCACCAGGTACGTGCCGGCCGCAACGGCGCGGCCCGCCGCATCGCGCGCATCCCAGGCGAACTGCGCCGCGCCCGCCTTGTCGGCGCCGCGGAACAGCGTGCGCACCAGGCGCCCGCCCACATCATACACCGCCACCTCGAGCGCGCCCATGCCCGCCGACGTCACCGCGAATGCGGCCTCGCCCTGAGCCGGATTGGCGCGCAGCATCCGGATCACCGGCCCCGAATTGCCGCCCGGCGGCGGCGGCGCCGAAGCCAGGCTGTCGGTCCCGTGCAACCCGTGCCCGGCCGCGATGGCCGCGTCCCAGTTGCCGATGAACTCCCACCAATTGGTGACAGCGCCGTTGCCGTACGCCAGCCTGTTGTCGAAGCCGGGCATGCTCATCATCCAGTACATGTACCACTGGGTCTCGACGCGCTGGCTGAAGTCGCTGACGCCGTCCGGCCACGGCCACGCCAGCGTGCCCCAGGTGTCGACGTTCACCGGAGAGAACGTGCCCGAGCCGTCGACCGTCCAGTCGGCGATGTCGCTCATCACGACGTCCGTGTTCTCGTAGTCATAGCCATTGAGCGTGTTCGGGGGACTATGGGTGTCGCCGCAGCGGCCGGTCACGATGTTGCCGCCCTGGTCCTGGCCGCGCCACTGCTTCCAGAACAGGTCGGCGTTGCCGTCCTGCCGCTCGTTCACGTACGTGAACTGGGACTCCAACTGGTGGCCGTGGTCGTGGATGGCCTCGGCCTGGCTGCGCCGGAAGTTGTAGCCGTACACGACGTACGTCTTGTCGTAGACCGGCAGGTCGGACGGGTCGCGGTTGCTGTTCGAGATGTCGCCGGTCAGCGGGCTCGACATGTTCGACTCCCAGCCGCCGCGGAAATCCTGCACATCGCACTCGCCCTCGACGAAGCTGGGCCAGCGGCCCAGGCCACCGGTCCACACCCAGACTTCCCTGACGCCCAGGTCCTCCACATAGTGCCGCACGTCCAGGCGATCGAAGATGGCGAACCAGTCGGCCTCCCACACCGGGTCGCTGCCGTCGTGGCCCATGATCTTGCCCGGCGGCGTCTGCTCATAGACGGTCACCTGGTCCACCACGCGATAGCCCAGCGACGGCCGCGCCGCCGCATTGCCGTACGCGCGGAAGCGGCTGCCCTGCTCCAGCGCGAACTTCGCGCGGCGGTTCATCGCCAGCACGCTCGCATCCATCTGGGCCAGCGTCTGCGGATTGTCCCACCAGTAGTCCGGCGCAATCGCCGTGTCGAGGTTCACCCCGTCGGACGACGGGAAATAGCGGATCACCAGCACCGGCACCTGCCAGATGGCGTCGGTGGCCGGCGTCGTCAGGTCGGCGGGCAGCGCTTCATGCGTCGGCGCCAGCATCGGCGCGCGCACCTGCAGGTCGCAGGTCGCCGAGTGCCCCTGGTACGTGGCGGTCAGCGTGACCGGCCCCGCGCCCACCGCCCGCAGCACGCCGCCCGGCTGTACGCTCACCACGTTCGCGTCGGATGTCGCCCATGTCGCCGCGCCCTGCGGGATCACGACATCGCCGAACTGCGTGGTCGCCGTCAGCGTCGCATACACGGGCCACGTCACCCACAGCTTCGTCACGCGCGGCGCCACGGCCAGATTCGTGGCTGTCAAACCCGCCAGGTACGCAGCCTCGATCTCCGAAGCGCTGCGCGCGACATCGCTGATCCGCAGCTCGTCGAGCGCCCCGTTCAGCGTCTCATTCTCGCCCTCGCCGCTCACCTGGAACTGTTCGCTGGCGATGGCCGGCGGCGTGAAGCCCACCGCTTCCTGCGCGCGCAGCACGCCATCGGTGTACATGCGAACGCTCGTGCTGTCCCACGTGAACGCGCAGTGGTGCCACTGCCCCGCCGTCCAGGCGCCCACATTGAACGCCGCGCCGCGCTCATCGCCCCACCGGTTCAGGATGATGCGCAGGTTGTCGGCGCCATCCTTCGCCACCAGCAAGCCGTTCCAGGTACCCCACGCCAGCACGACGTAGTTCTGCGCGTCGTTCCCGTTCCAGTGCGGCTGCAGCCAGAACTCGATGGTCCCCGCCGCCGCGTTGATGTTGCCTGCCGCCGCATAGCTCAACTGCGCGCCGGTCGGCAGGTCAAGCGCCTGCCCGAACACGCCGCCGGTCGTGCCGACGCCCGTCGACGCGAGCGGGCTCTCGCCCTGCGCGCCGATTGCATTGCCATTGCCGTGCAGAAGCAGAAGCGTGTTGGCGTCGGGCGTGAACTCCTGCGCGACGGCAGGCCCGATGGCGGTCACGAGCAGCAGCGTGACCATGAAGATCTTCACGGTGTGATGCACGATCCCCTCCCCCGCGATGCGATGATCGATCCCTTATGAGATGATAATCTTCATTCAGGCGTGGGTGGGAGGAAAAATGCAGGAAGAGGCGGGGCGATTGGGGAGTCAGGCAGTCGACGATCGCGAAAACGTGACGATCAGTCCCCCGCCGACCGCCGCCACTCGTCCGTCAACACGCCCGCGAAACCCCAGTTCTCCAGGGCGATCTCCTGGATCACCACGTGCGTGTGGTCCGGCTTCTTGCCCAGCACCCGCACCAGCGAGTCGGTGATCTCGCGCACCAACTGGGCCTTCTGCTCGCGCGTGGCGCCGGCGGTGATCTGCACATTCACGTAGGGCATATCGTCCTCCCCGATGAGATTCGTACGGGCTGCACGGGAGCTGCTGACTTGCACCGCTTACTTGCGCCCGCGCAAGTATCGCCATGTCGTGATACTTGCGCCGGCGCAAGTCCGCGCTAGCCGTCCTTCCGCGGAAACACGCCCCCCAGCGCCTCCCGCAAGATCCCCTTCACCTCTTCGCTGAAGTCCTTGTTCAGCATCCACTCCAGGTACCCGCGCTTGCGCTGGTCTCCCACCACGTCGTTCAGCACCTCGCCCTGGTGCTTGCCGAAGGTGAAGACGGCCTGACCTTCCTCGTTCCAGACGAACTTGCGCCCGCGGTCGACGAAGCGCCCCTCGTCGGGATTGCACAACACGTGCAGTGCATCCACATCGCTCGGCACCGCGTCGTAGAACGCCACCTGCGCGTCCAGCACTTCCAAAGTCGCCTCGGTGTCGGCCAGCGCGCTGTGCGCATCGATCAGGTCCTTGCCGCAGTACTTCTTGTAGGCGGCGGTCAGGTTGCGCGGCTCCATCATCCGGAAGATCACCATCGCATCCAGGTGCCGCGCGCCGCGCAGGTCCAGCTCGCTGCCGGCGCGGCGCAGTTCGCCCTGCAGCAGCGGCGCGTCGAAGCGGATCGAGTTGTAGCCCGCCAGATCGGCGCCCTGCAGCACCGCCTCGACCTCGCTGCGGATCTGCGCGAACGACCGCGCGTCGGCCACGTCCGCATCGCTGATGCCGTGCACCGCGGTGGCCGCCGGCGGGATGGGCCGCCCGGGATTGACCAGCGTCTCGAACGTGCGGCGCGAACCGTCGGGCTCGACGCGAATCAGCGCAATCTGGACGATGCGGTCGTTGTCGATGTCGATGCCCGTCGTCTCCAGGTCGAAGAACACCAGCGGGCGGGTCAGCTTCAGGTGGCGCAACAAGACGGCCTCCAGCGGCGATGGCGGGAACTAGCCCTCGGCTTCTTCTTCGCCGAGGAAGGTGACGATGCCGGTCTCCAGCGAATACTCGGCGCCGATGACGACGACGCCTTCGTCGCGGATCAACTGCTCCATGATCTGCGAGTCGTGCCGCAGGTGGTCGACCGAATAGCGGATGTTCGCGCGCACGGCGCGGCGCGCCAGGTCTTCCTCGGAATCGTGGTCGCCCTCGGCCACCACGCGCGCCACGGCCGGCTTCACCCGGTCGATGATGTCGCGCAGGTTGTGGTGGAGCGGGTCGCCCGGATCGCGCAGGTCCTCGATGGTCGCCTGGATGGCCCCGCACCGCGTGTGCCCGAGCACGATCACCAGCTTCGTCTCGAAGCGCGTCGCCGCGAACTCGACGCTGCCCACCAGCGACGGCGCCACGATGTTGCCCGCCACGCGGATCACGAACAGGTCGCCCAGGCTCTGGTCGAAGATCAGTTCGGCCGGCACGCGCGCATCCGAGCAGCCGAGGATGATCGCCAGCGGCTGCTGCTCGGCGATGTCGGTCCCGTGCGGCGCCGCCGGCGACGGCTTGGCGCGCGCCCCCGCGTCCAGGTTGGCGACAAAGCGGCGGTTGCCCACCTGCAGGCGTTCCAGGGCTTCGGAGGCAGGAGTCATGCGGCGTCCGTTCGTTTGGGGGTCGAACCGACATTATGACCGCGAGTGGCGGCGGCGGCAAGAGGGGCGATAAGCGGGGCGATAAGCGGGGCGATGAGGGGGGCGATAGGGGTCGCGACAGGGCGCGCAACCCCGCCTCAGTCCAACACCCAGTACTTAACCCCCTGCTCCGCCAGAAACCCCCGCGCCATGCGCCCCTGCAGCATCGCCAGCGTGGCCAGCAACCCCGCCTCGGTGCAGGCGTCGGCCAGCACCGTCACCGACCGTGGCGCATCCAGCACCGGCCACCCCGTCCGGGGGTTCAGGATGTGCGGATAGCGCACGCCGTTCTTCAGCAGGAACCGCCGCGCATCGCCGCTGGTGGCCAGCGCGCCCTGCGCCAGCTCCAGATCCAGCGCGGCCGCGGCAGCATCCGGCGACTCCACCCCGACCCGCCATGGCCGCCCGTCACGCCGCGCGCCCAGCGCCCGCAAATCGCCGCCGAAGTTCACCAGCACCGCCGCGCGCGTGCGCATCGACACCAGCTGCGCCGCGCGATCGACGGCGTACTCCTTGCCCAGCCCGCCCAGGTCGATCTCCATCCCCACCGGCAACGTGAGCGACGGCCGCGCCCACGACACCTTGTCCCATCCCACCAGCGGCAGCAGCTCCTTCACCGCCGCCCGCGACGGCACGCGGTCAGAGCCATCGAACCGCCACACCCGCCGCAGCACGCCCGACGTCACGTCGAAGCGACCTTCGCTCAGGCGCCAGCACTGGTCCGCGAAATCGAGCAGGCCGGCCGTCTCGTCGTCGACGAGCACCGGCCGGCCTGCAGCATGGTTGATCGCATGGATGATGTTGTCGTCGCGGTAGCGGCTCAGGTGCCGCTCGATGCGCGCCGCCTCGGCCGCCGCCAGTTCGCCCAGCGACGCCGCCTCGTCGCGGTCGTCCACGTCCAGCAGCACCTCGCAGGGGCTGGCCATCGCCGTGAACGCGGCCAGCCACCCGTCGGGGCGGCGCTGCACCTGGACCGTCATCACTGCTTCCCGAACGTCAGTCCCACGTTCGCGATCCACGCATCGACGGTCGGGTACAGGTCCAGGTCGCGCAGGTTGCCGATCGCGTCGTTCGGGGCATGGTTGCCCGTCTGCTTGTAGTACTCCAGGCGCATCGTCAGGTCGTTCCCGCTCTTCAGCTTCGTCCCGTACTTCATCCCCACCGACACCGCATCCATCTCGCCCAGCCGGTAGTCGGCCGAGGCGAACTCGGGCAGCGCCTGGCCCTGGACCAGGTAGCGGCGGTAGAAGTCGGCAGCGCCCTGATGATACCAGCGCAGGTTCGGCTGCACGTAGCGCGTGGGCTGGAAGTTCAGGCGGTAGGTGACCTCGGTCGTCCGCGACTTGATGCCCCAGTCGTCCTCGTACCAGCGGTACGACAGCGTCATGATGTCGCGGCCCAGGTTCTGGATCAGCTCGGCCGCCGCCACGTGCTTGGAGCGCTTGTCCGGGCGGCTTTCGTACCGGAACATCTCGGGCGTGCCCGTGCCGGCCACCGGGTCGCCGGTCGTGCCGTCGACCACCGACAGGATCTTGTACGGGTCGGTCTGGTAGCCGGTCACATTCGTGCCCGTGTAGTTGAGCGCCAGCAGCGTGCGCCGGGTCAGCACCTGCGTCAGGCCCACGCCCAGGTCGGTGACGCCCTTCGATTCGCTGCTGCCCTCGCCGTCATCCTCGAGCGCCGCCTTGTCGTCGTGTTCACCCGGCGTCGGCGCCGGCATCTCGGCGAACGGCACGGGCGCGCCGCCCATCGGGCTGACCGAGTCGGCGAAGTGCGAGCCGCGCACCGTGATCGTCGTGTTGCGCTGGAACAGGTCGCGCGACAGCGCGCCGTTGATGCCCAGCGACGTGTAGTCGCTCTCGAACGAGCCGTACGCGCCCACCGTCGCCTTCGTCAGGCGGCCCCACGGAAACGTCAGGCCGCCGCTGCCGGCAAAGCGCGTGTCCTTGAACGTGGTGTCGAGCGGCGTCTCGCCCGCGGCCGTCGTGTAGCCGCTGCCGCCCGAGGGGCTGGTGAACGTCTGCGCGTTCTTCGCCGGCACCGCACCGTTGGCCGAGGCGCCGGTCAGCGCATCGAACACCAGGCGGAACGTGCCGATGTTCCCGCTGGCGAACTCGTGCGTCCCGTCGGCCAGCAGCTCGAACGCCTTCACGCGCCCGGGTTCCGCGTACACCAGGGCGCCGGTGCTCACTTCGGTTGCGTGCGCGGGCGCGCCGGCCACGCCCAGGACGCCGCAGGCCGCGGCCAGCGCCAGGCGCAGTCCGCCCGGTTTGCGTTCAGTTGCAGCCACAGCCGCCACCTCCCGAGCCCAGCCCGCCGGTCGAGGCTTCCTTCGAGAAGTAGATGTGCTCGTCCAGCGACGACGTGATGACATCATCGCCCGGCGTCATGCCCGGCCGCGCCAGGATGTCGCGATCCCACGGCTTGACGCCAACCGAGGCGCAGCCACCCACCGTCATCCCCGCCACCAGCAACAGCAGCGCCGACACCAACCGGCGCGATCCTTTGGCGCGCATCATTTCCCCTCCGTCGGCTTGCCCTCGAGCATCTTCGCCAGCTCGGCCTCGCGCGCATCGGTCTCCACGTCGCGGAACCCGATGTGGCTGCCCTTCACCTTGCCGTCGCGATCGATCAGGAACGTCGTCGGCATGCCCTCGAGCTTGTACTTCTCCGCCAGCTTCCCCTTCGGGTCGAACACGACGACGATGTTCGGGTCCAGCAGGTCCAGGCGGCTGCGCATCGCCTTCTCGTCCTTGTCCACGCACACGGCCACGACCTGCAGGCCTTTCTTGCCGTACATGCGCTGCATCGCGGTCAGCCACGGCATCGACGCCGCGCACGGCTTGCACCACGACGCCCAGAAGTCGAGCATCACGACCTGGCCGGCATACGACTCCAGCTTGAAGTCGGCCGCCGCCACGACGCCGCGCGCGCCGGCATTGTCCGCGGGCACGGCGCCCTGCGCGTGCGCGGACGCGGCCGCCAGCGCCAGCGCGACCACGAGAAACGCTTTCCGGGCCGGATGACGCATCCGTCGCCTCCTTGAGTCGGGTTGGGCTGCCAGCAAATCAGGTGGCGGCGGTTCGGGCAAGCGCATTCAGGGCGCTCGATGGCGGGAACGCCGGAAGATGAATAACAGCGACGATTGCGGTCCGGTTCCCGATCCCGTGGGTCACAATGCCGCCACAATAGGGAAGGCCCGGCCAATGCGGGGCCGGGCCTTCGTCAGTCGTCGCGGGTCGCGCCCGGCCCCTAGCGGGTCTCCGGGAACGACGGCACCCTGTGCAGCCACTCGGGGTGGTGCGGGCTGCTCCCGGCGTGGATGCCGGTCAGCATGTCGCGCAGCTTGCGGGTCAGCGTGCCCTCGCCGCCGTCGCCGATGCGGTGGTCCGAGCCATGGAAGTGGATCGTGCCCACTGGCGTCACCACGGCCGCGGTGCCGCAGGCGAAGACTTCCTTCAGCTTGCCGCTGTGCGCGTCCTCGATCACCTGCGCGATGGCCGGCGCCTTCTCTTCCCAGGTGATGCCCATGTCCTTCAGCAACATGCCCACGCTGTCGCGCGTCACGCCGTGCAGGATCGTGTCGCCCGCCTTCGAGGTGATGACGCGGTCCTCGTAGACGAACATGATGTTCATCGCGCCCATCTCCTCGACGTACTTCATTTCCTTGGCGTCGAGCCAGATGATGTTGTCGTAGCCGGCGTCCTGCGCCTGCTTGATCGGCAGCAGCGCCGCCGAGTAGTTGCCACCCGTCTTCGCGAAACCCGTGCCGCCGTGCGCCGAACGCACATACGTCTCCTCGACGCGCAGTTTCAGCGGGTTCACGCCGCCCGTGAAGTAACTGCCCACCGGCCCGATGATGATGAAAAAGATGTATTCGGTCGAGGCGCGCACGCCCAGCCCGCGCTGCGAGGCGATCATCGTCGGCCGCAGGTACATCGAATCGGGGCTCTCGGGCACCCGGTCGCGATCGAGGTCGATCAGCATCTCGACGCCGCGCATGAACAGGTCCGACTCGATGCGCGGCATGCACATGCGGTCGCACGAGCGGTGGAAGCGCTCGAGGTTCATGTCGGGGCGGAAGATGTGGACGGAGTCGTCGGCGTGGTTGTGGTACGCCTTCATCCCCTCGAAAATTTCCTGCCCGTAGTGGAACACCTTGCAGGCAGGATCGAGGCAGAACGGCCCGTACGGAATGATGCGCGGGTCGCGCCAGACGCCGTCCTTCCAGTCCGCCACGAACATGTGGGGCGTGAAGAACTGTCCAAAGCCGTAGGGGGCCTCGGGGGCCGCCTGGGGGCTGGGGTTCCTGGTGACGCTGATCTGCATCCCGTGCACCTCCTGCGGTGTCGCCGGGCCCCCCGCGGTTGCGGGGACGGCGTTCCGGCCGGCAAAAGGTCGTCCACGGAACAGGTGAAATCAAGCGGTGTGGAGAGGGCGGCCGGGGACGCAACACAAAGCAAACCCGGATGGTACGTCGCCCTCGCACCATCCGGGCCTGGGGGGAATTCGGCGGGGATGGGCTCACCCTTCCATCCCCGCCGTGCGCTGACCCGACCCCTCGCTAAGGTCGGATCCGGAGGCTCCCGCAGATCCTGGGAAGCATATCCGGTGCCGATTTTCCTGCGCCCGGCTATGTCGCGGCGGGCCTGATTCTTAGCTTTGCGGCCGCCGGTGGAATAGCGCCGGCGGCCGCGTTTTTCGCCTGAAATGTGTCCTCTGCCGATGTCAGTGTGTCCAAAATGATCGCGACACTACTGCCCCGGACAGACGCATGCAGGGCAGCCACGATCGAAGACCACGCGCCACTTCCCGTCCGCCTCCAGCCGCCAGATCGACATGAACGATCCCGACGGCGTGCCGTCCGGGTCGGACACAGGGCCCGAGGTCAGCGCCAGGGTGCCCGACGCCAGCACCTCGACCGTCTCGGGCCGCCACGAGAACGGCGCCTCTTCGCCTTCGAAGTACTTCGCCCAACCCGCGCGCACGGCCGCAGCCCCGCGCTGGGGCCCGCGCCCCCCGAAGAACACGCCCTCGTCCGCGATGAAGGTGCTGAAGGCGTTGAAGTCGCGGGCCGCCATCGTCCGGGCGAACGCCGTCTCGGCCGCGCGGACCTGCTCGACCAGAGCCTGGTGTTCGGGGCTGTCGACAACCCCGGCCGCCGGGATTTCCGCCGCCGTCGCCGCGCCCACTCCAGCCAGGGCCAAAATGGCCGCTACCAACCGTTTCCGCATCGCCCCGCTCCTGTTGAAAACGGGAATCATTCCGGGCCTTAAAGGGCTCCCGGTCGCGCCATCAGTATAAGGTCAACCGCTAAGCCAATCAGCCGATATCCCGCGTGAGCCCCCGACCCGTCGATCGGGCCGGGCTTTCGCCGACCTGTGCGACGTGGAGGGAAACCCATGCGCGCGACCATGATCCTGTTGCTGGCGATCAGCCTGATCGCCGTGCCCGCGATGTCCCAGACAACCGTCCAGGCGGCACCGCGGCACGACCTTCCCGAGATCCAGGCCGCCGGCAAGCTGCGGCACCTGGGCATCCCGTACGCCAACTTCGTCACCGGCGCCGGTGACGGGCTCGACGTCGACCTCGTGCGGCTGTTCTGCCGCGAGATCGGCGTCGCATACGAATACGTCGAGACCGACTGGGACCGCACCTACTCCGACGTCACCGGGCTGACGTTCAAGCGCGCCGGCAGTGAGGTCACGATCACCGGCACCACGGCAGTGCGCGGCGACATGATCGCGCACGGCATGACGGTGCTGCCGTGGCGGCAGAAGCTGGTAAACTTCGCCGAGCCGATGTTCCCGACGCAGATCTGGCTGATCGCGCCCGCGACGTCGCGCACGGCGCCGATCACGCCGACCGGCACGCTGGCCGGCGACATCGCCGTCACGTTCAAGCTGATCAACGGTGTCAGCGTTCTGGCCAAGCCGAACACGTGCCTGGATCCGAAGCTGTACGACCTGGCCGGCCGCGGCGCGCAGGTGGTCAACTACGAGGGCAGCCTCAACCACATGGCGCCGAACCTGCTGGGCGGCATGGCCGACCTGACGATCCTCGACGTGCCCGACGCACTGGTGGCGCTGCGCCGCTGGCAGGGCAAGATCAAGATCCTCGGCCCGCTGTCCGAACCGCAGTTCATGGCTGCCGCGTTCCCGAAGGACTCGCCGAAGCTCGAGGCCGCGTTCGCCGAGTTCATGGTGCGCTGCCGCGCCGACGGCACGTACGAGAACCTGGTGCGCAAGTACTACCCCGGCGTGTGGGCATACTTCCCGGACTTCTTCCCGAAGGGCGGTCACGCGCAGTGACCCGTCGCCCGGACATCGCCGGCATCCTTCGTCGTCGACCGTGGATCGCGGTCGTCGGCGTGGGTTTGCCGGCGGTCGCCCTGGTCGTGTTCCTGATCCAGGGCCTGTACACGTCCCGCCAGGCGCAGCGCGCCACGTTCGTGCGCGACGAACTCGCGCACACGTCGGCGCTGAGTGTGTCGCTGGACCACTTCCTGTCGGGCCTGCAATCGGATCTCACGGCGACCGCCGATCGCCGCGAAGTCAGCGCCTATTTCGAGAACGCGGCGCTGGGACTGAGCCTCGAGTACGGCCTGCGTATCAGCCTGCTCGACCTCGAGACCGAGTTCGACCAGCGCCTGACGCGCAAGCTGCCCGGCGGCCAGCCCCTCTTTTCGCGGTTGGTGCTGTTGGACGCGACGGGCGACGTCGTTCTGGACTCCCGCGACCCGCGCCGGGACCCGGGCGCCCCGTTTACCACGGAGTGGACCCCGCCCCCGCCGGGCAACGACGCCACACCCGCGAGCGACACAGACTACCTGCCGGCCGAAGACTATCTGTTGCTGGCCAGCGAATGCCGCGTGCTGGATCGTCACGAGGGCTGGCTGCTGGCGTTCGTCCCCACGGCCACGCTTCGGGCGCAGGTGCTCGGCGAGGCCTCGGCGGAACCGAACCTGTTGTGGTTGACGTGGGAGGAACACATCCTCGGCGGCGAGGACCTGCCATCACCCGGGCAACTCCCGGACCGACTGCCGATGCCCGGCCAAACCGCAGTCACCGGCGACCGCGAGCACCTGCTCAGTTGCGTGCGGGCCGACCACTATCCGCTCACCGTCACGCGCGCCAGCGCCATCGACGGCGCCATCGCCGACAGTCCCCACCTCTTCCTGTGGGGCCTGGTTGCCCTGGCAGGGATGTCGATGGCCCTTTCCGGCCTGGTGTGGATGGGCCAGTTGCGCGCCCAGGCGCTGTCGGCCCGCCTCGCGACCGAGGCCGGCCACCTCCGCGACCTGGCGGCGCGCCAGCGCGAGCTCGAGGCCGAGATCGAGCGCCGCCTGCAGGTGGAGCACGACCTCGAGCAGGCCCGCGACGACGCCGAGGCCGCCAGTCGCGCCAAGAGCGCCTTCCTGGCGAACATGTCGCACGAGATCCGCACGCCGCTCAACGGCGTGCTCGGCATGACCGAGCTGGTGCTCGATACCAGCCTCGACGACATGCAGCGCGAACAACTCGAGGTCGCCTTCGAGTCGGGCCGCTCGCTGCTGACAGTGATCAA
Organism: uncultured bacterium; assembly: GCA_903912525.1. Classification (GTDB taxonomy): domain Bacteria; phylum Krumholzibacteriota; class Krumholzibacteriia; order LZORAL124-64-63; family LZORAL124-64-63; genus CAINDZ01. The sequence continues at coordinate 1,623 of CAIWHK010000026.1, read as the reverse complement.
CGACATCCTGGACGTGTCGGCCATCGAGGCCGGCGCCATGCGCCTGAATCCCCACGAGTTCGCGCCCGCCGACGAGCTCGAGAAGATCCGCCGCTCGCTGCTGGTAGGCATTCAGGCGCGCGGGCTGCACCTGGCCTGGGACGTCGACACCACGCTGGCTCCGATGATGCTCGGCGATCCCGCCCGCATCCGCCAGGTCCTGGTCAACATCCTGGGCAACGCGATGAAGTTCACCGAGAAGGGAACGATCGGGTTGTCCGTCCGCGTGGCCGCGTCCGACGCCTCGCGCCAGTTCCTCGAATTCACCGTCCGCGACACAGGCATCGGCATCGCACTGGACAAGCAGGACATGATCTTCGAAGCCTTCCGCCAGGCCGACGACTCGCACACGCGCCGCTACGGCGGCACCGGCCTGGGCCTGCACATCTGCCGGCGCCTGGTCGCGATGATGGGCGGACAGTTGACGCTCGAGAGCCGGGTGGGCGAGGGCTCGTGCTTCCGCTTCGCGGTGGAATTGCCGGTGGTCCAGGCCGCGGCCGCGATCACTGCTGCTTCACCGGCCCCGCCGGTCGCCACCACGCCGCGCGCCGCGCCGCGTCGCCTGCTCGTGGCCGAGGACAACGTGGTCAACCAGAAGCTGGTCGTGACCCTGCTGCGCAAGTGGGGTCACGAGGTCACGCTGACGGCCGACGGCGTCGAGGCCCTGGCCGCGCTCTATTCGAACACCTTCGACGGCGCCCTGCTCGACCTGCAGATGCCGAACCTCGACGGCATCGAGGTCGCCCGCCAGTGGCGCGAACACGAGCGCGCCACGGGTCGCCCGCGCCTGCCCCTGGTCGCCGTCACGGCGCGCGTCCTGCCCGAGGACGCCGCCCTGTGCGCCGAGGTCGGCTTCGACGCGCACCTGCCGAAGCCCCTGAACAGCCGCCTGCTGGCCGAGACCATCGAGCAGACGATGCCGCCCGCCGCCGTCCTGCAGCCCTGAAGCACGTCGTGATGTCCCGCTTGTGTGACTTCCGCTAGGGCCGGCGCCGGTGTGACGACCAGTGGATGGCGCGGATGCGCCAGACGCCCTCGTCGCGCGCCAGGACCATCATCTCGGCCCCGATCGAATCGACCAGGTTCCCGTGCCAGTTGCCGCGCGACTCGGACGTGGCCCACAGCCACGCCGCGTCGCCCTCCTGCCGCACGCCGCTGACGGTGCGCACTTCGGACATCGCCTGCGCGAACGCGATATCCGCCCCCAGGTGGTGCGCCACATAGTCGGCCCGCGTCTCGAGGTCGCCCCCCTCCAGCACCACCACATCATCGGCCAGCAGCGCCAGCGCCCCCACCGAATCCCCCGCCGCCAGCGCGGCATGGAACGCCGCCGTCACGTCGGCAATGGCCGCCGAGTCGGGGGCCGCCGGTGCGCTCCAGGCGATGACGGGAGCGCACAGCAGCACTGCGGTGACCAGGTTTCGGAGTGCGTTGTTCACGATGTGCTCCTAACAGTGTGCGCCACCGATCACGCGAACCCGACTTGCGCCGGCGCAACTCACGCCGCGCCCCGCTCCGCTGCGGGCCGTTCCGTCGCGTGGAGACGGGCCGGGCTTAGGCGGCACAATTTGCTCACGCAAATTG
>CAIWHK010000025.1 GCA_903912525.1 uncultured bacterium | reverse complement strand
TCCGCAGCCCCGAAGGGGCGAGGACTGGTCCCAACACAACCCTGCAGCACCTCTCAATGCACCCCCCAGGCATGCTCGCCGGCCGTAACCGGCAGGTCGAGCGTGTTGCGCGCGCCGGGGAGAGGGCACGTTGCGTAGGGCGTGAAGACGCAGGGCGGGTTGTAGGCCTTGTTGAAGTCCAGGATCACGGTGCCATCCGCCGCGGGCACGTCGGTGTCCAGGAAGCGGCCGCCACCGTACGTTTCGTGGGTGTTCGTGGCGTCGCCGAAGATGATGGAGAGTTCCTCGCCGGGTTTGCCGGTCGGGGTCAGGCGGAAGGTGCGGCCTTCCAGCTCGAAGACCAGGACGCCGGGGCTCGCCGTTGCGGTCAGCTGGCCCAGCTTGTTGGGCACCATGACCGTGGCCTCGCCGGGCTCGAGGCGGGCGGTCACGCGCCACTTCGCATCGACGGGGAAGCGGTCGATGCCGGTGAAGGTCTTGAGGATCTCGGCTTCGCGGTCCTTCACGCGGACGAAGCACAGGTCCTCGCGCTCGATGACGTGGAACAGCAGCGAGCCGCAGTTGAACATCGTGGGCCGGCCCTCGCGGTCGGTGGTCACGGTCATCGTCGTGACCGGCGTGGCGGCCGAGTCGGCCAGCGTGACGTGGGCGGCGGGGACGGCGGTGAAGGTCCAGTGGCCGTCGGCGAAGGCCAGGTCGCCCACGCGCGCGGGAGCCTTGTCGATCAGGCGCACCAGGGCGTCCGAAGCCGAGCCCACCGTGTTCACGCGCGCCTTGTCCAGGTCGTGCAGGCCGACCAGCGTCAGCCAGCCGGTGTTGCTGTGCAGGCGCTGCACGCGTGCGGCATGCCAGGCGTCGATCTCCGCGACGTAGGTGGGCGTCGTGGGCTCGGCGGCGGCGGCCGGGCGGCCGGCCAGGCCCAGCAGCAGGCAGATCGTGGCGCCGACGTGCAGCGCGTGGCGGTGACGGATGATCAGCATGGGCCTTCCCCTCAGGCGATCGCGCGAGCCGTGTCCTGGAGGGCCTCCCAGGCCTGCCGGACGTGCTCGAGCGTGGTGGCGCGCTGACCGACGGCCAGTCGCAGGGTGACGACGTCATCGAGTTTCGTGTGCGTCAGGTAGATGACGCCGTCCTGGTTGACCCGCGCCATCAGGTCAAGGTTGCGCCCGTTCAGGGCGTCGGTTCCGGTGACGCCCGCGGGCAGCCAGCGAAAGCAGACCGTATTGAGCGGCACCGGCGCCAGGCGTTCCCAGCCCGGGGCCTCGTCGATCCAGCCGGCGAACGCGCGGGCGGCCTCGAGGTGGCTGCCGATGATCGCGCGCAGTTCGCGTGCCCCGTAGTTGCGCAGCACGAACCACAGTTTCAGCGCGCGGAAGCGGCGCCCCAGTTGCACGCCCCAGTCCATGTAGTTGACCACCTCGGCGTCGCGTGTCGTGCGCAGGTACTCGGGGTGGATGGCCATGGCCTGCTGCAGGTGGTCGGGGTCGCGCACGTAGAACGCCGAGCAGTCGAAATTCACCAGCATCCACTTGTGCGGGTTGAAGACGAGCGAGTCGGCATGCCCGATCCCGTCGAGGATCCAGCGCATTTCCGGCAGGATCGCCGCGGTGCCGGCCAGCGCCGCGTCGACGTGCAGCCACAGGCCATGGCGGCGGGCAATGGGGCCGATGGCCGCCAGCGGGTCGATCGCCGTGCAGCCGGTGGTGCCGACCGTGGCGACCACGGCGCACGGCAGGTGGCCCGCCGCGAGGTCGGCCGCGATGAGGCGCTCGAGGTCGGCAGGGTCGAGGCGGCGCTCAGCGTCGATGCCCACCGGCACGACGTGCTCGGCGCCGAAACCGGCCAGCCGTGCGCCCTTGAGCACCGAGGAGTGCGCCTCGCGCGAGGCGTACACGCGCAGCGCGCGGCCGCCGGTCGCGGTGCCGAGGCCCTCGCGGTTGGCCGCGAAGCCGGTCGCGCGCTCGCGGGCGCAGACCAGGGCGCAGAACGTGGCCGTCGAGGCGGTGTCGTGGATGACGCCGTGGAAGCCGTCGGGCAGGCCGACCAGCTGCCCGAGCCACGACATCATGCGTTGCTCCAGTTCCGTCGCCGCCGGGCTGGTCTGCCACAGCATCCCGTTGACGCCCAGGCCGGCCGACAGCATCTCGCCCAGGATGGACGGCCCGCTGTTGTTGGCCGGGAAGTAGGCGAAAAAGCGCGGGTGGTTCCAGTGCGTGATGCCGGGCATGACGTCGCGCTCGAAGTCGGCCCAGATGGCGGCCATCGGCTCGCCGTCCTCGGGCGCGGATGCCGGCAGCGTCGCCAGCAGGTCGCCGGGCTTGCTGCGGCTGCAGACCGGATAGCGGTCGGCGTGTTCGAGGTAGTCGGCGATCCAGTCGACCATCTCGTGCGCGTGGCGGCGGAATTCATCGGGCTGCATGGACTCTCCCGGTTCAGGGCCTGGAACGAAGAGGGCCGGGTCAGGACAACCTGACCCGGCCCGTCGTTTCTGTCAACCCGTCGGCGGGCTACTTCGGCTTGTTGAGCATGATGAAGTTCTTCTTCGGCGCGTCACCCGTCGCGGCCGGGGCGGCCGCCGGCGCTGCGGGCTCCGAAGGCGGCACGGTGACGGGTTCGGCAACCGCGACGGCCGCATCTGCGCCGCCCTCGGCCGGCGCCGTCTTCTTCTTCGGCCGGGTGAGCATGAAGATGTTCGGGCCGGTGTGCTCTTCGGCTTCCTCAGCCGGCGCTTCCTGGACCACCGGCGCGGGAGCCGGGACCGGGGCCGCCGCCGGGGCCGCCGCAACGGGGATTGCCGCCTCGGGCCCCGGGGCCGCCGCTGCTTCGACCGCCGCGGGCTTGCCGCCCTTCGGCTTGTTCAGCAGGAACACGTTGCGATTGCTGCCGCCGTCAGCCGACGACGTGCCTGTGGCCGGTGCCTCGCTGGCTGCAGGCGCAGGTGCCGGCGTGGGCGCCGGGGCCGGCGCAGGCGCTTCGGCGACCGGCGCGGGCGCAGGAACTGGTGCGGGAGCAGGAGCCGGCGCCGCCGGCGCCGTGTCCCCGGCGTCGGCCGCCAGGGCTGCCGCCACATCCGGCTTCCGGCGCGGTTTGCCGAGCAGGAAGACGTTGCCGTTGCTGCCGCCGTCAGCCTTGCCCGGTCCGGGGGTAGGGGCTGCCGGTGCCGGCTCTGCTGCTGTCGCAGCGGGCGCGGGGGCCGCCGTGGGCGCAGGCGCGGGAGTGGCCGCTTCGATGGCCTCGGCGGTCACCTGCGCGGTCTGCTGGGCCGTCGGCTCGACGACCACCGGGTCGTCCTGGACGTCGGCCTGCTGCGCGATGGTCGGTTGCGGCGCGGGCTGCGCGACAGGCTGCGGCGCCACCGGCGCCGGCGCGGGCGCCGCCATCGCCTGGGCGGCGGCCGCAGTGGCCGCAGTGGCCGTGGTGAAGGACCCGGGCTGCACGCGGCGCGGGGGGTCGATCATCATCTGCCCGAGGTTCTGCGAGACCTTGTTGATGGCCGCGACGTTCTTGATGATCTGCCCGATGGCCTCTTCGTACTGGCGCGCGGTGGCCAGCACGTCATTGACTGTCTGGTCGATCTCGAACGTGGCCTGGTTGGTCTGGCGCGCGAGGCCCTTGACCTCCTGCGCCACGACCGACGTGAACGCCTCGCCGGTGCGGCCGGTCTGCAGCGCCTCGCCCTCGATGTTGCCGGCGACGTGGCGCGTGCGTTCGGCCAGTTGCGTGACGCGGCCGACGAGCCGGCTCATCTCGCGCGCGGCCTGGACCAGCTCGGTGGCGGCGTCGGCCGTGAAGACGGCGGCGTTGTTCGCGTTGCGGACGATCTGTGCGCCCTCGCTCGTATCCTGCGCCATCTCGTTCAGTGAGTACAGCATGCCCTGCAGGGCGAAGCCGACCTGGTCGATCGCCTGGCGCATCTTGTCGCTGCTGCCGGCGATGGTGTTCATGTCGACGGAGAGCTGGTCGACGGCGGCGTTCACGTTGTCGAAGTCGATCGAGGGCACATAGACCGCCGGACGACCGCCGGGGCGCGCCGAGCGGATCGGGCGCATGTCGTCGTCCTGGTCGTCGATGTGCGCGCGCGAGCGCGGGCGGGCGGGGGCGGCGGCGTCTTCGCCGTCGTGCGCCTGTCCGGCCTTGGCCTTCTTCCCGCGAGCGGGCTTGGCGGGACGGTTGGCGCGCCACGTCGAGATCCGGACTACGGCGACCAGCGCCACCAGCGCGATGCCCAGGCCGATGGCCGCCCACTGGACCATGCCGGCCAGCGAGGCCTGCGCCGCGGCGCCCTGTCGCAGGCTGAGGGCCGCGTCGGCCATGTGCTGCGACAATTCCTCGCGATGGGCCTGCAGGCCCTCCACGGCTTCCTGGCCCGCGGCGCTGAACGGCGAGAACTGGCCCGCGGCCAGGTCGCCCAGCGGCACGCCGGTATCGGTCCATACCTGTGAGGCGGCTTCGAGGGCTTCGCGGGCCCTGGCGTTGTCGACGCGGGTGACGCGGTGGGCGCGGCCATCCAGGCGCACGGCTCCGCCGGCCAGCAGGGCTCCGAGACCCTCATCGAAGCTGGTGATCGTCTCGCCCAGGGCGTTGCGCGCGGCGAGCGCCTCTTCGCGCCCCACGCCGGCGACCAACGACTCCGTCTGCTCAACGAGCTCGGCCACCAGCGTTTGCTGGCGGTCGGCGACCTTGAGCTGGACGACCGTGTGATCGCCCTGGCGAACGTTGTTCACCAGGAAGCCGCCGCATGCCACCAGGCAGAGACTCACGGCGCCAATCGTCAATTTCAGCTTACGCGTCGTGGACATTGCTTTCCTCCATGAATCCACGTGGGCGGGCAACCGGCCCGCCATGCCGCGTTCTTCATCGGCCCGATGGGGGGGCTGTTGAGCCAAATTGCGCGGGTGCCTTGAGGTTGTTCCCATCGGCCCTCCGGGGGGTTATCCTGTCGGCCGGGGACCGCAAACCAGGCCGGGTGGTGTGTATTCCATGGTCGTTTCCAGACATCCGCAGGCGGACAAGCTCGGGCCGGCCCTCGGTGGGGCGGTCCGGGAGGTCTGTTTCCGGGTGGCGGCGGCCGGCGGCCGTGCGTGGCTGGTCGGGGGCACCGTCCGGGACTGCGCCCTGGGCCTGGTGCCGGGCGACGCCGACCTGGAGGTCTTCGGGCTGGAGCCCGACCGCCTGGTCGAGGTGCTCGCCGAGGGGTTCGCCCTGGACCTGGTCGGGCGCTCGTTCGGCATCCTTAAGCTGAAGGACTGGCCGGTGGACGTCGGCCTGCCGCGCCGGGAGAGCAAGACCGGGCCGGGGCACCGCGGTTTCGCCGTCGCCTCGGATCCCCAGTTGCCGCTGCCGGTGGCCGCCGCGCGGCGCGACTTCACGATCAATGCCGTCTACCTGGATCCACTGACGGGCGAGGTGGCCGACCCCTGGCGCGGGCTCGACGACCTCGAGGCCGGCGTGCTGCGGCACACCTCCGAGGCGTTCGGCGAGGACCCGTTGCGCGTCCTGCGGGGCATGCAGCTGGCCAGTCGCTACGCGCTCACGCCCGACCACCTGACGGTGGCCGTGTGCCGCGCGATGACGCCCGAGGGCCTGGCCCACGAGCGGGTCTTCGGCGAGTGGGAGAAGCTGCTGACCCTGGGCGGGCAGCCGTCGCGCGGGCTCGGTTTCCTGGAGGACACGGGCTGGCTGGCGTACTTCCCCGAGCTCGATGCGCTGCGGGGCTGCCCGCAGGATCCGCACTGGCATCCCGAGGGCGACGTGTGGACGCACACGCGGCACTGCCTTGATGTGTTCGCGAGCGAGCTGACCGGTGACCGCCGTGAGGACCTGGTCGTCGGCCTGGCGGTGCTCTGCCACGACCTGGGCAAGCCGGGCACCACCGCCGAGGTGGACGGCCGGCTGCGTGCTTTCGGGCACGAGGGGCTGGGCGGTGGGCTGACGCGCGCGTTCCTGGCGCGCCTGACCGCCAGCGCGGCGCTGGTCGAGCAGGTGGTCTCGCTGGTGCACGAACACACGCGGCCCGTGGCGCTGCACAAGTCGGGGGCGTCGGCCGCCGCCATCCGTCGGCTGTCCGTGCGGGCCGGTCGCATCGACCGGCTGGTGCGCGTGGCGCGCGCCGATGCACTGGGGCGTCCGCCGCTGGCGTCGCGCGAATTCCCGGCGGGCGATTGGCTGCTCGAGCGGGCGCGGGAGTTGGGGGTCGAGAGCGGGCCGCCGGCGCCGCTGGTCCTCGGAAGGCACCTGATCGCGCTGGGGCTGGAACCGGGGCCGCAGTTCGGCGAGTGGCTCGACCGCTGCTACGCGGCGCAGCTGGACGGCCGGATCACGAACGAAGAGGACGGACAGGCGTTCGCGGCGCGCCTGACGGGTATCGACGGGACCTGACGGATCAGCCGCCGGCCACCGCGGCGGTCACCGGCAGGAAGGCCGCCGCCGCCGCGCCGAACTGCTCGAGGTGCTGCGCCCAGAGCGTCGCGGCCTCGTCGCGGCGCCCGCCGCGCACCAGTTCGTACATCGCGGCCCACGACGCCTGCTGTGCCGTCGAGTCGTAGCCGCGTCGCAGCGCCTCGCGCCAACCGCGCACCGCCAGCGCCTCCAGACGGACGATATCCCGCTCCAGTGTCCGGTTCGGGCAGTGTTCCAGCAGCACCAGCGACCAGCGCTGCGGCACGCCGGCCAGGTCGGCGGCGCGCTCGGCCGGAGCCGCGCCCAGGCGCAGGCGCGCCCGGCCCAGGAGGTTCTGCAGCTCCATGATCCGCCGCGGATCCGGCGCCGGCGACAGCAGCAACGCTGTCGGAGCCAGGCGCGCGAGCACCTGCTGCCCCTCCAGGAACGCCATCGCCGTGAGCGCCGGGACGAGGAAGCCCCGGCCCACGTCACTGCCCAGGAACCCGGCCGCCTCCAGCCCGAGCATGGCTTCGCGCAGCGGGGTGCGGCTGACGCCCAACTCGGCCGACAGGTGCGACTCGTTCACGCGCGATCCCGGCGCCAGGCGCTGGTCGACCAGGCGGGCCAGGATCTCCTTCTGGACATCGTCGCGCAGCGGCTTGCGCTGGATCATTTGGGCTCTCCGGCGGCTCGTGGTGGCTCTTCGTGGCTCTTAGCGGTCTGGGGTCCGGACGATGCCCGCCATTATGGCATCAAGGCGCGCTCGTTTCCAGTGGCCACGCGCTCCCGGTCCCGGATATGCGACCCCTGGGCAGGCGACGCCTCCCGGGCAGCCGCGGGGAACGACGGGAAACGGGGGGCAGGGCAAAACGAAAGACCGCTGGGAGCGGACGGGTAAAGTGCCCGATGAGGTCGAAAACATGAGTGAACTTAGCCACCTCCTGGAATTCCGCGCCGGCGGCTTCACCACCGACATGTTCGCCAGTCCGGCGGTGCAGGCCGCCTACCGGGTGATGCTCGAGGGCGACATCCCCGAGGCCGAGGTCCGTTTCCGACGCATCATCGACGAGAATCCGCGTGACCACGAGGCCCTCGCCGGCCTGGCCGTGTGCACCGCCGAGGACGGCGGCCGCTTCATGACGGCCGAGAAGCTTGCGCAGCAGTCGGTGAAGCTGGCCCCGAAGTCGGCGGCCGGCTACATCGCCCTGGGGTACATCCACCTGCGTGGCTCACGACTGGAAGAGGGCTACCGCTACCTGATGAAGGCCAAGCATCTGGCCCCGCGCGACCCGCGGCTGGCCGCCGGCTTCGCGATCTACGATCGCGAGCGGCCGCCGGTCATCGCCGACCTGTCGCGCCTGCACCCGGTCAACCGTGCGCTGGGGGGACTGCGGACCGGGCTGCGGTCGCCGACGCACCGGGCGGTGGGGCTGGGGTGCCTGGCTGTCACGATCTACATGGCGAGCTCGCTCATGGGGTAGGGGGGCGGGCCGGGGGCCGTGGACCTCCGGGGCCATCCCGCGAAGGGGTTTGGGGGGCGCTTCCGCCGCTGGGCGGGGGCGCCCCATCTTTTTTGCGAACCCACCGAACCATTGACCGGCCGGGTGCGTCTGTGGGCTGATGGGTGCAGACAGGCGGGCGACAAGAGGCTGGCGACAAGAGGCTGGCGACCCGCATCCCAACCGACGAACCGACCGGAAGCGGGATGGACCAGACGCAACTTCTTCAACGGTGCCAGGCGGGCGACGAACTGGCGTGGGAGGTGCTCGTGAGAACGCATCAGGGAAAAGTATGCGCCATCGCGTGGCACTACCTCGGCGACCAGGATGACGCGCTCGACGTGGCCCAGGAGATCTTCGTCCGGCTGTATCGCAGCCTCGACGCCTGCGTGGACCCCGAGCGCTTCGAGCACTGGCTGACCCGCATCACGCGGAACGCGTGCATCGACCACCTGCGCCGGCGCAAGGCAAGGCCGCCGCGGCAGGACATCCCGGCCGACGAGATGACCTCGCTGGCCGCGGCCTCGGCCGACCCGCACCAGCAGTGGCTGAGCACCTCGCGCCAGAAGCTGGTGCACCGCGCGCTGCAGAAGCTCAGCGACATCAACCGCGAGATCATCGTGCTCAAGGACATCCAGGGACTGCCCCTGGAGGACATCGCGGGGATGCTGGAATTGCCGCTGGGCACCGTGAAATCGCGCAGCAGCCGGGCGCGCGTGGAACTGGCGCGGGCCATCGTCGAGATCGAGGGCGGGCCGGCCGGCGGCCCCCTGGGCGCGGAGGCCGTGTCATGAGCGGGCAGCGCGACGACCGCGAGCGCTTCGTGCGCGACGTGCTGGCCCGGACCAGCGGCTCGCCGTGCCTGCGCTGCGAGGACCAGCTGCCCGACCTGGCCGACGGACGGCTCCAGGACCTGGACCGGCAGCTGGTGCAGGCGCACCTGGAACACTGCAGCGGGTGCCGCTCGCTGGCCGTGGCGATGGGCTGGTGCGAGCCGGTGCTGACGCAACTGGCCGTGGTCGATCCCGGCGCGGCGTTCACCGCGGCTGTGCTGGCGCGCACGACGCTGCGCCAGAGGCTGGCGGCGCCGGCGCCCGGCACGCAGCCGGAGGGACTGCCCGGCCTGATGGACCGGCTGGGCCGTTGGTGGGGCGAGCGCATCTTCCAGCCCGGGTTTGCGGCGCAGGTCGCCTACGCGGCGACGGTGCTGCTGGTCCTGCTGACGGCGGTGCCGGGCGCGCCGCTGCAGAAGGTGCCGGGCGAGGCCCTGAAGGTCATGCGGGCCGGCCCGACGGCGGTGCCGGCGGTGGCGGTGGCCGTGGACTGGGTGGACGGCCAGGCCGGCGAGACGCGCACGGCCGTGAACAATCGTGTGCAGGTGATCGACGGCGGTCTTGACGCCCGGATGATGCGCTCGTCGGAGGCGCGCGGGCAGGTCGCCCATCACCTGGGCCTGATGTGGCGGGATCTGGAGAATCGACGGACGAGCGAGGCTGGACTCGAGGGCCTGGGAGCCATCGACGCCTCGCGACGGGCCTGGGCACTTTGGTGGCATGAGGAACAGTCGGCGACGGGCGAGTGAAAGGGGAAGACCATGAGCAACAGTGAATGGAACGCAAACGGAACCGGGCCGCAGGCCCAGGGCGGACAGGAAACCGGACGGGCCGCGTACGCGGCCGTGGGCTCGCAGCGGCCGATGCGGTCGCCGGCGCTGGCCACGATGCTGTCGGTGATGCCGGGCCTCGGGCATATCTACGTGGGCTACTACCAGCAGGGCTTCATCAACATGGCGATCGTGGCGGGGTGCATCACGGCCCTCAGCTCGAACCGCTTCGAGGGACTCGAGCCGTTCATCGCCCTCGGCATGGCGTTCTTCTGGATGTTCAACCTGATCGACGCGAACCGGAGGGCCATGCACTACAACCGCGTCAGCGCCGGGCTGGGCGCCGAGGAACTGCCCGACGAGTACAAGCTGCCCAAGGCGGGCGGTTCCCTGTTCGGCGGCATCGTGATGATCGTCATCGGGCTGCTGTTCGTGCTGGACCTGAACTTCGACATCCCGCTGGACTGGCTCGCGGACTGGTGGCCGCTGGCGCTGGTCATCGTCGGCGGGCGCATGGTCTGGCAGGCGCGGCGCAAGGGGCGCTAGGGTCGGCAGGCATAGGCAGGGTGGGGCGGGGCGGGCCGGGGGCTCGCCCCGCCCTGTATTTGATGAAATATGCCCCCAGTTGCCCCTCAAGTTCCCCAGCCGGGAGCCGAAAATCACCATACATCACATGTCGCCGCCGACGGATCAGGGCGAAACGGCGCAGGCCATGGCACGGAAAGGCCGTCATGCCGCGAATTCTGGTAGTGGATGACGAGGAACAGGTACGGCGCGTCCTGAGGCTGGTGCTCGAGCGCGCGGGCTACGAGGTGGACACGGCTGCCGACGGCAACGAGGCCGTCGCGGCGTTCGACCCCGCCCGGCATGATGTCGTCATCACCGACATCGTCATGCCCGAGAAGGAAGGGATCGAGACGATCCAGGAGCTGCGCCAGAAGAGCGCGGGCGTACGGATCATCGCGATCTCGGGCGGCGGTCGCATCAGCCCCGAGGAATACCTCGACTGGGCGAAGCGGTTCGGCGTGCACTGCACGTTCACCAAGCCGATCAACCGGGACGAGCTGTTGAACACGCTGGCTGCGCTGACGAGCTCCGTCAACGCCTGAGCGAATGCGGTGGGCGTCAGGCGCGCGCCGCCAGCGCCTCAAGGCACTCGCGACCGAACGCGGTGAGCGACGGATCGCGCGCGCCCATCACCAGGACCACATCGCCGGGATGCGCCTCGGCCGCGATGAGCGGGGCGATCCCGGCGCGCTCGTCTTTGAAACGGGCGTCGCGTCCGCCCTTCACGATGGCCGCGACCAGGTCCGCCGACGAGATGTCGCGGACGACCGTCCCCCCGGCGAAGAAGATCTCCGGCAACCACAGCACATCGTCCGCCGCCAGGTGTTCGCTGAACGCTGCCACCAGCGCGTCGCGCAGGAATCGTGTCGGTCCGAAGCCGTGCGGCTGGAAGAAGGCGAGCACGCGACCGCCGGGTTTCACGCGGCCGTGCGCGGTGGCCAGCGCGGCGGCGATCTTGTCGGGGTTGTGCGCGAAGTCGTCGATGACCTCGACGCCATTCGCCTCACCGAGGCTCTGGAAGCGTCGCGCGATGCCGCCGAAAGCCGCCAGGGGCGCCGCCATGCCGGCGATCGGCAGGCCGGCCTGCGCGCAGGCGGCGATGGCCGCCGCGGCGTTGAGCACGTTGTGGCGCCCGGGCTGCGACAGCGTGAAGGCGACGTCCTGCAGGCGGAATGTGGCCGCGCGGGGGGACAACGCGATGTCGCCGGCGCGGAAGGCGGCGCCCGCGGCGTCGGGCTCGGCGCCGAACAGCACGGCGCCCTTTTGGAGGGCCGCCAGGTTCGCCTCGGCGGCGCAGACGAACGGCCCGCGCGTGCGCTGCCGGAAGGTGCGGAACATCGCCAGGATCTCGTCGGGCTGCTTGTGGTCCAGGCCCAGGTTCAGCACCACGCCCAGCCACGGCTCGTAGCGGACCAGGCTGCCATCGCTCTCGTCGGCCTCGACCACCAGCCACGGTGCGCCGCCGTCGGGCGCCGCGCCGGGCGCCCATACGTTGCCCGGCTCGCCCTGCGCCGTCAGGTCGGCCAGCGCGCCGCCGGTCAGCAGGCCCGGCTGCAGGCCGCAGCCCTGCAGGATCGAGAAGACCATGCCCGTGACCGTCGACTTGCCGCTGGTGCCGCTGACGGCCACGCTGCGGTGCGAGGCCACGTGCCGGGCCAGCAGTTCGGAGCGGTGCAGCACGGGCACGCCGGCGGCGCGCGCCGCGGCGACGTCGGGCACCTGCGCCTCGACTGCGGTGGAGACGACAATCGCCTCGCACGGACCGTGCGCCGGGTCCAGGAACGAGCCGTCCTGCGGGACGATGACGACGCCCTCGCGCTCGAGCTGCTCGCGCAGTTCGGCGTTCTGCCCCAGGTCGAACGCGCGATCGCTGCCGCTGGCCTTGCCGCCGCGGCGCACCTCGAACAGGGCCAGGGCGCTCATGCCGCTGCCGCCGACGCCGGCGAAGTGGAGGCGGCCGTTGCCGGGATTCGGTTCAGATGATGACAACCGGGTCGCCCTCCCGCACCTGGTCGAAGAGCGTCGCCACGTCGGCGTTCGCCATGCGCACGCAGCCGTGCGAGCAGGGCGTGCCCAGGCGGTCTTCGGCATTGGTGCCGTGGATGTAGATGTAGCGCGCGACCGAGTCGACGCCCGGGCCGCGGTTGACGCCGTCCTCCAGGCCGTCGAGGGTCAGGATGCGCGTCAGGATGAGGTCGGCGGGCAGGGGCTCGCCCCCGGGACCGGTGATCCCGTCGGCCAGGCCGGCGGGCCAGGTGAGCCCGATCGGCTCGCGCGACAGGAAAACCATGCCGACCGGTGCGCCAGCCCCGATCCGGCGCAGGATCCGGTGCACTCCCGGAGGCGTCCCGCCGGAGCCTTCGCGGGCATCGATCCCGGCCGCTGCCGTCGAAACAGTCCAGTCGGCCAGCGGCACGCTTCCTGCCATCAGGTGCAGGCGCTGCGCCGCCACATCGACCAGCAGCCAGCGGGCCTCGCCGTCGGGGGCCAGGCGGCGCACGGCGGCCAGGCCCTCGGCCAGGGGCGGCAGCGGGGGCCGGGAAGGGGTGGATGCCGGATCGGAATGGGCCACGACGTTCTTGCGAAGCTCCCGAAAAAGGGCCACTTTGTTTGTTAAATAAATATCGACCGCGGTGGCGGTCCTTACCCGCGGCCGCCTGGCAGCCAGTGCGGCAGGAGAGGGCAAATGTACGACATCGATGCCTCACTTGACACCCAGATCATGGCGCTGGGGCGCCACCGCCCGGCTGTCATCTTCGTCGAGGCCACCGATCCACGCGTGATCGAGGCAGCCTGCAGGCTGCCTCGTTTCATTCGCCCCGTCTTCCTGGCACCCGAGGCGGAAGTGCGCGCCGTGGCCGAGCAGGAACTCGGGCACGTCGACCCCACGCGCATCGCCTTCACGCTGGCCGAGAGCGCGTTTGTCGACATCAACGCGCGCACCGACCTGCTGGACGAGTTCGCCCAGGCCTGCACCGAACTGCCGCTGGCCATCCGCCGCACCGACCGGAAGGACGAGGCGCGCCGCCTGATGTCCGAGCCCGCGCGCTTCGGCATCATGGCCGTCAGGCAGGGTCACGCCGACATGGTCGTCGGCGGCATCCGCCACGAGCCGCACGACTTCTTCCGCCCGATGATCCGCCTGCTGGCGAAACAGGAAGTGCTGTGCGAGGCCGGCGTCTTCGTGCTGCCGGACACGCATCCCGATGGCATCTTCCCGCACAACATCCTGGTTGTCGGTGACGTCGGGGTGAATGCGACAATGACGCCCGAGGTGCTCGCGCACACGGCCGTCGGCATCTGTGCCGTCGCGCGCGACCTGTTCCCCGAGGATGTGCTGCCGGTCATCAACGGCGCGATGGTCTCGTACTCGAACAAGGGCTCGGACGAGGGGCCGAGCCCGGAACTGGTGCGCCAGGCTGCGGCGATGGTGCCCCAGATCCTGGCCGAGCGCACGGCGCTGGGCGCCCGCTACGGCTCGATCCACATCGAGGGCGAGGTCAAGATCAGCGTCGCGCTGTCGCGGCGCGCCGCGCACCTGTACCGGCGCGGGCAGGAAGAGGATTTCGTCGGCGGCACCAACGTCCTGATCGTGCCGAACCTGGACACCGGCAACCTGCTGTTCCACCTGTACGCCACACGATATCCCGAGGCGCGCAAGTTCAGCGTGATGTTCGGCATCCGGTTCCAGGGCGTGGACCTGCCGATGGACAGCAGCGCCGCCGATGCGGCCCTGGGCATCAAGGCCAGCGTGCTGCGCATGCACCGCTTCGGTCACTGGCAGCGCACGCCCAAGGACACGTTCTTCCCGCGCCACCGCATCCTGGCCATCAATCCCGGATCGACGACGACCAAGATCGCGCTCTACGAGGGCGATATCGAGGTGTTCACGCGCGAGATCGAGCATCCGGCGGCCGACCTGGCCCCGTTCGAGGGGCGGCGCATTGTTGAGCAGTATGCCATGCGCAAGGACCTGGTGCTGCGCGAGCTGGCGGCGCACAACCTGCGGGTCGAGGACCTGGACGCCGTGTCCGGGCGCGGCGGGTTGCTGCAGCCCATCCCGCACGGCACCTACGCGGTGAACGACCGCATGCGCGACGACCTGCTGAACGGCCGCGGCCCGGACCATGCCTCGAACCTGGGCGCGCTCATCGCGCGCGAGCTTGTCGAGGGCACCGGCAAGCCGGCATTCATCGTCGACCCGGTGGTCGTCGACGAGGCGCCGGCGCGCGTGCGCGTCACCGGCATGAAGGCCATCCGGCGCAAGGTGATCAGCCACGCACTGAACCAGATCGCCACGGCGCGCCGCTATGCCCGCGAGAACGAGACGTTCTACGAGTACCTGAACCTGATCGTCTGCCACATGGGCGGCGGTATCACCGTCGGCGCGCATGCGAAGGGCCGGTATATCGACGTCAACAACGGCCTGGACGGCGAGGGGCCGTTCAGCCCGCAACGCTCGGGCAGCGAGCCCACCGGTGACCTGATCCGCCTGTGCTTCAGCGGCCGCTACACGCTGGACGATCTGCTGAAGCTGAACAAGGGGCGCGGCGGCCTGATCGACCTGCTGGGCACGGCCGACTTCCGCGAGGTGGAAAAGCGCATCGACGACGGCGACAGGGAAGCCCGTGACGTCTACGACGCGATGATCTACCAGATCGCCAAGGCCATCACCGGCCTCTTGCCGGCTTTCGACGGCGAACCCGTCGACCGTGTGCTGCTGACCGGCGGCATGGCGCGCAGCGAGCGGCTCGTGGCCGACGTGACCAGGGCCGTCGCGGCGCTCGGTTGCGGTGTGTCGGCTTACCCCGGTGAGAACGAGATGCAGGCCCTGGTGCGCGGCGCGCTGCGCGTGCTGCGCGGACGCGAGGTGGCGAAGCAGTACGACCCCCGGACGGAGGCGAACGCATGACCGCGATCACGAAGCTGGACGACCTGCTGGACGGGTTGAGAGGCGCGCCGCCGAAGCGCCTGGCGGTGGCGGCGGGTCACGACCCGCACACGCTGGAGGCGGCAATGCGCGCCGCAAGCGGGGGCATTGCCCTGGTGACGCTGGTGGCCGACGCGCGCCGGCTGGCGGAAATGGCGAAGGACCTGGGGCCGCTGCCGTCGGGCGTCACGGTCGTCGACGAACCGGATCCCCTGCTTGCCGCCCGGCGCGCCGTGGCGCTGGTGCGCGGGGGGCAGGCCGACGTCCTGATGAAGGGCCTGGTGGCGACCAGCGACTACATGAAGTGCATCCTGGACCGCGAGACCGGGCTGCTGCCGCCCGGCCGCGTGCTGTCGCACGTGACCGTCCTGGAGATGCCGGCGCTCCCGCGGTTGCTGTTCGTGGCCGACGTCGCGATCATTCCGCAGCCGGATGTCGCGACGAAGCTGCAGATCATCGAGTACTGCCTGCATGCGGCGCGCAGCTTCGGCATCGCGCGGCCGCGCGTGGCGCTGGTCACTGCCACGGAGAAGGTCAGCGCCAAGATGCCGGCCACGGTCGAGGCCGACGAGATCCGGAAGCTCGCCGCCGACGGTCGCTTCGGCGACGCGATCGTCGACGGTCCGCTGGCCCTGGATGTGGCGCTGTCGCCGGAGGCGTGCCGCATCAAGGAGCTGGATTCGCCCGTTGGTGGCCTGGCGGACATCCTCGTGTTCCCGAACATCGAGGCGGGCAACGTCTTCTACAAGGCCGTGACCCACCTGGCCGGCGCGCGCGTGGCGGCCGCGGTCGTGGGCACCACGGCGCCCTGCGTGCTGACCAGTCGCGCCGACGACGAGGAATCGAAGCTGTTTTCCATTGCGCTCGGTTGCCGGCTGGCGGGCTGATCCGCCCCGACCGGACCGCGCGCGCCGCGAAAGGATGCCGAGATGGCCAACCCGAATGGCAAGCCGAACACCCATGACAACCTGAAGGAAGCGTTCGCCGGCGAGAGCCAGGCGTTCCAGAAGTACACGTCTTTCGCCGAAGTCGCCGAGAAGGAAGGCCGGCCGAACATCGCGCGCCTCTTCCGCACCACGGCGCAGGCCGAACGTATCCATGCAGCCGGGCATTTCCAGGCGCTCGAAGGTGTCGGCGGCACGGTGGACAACCTGCGCGCGGCCATCGGTGGCGAAACCTACGAGTTCGAGACGATGTACCCGCCGATGCTGGCGCAGGCCGAGGCAGAGGGTCACAGGGCTGCGCGCATGTTCCGTTTCGCGGTCGAGGCCGAGCGCGTGCACGCCGAACTCTATGCCCGCGCGCTGGCCGCGGCGACGCGCGGCGAGGACCTGGGCGAGGAGAAGTTCTACCTGTGCCCTGTCTGCGGGCACATCGAGTTCGGGACGCCCCCGGCCAAGTGCCCGATCTGCGGCGCACCGGCCGCAAAGTTCGTCCTGGTCTGACGCGTCCAGCAGGAGGGCGCGGCCAACGACTGCGTCGACGACAAACAAAGAGCCCCGCCGGTTCGACACCGGCGGGGCTCTTGCCGTCTGGCTTCTGCGCGTCGCCGCGCAGCAGCTCTACTTGACCAGCGTCATGCTGCGGGTGATGTCACCCGTCGCGGTCCGCAGGCGGTAGAAGTACACACCCGAAGGCACCTGGACGCCGTCGTCCGAACGGCCCTCCCACGTGTAATCGTGGAAGCCCGGCTCGAGGTCGCCGGACACCAGGGTGCGAACCAGCGCGCCGCGCACGTCGAACACCCGCAGGTCGACCAGGCCGCGCGCCGGAAGGGCGAAGCTGATCTTCGTGCTGGGGTTGAACGGGTTCGGCACGTTCTGGGACAGGGCCAGCAGGCTCGGCAGTTCGTTGCCGACGCCCGAGGTGTAGTCCTGCACGGTCATCGTCAGGGGCACGGTGACCACGGGATTGCTCAGGTCGTTGCTCAGGATGCGCACCTGCCCGGTGTGCACGCCCAGGGCCAGGCCCGTGGCGTCCATCGTCACCGTCAGGTCCACGCTTTCGCCGCCGGCCAGCGTGCCGCTGGTCGGGGTGACCGTGGCCCACTGGGGCAGCGCCGAGAACCGGATCGCCAGGTTGTTGTGCAGGTAGGCCGCGTTGTACGCAACCTGCAGGCCGACCGTGCCGGTCGAGTTCTGCATGCCCACCGTGGCGCTGGTCAGGAGCGCGGTGCTCAGGTTGAGGTACTGGTACGTGATGGCGCCGGTCGGCGACAGGATGACTTCGAACGTCATCGGGATCGTCGTGCCGAAGCGCATCACGTTGTTGAACTGCACGACGAGGTTGCCGCCGACCACCTGGTAGTAGATGTCGCCGGAACCGACCGCGTTCAGGTTCAGGTCGTCCCAGAACGGGGCCAGCATGTTCAGCGGCGCGCTCGCCGACGGCAACGCCGTGTTGCTGTACGTCGTCGCGGTGCTGCTGAAGCTCAGGAATCCGTTCGTGCAGACCCGGAAGGTCGTGTACGGGGTGCCGTAGTAGTTGAACGTGAACCCGATCGGGAACGGACCGGAGTTCGTGTCGTCACCGCTGGTCAGGGCCGCGGTGCCGGTCGAGGAAATTTCGACCCAGTTGAACGCCGGGCCGCCAACCGCATCGCTGTCCTTCCAGCTGTAACCGAAGACATCGGGGCCGCCGCTGCCCATCGGGGCAATGCCGGATTCCTTGTCTTCGGCGTCCTTCGGACCGTCCACGGCCAGCACGGCAGGCGGCGCATTCGCGATGGCCTTGCTGTACAGGTCGGGCGACGGCACGCTGTAGGTCAGCGAACCCGCGCCGTTGTTCACGACGTGGATCGTGGCCGTCCGCTGCTGGTTGGACGGCACGGTGGCGGTGATCGCCGCCGGCGTCACTTCGATGCCGGCCGGGTTCACGCCCGTGCCCGTCAACGCCACGGTCAGCGTCGGGTGCAGCGGGTCGTTGGTCGTCAGGGTCATCGTGCCCGTCACCGCACCGGCCGCTGCCGGCGTGAAGGTCACGCCCACCGCCTGCGAGGCGCCGGGAGCGACGCTGAACGGCACGGTCTGCGCACTGGCGAAGACCGGGTTGTCGATCGCGATCGCGGTGACCTGCAGGCCGGCACAGCCGGCGTTGGCCACGTTGGTCGAGAGCGAACCGTTCTGCGTCACGTAGACGTTCCCGAAGGCCAGGGTCGTCGGCGACACCAGCGCGTCGGGCGAACCCTGCAGGGTCAGCGTCACCGGGACGGTCACGTCCGGGCTGTCCGGGTCGTTGCTGACGATGTGCAGGTTGGCGCTGTACGAGTCGCCGCAGAGGCCGGCGGCGTTGAAGCCGACGGTGACATCGGCCGAAGTGCCGGCGGCGATGGTCCCCGTATTCGGGGTCGCCGACAGCCAGGGGATCTGCGCCTCGAAACGGATCGCCATGTTGTCGTGCACGTACGCGGCGTTGAACACCGGCGCGAGGCCCGCGTCCATCGTCTCGTTCTGGATGCCGATCGTGGCTTCGTTCAGGCGCGTGCCGGCCATCGTCTTGTAATGGAGCTCGATCCGACCGCTGGGATAGAGGTGGATCTGGAACGTGTACGGGCCGCCGCTCGCGTAGCGGGGTACGGCCGTGTACTCGATGATCGTGCGGGTGCCGTCGAAGTGGTAGTACGCGTCACCGGACACTGAGAGGTCCAGGTCGTCCCAGAAGGCGGCGATCAGGTTCTCGGGCGCGCTCGTGCTCGGCAGGTTGTAGTTGCTGAGCGCGGTCGTGGTGTTGGTGAAGCTGATCCAGCCGTTCGTGCTCGCCCGGAACGACGTGAAGTCGGTGCCGTAGAACGGGAAGCTGAACCCGATATTGAAGGCGCCGAGGTTCTGGTCGTCGCCCGTGAACGGGATCGCGGTCCCGATCGCCGAGATCTCGATCCAGTTGTACGCCGGGCCGCCCAGTTCGTCGCTGTCCTTCCAGCGGTAGCCGTAGGAGTCCGGTCCACCCGAGCCCAGGACCACAGGGGCGCCCACGCGCGGATCCTTGGCGTCCTTGGCCAGGTCGATGTACTCACTGCCGGGCTTGGGAGCCGCGGCCTTGGCCACCACGGCGATGTACTCGGCGTCGGGGATGCTGAAGCCCAGCGCGCCCAGGCCGTTGTTGGTGATCGTCAGCGTCTGCGTCGCCGTGCCGCCGGTGGGCAGCGTCTGCGCCAGCGAAGCCGGGCTGACAGCGATGTTCGGGAAGTCGAGGCCCGTGCCGGACACCGGCACCAGCAGCGTTCCCGAGTCGGGGTCGTTGCTCGTCACGGTCAACTGGCCGCTCGTGAGCCCCGGCCCGCCGGGAGTGAAGACGACCGCCACGTTCTGCGTGGCGCCGGCCAGCACCGTCAGCGGCAGCGCCTGGGCGCTGGTGAAGGCGCCGTTGTCGAACGACAGGCCCGAGACCACAAGGTCTGCGCAGCCGAGGTTCGTCACGGCCAGGTTCATCGACGCGGAAGCCGTCACGTAGGTGTCGGGGAACGCCAGGCTGGTCGGGACGATCGCGATGTCGGACGTGCCCGTCAGGTCCAGGCCCACCGGCACCGACACGTTGGCGTTCGTCGGGTCGTTGCTGACCACATGCACGGTCGCGTCGAAGTGGCTGCCGCACAGGCCCGTCGCGTCGTAGGCGACGCTCAGGTCCAGGCTGCCGCCCGCCGGCACGCTGCCGCTGGTCGGCGACACGGTCAGCCACGCCGGCATGCGCGTGAACCGGACCGCCATGTTGTCGTGCACGTAGGTGGCGTTGAAGGCCACGGTCAGGCCGTCGGTACCGTCACCGTTCTGGATGCCGACCGTCGCGCTGTTCGTGGCGCCGGTCATCGTCTGGTAGTGGTACTCGATGGTCCCGCTCGGATACAGGTGCATCTGCATCGTGTACGGGCCGCCGGTGCCGTAGTTCATCCAGTTGGAGTACTGGATGATCATGCGGGTACCGTCGTTGTAGTAGTACGTGCTGCCGGTGCTCGGGGTCAGGTCGTCCCAGAACATGGCCAGCAGGTTGGCCGGTGCCGCCACCGCGGGCAGGGCCGAGTTCGTCACGGACGTCGACGTCGACGAGAACGACACGAAGCCGTTGGAGCCGATGCGGAACGTCGTGAAGTCGGTGCCGTAGTAGCCGAACGTGAAGCCCAGCGGGAACGGTCCCAGGTTCGAGTCGTCGGTCAGCGTGACCGCGGTGCCGAGGCCCGAGATGTCGATGAAGTTGTAGGCCGGGCCGCCCACGGCGTCACTGTCCGCCCAGCGGTAGCCGAACACGTCGGGGCCGCCGGCTCCGAACAGGACGGGGTCGCCGACACGGGTGTCGATCTCGCCCTTGGCCAGCTCGATGTACTCGTGCTGCCTGACCGACGCGGCGCCCTTGGCGGGAACCATGAAGGTCGGGTTCGGGATCGTGAAGTCCAGCACGCTGGCGCCCGAGTTCGAGATCGTCAGCGTCTGGGTGGTCGTGCCGCCGCTGGCCAGCGCGGCCGACAGCGAGGCAGGGCTGACCGCGACGACCGGCGGGGCCATCGTCGAGCCCGAGGGGCTGTTCGACAGGTCGCCGAGGTTGCCGTACTCGTCCTGCGCGCGGATGGCGAAGTAGTAGGTCGTCGACGGGGTCAGGCCGGTGACCTGCATGGTCTCGGCCGAGCCGGCGATCGACGGATTCGGCTCACCGGTCGCCGGCGTGGCGGCGTCCCAGCCGGCCTGGTCGACGATCGGCGAACTCGCATAGCGGACGTCGTAGCCCATGGCGGTGCCGACGCTGCCGTCGTCGCCGGGGGCCGTCCAGCTCAGGGCCAGGCGGTCGGACGTCGCCGCGCCCGTCGCCAGGTCGATGACGGCGCCCGGGTTGATGACGTCGGGATCGCCGATCAGCTTGAGCAGGTTCAACCGGGCGCCGGTCACGCACAGGCCCGACAGGGCCGGCACGGGGTCGTTGCCGATGGTCATCAGCAGGTTCTTGCCGGCGGCCACCGAGATGGTCGGGAAGCGCCCGCGCAGCATCGCCATGGCGCCCGCGACATGCGGGGTGGCCATCGAGGTGCCGGAGAACGAGTCGTAGGCCGCGCCGGGGATGGTCGAGTAGATGTACAGGCCGGGCGCGCCGATGTCGACGGTGGTGGCGCCGTAGTTGGACGACCACCAGCCGGGCTCGACAACGCGCTGGTCGCGGTTGTTCGTCGCCAGGACCGCGATCACGTTCGGCACGTTGTAGCAGCTCGGGTAGTTCGCCGTCACATCGGTGTCGGTGCCCGCGTTGCCGGCGGCCGCGATGAAGAAGATGTCCGCGGCGTTGGCGGCGATGATGGCCGCCTCGAGGGCCGCGTCGTAGCCGCCGCCGCCCCAGGAGTTGCTCATCACATCGACGCCCATCAGGGTCGCGTACTCGATGCAGCTGATGGCGTTCGCCGTCGAGCCGGAGCCGCCCGACGTCAGGAACTTGCAGCCCATGATCTTGACGTTCCAGTTCACGCCCGCCACGCCGACGCCGTTGTTGCCGACGCCGCCGATGGTGCCGGAGCAATGCGTGCCGTGGTCGTTGTCGTCCATGGGGTCGTTGTCGCCGTTGGCGAAGTCCCAGCCGTGGATGTCGTCGATGTAGCCGTTGGCGTCATCGTCGATGCCGTTGCCGGCGATCTCGCCCGGGTTGGTCCAGGCGTTGGCCGCCAGGTCGGGGTGCGTGTAGTCGATGCCGGTGTCGATGACCGCGACGGTCACCGCGTTGGAGCCGTGGAACACGCTCCACGCCTCGGGGGCGTCGATATCCGCGTCAACGGTGCCGGGTGTGCCGCCACCGTCGTTCTGGCCCGTGTTGTTCATGCCCCACAGCATGCCGTAGCTGGGGTCGTTGGGGGCTTCGAGCGCGTAGAGCAGGTAGTTCGGCTCGACGAACTCGACATTGGGATTCTTCTCCAGGGCGGCTACCGCTGCCTCGACCGACTTGTTGCCGATCTTCCAGTGCTCGTAGCCGATGGTCTTGAATTCCTTGACCTGCTGGCCCTGGATGATGGTCGCCTTCTGCGCGGCCTTCAGGCCGGGACTGAATTTCACGATGAGTTCGCCGGGCACCCACTGGCGCGTCTTGTCGACGCCGGCGCCGGCGCTGGGAACCAGCACGGCTACCGTCAGCAGGGTCAGCAGCAGGAGCGATAGGTGTCGCTTCATTTTTCCCCCCACGGATTGATCTCCAAAGACCGGACATAGCGAGGTGATCGTGTTGGCGCACGACCTAGATACCCAGATCCTTCCGGCACCGTCGCCGGTGGCGACCGTGCGGGGCGAGGGATCGGGGCAGATAGCCTAACAAATTAATCCGAGTGTTAAACAACGAATTTCAATTACAAATTTGTGATGATTTTGTGATGATTTGCCGCAGGCTGTTGGTGGTTTCGCCCAATAAGGAAAAGGGCCGTCCAAATTGATTGGAAACGGCCCTTTAGGAAACCAACCGATCGTTCGCACCCGGGTGGATCGGGGCTATTTCGGCCCGTACCCGTCCTTGTAGCGCAGGATCTTCGCCGGGCAACCGGCGACGATCGCCCCGTCCGGGACGTCCTTGGTCACCACGGCGCCGGCGCCGACGACGGCGTTCCTGCCGACGCGGACGGGCAGGATGGTCGAGTTCGAGCCCAGGCTGGCGCCGTCCTCGATGCGCGTGGCCAGCCACTTTTCCTTCTCGGGCTGGGGCGGCATCGTGTCGTTGATGAACATGACGCCGTGGCCGACGAAGACATCGTTGCCGATGGTCACCAGCTCGCAGATGAAGGTGTGGCTCTGCACGCGGGTGCGGTCGCCGATCGTGACGCCGCCCTGGACCTCGACGAACGTGCCGATCATGCTGTCGCGGCCGATCTTGCAGCCGTACATGTTGACGAAATTCCAGATCTTCGTGCCCTCGCCGATCTCGCAGTCGCGGATCAGCTGCTTGTCGTTCACCGGGTAGCTCATGGCGCGTCCTGTTCTGTTGGAGGCGAGCGGGTCCGCCGCAGCGGCGCCCGAAAAATAGTACACGGGGCCGGGGGCGTCCACCGCCGGCCGCCGTCGGGAAACCGGACCCCCGCCCTCCACGGTCCGGCCGATCGGCAGCCCGGTATTGCACATCCGCCCCAGTTGTCGGATCCTGTCCTGGCGAAAGGAGCGCCATGAAGTGTCCCGCCTGCCGCGTGCCCATGTACGTGGCCGAATACCAGCAGATCGAACTGGACCTGTGCGGCCGCTGCGCCGGCGTCTGGTTCGACAGCGGCGAACTGGCCCTGCTGCTGGGCGACCAGCGGCCCCTGGACGCCGCCGCTGCCCTGACCGACGAGGCGACGCGCTCCTGCCCGCTCTGCGACAAACCCATGGCCAAGGTGAATATCGGCCCGGGGCGCCGGGTACTGGTGGACCGCTGCCCGCGGGGCTGCGGCCTGTGGTTCGACGGCGCGGAAGTGGCGGCCCTGGCCGCCGACCTGGACGCTGCCGCCTGGGGGCTGCCCGCGGCGGTACACGGTTTCATCCGGGAGATGTTCCCGGCGAAAGGTGGCAAGTGATGGCTGTCCTGTTCCTGGTTCCCCTGGTACTGGCCCTGGTCGTGGTCATGTGGGGCGTCGGCATCTACAACGGCCTCGTGGCCGCCCGTAACCGCGTCAAGGAAGCCTGGGCGCAGGTCGACGTGCAGCTCAAGCGCCGCTTCGACCTGATCCCGAACCTGATCGAAACGGTCAAGGGCTACATGCAGCACGAGCGCGGCACGCTCGAGGCCGTCACGCAGGCGCGCGCCGCCATTTCCGGCGCCGGCAACATGGCCCAGCGCGTCGAGGCCGAGGCCGGCCTGTCCGCGGCGCTCGGCCGCCTGTTCGCCGTGTCCGAGGCGTATCCCGACCTGAAGGCCAGCACGAACTTCGCCAGCCTGCAGGAGGAACTGGCCAGCACCGAGAACAAGATCGGGTTCGCGCGGCAGTTCTACAACGAGACCGTCATGAACATGAACAACAGGGTGCAGATGTTCCCGGGGAACATCATCGCCGGCATGTTCCACTTCGGTCAGGAGACGTTCTTCAAGGTGGAAGACGAGGCCCAGCGCGAGGCCCCGAAGGTCTCGTTCAACTAGGTCTCCTTCAACCCGGGGCGCTGGTTCAATAGGGGCAATGGGGCCATGTGGGAACAGATCGCGGCCAACCGTCGCAAGTCCATCCTGCTTGTGATGTCGTCGGCGCTGCTGCTGGGTGTCCTCGGCTGGGCGTTGGGCGTCAACTTCATGGGCCGGAACGGCGGCGTTCCGGGCGTGATGATGGCGCTCGTCGTCTGGCTGGTGATGACCCTGACCGCGTGGTACCAGGGCGACAACATCATGCTGTCGGTGGCCGGTGCGCACCGCGTGCAGAAGGAAGACCTGCCGCAGCTGTTCAACGTGGTCGAGGAAATGACGCTGGCGGCCGGCTTGCCGAAGATGCCGGCCGTCTACGTCATCGACGATCCCGCGCCCAACGCTTTCGCCACCGGGCGGCGCGCCGAGAACGCCGCCATCGCCGTCACCAGCGGCCTTCTGCGCACGCTGGACCGCGACGAACTGCAGGGCGTCGTCGCGCACGAGATGGCGCACATCCGCAACAAGGACATCCAGTTGATGCTGTTCGCCGGCGTGCTGGCGGGCGCCATCGTCATCCTGGCCGAGGGCGGCCTGCGCGGCATGTGGCTGGGCGGCGGGCGCAGCCGATCGCGGCGTGAGGGCGGCTCCGACGGGTCCGGCATCGTGGCGATCCTGGCGGTCGTACTGATGATCCTGGCGCCGATCCTGGCGCAACTGATCTACTTTGCCGTGTCACGCAAGCGGGAGTACCTGGCCGACGCGTCGGGTGCGTCGTTCACGCGCTACCCCGAGGGCCTGGCTTCGGCGCTGGAAAAGATCAGCCGCGCGCCGCAGCGGTTGGGCGGGGCCACGAGTGCGACGGCGCCCATGTACATCATCAACCCGCTCAAGCGCACCGGCGAGATGGCGGCCAACGCCACCAGCACGCACCCGCCCATCGACGAGCGCGTGCGCATCCTGCGCTCGATGGCCGGCGGCGGGCTGGCCGACTACGAGCGCAGTTACCGCGAAGTGACCAGGGGCGGCGGCGTGATCCCGGCGTCGGAGCTTTCGAGCGGGGCGGCGGCGGCCGCGAACCAGCCCGCGCGAGAGGCTTCAGCCGGACCGGCCCCGTCCGCGCGCGAAAACGCGCGACAGGTCGACGACTTCTTCTATCGCAAGGACGGCTACAGGAAGTTGGATTGCGCCTGTGGCACCACGCTGCGCATCCCGCCCGATTTCGCCACGCCGGCAGCCAAATGCCCGCGCTGCGGGACGCTGCACGACCTCCGCTGATCGCCAACCGCTGAATGCGGCTCGCGCCGCGGTGTCGTCACGCGTCCGGACGGGCTAGACGTCGCGACGCACTAGACATCCCGACGCACTAGACGTCGCGGCGCACCTGCACCTCGTTGTCGAAGCCGTCCCTCAGGAAGTGCGCCATCATCCTCGGCCCGTATTCCGTGCCGATGCTCTCGGGGTGGAACTGCACGCCGTAAATCGGCCACTTGCGGTGCCGCACGCCCATCACCAGGCGCTCGTCCGTCCAGGCCGTGATGCGCAGGCACTCGGGCAGCGACTCGCGCTCGCCGACCAGCGAGTGGTAGCGCATCACCTCCAGCGGTTCGGGCAGGCGGTTGAAGAGGCCGGCGTCGTCGTGAAGGATCAGCGTGGTCTTGCCGTGGCAGGGCTCGGGCGCGCGCACGACCCGGCCGCCGAAGGCGTCGATGATGCCCAGGTGGCCCAGGCACACGCCGAGGATGGGGACGGTCGGTCCCAGTTCGGTGATGGCTGCCAGGCCCACGCCCAGGTAGCCGGGACGGTCGGGGCCGGCGGGGCCGGGCGAGATGATGATGCGCCACGGGTCGAGTGCGCGCAGTTCGTCCAGCGTGAGGGCGTCGTTGCGGAAGACGAGCGGATCGCGGCCGTTGTCCAGCCCGGCCACCAGCTGGAACAGGTTGTACGTGAACGAATCGTAGTTGTCGAGGATGACGACCGGTCCGCGCGCGCTCATGGCTGGTTCCCTTCCGTGGTGGGCGCGTTGTCCATCTCGCCGCCGACGGCCAGTCGCAGTGCGGCCAGCAGGGCGCGGGCCTTGTCGAGGCTCTCGCGGTACTCGGCTGCGGGGTCGGAGTCGGCCGTGACGGCGCCGCCCACGCCGAACGTGGCGCGGCCGTTCGCGCAGACGAACGTGCGGATGACGATGCTCAGATCCATGGCGCCGTCCCAGCCCAGCCAGCCCAGCGCGCCGGAGTAGACGCCGCGCGGCATCGGCTCCAGCCCGGCGATGATCGCCATCGCCTCGAGCTTGGGCGCGCCGGTCATCGAACCGCCGGGGAAGCAGGCGCGCACGGCGTCGAGCGCGTCGCAACCGGGCTTCAGTTCGGCGCGGACCGTCGAGACCATCTGGTGGACGGTGGCGTACGTCTCGACGACGCACAGATCGGGCACGGTCACGCTGCCGATGCGCGCTACGCGGCCGAGGTCGCTGCGGACGAGGTCGACGATCATCAGGTTCTCGGCGCGGTCCTTCTCGGCCTCGGCCAGGTCGCGGCGCAGGCGCGCATCGTCGGCGGGTGTGGCGCCGCGGGGGCGGGTGCCCTTGATGGGGCGGCTTTCGAGCACGCCGCCGGCGGTCGCGCTGAGGAACCGCTCGGGCGAGGCGCCCGCTACCGTGACCCCGCCTGCGCGCAGGAACGCAGCGAAGGGGGCGGGATTGACCGCGCGCAAAGCGGCGTACAGTTCCCAGGGCGTCGCCCGCAGCGGAGTCGACAACTGCTGGGTCAGGCAGATCTCGAAGGCGTCGCCACAGAGGATGTGTTCGCGGCAGCGGGAGACGGCTGTCAGGTAGGCGGGTTCGTCGCAGGCCGCGGTGATGCCCGACAGGTCGGGGGCGGTGGAGCAGTCGGGCGCGGGCTGGGCCGCGGGTAACGGTCTGCCCGGCGGCAGGGTGGACGCTGCGGCCAGGCGGGCCCGCCAATCGGCCAGACGGGACTCCAGGTCGCTCGCGGCGGCGCGGTCATCGACCCCGCGCCCGGTGACGACCAACGTCGTCACGTCGGTCGCGTGGTCGTGGCAAAGCACGTCGTCAACCACCATGAACAGGAGGTCCGGGGCCTCGCTTCCGATAGGCCCGGCTTCCGGCGGCAGGTTCTCGCCGGCCCATGCCACGCCGTAGCCGAACCACCCGACCAGGCCGCCGGCGAAGGGCGCGGCACCCTCCGTGGCGCCGTCAGCCTGCGCGTCGGCATAGGCGTTGCGCAGCGCCCGCAGGGCTGCGACAGGGTCACCTGTCCCGCAAAGTCGCCGGGGCGGACAGGCCGGCGTCCCGTCCGGTTCGCGCCACACGGTCACCTCGAGGTCCAGTCCGTCGCCCGGTTTCGCACGTCGCCGACCGGTCAGTGACGCCAACGGTTCGCCGCCGGCATACGACCAGCGACCGAGGCCGCCCTCGTTCAAGGCGCTGTCCAGAAGGAAGATGTCGGCCGTCTCGGGGAACATCCCGGCCAGGTGCCAGAACGGGCCGGCAGCCGGGACAGCCACCCGGCGGCGCGTGGCGCGGCCTGCAGTGAAGGCGAGTTCCATGTTCAGGTTCCCTGTTCCCCGGCCTCATCGCACCGGCGGGATTGACAGAAGTGGAATCGGGAAGATACCTTAGGCCGACTTACCCCGGATCAAGAGTTCGGGATCCAATCTCTGTCGGTGGGTGCGCTTCGGCAAGCTTGCTCACCGCGCCGGTCCCCGCGTCCCCACACGCCCGGGTCGGCTGCCCCGCCCGGGCTGCCGGGATCGCGGAGTCGACAGTGAACATTCTCCGCCCGCGCATCGTCCGCATTGCGGTGGCGCTCCTGGTGAGCGTCTCGGCAACGTCGGCCATGGCTACCGTGTTCAAGGACATGACCACGAGCGCCGGGTTGATTGGCCTGAGCGTCAGCAACCTCGGCTACTTCGGCAATGCGTTCTTCAATCGAAACCTGCCGTCGGGCGAGTACCCGCGCCACAGCCGTGTGGAGCATATCTACCGGGGCGGCATCTGGGTCGGCGCGCGCGGCCTTGACGGCTCCCTGCACGTGTCGACGGGCGCGCAGGATGCCAACGGCCTCCAAGAGGGCGACAATATCCGCGAGTTCAAGGATTTCTACGATCGCGAACATCCGTCGAACCCCGAGAACTTCCTGCGGCTCTGGTCCAACAGCCAGAATGCGGACAACTACAACCCGGCGGCTCTGGCGACCGAGCAGTTCGAGTTGTTCTCCGACGACTACACGTCGCTCACGACGGGCAACCATGTGCCGCTGGGCGTCAAGGTGCGGTTGCGCGTGCTTTCCTGGGGAAACCCGTTCGCCGACGACTTCGTGATCCTCGACTATTCCCTGATCAATGTCAGTGGCGGAGAGTTGCGCGACGTCTACCTGGGTTTGTGGACCGATACGACTGTCGGCAACACCGATTTCAAGGACCCGTACGACGGCCAGGCCATCAACAAGTGGGACTTCTGGGGCGGCCAGAACGGCGCCTTCGGTCCGGTCGGCCTTGTCGATCCGGCCTTTACGGTCCCGTCGGACCCGAACATCTGGCTGTCGTATGAGCACGATGCCGACGGTGACGAGGGCATGGCCACCAGTTGGGTCGGAGTCCGCCTGCTCGGCACCAGCATTTCGCCGGCCCCCGTCGAGTCGCGGCGCCCGGTCTCGTTCAACCTGTGGCGCTTCAAAGGCGTGCCGGAGCGCGACGACCAGTACGACAACGTGGACAACCCCGGGCAGGTCATGCCCGGCAAGTACCAATTCATGTCCAATGGTGAATTCGACGTGGGCGATACACCGGATGGCAACTACTCGGCGGCTTCCAACTGGGTGAGCATGATGTCGACCGGGCCGTTCCCCACCTGGGCGCCGGGCGACACGCTGTCGATCACGTTTGCGGTCGTGGCCGCGCCGGATTCCGTGGGCCTGCTCTCCAACAGCAAGGTCGCACAGGTGGCCTTCGACGAAGGGTTCACCATCCCGTCCGGCCCTCCCTCGCCGCGCCTCGAGTTCGGGACCGAGAACAATTCGGTCGTCATCGGCTGGGCTGCCGGCGACTCGCTCTACCCGCCGGGCGACCCGCTCGAGGGCCAGGTCCTGCCGGTGGACAGCCCGCTGCGCTCGCCCGAGCACCACATCAGCCTGATCACCCGCCGCGAGGACTTCCAGGGTTACCGGATCTATCGGTACCAGGGCACGTCGCTGTCGGGCGATCCCTTCCGGACGGCGACCCTGGTCGCGCAGTTCGACAAGATCGACGGCATCGGCTTCGACACCGGGCTGCCGCCGAAGGGCGAGAACGGCCGGCGCCGTTTCGTGGACTCCGACCTGCTGGACGGGTCGCCCTACTGGTATGCGGTCACGACGTTCAGCGCGCCGGACATCGAGGACGGCCTGCCTGAGTTCGAGAGCGGGTTCAACGAGAACTCCAACCTGGTGTACCCGGGTTCGGCCGCCTCGGACTGGTCGGAGGGCGGTATCGGCGTGTATCCGAACCCGTACCGCGCGGCGTCGATGTTCGATGTGCACACGCCCAGCGGCGTCAGTGAGATCGGGCGCAAGATCTGGTTCACCGGATTGCCTGCCCGCAGCCGCATCGATGTGTTCACGCTGGCCGGCGACCTGGTCAAGTCGATCGAACACGACAACCCGAATTCGGGCCAGGAGCCGTGGGACCTGATCAGCGAGCCGGTGCGCGCCATCGCGTCCGGGCTCTATATCTACGTCGTCACGGATCTTGAGACCGGCCAGGTGCAACGCGGGAAGCTGGTGATCATCAAGTGAGGAATCCCGTGGCCCCTCGTGCGCGCATGGCGCGGTACCCCTGGCGGCTGATCGTGCCCTCGGCGCTGGCGATGGCCGGCGCGGCGGCGGCCATCATCGCGGGATGTTCCGCCAACCCGCCGTTCGATCCGTCGTCGGTGGCGAACCAGCCGCCCACCGTCCGCCTGTTCGTCGGGCCGGTGGATCCGGGCGGTGTCCTGAATCCGACCAGCTACTACCGGCGCACTTTCCGCTGGAGCGGCTCGGATGCCGACGGCTGGGTGAAACAGTTCTACGTCTCGGTCCAGACGCAGCCTGGAGTGGAAGCCCCGTGGGACACCACCCTGCGCACCGATACGACGATGACGTTCCAGCCCGATGACGAGGGCAACGCCCAGGCGACGTTCCTCCTGGTCTGCCGCGACGATCGGGGCACGCTGAGCGACACGCTCCGGCAGTACGTGCCGCTGCGGAACTTCCCGCCGGCGGTGAATTTCCAGAGCGACTTCGACCCGCTGCGTAACCTGCAGCGCGAATTCCACGACGTGAACGGCGACATCACGCCCAATCCGTCCGCCGCCGTCGATACGACGTACTTCAACTGGGGCCCGATGAATTTCCGGATGTTCGCGCTGGATCTCGACGGGGCCCCGACGATGGACGAGTTCTACCGCTACACCCTGGCCGATGGCGATCCCGGGGTCACCCTGGACTACGACGATCCGGCCGCCGATCCCAACACCTGCTGGGTCCGGGTCCCGTTCAACTCGTCCGCCGAGATCAAGCAGTTCTCGATCTTCGTCAGGGATGTGGTGCCCGGCATCCGTACGCTGCGCGTGTCCGTGAGGGACGAGGCGCTCTCGGACGCGAACTTCAGCTATACCTGGGAAGTGCGGGCGCCCAAGGGTCCGGTGCTGTTCATCGGCGACGGCATGAGCCCGGATTCGCGCGCCTTCTTTGAGGGGATCCTCGATGCGCGGTTCGGTGTCGAAGGCTGGGACCAGTACAATTTCTGGTTCGGCGCTCCCGACATCCCGTCGGTCCTGCTCGAGACGTTCCGCAAGTTCCAGGTGGTATTCTGGACCGACGGCGGCAGCGGCAGCCTGAGTCTCAGGACGGCGTCGGCTCCCGGCGGCGTGCTGCAGCAGTACATGTCGCCGACCGATGGTTCGACGCCCGGGCGCTTCCTCTTCGTGTCCCGCGGGTTCGTGGGGCAGACCAACGGACTGACGGTCGCGTTCCTGCAGGCGGTCGTGGGCGTCAGCCCGACGCCGGCGCCGGCCACGCCGCTGCGCTACCCGGTAGACAAGCTCGTGTTGCACCAGAGCGGCGCGCTTGCGGACATGATGACGGCGAAAACGGTGACTTCCGGCGGCCAGGGCCTGGTCCGCCTTGCGACGGCCGACAACGAGATACTCTACAAGTTCGAAAGTTGCACGTGCTACGGCGACCCGCGCCGGCCGCTGCCGCCGTACGATCCCGTCGTCGGCATCCGCGTGCCGTCGCGCGCAACGTCGAGCCAGGCGCGCATGGTCGGCCTGAGCCTGCAGCTCGACAACTTCAATCCGGCGCACGTTGCCGACGTGCTCCACGGGATCCTGACGACCGAGCTGGGGGTGGTCACGCCGTGAAGATCCGCCACCTGGCGCTTGCCGTCATCCTGCTCGGGTGCGCGGGCGTCGCGCCGCGCGCCGTAGCCCAGACGAAGCCCGTGACCGCGCAACCCGCGCAGGCCGTTGATCCGCTGACGCCCTGCATGATCCGCGGCCGCATCTACGACGCCGAGAGCGGCGAGACCATGCCGTACACCAACATCTACCTGGCCGGGACCAACTACGGCACGATGGCCTTCACCGACGGCCTGTACATGATCCGGGGCCTGCCAGCCGGCACCTACAACGTCAAGGCGTCGTACATCTCGTACGCGCTGGGCTCGCAGACGGTCACGCTGCATCCGGGCGAGACGATCAACCTGGATTTCCGCCTGGAGATCCACGCGATCCTGCAGGACACCTACGAGGTCGCCGCCGAACGCCAGATCATCGAGGTCGAGAAGACCGGCAGCTCGCACTACATGAGCGCCCAGCAGCTGCAGGCCGTCCCGCTCGACCAGATGGTCGACATGATCGCGCTGCAGCCTGGCGTGACGATGCAGGACAACGAGATCCATATCCGCGGCGGCCGCGCCGAGGACACGATGTTCGTCGTGGACGGCGTCTCGGTGAACGATCCCCTGGGCGGCGGCGGCTACGGCTACCAGATGGACCCGTCGATCATCAACGAGATCGAAGTGCTGACCGGCGGCTTCAACGCCGAGTACGGACAGGCCGTCAGCGGCGTCGTCAACGTGTCGACCAAGGAAGGCAACGACCGCCTTGAGGCGCGCGTGAGCCTCAAGCGCGACTACTTCGGCCACACGGTGCCGAAGCACGACTACCTCGACTGGCGCAACTGGTCGAATTTCGGCGAATCGCAGAACACCGACGTCCTCAAGGCCTCGGTCTCGGGTCCCGATCCGCTGTCGGCCGGCCTGCGCAAGCTCGGCATCAACCTGCCGGGAACCCAGTACATGCTGGCCAGCGGCTCGGTCGAGACCGCCGACGGCTACCTGCCCGTGTTCAGCCGCCAGAACCAGCTCGAGTCGCCCGTCTACAAGGGCAACTTCTGGACTCCGCGCGGGGACAACAACTGGAACGGGATGGTCAAGTGGACGTGGAATCTGGACAATGACCGGAAGTTCAACGTCAACGTCAGCCGCAACGTCAGCATCAGCCAGGGCTTCGACCTGGCGGGCGAGGGCTTCCCGCTCGAGTTCATCGACCGCCTCGACAAGTACCTGGTGTTCACCAACGAGAACATCCTGACGCAGGCATACTATCGGCAGGTTCTGGGCCAGAAGTCGTGGTTCGACGTGACCGTGGGCCGCACATTCACGCGGCAGCATACGAACGTCAACGGCAACGACGATTACTCGACCTACGAGCCGTTCCGGCTGACGACCGACGGCAGCACAGGCAGCGCCGACCGCTGGCACGACCACTTCGCCGAGTCGTACACGTTCAAGGGCGCCTATTCGTTCATGGGCGGTAGCGGCAACGAGTTCAAGACAGGCATTGACGCATCGGCGACCGAAATCCAGCTGATCGACCTGGCCAGCAGCCTGTCGCGCCCGCCTTCGGGCAAGCTTGGCATTCGCGAGGACATCTACGTCGCGCACCCGATCACCGGCGCCGCGTACTTCCAGGACAAGCTGGAGTACCGCGGGCTGATCCTGAACGCCGGCGTACGCGCCGACTTCTGGGCGCCGGGCCGCGAGGTCGAGGACGTCATGTCGCGGCCGGACGACTACCTCTTCATCACCGACGACATGTCGGCCGAGTTCGACGCCTCCACGTCCCGCGCCTTCGGCCGCAGCTGGAAGACGCGCGTGTCGCCACGGCTGGGCCTCAGCTTCAAGGTGACCGAGCGCGACAAGTTCTTCTTCAACTACGGTCACTTCAGCCAGTGGCCGCGGTTCCTCTACGTGTACCCGCAGTTGACGGCGAACTCGGCCACGAAGGTGCAGTTGCTCGGCAACCCGAACCTGGACCCGAAGATCACCGTCGAATACGAGACGGGCATCCAGCACGAGTTCGGCGGGCTGTGGAGCGCCGGCGTCACGTTCTTCAACCGCGACATCTTCGGCTACGCCAAGAGCGTGACGATGAACGCGGTGGAGATCTCGGCCGAGCAGACGCCCGACCCGAACGACGAGGGCACCGAGACGATCAACCCGGTGCGCTACTTCAACGGCGATTCCGCGCGCAGCCTTGGCGCCGAGATCTCGGTCACCAAGCGGACGACGCGGTGGCTCAGCGGCTCGGGCAGCCTGGAACTGCAGCGTTCGACGGGCACCAACAGCGATGCCGACGCCGCCTACCTGCAGGCTGCGTTCGGGCAGAACTATGACGGGACGGCGAACCTGGCCAGCCTGACGCGCTCGCCGCTGCTGTGGGACAAGCCGTGGACCGTCAGCCTCAACGCGGACTTCTCCGTATTCGAGAAGGATCGCCCCGAGATCCTCGGTTGGCGCCTGCCGCCGAACTGGAGCATGAACCTGCTGTGGCAGGCCGAAGCCGGCCAGCGCTACACGCCCATGATCTACCTTGGTCCCAGCAACTACCTGACGGGCAGTCGCTACAGTTCGACGGGGCCGACCAAGTCGTCGATCAACTTCCGGTTCAGCAAGTACTGGAAGCTGCACAAGCGTGACCGCCTGACGCTGTCGGTCGAGGCGAGGAACGTGCTGAACCACAAGAACTACCGGCGGGTGAATCCCTGGTCCGGCGAAGGTTACCGGCTCGGCGACTTCAACCCGAGCTGGTCTGATCCCCGCGAGAACGCGAACGAGGGCTCCGGCAACACCGACAGCGAGATCTACGCGAAGCAGATCGTCGATCCCAGCTACATCGAGGATCCGCTGACGATCCAGTGGGGGTTGAGCTACTCATGGTAAGGA
This sequence comes from uncultured bacterium, assembly GCA_903912525.1. Lineage (GTDB taxonomy): Bacteria > Krumholzibacteriota > Krumholzibacteriia > LZORAL124-64-63 > LZORAL124-64-63 > CAINDZ01. Next base: position 219,021 of record CAIWHK010000025.1, on the reverse strand, counting down.
TGCGCGCACGCCGCCTGTTCGCGGCCGGAGTGGCCGCCGTCCTGCTGTGGGGCGCTGCCCCGGCATGGGCCGGCGATGTCATCCGCCTGTTCGGTGACGAGAACGCCGGCACTTCCAGCGCCCAGTTCCTGCGCATTCCCGTCGGCGCCCGCGCGGTGGCCCTCGGGCAGGCCTATTCGGCGCTGGCGACGGACGGCTCGGCGATCTTCTGGAACCCGGCAGGCCTCATGCGGACGCCGGGGCGTAAGAACTTCTTCGTCAGCCACGTGGCCTGGACCGCGGACATCAACATGGACTACGCGGCCTACCATCGCCGCGGCCAGAACTTCGCGCAGGGGATCATGTTCGGCGCGCTGCGCTCGGGCGACATCCTGCGCACCGATGAACTCCACCAGGAGGGCACCGGCCAGTACTTCAATGCCAACCAGTTCTTCGTCGGCGGCAGCCTGGCGCGCGCGATGACCGACCGGTTCTCGATCGGCGCTTCGGTGAAGTTCTTCCAGGAGAACCTGGACGCCTACCAGACGCGGGCGCTGCTGGCCGATCTCGGCATCCTCTACTATGTGGGCGTCGGCGACATGCGCATCGGATTCACGGTGCGGAACTTCGGCGGCGATGTGCACCCGGGCGGCCAGCCCCCGGCCACGCCGCAGGGCTATGTGCCGGCGGCCGATTTCCAGAGTTTCCCGGCTCCCACGGTCGGCGCGTTCGGCGCGGCCAAGACCTGGGAGCTCCTGCCGAAGGTGACCCTGTTGACGACGGCGGACTTCAACCACCCGTCCGACTATTCCGAGAGCTTCCGCCTGGGCAGCGAACTGGGCCTGCGCAAGCAGCTGTTCCTGCGCGTGGGTTTCGAGACCAATCGCCCCGAGGGCGGCCTTGCGGCCGGTTTCGGCGTGCAGGTCGAGCGCCGACAGATGCAGATCCGCATCGATTACGCCTACGGCGACATGGGCGGCTTCGGTGCCGTGCACCACGTCTCCGTGGACGTTTCGCCGCTTTGGCGCCGGCCCAATACAGCTGTTGACGACTGGAGGCTGCGATGAGCCGCCGCCGTACCGTTGCCGCCTCGGTCACCCTTGCCGCCTGCGCCCTGATGGCGTTGCTGTCGGCGGGCTGCGGCGAGAAGATCGCCATACCGCACGCGGAGGGCCTGTTCTCGGTCAGCGCGTGGCTGGACGACGACCAATTCGCCGATGACGGCGCCCGACAGATCGCGCAGGCGCTCGGCGGCCTGTTCGTGGTGTCGGCCGATTCGCTCATCAAGCGTGACCTCGAATACAACCAGATCGCCGGCGCCGGCGGCCTGACCGATGCCACGGCCCTGTGCGTCGATCCCGCCGGGCAGGTCGTGTTCGTGTGGGACCAGGGGACGCATGAACTGAAATGGTTCTCGGTTTCCGACCTGGCGCCGCTGGGCTCGGCGAGCCTGCCTGCGGTCGGGAGCGCCCGCGCCCTGGCTGCCAACCTGGCCGGCATCGAACAGGTGCCGAACGCGCGCGCCTTCGTCTATCTGGCCGACCCCGACTCGGCGGTCGTTCACCGCTACGCGTTCGACGACTTCAACGGCCCATCGGCCCACGGCATCCTGACGCGCTCAGAGGGTATCGGCGCGCGCTCGGTGCACGATGCGTGGGGCATGGCGACGGACTTGACCGGCAAGATGGTCGTGTGTGACGCCGACACGCTGCGCAACTGGGTCATCCGGTTCGACGCAACGCCGGACCTCGAGGATACGGCTCCGTCCGGCCAGGCCGCCCCGCTGCGCGGCACTGCGGTAACGTTCGAGGTCACCTGCGAGCCGCCCGCCGCCACCGATTTCGTTCTGGGCGACGCGGCGATCTGCGGGCAGACTGACTGGGTCGGCGGCCCGAGCAGCGACCCCGGCCTGTTCCGCGCGCCGACGGCCGTCAGCGTGGACGGAAGCGGCCGCATTTTCGTCGCCGACACGGGCAACAACCGTGTCGGGGTCTTCACCCTCGATGGCCACTATTTGCTGCAGTTCGGTGACGCCGGCAGTTGCCCGACGCCCACCTCGCTCGCCCTTGTGGATATCCGCGTGGGCACCGGCGCCGATGACGTGGACTATGCCGCCTACGTCTTCATCGTGACCCCCGGCACCGGCCAGGTGCGTCGCTTCATCTCCAGCGAGCACTACATCTATATCCATCGGGAACCGCCCCCGGTAATCCCCTGACCTGGTCAAAAGAAACCCTTTAAGCCCGCCTGTCCGTTGGCCGATTCCTACCGCGGCCCGGGTCCCTCCGTGCGGCCCCATGCCCGGGGCGGCGGCGGCGACCCGTTTGGGGGAGGGTCTATACCATGGCATTGCGTGAAAAAGTCATCCTTTCGGTTGTTGCCTGCCTGTTCGTCGTGCTCGGACTGTCGACGGTGTATAACGCCTTGACTGTCAGGCACTTGTCCAGCGACCAGGAGAAGGCGGCCACGGAACTGACGGCCGCGAGCATCACGGCCGCCATGTCCGTTTTCGGCGAGACCGGCGACATGAACGGCCTTCAGATGTACCTGAAAAACGTCTCGTCGCTGCCCGCCCTGGCCGACGTGCATGCCGTCCGCGCCCCCGGCGTGGCTGCCGAATTCGGCGCCCGCAAGGACGCCGACGCCCGCGACGACGTGGACCGGCAGGTCCTGTCTTCCGGCAAGGAAATGGTGGTCGTCGACCACAAGGCGCACACGCGCCGCACCGTGACGCCCGTCGCGGCAGCCGCCAGCTGCCTCGGTTGCCATACCTCGTCCAAGGAGGGCGAAGTGCTCGGCCTGGCCAGCGTCACCCTCGACACGAAAGCCGCCGACGCGGCGCTGGCCCGCGCCAGCTGGGCCACCATCGCGGCCGCCATCATTGCGCTGCTGGTCGTGGCCGGCGCCCTGGCGCTGCTGATCAACAAACTGGTCATCGTGCCCGTGAAGTCCGTGGCCGGTCGGCTGCTGGACGATGTGTCACAGCTGAGCGAAGCCGCCGCCGAGCTTTCGGCCACCAGTGGACAGATGGTGGACGGGGCGAACAACCAGGCGGCCAGCCTGCAGCAGACGTCCGCCTCGCTCGAGACGATGGCTTCGCAGACGCGCGCCAACGCCGGCAGCGCCGAACAGGCGCAGGACGTGGCGCGCCAGGCCCTCGCTCATGCGAAACAGAGCAGCGCGGCGATGACCGGCATGCTCGGGGCGATCGCCGAGATCAAGACCTCCAGCGACCGCACCGCGCAGATCCTCAAGACCATCGACGAGATCGCCTTCCAGACGAACCTCCTGGCCCTCAACGCCGCGGTCGAAGCGGCGCGCGCCGGCGACGCCGGCCGCGGCTTCGCCGTGGTGGCCGAGGAAGTGCGCAACCTCGCGCAGCGCAGCGCCCGGGCGGCCCAGGAAACGACGGCCCTGATCGACGCCTCGCGCCAGAGCGCCGACCACGGCGTCCAGGCGTCGAAGCAGGTTGGCGGTATCCTGGACGAGATCACCCGCAATATCGACCAGACGGTGGCCCTCATGGCGCGGGTCGTGACTTCCAGCGAGGAGCAGGCCGACGGCATCGGCCAGATCCGGGTCGCGGTCGGCCAGATCGACCAGGTCAGCCAGGGCAACGCCCGGATCGCCGCCCAGAGCGAGACGGCCAGCGAGAACCTCAACCAGATGGGGGCCGGCCTCGGCGAGGTCTCGGCCCAGCTGACCCGGATGGTCGGGCGCTGAACCCCTGTCGTGGCGGTCCCGGGGCCGGTTTGATACTGGCCGCGGGGGCCTCCAGGGGGTAATATTCCGGCAGACGTACCGGTGGCCCGGGGCGGAAACGTCCCGGGTCGCTTGTTATCCTGGTGCTGGCTATTCGGGTTGCCAGTTGCCTGTCGACAGTCCGTCGACCACCCGTCGTCGTGGCTCGCGCGCCCCAGCGCGCGCTGCCGCCGACCCGCCGGAAGGCCCCATCGTGGATCTCAGGTCGCTCAAGCGCCAGTTCCCCAAGAAGGACCAGCCCGCCACGCCGTTCTACCTGTCGATCGCCGGCAACATCGGCGTCGGCAAGAGCATGATCACCACCATGCTGGGCGAGGTCTTCGGCTGGCGGATGTTCTACGAGCCGGTCATCAACAACCCGTACCTGGACGACTACTACCGCGACATGCAGCGGTGGAGCTTCCACCTGCAGGTGTACTTCCTGAGCAAGCGCTTCGAAGTGCAGCGGCAGATCCTGACGCAGCCGGGCTCGGCCGTGCAGGACCGGACGATCTACGAGGACGTCGAGATCTTCGCGCCCACGCTGCATCGCCGCGGCTGCATGGACGACCGCGACTACGAGAACTACCGCGAGATTTTTCGCAACATGACGGCGTTCCTGCAGCCGCCCGACCTGATCCTGTACCTGAAGTGCCGGCCCGAGACGGCGCTGGACCGCATCAAGCAGCGCGCGCGCAGCTGCGAGTCGGACATCCCGCTCGACTTCCTGCGCGACCTCGACGCGGCGTACATCGACTGGATCGAGCGTGCCCCGGCCCTCTGCCCGGTGCGCATCCTGGACACCGAGCAGGTCAACCTGCGCGACGACCCGTCCGCGCAGGCCGAACTGCTGGGCATGATCCGCGAATTCCACAATGAGAAGCACGAGAAGACCGTCGGCTAGACGCCGGTGGTCGCGGAGGCGACGTTGAAATTGGGCAACTACCGGCCGAGCGACATGCTGCGCGGGCGCGCCATCGGGGACGATGTGCTGCGCCTGCTGCCGAAGACGGACCTGCACTGCCACCTGGACGGCTCGTTGCGGTTGTCCACGTTCATGGAACTGGGCCGGGCGGCCGGGATGGGCATGCCCGACGACGAGGAGGCCGTCCGCGCCCTCTATTTCCCGCCCGATCGCCAGGCCGTGACCAACGAGTTCCTCAAGCACTTCGACCACACGACCGCCGTGCTGCAGGACGAGGCCTCGCTGACGCGCGTGGCCCGCGAACTGGCCGAGGACTTCGCCGGCGAGTCCGTGTGGTGCCTCGAGGTCCGCTTCTGCCCGCTGCTTCACCAGGCGAAGGGGATGACCGGCGACCAGGCCGTCGCGGCCGTGAGGAAGGGCCTGGACGACGCCCAGGCGCGCACCGGCATCACCGCGAACATCATCGTGACGGGCCTGCGCCAGATCGACCCGGCGCGCTCGCTGGAGATGGCGCACCTGGCGGTGGACTGGAAGGGGCGCGGCGTCGTGGCCTTCGACCTGGCCGGCGACGAGTCGGACAACCCGCCCAAGCGCCACGCCGAGTCGTTCTACCACGTCATGAACAACAACCAGAACGTGACGATCCATGCGGGCGAGGGCTTCGGCGCCGCCTCGATCCACCAGGCCCTTCACCGCTGCGGCGCCAACCGCATCGGCCACGGTACGCGCCTGGAGGAGGATCCGGACCTGCTGGCCTACGTGGCCAACAACCGCGTGCCGCTGGAAGTGTGCCTGTCGAGCAACCTGCAGAGCTGCGTGGTCGGGGACCTGGCGCGCCATCCCTTCCGGGTCTACCTGCAGAAGGGTGTGCGCGTCTGCCTGAACACGGACAACACGTTGTTCGCCCGCACCTCGCCGGTGGGTGAACTCCGCCTGGCGGTCGATACCTTCGACCTGACACTGCTCGAGACCGAGAACCTGCTGATCAACGGCTTCAAGAGCGCGTTCCTGCCCGAGAAGCGGAAGCGCGAGATGGTCGTCGCCGCCCTGGCGCGCTTCGCGGCGCTGCGCGACGAACTGGATCTCGACCAGCGGCCCCTCGGCGGGGCCGCCCCGACCGCCTGAACCCGCGCCCTTTTCCGGGCGCCGACAAGGAGACCTCCCCATGCGTCGATACCTGGTTGCCGGCAACTGGAAGATGAACCTGGGCCCGGCCGCGGGCCGTGAACTGGCCGCGGGTGTGGCCGATCGCCTCCGGGGGCGCACGCTGCGCGGCGACGTCCTCGTCTGCCCGCCGTACGTAACCATTCCCGCGGTGGCTGCCGTCGCCGACGGCAACCCGGTGCTGCTGGGCGCGCAGAACTGCGGCGACCAGGACAGCGGCGCGTTCACGGGCGAGGTCGGCCCGTCGATGCTGAAGGAAGCCGGCGCCCAGTACGTCATCATCGCGCACAGCGAGCGCCGCCAGTACCAGCGCGAGGACGACGAACTCTTCGTCCGCAAGATCAACCTGGTCCACGCCTGCGGCCTGAAGGCCATCTTCTGCTACGGCGAGCTGCTGGGTGAGCGCAAGGCCGGCCGCGAGCGCGACGTCGTGCGCGCCCAGCTTGAAGGCGTGCTGCCGAAGCTGCAGTACGCCGACCCCTACAACACCGTCCTGGCCTACGAGCCCGTCTGGGCCATCGGCACCGGCGAGACCGCGTCGCCGGAGCAGGCCCAGGAGATGCACGCCTGGTCGCGCGAGGTCGTGGCCCGCCTGCTGGGCGACGGCCCGGCCGGCAACATGCGCATCCTCTACGGCGGCAGCTGCAAGGCCTCGAACGCCTGCGAACTGTTCGGCCAGAAGGACGTGGACGGCGGCCTGATCGGTGGCGCCAGCCTGAAGGTCGACGATTTCGTCGGTATCGTCGAGGGCGCCGAGGCCGCGATCGGCTGACCGATGCCCGACAACTGTCATTCCTCCAGGACAAGGAGCCCGACGTGAGCCACCGCCGCCTGATGACGCTGACCGTGCTCGCGCTCGCCGCGTGCGTGTGTTCCCTTTCGGCCGTCGATGCACAGGCGGGGACCAAGCGCCGCGCGCAGGCCACGCCCGAGGCGTCGCCCCTGCTGCCGGTGCTGCCGGCCAACGCCGAGATCCTGCGGCTGGAGAACGGCCTGCCTGTCGTGCTGTTGCGCAACCCCGGCCAGCCGATGGCGGGCATCTACACGCAGGTCCTGGTGGGTTCGGCGCGCGAGGACTACCGGACCAGCGGCATGAGCCACATGCTGGAGCACCTGCTGTTCAACGGCACCGCGAAGTACACGCAGGAGGCGCTCTACCAGGCGGCCGACGCGATCGGCGCCTACAACAACGCGAACACGACCGATTTCTACACGAACTACATGATGGTGGTTCCGGCCGAGCAGCTGGAAAAGGGCATGGAACTGCAGTCGCAGATGCTCTTCCATTCGCTGATCCCGGCCGAGAAGTTCACCAAGGAGCAGGGGATCGTCGTCGGCGAGATCGTGCAGGGGCGCGATCGCCCCGGCTCGTTTGCCGAGGAGACGGTGCACTCGGTGGTCTTCGCGGGCTCGGACCTGGAACTGCCGACGGTGGGCACGCGCGCGACCATCGAGCACATGACGCGCGACGACGTGTACGGCTTCTACAGCGACTGGTACGTGCCCAACAACATGATCCTGACCCTGGCCGGCAACTTCGACCGCGACCAGGCGGTGGCGTGGCTGGAGCAGTACTACGGCGGCGCGGCGCCCGGGACGCTGGATCGCCCCGAGACCGAGGCGGCGCGCCCGATCGACGCGACGCGCGGCGTGACGCGGCGCGGGGGCGATGCCCGCGTGCTGGCGCTGGCCTTTGCGGCGCCGACCTGGGAGGACGACGACTACTTCCCGTTCCTGGTCGCGCAGGACCTGCTGACCCTGGACGGCGGCGGCATCCTGACGAGCGCGCTCGAGGCGATGGACGAAGCGGTGCGCCCGGGCATTACGGCGTCGTGGGAATCGGCCCCCGGGTTCGGCCGGCTGGTGCTCCGTTTCGAGCTGGCCCCCGGCACCGACGCCGAGGCCATCCTCCCTCTCGTGCAGCGCGCACTGGCCGACGCCCAGGACAGCGGCATCGACGAGGCGGCCATCCGCGGCATCGCCAGCCTGAACGCGACGCAGACCCTGCTCAACCGCGAGCAGCTGCGCATGACGGGCATCTACATCGCCGACGCGCTCGTGCAGGGCGGGCCCGACATGCTGCTGGCGTACACGGACCGGCTCAACGCGGTGACCGCCGACGACGTGGCCCGCACGCTCGAGCGCTGGCTGGCCGGCGAGCCCTGCCTGGCCGTGCTGGTCGAGCCGGGCGAGAAGGCCGATGCGGAGGCCGCCAAGGCCGGCACCAGGGCGCCGTCGATGCCGGGCGGCATGCCCCCGGCGATGGCCGCGGCGATGGCCGGCGGCAAGCCCGCCGGGATGCCGCCCCAGATGCCGCCGTCCATGCCGCCCGCGATGGCGGCCGGCAAGGCCGCGACCATGCCTCCGGCCACGGCGATGAAGGCCCCCGAGGCGCCTCCCGCCGCTCCCGTTGCACCGGCCGCGGCACCGGCACCGGCTCCCGAGCGCACCGTGCTGCCGAGCGGCGCCGTGGTCGTCAGCCTGACCAACCCCGACAGCCCGCTGACCGCCATCCACCTGACCGTGCGGGCGCGGTCGCGCCTGGACCGTGAACTGGCCGGCGCCGGCGCCGTCGACCTGGCGCACCGCCTTCTCGACGAAGGCACCACCGGCTGCGACGGCACGTGCTATGCGGCGCGGCTGCGCGAACTGGGCGCCCTGGTCAAGACGGTGGACGACCCGTCCATCCCGATGGACGACTACTACACCAGCGGTCGCTACAGCTTCATCCGCGTCGAGTGCACGGCCGAGCGCGGGCGCGAGGTGCTGGCTGTCCTGGCGTCCGCCCTGCGGGGCGCCGCCTGGGACGAGGCCGACTTCAACCGCGTGCGCGCGCAGCGCAAGACCGACCTGGCCCGGCAGCAGGGCAGCGCCCGTGCCACGGCCGAGGCGCTGCTCGACCGCGAGCTGTATGGCGATCACGCGCTGGCGCAGCCGTGCGAGGGCGACCCGCAGTCGCTGGGCGCGCTGACCTTCAAGCAGGAACGTGAGATCGCGCGCGAGGCCTTCGCGCCGCGCAACCTGATCATCGCCTGCGTGGGGCCGCAGACGCACGCGCAGTGGTGCGCCGATGTCGCCTCGCTGTTGCCGGGCACGGGCGTGCCGACGGCGGCATTGCCGAAGCTGCCGGTCACGACGACCGCGAAATCGGCGGGCGCAAAGGTGGGCGGGCAGATGGCCTCGATCCGTTTCGGCTCGGTGTTCGACGTGGACCCGGCCGACGAAGCGGCCCTTGGCCTGCTCGTGGCCATCCTCAGCGACCGCATGGCGATGGACCTGCGCGAGACGCGCGGCCTCAGCTACAGCGTCGGCGCCGGCCTCGAACTGGAGGCCGGGCAGGCCACGCTGACCGCGTCGCTGAACCCGCCCGCGGCCCGTCGCGACGAGGGGCTGGCCGCCATGCGGGCGTTCCTGGCGGCATTCGACCCGGGGACGATCACACCGGACGAAGTGACGCGCACGTGGGCGTCGAGGCGGGGCCGCCTGATGATGCGCCGGCTGTCGTCGCTGGGCCAGGCCTACTACCTGGCGATGGCGGAGCTGGACGGCAACGTGGCGGCATACGCGCGGTCCACCAGCGGCGCTGCGACGCCGACGGCGGCCGACCTGCAGGTCGCGGCGGCGAAGTACCTTGCGAACCGGCCCTGGGTCGAAGTGGTCGTCGAGTAGGACCTGCAAACTGGCGTGGCCGGCGACGGCTGTCGGGAGTGGATGGCAGATGAACGTGATGATGAAGGCCAGGCTGATCCGCCCGGCGATGGCGGCTGTCGTCGTGATGGTGTCGAGCCTGGCCGGGTCGGCGAGCGCCGGTGAACACAAGGCGACGCCCGTCCTGGCGCACCGGGCTGAAGCCGCCTTCGACATCGGCAACCATACGGTGGTCATCCGTGACCGCATTGCCGTGCCTGCCGGGCTCGGATTCCTGCGATTGGGCGACGGTCTGGCCGTCACGGAACTCGCGGCGGACGGGCAACCGGTCCTGACCGTGGCAAACGTGCTCGCGCGCGTCGACGACAGCCCTGCCGAGGGCGGACCGTGGCAGCGCCTGGACCTGGCGGCGGCCGGCCTGGCCGGCGGCGGCGAACTGGTCCTGCGTTACGCCGGTACGTTCAACACGCCCGTCGACCAGGTCGAGTTCTCGCGCGAGAACGTGGGCGGCGAGATCAGCGCCACGATCTCCGCCGAGGGCATCTACCTGGCCTCGTCGTCGGGCTGGCTGGCCGGCGCCGACAGCACGCTGGCCACCTACGATGTCACGCTCGTCACCCCTGCCGGCTACGAGACCGTCACGCAGGGCCGGCGCACCGAACACCGCGAGGAGGCCGGCCGACTGCACACGCGCTGGGTCTCCGGCGACCCGAGCGACAGCCTCGACCTGGTGGCCAACCGTTTCGTCGTCACCTGCGAGACGATCCGCGACGGCCTGGAGTCGTGCACCTACTTCCTGTCCGACGACCTGCCGCTGCGGACCACGTACCTCGAGCGCACGCGTGCCTACATCGCGATGTACGAGGAGATGATCGGGCCCTACCCGTACGCCAAGTTCGCCACCGTCGAGAACTGGTTCCCCACGGGCTACGGCATGCCGTCGTACACGCTGCTCGGCGGCCAGGTGCTGCGCCTGCCGTTCATCCCGACGACCTCGTTCGGCCACGAGATCGCGCACAACTGGTGGGGCAACTCGGTCTTCGTCGAGCTGACTGAGGGCAACTGGTGCGAGGGCCTGACCACCTGGAGCGCCGACTACCACTACAAGGAACTCGAGGGCCCGGCCGCCGCGCGCGAATACCGGCGCAATCTTCTGAAGGAGTACGCGGCGTACGTCTCGGACCCGTCGCTCGACTTCCCGCTGAAGGACTTCCGCAGCCGCCACAGCGGCGCCACGCGCGCCGTCGGCTACGGCAAGAGCATGATGGTCTTCCACATGATCGACCGCACCGTCGGGCGCGAGAAGTTCCTGGCCGCATTGCGCGAAGTTGCCGCCTCGCACCGGTTCCGCGCCGCCGCCTGGAGCGACTTCCTGCGCGCCTTCGGGATGGACGGTGCGTTCGCCGCGCAGTGGCTGCAGCGCACCGGCGCGCCGACGCTCGCCCTGGCCGACGTGAAGTTCGGGGCGAACGATGTCTCGTTCCGCCTGACGCAGCCCGCGCCGGCCTATGACCTCGACGTGCCCGTGACCGTCACCGGCCCCGGGGGCGCGACCGAGCACGTTGTGCACCTGGCGGGCGCCGGGGGTTCCTTCAATCTGGCGGTGGCCGGCGCCACGAAGCTGGCCGTCGATCCGGACTGCCACCTGTTCCGGCGCCTGGACCCGGCCGAGATCGAGCCGACCATCAGCCAGGTCTTCGGCAGCGAGCGCCACGTGTTCGTGACCGACGGGGCCACGGGTCCGCTGGCCGCCGCGGCGCAGGCCTTCGCGCGCGCCTTTGCCGAGAACGACAGCGTGCAGGTGGTCGACGGCGCCCTGCCGGCCGACGACCGCACGGCCGTCGTGCTCAACCCCGGTCCGGCGCTGCTGGCGAAACTGGCTCCGGCCGGGCTGACCCTGGCCGGCCGCTACTTCTACCTGGATGGCAAGCGCTACGGCCTGGACGCCACCGACCTGGTCTTCGCCGGCCCCGACCCGCGTCGCCCGGGCGCCACGGCGCTGGTTGTCGTGTGCGGCTCCGCGGACCGCCTGCCGGGTCTGGCGGGGCGCGTATCCCACTACGGGAAGTACAGCTGGCTGGCCCTGCCGGCGGGCCAGGGGCGCCCCGAGCGCGGAAACTGGCCGGCGGGCGCCTCGCCGCTGCTGGCGACCCGCTGACGGGCCGCCGGGGGCGGTTTTCGCGCCTGCCCGGCGACGGGTGTTGTGTTAGTATGGGGCTTCTGGTTCCGGCCCTCGGGCCGGGTGGTTTCCGGCGATTCCGGACGCGAATGGCAGGGTCAGCAAGGGCATGATGTTGAAGATGCTATTGCCCGATTCGTTGCGCCCCGGACGGCGGTCCGGCCGGGCGTCCGCCGGACGCCTGGTGGTCGCCGCCTGCGCGTGCCTGTGCCTGCTGGCGCTGGCCGGTTGCGGCGATGACCCCGCCACGCCGAAGCCCCAGCCGCAGTGGACCGTCTCGCTGGCGCCCCAGTACACCAACCGCGCCGTGTGGGGGCTGTCGGCCACGCACTTCTTCGTCACCAGCGAACGCGGCACCGTCAGTCGCTTCCGCGACGGTGAATGGACCTCCTGGCAGTTCGAGTACTTCCAGAACCTGCGGGCCGTGTGGGGCACCGCCGCGGACTCCGTCATGGTCGTCGGCGAAAGCGGCCTGAGCCTGCGGTACGACGGCAAGGAGTGGACCTCGCTTTATCCCGGCACCACGCGCGACCTCTACGGCGTGTGGGGCACGGCCTGGGACAACATCTACGCGGTCGGCCAGGACGGCGTGATGGCGCGCTTCGATGGCGTCAACTGGAACACCCTCGACAGCGGCACCGACGCCACGCTGTACGGCGTGTGGGGCGCGGCCGCCGACGACATCTTCGCCGTCGGGCGCGACGGCATGATCATCCACTTCGACGGCACCTCGTGGACGTCCATGGACAGCGGCACCACCGAGGCGCTCGACGCCGTCTGGGGCAACAACGGCCAGGACGTCTGGGCCGTGGGCTCGCTGGGCACCATCACCCACTACGACGGCACCTCGTGGCAGGTGGAATCGACCGATGTGATCGACCGGCTGTGGGATGTGCGCGGCCTGCCCGGCAAGGAACCGGTGGCCGTCGGCGCCAACGGCGTCCTGCTGACGCGGCATGACGGCGCCTGGACGACGCAGACCGTCGCGGGCGGGCGGTACCTGTACGGGCTGTGGGGCGACGGCGACAGTTCGATGCTTCTGGTCGGTTACAACGGCCTGGCCATGCGCCTGACCGACCCGGTCTGGGAGACGCTGAACGAGGGCCGCACGCACTGGCTGACCGGCGTCTGGACCGCCGACTGCGGGACGGCCGTGGCCGTGGGCAAGAGCGGCACCGTGCTCGTGGGCGGCCAGGACGGTTGGCTGGACATCTCGCCGCAGCTGCCGGACGTTGATTGGACGGCCGTGTGGGGCACCAGCCCGGACGATTTCTTCGTCGTCGGCACGCGCGGGCTCATCGTCCGCTACCAGGCCGGGCGGCCGTGGACCATCTGGGAGCTGGTGTCGGGCGCCGACCTCGAGTCGGTGTGGGGCACGGGCAACGGGGATATCTTCGCCGTCGGTGAGGACGGCGTCATCATGCACTTCGACGGCTATGTCTGGGAGCAGATGGCGAGCGGGACGTCGTACCCGCTGCTGTCGGTGCACGGGCGCAGCTCCTATGACGTGTTCGCCGTCGGCCAGGGCGGCACGATCCTGCACTTCGACGGCATCGTCTGGACGGCGTCGTCGTCGGGCACCACCGGACCGCTCGAAGCGGTGTGGTGCCGGCCGAACGACGAGACCGTCATCGTCGGCGAGGCCGGCCTGTCCCTGCACAGCGCCGACGACGGCGCCGGCCACATGGTCTGGCAGTCGCTCGGCAGCGGCGCCGCGTTCCCGCTGTTCGGGATCACGGGCGACAGCGACGGGAATGTCTATGCCGCCGGCACGAACGGCCTCGTGATGAAGTACGCGGGCGCGGGCTGGGACATCATGCCCACCGGTCACCACGACCAGCTCGACGCCATTGCCATCGACCCCTGCGGCGACCTGTACTGCGCCGGCTACTGGGGCGTGATCCTCAAGTACACGAAATAGCCGGTCCGCCGGCTTTTCCGCCAACGTCCGTCCGGAGGAGTCCCCATGTCGAGCCTCGATTCGCTGCAGCCCGCCGCCGTCTGGCGGATTTTCGAGAAGATGAGCGCCGTTCCCCGCGGTTCGGGCAACGAAGCCGCCGTCCTGGGCATGTTCAAGGGCTGGGCCGACCGGCGCGGCCTGCCGTGGAAGCAGGACGAGGTGGGCAACCTGCTCGTCTGCATCCCCGCCTCGCCGGGACGCGAGTCCGCACCTGTCGTCCTGGTGCAGGGCCACGTCGACATGGTGTGCGAGAAGAATGCCGCCACGGCGCACGACTTCACGAAGGACCCGCTGAAGCTCGTCGTCGACGGCGACTGGGTGAAGGCGACCGGCACGACGCTGGGCGCCGACAACGGCATCGGCGTGGCGATGGGCCTGGCGCTGGCCGACGATCGCACGGTGTTGCGCGGCCCGATCGAGGTGCTGTTGACGGTGGACGAGGAGCGGGGCCTGACCGGCGCCGCCGGCGTCAAGCCGGGCTTCTTCAACGCCAAGATGATGATCAACCTCGACTCCGAGGATGACACCGCCATCTTCGTCGGCTGCGCCGGCGGTCGCGACACGCGCTACGAGCTGAAGAACCGCGCCGCCAAGGCGCCGAAGGACTCGGTCGGCCGCAAGGTGACCGTGCTGGGCCTGCGCGGCGGCCACTCGGGCCTGAACATCCATGAGCACCGCGGCAACGCGATCAAGATCATGGCGCGCGCGCTGCAGGCCGCCGCCGCGCAGATGGACGTGCGGCTGGTCGCGATCAACGGCGGCAGCATGCGCAACGCCATCCCGCGCGAATGCGAAGCCAGGGTCACCGTGCCGAAGGAGCAGGCGCGCCGGTTCAAGCAGGTGGTCGACGCCTGCTTCGCGCGCATCGCGGCCGAGGAACTGGCCGGCATCGACGACAACTTCGCCTGGAAACTGGCCCCCGTGCAGGCGCCGCGCTGCTTCACGCGCGAGTGCGGGACCACCACGCTGAACCTGCTGTCGGCCATCCCCAACGGTGTCGGGGCGATGAGCCTGGACATCCCCGGCCTGGTCGAGACCAGCACCAACCTGGGCGTGGTCAAGACGGACGGCCTGACCGTCGAGATCGTCTGTTGCAGCCGTTCGTCGGTGATGTCGTCGCTGGCGGCGCTGGTCGAGCAGCACCGCGCGCTGGGCCTGCTGGCCGGCGTGAAGGTCGAGCAGCCGGAGGGCTACCCCGGCTGGAAGCCCAACCTGGCCTCGCCGCTGCTGGCGGTCACGAAGCAGAGCTACCTCGGCGCGTTCGGCAGCGAACCCGAGTTGCTGGCGATCCACGCCGGCCTCGAGTGCGGCCTGCTGACGGAGAAGTACCCGGACCTGGACATCGTCTCGTTCGGGCCGAACATCCGCGGCGCGCACTCGCCTGACGAGAAGGTGGAGATCGCCTCGGTGCAGAAGATCTGGAAGCTGTTCGCCGCCACTGTGACCAGGCTGGCCGAGCCTGCGTAGGGCGGGGCGCCGGAACCCGGCATCCCCCGGCGCCCGAACCCTTTTCGGAACCCCCGATGGCCCCGCTGCGGCGGGGCCATCTTTGTTCGGCGGGCACTTCTTTGGCCTGACGGCCCCGTGCAGTTGTCCCCGGGTTATCCCCAAGTCCTGAAGGGGCCCGCAGGTGCCATTTCGGACACCGACACCCAACTAACCTCTTGTCCGGGTCCAAATTAACTGATCGTAAGGAAAATTCTTATTTCGTCGCACTGCGTACGGCGTCGGGATTATCCCCCGGCCCCGGAAGGCCTTTGTCAAGGCCCCGGTTTGCCCCCTGCGGCAGGCGCCGGCGGCGCCCCGGGCAATCACGATGAAAACGCGGCCGCGGTGCGTGTTTGCCGCTCGCGGCCGATCCCGGTTGCCTGTCCCTGACGCGTGGGCGATCATACGCGCGAACCCATTCCCATCACCCCGCGGGACCCGGCCGCAGCCACGCGCCGCCGCGCCCGCGACCAGGCGGAGGCAATCCCATGTCGAGGGTCGGCGAGGCCGGCAAACGCGAGGCCGGCGTGCGCTCGGACTGCTGGATCAGCGTCGAGTTGCGGGATGCGGGCGGCATCGCGATCGCGCTGAAGAGCAAGGTCAGGGCGCTGTACGGCGAGGCGATCGAGGCGCAGCTGCGTGACGGCTGCCGCGTGCTGGGCGTGGCCCACGCGTCGATCACGGTCGAGGACGCAGGTGCCCTGCCGTACGTCCTGGCTGCGCGCCTGGAGGCGGCCGTGCGCCGCGCCGGGCACCAGCCCGCCGCGCCGCTGCTGCCGCAGGCCCGGTCCGGGCTGAAAGAGGCCGGCGAACGCGGCCGGCTGCGCCGCAGTCGCCTGTACCTGCCGGGCAACGAACCCCGCTTCTTCCCCAACGCCGGCCTGCACGGTCCCGACGGGCTGATCCTGGACCTCGAGGACTCGGTGGCGCCGTCCGAGAAGGACGCCGCCCGTGTCCTGGTCCGCAACGCGCTGCGCACGATCGATTTCTGCGGCGCCGAGCGCATGGTGCGCATCAACCAGGGCCTGCAGGGACTGGGCGACCTCGAATGGGTGGTGCCGCACGGCGTGCAGCTCGTCCTGATCCCGAAGGTCGAGGACCCGCGGCAGGTGGCCGAGGTCGACGAGCGCATCACAGCCCTCAGCCGCACCGGCGAAGGCTGCGCTGAAGTGTTCCTGATGCCCATCATCGAATCGGCCCTCGGCGCCTGGCGCGCCTATGAGATCGCCAAGGCGAGCCCCAACGTGGTGGGGCTGGCGATCGGGCTGGAGGACTACACGGCCGACATCGGCGCCCAGCGCACGACGGCCGGGACCGAGTCGTTCTGGGCCCGGGCCCAGGTGCTCAACGGCGCGCGCGCGGCCGGCGTGCAGCCCATCGACACTGTCTTCAGCGACGTCGGCGACGAGGCCGGCCTGCGCGCCTCGGTGCTCGAGGCCAAGTCGCTGGGCTTCATCGGCAAGGGCTGCATCCACCCGCGGCAGGTCGCCGTGGTGCACGACGCCTTCGCGCCGACCGCCGACGAGATCGACAAGGCCGTGCGTATCGTGCGCGCCTACGAGGATGCCGAGGCCCGCGGCCTGGGCGTGGTCAGCCTGGGCACCAAGATGATCGATGCGCCGGTGGTCAAGCGCGCGCTGGCCACGGTCGCCCTGGCAGTGCGCATGGGCCGCCTGGAATCCGGAGGTGGCGAATGAGTCGCCAGGTGCAGAACGCGGCCGGCCGCATGGTGCCGGTCGAGATCAACGGCGTCGCGGCCGTGCCCTACGCGGGCCCGCGCGGCCACCAGCCGACGGGCCGCAAGACGGGGCCGCTGCTGCGCAGCTGCGCCGACTTCCCGGCCGACGGCGACAAGCGGGTCGAGTCGATCAAGCAGGCCCTGGTCAACGCCGGCCTGAAGGACGGCATGACCATCTCCACGCACCACCACCTGCGCAACGGCGACCGCGTGGCCAACCTGGTCTTCGCCGCCGCGGCCGAACTGGGCGTCAAAGACCTGCGCTGGTTCCCGAGCGCCAGCTTCCCCTGCCACGACGGCATGATCGCGCACATGGACAACGGCGTGATCCACCACATCGAGGGCTCGCTGAACGGCCCCCTGGGCGACTACTGCACCGAGGGCCGCATGCGCGGCACGGCGGTGCTCCGCAGCCACGGCGGCCGCTGGCAGGCGATCCAGGACGGCGAGGTGCGCATCGACATCGCGGTCATCGCGGCGCCGACGGCCGACCCGTTCGGCAACGCGACCGGCGACCGCGGTCCGGCAGCCTGCGGCCTGCTCGGCTTCGCGCTGGCGGACAGCCAGTACGCCGACCATGTCATCGTCGTCACCGACAACCTGGTGCCGTTCCCGTGCATCCCCTGGCAGATCCAGGGCAACAACGTGGACCAGGTCGTGGTCATCGACTCGATCGGCGACCCGGCGAAGATCGTCTCGGGCTCGACGCAGATCACCAAGTCGCCCGACCGCCTGCTCATTGCCGAAATGACGGCGCGGTTCTGCGACGAGGCCGGCATCATCAGGGACGGCTTCAGCTTCCAGGCCGGCGCCGGCGGCACCGCGTTGTCGTTCGGGCTGTTCCTGCGCGACATCATGCGCGAGCGCCGGATCAAGGCCCGCTTCGTGCGCGGCGGCTCGAACCAGTACCTCGTCAACATGCTGGAAGAGGGACTGACCGACTACATCCTGGACGGCCAGACCTTCGACCTCGAGGGCGTGCGCTCGATGCGCGAGAACCCCGGCCACGTCAACACCTCGCCGTTCACCAGCTACAACTGGAACGGCAAGGGCAACTTCGCCTCGATGCTCGATTGCGTGGTGCTGGGCGCCACCGAGGTGGATCTGGGCTTCAACGGCAACGTCGTCACGCACAGCGACGGGCGGCTGCTGCACGGCATCGGCGGCTGGCAGAACTGCCTGTTCAGCAAGTGCACGATCCTGCCCATCCCCAGTTTTCGCGACCGGATACCGGTCATTGTCGACAACGTGACTACCTTGTGCGGGCCCGGCGAACTGATCGACGTCATCGTCACCGAGCGCGGCATCGCCATCAACCCGCTTCGGCGGGACCTGATCGAGGCCGTGCAGGGCTCGTCGCTGCCGATCCGGTCGCTGGTCGACATCAAGCGCGAGGTCGAGGACCTGTGCGGCGGCCCGGCGGCCAAGCCCCGGCTGGGACAGAAGGTCGTCGCGGCCATCAAGTGGGTGGACGGCACCGTCATCGACGCCGTGCGGCAGCTCGAGAAATAGGAGCAGACAGTCATGAGCCAGGTGATCGAAGGCAGGGGCGGGCGCGGCAATCTCGTGCTGGCGGCGGGCATCTTCCTGGGCCTGGTGGCCCTGGGACTGCTGCTGGGGCGCGGCGCCCTGCAGGTGCGCCAGCTGGACCGCACGGTGACGGTCAAGGGCCTGGCCGAGCGCGATGTTCCGGCCGACATCGCGCTGTGGCCGCTGCAGTTCTCGGCGGCATCGAACGATGCCATGGGGCTGTACGCGACGATCGAGAAGAACGCTGTCACCGTCGTCGACTTCCTGAAGCAGGCGGGCTTCACCGACGAGGAGATCACCGTCGCGCCGGCCGCGGTGACCGACAAGCTGGCCGAACAGTGGGGCGGCGGCGGGGACATCCCCCTGCGCTACACGGCCACGCGCACGGTCACGGTCTATTCTCCTCGCATCGACCTGGTGCGGACGACGCAGAAGCGCCTGGGTGAACTGGGCCAGCGGGGCATCGTCCTGGGCGGCAACCAGTTCCAGGCGCAGACACAGTACATCTTCACCAAGCTGAACGAACTGAAGCCGGGGATGATCGAGGAGGCGACGCGCAACGCCCGCGAAGTGGCCGCCAAGTTCGCGCAGGACAGCCAGAGCCGGCTCGGCCGCATCAAGTCGGCGCAGCAGGGCCAGTTCACGGTCGAGGACCGCGACCAGAACAACACGCACATCAAGAAGGTGCGCGTGGTCTCCACCGTCGAATACTACCTGGTCGACTGAGCGTGGAGTCCTGGGTCCGCGACATGATGATGACCACGCCGGTCGATGCCCGGGTGGTCGACCTGGATGTCGGCGGCCTGCAGGCGCTGATGGCGGCCGGCGTCCCGGTCATCGACATCAGGCGCGAAGATGAATGGGAGGGAACGGGAATCATTCCGGGCACCCACCTGTTGACCTTCTTCGATGCCTACCGGCGCTACGACCTGGCCGCCTGGCTTGCCGGCTTCGACCGTGTCGCCGACCGTCAGCAGCCGTTCGCGCTGGTCTGCCGCAACGGCGTCCGCACGCGAAGGCTGGGCCGCTACCTGCAGGGCGTCATGGGCTGGCCGTCGGTGAGCCACCTGGCCGGCGGTTTGACGCTGTGGATCGCCGCCGCCGGCGACATCGACCTGCCTCCCGAGTAGGCGCGGCCGCAGACGACTCGAATTTTCGATCCCGCCCCGTACGGAAGGAATCGCACCCGCCATGGCCTTCTACGCCGACTTCGCCGGCCACTACGAAGAGGTGTTTCCCGCGCGTCCGGACGTCGTGGCGTTCCTGGAGCGCGCGTTGCCGCCAACGGGCCGGCTGTTGGACGTCGGCTGTGGCACCGGGGCCTTCTGCGGCCATCTGGCCGGGCCGGACCGCCCCTGTCTCGGGATCGACCTCGACCCCGGCATGATCGACCAGGCCGAGGCGCGCCATCCGGGCGTCGATTTTCGCATCCTGGGGATGCAGGAGATCGGGCTGCTGCCCGCCGGCGAGTTCAGTTCGGTCATCTGCCTCGGCAACGTGCTGCCGCACCTGCCGTTGGCGTCCCTGCCGGGCTTCCTGTCGGCGGTGCACCGCCTGCTGCAGCCGGGCGGGGCGTGGGTCTTCCAGACGGTGAACTTCGACCCGATCCTCAAACGGCGCGGCCATGTCTTCCCGGTCATCCGGGTGCCCGAGAGCGGCCTGGCTTTCCACCGCGCCTACGAGAACGTCACCCCAGGGCGCTTGGACTTCGTCACGGCGCTGACGGACCCCGATCGCGTGGTCTTCCGCGGCCGCGAGGCGCTCTACCCGTTGTCGAGCGCCAGCTACCGGGCGATGCATATCCCTTCGCAGTGGCAGCCGGTGATCCATGACGCCGATTTCAACGCCAGGCCGTTCGATCCCGCGACGGATTCGGGCAGTGTCTGGGTGTGGCGCCGGCGCTGATCGGACGTTGCGCGCGCCGGCATGCGGCGGCCGCGCTGCGAAAGTGCATTCTCACCGCCATCACGGGTTGAATTCCCGCCATTGCGGCGGTATCCTGACGCTGCCGCCAGGCGCCATCACCGGTGCCCCAGGCCGTCAGAGGAGCTGACGGCCCGCGCCGGAGCCGCACAACAGTTGAGGACCGGACCATGATGAAGACGGAGCTGCAGCGATTTTTCGGCCGCGTGGCCGCCATTTTCCTGATCGCGACCCTGGTGCCGGCTGCGGCGGTCGAGGGGGCGGGGGCCGCTACCCCCTCCAAATCGACCACGACCAAGACGGCTGCCAAGTCGACCACCGCCAAGTCGACCACCGCCAAATCGACGACCGCGAAATCGACGACCGCGAAGCCGACCACCAAGTCGACCGCCAAGTCGAAGTCCACGCGATCCAAGACCACGCGCGCCAAGACCTCCCGCCGGTCCACGAAGGCGCGCGCCGCCGCCGCTCCCGGGCACGACCCCCTGACCTTCACCGAGAACGAGTCCGGGCCGGCCAGTGTGACCGGCGACTTCGTTTCGGCCATCGTCGTCGATGTCAACACCGGCCTGATCATCGAGGCGCACCGCGAGCGCGAACGCCGTCCGCCCGCCTCGATGCTGAAGATGATGACCGAGCTGCTGGTCCTCGAGGCGGCCGATCGCGGCGAGTTGAGCCTTGCCGACACCGTCACGGTGACAAAGAACGCCAGCAACGTCGGCGGCTCGCAGGTCTACCTGAAGGCGGGCGAGAAGTTCACGGTGCGCGAGCTGCTGATGGCGCTGTGCATCCACTCGGCCAACGACGCGGCGGCCGCGCTGGCCGAGCACGTCGCCGGCTCCACGGCCGTCTTCGTCGAGCGCATGAACGTGCGGGCGCGCGAGCTCCACATGAACGACACCGAATTCCATTCGGTGCACGGGCTGCCGCCGGCGCGCGGGCAGAAGTCCGACATGTCGACCGCCTACGACATGACCCTGCTCGGCCGCGAGGTGATCAAGCATCCCGAAGCCCTTGAGTGGGGCTCGACGGCCACGGCGCCCTTCCGGGGCGGCACCTTCACGCTGCACAACCCGAACCGCCTGATCGGCAAGTTCGAGGGACTCGACGGCCTGAAGACCGGTTACACCCGGCCGGCGGGGTTCTGCGTCACGGCAACGGCGGTGCGCAACGGGCAGCGCCTGCTCTCGTGCGTGATGGGCTGCTCGACGAACAACGCGCGCGCCTCGGAGACCAACCGGCTGCTGACGCACGGTTTCAACATGTACGAGCCGGTGAAGGTGATCGACGGCCCGGGCGCCGCGCTGCCGGTCATGGTCACGGTCAAGGACGGCAAGGTCAGCCAGGTGCCGGTCACGTACGGCGAGGCGCTGACCGTCAGCGTGCCCAAGGGCCGTCGCGGCGACCTGGTCATCGCCAATGACATCACCCGGCAGGCGCAGGCTCCGCTGGCGGCGGGGGCCGAGGTGGGACGCGCGATGGTGAAGCTGGGCGACAGGTTGCTCGGCACGGTGCCCATCGTCACGATGCAGGAAGCACCCCGCGGCAGTTGGTTCCACAGGCTGGTGCACTGATGAACGACGGCCCGCAGCCGCGTCGCCCAAGGGCGATGTC
Source organism: uncultured bacterium (assembly GCA_903912525.1). Taxonomy (GTDB): domain Bacteria; phylum Krumholzibacteriota; class Krumholzibacteriia; order LZORAL124-64-63; family LZORAL124-64-63; genus CAINDZ01. The sequence goes on along the minus strand of CAIWHK010000025.1, from coordinate 197,132 downwards.
GTGGCGGGCGATGTTTTGGCGGGCGCCGGGCGCGCAGGTCTATCTGCTCCTGGCGATGCTGGTCGGAACGGCGGCGGTGTGCGGCGGATGCGCCGGCACCGCCGCCCGCGTTTGCGCCCAGGCCCCCGACGTGCTCTTCGCGGCCATCGACGATTCCCTGGTCATCGACCCGTTCCTGAAACTGGATCCAGCCACGCAGGCCGCGCGCCGCGCACGCGCCGACGACGCCGCACGCGCTGCCGGGCGCGAGTCCGCCGCGCTCGACCGCCTGCGCCTGCTGGCCGAAGCGGCCCTGGCCGCACCCGACGACCCTGACCACTGGCTGGCGCTGGCTGAGGCGCGGCGCGCGGCGGGCGACCGGCTGCACACGGCGTCGGCGCTCGAGGGCGCGGCGGCTGCTGTGCGCCGGTTGAACGATCCCGGCGCGCCGCTGGCGGCCCGCGGCGCGACCTATCGCCGCGAGGCGGCATTGGCCACGGCGCTGGCCCGCGCCTGGTACCACTACGACCGGGCCGACTGGGACGAGGCCGACAGGTGGGCGTTGCTGGCCCTGCAACTGGAGCCGTCGGGACCGGCGGGCCTCAAGGTTCGCGGGCTCATCCAGGCGCGCATGGGGCAGACGTCGCGCGTGATGCAGATCAGCGAAGAGCTGCAGAGGCAGGACCTGTTCAACACCTACGGCCGCTGGATCGAGGCGGCGAACGACGAGACCCAGGACCGCCTGCGCGGCGCGCTGAACTACTACCTGGCGCAGCGGCCGTCGCCCGAACACGCGCTGGAGTGTTTTCGCGACATGGGTGAGCTCGCCGAACGCGTGGCGGAGTGGACGCTGGCGGCGCACTGGTACGAGCAGTCGGCGGCGTCGGGTCCGCTCGCGGGCGATCCCTGCTGCCGGCGCCTGCTTTTGCCGCGGCTCGAGTCGGGCGAGAATGGACAGCCGGCGCGCGAAGTGCCGGTGTGGCTGGGTCTGGAGCACCTGTACGTCACCGGCTCGCTCTCGGCCTACGCGCGCTACGCCTGGGAGCAGTTCAGCGCCGCGGTCCCGGGCCCCGAGCGCGACCTCTGGGCCGGGCTGGCGGTCGAGGCCGCGGGCATCCGCCAGCGCAGGCTGCCCGGCGATCCGTGGAGCCTCCGTGTGCGCGGCCTCGTGTTTGCCGCCAGCGGTCGCGACGACCAGGCGCGCGACGACCTGCGCGCTGCGTCCGAGGCCTTCGCCAAGGCCGGCCTGCCGGCCGATGCGCGCACCGAGGCCGAACTGGGCCGCCTGCTGCTCGAGCGCCAGGACCTGCCGGCCGCGGGCCTGCGCCTGGCCCGGGCCGTCGAACTGGACCCGAACGCGGCGGCGCCGTGGTGCCACCTCGGCGCCGTGCGGGCCCGCAACGGCGACGAGACCGGCGCGCTGACCGCGTTCACGCGCGCCATCGAACTGGCTCCGGGCGATCCCACCGCCTGGTACAACCGCGGCCTGCTGCACATGCAGGCCCACCGCCTCGACGAAGCCGAGAGGGATCTCGGTCACGCGGCCACGCTGGCGCCCGACAACGCCGGCATCGCCCGCCTGCTGCAGGAAGTGCGCGTGGCGAAGGGCCGCGTGCGGGACGGCGCGCCCAAACGCTGAGGAGCCGCGCCGGCGCCAGTACCTCGTCACTTCAGCAGGACCATGCTCCGCACCAGAACCATCTCGCCCGCCGACGCACGGCAGAAGTAGACCCCGCTCGCGGCGCGCAGCCCCTTGTCGTCCGTGCCATCCCAGACCAGGCGGTGCAGCCCGGATTCCAGCGACTCATCGCGCAGGTGGCGCACGGCGCGCCCGGCCGCATCGACGATGTCCACGCGAATCCGTTCCGCCTGCGCGACATCCAGCGTGATCACGGTCGAAGGATTGAACGGGGTCGGCGCACAGCGCCCGAGCGCGAATCCGGCGCCGACCGCCGGCCCGGCCGCCGAGGTCCCGGACGCCATGAGGACATTGTCGAGGTATTCGGTGTCCGGACCCAACTGGTACTCGGCGCGGATGAACAGCTGATCAAGGTCCGCGAGCACAGCCTGGAACTCGGCGCGCGTCGCGTCGGGGCCGGTCAGAGCGTCCCGCTTCCAGCCGACTTCGGTCAACGTGATGGCGTAGTGTCCAAGCGACGCGGTCGGCATCGACGGCAGCATCGCCGCCAGCGTGAGCCCGCCGCCGACCAGGATGAGGTCCTCCTCCGCGAATGGCGGATATCCAGTTCCCGCGTTGCCGATGTCGAAGGCCAGCGTCCCGCCGTAGGCCGCACCCTTCGCACCGAGGAACGCCGCCGGCGCCTGCCAGTATTCGGTGTTGCCGGCTCCCGTCCCGTCGGGATCGACCATCGACAGGTACCCGCCGCTTGCCGCCACCCAGGTGGGTGTGTACACGCTCAGGATGGTCGGGGGGATGGCGCTGGGGTAGGGCATCGTCACGCTCAGCCAGTCGTCGGTCCCGGTGGCGAAGGTGCTCTGCGCCAGTTGGGCCAGGCCTGCCGCGGGCAGGAGCAGGAGCAGCAGGGTCAGCGCCCGCAACATTTTGGCGTGGTCGTTCATGGCATTCCATCCCGTGGATTGACGATGGCGGGGCGGCATCCGTGGTCGCCGATCATGATAACATTAAAACAGATAAAATCAGTCGGATTTGTCGACAACGCCGTCTTGGGTCCGCTAGAATCAGGGCCATGTGTTGCGGCATCGACCCGTCCCCTGGGAGCGCCCATGGCCATCCGTCCCCGCATGCGCCCGACGTTCGAGATCCCCATGAAGATCGACGGCACGCGCACCATGGCACGTATCAAGACCCGCCTCGAGAAGGGCAGCACCCGCGTCAGCGGCCAGGTGGTGGGTGGCTACGCCTACCTGCAGGTGCCCCCCGAGCGCCAGTCGCTGCTCTCGCCGCACCTGAACCTGCAGCTGCTCGAGCGCGGCGACCGCATCGTGCTGCACGGCCGTTTCGGCCCGCGCCCCAACGTGTGGACCGGCTTCATGGCCGTCTACGGCGTGCTGTCGCTGACGGGACTCGGCGGCATCATGCTGGGCTGGGCCCAGGCGTCGGTGAAGGAATACGCATGGGGCTTCTGGCTGCTGCCGGCGTCGCTGGCGCTGATCGCGTTCGTCTACGGCGCGGCGGTCATCGGCCAGGGGCTGACGCAGGACGAGATGTACCTGCTGCGCAACTTCGTCGACCACATGGTCGCGGGCGACGAGCGGGAAGAGGCGCTGTGGGAGGATGAGCCGGCGTCCTGAGGAGACTTGCGCCGGCGCAACTCGCGTAGCTGCGAAAGCTCCTTCATTTCCCCGCCGCCGGTGCTACAATGGTCGCTGACGCAGGTGTGTCGGGGATGGCGGGCCGGGCCCGCCGGGTGGCGATGAGGTGGAGGGCCATGAGGTTTCACCGTTTTCAGCCGATGGCTCCGGTGGTTGCCACAGCGCTCGTCCTGTTATCGCTGGTCGCCCTTCCCGCCGCCGCCGGCATGTGCCCCTACCGCCTGTGGCCGCAGATGGCGCCCTTCACGCCCGCGATGATCACCACGCCCAACAGCGTGTGCATCTACCCGGACGGGCGGACCTCGCTGGATGACGCGACCGCCGGCGGCATCGCCCTGCTTCTCTATCGCGTCGAGTATCTCACCGATGCCGGCACCTGGACGCCGATCGACTTCACGGACCAGGCACTGATGCTGGGGGACCCCCGCTCGACCCTGGCCATCTGCGGCGCACCGGGCCCGCTCCTGATTGTCGACTACTCCGAGGGCCGTCCTGCCTTCTTCGAGCGGCAGCCCATCCCCGGCGGCGGCCACTCGCCGGTCGACGCGACGGGGCATCCCACCGGCACGGCCATGTTCTACTGGTCGCCGGACATGTACTGCGGCGCGACGTCGCTGAACCTGTGGTTCAACAGCCCCGACATCGACGGCAGCCTGTCGGTCGACCTTGCGGACATCCCGTACCTGGCGACCGACTACCAGGGCGCCTACAACTACCGCTCCGATTTCGATTTCGACGGGGCGGTCGGGCTCACGGACATCGCGGTCATGGCCGGGGCGCTCGGCGCCGCCTGCACCGCGCGCTGATTCCCGATAAAGACATTGTCCCAGGCCCTCGTGTGCGCCAGAATGGCCGCATCGTTTGCGTGCGCCGGCCGGACGCCCCGGGCCCGTGCGCCGCGACCAGGACGAGGGGGATGATGATGGAGATGGACCTCCTGTTTCGCCCACGACAGGGATCGACGCGCCGCGCCTGCTGCGCCCTGGTGATCGGCCTCGTGATGCTGGCAACGATGTGCCCGGCCGCCGAAACGGTGTCCGACGACGACCTGCTTGGCCTGAGCCTGGACCAGTTGATGGCGATCCCGGTCTACACGGCCGCCAAGCGCGCGCAGGACGCCTCCGAGGCGCCTTCCTCGGTGACGGTGGTCACCGGCCAGGAGGTGAGGCTCTACGGCTGGCGCACGCTGGCCGACCTGCTGCAGAGCGTGCCGGGCTTCTACGCGATCAACCCGCGCACGTACGGCTTCGCCGGCGTCCGCGGCTTCAACCGCCCCGGCGATTTCGGCGGCCGCCTGCTCCTGCTCGTCAACGGGCACCGCCTGAACGATCCGCTCTACGACACGGCAGCCGTTGTCGAGGACTTCATCCTCGACCTCGACCTGATTGACCGCGTCGAGATCGTGCGCGGCCCGGGCTCGGCTCTCTACGGCAACAACGCCTTCTTCGCGGTCATCAACGTCATCACGAAGCAGGCCGGCGATTTCGACGGCTTCGAGGCCACGGGCGAGGTCGGTTCGCTCGACACCCGCCGCGGCCGCCTGACCTGGGGACACCGCGCGCAGTGCGGCGCGGAACTGCTGGTCTCGGCCAGCGCCTTCCGGAGCGAGGGCCAGAACCCCCTTTACCTGCAGGAATTCGTCGATGCCGGCGCGGGCGATGGCCTGCTGCGCGACGGCGACGACCAGACCGGCCGGCGGCTGATGGTGAGCCACCACCACGGGGGCCTGTCCGTCGAGGGCTTCTACGCCGAGCGCACCAAGCACGGACCGCCGGCCTGGGGAATGCCCGCCGACGTGCCGCGCAAGACCTTCGATGCGCGGTCCTTCCTGGAGGGCCGGTATGCGCGCGCGTTGTCGCCGACGACCGACCTGGACGCCCGCCTCTACTACGACCGTTACAGCTACTGGGGCGACTATCCGTACGACATGGCGGAGGAGGGGCAGCCGCGCGACCTGCTGGTCAACCGCGACGAGAGCCTGGCCCAGTCGGTGGGCGGCGAGCTGCAGTTGAACTGGCGGCCCGACCCGCGCCACACCGCCGTCCTGGGCGCCGAGTACCGGTACGACTACCGCCAGTCGATGCGCAACTACGACCTCTCGACGCCGCCGTTCAGCTGGCTGGACATCGATCCCGAAACGCATGTCGTCGGCTTCTACGCGCAGGACGAATACCGGCCCGGCGAGCGCCTCGGCATCACGGCGGGCGTGCGGCTGGACCACTACGACTCGTTCGGCGACGTCGTGAACCCGCGCCTGGCCTGCGTCATCGGCGCCGACGATGTCACGACCATCAAGCTCCTCTACGGCCGGGCCTTCCGCGCGCCCAGTGCCTACGAATTCTACTACGAGGACGGCGGCATCAGCGGCAAGGTCAACCCCGGCCTGGAGCCCGAGGAGATCACGACGTACGAGGTCGTGGGTGAGCGCCGGCTGGGCGCCGACTGGCGGGCCTCGGTGGCGGGCTTCGCCAACGACGTCACCAACCTCATCGGCGAGCTGCAGGATCCTGAGGATGGGCTGTACTATTCGGCCAACCTCGATCGCGTGAAGGCGCTGGGCGTCGAACTGCAGGCCGAGGGCGAGCCGGCTGCCGACGTCTTCGTGCGGGCGAGCTTCACCTACACCCACGCCGAGGACGACGCGACCGGCAGCAGGCTGGTCAATTCGCCGGCGTACCTCGGGAAGCTCAATGTCTCGACGCCGCTGGCGGGCGCCTGGCTGCTGGCGGGCCTCGAGGCCCAGTATGCCAGCGAGCGCATCACGTCGGGCGGGCAGGCGCTGGACGACCTCTGGCTCGTCAACGCGACGTTGTACGCGCGCCGCTGGCGCGAGGTGGCGTCGCTGTCGGTGAGCCTGTACAATCTGTTCGATGTGGACTACCGCAGCCCGGGCGTCGGCGCCCTCGACGCGATCGAGCAGGACGGCCGCACGCTGCGCGGGGTGCTGCGGGTCGTGTTCTAGGCGCCGCGCCTGACACGCGGGCCTTCCCGAACATTCCCCGAGCCCGAGCGGACGTGCGCCCCATGGTCGAAGAACAGCCCGACAATCCCCTGCACGGCAAGACGCTCGAGGACGTGCTTATCGCCCTGGTGGCGCACTATGGCTGGGCCGAGCTGGGCACGCGGGTCAAGATCAAGTGCTTCACCACCGACCCGTCGGTCGCTTCGAGCCTGAAGTTCCTGCGCCGCACGCCGTGGGCCCGCAAGCAGGTGGAGGATCTCTATATCCGCCTGCACACGCGACGCGCCCATCGCCGGCCGGCAGGGGGGCGGTAGCCAAATGCAGCCTTTACCCTACCTGACCGGCTATGACGCCGAGATCATCGGCCAGGTCCGCGAACTGCTGGACGACGGGAAACTCGGCGCGTGGCTGCTCGAGCGCTATCCCGAGACGCACCAGTACCGCAACGAGAAGGCGCTCTACGGCTACGCTGTCGAGCTCAAGAACCGTTACATGCGCCAGGCGCCTGCGCTGTGGAAGGTCGTCTACGATCCCAAGCTGCACGCGGTGCACAACGCCCTGGGCATCCACCGCAAGACCTCGCGCATCCACGGCAGCCGGCTCAGCACGCGCAACGAGATCCGCGTCGCCACGGTCTTCCGCAAGGCGCCGCTGCCGTTCCTCGACATGATCCTGATCCACGAGCTGGCCCACTTCAAGGAGACCGAGCACAACCGCGCCTTCTACCAGCTCTGCCGCCACATGGCGGCCGACTACGACCAGTTGGAACTGGACGCGCGCCTGTACCTTACGTACAAGGATTGTGTCGGCGAGCTGTACGAGGCCTGAACGGCCCGCGCGCCCGCCCGCGAGACACGCGATCCCTACAGCCCCAGGAGGACGAGCCCATGCCCACCGACAAGAACGCGGACCTGCTGACCGCCGGCGCCATCGCCAAGGAGCTCGGCCTGACCGACGCCAAGGTGAAGAAGGCGCTGAAGGAACTCGACATCCAGCCCAAGGCCAAGCGCGGGGTGTGCAACCTGTACGGCAAGGACGTCGTGGCGAAGGTGAAGAAGGCGGTGAAGTAGGGACGCCGGGCACTTGCGCCGGCGCAATTCTCGCGACTTGCGGATACTTGCGCCGGCGCAAGTGGCCAATCGAAAGGCGCCGCCTCCTCCCGGAAGCGGCGCCTTCGTCCGTCACGAAGCTGGTGCTCCAGCCTGCTACTTGTCCCGCGGGAAGGTCGGCGACGTCGGCACGTTCACCGGCTCATCCTTGATCTTCTGCAGCAGCACCTCGACCGCCTTCTCGAGCTGCGGGTCCCGGCCGGCGATCTCGTCTTCCGGCAGGTTGTCCAGCTCGATGGTCGGCTCGACGCCCTTGTTCTCGACGTCCCACTGGCCCTGCATGTTGAACAGGCCGAACTCGGGGAACGTCACGCTGCCGCCGTCCATCAGGCCCAGGCCGCGGCTGATGCCCACCAGGCCGCCCCAGGTGCGCATGCCGATCACCGGGCCCAGCTCGTAGTACTTGAAGTAGTAGGGCAGGGCGTCGCCGCCGCTGCCGGCGTAGCCGTTGCTGACCATCGCCAGGTGGCCGGCGAACGCGGTGCCCGGCGTGCGCCAGTCCTGGCCGAAGCGCGGCTTCCACAGGTTGACCAGCTTCTGCCTGAGGATGTTCATCACGAAGTCGGGGATGAATCCGCCGCCGTTGTAGCGCTCGTCGATGATCAACCCCTCCTTCCGCAGGTTCGGGTAGTAGCCCTTGGCGAAGCCGATCTGCCCCTCGATGGCCGTGTTCGGCAGGTGCAGGTAGCCGATGCGGCCCTTCGACAGCTCGTCGACGCGCCGGCGGTTGGCCTGCACCCAGGACTCGTAGCGCAGGGCGCTGTCGTCGGCGATGGGCTCGACCTTCACGTTGCGGCTGTCCTTGCCGTCGGCGCTCTTGCCGACCTTCAGCACGACCTGACGGCCGACCTTGTTCTCGAACAGGCTGTAGGGGCTGGTGGGGGCCTTCAGGTCGACGCCGTCGACCGCCAGCAGGTACTCGCCTTCCTTCACGTCGATGCCCGGCGCATGCAGCGGCGTCGGCGTGTCGCGGTTCCAGTCGCGTTCGCTGTAGATGTCGCCGATGCGGTAACGGCCGCTCGCCTGGTCCAGCGCGAACGTGCAGCCCAGCAGGCCGGTGCCCACGCTGGGCGTCTTCGGCACGTCGCCCGGCGAGACGTAGGTGTGCGAGCAGTTCAGCTCGCTGATCAGCTCGCCCAGCAGGTAGCTGAAGTCGTTGCCGTGCGAGACGTAGGGGACCAGCTGGCCGTAGCGCGTGTACATGCGCTCCCAGTCCACGCCGTGCAGGCCGGGATCGTAGAAGAAGTCGCGCTCCTGGCGCCAGGCGTCGCGGAACATCTGCCGCCACTCGGCGCGCGGGTCCACGCGGGCCTGCATCTCGCCGGTGCGCAGCGGCTTCTCGGCGGGCTTCTGGTCGGCCGCGGCCGTGACCAGGCCGAACTTGCCGTCGGACGTGTAGAGCAGCTGCTTGCCGTCCTGGGTCATCTCGAAGCCGTCGGCCTTCTCGAGCACCGTCTTGGCCTCGCGCTCCTTCATGTCGAAGACCTTGATCGAGGACGCCGGGGGGCCCTCGCCGCCGCCCGCGGCGAACTCGCGGCTCTGGTAGAACAGCTTGCCCTCGGCGAACGCCAGCCCGCCGTAGTTGCCGGCCGGCACGTCCAGCGCAACCTGGCGGTCGACCAGGCCGGCCACGTCGATCACGAGCGCCTTGGCGGCGGCCTTCTTGTCGGCCTTGCCCTTCTTGTCCGCCTTGTCGCCGTCCTTCTTGTCGGCGTCGTCGTCCTTCTTGTCGGCGTCCTCGCCGGCGCCGACCTCGTCGCTCTCGGGCGGGAACGGGTGCGCCACATCCGCGCGCAGCGTCACCACGTACAGCCCGTCCATGTTCGTCCACAGCGGGTTCAGGTCGAAGCCGCCCAGCGTGGGTGCAAAGTGCCGGCTCGAGACGAAGAACAGGTAGTCGCCCTTGTCGTCGAAGCACGGGGCCGAGTCATCGGTGAAATCCGTCGTCACCCGGGTGACCTTGCCGCTGGCCAGCTCGTACAGGAAGATGGAGCGGTAGCCGTTCGGCTCGCCCTTGGCGTACGCCAGCCAGCCGCCGCCGGCCGGCGCCCAGCTCCAGCCGTTGATCTCGCCGGTGGGCGACTGGTCGATCTTCTTCGTCACGCCCGTGGCGGCGTCCACCAGCCACAGGTTCATGTCCGCGTCGTTGACCGCCAGGAATTTGCCGTCCGGCGACCAGTCCAGCGACAGCTTGTAGGTCGTGCCGCCGGTGGTCAGCTGCTTCGGCTCGCCGGTGCCGTCGGCCGCGGCCAGCCAGATCTCGTATTCGCCGCTGCGATCGCTCAGCCAGGCGACCTGCTTGCCGTCGGGCGACCAGGCCGGGGCCATTTCGCGGAGGCCGGGTGTGGCCGTCAGGTTGCGCACGTCGCCCTTCTCGGCCGGCACGGTGAAGATGTCGCCGCGCGCCGCGAAGGCCACGCGCTTGGCGTCGGGGGCCGCCGAGGTGCTCGTGATCAGGCCGTCGACGCCCTTGATGGCCGGGCGCGTCAGCACGTTGTCGCTGTGCAGCGAGACGGTGACCTTGCGCGACTGCTCGGTCTTCAGGTCCAGCACGAACAGCCAGCCGCCGTTCTCATAGACGATGACGCCGTCGCCGAGGCTCGGGTTCTTGACATCGTACTCGTCGTGTTTGGTCACCTGGCGGTGCTGGCCCGACTTCTGGTTCCAGGCCCAGATCTCCAGCCGGCCGCTGCGGTCGCTGGTGTAGTAGACGTTCTCGCCCGACCACATCGGGAAGTTGTCGGCGCCGACCCAGTCGGTCATGCGCTGCGAGCGCTTGGCGTTGAAGTCCCAGATCCAGACGTCCTGCGCCATGCCGCCCTTGTAGCGCTTCCAGGTGCGATTCTCGGAGGTGATGCGGTTGTAGGCGATCTTCGTACCGTCGGGCGAGTAGCTCGACAGGCCGGCCGTCGGCAGGACCATCTTCTGCGGCAGGCCGCCCTCGACGGGCACCGTGAACAGCTGCAGGTCGCGGCCGGTGGCGCTCTCGCGCCCGGACTGGAAGCGGATGGCCTTGCCGTCGGGCTGCCAGTCGATGATGCGGTCGAACGACGGGTGCCAGGTCAGGCGCCGCGGCTCGCCGCCGCCGGCCGACACCACGTAGAGGTCGTTGTTGCCGTCGTAGTTGCCCGAGAAGGCGATCCACTTGCCATCGGGCGAGAACTTGGCGCTGCCGGCGAAACCGGGCGCCGCGGTCAGCCGCCGCGCCTCGCCACCGCTTGCCGACACGGTCCACAGGTCGGCCGCGTACGTGAAGACGACCTGATCGCCGCTGATGTCGGGGAATCGCAGCAGGCGCGCGTCGCTGAAATCGGGTGCGGCGGCCACCGGGTCGGCGGCGCCGGTCGGCAGGGCGGCTCCGGCCAGGGCGGGCGCCAGCAGCAGCAGCGCCAGGCCCAGCGCGGACGCGGCCCGCCGGGCGGACGGGTTTGGGCAACGGGACATCGGAAACCTCCAGGCAGTTGGCGGGGACGGGGGTCGCGGCCCGGACAGCCGGGCCGCAACCTTGGTTCTACGGAATCAGCGGGGCGCTGGTTGCGCGGGAAGCTTGCGCGGCAGCGTTTCGGGGTCGTTGGCCAGGGCCCGGGCCAGGCCGGCCACGGCGGCGACGTCCTTCGCCAGCAGCACCGGGTCGACCTTGTCCAGGTTGTCGGCCGGCGAGTGGTGGTAGTGGAAGTAGGTCCCGCCCTCGACGCGCAGGCCCAGGCAGGGCACGCCCAGGTCGGTCAGGGGGTGCACGTCGGCGCCCGAGCCGCCGGCAGTCACCGAGTCGGCCCCGACCCAGGCCAGGGGCGCGGCCATCGCGCGCACCCGCAGCACGGCCAGCGAGTCGCCCTCGACCGAGAAGCCCCGCGGAGCGAATGCGCCGGAGTCGCTCTCGAGCGCCGCGACATGCCGGTCGCCCTCGTCCCTGTGCGCATCGCGATAGGCGCGACCGCCGTAGACGCCGATCTCCTCGGCGGTGTACAGCACGACGCGCACGGTGCGGGCGGGGCGCTGTCCGTCCGCCTTCAACATTTGCGCGGCCGCCATCATCATCGCGCAGCCCGCGCCGTCGTCGTGCGCGCAGGTGCCGACATCCCACGAGTCGAGGTGCGCGCCCAGCAGCACGATCTGCTCCGGCCACTTCGCGCCCCGGATGTCCGCGACCACGTTGGCGCACGGGCCGTCGCCCAGGTTGCGCGCCTCCATGTACAGCTTCACGCGCGGCTTCAGCCCGCGCTCGGCCAGGCGCGCCAGCCGGCCGGCGTCCTCGACGGTCAGCGCCGCGGCCGGGATGTGCGGCACGCCGTCGGCGTAGCGCATCATGCCGGTGTGGGGCGTGGCCAGGCTGTTGGGGGTGACCGAGCGGATCAGGCAGGCCACGGCGCCGTGCTTCGCGGCCTCGCTGGCGCCCTTGCTGCGATACGCCACGGTGCGGCCGTAGCCCTCCCACGGCATGTTGAAAAGGACGATGCGCCCATTGGCCTCGCCGCCGCGCTTCTCCAGTTCGTCGAAGCTGGTGACGACCATGACCTCGGCCTCGATGCCGTCGGGCCCGGTGCCGTCGCTGAGCCCCAGCCCGAGCATGGTCAGGTCGAACTCGACGGGCGCCGTGCACCGCGCCCACTCGCGGCCGCGTGTCCACACCGGCACGGTGACCGGCTCGGTCCACACGCTGTCGAAGCCGGCCTCCTTGAACGTGGCGACCGCCCACTCGGCGGCCTTCTTCATCTGCGGGCTGCCGGCGGGGCGGCCGCCGACCAGGTCACAGAGGCCGGACAGCGTGCGCCAGGCGAAACCGTCGTCGCCAGGTACGCCGGTCACCGGTGCGGCGGGTGCCTGCGCCTGTGCGCCGTTTGTGACGCCCATCATCAGCAGGGTGGTGACGACGAGAAGACGGCGCCCGCGAGCGGGCGTGGGGGACAGGGCCATCAGGGCTCTCCTTGGGGCAGCCGGAAAAGGCCGCGGCCGCCGATGAACCGGCGGCCGCCGTGGCCTCACTCTAGCAGACGCGGCCCGTGATGTCACCGGGCTCCGGCCGCCTGCGGGCTACTTGCTGAGCTTCTTGAACACCTTGTCGATGCGCCGAACAGCCATGTTCAACTCGGCCTTCGTGATGTTCAGGGGCGGCGCCAGCCGGATGACGTTCTCGTGCGTCTCCTTGCAGAGCATGCCCTCCTTCATCAGCGCCTCGCAGTAGGGGCGCGCCGGGCGGTCCAGCACGACGCCGATCCACAGCCCGCGCCCGCGCACCTGCTTGATGCACGGGTACTTCATCTCCTGCAGCTTCTCCATGAACCACGGGCCCAGCTTGGCGCTGTTCTCGACCAGCTTCTCCTCGACGAGCACCTTCATCGCCTCGCGCGAGACGGCCATGCCCAGCGGGTTGCCGCCGAACGTCGAGCCGTGGTCGCCGGGATTGAAGACGCCCATCACTTCCTCGCTGCTGAGGAACGCCGACACGGGATAGAAGCCGCCGCTGAGCGCCTTGCCGACGATGACGCCGTCGGGACTGACGCCCTCGTGCTGGAACGCGAACAGCTTGCCCGTGCGTCCGAGGCCCGACTGGATCTCGTCGCAGATCAAGAGCACGTTGTTGTCGCGGCAGATCTTCTCGGCCTTCTTCAGGAAGCCCTCGGGCGGCAGCTTGATGCCGGCCTCGCCCTGGATGGGTTCGACCAGGAACGCGGCCGTGTTCGGCGTGATCGCCGCGGCCAGCGCCTTCGCGTCGCCATAGGGGATGATCTTGAATCCCGGCGTGAACGGGCCGAAACCGTCGCGATACTGCTCGTCGGTCGAGAACGAGACGATGGTCGTCGTGCGGCCGTGGAAGTTGTCGGCGCAGACGATGATCTCGCACTGGTCCTTGGCGATGCCCTTGACCTTCTCGCCCCACTTGCGCGCGGCCTTGAGCGCGGTCTCGACGGCCTCGGCGCCCGAGTTCATCGGCAGCACCTTGGCGAAGCCGGTCAGCGCGCACACTTCCTCGCAGAAGAACGGCAGTTGGTCGTTGCGGAACGCGCGGCTGGTCAGCGTCACGCGCGACGCCTGCTTCCTCATCGCCTTCACCAGGCGCGGGTGGCAGTGGCCCTGGTTGACGGCGCTGTAGGCCGCCAGGAAATCCATGTAGCGATTGCCTTCGACGTCCTCGACCCAGACGCCGTCGGCCTTGCGGATGACGATGTCGAGCGGGTGGTAGTTGTGCGCGCCGAACTTGTCTTCGATGGCGATGAGTTTGTCGGTCTTCAAGGCGCTTCCTTCCGGCAGGATCCCCCGGGCGCTGCGGCGCGCCCGCCTTCATGAAACCGCTTCGGCAAAGTAGCGTTCGGCGGGCTGCAATTCCAATGCTGGGACCGCGTGGCGTCCCCGGAAAAAAAGGTGTGCTGCGTCGTCATTTTAAGCTTTACAAAGAAAAGTACTTCAATTATTAAAGCATATGCGCCCGGTCGCACGAACCCGTTCCGGGAAGGATCCCGGGCAGGGGCGGCCACGGCGCAAACGATCGGCAGGGCGCGCGGACGGAGCTCGCGGCGACTTACTGATCAGGTCCAACGGTTCGGCCAGCCAGGCCCGATGACGGAGCCATGGGCCCCCGCAAGGGGGTGGAGACGGATCTCCGACGGCGCGAGGGGTGGGTTCACTGGTCCTGGGTGCCCAGCCGCCCCTCGCCGGCCGACCGTGGCGCAAGGATGCGCCGCGGAAGGCAGAGACGGCCGCAGCCCGCACAGGCGGGCGAACCGAACGACCCGCGACAGGAACTGGCAGGGCGGCCAATCCTGGATTTCAGGGACCGGCCCGGACCGACAACCGGGAACACACCGGCCGGTCCCTGGACAGCGCCCGCGCGATCGGCAGCGACGCCGCACGGATGCGGCGAGCCCTCGCGGCGATGACACCCCGGCAAGGAGGCCGGACGTCATGGCGCGCAGCAAAGCACCTGGGCCGGTTCAGCCGGGCCGGGAGCCACTGTCGCCACTCATCCACGGCCGGGTCAGGCTCATGCTGCTGTCCCGGCTCGTTGCCATGCCTACCGCCCACGCCTTCACGGACCTGCGCGCGGCGTTGCGCGTCACTGACGGTGTTCTCTCGGTCAATCTCACCAAGTTGGAATCAGCGGGGATCGTGCGCGTCGAGAAGACGTTCGAGGGGCGGAAGCCGCGGACGCTGGTGCGTGTCACCGAAGCGGGCATCGCCCAGTACCGGCAGTATGTGGAGGACCTCCGGGCCATCGTGCCGGGGCTGGGCCAAGGCAGCTGAGCCGCGACCCGGCGCCGGCGTCGGCGCCGAACAGGGAAAGGGATCGGGAAATCGTGAACACGCCGATGACCAGCCGATTGTCGAGGGCGACGCGCCACCCCCTGTTCGTGATCCTGCTGGCCGCCGCCGCGCTGCGCCTGTCCTTCTGGCTCCAGGTCCGCCACGATCCCACTTTCACCGTCCCCCTCTGGGACGAAGCCGTCTACGACGACATGGCCCGCAGCATCGCCCATGGCCACGGCATCGGCTCGGACAAGGCCTACTTCTTCGGCCCGCTCTACGCGTACGCACTGGGCGCCGTCTATGCGGTCACGGGTGCGAGCGCGGTCGTCGCGATCATCCTGCAGCACATCCTCGGTCTGGTCCTCTCGGGACTGACCTACGCCCTGGCTCGGCGCTGGTTCGACCGCCGCACGGCGCTCGTCGCCGCGGGCCTCGTCGCCTTCTCGGGCCCGCAAGTGTTCTTCGAGGGCAAGCTGCTGATGGAGGTGCTCGTCTCGACGTTGCTCGCCGGCGGCCTGCTGCTGGCAACCGGCGTCAAGGACAGTTCGCGCCCGCTCCGACTGGGCGCCGCAGGCCTGCTGCTGGGGCTGGCCGCGACCGGGCGCCCGACGCTGTTGCTGCTGGCGCCCCTGGCGCTGCTGCCGTTGCTGCGCGCGCCGCGACTGCCGCGCCGGCAACTCCTCATCACTCTGGCGGTCTTCGCCGCCGGCCTGTTCGCCGCGCCGTCCGCGACCTTCATCCGCAACCTCGCTGTGGAAGGGGCGCCGGTCCTCATCACCTCGAGCGGCGGCTTCAATTTCTACACCGGCAACGCGCACGGTGACGCCTTGCAGGGTAAGCTCGACACCGACAGCAGCTGGAACGCCGAGAACACCGCCGAGACGGCGCTCGGCCGCGACCTCGACTCGGCCGCGGTCTCACGCTACTGGGCGGGCCGCGCGAATGAGCAGTTCCGCCGCGATCCCGCAGGCTGGCTGGGTCGCTACCTGGGCAAGGTCGACCTGTTCCTCGGCGGCCAGGACAAGCCGCAGATCGAATGGTTCGGGTACGAGCACCGGCGGTGGCCGGTCCTGCGCTGGGGCACGCTCGGGCTGTGGCCGCTGGCGCTCCTGGCGGTGGCCGGCATGCTGGCGCTGGCGCGCCGGTGGCGCGAGCTGGGCGTGCTCTACGGCGCCGTGCTGCTGACCGCACTCAGCGTCGCCCTGTTCTTCGTCACCACCCGCTATCGTGTCGTGCTGGTGCCGTACCTGGCCATCTTTGGGGCGGCGTTCGTCATGGCATTGGTCACGGCGGTGCGCGCCCGCGCGTGGCGCACCGTGGGCATCCTGGGCCTGGTGGCGCTGGCAGCGGCAGCGTACACCGCGCCCGCGCGGCGCCCGCTCGACCACAAGGCCGCGCTCTACGCGCAGTACCTGCACGAGGGGTTGCAGCTGACGCGCGCCGGCCGCCTCGACCAGGCCATCGCCACCTATGAACGCGCCCGCGACCTGCTGCCGCGCGACTTCGAGAGCCACGTCAGCCTGGGCGTCACGTGGCGCGAAAAGGGCGAGTTCGAGCGCTCGCTGGCCGCGCTGCAGGCCGCGCTGCCGCTGGCTCCGCAGGATCCCGACGTGCCCTACCAGATGGCCGTGACGCTGCACGCGATGGGCCGCTTCGCCGAGGCGGAGCAGGCGGCGCAGGCGGCGCTGCGGCTGGACCCGCGCCGGGGGGCGACGCTCACCACCCTGGGCCTCATCCATGCCGCGCAGGGACGCTACGACCAGGCCCGGGCCGAGATCGAGCAGGGCCTGGCGCTCGACCCGGCGCAGCCGCAGGCGCTGAACAATCTCGGTGCCCTGATGGGCATCCAGGGTGATGCGGCGGGCGCGCGGCGCAGCTTCGAGCAGGCGCTGAGGGTCGATGACGGTTTCGCGCCGGCACGGATCAACCTGGCGCGGTCGTACCTGGCGGCGGGCGACCAGGGCGCGGCGGCGACGGAGTTGCGCCGTGTCCTGGCCGACGATCCCGGCAACGAGGCGGCGGCGCAGCTGCTGCGGGAGATCGGCGGCCGTTAGGCAGGGGGGCTGCTACCTGAACAACGCCTTGACGTCCCCGAACGTCCTGGATTCCCCCGCGACCGGCGGGTTCAGGTACGCCCCGATCGCGAACACCGGTTGCGAATAGAGGGCCTGTGTCCCGGTCGCGGCGCGGACGTAATGGGTCGCGCCGACGCGGTAGCCGAAGCTGAGCTGGTTCGGGATCGTCGCCGGCGACGCGGGCTCGAGGTACATGAAATACGTCGAGGGCGCGTTGACGAGGAAGAGCTGCCACGTCATCAGCGTCACCAGGCCGCCATAGACGCCGATCGGCGTGGGCCAGCTGCACCTGTAGGTCGCATAGAACGGATCCTGGTGGTCGCCGACGTTGATCGTACTTGCCGGCGTGAGCTCATTCAGCCGCAGCAGGTTCGCGCGCGTGCCCGTGATCCGGACGAGGAACTCGAAGCCGTCGATCGCCGTCACGGGCGTTCCCGACGTCGTGCGGGGGTCGGTCAGGACGAAGTAGATGTTGATTGGCACGAACAGGGGGGCCGGGACGACCTCGGCCTGGTCCGCGCTTGGCGTGGCATAGATGCCGATCGAGTTCGACGGCTGGGCGCCTGCGGCTCCCGCGCACACATGGCACCATGCGATGACGGCAACGAACAAGGCCAGGTGACGGGCGTAGGGCCGGCGCATGATGGCCATCCTCAGCGTTCGGGAACGGCGGCGACGGCGAACATGCCGAAATGCAAAGTCCCTGTCGGCCCCCAAGTCCTTCCCGTTTATCGTACCAGATCCGCTGAACGGCCTCAATCAATCCGAAATCACATAATCGGGATCTTTGTAGCCCGGGCTTCCAGTTGAGAATCATTTGATTTTTCCTGCTGCCGCGCGCATCTATATGTGGTACCATCATTGACGGTTATGGTGCCGTTGCCCTGACTCCGCCCTTGGTGCCGGAGTCATCACCTCCCGATTCCCGCGCGAGGTCCTCCTGCATGAAGAAATTCGTCGCCCGCCTGACCGTGCTCCTGCTGATGCTGTCCGTCCTGGCGCCCATCGCGCGCGCGGACATCATCATTTCCGAGCTCTGCGACCCGCGCCTGAACTACCTGACCGACCGCTACATCGAGATCTACAACACGGGCGCATCGCCGGTCAGCCTGACCGGCTGGCAGCTGGTCGCCGTGGGCAACAGCATCGACGTCTTCACCTGGAACCTGTCCGGCACCATCGCGCCGGGACAGGCCCTGGTCGCCGGCGATGATGCGCCGGTGGTGCCCTTCACGCGCGACTTCGTCGGCGCCGCCTGGTCGACCAGCAACACGAACTGGAACGGCCAGGTCGGTGACGGCGCCAAGCTGAAGAACGGGTCCGGGACCGTGGTCGACGGCCTGCTCGTCACGCTGGCGGAATTCAAGGACCAGACCTATGTGCGCCACGCGGACGTCACCACGGGCAGCGCGACGTTCGTGTCCTCCCAGTGGACCGGCACCGCCGTCGACTTCCCGACGCAGGCCACGCCCGGCGTGCACAACCAGGTCTCCGGCCCGTCCATCACGGCCATCACGACGATCCCGGCCTCGCCGGCGCTGGGCGACCCCGTCAACGTCCAGGCGACCGTCACCGACGCGCTGGCGGCCGTCAGCAGCGTCACGCTGAACTGGGGCACCGTCTCCGGATCGCTGACCAACGCCATCGCGATGACCAACACGGGCGGCAGCACCTACCTGACGTCCTCGGCCATCCCGGCGCAGGCCGCCGGCACGACGGTCTTCTACACGATCACGGCCGTGAACGCCAACACGGGGCAGACCGTGTCCGGCGTGCAGAACTTCGGCGTGCCCAACACGGTGACGATCGCCGCGATCCAGGGCACCGGCGCCGCGTCGCCGCTCGTGGGCCAGACCGCCGTCACGAACGGCGTGGTCACGGGCGTCTTCGGCACCACGTTCGTGATCCAGGACGGCACGGGCGCGCGCAGCGGCCTGTGGGTCACCGGCGCCGTCGCCGCGCCGGCCGTGGGCTCGCTCGTCCAGGTGACCGGCGTCGTCGCCGAGGTCAGCAGCAACACGACGCTGACTTCCGCGACCGTCACCCTCCTCGGCTCCGGCTTCGGGACGGCGGCCGAGGTCCTCAGTTCCAGCGCCGCCCTGGCCGAGGACTACGAGGGCGTCCTGGTCCAGCTGGTCGATGTGGCCTGCACGCTCAGCGCCGCCTCGACGCCGCGCTGGGAAGTCGACAGCGGCGCCGGCGCCATCGCCGTCGACGACCTGGGCGTCAGCCCGAACCTGGTGCTGGGCACGCACTACACGATCACCGGCCCGGTCAGCGGCAGCACGGTCGACGACGGCATCGTGCCCCGCTCGGCCGGGGACGTCGTGTTCGTGAGCGACACGTACGTGCCGACGATCGCGTCGGTGCTGCCCGCCGGCCTCACCTCCGTCAAGGTGACCTTCTCCGAGCCCGTCGCCGCCGCCAGCGCCAACGTCGCCGCCAACTACACGGTGACCGGCTGCAGCGTCAACGGCGCGGCCATCGTGGCCGGACAGCCCGAGACGGTCGCGCTGACCGTCACGACCATGGCCAGCGGCGCCCACACGCTGACGGTCAACGGCGTGGCCGACGCGTACGGCAACACCATCAGCAACGCCCAGCTGGTGTTCAACTACTACGGCGGCAACATCCCCGTCGGCTACTACAACCCGGCCGAGGGCCTGACCGGCGACACGCTGCGCCTGGCGCTGCACAACATCATCGACGGCCACAGTTCGATCAGCTACACGGGCCTGTGGACGGCGTTCTACACGACCGACGACAAGCCCAACGGCAAGGTCTGGGACATGTACTCGGACGTTCCCGGCGGCATCCCGCCCTACGAGTACACGTTCGGCGTCGACCAGGGCGGCTCGGCGGGCACCGAGGGCACCGGGTACAACCGCGAGCACTCGTGGCCGGCCAGCTGGTTCAATAGCCTGGCGCCGATGTACACCGACCTGTTCCAGCTCTACCCGACCGACAACGACGTGAACAACCGGCGCAGCAACTACCCGTACGGCGAGGTGACGTCGCCCACGTGGACGACGCTCAACGGCTGCAAGGTCGGGCCCAATGCCTACCCGGGCTACACGGGCACGGTGTTCGAGCCCATCGACGCCTACAAGGGCGACTTCGCGCGCACGTACTTCTACGTGACCACGCGCTACTACACCGAGGACTCTGCCTGGTCCAGCTCGCCCGCGGCCACGAGGTGCGAACTGGCGGCCTGGACGAAGGCCCTGCTGCTCGAATGGAACACGCAGGACCCGGTCAGCCAGAAGGAGATCGACCGCAACGAGGCGATCTACGCGATCCAGGGCAACCGCAACCCGTTCATCGATCGCCCAGATTTCGTCACCAAGATGTTCCATCCCGAACTGAGCGCGGCGCCGCTGCCCGGCGCGAACGCCGTCGTCGAGCTGCTACAGAACGTGCCGAACCCGTTCAACCCGTCGACGGTCATCCGTTACGAGCTGAACGTGGCCGGCCCGGTCGAGCTGAGCATCTATGACCTGGCGGGCCGCCTGGTCGACACCGTCTTCACCGGCGAACAGACGCAGGGGCGCCACGAGCACACCTGGCAGGGCCGTGACGAGGCGGGCCGCCCCGTGGCCACCGGCGTCTACGTCTACCGCCTGCGGGCCGGCGAGGTCAGCGAGACGAAGCGGATGACCTTGGCGAAATAGCATTCAGAATCAGTATGAATTTGCGCCGCCGGGTCACGCCCGGCGGCGCTTATCTTTTTGCCCCTGATGGTAGTTTCTCCCTAGAGAAGCACGACGAAAACGCCGATTCAAAATGGAGAACCAAACCGTTGGCGACCCGCGCCTGTCGCGGGACTCAACGACCTGTCATTGTCGGATAGGCCCGACTCGCCGTCGGGCGTGCCGTGGGGAACGAGAGGACGCATGTTGCGATCAATGGTCACCGGGGGCGTCGTTCTGGCGATCGCACTCCTGTCGAGCCCGGCCAGAGCGGCGTCCGGAGACGTCGAGATCCACGGCTATGGAAGCTGGAGCTACAGCCGCAGCGGCTCCGACGACAACCTCTACCACGCGTCCAGCAAGGCCGGGGACGGCGGGTACCACAACCTGGCGGTGACGCTGGCGTCGCAGGTGTCGCCCGACGTGCGCATCAGCACCCAGCTCTGGTGGGAGGAATCAGCCGGTGAGCCCGGTACAGCCACCATCGACTACGCCTTCGGCGAGTGGTGCGTGGCTGACGCCTTGAAGCTGCGGATGGGCCAGATCAAGCATCCGTTCGGGATCTACACGGAGATCTACGATGTCGGCACCCTCAGGCCCTTCTTCTGGTTGCCGGAAGGGATCTACGGGCCGGCGGGCATCGTGGCCGAGTCGTACCGGGGCGTCGGGCTGACCGGCACTACGTTCAAGCGTGGCTACCAGCTGGACTACGACGTCTATGCGGGCGAGACGGACCTGGAATTCACGGAGATCCCGGTATCCGGCGGCGACGAAGCCGAAGTCGGCGAAGACTCCGATGAGATCGCCCTGCGGGAC
This sequence comes from uncultured bacterium, assembly GCA_903912525.1. Lineage (GTDB taxonomy): Bacteria > Krumholzibacteriota > Krumholzibacteriia > LZORAL124-64-63 > LZORAL124-64-63 > CAINDZ01. Next base: position 175,966 of record CAIWHK010000025.1, on the reverse strand, counting down.
ATCACCGGGATGCGGTTTGTGGTCGGGATGCCAGGCGTCGACCTTCGCCTGGGACTCTCTGCCTACACCGGGCGGGAGGACGGCGTGGACGGGGGACGCCGGTCCTGCGTGGGCGCGCTGGCGGATTGGAATGCGGGGGACTGGGCGGCGCGGGGCGAAGTGGTCGTGGTGGAGCAGGCCGACGCCGCCGACGTCGATGCCGCCTATGTCGAGGTTTCGCGGGTGGTCCATGGCGGCTGGCAGGTCGCGGCCCGCGTCGACCACTCGCGGACGCGCCTCGAAGACAGCCTCGAGCCTGCAGCGGAATGCATGCTGCGCCACCGCGAGCTCACCGCGGGGCTTAACTACTGGTTCGCGCCGGAGTTCGTCGCCAAGCTCTCGGTCTCGCGCGTCGATGGGAATCGATTCGCGCGTCCCGGGGATCCGGAGGCGGTCCTGGACGGCGGGGAACTGGTGCAGCGGACCAACCTCGTTTCGCTGGGGGTGCAATTTGCGTTCTGACAGCAAATGCCGCCCTTCACGGACGCGAGTGATCGCCGTCGTGCTCGGGTTCCTGCTCCTGGCGCCCGCCGTGGCGCCTTCCCGGCCCGCGTCTGATTTCGTGGTCATCGTCAATGCCGCCAATCCGGCAACGCGGATCGACCGCGAGGAACTGTCGCGTCTCTTTCTCAAGAAAGTGACCTTCTGGGGCGAGGGCCTGCCCGTGTTGCCGGTGGACCAGCCCGCGGCCGCCCCGATCAGGGCCGCATTCAGCCAGGAGATCCTGATGCGAAACGTGAACGCGGTGCGGGCGTTCTGGCAGCAGCGCATCTTCTCGGGCCGCGCCCTCCCGCCGCCGGTGAGGGATACCGCCGACGAAGTCGTCCTTTTCGTGCGCGATAACCCCGGCGCGATCGGTTACGTCCAGCCGGGCACGGAACTCGGACCCGGCGTGCGCATCGTCGAGATCGTGGATGCCGGTCGATGACGGGCCGGAACACAATCGGCCGCCGCATGGCTCTTGTGCCCCTCATCGCCGGCGTGGGCTTCGTCATCTGCTTTGCGGTGAGCGCCGGTGTGGACGCCTCCCGTAATCGCCTCATCGTCGACCTGCGCGAGCACACCTATCCGTCCCTCGAGTGGAGCCGCTCGCTCTCGCGCGACCTCGAACGCATCCAGCACGACATGCAGGATGCGGTGGTCGCGGCTGAACCCGACCAGTTCGAGGCTGTGCGCGACAATTGGGACCATCTTGAGGCGAAGCTGGAGCACGGCGAATGCTTCGGCTTCGCGACGCCGGCCGGCATCGCGGCGATCCGCGCCGACCTGGCGACCTATCGACGCGCATCGGAGCAGGCGGTACCGCTGCTGATCGCCGGCAGCGAGGATGCCCTCCTGGAGAAGGCCACGAACGAATTCGTTTCCAGTTACGGCCGGCTGCAGCTGACGCTGGGCCGGCTCACCGCCGAACATGAAGAACAGATGCAGACCGCCGTCGCCGATTCCCGCGCCCGGGCCGCGCTGGGGATGGTCGTGATCGGCATCGCCACGTTCATCTGTCTGCTCATGTTGGCGGCCGTTTCCGCCCTTCAGGCGCGGTCGATCACGCATCCCCTGGCGCGGCTGATTTCCGCTGCCGACGACATGGCCAAGGGCGACCTGGATGCACGCGTGACAATCGGAAGCACGGATGAACTCGGGCGCCTCGGCGGCGCCTTCAATGCCATGGCCGCCAGCGTCGAGAAGTCGCTGGCCGAGACCCGGTCCCTCGCCGCCGAGGCCGAGCGCGCCCGGGCCGTGGCGGAATCGGCCAACCGGGCCAAGAGTGTCTTTCTCGCCAACATGAGCCATGAGATCCGCACGCCGATGAACGGCGTCCTCGGCATGACGGGACTGCTGCTCGACACGGACCTCGATGCCCGCCAGCGCGAGTGCGCGCAAACGGCGTTCGACTCGGGGCAGTCCCTGGTGGCGATCATCAACGACATCCTGGATTTCAGCCGCATCGAGGCCGGCCAGATGAAGATCGCGGCTGAGCCGATGCGCATGGATCGGCTGCTGGCCGAGGTTGCGGCCATGATGCGTTTCGCGGCGCAGGACAAGGGCCTCGTGTTCGACTGCAGCGAGATCAGTCCCGCCCCGCCGGCCGTCATGGGCGACGCGGGGCGGATTCGCCAGGTCATCGTGAACGTCGTCGGCAATGCCGTGAAGTTCACGGAACGGGGTCGCGTCTCGATCGAGTCGTCCTGGATGCCCGGCCCCGGGGACGCGGTTTCCTGGACGATCACGGTCGCCGATACGGGCATCGGCATTCCCGCGCACCGCCTTTCCGAGCTGTTCCAGCGGTTCACGCAGGCCGACGATTCGACCACGCGCCGCTTCGGCGGCACCGGCCTTGGCCTGGCCATCAGTCGTGAACTGGTGGGATTGATGGGCGGGACGCTGGGTGTCGAGAGCGTGGAGGGCGAAGGTTCCCGGTTCCGGATCGTCCTGACCACGCCGTTGGCGTCGGCGGGATCGATGCCTGAGGTCGGGAAGCAGGACCAGTCTGCGAACGGAGTCGGACCGCGCAGCCTTGTCGGGCAACGGATCCTCCTGGTCGAAGACAATCCGTTCAACCAGAAGGTGGCGTACCGGCTTCTGGAACGGATCGGCGTCCACATTGACCTGGCTGTCCGCGGCGACCTGGCCGTGCAGATGATGGCCGAATCCGCCTACGACCTGGTCCTCATGGATTGCCAGATGCCGGGGATGGACGGCTACGAAGCGACGGCGGCCATTCGCGCCATGGGCGGCGCCGCCAGCCGGACGCCGATCGTGGCCATGACGGCCCACGCCCTGTCGGGCGACCGCGAGCGCTGCCTGGCGGCCGGCATGGACGACTACCTCAGCAAGCCCGTCCGTGGCGACGTCCTGACCGGCATGCTCGAGCGCTGGTGCGGCGCCGAGTCCATCTGCGTCCGCTGAGGCCGCCGACCTAGATGTCCTTCGCCTCCCACAGGTACGTCCGGGTCTCGGACACGATCACGCCCGACAGCGCCAGCAGCGAGACCAGGTTCGGGATCGCCATCAGCCCGTTGGCGATGTCCGCGAAGTCCCACACCGCCTGCAGCGACGTCACCGATCCCACCATCACCGCCGCCACCCAGGCGAAGCGATAGGGGCGGATCGCCTTCTGGCCGAACAGGTACTCGGCCGCCTTCTCCCCGTAGTACGACCAGCCGAGGATGGTCGAGAAGACGAACGTGAGCAGGCCCACGGTCAGGACCACCGGGCCGATACCCTTGATCTCGGCAAAGGCCGCCTGCGTCAGCGCGGCGCCCTTCAGGCCCTGCTGCCAGTCGCCCATGTTGACGATGACCAGGCCCGTCATGGCGCAGACGACGACGGTGTCCCAGAAGGTGCCCGTCGACGAGACCAGTGCCTGCCGCACCGGGTTGCGCGTCTGGGCGGCGGCCGCGACGATCGGTGCGCTGCCGAGGCCCGACTCGTTCGAGAACAGCCCGCGCGCGATGCCGTAGCGGATGGCTTCCTTCATGCCGGCGCCCACGAAGCCGCCGATAGCCGCCTGGCCGGTGAACGCGGAGTGGAAGATGTTCGCCAGCGTCGCGGGCAGCGTATCCGCGCGCATGATCAGCAGGATCAGGCAGCCCAGCACGTAGAAGACGGCCATGAACGGCACCAGCTTCTCGCACACCCCGGCGATGGACTTGATGCCGCCCAGGATGACGACGGCCGTCAGGATCGTCATCAACGCGCCCGAGATCCACGGCGAGATGTTGAACGTCTGCTGCGCCATCGACGAGATGGAATTCGCCTGCACCATGCAACCGATGCCGAAGGCGGCCACTGCGGTCAGGGCGGCGAAGACGATCGCCAGCCAGCGCAGGCCCAGGCCGCGCTCCAGCGCATACATCGGGCCGCCGGCCATCGAGCCGTCGGGCATGCGGATGCGGTACTTCACCGCGAGCACGGCCTCGGCGTACTTGGTGGCGATGCCGAACACGCCCGTCAGCCACATCCAGAGCACCGCTCCGGGCCCGCCGGCCGCCACGGCCGTGGCCACGCCGACGATGTTGCCGGTGCCGATCGTCGCGGCCAGCGCCGTCGTCAGCGCGCCGAACTGCGAGACGTCGCCCTCGCCCTCCTTCTCGCGCGAGAACGAGATGCGGATCGCCTTGAAGATGTAGCGCTGCATGAAGCGCAGGCGGAACGTCAGGTACAGGTGCGTGCCGAACAGGAGGACCAGCAGCGGCCAGCCCCAGATGAAGCCGCTGACCTTCTGGAGGATGTGTTCGAGACCGGCCATCGGGGGCGTCCTTTCGGGGTCGGCTTGTCGGGATCGGGACTCCTGGGGTGGGCCACCGGGGCTCGCCGGTCAGGGACGCCAGTGTCCCCCAAGTCGGCGGGCCGCTCAAGCCCGGAAGTGCCAAGAGGTGGCCGGACGGGAGCGGCAATGGTACGCTCCGGACCTGGCCGCCGACGACCGGGACGCCGAGGATGGGAGGGGACATGGGCCACCGACAGACCGGCAGCCGCAGGCTGTTGACTGGGGAATCATTGCAAGTCTCGCGCGCCCTGGTCGGCCGCGAGCTCGCCTCGCCGGGCCGCCGCGCGGCTGCCCTCGCGCTCGACTATGTGGTCATGCTGGCGCCGATGTTGGCGGTCGCGATCGGTGCGGCCGCCCTGTACCTGAACCTGGCCGAGCCGGCCGCCTACCGGGCCGCGACGACCCTGTACGGCAAGCCCACGCCCGAGCAGGCCGACGTCGCCTGGGGCGACCTGGCGCCCGTGCTCGTCCGCGCGGAGATGCCCGGCGTCCCGGCTGAGGTCGAGCTGGCCGTCGAGCGTCATGACACCGCCGCGGCCATCGAGGCGCTCAGGGGCTACGATCTCATGTACTCCCTCAACTTCGACGAGACCGAGGGCGGCGTGGTGCCCGAGAAGTCGATCCGTTTCGAGATCCATCGGCTGATGCCGACCCCGCTGCGCCTTGTGGCCCTGTTCGGCGTGGTGTTGCTGTACTTCACGTTGTGCCACGCCTCGCGGCGCGGGCAGACCCTGGGCAAGCGACTGCTCGGCATCCGCGTCGTGCATCTCGGCGGCGAGAAACTGTCGCTCTTCGATAGCTTCGAGCGCGCGGCCGGCCTGCTCGAGATCCCCGCGACGTTGGGCCTCGGGCTGCTTTCGCTGTGGCGCGAGCCGAATCGCCGGTTGTCACACGACCGCATCGTGCATACGGCCGTCGTGCGCGTGGAACGCGGCGCCTGAAGGCCTGTCGCCCTGCTGCACAAAAACACGCCGGCCGCCCCCTGCAGGGAGCGGCCGGCGCTTTCCTTCACCAGGACCGGATCGCCTAGTGCGAGTGCACCGTCTGTCCCGAGGCGCCCTGCGGCGTCGGCGACGGTTCGACCGACTCGTCGTGCCACCAGCAGATCAGGCCGGTCTCGAAGCGGTCCAGCGGCACACCGTCCTTGCGCGGCACCAGGCGGACCGAGAACCCGCGGCGCCCGGCGCGCCGGCAGGGGATCTCGCCCTTGAAGGTGACCACGCCGTCGTTCGTGGGCTTGCCCTGGGCGAACATCGTGGCGGTCTCGCCGTTGTCGATGTGGCCGTTCGTGTCCAGCAGGCCGTGGTAGACCTCGACCAGCACCTCGTCGGAGCTGATCGGGCCCAGCCGCACCTGTGCCGTGACCGGCAGCATGGCGCCCATCGGCTGCGCCTTGAGCGGCGGTGCATCGACGGACAGGATCTGCACGCCATGCCAGTTCGCGTGCAGCCGCCGGCGCCAGTCGGCCAGGTCGGCGGCCAGCGCGTGGTTGTCCGCGGCCAGGCGCCGCATGTTGTCCAGGCAGGGGATGTAGAAGCGCTCGGTGTATTCCTCGACCATGCGGTTGGTGTTGAACTCGGCGTTCACTGTGCGCATGGAGTTCTTCATGATGCGCGTCCACTCGCGCGGCACGCCGTCCAGGCCGCGGTCGTAGAACGTCGGCACGATCTCGTTCTCGAGCAGGTCGTACAGCGCCGTGCTCTCGACGTCGTCCTGGTAGTTCTGGTCGTCGTATTCCTCGCCGGCGCCGATGGCCCAGCCATTGTCCGTCTTGTATCCCTCGCACCACCAGCCGTCGAGCACCGACAGGTTGATGCCGCCGTTGGGCGGCACCTTCATGCCGCTGGTGCCGCTGGCTTCGAGCGGCCGCCGCGGATTGTTCAGCCACACGTCCACGCCCTGCACCAGGTAGCGCGCCACCTCGATGTTGTAGTCCTCGACGAAGACGATCCGCTTGCGGAACTCCTCGCGCTCGGCCATGTGCACCAGCTGGCGGATGACTTCCTTGCCCGGGTGGTCCTTCGGGTGGGCCTTGCCGGCGAAGATCAGCTGCACCGGGCGGTCCGGGTTGTTCAGGATGCGGCTCAGCCGCTCCGGGTCCGAAAGCAACAGCGCCGCGCGCTTGTACGTGGCGAACCGGCGCGCGAACCCGATGGTCAGGGCCTCGGGGTCCAGCGCCTCGCTGGCCGCCTTGATCCAGATGCGGTTGGCGCCGCGGCGCTTCAGTTGCTTGCGCAGCCGGCTGCGGGTGAAGCCGACCAGCCGCTCGCGCATGCGCTCGTGCGAGCGCCAGAGCTCGGCGTCCGGGATCTGGTCCACGCGGTCCCACAACGTCTTGTTCGTGGGCTCCTCGTACCAGCGGGGCCCGAGATAGCGGTCGTACAGGCGCGCGATCTCCGAGCACAGCCAGCTGCGGGTGTGGATGCCGTTGGTCACGTGGGTGATGGGGATCTCGTTCTCGGGCACCTCGGGCCACACGCGCTGCCACATGTTGCGCGAGACGTGGCCGTGCAGCTCGCTGACGCCGTTGGCGAATCGGCTCAGCCGCAGCGCCAGCACCGTCATGCAGAAGGTCTCGGCCGTGTTTTGCGGGTCCTGGCGACCCAGCGCCAGCAGCCGATCGATGCCGATACCCATCTCGTCGGCCTTGCGCGCCAGGTAGGTGCGCACCAGCTCGGGCGGGAAGTGGTCGTTGCCCGCGGGCACCGGCGTGTGCGTGGTGAAGATGCTGCTGGCGCGCACGATCTCGAACGCCGTCTCGAACGCCAGCTTGCGGTGCTTCATCAGCAGGTTGATGCGCTCGAGCGCCAGGAACGCCGAGTGGCCCTCGTTCATGTGGCACACCGTGGGCTCGAGCCCCAGCGCGATCAGGGCGCGCAGGCCGCCGATGCCCAGCATGATCTCCTGACGGATGCGCATGTCGTTGTCGCCGCCGTACAGGCGCGCGGTCAGGTCGCGGTCGTCGGGCTGGTTCTCCATCACGTTGGTGTCCAGCAGGAACAGGGGGTTGCGGCCCACCTGCAGGCGCCAGATCTGCGCGAAGATGGAGCGGCCCGGGTAGTGCACCTCGATCAGGCGCGGCGCGCCGTCCTTGTCACGCTCCAGCGACATCGACATGTTGTAGAAGTCGTTGACCGGGTACTCCTCCATCTGCCAGCCGTCATGGTTCAGGTACTGGCGGAAGTAGCCGGACTGGTAGGCCAGGCCCACGCCGACCAGGGGGATGCCCAGGTCGGTGGCGGACTTCAGGTGGTCGCCCGCGAGGATGCCCAGGCCGCCGGAGTACAGCGGCAACGATTCGTGCAGGCCGAACTCCAGCGAGAAATAGCCGACCAGGCCCTCGCCGACGCCCTGGTGCTCGCTTGCGTACCACGTCGGGTGCGTCAGGTAGCGCTCGAGGTCGCCCTGCACGCGCTCGAGGTGGGCCAGGAACGCCTGGTCGCGCTCGAGTTCGCGCACCCGCTGCGCCGACAGTGAGCCGAGCACCGCCACCGGGTTGCCGGCGTGCCGGTCCCACTGGTCGGGATCGACGCGCCGGAGCAGCGAGATGGCCTCGACATTCCAGCTCCACCAGACGTTGCGCGCGATGTCGAGCAACGGCTTGAGCGGGTCGGGCAGGTTGGGCGTGACGACGAACTTGCGGATCGATGGCATGTGCGTTTCTCCTGGGCGGCGGCATCCGGGCCGTCGGAACGGGCTTGAGCGGGAAGCACGAACGCTGTCCCGGTTTTGATTTCGGCCCGGGGGGGCGATAATAAAGCACGCATTGGGTAGGGGCCACCAAAAGGTCCCCGGGTGTTCGGGAGGGCGCAGCGTGAGTTTCATCTTGTTTCAAGACAACGACATGCAGGCAGTCGTGGGTTTCCTGGCCCAGGACCCGTCTGCGGCTGTCCTGGACGAGAGGGAGTGCGGGGTGTTCGCGGCAGGGCACCTGAGCGGTGCCGTGTCGATGCCCGGGGTGGCCGACCTGGCCGCTGATCCAGCGCAGCTGGATGCCGGTCTGCCGTCGATTTTCCTGCCGCCGCGCCACCGGCCGCTGCTGGTTGTGGCGGCCACCGGTGAGCGGGCGCAGGGGCTGGCTCGAGCGCTGGCCGGCCGAGGCCGCGCGCGCCTGGCGGCCATCGCTGTCGATGAATCGGCGCTGGAACGACTGCCCGCCCAATGGGTCGAACGCGGCCCCAGCGACCGCACGCTGTGGCAGCCGCCGCACTGGCTCGTGGCGCACGCCGGACTGCTGCCGCCGCCGGCGCTCGGCCCGGTGCTCGACCTCGGTTGCGGTTCCGGCCGCGCCGCGGTCTGGCTGGCCGCGCGCGGCTACCGCGTCACCGGCGTCGACTGGCAACCGGAGGCCCTCGTGCTGGCAGAGCGGCTGGCCGCCAGTCGCTGCGTCCCGCTGCGCGTGGTCGACGCCGACGTGCGCGCCGTCGACGCGTTGCCGCCCGGCCCCTGGGCCGTGGTCGTGAACATCCGCTGTCTGGATCGCGGCGTGCTGGCGCGGATGGGCGACCTGGTGGGCGATGGTGGGGTGGCGGTCGTGCGCACGTTCCGCGAGGCGCCGGGCCTGCCCGACGATGTCACCGCGCGCCATCGCCTGCGGCCGGGCGAGCTGGTCCGCGCCTTCGCGGCGCCGCACTGGGACGTGCTGGCGCACGAGGAGGGCTTCGACGACGACGGCCGCCCTGCCGCGGGCATCGTGGCCCGTCGGCGCGGCGGCCGCGCTCCTGCCTGGGATTTCCGGCCGGTTGACCAGCCGCGCCCTGTTATTTGAACAGCGTGACCTTGGTCGAGACCTCGCGCCCCGGGCTGTCGACCAGGACCAGGTAGGTGCCCGACGCCAGGTCGCGACCATCGTCGGCCTGCCCGTCCCAGGTGACCGCGTTCTCGCCGACCGTGAAGACCTGGTCGGCCAGTCTCGCCACCAGCCGTCCCACCATGTCGTAAACCGTCACGCGCACGCGCTGGGACACGGCAAGCTGGAAGCGGATCGACGTCGCTGGGTTGAACGGATTCGGCGCCGCCATGACATGGCTGACGCCCGGCACGTCGCGCGGCAGGTCCATGGTCACCTGCGCCATCAGCGTCCAGTCCCCGCCCGCGAACTGCGCATACAGGCACCAGGTGAACGGGCCTTCGCCCTGCAGCGCGGCGCCGGGGTCGTCGGCGACGAACTGCCCGCCGCCCTGGTCGGTGAACGGGATCTCCCAGGTTACCTCGGGCGTGGTCGCCAGCGCGCCCGTCAGCCGGAACGCGGGCACCACGCCCAGGCCGTCCGGCAGGCTCCAGGCCAGGCGGGCCTGGTTGCCGGCCCAGTTCGCGGCCAGTTGGAGCGTGGAGGGCAGGGGAGCGCCGCAGCCGGCAGGCCAGGCACCGAGCGTCAGGCCCCCGTTGCTGTCGGGGTGGCAGGGCGAGCCGTCCTGCAGGGCGAACGTCAGCGTCGCCGGGTCGGAAGCGACGCAGAACAGCGGGTTGCGCGCCAGGTTTGCGGCTCCGATGCCTGCGGGCGCCGCGGCGCCCGTCCAGTTGCCGCCGGTGTTCCCGTAGAGGTCGCACTGGTTCAGTTGCGGGCCGTAGGTCCCGCCCGAGAACACGCCGGGGCCGTCATGGAAGGCGATGATGCTCGCGCCGATCGTCGTCGAGGCGTTGTTCGTGTAGATGCCTGCGCCGCGCCAGGTGCCGTGGTTGCCGACCAGCGTGCAGCGCACCAGCGTGGCGTCGGCGCCGGCGAAGTTCGCCACCGCGCCGCCGTAGCGCGCCTGGTTCGCCGTGAAGGTGCAGGACAGGAAGGCGGGCTTCGAGTCGAGGTCGGCGAACGCGCCGCCGCCGTAGCCGCGGGTCCCGACGGTCGTGTTGGCGATGAACATCGTGGAGATGACGACGGGCGACGAGATGTCGCGGCACGACAGGCCGGCGCCCCAGTCGGCCTGGTTGTTCTCGAAGCGGCAGTTCTGCAGGCTGGGCGATGCGTTGAGCGTGCAATCGACGCCGCCGCCGCCGCCGCCGGCCGTGTTGCCGCTGAACACGCAGCCGGTGATCGTGGGCGACGCCTCGAGAATCCAGACGGCGCCGCCGTTCTGTTCGGCGCTGTTGCCGCGGAAATGACAGTCGGCGATGGTCAGCGCGGCATGGTTGCACAGGATGGCGCCGCCGCTGCCTTCGCGCAGCGTGGCGCCGACGGCGCGGCCGCGCGTAAAGGTCAGGTTGCGCACTTCCGCGGCGCGCGTCGTGTTCTCGCAGGTGAGGATGCGGCCGGCGTCCTGGCCGTCGATGATGACGGCGTCGGGCGATGGGCCGGCGCCGGCCAGGACAACACCGTCGCGAAGGACCAGCCCGTGCTCGCGGTACGTCCCGGCGGTCACGAGCACACGGTCACCGGCGGACGCGGACGAGAGCGCCGCGCTGATCGTGGCATAGGTGCCGGGAACGCGAAGATCGGCCCCCCAGGCGGGAAGCGCGGTCGCTGCGCAGGTGATGAAGATTGTCAGGAGCAGGCGGCGCAAACGATCCATCCTCCGTGCACAAACCCAGACGTGTCGCCCGGATCCCTCCGGGGCTCGGCGTGTAAGGAGCCGAATCAGGGGTTTGTTCCCTGAATATGCCGGTTCGGCACCCGGCGCGGCAACAGGAAACACATGAAAAGCCGTTCTTGACCCCATTGGGGGCGCCGGCCGAACGTCCCTCCCGGTGGTAGCAAGCGCGGGGCCGATCTGGTATCTTGTCCGTTAGCCCCTCGGGGGAATGCCGTTAGCCGGCCCCACGACCTTGCGACCCCGGGTGCTCCCGGGACGGGAAGAGCCATGACCAGATCGCGGAAAATCAGGCTGATCATTGTGGTAGTTGCCCTTTGCGCAGGGTTGGGAACGGCCGCCTGGCTGCGTGCGGCCGGGGGCGACAAAGTCCGGGCCCGCGATGCCCTGGTGCGCGTGGCGTTCGCCGCGGCGCCTGTTTCGGCCAGCCAGTCGGCGCCCGCACGGTACGAAGCCCAGGTCCGGGATCTGACCCGCAGTGTCGAGGAATTGGTCAGTCCGCTGACCTTCACGAGGGTGGCCGGGCCGGTCGATTCCCATGTCGTCTGGCTGACGCTCGACTATTACCACTCGTACCTGGTGCGCGTGCGCGGGACGACCGCGGGCGGCGTGGCCGGCCCCTGGTCCGACTGGTCCGACCCGTACGAGAACGCCTCGCCCTGGGCCACGCCCGAGCCGCCCGGCGACTGATCGTTCCCGGACCCGCATCCGTCCGGTTGGCGTTTGGCCCTGCGCGCGGCGGGGCCTATTCTTGCGCGAGAACGCGTCCCCATGAAAGCACCCTGTCCCAGGAGCGCATGCAGTGCAGGTCGGGCTGATCGGTCTGAAGTTCACGGGCAAGACCACCCTCCATAACGTCATCACCGGCGGCAGCCGGCCCACCGGCCAGGGCGGCGTCGATCCGTACCTGGCGACCGGGCATGTGCCCGACGCGCGCCTGGACCGCCTGACGGCGATGTTCAAGCCGAAGCGCACCGTGTACGCGGCCATCTCGTGGGTCGATGTCCCCGGGTTCGCCGGCGGCGTCGGCGCCGACGGCGCGCGCGAAGCGGTCCGCTTCCTGGAGCATGCCCGCAAGGTCGATGCGCTGGCGCAGGTCGTGCGCTGCTTCGACGGCGGCTACGGCCCGTCCGACCCGAAGGGCGAGATCGAGAACCTCGCGCTCGAACTGGTCATGGCCGACCTGCAGATCGTCGAGAACCGCCTCGATCGCCTGATCAAGGACAAGGCGCGGCTGGGCAAGGTGGCCAACCCGCTCGAACAGCCTCTGATGGAGCGCTTCAAGGAGCAGCTCGAGGCCGGCCGCCCGTTGCGTGAACTGACGCTGACGGTCGACGACGCCAAGCTCTCGGTGGGGTACGCGTTCCTGACCAGCAAGCCGATGATCATCGTGCTCAACCACGAGGAAAGCACCGATCCCGGCGCCGACGTGATGGCCGCCGCCGAGCAGGCGGGCGCCGCCGTTGTGTCGCTGTGCGCGCGCATCGAGGCCGAGCTGGCCGAACTGTCGGCCGAGGAAGCCGCCGAGTTCCTGGCCGACATGGGCATCGCCGAACCCGCATTCGGCAGCATGATCCGCGCCGCCTACGCCGCGCTCGAACTGCAGAGCTTCTTCACCGTGGGGCCGGACGAGTGCCGCGCCTGGACGGTGCGTCGCGGCTCGACGGCGCCGGTCGCCGCGGGCGCCATCCACTCGGACCTGCAGCGCGGCTTCATCCGCGCCGAGGTCACCGGGTACGAGGACCTGATCGCCGCCGGCGACATGTCGGCGGCCAAGGCCGCCAACAAGGTGCGCCTCGAGGGCAAGGCCTACGTGGTCCAGGACGGCGACATCATCGAGATCAGGTTCAGCGTGTGAGCGCGCGGCGCGGCTTTGCTGCGCCTGCGGCCGGGAGCGGCGCGCCTCGCCGCTTCCTGGGCCTGCTCGTCGCCGGCCTGCTGCTGGCCGCGTTCTGGGCCGTGTTCCTGCCGCAGGCCGAACGCTCGGTCTTCGGGCGCGCGCCCATCCTCGACGAGATCTACTACCTCGACCGCGCCGCGGCCCCAGCGGACCCGACCGAGCCCGCCTACATGTCGCCCCTCTACCCGCGTCTGATCGAGCTGAGCGGCAGCGCCCCGGCCGACCCGACCGCGCGCGTCTATCGTCCGGAACAGTTGCGCGGCATCCGCCTGGTCCAGTTCGGCTGCTGGCTGGGCATCGTCGCGTTGCTGCGCGTGATGGCGGGCCGCCATCTGGCGTCGCTGGTCCCCGGGGGCTGGAAGCGGACACTGGTCGTGTGGCTGCCGGCGGCGCTGTTCGCGCTGTATCGGCCGGCCGCGGTGTACGCAGTCACCATCCTGCTCGATGTGCCGCTCGCCTTCCTGGTGACTGTCTTCCTGGCGCTCGCGACCTGGGATGCGACCTGGCGCGTGGACCCGGCCGCGAAGCCCGCGCCCGCCTGGCCCGTCGTGGCGCGCGCGGCCCTGCTGGGCGTGGTGGTCGGCCTGGCCACGCTGCTGCGCGGCACGTCGGTGGCGCTGTTGCCCGTGGGCATGGCTGCGGCGGCGTGGCCGGCCCGACCGGCGGCCGCGGGGGCCCGGGCGGGCAGCCGTGCGCATCGCGCGGTGGCCGTCGCGGCGGTGGTTCTCGGTGCGCTCGTGGTGCTGGCCCCGGCGGCGGCCCGCAATTCGAAGGCGGCCGGCCGGCTGGTTGGCCCGGCGCTGAACGGCGGCGTGAATCTCTACATCGGCAACGGGCCGGAGGCGAACGGCTTCTATGTGGCCGTGGTGCCCGGCTCGTGGCTCCTCGATCCCGCCGGCCGCGCCTTCCTGGCCGAGCGCTTCGACCGGCCCTCGGTCAGCCTCGCGCAGGCGGACAGCCTGTGGGCCGACGCAGCCCTGGCCTCGATCCGCCAGCATCCGGCGCGCGCGGCCGGGCTGTGGCTCAGGAAGGTGCGCCTGCACCTCCAGGGTTGGGAGATCGACCAGTTGACCACCATCGACGGCTGGACGAACTCGGCGCCTTCGCTGCGCGCGCTCGTGGCGCCGTATGCGCTGATCGCGGTCCTGGGCCTGGTCGGGCTGGCCGGCGCCTGGCGCCTGCCGGCATCGCGCTGGTGGGCCGTCGTTCTGCTGGCGCTGCTGGCGGTGCAGAGCGTCTTCTTCGTGGTCTCGCGCTACCGCTTGGCGCTGGTGCCGGCGTTGGCGCTGCTGGCCGGCCTGGCGATCGCGCGCCTGCTGGGCGATGGCCTGCCGCGCGCGCGGCAGTGGCGTGCGTGGGCGCCGTGGCTGGTCGCCGTGCTGCTGGTCGTGCCCTGGGGTCTGGGGAACATTCGCCGCGACTGGAAGGCGATGGCTGCTGCCAACGAGGCGCTGCGTTGGGCCCAGGTCGGTTCCGCCACACACGACGACGGTTCATTGGCGCGCGCCGAGGCACTCTACCGCCAGGCGCTGGTGGGCAAGGCCGGCGGCCCGGCGCCGTGGCTGGGCCTGGCGATGGTGCAGTACGAGCGCGGCGATGCCGCCGGCGCCGAGAAGACGCTCCTGGAGGGTTGCGGCGCCGTCTCGCAGAACCTCGACCTGCTGAAGCAGGTCATCCGCCTGCAGCTCGAGCAGAAGCGCCGCGACGAGGCCTACCCGCGCGTGCTGCAGGCGTTGCAGGCCCACCCGCGCGACGTCGATCTCCTGCACCTGTCCGCCGTGCTGAGCGAGCAGGCCGGCCGTCGCGAGCAGGCGCTGGCCGCGGCGCGCGAACTGCGCCGCTGGCACCCGGGCAATCCCCAGGCCTACGTCGACCTGGGCATCCTGCTGGCCCGCGGCGGGTCGCTGGCCGAGGCCGCCGACGTCTTCCGCGAGGGCCTGCGCGTGGCCCCCGGCCACCCCGACCTGACGACCAACCTCGCCAAGGTGGTCGAGGATCTGCAACGTTGACCGCTGGCGCCGCCGACCTGCCGCGTTAGGGCTCGCGCATGCATGAATCCCGCGGACCACAAGGCAGGCGCCCCTCGGGGGCGCGAACAGGCAGAGGTGACCATCATGTTGAAGCCGATCCGATTCCCGATCCGGCGCGCCCTCCTGGGGGTGGTCCTGGCGGTCCTGGCGACCGCCGCCATCCCGGTCCTGGCGCAGGACGACGACCTGGCCGCTGACGGCCCCGACGTCCCCGGCATGGCCGCGCGCGCCGACGCCGACGACGACACCGCCGATTTCGAACCCGGCTTCCGCGCCCGCATGGCGCGGCGACTGGAACTGACCGACGCGCAGCAGGACGCGATCGCGAAGATCTTCGAGGCCGGCCGCGCCCGTGACCTGCCGCTGCGCAAGCAGGCGCGCCTGCTCCGGCACGACCTGCAGGGCGAGATGATGAAGGACGACCCTTCCGAGAAGACGGTGCTCGCCCTGTCGAAGCAGGCCGGTGACCTGCGCAGCCAGTTGCAGGCGGGTCGCCTGCTGGATCGGCTGGCCATGCGCAAGCTGCTGACCGAAGACCAGCGCGACAAGCTGATGATGATCGGCGGGGGGCGTGGCGGCTTCGGTCCGGGCGGCCCGCGTGGCCCCTACATGCACGGCGGCCGCGGCCCCGGTCGGCCTGGCGCCGACGGCATGGATGCCGAGCGTCGTGGCGGCCGCCGCCAGCACCGGAACCGGCCCGACCAGAAGACCGACTGACGAAAGGCCGGACGAGCGTGGGTCAGCAGCGGCCGGACATCGATGATGACACGCTGATGGCCCGGACGGCGGCGGGCGAGGAGGCGGCGTTCCGTCTCCTCGTCGACCGCTGGCAGCACGACGTGCTGGCCTTCCTGATCAACATGACCGGCTCGCGCGATGATGCGGAGGACCTGGCGCAGGAGACCTTCGTGCGGGTCTTCCGGCAGGCCGGTCGCTACCGGGCCGAAGGCAAGTTCCGCCCCTGGGTGCTGCGCATCGCGGCGAACCTGGCGCGCAGCCGCGGCAGGCGGGCGAGATTGCTCAAGTGGCTGCCGCTGGACACCGAACGCCATGACGTGGCGTCGAATACGCCCGCGGCCGACCGCGGGATCGAAGCCGAGCAGACCGCGCAGGTCGTGCGCGCGGCCATCGCCCGGCTGCCGGAGCGGCAACGGCAGGCCCTGGTGCTCCACCGCTTCCAGGGGATGCGCTACACGGAGGTCGCCGAGACGATGGGCACTTCGCTGGCCGGCGTCGAGTCGCTGATCCAACGCGCGCTGGCCGGCCTGCGGGTCGACCTGGCGCAGGAGGACGAGAGGCCATGAAACACGTCACCGGAATGCTGGCTGCCCATCTGGGCGGCGAACTGGACCCGGCCCGGGCCGGCGAAGTCGAGGCGCACCTGGCCGCGTGCGAGGGCTGCTGCGCCGAGGCGGCCCGCCTGCGGGCGACGTGGGACATCCTGGCGACGGCGGCCGTGCCGCCGACGGCTACGCGCGCCGACCTGTGGTCGGGCGTGCAGGCGCGGACGACCGGGCAGGCAGCCGCCGGTTGGTTCTTCGGCCGCAGCGCCACCGCGCGCGCATCGCTGGCCGTGGCGACCCTGGCGCTGGGTGTGCTGGTCGGCCGCTGGACCGGAACCCTGGGGGGCACGGCAGTGGCTGACGACGACAACACTGACGACAGCAGCCTGGCCGGCGTGTGGCTCCAGGACTCGACCTGGGACGACCAGGCCTCCGGCGGCCTGTCCGATTCGTGGCTGGCGCTGGCCGAGGTGACCGACAGCCGGCAGTCCGCCGGCAACGGAGGGACGAAATGAGCCGCCTGGTGCGCCTGGTCCTGCTGGTTTCCCTGGGCCTGAACGTCGGCCTCGGCTGGAGCGTCATCCGGGCGCTCCGCGAGGAACCCCGGCGGCCCCCTGCCGCAGCGCGCGCCTGGCGCAATCGGCCGGCCACGGACGACTCCGTGGCGTGGCGGCGGATGATGCACCGGCGGGTCGACCGGCTGGCCACGGTGCTGGACCTCGAGCCGGCCCAGACGGCGCGCCTGGAGCAGTTGCAGTCGGCCAACGCCCCGACCGTGCGCGCCCATCGCGAGCGTATCGAGGCCGCCCGGCGGGCCCTGCGCGAACAGTCCGAGGCCGCGACCTTCGACCCGGCGGCGATCCGGGCGGCGCTGGCGGGCGTCCGGCATGCCCAGGCCGACCTCGATTCGCTGACCCAGGAGTTCCTGCTGCAGGAGTTCGACGTGCTGACCCCGACACAACGGACCCGGTATGTGGAGCTGCTGCCGATGGAGCCGTGGCATTCGGGGCGGCCCGGCCCGGGCGGTGGCGACCGCCCGGCGGGCCCCGATGAGCGGCGGGGCAAGGGCGTTCGGGACGGCAACCGCAGGCACCGCGAGGAATAAAGCGGTTGACAGCCAAGCGCCCGGTTTCCTATTAATTAACAGCGAATAAGGCCGCTTCTGCGCGCCTCCGCTGGCCGGCGCCATCTGCCGCGCCGGCGTCATCCCCACCTCCGCCAGGGTTACCCGACGCAACCGATCCTGGCCGCCGCCCTGTCACTCCCGAGGGGGAAACCGTGTTGATGTACGGAACCGAACCCACCCGCCCGGCGCCTGGCGCCCGGACGCTCGCGCGCGCCTTCATGCTGGCCGGCCTGGTGGCCATCGCCGCCCTTGGCGGACTGGCCGGCTGTCGCTCGGCACACACCACCAGCGCGATCCTGTACATCGACGACCAGAACTACAACAAGGCCGTCCAGGTGATCCACGAGGGCTTCGAGTTCACGCAGGATGAGCCGGACGCCTTCTACTACCTCGCCGAGGCGCACAGCAAGCTGGCCGAGGAAGCCGTGGCCAAGGATGACTTCCCCGAGGCCATCAAGAACTACGAGCTGGCGTACAAGGCGTACAAGCGCGCCATCGAGCTGAAGCCCGCGGAGTGGACCGAGAAGGTCAATATCTCGCTGGCCTACAATTACCGTGCGCGCCTGAGCCAGGCCAAGATCGACTGGGACAGCCGCTACTACGAGCAGGCCGAGGGCCACATGCGTCTGGCCTACGCCGCGCTGCCCGATTCGCTGACGCCGATCAAGAGCATCGCCCGCATGAAGATCCAGATGTCCGAGACGGGCGAATATGTGGAAAAGAAGTCCCAGCTGCTGACCGAGGCGCTGGAGATGCTGGACCAGGTGCTGGTCGCTAATCCGACGGCGTACGATCTGCAGTTGGACAAGGCCTACGTGCTGGCCACGCTGGGCCGCAGTGACGATGCCGCGAAGATCTACAACGACCTGCTGGCCGCGCACGCCGAGGATACCGACCTGCTGATCCAGGTCGCCAGCCTGGCGGCCGAGCAGAAGAACTACGAGCGCGCCGCGGACATGTACGTCAAGATCGTCGACCTGTACGAGAAGGACGCCGACACGAACAACGACGGGAACAACATCGGGATGCTGGTGAGCGCCGGCCTGTGGTACGGCAAGCCCGAGATCGGCCGCTTCGACGACGCCATCGGCGTGCTCGACCGCGCGATCATCCTCGAGACGTTCCCGACCGAGAACTCGCTGGTGGCGCGCATCCGCACGGTCTTCAACTACGGCAAGTCCCTCAAGGACGCCGCGGCCACCGAGGCCGACCCGGCGCTCAAGCAACAGAAGCTGGACAAGGCGTCCGGTCTGTTCAAGCGCGCCGTCGAGCTGGGCAACGAACTGATCGGCCGCTTCCCCGGCAACGCCCAGGGCTTCCTGTACCTGAGCATGGCCCAGCTGGAGACCGGCGACCCGCTCGGTGCCGACGTGAGTTTCAAGCGCTACCAGGAGCTGGCCGCGGCCGGCAACCCGTAGCGGTATTGCCCGGCGCGTTCCGGGCCCGGTGCGAAGGGCGACCCCCGCTCGCATTCAGGCCCGGAATGTGCTAGGCTGATACGACCGATAGATGACGACCGGACGATATGACCGCCTGAACTAGGCCTTCTGAACGGGCCATCCGACCGGGGCCTTCTGCCCGGACCCGGGCCCGCGCTGCTGAACCCAGAGGATTTTTTTCATCAGAGACCGTGGCGACCCGCCATGCCTGATGGCCGCCCGATTCCCGGGTGGCCGGCACGCCGAACACAATCCCGGCGCCCAAAGCATCGCCACTGCCTGAGTTCGAGGAGAGACATGGATATCAAGGAACTGCAGGAGATGAACATCCACGAGCTCGTGGAAGTGGCTCGCGGCATGAACATCGAGGCGCTCAGCACGCTGCGCAAGAGCGAGCTGATCTTCAAGATCCTCGAGGGACAGACCGAGAAGAACGGGCTGATCTACGCCGAGGGTGTCCTGCAGGTGCTGGCCGAGGGCTACGGGTTCCTGCGGTCGGCCAAGTACAACTACCTGCCCGGTCCCGACGACATCTACCTCTCGCCGTCGCAGATCAAGAAGTTCGACCTGAAGACCGGCGACACCATCAGCGGCCAGGTGCGTCCCCCGAAGGACAACGAGCGCTATTTCGCGCTGCTGAAGGTCGAATCCGTCAACTACAAGGACCCGGCCAACGCCAAGAAGGTCACGCTGTTCGACAACCTGACTCCGCTGTACCCGGAGCAGATGCTGAACCTCGAGCACGACCCCAAGAACATGACCACGCGCCTGATCAACCTGATGGCGCCCATCGGCAAGGGACAGCGCGGCCTGATCGTGTCGCCGCCGCGCGCCGGCAAGACGGTCATCCTGCAGAAGATCGCCAACGCGATCACGACGAACCATCCCGAGGTGCACCTGATCGTCCTGCTCATCGACGAGCGCCCGGAGGAAGTCACGGACATGGCCCGCTCGGTCAAGGGCGAGGTCGTCAGCTCCACCTTCGACGAGCCTGCCGAGCGGCACGTGCAGGTGGCCAACATGGTTCTGGCGAAGGCGCGCCGGTTGGTCGAGAACGGGATGGATGTCGTCATCCTGCTGGACTCGATCACCCGCCTGGCGCGCGCACATAACGCCGTGGTGCCCCACTCGGGAAAAATCCTGTCCGGCGGTGTGGATTCCAACGCGTTGCAGAAGCCGAAGCGGTTCTTCGGCGCCGCCCGCAACATCGAGGACGGCGGGTCGCTGACCATCATCGCGACGGCCCTGATCGAGACGGGCAGCCGCATGGACGAGGTCATTTTTGAGGAATTCAAGGGCACTGGTAACATGGAACTGGTGCTGGACCGGAAGATTGCCGATCGCCGGGTGTACCCCGCCATCGACATCTTCAAGTCGGGCACCCGTAAGGAAGACCTGCTCCTGGATCCGAAGGACCTGGCCAAGATCTGGGTCCTGCGGAAGTACCTGGCGGATTACAATCCGACCGAGGCCATGGAGTTTCTGATCGATAAGTTGAGTAAAACCAAGGACAACGCCGGATTCCTGGCGGCCATGAACGCCTGATAAGGGCCCCAATGGAGCCCTGGGGGCCCTTTCGGGGGCCCGGCCGGGGGGTGGCGGGGAGACCGGGCCAGAATTCCCTTGCATGCCGCACCATTCCTTATTTCTTTGGCGTCTCAGCAGACGTTCTCGGGGCGGGAAGCCCCGGCCGGCGCAAAGGCAGCGGGAGCTATGAAAGACAACATCCATCCGAAGTACGTGGACTGCACCATCACCTGCCTGTGCGGCAATGTGATCAGCACGCGGTCGACCAAGGACAAGCTGAACGTCGAAATCTGCGCGGCATGCCACCCGTTCTTCACGGGCCAGCAGAAGATCATCGATACCGCCGGGCGCGTGGAGCGTTTCCGCAAGCGGTACGCGGACGCCAGCTACGGACAGAAGAAGTAGCTCTCGTCGCGCGGCGATCGCCCGGCCCGGCCGGGATCGGTCAGGTGACCGGAATAGCATGTCGTCCGACTTGCGAATGTTACAGGGCGCCGGGTAGATTGCCCGGTGCCCTTTTTCTCATCGGGGCAGTCCCTTGGCCCTCGTTTTCCTGGCCCGCGGGGCGGGCGCTGGGGCCGTTCCGGAAGGATGTGGTCGATGTTCCCGAGATTCCTGCAGGCGGCGCTGTTGGCGGCGGCCGGCCCCGGTGACGAGTTGCTGTCGGACGCCGGTGAGGCGCCCGCGCTGCCGGGCGCCAACGAGGCCCGGCAAATGGACCTGGCCGTGGGCGGGCAGGCGCTGATCGAGGGCGTCATGATGCGCAGCCCCCAGTACCTGGCGATGGCTGTGCGCACGCCGGACCACCGCATCGTTGTCCGCAAGAAGCCCTTCCGCAGCATCGTGCGCCGCTTTCCCTGGTTGAACATCCCGATCGCGCGCGGGGGCGTGCACCTGGTCGAGAGCATGACTCTCGGCATCGATGCCCTGATGTTCTCGGCCGACCAGGCCGCCAGCGAGGAACGCGTGGCCGGCGGCAAGATGTCGCTGCGCGACAAGGCGATGACCTGGGGCACGGTGGCCCTGAGCTTCGTGCTCAGCCTGGGCCTGTTCTTCTACCTGCCGATCCTGCTGACCGATGTCATTGTCGGCAAGGAGTCGGGCAGTATCGCCTGGAACGCGGTCGACGGCCTGGTGCGCGTGGTCATGTTCGTGGCCTACCTGTGGCTCATCAGCCGGCTGAAGGACATGTCGCGCGTCTTCGAGTACCACGGCGCCGAGCACATGAGCATCCATGCCTTCGAGAACGGCAAGTCGCTGGACGCCGACGGCGCGCGCGACTTCACCACGCTGCATCCGCGCTGCGGCACCAGTTTCCTGTTCTTCGTGATGCTGATCTCGATCGTGGTCTTCAGCTTCCTGGGCCGCCCGCAGACGGTGCCCGACCGGCTGGAGCGCCTGGCCTTCATCCCGCTGATCGGCGGGCTGGCGTACGAGGCCATCAAGCTGTCGGGCAAGTACTGCCGCCTGTGGATCCTGCGGCCGTTCATCATGCCCGGGCTGTGGCTGCAGCGGATCACGACCAAGCGGCCGGATGACGACCAGTTGACGGTGGCGATGTCCGCGCTGCGCGCCGTGCTGACGCCCGAGGGCGACGAGTTCAAGGAGCGCGTGTACTACGACCTGCCGACGGATGGACCTTCGGCCGCCGCCGGGGGAGGCGTCGCGTGAAGAAGAACGTGATGGCCCTGCGTGAAGCCTACGGGCGGCTTTCGGAGCGGCTGTCCGCGCCGGACGCCCTGAAGGACCAGGACGAGTACCGCAAGACCGCGCGCGAGCACTCGCGCGTGCGCAAGCAGCTCGAGGCGGGCGAGGCCTGGCTGGCCCTGGACCAGCAGGTCACCGACAACCACGCCCTGTTGAAGA
Source organism: uncultured bacterium (assembly GCA_903912525.1). Classification (GTDB taxonomy): domain Bacteria; phylum Krumholzibacteriota; class Krumholzibacteriia; order LZORAL124-64-63; family LZORAL124-64-63; genus CAINDZ01. The sequence goes on along the minus strand of CAIWHK010000025.1, from coordinate 153,962 downwards.
CCGAGAAGGACCCCGACATGGTGGCGATGGTGCGGGATGAGCTGGCAGAGCTCGAGCCCGCGCTGGAAAAGGCTTCGGCGGTGCTCGAGGCGGCGCTGCTGCCGCACGACCCGAACGACGACCGCGACGCCATCCTGGAAATCCGCGCCGGCACCGGTGGCGACGAGGCGGCGCTGTTCGCCGAGGAGATCGCCCGCATGTACCTGCGCTACGCCGAGCAGCGGCGCTGGAAGACCGAGATGATCGACGCCACCGAAGGTTCGCAGGGCGGTTTCCGCGAGGTGATCTACGCCGTGCGCGGCGACGGCGCCTTCGGTATCCTGCGCTGGGAAAGCGGCGTGCACCGTGTGCAGCGCGTGCCGGCCACCGAGAGCCAGGGGCGCATCCACACGTCGGCCGTGACGGTGGCTGTGCTGCCCGAGGCCGAAGAGGTCGATGTGCACATCGACGAGAACGACCTGCGCATCGACGTCTTCCGCAGCAGCGGCCCGGGCGGCCAGTCGGTCAACACGACCGACAGCGCCGTGCGCATCACGCACGCGCCCACCGGGCTGGTCGTGCAGTGCCAGGACGAGAAGTCGCAGCACAAGAACAAGGCGAAGGCCCTGAACGTGCTGCGCTCGCGGCTGCTCGAGCGCGCCATCATGGAGCAGGAAGCGGTCCTGGCCGCCGAGCGCAAGAGCCAGGTGGGCACCGGCGACCGCTCAGCCAAGATCCGTACCTACAACTTCCCGCAAAGCCGCTTCACGGACCATCGCATCGGGCTGACCGTGCACAACCTCGATGCGATCATGAACGGCGAGCTTGATGATGTCGTCGAGGCGATCCTGGCCTTCCGGCGCGAAGAGGCGCTGGCGGCCACCCGCAAGGAATGACACCGGGAGCCGGGCGGCCATGACCACCGCCAACCGCACCGTTCGCGAATTGCTGGAACTGACCGGCAGCTACCTGGGCGAGAAGGGCGTCACCTCGGCGCGCCTGAACGCCGAGCGCCTGCTCGCCGACGTGCTGGGGCTCACCCGCCTGGAACTCTTCTGCCAGCATGACCGCCCGGTCCTGGGTCCCGAGGTGGACCGTTACCGCGAACTGGTGCGGCAGCGCGCGTCCGGCGTGCCGCTGCAGCAGATCCTGGGCGAGACCGAGTTCTACTCCCGACCCTTCAAGATGGAGCCCGGCGTCTTCATCCCCCGGCCCGAGACCGAGCGGCTGGTGGAGACCTGCGTGCGCCTGCTGGAGCCGCTGCGGCGCAGCGAGCGGGCGCCCATCGCGGTGGAGATCGGCTGCGGCAGCGGGGCCATCGCGGTCAGCCTGGCCGTGGAGATGCCGCGGCTGCAGGTGCACGCCTCGGACATCAACCCGCTGGCGGTGGCGCTGACGATGCGCAATGCGCGGGCGCTGGGCGCCGGTGCGCGCGTGCACGCGGTGGAGGGCAGCCGCTTCGATCCGCTGCCGGAGCACCTGCGCGGGCAGGTCGACCTGCTGGTGAGCAACCCGCCGTATGTCCGCAGCGCCGACCTGGCCGGGCTGCCGGTCGAGGTTCGCGAGCACGATCCGGCTGCGGCCCTGGACGGCGGCGCCGACGGCCTTCGGTTCTACCAGGCCATCGCCGCGGCGATGGGGTCGTGGGTGCGGCCGGGCGGTTTCGTCGCCGTGGAGATCGGCGACGACCAGGGACCGGCTGTTTGCGATATACTGGCGGCCTCGGGTGGCGAGGACGCCGCCGTGGTCCAGGACTATGCCGGGCGCGACCGCATCGTGACCGCCCGCGTGGGGAAGCAGGAGACGCCGATGACTGGGACGCCGATGACTGGGACGCCGATGACTGGGACGCCGATGAATAGGGACGCCGATGGATAGGTTCGTCATCGAGGGGCCCACCCGGCTGGAGGGCGAACTGGAGGTCGGCGGCGCCAAGAACGCGGTGCTGCCGCTGATGGCCGCGGCGCTGCTGGCGCGCGGCGACTCGATCATCCAGAACGTGCCCGACCTGCACGACGTCCGCTTTTTCATGACGATCCTCGAGGGGCTGGGCGCCACCTGCTCGCTGGTCGGCGGCGAGCTGCGCCTGGGCACGGCCGAGGCCGAGGGGCGCGAGGCGTCGTACGACCTGGTCCGCAAGATGCGCGCGAGCATCTACGTGCTGGGGCCGCTGCTGGCCTTCCAGGGCGAGGCGTTCGTCTCGCTGCCGGGCGGCTGCGCCTGGGGCCCGCGGCCGGTCAACCTGCACCTCGAAGGCATGGCGGCGCTGGGGGCGGAGATCGCGCTCGAGCGCGGCTACATCCACGCGCGCGTGCCGCGCGGGGGCCTGCGGGGCGGGCGGTTCCGGTTTGAGCCGGTCTCGGTCGGCGGCACCTGCAACGTGCTGATGGCGGCGGTGCTGGCGCGTGGCGAGACGGTGCTGGAGAACTGCGCCATCGAGCCCGAAGTGACGGCGCTGGCCATCGGGCTGCGCGACGCGGGCGCGGTCATCGAGGGCATCGGCACGCCCACGCTGCGCATCCAGGGACCGGTCACGCTGCGGCCGCTGCAGCAGACGGTGATCGCCGACCGCATCGAGGCCGGAACGTTCATGGCCGGCGTGGCGCTGGCCGGCGGCCGCGTGCGCCTGACGGGCGTCGACACGGTGCACCTCGATCCCATCACGGCCGTGCTGCGCGAGATGGGCTGCGCCATCACCGAGGAGCCGGGCGCCATCACGATCGCGGCGGACGGGCGCCCGGTCGCCACCGAGATCATTACGCGTCCCTACCCGGGTTTTCCCACCGACATGCAGGCCCAGTTGATGGCCGTCTGCGCCGTGGCCGACGGCACCAGCTTCATCAGCGAGGGCATCTACGCGGACCGCTTCACGCACGTGGCCGAACTGCAGCGACTGGGCGCGGACATCCGCGTGGACGGCGCTCGCGCGACCATCTTCGGGGTGCCGAAACTGCAGGGCGCGCCGGTGATGGCCAGCGACCTGCGCGCCTCGGCGGCGCTGGTGCTGGCGGGCGTCGCGGCCGAGGGCACCACCATCGTCAACCGCGTCTACCACATCGACCGCGGCTACGAATGCATCGAGGAGCGGCTGGCCAGCCTGGGCGCGCGCATCAGGCGCGAGTCGGTGTAGGCATGGTGCGATTCCTCAGGCTGGGCACCCTGGTGCTGGCGGCGACCGTGTTCGCTTGCCCGGCGGCCCGGGCTGCGGGCGCGGCTGCGTCGGACTCGACCTCCCGCCGCCTCCTGTCGGTTCCGTCGGTACATGTTCACAATGTCGTGGCGCGACCGGTTCTGGTCCTGGCGGCCGGCGGCGCGCTGGCGGCTTGGGCGTACGGCCAGGAGAACCCCGACGTCGCGGCGGCGCGCCTGGACGGGCCGGTGGGCAGCCGGATCGCCGATGTCGGCAACTTCTACGGCGACGGCCTGGTGATCGGCGGCGCCGCGGCGGGGTTGTACGCGGTCGGGCATCTGGGCCATCACGCGAAGACGGCGGCCCTGGGCGACGACCTTACCGAGGCGTTCCTGTTCAGCACCGCCGTCAACTGGACCATGAAGGCGGCGTTCCACCGGCAGCGACCAAACGGCGGGCCGCACTCGTTCCCGTCGGGACACACCACCGCGGCGTTCTGTGTCGTGCCCGTGCTGGGGCACCACCTGGGATGGAAGGCCTCGGTGCCGGCGGCGGTGCTGGCCACGGCCACCGGCCTGGGGCGCATCGAGGCGCACAAGCACTTCCTGTCGGACGTGCTGGCGGGCGCCGCGCTGGGGCTGGCCTGCGGCGACCTGGTGACGGGCAAGGGCCTGTTGCCGGGCAGCGCCCGGGCTGTCGTGAGCCCCGGCGTCGTCGGCGTATCGGTCGCCTTCTGAGCCCGTGGCGCGGCGCGCACCCGGCCGGTGGCGACGGGAGGTCGCCACGGTGTATAGTGACCCCTCGCGCCGCGACCGGCGCCGTGCCTCCTGACCGCAACGCGGGAAGACCAAGCGCATGACCGAGCCCTCCCGCCACTTCATCCTCGGCGCCGCCGGCCATGTCGACCACGGCAAGACCGCGCTCGTGCAGGCCCTGACGGGCACCAACACCGACCGCCTGAAGGAAGAGCAGGAGCGGGGCATCAGCATCGAGCTGGGCTTCGCCGAGCTGGACCTCGGCGACGGCATCCAACTGGGCGTCGTCGACATGCCGGGCCACGAGAAGTTCGTCCGGCAGATGGTCTCGGGCGCCGGCGGCGTGGACCTGGCGTTCCTGGTCATCGCCGCCGACGAAGGCGTGATGCCCCAGACGATCGAGCACCTCGAGATCCTCGACGCGCTGAAGGTGCGCAGCGGCATCGTGGTCGTGACCAAGACCGATGCCGTGGACGAGGACCTGGTCGGTGTCGTGATGGAAGAGGCCGCCGACCTGGTGGCCGGCACGTTCCTGGCCGGGAAGCCCATTGTGCCCGTGTCGGCGCACGCGCGCACCGGGTTGGACGAACTGCGCGCGGCGCTGAAGGCCGAGGCGCTGGCGCTGCCGCGGCGGGCCGAGCAGGGCGCGTTCCGCCTGCCCGTTGATCGCGTGTTCACGATGCCGGGCGCCGGCGTCGTCGTCACCGGCACCTGCTGGGGCGGCTCGGTGGCCGAGGGTGACAAGCTGATGATCGAACCCGGCGCGCTGCCGGTGCGCGTGCGCGAGGTGCAGGTGCACGGCCGCCCGGCGCCGCGCGGCGCTTCGGGCCAGCGGCTGGCGCTGGCGCTGCACGGGGTCAAGCGCGACGACATGGCGCGCGGCCAGCAGGTCGTCGCCCCGCGCGCGGCCGTCACCACGAAGCGGCTCGACATCCGCGTGGACCTGATGAAGCACTGCCGCCGCTCGGTGAAGAACCGGCAGCGTTTGCACGTGCACCACGCCGGGCGCGAGGTGCTCGGCCGCATCGTGCTGCTGGACGTGCAGGAGATGGGCGGCGAGGCGGCCGCGGCCGCGCGCACCGCCCTGGCGCAACTGCACCTGGAGGAGGACCTGGTGGCCGCGCGCGGCGACCGGCTGGTGCTGCGTTTCTATTCGCCCATGGTCAGCGTTGCCGGCGCCGTCGTGCTCGAAGCCGCGCCCGCGCAACACAAGCGCTTCGACAATGACGCGCTGGCGCAGTTGAAGGTGCTGGAGACCGGCTCGCCGGAGGACCTCTTCCTCAAGAAGCTGCTGGACGCCGGCACGGCGGGGTTGCCGGCCGACAGCGCCGCTGCCTGGGCCGAACTGCCGCTGCTGCAGGTGATCGGCGCGCGCGCCTACCACCGCGAGGCGCTGGCGGCGCTGGCCGAGGCGGTGGGGGCGCAGGTCGCCGAGTACGCGCGGAAGTACCCGCTGCGGCTGGGCGTCTCGCGCGAGGAAGTGCGGCAGCGCTGCGCGTTCGGCGGTGGCGTGGCCGAGTGGAACGCCGTCTGCGCCGCCCTGGCCGCGCCCGACCTGTGGGTGGTGGCCGGCGACCGCATCGCGATGTCGCCCGAGGGGCCGAAGCTGGGCGAACGCCTGCGCCGCGCCATGGACGAGGCCGCGGCCGAGTTCGACGGGCTGGGCCTGGACTGGCCGGGACTGGACCACTGGGCCGCCGGTTCGCCGGTGTTCCAGCGGGCGGCAGCCGATGCCGCATTGCGGGATTTCAAGCCCGCCGAAGCGGTTCGTTGGCTGGTCGATCACGGACGGGCGGTGGCCCTCGGTGGCGAGTACCTTGTTTCCGCCCGCGCCTATGCCACGCTGGTGGCCCGCCTGCGGGCGCACTTCAGGATTGAACCGGAACTGACCTTCGGCGGGTTCCGCGAGCTGAGCGGGCTGACACGCAAGCTCGGGATCCCGATGCTCGAATATCTCGACCAGACGGGCGTGACCGCGCGCGACGGCGACCTGCGCCGCGCCGGCCCGGCCCTCGGGGACGGCAAGGGGGACGGCACCTGATGAACGAACCGATCGACAATGGCCTGATCGACCTGGATCCCGGCCGCGTGCCGCCGCGCCCGGTGTGTGCGCCGCGGCGCCCGACCCGGCAGATCAACGTGGGCGGCCTGCCGATGGGCGGCGGCGCCCCGGTGCGCGTGCAAAGCATGACCACGACGAAGACGGGCGATGTGCAGGCGACGCTGGAGCAGATCCGCGAGCTGGCCTCGGCCGGCGCCGAGTATGTGCGCGTGACGGTCAACGACCAGGCGGCTGCCGACGCCATGCCGCAGCTTGTGCGCGAGGCCAACCTGCCGCTCATCGCCGACATCCACTACGACCACACGATGGCGCTCGCGGCGCTGAAGGCCGGCGTGGCCAAGCTGCGCATCAACCCCGGCAACATCGGCTCGCGCGACCACGTGCGGGAGGTGGCCCGCGCCGCGCAGGACATGGGCGTGCCCATCCGCATCGGCGTCAACCGCGGCAGCTTGCACAAGCGCTACGACGGTCTCGTCAAGCGCGACGCGGCCGGCGCACTGGTGCAAAGCGCCCTGGACGAGATCGAGGCGCTGGCCGCCTTCGGCTTCCACGAGGTGGCGGTCAGCCTCAAGAGCAGCACGCCGCACGAGGTGGTCGAGGCTTGCCGGCGCTTCGCGGCCGTCAGCGATGTGCCGCAGCACCTGGGCGTGACCGAGGCCGGCACACTGCTGGCCGGAACCTCGCTGTCGGTGGCGGCGATGTCGGTGCTGCTGAGCGAAGGCATCGGCGACACGGTGCGCATCAGCCTGGCCGACGACCCCGCGTACGAGGTGAAGGCCGCCTTCTACATGCTGCAGGCCCTGGGCCTGCGCGAGGGCTACGCCCGGGTGGTGGCCTGCCCGACCTGCGGTCGCGTCGAGGTGGACGTGGTCGCCCTGGCCAGCCGGGTCGAGGAACTGGCCCGCGACCTGCCCGCGGACCGGGTCATCTCGGTGATGGGCTGCATCGTCAACGGGCCTGGCGAAGCCAAGACGGCCGACCTCGGGATCGCCGCCGGGCGCACCAAGGTGGCCATCTATCGCAAAGGTGAGTTGCACCGGAACATCGACAAGGCGGACCTGGAACAGGTGCTGATCGAGGAGATTGAGCGGCTGCGCTAGGGATACCGCCGGCGGGGGCCGAAATCCATCAAGTCGTTCGCGGAATTGCCGATCCCGGCCCCGAGCGCACGCATTCGATTGAACCGGCCGCCCGGGCCGTGGCACACCGGGTTGGAGATGGCAGACGACACCGGATATCCCACCCTGACGCACACGGGGCCTGCCGAGCCATCGGATCCCCGCGACCAGGGCGTAAACGTCGAGCGCCTGCGCGCCCTGCAGGCGTTCAACGCGCGCCTGGTGTGCATGCCGGTCGACGAGGCGTCGTACGCCGACGTCGTCGCCGGTGCGCGCCGCGTCATCGGCTGCGATTGCTGTGCCCTGTTCCTGCTCGACCGCGCCACCGGCGAGCTGGTGCTGCGCGCCGCCGACGGCTACCGCGGCCTGCAGCCCGGGCTGCGCGTCTCGACGCGCGACAGCAACAGCATGCACGCGCAGGCCTTCAGCGAGGAATACCTGGTGCACGTGGCCGACGTGGCCGGCCTGGAGGACCTGCAGCCGCTGGCCGCGGGGGTCGCCAGTGCGCTGGCGCTGCCGATCATCTCGTACCGCGGCGCCGTCGGCGTGTTCGACTTCGGCAGCCGTCGCCCCCATGCGTTCTCGCCCGCCGAGATCGGCATGTGCACGATGCTGGTCGACCAGATGTCGTACTCGCTGGAGAACATCCGGCTGGTCAACGAGCTGAGCCGCAGCCGTGACGCGGTCATCCGCGGCATGGCGCTGCTGGCCGAGATCCGCGACACGCACATCCGCGAGCACCTGCGCCGCATGTGCGCCTACTCGGGCTTCCTGGCGGGCCTGCTGGCCGAACGTCCCGGCTACCCCGAGGCGACGCCGCAGTTCATCGAGACCATCGCGCGCGCCGCCGCCCTGCACGACGTGGGCAAGGTGGGCATCCCCGACGCCATCCTGCTGAAGCCCGGCAAGCTGACCGAGGCCGAGTTCGCGGTGATGAAGTCGCACACGGAGATCGGCGCCGAGCTGCTCGAGGGCCTGATCAAGGACTACGGCCGCTACGCGATGATCACCATGGGCGCCGAGGTGGCGCGCTGCCACCACGAGAAGTGGAACGGCACGGGCTATCCCGCGGGCCTGAAGGAACGCGAGATCCCGCTGTCGGCCCGCATCGTCGCCATCGCCGACGTCTACGACGCCCTGACCAGCCGCCGCGTCTACAAGGACGCCTGGACCCACGAGGAAACCGCCAAGACGATGCAGGCGGACTCGGGCAAGCATTTTGACCCGGAACTGCTGGGGATCTTCCTGGCGCACCACCGCGACCTGGCGCGCATCCGCGAGACCGAGGACTAGCCTCCCTACTGCCTCAGCTCAGTTTCGCCCGCCACTGCGCCGCCTCGGCGGTGCGCCCCTGCGCTTCGTACGCCTTGACCAGCAGGCGAACCGCCTTCTGCGTGTCGCGGTCGGTCGGGCCGGATGCGGCCAGCAGCATCTTGTAGGCGCGGCGCAGGTGCTCGGCGGCCTCGGCGGGATGGCCGTTCTTCAGCAGCACATCGCCGAATTCGGTCTGGGCGAAGCCGGGAAGCCAGGTCGCCACTTCGCCGGCCGCCGGGTCGAGCGCCTGGGCCAGCAGCCGGTCGGCCTCGGAAACACGCCCCGCCCACAGTTCGACCGAGGCCAGGCGGACACGGGTCAGTTGGGTTCCCCTGCCGCCCTCGCCGCCGGTCTTGACGAAGAAGGCCTCCGCTTCCCGCAGTTCCTTCGTCGCTTCTTCGAGGCGCCCGAGATCGCGCAGGACGACGGCCAGGTGGAGCGTGGCGTTCCAGCGGCCCGGGTGCTCGATGCCCTGCGCGGCGCTGTAGTCGTCGCGGCCCCGCCGTAGCGATGCCTCCGCTTCCTCCAGCCGACCCAGGCGCCACAACGAGCGGCCGAGGTCGATGCGCGTGATGGCCGTCTCCGGATGCGAGGGACCGATCACGCGTTCCCGCGCCGCCAGCACTTCCTGCAGCAGGGCCAGGCCGCCGACATCGTCGCCGAGGGTCGCCAGCGCGCGCGCCTGGTCGTTGCGCACCAGCAGCGTGTTGGGGTGGTCCGTGCCCTGGACCTTCGTGTAGATCGCGGCGGCCTCGCTGTAGTGGGGGAGGGCTTCGCGTTCGCGGCCCTGCGAGACCAGGGCGGTGGCCAAGCGGCGCAGCAGGTCGGGCAGCATGGTGGCATCGGCGGTCGAGTGCGCGCGGACGTCGGGCAGCATGGCCAGGAAGAAGGCCTCGGCCTCGGGGAAGCGCCCGCTCCGCCGCATCAATTCGCCGACGGCCAGGCGCGCGCGCCGGGCATCATCCGAATCGACGCCGTACACCTGGCACGTCATCTCGTAGGCGGCGGCGACCAGCGAGTCGGCCTTGTCCAGTCGCTGCATGTTCAGGTAGAAATCGGCCACCGAGCTCATGACGATCGCCGTATCGGCGTTCGGCCCCTTATGGACCTTGTCAATGATGTCCAGGGCGTCGAGCAGCATCTTTTCGGCGTCGGGCTTGTTGCCGCGCGCCTCGAGCAGCCGTCCGAGGTTGTGCATGTCGGTCGCCACGTAGGGGTGGTCCTCGCCCAGCACGCGGCGGTGGATGTCCAGGGCCTCGCGATAGCGCTCCTCGGCCAGTTCGAGGTTGCCCTGGTAGCGCGCCAGGTTGCCCATGCTGTTGAGCGCGACGGCCAGCCCGTCGCTCTCGCGCGGCTGACGGCGGTAGACCGAGAGCGCGCCGCGCATCAGCGAGTCGGCCTCGGCATAGCGGCCGGCTTCCTGGATGATGCTGCCCAGGTGCAGGCTCGATTCGGCCCACTCCAGCGAGTCGACGTCGGCCGCGCCGTCCATGCCCGCCAGGCCCTCGCTGAACAGCTTTTCGGCCAGGGGCAGGTCGCCGCTGACCCAGGCCAGCGAAGCCGCGGACGTGGCCACCTGCGCCGGCCTGGGTGTGAGGATGTGGCGCGTGGCCTGCAGTTCCTTCACGCGGTCGAGCTGCTTCCGGGCGGCATCCCAGTCGCTGAGCTGCCGGTAGGTGTTGGCCAGCTGCAGGCGCAGCGTCGCCTCCACCTCGGGCTCGTCGACCAGCTCGTCGCTCAACCGCTTTTCCGTGTCCGACAGGATCGCCTGCAGCAGCTCGGTGTCGCGCCCGCGCGCCACGTGGGGGCCGATGCCGGCCAGCATGTCGCCCAGGAAGTGGGAGACCTGCGCGGAGCGGGTCGCCTCGCGCCGGGCCGCCAGCGAGGCGCGCTGCTCGCGGGCGTACATGACCGAGCTGACGACGGTCGCGGCCACCATCACCACGGCGATGGTCGCCATGGCGACGAATGTCCGGCGGTTGCGCCGCACCAGCTTGCCCAGCCGGTACGAGGCGCTCGGCGGCCCGGCCGTCACCGGCTCCTGGCGCAGGTGGCGCCGGACGTCGGCCGCCAGGCCGTTGGCCGTCTCGTAGCGGCGGTCCCGGTCCTTCTCCAGGGCCTTCATCGTGATCCAGTCGAGGTCGCCGCGCAGTTCGCTGCGCAGGCGCTGCGGCGCCGTGCCGTGGGCGGTCGCGATCGTCGATGAGCGCTCGCCCAGGCTGGCGAAGCGCGTGCTCGGCCTTTGCGGCTCCTGCTCGATGATGATGCGCCGGATGGCGTCGTAACCGGCCTTGCGCAGTTCGCGCGACTCGAACGGCAGCGCGCCGGCCAGCAGTTCGTACAGCACCACGCCCAGCGCGTAGACATCCGCGCGCGTGTCGATGTCGTCGATGCTGCCGGCGGCCTGCTCGGGGCTCATGTACTCGGGCGTGCCGATGAGCTGGCCCATCTCGGTGAACATCGTCATCTCGGTCAGGCGCTGTGTGGTGGCCTTGGCGACGCCGAAATCGATGATCTTCGGCACGGGCTGGCCGTCGATCTCCGCGACCATGATGTTCGAGGGCTTGAGGTCGCGATGGATGACGGCCTTCTGGTGCGCGTGCTGCACGCCCTCGCAGACGCGCACGAAGAGTTCGAGCCGTTCCCGCGTGCCCAGGTGGTGGCGGTTGCAGTAGTCGGTGATGGGCTCGCCGTCGACGTACTCCATCACGAAGAACGGGCGGCCGCGCGCGGTGGCGCCGGCGTCCAGCACCTTGGCGATGCAGGGGTGGTCCATCAGGGCCAGCGCCTGGCGCTCGGCGTCGAAGCGGGCGACGACCGCGCGGGTGTCCATGCCCTGCTTGATGACCTTCAACGCGACGCGCCGCTTGATGGGCTCCTGCTGCTCGGCCAGGAAGACATCGCCCATGCCGCCCTGGCCCAGTCGCCGCACCAGGTGGTAGGGGCCGATGATCGCGCCGACATCCTCGTCCGGGCGCCCACCGCCGCCGGCGCCGTCGAGGGGCAGCGTGCGGTCATCGTCGGGGCCGACGGGCAGCGTACGGTCATCGTTCATCGGGGCACCTCGGGGTGGAACGGGACGGTGACATCTGAATGATAATGGATGTCATTCTAGATACGGACGCCGATGGGGGCAAGCGTTGGTTGGGCCGCGCCGCTGTGAAGGATCTTCCGGGCAGTAAATGTTGACGTTCCGACACTTGCGCCGGCACAAGTATCGCGAAATGGGGACATTTGTGCAGAGAGAGGCAGAGGCGACTTGCCGCCCGACTCAGGGCCCGTGCGGCTGCAGGTCAGGCAGCGGCGCCCTATCACGCACGTAGCGGTCGAGCCACTCCGTCACGGCCCGGTCGACTTCCGGCCGGAACCCCGACAACGCGTGGTCGCCGCCCTCGAACAGGACGAAGCGGAACGGATGGTGCGCTTCGTAAAGCGCGTCCGCCATGCTGAGGGCCTCGCGCGGGTTGACCCGCACGTCGGCGCTGCCGTGAAGGAGGAGGATGGGCGTCGTCTTGCACAGCTTCTCCGGCCAGCGCACGGCCGAGTGCGCCGCGAGCGCCGCGTCACGGTCCTGCGCCCAGTTGGGCACCAACTCGGCGAACACGCCCGTCTCCATCTCCGGCCGGCGGGTCACCATGTCGAACGCGTCGGCCATGCCCGAACCGACCACGGCGCCCCGGATGCGGTCGGTCCGCGCGAGCGCGAGATAGGTCATCATCCCGCCCCGGCTCCAGCCGTACATCCCGAGCCGCGACGCATCCACGCGAGGATGGTGGTCGAGCAGCGGGATCAGGTTCAGCACATCGTCGACGTCGGCGCCGCCGAACTCCTCGCGACCCTCGCCGCCCTTGTTGCCGCGGTACTGGCTCGCCGCGACGATGTAGCCGTGCTGCGCCAGCACACCCAGACGGACCACGGCGAACGTGTCGCTGAGCGCGGTGTAATCGCGGTTCCCGCCCCGGTTGAAGATGACCGCCGGCAGCGAATCCCCTGTCGCCGGCTCGACCAGGTAGCCCTTCACGCGCAGGCCGTCGCTCAGGTAGGTGATCCGCTGGATGATGAGGTTGTCGAGGTCCAGTTCGGTCCCGCGCTGGCGGACCCGTTCGATGAAGTACTGCTTCTGCGCGGGCGTGAAGGCCAGGGTGTCGCGCGCGACAATAGCGCCGTCCTGGGCACCGTCCTGGGCGTGCGCCGCGGCTGCGCAGAGCAGGGTGAAGAGGGCGATGAAGGCGATGAACGCGGTGGGGACGCTCCGCATGATCTTGCGGTCCTGGATCATCGGGCATCCTCCATGTTCATGGATCGGCAGGTCATCAGTCGGACGTCGCGAGGCGTCAATCTAGCACGCCGGTCGGGGGCCGCCACGCGCGCGTGATGGCATGCCGCCCGCTGTTGAGAGGGCAACTTCATTGTCGTCGCGATGGAGGGCGCCCGGCCGGGCGCGATGATGAGTCGAACGGGGAGGCGCAAGACAGTTGCGCCGGCGCAAGTCGTCCTGCAGCCGGCGCAATGCACGGTCGGTGGCCGCCGGCGGCGGCGCGGTCCGGATCAGGAGATGTTGGTGTAGACCGCCTGCACGTCCTCGTCGTCCTCGATGCGGTCGAGCAGCTTCTCGATCTCGGTCAGCTGTTCCTCGCTGAACTCCTGCGGATTCTGCGGGATGCGTTGCAGGCCGGACTTGGCGACCTCGATCTTCTGTTCTTCGAGAGCCTGGGCGAGGCTGCCGAAGTCGGTGTAGTCGCCGTAGACGTAGATCGTGCCGGCGTCCTCGACCAGTTCCTGCAGGCCGGCGTCGATCAGGGCCAGCTCCAGTTCCTCGAGGACCAGGTCCTCGGGCCTGGCGAACTCGAACATCGCCTTGCGGTCGAACAGGAATTCCAGCGAGCCGGTGGGCAGCAGCTGGCCGCCGCACTTGTTGAAGTAGCTGCGGACGTTGGCGACGGTGCGCGTGTTGTTGTCCGTGGCGCACTCGACGAAGACCAGCACGCCGTGCGGACCCTTGCCCTCGAAATTGACCTCGAAGATGTCGGCGGCGTCCTTGCCGCTGGCGCGCTTGATCGCCGCCTCGATGTTGTCCTTGGGCATGTTCTGGTTCTTGGCGTTGATGATCGCCGCGCGCAGGGGGGCGTTCATCTCCGGATCCGTCCCGCCCTTCTTGGCCGCCATGGTGATGGACTTGGCCAGCTTGGGGAACAGCTTGGACATCTTGTCCCAGCGGCGCTCCTTGGCGGCGCGGCGGTATTCGAATGCACGTCCCATGGGCTTCGTCCTCGTGTCTCGATGTCCGTTGTCTCGGCAACAGTGGCCACGGATCCGCCGGGCCAGGCGTTTTCGGCCCGGTCGGCCGCCGGCGACCGCCAGAAAAATGGGCGACCGGTCCGCGTCCGTCAATCCGTCCCCGCTCAGGCCGGTTCGACCCCCGGCGCGATCCCCGGCTCGACCATCACTGTCCGGTCCTGCAGGCATACCGCCAGCCCTGGCGGCGACTTGCGCGGCTTGCGCACGAACCGCTTTTCCGTCCAGACCACGGGCACCAGCGACGAGTTGCGGGCCTTGCTGTGGAAGGCGGCCAGCGAGGCGGCCTTCTCCAGGACGGCCGGCGGCACCAGGTCGGGCCGGCCGCGCGTGCGCACGATGACGTGGCTGCCGGCGGCGCCGTGCGCGTGCAGCCAGAGGTCGCGACTGTGCGCGGCGCGGTGGGTCAGTTCGTCGTTCTCGCGGCTGCTGCGGCCCACCCACACCTCCCAGCGGCCGTCGATGAGGTAGCGGCGGAAGGGGCGCGACGCTTCGTCGTTCGCTTCGGCGCGGCGCTGCGCGCGGGGGGCGGCGCCGGCCAGGGCGCCGTGCGCCGCGACCCAGTCCTGGGCGGCCGTGAGCGCGGCCAGTCCCGGGCCGGGGGCCGCGTCCAGCTGCGACAGCGTCTCCAGCGCGCCGCGCAGGGCGGCGGCTTCTTCCTGCGCGCGCTCCAGGTTCGCGGCGATCACCTCGCGGCCGCGGTCGGCCTTGCGCGCGCGGTGAAACAAGGCGTCCAGGTTCGTCGCGGCATTGCGCGCCGGGTCCAGTTCGATGACCAGCGGCGTGCCGTCGCGCAGGTCGGGCACCTCGCAGCGCGAGGCGCCGGGCTTCAGTTCGTGCAGGTGGGCCGCGAGGGCCTCGGCGCGGCGGCGATGCTCGTCGCCGCTGCCGGCGCCGGCGAGGTCGTGCTGCCGGTGCTCGCACAGCTTTTCCGCGGAACGCAGGCGGCGACCCAGCGACGCTGCGATGCGCGCGCGCGTCTCGGCCGCCAGCACGACGGCCAGGTGGTCGAGCGCCGCGTCGGCATCGTCATCCGCCGGGTCGTCGCTCGGGACTGCCGTGGCGTACAGCGCCCGCTCGGGCGGCGCCGACAGCAACGCGTGCGGCGGGCGGCGCATCGCCCACAGGCAGCGACCGCCGCCGTCGAGCAGCACGGTGTTGCCCGGCGATCCGAACATCTGGTGGAGCAGGTGCATCGGCGAGCCGTCCGGCCGCGCCAGGCGCAGGCAGGCCACGCGCTCGCCGGGCAACGCGGCCAGGCCGGTCAGGGTGGCGCCTTGCAGGAGCGCGAGCAGCGGGTGGTCGCGCTCGGCGGGCAGGGCGTTGCCCAGAGCCTCGGGCAGGCGGCCGGTGACACCCGCCAGCAGCGTGGCGCCGGGAATGGTCGTCAGGAGCAGGCAGAAACGCTCGTCGCCGGCCAGGTGCAGGCGCACCCAGCGCTCGCCGGCGGCACAGCGGTACAAGGGGCGGTCGCCGTACATGACGCGCCACCGCGCCAGCCTGGCGGCCAGCGCGGCGGGATCACTGAAGGCGCCGGGTGCGCCCATCACTAGAAAATGCTGTAGCCGAGGGTCAGCTTCCAGCCGGGGCTGTCGAGCAGGCCCACGCGCACCTCGAACATCGCATCGTGGCCGTTGTCCAGGCGGCGGGTCAGCCCGCCCAGGGCGCTGAGGCCCAGCTTGGTGTCGGCATCGCCGGTCTCGTTGTTGGGGCCGGCCAGGTCGGCGCGGATCAGCGACAGCGAGCCGCCGCCGTACAGGCCCCAGGGCGCGTTGACCATCTCGCTGAAGCCCCAGGTGACGTCGCCGTTGAGCGCCAGCACGGTCACGTCGTCGCCGACGCCGATCTCGAAGCCGGGCGTGAACGAGATGTTCTCCATCAGTTCGCCCAGCTTCATGTCGGCGCCGAAGTGCATCTGGCGCATGCTCTCCCAGCTGGTGTAGCCGACGCGCACCCCGATGGGGTACGGCGTCTCGTGCTTGTCGTAGTAGGTCTGGGCAAACGCGGGGGCGGCCAGCAACGTGGCCAGCGCGGCGATCATGAACAGGCGTCCACGGCTCATCTCGGCATCCTTTCCTGGGGCATCCATTCCTCACGACCGGCAGCCGGCTCGCGCAGGGGCATGGTAGCATCCTACGCCCGTGGGGCGCCACAGGTTCCCCCGCCCGGGCAACCCCGTCTTGCCCGCGGGGGGCCGCTGGCCTACACTTCGCGGCACGGATCACGGAAGTACCTGCAGGATGGCGGAGGTCGCGCGGTGGACATGCTGAGCATGACCGGTTTCGGAACGGGCGAGGGCACGGCGGGCCCCGTCACGATCACGGTGGAGTTCCGGTCGGTGAACCACCGCTTCCTGGACGTCAGCCTTAAGCTGCCGTCGCTGCTGGCGGCCTACGAGCTGGAAGTCCGCAACTTCCTGAAGGACAACATCGCGCGCGGCCGGGTCTCGGTCAGCGTGCAGGTGGAACTGGCCCGCGGCGAGGTTGTCTCCGGGGCCGATCCCGAGCGCCTGGCGCAGGGCATCCGCATGGTGCAGACCGCGGCCAACGAACTGGCGAAGGCCACCGGCGAGCCGGCCGAGCCCGTCAAGCTGAAGCACCTGCTGCAGCTGCCCGACCTGTTCCGCGTCGAGGATCCCGAGCTGGATCCCGAGCACGTGCACGCTGCGCTGATGGCGGCGCTGGCCGGCGCGGCCCGCGGGCTGCAGGAGATGAAGAAGCAGGAGGGCGCCGCGCTGGTGCGCGAGATGAACGGGCGCCTGGAGATCGTCGAGCAGAAGCTGGGCGAGGTGCGCAAGCTGTCGCCGCTGGCGGCGGCGGAGATCCAGCGCAAGCTGAACGATCGCCTGGAGAAGCTGCTGAGCGAGCCGCTGGAGCCGCAGCGCCTGGCGCAGGAAGTCGCCCTGCTGGCCGACCGCTCGAACATCAACGAGGAATGCGAGCGGCTGGGCATCCACATCGAGCACTTCCGCGCCGCCTTCACCGAGGGCGGGCAGGTGGCCAAGCGGATCAACTTCCTGCTGCAGGAGATGCACCGCGAAGTGAACACGATGGGCAGCAAGACCAACCTGATGGACATCACGCAGGCTGTCATCGTGATGAAGGACGAGGTCGAGTCGCTGCGCGAGCAGATCCAGAACCTGGAATAGGCGGGGGTGGCGGCATGATCCTGCTGGTCACGGGGCCTTCGGGCACGGGCAAGGGCACCGTCATCAACACGCTGCTCGGGCGCGATCCGCGCCTGGCGTTCTCGGTGTCGTCGACCACGCGGCCGATCCGAGCCGGCGAGGTCGACGGCCGCGAGTACGACTTCGTCGATGACGCGGCCTTCGACCGCCTGGTCGCCGAAGACGCCTTTGTCGAGTGGGCGCCCGTGCACCTGCACCGCTACGGCACGCGCCGTTCGCGGCTGGTCGAAATGGAGGCCGCCGGGAAGATCCCCGTGCTGGACATCGACGTGCAGGGCGGCGTCAACGTGCTGAAGCAGTTCGGCGACGAGCTGGTGTCGGTGTTCCTGTTCCCGCCCTCGTGGGAAGAACTCGAGCGCCGGCTGCGCTCGCGGGGCACCGAGTCCGAGGAAGCTGTCGCCACCCGCCAGCGAAATGCCCGCCACGAGGTCGGTTTCGCGAACCACTACCGCTACTGGGTGATCAACGACACCGTCGGGGCGGCGGTGGGCCGGCTGGAAGCCATCCTGACGGCCGAGGCATGCCGGGCTCGCGGGGAACCGCCGTTGGCCTGAGCCGGATTGCCGATGTTTGCCGGTTGGGGCGCTCGACTGCGCTGATATCCGAGACGGGGCAGCGGCGCCCCCATCGTCCATGATGAAGCTCGATCCATGATCGCGTCAGGATGTTTGATGACGGACCTCTCTCCCACCGGGCGGCCCCTGACCTGGGCCCAACGCGCCAACTGGGGCCTGCCCTTCGTGTGCGGCGCCCATGCCGTCGTGTTGCTGGCTTCGTTCAGGGCCGGCAGCATTGCCCTGGCCGGATTGAGCCTGATCGCCTGCTACGGACTCATCGAGCGGCGGAAATGGGGCTTCTGGCTGGCCGGCGTGCTGGCCGTGGTGGCCGGCCTCTGGGAGGCGCTTTTCCTGTTGGCGTCGCTGGTCGGGAGTTCGGGCCCGGTCGGCCTGGCTTCGGGACTGCTGCAGGGTGGCCTGGGCCTGGTCCTGAGCGTCGGTGTCCTGGTGCTGCTGCTCCTGGTCGACGGCCCCGCGAAAGGCCCGGGCGGTCGCTGGAGGCGATGACCCGGCCGGGCGCCGGGGCGCCCGGGACTCAACCCATCTTCGAACCGGCCGATAACACCGGTGTGGGGAAGGATCCCCAAACCACGCTATGCGGGCGTGGCGCCATCGGCGGAAGGACCCGTTCGCGTGGGCATCCGTATCGGTACCAATGTGGCGGCGATGAACGCCATGCGTCACCTCGCGAATGCGACGGCGCGCGTGAACCGCTCGATGGAGCGGCTCAGCAGCGGTCTGCGCATCAACCGCTCGGCCGATGATCCCGCGGGATTCGCCATGTCCGAGAAGCTGCGCGCGCAGGTCCGCGCGCTCGATGTCGCTGTGCGCAATGCCGGTGACGGCGTCTCGATGGCGCAGATCGCCGAGGGCGCGCTCGGGGCGACATCCGACCTCAT
Source organism: uncultured bacterium (assembly GCA_903912525.1). Taxonomy (GTDB): domain Bacteria; phylum Krumholzibacteriota; class Krumholzibacteriia; order LZORAL124-64-63; family LZORAL124-64-63; genus CAINDZ01. The sequence continues at coordinate 135,666 of CAIWHK010000025.1, read as the reverse complement.
GATCCGGCTGCGGGAGCTCTCCGAACAGGCCATGTCCGAAACGGTATCCGATGAACAGCGCGGCTACCTCAACCAGGAATTCCAGGCGCTGGTCGAGGAGATCGACCGCATCGCGCTGACCACCGAGTTCAACGGGCGCTACCTGCTGGACGGCACGGGCGGCAACGCCGGCATCCAGGTGGGGACCGGCACCGGGCCGGGCTCGCAAATCGACGTCGAGGTAGGCTCGTCGTTCACGGCCGCGGGGCTCGGGCTCGACAACGTGACCCTCTCGGGCAACCCGGCGTTGTGGGCCGTCCAGCCGCTCGACGCCATCGAGGCCGCGATGCGCCTGGTCAGCACCGGGCGCGCGGGCTTCGGAGCCACGACGAACCGCCTCGAATCGGCGATCCGCATGATGTCGATCCAGAGCGAGAACCTGTCTGCGGCCGACAGCCGCATCCGTGACGTAGACTACGCAGCCGAGGTGAGCGAGCTGACCAGCGCGCAGATCCTGCAGCAGATGGCCGTTGCGATGCTGGCGCAGGCCAGCCGGCAGCCGGCGCTGGTGCTGCAGTTGATGGGGATCCGGCAGTAGGGAATTGGGCTGTGCGCCGGCGCCGGCCCTCTTCCGGACCTGCCTCTGCCGGACTTGCGCCGGCGCAAGTCGCTGTTGTTGCGCGACCTTGATGTAAAACATATCAATCACATATGATTTATGTTGAATCCGGCCGTCAAAATGGAATACCATCGCGAGGCACCGCGGGCGGCGCGATCCGATCAGGGTCGGTCGGATTTCGGCGGCCTCGCGCAGGATCCGGAGGAGCCACACCATGACTTTGGCTTTTGACCGACGCGCTGCGGGTTGGGCGATCGCGCTCGTTGCGCTCACGGCCTCGCTGGCGCCTGCCGCCACAATCACGATCCAGGATGGCGTCTTCCAGAATGCCGACTGGACGACATCCATCGAGATCATCAACGGCGGCGGCAGCGTGCTCGGCTTCCAGGTCGCAACCGGCGGCAACCCGACGAGCTTTCGCCGCATCGAGAACACATTGAACTCGGCGATCGGGACCGGTGTGTCCAACACCGTACTGGGCTTCCATCGTTTCGCCGGTGGCGTGTATGACCCGGCCGTGGGCGGCCCGATCATGTCGCTTTCGTACAGCGAAGACTCGCAGCGCATCAGCGGTGGCGTGCAGGCTTGCGGGCTCGCGCTGCGCCAGGGCGGTGTCGTGTACTACGGGCCGGGCTTCCTGACGCCGACCGCATTCGGGACCTGGGTGGCGACCTCGCAACCGGCGCTCACGGCGACACAGTTCGACGCCCTGGCGGCGGGTGTGCAGAACCCTGATTTTTCCGTGGCGGGAGCGCCGATCGAATTCGGCTTCTACCGCTCCAACTCCACGAGCACCGGCGGCGGCGGCGGCACGACGTACGGTGGGATCGACCATTGGAGCGTGGTGCTGACCGTCGACGCGGCGGTGCCTGCCGAGGCGTCCACCTGGGGCGGGGTCAAGGCGCTGTACCGCGGGGACAACGGGGCCCGCTAGGTCGGGGACAGTCGACGGTTCATTGAGGCAACATGTTGAATTGTAACATGTTGCGGGATGATGGCACCGGTTTCGCCCTGTTCACCCTTGCCAGCGGCCTGCAATGAACTATCTTCTAACGCTTGCTGTCGCCCGGAGCGAGGGGTACCCGTGTGTCTTGCGGACCTGTCGTTTCCCGGCCGTTTCCCCCAGCCGTGAGGATAGGTGTATGACCTACATTCCGCGCCAGAAGGTCACTGCCATCATCCCGAACAAGTTCGCCGCCATCAAGGTGTGCGCCATGGAAGCCCGTCGCCTGAACGAGCGCGCCCGCATGTTCAATGTCGCGCTGCCCGGCAAGATCACGACGCTGGCCGTACAGCGCCTGATGGACGGCAAGGTCGAGTTTTTCGATACCAAGGAACGCGCCCGCCTGGCGCGCCTGGAGAAGGAAACCGAGGTCGAGGTCTAGGCCATGGCCGGCACGACCGGCACCAGCCCGCGCATCCTGCTGCTGGTGACCGGCGGCATCGCCGCCTACAAGAGTTGCTATCTGGCCCGCCTGCTTGTGCAGGCGGGCTTTTCCGTGCGCTGCGCGATGACCGACGCGGCGACGCGCTTCGTCAGCCCGATGACGTTCGAGGTGCTGACCGGCGCGCCCGTGGCGATCGACCTGTGGGGCGAGCGCGGCACCGCGGCGCTTGATCACATTTCGTACGCGCGCTGGGCCGACATCGCGGTCGTGGCGCCGGCGACGGCCAACACGATGGCCAAGGCCGCCGGCGGGCTGGCCGACAACATGGTCTCGACGCTGCTGCTCGCGTTCCCCGGCCCGGTCGTGATGGCGCCGGCGATGAACGACAACATGTGGCGCCATGCGGCGACACGGGCGGTGCGTGCGACGCTGCTCGAACGTGGCGTGCGTTTCGTGGGCCCGGGCGAGGGCTTCCTGGCCTGCGGCACCACGGACGAAGGTCGCATGTCCGAGCCGGAGGAGATCCTGGCGGCGGTGCGCGCGGTGGCGGCGACGCTGCCGGCGCGCGCGGTCGAGGATGCCGCGTCACCTGCTGGCCTGGGCGGTGGCTCGTGGCTGGGGCGCCGCGTCGTCGTGACGGCCGGCCCGACCTGCGAACCGATCGATCCGGTGCGCTACGTGGCCAACCGCAGCACCGGCGCCATGGGCTACGCGCTCGCGGCCGCCGCTGCGGGCGCGGGCGCTCAGGTGACACTCGTCAGCGGGCCCGTCGCGCTGCCCGTGCCGCGCGGGATGGCCGGCGTCGTGCATGTCGAGACGGGCCGGCAGATGGCCGAGGCCGTCGATGCCGCGCTCGGCGCCGGCGCCGACTGGCTGGTCATGTGCGCGGCCGTGGCCGACTTCACGCCGGCCGAACCTGCGGCCGGCAAGCTGAAGAAGGACGTGCTGGGCGACGAATGGTCGCTGCGCATGGTGCGGAATCCGGACATCCTGGGCGAGGTCGTGCCGCGCCATCGTGCGGGCGGCATCAAGGTCGTCGGCTTCGCGCTCGAGACCGAGGATGTCGTCGACCGCGCGATGGGCAAGCTGCGCGCGAAGGGACTCGACTTCATCGTCGCCAACAATCCTGCCGCCGCCGGCTCGGGCTTCGGCGACGTCGAGCACGAAGTGATCCTGCTGGGGCCTGCCGGCGAACTGTGGCGCAGCGGTTCGCAGCGCAAGGATGCTCTCGCGCCCGCGCTGCTGGCACAACTGGCGGCCGCCGCCGGCGAAGACGGGCGCTGACGCGATGAGTGCGCCCCGCCAGGAATCACCCGACGATTCGACCCCCGACTCCCTGCCGGCGATCGCCGCCGACCTTTTGGCCTGGATCCACCAGAACGATGAACGCGCGCCGGCCTGGTTCCTGGACCGGGGAATCGTGTCGCCCGAGATGGCGGCCGCGCTGGCGGCCGCACCGGCGCCGAGGGCGCCTGCCGAAGTGACCGTTTCCCCGGTGACGGCCGAGCCGGCGGCAACGTCTTCGGCGGCCGACGACGCCACACCGGCCGCGGCCGCCGATCCCGCGTTCGCCGCCGCCTGCGCCGCCTTCGTGGCGCAGACGCTGGCCCTGATCGACCGCGAAGGCGTGCCCGCCGGAGGCACGCTGCCGTCCGACCCCCTGCTGGCCGCGCACGGCGGCGACAAGGCCGCCGCGCTGGCCGCCCTGTGCGCCGAAGTGCTGCCGTGCACGAAGTGCGCGCTGAACACGACGCGCACCCACACGGTCTTCGGCGTCGGCAATCCGGATGCGGATCTGGTCTTCATCGGCGAGGCGCCCGGGCAGGACGAGGACCTGCAGGGCGAGCCGTTCGTCGGGCGCAGCGGGCAGCTACTGACGAAGATCCTCGGCGCGATCGGCTACACGCGCGACGACGTCTACATCGGCAACATTCTCAAGTGCCGCCCGCCCGGGAACCGCGACCCGCTGCCGGCCGAGGTCGAGCAGTGCGAGCCGCACCTCAGGCGCCAGCTGGCGATCCTGCGGCCGCGCGCCATCTGCTGCCTTGGCCGCGTGGCCGGGCAGACCCTGCTGGGCACCGACGCCTCGCTGGGCAAGCTGCGCGGGGCCGTGCATTTCTACGCCGGCATCCCTGTCATGGTGACGTACCACCCGGCGGCGCTGCTGCGCAATCCCGGCTGGAAGCGCGACACGTGGGACGACGTGCGGCGGTTGCGGGCGCTGGTGGATGCGCTGGCCGCGCGCTAGCGGCGGCAGCGACGCGCATGAATGGAAGAACGCCGGGACCCGTGGAGTCCCGGCGTTCGTCTTTCCAAGCGAAGCCGCGCCGTTGTCAGCGGTAGAGGCTCTTGAGCGTGCCCCAACTCTGCGGCGTCGCGGGCACGGCGTCCTGGCAGCAGCAGCCGACGCCCGTGGCCTCGGCCACGAAGAGTGTGCCCCCCGATTCCTGGAACAGGCAGTCGCCCACCGGCAGCAGGGTGACATCGATCACGACGCTGCCGGGGTTGAGGCTGTAGCCCTCGCCGCACTGGCCCGCCAGCTGGTTCTGGATGTAGGCGACGGCCATCGCCTCGGCCTGCGAGGGGCTGGTGGCGCACTGGCCGATCGGCGGCGCCGTGAACGACGGCGACGGGCCGGGGAAGTTGGCCCACACCTGGTAGCAGCCCGACAGGCATTCGGGAGCGGCCTGGATGTTGAAGATGGGCCCGTTGTAGGGGCCGCCCGGGTCCTGGTCGATCCCCATCATCAGATAGTAGGCGCCGGGGTTGACGTTCACCGGGATGGTGAAGCCGATGTACCCGTTGTTGGGGAAGAAGGCGCCGACGGTCACCCAGTTGCTAAGAGCGGGATTGGCCACCTCGACCAGCACCAGCGCGAAGATCGTGGCGTTCGCGCCGCCGCCGGACCACTCGATGGTGTGGTGGGTGCCGGCGGTCCAGGTCTCGCCGCCGGCAGGCACCATCCAGGTCGGGGCCGAGGCCAGGGCGGCCGACGGCAGTGCGGCAGACAGCAGGACCGCGGTCACGAAGGCGAGGCCGAGCGCGGCGGCGGCGCCACGGGTGGAGCGGATGGGTGGCTTCATGGCGAGGCACTCCCTGGTCAGGGGGCGGCGGCTGCGGGGGCGCCGGCAGGGGTTTGGTCAAAGCTGACCAATTCGATCCAATATCGTATACCATCCGCGGGTCCGGGCGCAAGGGCCTTGGCTGCGGCCATCCCTCTCGACGCGCCGGGCCGATCGGCTTAACGTGAGCCGCTGAACATCCCCGAAAGTCGTGGCGGGACCGACCCGCCCTTCGTGTCCGCCGTGCCCGGCCAGGAGGCCTTCATGCGTCGCTTCGTCGTTTCCGTGGTCCTTGCCCTCGGCCTGCTCGTCCTGTGGACTGCCGGTCCTGCCATGGCGTCCGCCGCCGAGCCCGCGGCCAAGGCCGACTCGTCCGCCACCGTGAAGTGGGACGTCGCCAACCCGCCCACCGACGGTACGAACGGCGGCTGGGGCTGGCACGACGCGCCGCTGGATGTCGCCACGGGCACCTGGATGTCGGTCGACGTCTCGCCGGACGGCCAGTCGGTGGTCTTCGACCTGCTGGGCGACATCTACACGATGCCGATCGCCGGCTCGGCCGACGGCTCGCAGGTCAGGTGCATCGCCGAGGGCCTGCAGTGGGACATGCAGCCGCGCTTCAGCCCCGACGGGCAGTGGATTGCGTTCGTCTCCGACCGCACCGGCAAGGACGGCAAGGGCGGCGACAACATCTGGATCATGAAGACCGACGGCTCGCAGCCGCGGCAGGTCACGCACGAGACGTTCCGCCTGGTCACCCAACCGGCGTGGATGCCCGACTCGCAGTACATCGTCGCGCGCAAGCACTTCACCGGGCGCCGCAGCCTGGGCGCCGGCGAGATGTGGCTCTACCACGTCAGCGGCAAGACCGACGGCGTGCAGTTGACCGCCAAGCAGAGCGAGCAGAAGGACACCGGCGAACCCGCCGTCTCGCCCGACGGGCGCTACCTGTACTACAGCCTCGACGCCACGCCCGGCGGCAGCTTCGAGTACGACAAGGACGGCAACCCGGGCATCTACGCCATCGACCGGCTGGACCTCAAATCACAGCAGACCGAGCGGCTGATCGCCGGGCCGGGCGGCGCCTGCCGGCCGGTGCCGTCGCCCGACGGCAAGCAGGTGGCCTTCGTGCGCCGCGTGCGCTACGTCTCGACGCTGTTCGTGATGGACCTGCAGAGCGGCAGCGCCCGCGCCCTCTACGCGCCGCTCGAGCGCGACAACCAGGAGACTTGGGCGGTGCACGGCGTCTATCCCGCGCTGGCGTGGACGCCTGACGGCAAGTCGCTGGTGTTCTGGGCGCAGGGCAAGCTGCGGCGGCTGGCCGTTGCGACCGGCAAGGCGGCGGAGATCCCGTTCCGGGTCAATGGCGTGCGCCGCATCGCCGAGGCGGTGCGCTTCCCGGTAGACGTGGCCCCGGCGAACTTCGACGTGAAGATGATCCAGAACGCGACCGTGTCGCCGGCCGGCGATCGCCTGGTGTTCCAGGCGCTCGGCCACTTGTACGTGGCGTCGCTGGGTGACGGCGTCGTGGGCGCGCCGAAGCGTCTGACCGACGCGAACGACGTGTTCGAGTACTACCCGACGTGGTCGCGCGACGGGAAGCTGATAACCTACGTGGCGTGGAACGACACGCGACTGGCGAGCGTGTGCGTGATCGCGGCCGGGGGCGGTAAGTCGCGCACGCTGACGACCGAACCGGGCCATTACCTGAACCCGGTGTTCACGCCCGAGGGCGACGCCGTCGTCTACGACAAGACCGGCGGCGGCTACCTGACCAGCCCGCTGTGGGGCCATGACCAGGGTGTGTATGCCGTGGCCGTCGGCAAGTCCGGCGCCAAGCCCGGTGCCAAGGGTGCGCCTGCCGCGCCGCGCCTGCTGTCCACGCGCGGGGGCTCGCCGCAGTTCGGCGCCGACGGGCGCCGTGTGTACCTGACCGTGCGCGACGGCGGCGCCGACAGTGACGGCGTCTCGCTGGTCAGCGTGCCGGTGGCCGGCGTGACGCCCACCGAGGGAGAGCGCACGCACTTCACCAGCGACTGGGCCACCGAGATGCGCGTGAGTCCCGACGGCCGGCGCATCGCCTTCGTCGAGCGCTACAACGTCTACGTGGCGCCGTTCCTGGACGCCGGCAAGCCCATCGCCGTGTCGCCGAAGGGCGCGAACCTCCCCATCGTCAAGGTGAGCCGCGAGGCGGGCAACTTCGTCCACTGGTCGACCGACGGGCGCCGTCTGTACTGGACGCTCGGGCCGGTGCTGTCGACGTTGCCGGTGGACGAGGCGATCGCCGCCTCGTCGTACGGCGACGGCGCGGTTGATGCCAAGGCCGACGCCAAGCCGCTCGCAGCCACGGCCGCGACCATCCGGCTGACCGCCGCGACCGACCTGCCGCGCCGCGCCGACGGTTCGGCCAGCACCATCGCCATCCGCAACGTGAAGATCCTGACGATGGAGAACGTCGGCGGCGCCGAAGGCGCGAAGGACGGCGCCACGCGCGGCATGGAGACCATCGAGCACGGCGTCATCGTCGTGGTCGGCAACCGCATCGCCGCCATCGGCCCCGAGGACAAGGTCGCGGTGCCGGCCGGCGCCACCGTCATCGACGGCAGGGGCGGCGTCGTGACGCCCGGCCTGGTCGATGTGCACGCGCACGGCGCGCAGGGCGAGAACGGCTTCACGCCGCTGGCCAACTGGAGCGCGCAGGCGAACCTGGCCTTCGGCGTCACCACCATCCACGACCCCAGCAACGACACCGAGTCGGTGTTCGCCGCGAGCGAGTTGGGGAAGGCCGGGACGATCCTGGCGCCCCGCATCTTCTCGACCGGCACCATCCTCTACGGGGCGCAGGGCGCCTACCGCGCGGAGATCGAGTCGGTGGACGACGCGTTGTTCCACCTCGGGCGCCTGAAGGCCGTGGGCGCGTTCAGCGTCAAGAGCTACAACCAGCCGCGCCGCGACCAACGGCAGATGGTGCTCGAAGCCGCGCGCCGGCTGGGCATGATGGTCGTGCCCGAGGGTGGCGCACTGTACCAGCACAACATGACCGAGGTCGTCGACGGCCACACGACCATCGAGCACACGCTGCCGGTCGCCCGCATCTACGACGACGCGAAGCAGCTCTGGGGGCAGAGCGCCACGGGCTACACGCCGACGCTGGTCGTGGCCTACGGCGGCATCGGCGGCGAGAACTACTGGTACGCCAAGACGCGCGTCTGGGCCGACGAGCACCTGCTGCACTTCGTGCCGCGCTACGTGGTGGACCCGCGCTCGCGCCGGCCGTTCGACGCGCCGGACGAGGAGTGGAACCACTTCGAGGCGGCGCGCATGGCGCGCGACGTGCTCGACGCCAAGCAGAAGGGCATCGTCGCGGCGACCGGCCGGGCCAGCGGGCCGGGCCTGGGCGCGCACGGGCAGATGGCGGGCATCGGCCCGCACTGGGAGCTGTGGATGCTGGCGCAGGGCGGGCTGACGCCGCAGCAGGCGCTGCGGTCGGCGACCATCGACGGCGCCTCGCAACTGGGCCTGGACGGCGACATCGGGTCGCTGAAGGTGGGCAAATTGGCCGACCTGCTGCTGTTCCGGGACGACGTGTCGCAGGACATCCGCAAGAGCACCAGCGTCGCCATGGTGATGCTGAACGGGCGCCTGTACGACGCCGGCACGCTGGCGCAGGTGGCGCCGGTGGCCGTGCCCGGGCCGCGCTACTTCTTCGAGGACCTGCAGAAGGGCGCCGGCACGCCGCTGGCGGTCGAGGCCATCATGCGCAAGGCGTACGAGGACGGCGCCACCTGCGCCGGCTGCTGCGGGACGCACTGATGCCGCCGGTCGAACTGGCGCCGGGGCACGAGAAGGAACTGCGACGACTGCGCCGCATCGCCGACCTGTTCGACAACGAGTTCCGCATCCCGTTGACGCGCTGGCGGTTCGGGATCGACGCGATCCTCGGCCTGGTGCCCGGCGCGGGCGATGTCGCCGGCGCGCTGTTCGCGCTGTATGGGCTGTGGGTGGCGAACCTGGTCGGCGCGCCCGCCTCGGTGCAGGCGCGCATGGTGCTGCAGGTCGCGGTCGACGTCCTGGCGGGCATGGTGCCGGTGGTCGGCGACATCTTCGACATCGCCTTCAAGGCGCATGTGCGCAATCGGCGGCTGCTCGAGGGCTGGCTGGCCTCGCCGACCCGGGTCCGGCGCCAGTCGAAGGCCTGGCTGATCGTGCTGCCCGTCGGCGCGTTCGTGGTCCTGCTGGGTTGCTGCGCGGCGGCCGCCTGGGGATTCATCGCCCTGGTGCGGTGGGTGGCGGGCCTGTGATTGGGCGGCGCCCGGCGGCCGAAGGCCCGGCCCCGTCGGCGAGTTGGGCCTGCCGGCGGGACGGCTGTTAACCGGCTGATGTCGTTGCGCTTGGTGCCCGGGCGGCCGCGACGCGGATCGGTTGTTTGTCCTTTGGGGCCATCTGCGCTACATTGCGCGGGCCGGCGCCCTGGGGGCGCCGTCTTTCCGTAAGGGCGCGGGCCGCGGCCGGTCCTGTTCAGGATCCACCTTTCTTCGTGTCGCGGAGGCCGCCAATGCTGCCTGGATCCCCCTGGGTTGTCGGCAAGAGCGAGCAGCTCTACGGGTTCGAGTACTGGGGCGCCGGCTACTTCGGCGTCAATGACAAGGGCAATGCGTGCGTCCGGCCGGAAGGTCCGGGCGGTCCCGAGCTCGATCTCGAGGAACTGGTCGAGGCCGCGCGCCAGCGCGACATCCGCCTGCCCATCCTCTTCCGCTTCAGCGGCATCCTCCGCCACCGGCTGCGCACGCTGTACAATGCGTTCACCGCCGCGATGGCCGAGTACGACTACAAGGGCCCGTACCGCCCCGTCTATCCCATCAAGGTGAACCAGCAGCGGCACGTGGTGACCGAGCTGATCCGCGCCGGCCGGGACCTGAGCCTGGGCCTGGAAGTGGGCAGCAAGCCCGAGCTGGTGGCCGCCCTGGCGCTGCCGGACAACCAGAACGCGCTCTTGATCTGCAACGGCTACAAGGATCGCCAGTACCTCGAACTGGCGATGATGGCGCAGCGCGTCGGGCGCGAGGTCATCGTCGTGGTCGAAAAGCCGTCGGAAATCGACCTGCTGCTCGACATCAGCGCCGAACAGAACATCGAGCCGAACATCGGCTTCCGCCTGCGGCTGGCTGGTCGCGGCGCCGGGCGCTGGGAGCGCAGCGGCGGCGAGCGCGCCAAGTTCGGCCTGAACGTGGCCGAGATCGTCAGCGCGATCAAGCTGCTGACCGAGCGCGGCAAGCTGGACTGGGTGCGGCTGGTGCACTTCCACAACGGCAGCCAGCTGACGAACATCTCGTCGCTCAAGCAGGCCGTGCGCGAGGCCGCGCAGGTGTACGTGCAGGTGGCGCGCTTCTGCCCGCAACTGAAGTACTTCGACGCCGGCGGCGGCCTGGCTGTCGATTACGACGGCTCCAAGACGGCCTTCGAGTCGTCAATGAACTACACGCTCGAGGAGTACGCGCGCGACGTCGTCTGGATCCTCAAGGATGCCTGCGACAACGCCAACGTGGCGCATCCGATGGTGGTCACCGAATGCGGCCGCGCCATGGTGGCCTACGCCTCGGTGCTCGTCACCGAGGTGCTGAGCCTGGCCAACACGTTCACCACGACCGTTGACGTCGACGCCGTTATCAAGCAGACGGAAGAAGACACCGTCCTCAACATGGCGCTGATGCTGCAGTCCTTGACGCCCAAGAACTGCCAGGAGACGCTGCACGACGCCGTCGAACTGCGGCAGACGATGCTGCAGCAGTTCAGCCTGGGGCAGATGTCGATCGAGGACCGCGCCCTGGGCGACCAGTGCTACTGGGCGCTGCTCAACGCGATCAACACAGTGGGCAAGGAACTGCACTACGTGCCCGAGGACCTGCGCCGCCTGCCGTCGCTGCTGACGGACACGTACTTCTGCAACCTGTCGATCTTCCAGTCGATGCCCGATAGCTGGGCCATCGACCAGATCTTCCCGATCACGCCCATCACCCGGCTGAACGAGGAGCCGAAGCGTCGCGTCGTTCTGGCCGACATCACCTGCGACTCGGACGGCAAGGTGGAGCGGTTCGCCGACCTGCGCGACATCAAGCACTACTTGCCGGCGCACGACCTGAAACAGGGCCAGCGCTACTGCTTCGCGGTGTTCCTGGTGGGCGCGTACCAGGAGATCCTCGGCGACATGCACAACCTGTTCGGCGACACCAACGCCGTGCACGTGGATGTGGCGCCGGATGGCCGGATGATCTTCGCCAACGTGCTGCGCGGCGACACGGTGGCGCAGGTGCTGCGTTACGTGGCCTTCGAGAAGGCCGACCTGATGGAGCGCTGGCGTCACGCGCTGGAGGAGTCCGTCGTGGCCGGGCGCATCACCGCGCGCGAGTCGGCGGTGCTGCAGCGCCAGTATGACGAGGTCTTCGGGGACTACACGTACCTGCAGTAGCGCAGGGGCGACACCGGACGATCACGGGCGGGGGCTCCCAGGGGGTCCCCGCTTCGTCGTTCCCACCCGGGGTGGCGCCGTGGCAGCTCATGAGAGTGAATATCCAGCGGTAATATTCCCCGGTTTGCATCCTGGAATATGTTAGGATGAAAATCGTCCGGAATGTAAGGGCACTTCCGGGAATGCCCTGTCACCAAGGAGCCGAACATGCCGCAACGGCCCACCTCGCGCGCTCGACGCGTTCCGACCCTTCTGCCGACGCTGCTGGCGGTACTGCTGACGACCACGGCCGCCCTTTCCCAGACCTGGACCGAGACCGGCGATGCCGGCGACCTGGTGGGCTCCGCCCAGTCGACCAACGGCAGCGGGTCGCTGACGTCGATCAACGGCGTCATGTCCAGCCACGGCGACGTGGACGTCTATTGCGTCCAGCTGACCTCCGTGCCGCCGTCGGGACTGCCGCTGGTCTCGGTGGCCTGCGCCAGTCACGCCGACCCGACACCGTACCTGTTCAGCGCCGCCGGCATCGGGCTCGACGCCAACATGACCTGCTCCGGCGGCCTGAAGGAGACCGTGGCCCCGAACATCTCGCTCGTGCCCGGCCAGTACTACGTTGCCATCGCCCACGGCGACTGGCTGCCGCAGTCCGCGGGTGGCGCCATCTGGCAGATGCTGTTCTCGGGCCCGATGTGGCCCAACGGGACGGGTGCGGGCAGTCCGCTGACCAGCTGGGTGGGGCCGTCGACGGTCACCGCGCCGGCTTCCTACACGCTCATCCTGAATCCCAACTACTTCGTCTTCTGCGACACGGCGACGCCGGTCGAGACGTCGACCTGGGGCGCGCTCAAGGCGCGATTCGGGAATTGACGCTGCATTGCCGGGGGATGGTGGGAAGCGGCGGGCGACACGAGTCGCCCGCCGTCGTTTTGGCCGGTGTCAGATCAGAGCGCGCGGCGCAACGCCCGCAGCAGATCGCGCACGCCGTCCACCGTGTAGGGATCGTCGGGCGCGGGCGGGCTGTCGGCCGCCTCGAAGCGCGGCCGCTCGTCGTACTCGCGGCCCCAGCGAGCATCCGTTTCGCGCACGAACCCGGCCAGAAGCGCCGGTTCGGCCAGCAGCCTGTCCACCAGTTCGGCGAGGGCGCCGGCCGGCCGCTCGCGGTGGCGGTCCAGCAGCGCCGGCGCGTCGGCCAGGCGGGCCTGCAGCGCCCTCGCCAGCGTACCCTCGCTGTCGGCCAGGTGCGCTTCGAGCAGGGCGCCGGCCGCCAGCAGGGCCTGCTGCGCGGCGGGGATGGGTGAGGCGCCCTTGAGGCTGCCCGCGGCGGCGCGGCCGACCACGGCGGTCGGGTCGAACCCGTGGCGCAGAAGGCTCTCCCGCTCGACGGTTGCCGGGTCGGGGACGGCGGCGGGGGCGGCGCCGCTTGAGGTGGCGTCTTTCGGGGCGGCCCCGGGGACTTCGTCCGGCTCTTGATTGCTCTGGCGCATGCGGCGATGATACGCCTTCCGGGCGGGATGACAAGATGCGGCCGGTGGCCGGACCCGCTCACCACCAGCGCGACGCCTCGCGCTCCCGGGAAAGGACCGCCGATGTCCAAGCGTGCGCTGGCCCTCCTGCAAGCCCTCCTGCTCGCGTTGCCCGTGTTCACGGCTGCGGCCGCGGCCCCGGCTCCGCCGGTCGCCCGCATCGAACCGCACGAACTGGTCGCCCACGGCGACGTGCGCATCGACAACTACTTCTGGCTGCGCGAGCGCGAAGACCCGGCGGTGCTGGACCACCTCCGGGCCGAGAACGCCTACACCGAGGCGATGCTGGCCGGGTCGGCGGCCCTGCGCGACACCATGCTGGCCGAGATGAAGGGGCGCGTGAAGAAGGACGACGCGTCCGTGCCCTACGAACTGAACGGCTGGCGCTACTACCAGCGCTTCGTCGAGGGCGGCGAGTACCCGCTGTGGTGTCGCCGCGCCGCGGGGACGGGCGGCGCGCCCGACGGCGACGAACAGGTCATGTTCGACGGCAACGCCATGGCGAAGGGGCAGGGCTACTTCTCGCTGCGCGTGGCCGAGGTCAGCCCCGACGCGCGCCTGGCCGTGTTCGGCATCGACACGACCGGCCGCCGCTTCTACACGCTGCAGGTGAAGGACCTCGTGACCGGCCGCGTGCTGGACGATGTCATCCCCGACGTCACCGGCAGCGCCACCTGGGCGCTGGACAACGCCACGCTGTTCTACTCGAAGCAGGACCCGAACACGCTGCGCTCGTGGCAGGTCTGGCGTCACGCGCTGGGCACGCCGGCGGCGCAGGACGTGCTGGTGTACCAGGAGGACGACGAAACCTTCGAGTGCGACGTGGCGCGCTCGAAATCCGATCGCTACCTGATGATCGAGTCCTCGCAGACCCTCAGCAGCGAGTGGCGCCTGCTCGAGGCGGACAAGCCCACGGGCGCGTTCCGGATCTTCCAGCCGCGCGAGCGCGGCCTCGAGTACAGCCTCGACCACCAGGGCGACCGCTTTGTCATCCTGGCCAACCTGGGCGCGCGCAACTTCCGGCTGATGGAGTGCCCGCTCGACCGCACGGGCAGGGAGAACTGGCGCGACATCGTGCCGGCCCGCGACGGCGTCCTGCTGGAGGGTTTCGACGTCTTCACCGACTGGCTGCTCGTCGTCGAGCGCTACGACGGCCTGACTCACCTGCGCGTGATTCCGCGCAACGGCGGCGAAGGGCACACGCTGGCCTTCGCCGACCCCACCTGGTCGGTCGGCAGCGAGATCAATCCCGTGATGGACGCCGACGTGCTGCGCTACGCCTACACGTCGCCGACCACGCCCCGGACCGTGTACGCGTTCGACATGCGCACGCACAAGGAGACGCTGCTCAAGCGCCAGGAGGTGCTCGGCGGCTTCGATCCCGCCAACTACGAGGCCGAATACCTGCATGTGACGGCGCGCGACGGCACGCCGGTGCCCGTCTCGCTGGTGCATCGCAAGGGCCTGCCCCGCGACGGCAAGGCGCCCCTGCTGCTGTACGGCTACGGGTCGTACGGCGCCAGCAGCGACGCGCGGTTCAACGGCAACGTCATCTCGCTGCTCGACCGCGGCTTCACGTTCGCCATCGCCCACGTGCGCGGCGGCCAGGAGATGGGCCGCGGCTGGTACGAGGACGGCAAGCTGCTGAAGAAGATGAACACGTTCACCGACTTCATCGACTGCGGGCGCGGGCTGGTGGAGCGCGGTTACACGTCGCCGGACCGGTTGTTTGCGCAGGGCGGCTCGGCGGGCGGTTTGCTGATGGGGGCGATCGTGAACCTGGCGCCCGAACTGTGGCGCGGAGTCGTCGCCCAGGTGCCGTTCGTCGATGTCGTGACGACGATGCTGGATGCGTCCATCCCGCTGACGACCGGCGAGTACGACGAATGGGGCAACCCGAACGACAAGGTGTACTACGACACCATGCTGTCGTACTCGCCCTACGACCACGTCGTTGCGGCAGCCTACCCGGCCATGCTGGTCACGACCGGGCTGCACGACAGCCAGGTCCAGTACTGGGAGCCGGCCAAGTGGGTGGCGAAGCTGCGCGCGCTGAAGACCGACGACAACCCGCTGCTGCTGCGCATCAACATGGATGCCGGGCACGGTGGCCGCTCGGGCCGGTTCCGCGCGCTGGAGGAAACGGCGGTCGTCTACGGGTTCCTGCTGGGGCTGGCGCCGGGGCGCTAGGGCTGTCCCGCCGCCGGCCCGCACCTGACCAGGACCAGGGGTGTCTGCTCGTATGCACGGACGCGATTGACGGCTTCCTCGAGCGCAGCCAGCGCATTGCCGGAAGCCGTGCCCCGGCGCAGGCGTATCTCGCGGATGACGACCAGTTCGCCGTCCATCGCGCCCAGGCGCGCCGACACGACGAACAACGGATGTGTCACGTTGAGCGCCGGCGGGGTCATCGCCAGGTCCCAGCCCCACGGCAGTGTCACGCGGCAGACGCGCTTGAAATCGCGCGTGACGTCGATGTGAACGGGGTCGGTGGCGGGCAACTCAAGCCCGGCCAGGAACGCCGCGCCGAACACGCTCTCGGACGGGATCAGCCACGTATCGCCGGCCGGCCGGCCCAGGTCCAGGCTGATGGCGCCGGCGAGCGCGCCGTCGGCCGTGCGCGGTCCGGCCCTGACGACCTTGGCCGTGGGCAGGCGTTCCTCGCAGTAGCGCGCCAGCAGGTCGGCCGGGTCGTCGGTGGGCGATGCCACCGACAGGAAGCCGTCGCGCCCGGTGGCGGCGAGGGAGATGGCGATGGTGTCGCTCCCCGCAACGGCGGTCATCGTCTCGACCAGTGCCCCGCTCACTGCCGCGGCATTGCCAGGCAGCGTGAACATGGTCTGCCAGGGCAGGCGGGCCACGTAGTCGTGGTAGCGCGCCATGACCACGGGGAGCTTGTCGTTCGACGAGAACACCTGCACGATCGCGGCGCGCTCCTGCGCGGCCAGGTCGTCCGCCAGCACCAGGGCCGTGCCGCCGAGGAGGTCGACCGGTAGTGTCCCAAGGGGGCAGTGCCGGCGCGCGGGGGCGGCGTAGCAACCGGGTTCGGCCGCGAATTCCACCAGCAGTTCGCTGAACTGCTGCAGGCTGGGATTGCCGTTGTCGATCGGGCCCAGGTCCTGG
Organism: uncultured bacterium; assembly: GCA_903912525.1. Taxonomy (GTDB): domain Bacteria; phylum Krumholzibacteriota; class Krumholzibacteriia; order LZORAL124-64-63; family LZORAL124-64-63; genus CAINDZ01. Next base: position 119,506 of record CAIWHK010000025.1, on the reverse strand, counting down.
CTGCGGGCGAAGACGGGCCGCACCGGCACATCGACCGCCCTGGCCAGGGCGCACAACAGCGCACCGGCCTCCAACGGGCTGGCGGTGCGGGAGGCGAGCACTTCGTCGGCCGGGCGATCGTCGTCGAAGGACTCGCCCGGCTCGAGCGTGACCACCTGGCTGCGGACGAAATCGTGCAGCGCGGCGAGCCGTTCGCGATCGGTGGCCAGGCCGGCCGTGAGTTCCCGGGCCTTCCCGCGCACCTCGTCATTGACCGTCACCAGTTCGTCGAGGACGGATTCCATCCAGACGGCGGCCTCGCTCCACGAGGCGTTGAAGAACCAGGTTCCGATCGACGTGTCCAGGTAGCCCCGCCAGTTGATGCTCACCGTGGGCGCGGCGGCCCACGCGGGCGGCGCGTACGGGCCGTCGGCCTGCGCCACGAGGTCGCGGAATTCAGCCAGGGTGTGGGTCTCGGTGCCGTTCCGACGCTCCAGGACATTGACCGTGAACGAGTCGGGACGGAGGTTGCGCCCCATGATCCGGTAGGCCACGAGGCCGTCGGTCAGCAGGCGCAGCGTGTAGAGTCGCGTGGGCTCGGGCTCCTGCAGGAGGATCGATGTGCCGGGATAGGCCCAGTTCGCCGAACGCCTGAAGGACCAGCCAATGACGTCACCGTCAAGGATGCCCGGCACGGCGATGATCACTTCGGTGGGTCGGCTGCCGTTGCCCTTGACGATGGTGACGGCGTTCTCCGGACAGCGCAGCACCCGGTCGCCGCGCACGACCCACGCACGGGCCTCGTCGATCCGGCTGCGCGAGGTGAAGCGGAACTGCTGGCTGCCGACCCGCGCGCCCTCGGTGTTCAGGACCCGGTACATCACGTTCTCGGTGATGCGATAGCGGGACTGCTCCAACTGCAGGATGCGCTCGTGGGTCAGGCAGACCGCGTCGGCATCGGGTGACAACGCGTCGACCAGGGGGGCGGGCGTCGCCTCGAGCGTCCGCACGAGTTCGACCAGGTCGCTGTCCTGCCGCGAGGCCAGGGACCAGCCCACGTCGGCAGCCGGCGCCTTCGCAGACGCGAGCAGGATGGCGACCGCGACGAACAGCGCGCCGCGTCGTCGCGGCAACTTCGCCCCGAACGCATCCCGCTTCCGGAAGTCACGACTCGTCCTGTCCATGGTGGAGGCTCCGTTCCGGCGCTGGGCGCGCCGACCAGGGGATCGGGGATGCAATTGCTATTCGCGGACAAGGACCACCGGTGACTGCTCGAAGCGCTGCAGGGCCGTGATCGCCTGGTCCAGGCGCCCGAGTCCGTCGCGGCTGGTCGTGCCGCGCCGCCACTGGCCTTCCCGCACGATCACCAGTTCCCGCTCCACGACGACCGCGCGCGCGGTGTACGCCAGGCGCGGGTCGCTGAAGGAAGCCGGCTGGGGTCCACTCTGGACGCGCCAGCCGGCGGGCACCTGCATGCGCCAGACGCGCCGGAAGTTGTGCGTTGCCCGGCACCAGAACGGGCCGTGGGCCGGTCCTGTCCACTCGGGGAGGAACGGCGTCCCGTAGACGAAGTCGGCGGGCAGCAGCCAGGTATCGCCCGTGGCCGGCGGCGCCGGCGCCAGCAATCGGCCGCGCAGGGTGTCGACGCCCGCCGCGGGCTGGTCGGGCGGGCCGTCCAGCAGCCGCGCCGACGGGAATCGCTGCTCGCAGAAGGAACCGAGGCTGAAGCCCGCCGCATGGCCCCCGGGCGTGGGGTCCGCGCGCCTGGCCTGCGCCGTGGCCGCCAGTTCGACGCGGAGGGTGTCCTGGCCGGCCGTCCAGTGCACGACTTCGCTGATCATGCCCTGGTTGGCGGTCGGGTTCCCCGGCAGCGTCAGCATGGTGTGCCAGTTCTCCTGCGCGACGCGTTCGTGGAACAGCGCGTACATGGCGGCAAGGCTGTCGGGCGTCCAGCGGAAGAAGACCTCCTGCGCGATCTTCTCGGCCTTCGGCTGCAGGCCGGACGCGAGGATCATCGCCGGGGCTCCCATCAGGTCATACGGCAGCGTGCCCGGTTCGCACGGTTCCGGCGAGGCGCAGTACCAGTGGCCCGGGTGGTCCAGGGGTTCGACGACGATGTCGGTGAACTGCTGCATGCTGCGGTTGCCTTCATCGAACGGGCCGGTGTCGCTGCTCCGGGCCAGCACGGGCCTGACCCGCAGGCCCGCCGAGCGGGCAAGCGTGCAGAGCAGGGCGCCCGCCTCGATGGGCGTCGCGAACCGCGAGCCGAGCACGTCGCCGGCGGGGCGGTAGTCGCGATGCAGCTCCGCCGGGTCGACCAGCAGGATCTCGCGGTGCACGAAGTCCTGCAGGGCGGCCAACTGCCTCAGCGTATCGGGCTCCCCCGCCACGAGGTCCCGCGCCTGCGCGTCCAGGGCCGCCGAGCCGACGAACATCTTCTCGAAGAGCGACTCGAGCCACAGGGCGGTCTCGTTCCACGAGCCGATCAGGTCCCAGCTGCCGCGGGCGACGTCGTAGGAGCCGCTCCAGGTGACCTGCAGCAGGGGAGAGGCGGCCCAGGCCGGGGGACTGAAGGGACCGGCGCCGATGGCGTCGATGTCGCGCACGTCCCAGCGCCACGAACTCGCGATGCCGGCGGTGCGATCGAGCACCTCGCTGGTCCAGGAGCCGCGCCGGAGGTTGCAGCCGAACTGCCGGTACGCGACCACCCCGTCGGTGATCACCATGACGGTCGCCTGCTGCGTCGGTGCGGCATCGGCCAGCCGGAGCGTGGTGCCGTCGTACGTTCGCTTCTCGCCGTAACGCACCGACCAGCCGACGACGTCCCCGGCGCGCACGTCGGGAATCGTGATGACCACCTCGGTCGGCCGTTCCTCCGTACCGGGGACGATGCGGGCGCTCGTGGCGGGATGGCGCGTCACCTTGCCGTCGCGCAGCGTCCAGGTGGCGGTCGCCTCGACGGTGATCGAAGTCGGAAAGCGCAGTTGCTTCGCTGCCGCCGGGCTCGACTCCGGTTCGCGCACGAAGAAGATCTCGTTCTCGAAAATCCGGTAGGAATCGGCGCGCAGGTGCATGACGCGCTCGTCCAGCAGGCGGACGGTTTCGGCGTCGTTGATCTCGGCCCGGGGTGACGGGTGCGCCCGGAGGCCGGCGACGAGGCCCGTGATCTCGGCGTCGCTCCGGTTGGGCAGGTAGGCCGAGGGCGCGTTCTCGGCCGCCGGCGTCGCCGACGGCAGCCCGAGCAGCAGCATCGCCAGCAGCGCCGGGGCGGGGCGAAGGCCGCGAGGGGAGTGTGACCATGGGCGGCGCAGGCGCGGGGCATCGGCCACGGCGGCTACCTTCCCTTCAGCAGCAGGGGCGATCGCCTCGCCCAGTGTCTTCACGGCGGCATCATGTTGGTCATCCGGCAGGTCGACATCGTCCCAGTCAACCTCGCGGCGGAGCACGATCGTGTTGCCCTCCTGACGGACCACCCGCAGCCAGCGCAGCCCCGGCCCGGACACGGTAAAGCTGTCGGGCGCGGCGAGGGCCCATCCGCCCGGGAGCGTCAGTCGCCACGCCTCGCGCCGGTCGGGGCGCGCGGCGGGGTCGGCGATGCCGGCGGCGTCCTCGGCGCGGTCGTGCAGTTCGGGCAGGAAGGCGATCTCCGACGGGACGAACAACGTGCCTGCGCCGGAGGGCAGGGCCGTGGTCGTGCGGCACTCGCGGCGCCAGGTCGGCAGCGTGTCCGTCGAGTCGGCGGCCACGGTGCGCACCGACGCCAGGCGGAGGCCCGGCGAGAGCAGGAAATCGCGCACGACCATGTCGCGTCGCTTGCCGTCCAGGTGTTCCAGGCGCGTGGACAGCACCCGGCCGCCCGGCCCGGCCGCAGCCAGCGTGACCGTGGCCTGCAACCGTAACGTCGCATCGACCAGGCCGTCGACGCGCACGAACCGGCAGCCGGGATCCCACACGTCGCGCGGGATGCGGCACAGCCCTTCGGCGCCCGGGCGCGTCATCAGCACGGGCTTGTCGGCGTCGAGCGCCGTGACGACGCCGGCCGGCACGTCCTCGAGCGTGGGATCCAGCCAGCAGCCGCCCTGCCCGTCATCGGCCCAGGTGATGAAATGGTTGAACTGGGCCGTGTTCGGCACGTCGACGGCCAGGCGCGCGTCCTCGTCGGCAAGCAGGAGCACCGGCCAGGCCGGGATGTCGACGGCGCGGCACAGCGCGATGAGATAGGTGGCCAGCCCCTTGCAGTCGCCGTAGCCGAGGCGGTGCGTCTCGTCGGCGAGCGCAGGGATGATGCCGCCCTCGCCCGAGAACAGCCCGAGGTAGCGCGTCGTGGTCTGGACATGCTCGTACAGCGCGGCGATGCGTTCGCGTTTCGTGACCCGGCCTTCGACCAGCCCGCGCGCCAGGGCCGTCAACTCCGGGGACGGCGCCAGGAGCGGTTCGACGCGTTCGCGATAGCCGCGCGCGGCCCGTTCCCAGTCGGGTGCGGCGGCGAAGGTCGTGGCCGTCAGCAGCGAATCGTCAACGGCGACGTGCGTGACCAGGGTGAGGATGCCGTCATCGTCGCGCGCGTCGCCGCTGCCGCGCGGCGCATCGCGGAAATCCCAGGACCCGAAGTCGCCGCCCTGCCCGTTCCGATGGGTCACTTTGTCGACCAGCTCCGCGGACCCGACTACGGCGTACGCGAGGCGCTGCCCGGCAGGCACCTGGACGCGCACCGCCGCGTGCGCCGGGCCGCCGCCCGGCCCGTGCAGGTTCACCACGGGCATGCCGTGGCTGCGCACCCACTCGCGGCGCCAGACGATCCGCAGGCGGTCACCGACCCGGAGCCCCGGGATGACGGCCGAGTAGTGCGCGCTGTCGAGCGTGATGACGCCGTTGCCGCTGTCCAGGGCCCCCTGCCAGGCCAGGTCCTTCTCCGGGACATGCCGCGACGATCCGTCGACCGGCGAATACACGTCGATGTCCACGCCCGTGCAGCGGATTCCCGAACCGGTCGCCTTGGAAACGCGGGCGTTCTGGGCCAGGGATTCCGGCGTGCGGATCCAGACATCGATGCCGATGTCGAGTTGGCCGCTGATGCCGTCGACGGCGGCGTCGTATCCCAGGTCGGCGGTCATCCACATGTCCAGCCAGTCGCGCCCCGGCCCGCAGGCTTCCTCCAGTTCGGTGACCGTCATCGCGAGGGGAAAGGACCAGGCAGGGCCGGTGACCGCCGCGGCGGGGCCGGCGAAAAGGATCGTGACCAGGAAGGCCGCCAGAACGGGCGCCAAAGGGACAACCGGGCTTCCCGTTCCCGTTGCGTGTGTCGCTGCGGGTCCCCGCGCGCCAAGGGTCTGCTCGCTGGTCATCGTCAGGATCCTTCCGGCCAACCCGGGCTCGGGGACAACACAACGCATGAATAAGCGGGATCCGGCGCGGGAACCGGCACGCATCCCGATCGCTGTTTCCCGCCCGGCTTCCGTCACCGTCCCGGCGTGACCCGGCACAGCACCTGCGCCGGCCACCGCTCGCGCCACAGGACCCGGCCCAGGAACGACGCTTCGGCGCGCCAACCCTGTGTGTAGTTGCGCAGGGCGCGCGTCTCATGGCCGGTGAACTCGTCGAACACGGCCAGGTACGGGCGCCCGAGGCGGTCGATGAGCGCCAGCGCGAAGAGCGTCGAGGCATAGAGGTCCGCGTCGTAGTGCACCAGCAGCGGGCGCTCTTCCGAACCGCGCAGCGCCTCGAGCAGCGCCGGCGCGGTGTCCTGGAACAGCCCGGGCAAAAAGGAAATGCGTGCATCGTCGATGACCGGCGCGCGGCCCTGCGTGTCGAAGGTGCCCGCGGGCATGGCGCCCCAGGCCTCGGGCAGGCCGGTGAACGTGTCCAGGCCGATGAAGCGCGACCCGGGGTGCGCCAGGCGCTGCGCGAACCAGCGCAGCGAGGCGCCTTCGTGCACGCCGAACTCGACGACCGTCACCGGCGTGTCGGACCCGCCCAACCGGCGCGCGGCCTCTTCCCACAGCGCCTCGCGGGCGGGAAAGTGCGGCGACCGCGCCAGGTCGGCGAAGGTCTGCCGCAGCATGGCATACGCCAGCGCGCGCTCGAGCCCCTCGGCCGGCAGGCGGGACAGCAGGTTCTTCAGCGCGTTCCTCATCGGCCATCCTTGCCCGGCGCCGGCCGCCTAAACCCGGCGCCCGACCAGCACCGGAAATTCGAACTGCTCGTCCACGCCCGTGATCGGCGCGTGTTCCTGCACGTCGACGATCCCGGCCTCGCCCAGGGCGGCCAGGAGTTCCTCGTCGGCCCATGCCTGATGGCATTGCGCGTAGCGGCTGATGGCGCCGCTCGCCGCGTCGAGGATCCAGTGCACGTGGATCTCGGACTGCGAGTCCTCGTCCCAGGCGAACTCCTCGAGCCACAGGTGCGGGCGGCTGCTGAACGGCGAACTGTCGACCGCCGACCACGTGGCGGCATCGTCCTGCACGAACAGGTCCCACGGCTGGTACTCCAGCACGAACAGGCCGCCCGGGCGCAGCAGCGCCGCCAGCTTCGGCAGGAAGTCGCGGGCCTGCGTCGGGCGGAACGAGTGGAACTCGCCGAACCAGAACGTGACCGCGTCGAAGGGCGCGCCGCTCTGCGCGGCGAAGTCCATCGGCAGGGCGGTCAGGTCCGCCTCCAGGAACGTGACGTCCAGGCGGTTGGCCGCGGCATGCTCGCGCGCCCAGCGCAGGGGCTCGGGCGCCACGTCGAACCCGCAGCCGGCATGGCCTCGCGCGGCCAGCTCGTGCCCGTAGAGCCCGGGACCGCAGCCGACGTCCAGCACGCGCCACGGGCCCCGGGTCCCGGAGCGCCCGGCCAGCTGCTCCAGCAGCCAGTCGACATGGGCGCGGATCACCTCCGGCGCGCGGCTGGCCATGTGGGTGGACGGGTCCAGGTGGACGTCCAGCATCCGGCGGCTGAACCCCGGCTCGGCCCAGGGCAGCTGGGCTCCGTCCTGCCAGGGGCGGGGCGGGCGCTCGGCGTCCAGGAGGCGCTGCAGCGAGGCGGGCAGGGACGGGATGTCACTCACGGGGGTCGGCTTTCCGTCATGGGTTTTCAACAGGGTTGGGGATAACCTGCCGCCGGCACGCGGGCGCCCCGGAGCGGCACGACGGGGCGATTATCCCCGTTCTCTTCACATTCATCCACCGCGAAGGCACGTTTGTCCGCAGGTTGTCCACTGGGGGAGGCGACCTGTCCCCCGGGTTTTCCGCAACCTGTCCACGGGATTGTGACACTCACCGGCGGTCGGCTTTTGGGGTCGGCGGGACCTCGTGGTAATATGGGCTGGCCATGAGCCTTCCTTAACCGTCCGGGGTTGCCCATCCATGGAAATGAAGCCTGATCGCGCCGGGGGCACCCCGCCCGCGAGCCGCACCTCCTTCGGCTACGACCGCCTGCCCGAGGGGCGCCGCCCGCCCTACAGCGAAGATGCGGAGCAGGCCATCCTGGGCGCCGCGCTGGTCGACAAGGAAGCGGTCGGACTCGCGCGCGAACGCATCACGCACGACGACTTCTACCGCCTCGAGCACCAGCTCATCTTCCGCGCGATGTGCACGCTGTACGAGCGCGACCAGGCTGTCGATCCCATCACCATCGCCGACATGCTCGAGAAGTCGGCCGAGACCTTCCTGGACAAGATGCAACTCAAGGCGCTGCAGGGCCGCAGCCTGCTGGACCTGGTCGGCGGGATGGACTTCCTGATCGACCTGGCCGGCATGATGGGCACCGCCGCCAACGTCACGCACCACGCGGGCATCGTGCGCGAGAAGTCGATCCTCAGGAAGCTGATCACCGTCTCTGGCGCCATTGCCGCCGAGGCCTACGAGGGCGCCGACGAGGCGGCCGCCATCCTCGACAGCGCCCAGGCGAGGATCTACGACGTCAGCAACGAGACGCGCTCGGGCGGCTTCGAGGCGGTTGACCAGATCGTCCCGGGCACGTTCAAGTCGATCGAGGAGGCGTTCCAGAGCGGCGACGACGTGACCGGCCTGCGCACCGGTTTCAAGGAGATGGACCGGCGCACCGGCGGCCTGCAGAAGGGGGACCTCATCATCCTGGCCGCGCGCCCGTCGATGGGCAAGACGTCGCTGGCGCTGAACCTGGCCTACAACGTGGCCGTGCACGAGAAGAAGCCGGTGGGCGTGTTCTCGCTGGAAATGTCGCGCGAGCAGCTGGTCATGCGCATGCTCGGCAGCAGCGGTTCGTTCAACCTGCACAACCTGCGGCGCGGCAAGCTGCGCAACGACGACTGGCCGCGCCTGACGCAGGCCTGCGACCAGTTGTCGCGCGCGCCCATCTTTATCGACGACAACAGCGGCATCTCGGTGCTCGAGATGAAGGCCAAGTCGCGGCGCCTGCAGCAGCAGCACGGGCTGGGCCTGATCGTCATCGACTACCTGCAGCTGATGAGCGGCGGCGGCCGCGTCGAGAACCGGCAGCAGGAGATCTCGCAGATCAGCCGCAACCTGAAGGGCCTGGCCAAGGACCTCGGCGTGCCGGTGCTTGCGCTCAGCCAGCTGTCCCGCGGCGTCGAGGCGCGCGGCGACCACAAGCCGATGCTGAGCGACCTGCGTGAATCGGGCGCCATCGAGCAGGACGCCGACATCGTGATGTTCATCTACCGCGAGGAAGTCTACAAGCCCGAGGACGAGTCGGTGCACAACCTGGCGACGGTCATCATCGGCAAGCAGCGCAACGGCCCCATCGGGCAGTTCGACCTGCACTTCCACAAGGAATTCACGCGCTTCTCGGACCTGGCGCACTGAGGCGGCCCGTGGCAAGCGGTGAATTGCACCTGGTCGACCTGGACCAGCCGCTGCCGGGGCAGCGGCGGTTCATCTCGTGCTGGGCCCGCGTGGAGGGCCCGGTCACCTATGTGGTCGACCCGGGGCCGCCCAGCTCGGTCGACGCCCTCGTGGCGGCGCTGCGCGCGCTGGGCCTGCAGCGCCTGGACCTCATCCTGCTGACCCACGTGCACCTGGACCACGGCGGTTGCACGGCACGCCTGCTCGAAACGTGGCCCGCCGCGAAGGTCGTCTGCCATCCCGCAGGCCGGCCGCATCTGCTGGACCCGGCGAAGCTGTGGGCAGGCTCGCGGCAGGTGCTCGGCGCGAAAGCCGACGTGTATGGCGAGCCCGCGCCGGTGCCGGCCGCGGCGCTGGCGGATGACGACCTGGCCGCCCGTCACGGCATCCGCACCATCCCCACGCCGGGCCATGCGCCGCACCACGTCGCCTACGTCGACGGCGACGACCTTTTCCTGGGCGAGTGCGCCGGCACCTTCTCGACCCTGGGGCAGGGGCCGCTGGCTCCCGACTACTACCTGCGCCCGGCCACGCCGCCCCGGTTCCGCCCCGCCACGGCGCAGGCCTCGCTGGACCGACTGCTGGCCCTGGACCCTGTGCCGGCGCGCCTGCGCTTCGCCCACCACGGCTGGCACGGGGGAGACAGCCGGCGCCTGCTGCTGGAGGCCCGCGCCCAGGTCGACCTCTGGCTGGACGCCTGCCGTCGCGCCCTGGCCGCCCAGAGGGGCCTGCCGCACACCGAACCGGGCAGCGAGGACGACCTGTTCGACGCCATCTGCGCCCTGGTCCGGCAGGTGGACCCCCATTACGCCCGCGGCGCCCTGCTGCCGGACGATATCCGCCAGCGGGAGCGGGAATTCACCCGGCAGTCCCTGCGGGGGATGCTCGGCTGGCTCCTGGACGAGGGTTCGGCGGCCGAAGCGGGCTGAGGGCGCGGGGTTGTAGACTTCCCCCGCCACCGATCCTATATTGGCCCGACCATGACGGCGATACTGGCAGGCATCGGCAGGGGCGTCATCGACGGCCTCAGCGGTTCGGGCAGGGGACTGCTCCTTTTGCGTTCCATTGTCCTCCAGACGCCCCACGCCTGGCGCATGCGCCGCGAGATCCTCGAGCAGATGCAGGTGGTGGTGATCGGCTCGATGCCGATGGTCATCGTGACCTCCATCTTCGTCGGCGCCGTGACTGCCGTGCAGGCCGTCTACCAGATGCAGGCCTACGTGCCGATGAAGTTCCTGGGCACGGTCATCTCCAAGTCCGTCTTCATCGAGCTGGGCCCCGTGCTGATGGCGCTGGTGGTGGGCAGCCGCCTGTGCGCCAACTACGCCGCCGAGCTGGGCACCATGAAGGTGACCGAGCAGCTCGACGCGATGGCGATCATGGCCATCGACCCGGACCGCTACCTGGCGATGCCCCGGTTCTGGGCTGCCGTGCTGATGATCCCGGTCGTGACCATCTTCTGCGACGCCATCGCCATCCTGGGCGGCTACGTGGCCTCGGTGGCGACGCTCGACGTCTCGAGCGGCGTGTTCATCGAGGGCCTGCAGATGTTCTACAAGCACTCGGACCTGCTCGGCGGCCTGGTCAAGTCGTTCTTCTTCGGCGGCATCATCGCCATGAGCGGGATCTACTACGGGTTCAACACGAAGGGCGGCGCCGAGGGCGTCGGCCGGTCGACGATGACCGCGGTCGTGGGCAGCTGCCTGAGCATCCTCGTGGCCGACTACCTGCTGGCCATCGTGCTGTTCCAGATCATCTTCGAGAAGACGTGAGCATGCAGCAGGACTGGGACATCCCCCCGCCACCTGACCAGCGCGTCGCCGACCCGGCGACGTTCAAGGGCATCGTGGTCCAGGGCGTCAGCAAGAGCTTCGGGCCCAAGAAGGTGCTCGACGCCTGCGACCTGCTGATCCACAAGGGCGAGACGATCGTCATCATCGGCCGCAGCGGCGAGGGCAAGTCGGTCCTGCTCAAGCACATCGTCCGGCTGCTGGAACCCGACGCCGGGCATATCTGGGTCGAGGGCGCCGAAGTCGGGTCGCTCGAGCACGAGCCGCTGATGGAACTGCGCAAGAAGTTCGGCTTCCTGTTCCAGGGAGCGGCCCTGTTCGACTCGATGACCATCGGGAAGAACATCGGCCTGGCGCTCGAGGAGCACACCGACTGGCCGGCCGCGAAGGTCCGCGAACGGGTTTGCGAGTGCCTCAAGCAGGTGGGGCTCGAGGGGGCCGAGGGCAAGCTGCCGAGCGAGCTGTCCGGCGGCATGAAGAAGCGCGCGGGCCTGGCGCGGGCCATCGTCATGGAGCCGCAGTACATCATGTACGACGAGCCCACGACCGGCCTGGACCCGATCACGTCCGACGCCATCAACGACCTGATCATCCAGCTGCAGAGCGAGCTGGGTGTCACGAGCATCGTGGTGACGCACGACATGCCGAGCGCCTTCAAGATCGGCGACCGCATGGCGATGCTCAGCCGCGGCCGGATCGTGTTCACCGGCACCGTCGACGAGGTGCGCACGACGTCGCACCCGATGGTGCGACAGTTCATCGAAGGCCGCTCCCAGGGACCGTTGGGGGCATTCTGACCACAGCAGGGCCGCGGCGCGCCCAGTCGCCGGCCCGGGGGGACGCAGATGCGAGGCAGACTCAACGAGGTCCAGGTCGGCCTGGTGACCATCATCGCCATCGTGGTGCTGGTCGGGGGCATGCTCTGGCTGAAGAACATCGACCTGCGCAAGGGGTCGCGGATGTACCAGGCCGACTTCGCCAAGGTCGAGGGCCTGCGCGTCGGCGACAAGGTGCAGGTGCGCGGCATCCGCATGGGCGAGGTCACCGGCATGCAAATCATGCCGCAGGCCGTCCGCGTGGAGCTGCAATTGGATGAAACCGCGCGGCTGTGCGAGGATGCGACCGTCATCCTCGGCGAAAAGGGCATCGTGGGCGAGGTCGTCATCGAGGTGGACCCCGGCACCGGCAAGCCGGTCGACGAGGGGCACATCTTCGCGGGACGTTCGGCCGGCACCATCGCCGCGATGACCGATGCCGCGGGGGCCGCCATCGCCGAAATGCGCACGCTCACTTCGCAGGTGACGGCGCTGCTGGAAGAGGTCCGCAGGGAAGGCAAGGTCGTCGAGACGCTCGAGCAGGCCAACACCACGCTGGTCAAGGTCGATCACATGGTCGAGCAGAACCACGAGGATGTCCGCGTGATCCTGACCGACCTGCGCGCCTCGACCACCGCCATGCGCAAGCTGATGGAGTCGGGGCGCCTGGACGACGCGCTGGCCGGCACCGCGTCCGCGGCGCAGACGGCCGATTCGCTGATGGTGGGCCTGCGGACGACGACGAAGCGGTTCAATTCGCTGCTGGCGAAGCTGGACGAGGGCGGCGGTTCGGCCTCGATGCTGATGAACGACCCGACGCTCTACACGCGCACCGATTCGACGCTGACGGCGGTGCAGCGCCTGCTGGACGACCTGCGCCGCAACCCGAAGAAGTACTTCAAGCTGAACGTCATCGATTTCTAGTTTGCCTGACGGCGGGAATGGCCGGCACGCCGGCCCGACACACGGGAGGAACGGGATGAACGAGGGTCAGAAGAAGGACGCGCTGCTCAAAGCCATCAAGGATGCCGTGATGGTCGAGGTGAAGGGCCAGCAGCTGTACAGCCACGCCGCCGAACAGGCGACCGATCCCACGGCGCGCGCCATGTTCGAGATGCTCGCGCGCGACGAGGACGACCATGTCCGCATCCTCACCACGCAGTACCGCCACCTGCTGGCGGACGGCCGCCTGAACCTCGAGGGGCTGAACCCGGCCGAGTTGGATCACGGCTCACAGACCGTCATCACCGACGACTTCAAGCGCGCCGTGCGCAAGGGCAACTTCGAGATGGCCGTCATCAGCATCGGCTGCGACCTCGAGAACAAGGCCATCGCCTACTATCGCGACCACGCGGCGCGGACCGCCGATCCCGACCTCAAGCAGCTGTTCACGTGGCTGCTGGAGTGGGAGGACGGCCACCTGACCCAGTTGCTCGAACTGGAGAAGATCTACCAGGACGCCTACTGGGCCGAGCAGGGCTTCTCGCCGATGTAGTCCCGAACCGGGTTGAGGTGGCGGTTTGATCGTCTGGATCCTGTTCCTGGCACTGATCCTGGGCCTGCTGGCGTTGGACCTCGGGGTCTTTCACCGCAAGGCCCATGTCATTGCCATTCGCGAGGCGTTGCGGTGGTCCATCCTGTGGACGGTCGTCGCGCTCGCTTTCGCGATCGTGGTCTACTTCCTCTACGACCGCCACTGGTTCGGGATGGGGCTTTCCGGCCACGAGGTGCTGACCGGCACGCAGGCGGCCACGCAGTACGTGGTCGCCTATGTGGTCGAGCGTTCGCTCAGCCTGGACAACCTCTTCGTCATCGCGATGATCTTCCGGTACTTCCGCCTGCCGTCGGCGCTGGAGCATCGCGCCCTGTTCTGGGGCATCCTCGGCGCGCTGATCCTGCGCGGGGCGATGATCGGCGCGGGCGTCGCGCTCATCAACCGCTTCGAGTGGATGACCTACGTCTTCGGCGCCATCCTGGTCTGGACCGCGTTGCGCATGCTGAAGCACGGCGACGAGGACCCCGAACTGGAGCACAACCCGGTCCTGCGCTGGACGCGACGCCACCTGCGGGTGACCAGCGACTACCGGGGCACGAGCTTCCTGGTGCGCGAGAACGGCGTGCTGTGGGCCACGCCGCTGGTGCCGCTGTTGATGCTGGTCGAGACCAGCGACGTCGTCTTCGCCGTCGACTCCATCCCGGCGGTGTTCGGCGTCACGCGTGACCCCTTCCTCGTCTTCTCGTCGAACATTTTCGCCATTCTCGGCCTGCGCGCCCTGTTCTTCCTGCTCAGCGGGTTCATGGACCGGTTCCGCTACCTGAAGCCGAGCATCGTCATCATCCTGGGCTATGTCGGCGTGAAGATGCTCCTGGCCGAATGGGTCCATATCCCGGCTCTCTGGTCGCTGGCCATCATCACGGTCGTGATGGCGACGGGCGTCCTGTTCTCGGTGAAGGCCGGCGACGGTCGCGCCGCCCCGGCCGGCAAGGAACCGAAGTGACACCCTTCCATCGTGAACGACACGTTGCCGACCGCATCGGCTGGCTGCGCGCCTCGGTGCTCGGCGCCAACGACGGCATCGTCTCGACCGCCAGCCTGATCGTAGGCGTGGCCGCGGGCGGCGCCTCGCGGGGCACCGTGCTGCTGGCCGGCGTGGCCGGGCTGGCGGCCGGCGCGCTTTCGATGGCGGCCGGCGAGTACGTCTCGGTCTGCTCGCAGGCCGATGCCGAGCGGGCCGACCTGGCGCGCGAGAAGCGGGAACTGGAAGAGGACCTCGAGCACGAGCAGGACGAACTGGCCCTCATTTACCAGGGCCGCGGCCTGGACCCGGTCCTGGCGCGGCAGGTGGCGCTGCAACTGATGGACCACGACGCGCTGGGCGCCCATGCGCGCGACGAACTCGGCCTGTCCGAGATCCACACGGCGCGCCCGCTGCAGGCGGCGCTGGCCTCGGCCGCGTCGTTCGCCGTGGGAGCGGCCGTGCCTGTGGCGATCGTCGCCATGGTTCCGGCGGCGCAGCGGGTGCCGCTGGTCGGCGGCAGCGCCCTGGTGCTGCTGGCGCTGCTGGGAGGCCTCGCGGCCCGTGCCGGCGGGGCGCCGGTCGGCGTGGCGGCGGCGCGCGTCACGTTCTGGGGCGCGCTCGCCATGGCGGCCACCGCGCTGGTCGGGAAGCTGTTCCACATTGCGGTCTGAACCGCGCCGCTGATGGGCCGGGACGACGACGACGTTCGCGTGCTAGGATGTTCCACGACCTTTGTTTGCCCGAAGATCGATCCCACTGCCGCTGTCCGCACGGGACGTCGGCCTTCCCTGACGCAAGGCCCAGCGAGGCGAGTGCATGCGAGGCCACCGGCCCCGGCTGTTGTGCAATGTCCTGCTCGCGCTGGCGGTCCCCCTGGCCGCGAGCGCGGCCGCGCCGAGCCCGCCTGCCGCCGGGGCGCCGGTCGATTCCGTCTTCGTGCGTGCTGACCGCCACCTGCGCAAGGGTGCCGCGGACTCGGTGCTGGCCCTGGCCATGCCGGTGCTCGAGCGCGCGACTGCCGCCGGTGACCGCAATCTTGAGCTGCGCGCGCGCCTCCTGGAGGCTGGCGGACTGGCGCTGCTCGGGCGCCTGAAGGACTCGGAGCAGGCGGCGCGCCGTGCCGGGGAACTGGCGACGCTTCTCGCCGCCCCGGGACCCGGCCGTACAGCGCACCGCTGGCTGGGCTATTCCCTGCTGGGGCAGGGGCGCGCCGCCGAGGCCGCCGCAGTTTACACCGAACTGCGCCGCGACGCCCTGGCTGCGGGCGACCGCCGCGAGGAGGCCTACGCCCTGCTGGGCCTGTCGTACCAGGCGCTCGGGCGTGGCGAGGCGGCGGTGGCGCGCGACGGCTACGAGCGCGCGGGGGCGTTGTTCGAGTCGGCCGGCGAAAATTCCGTCGCTCTGGACGCGGACATCGGCCGGGCCCGCGCGCTGGGCGCCGAAGGGCGCTATCGGGAGATGTGCCGCCTGTACGAGAAGGTGATCCGCGTCGGCGGCCAGCTGGGCCAGACCCGCGTTGTGGGCTACGCGCTGAACAACCTCGGCAGCTACGAGTACCAGTCCGGTGATCCCGGTCGCGCGGTCGAATACTGGGAGCGCACGCTGGAAGCGCGCCGCAAGGGCGGGAATCCCGCCGCGCTCGTCACCCCGTCCGCCAACCTTGCCATGGCGCGCATGGCGCTCGGCGCGTTCGACGAGGCGCGTGTCTCGCTGATGGACCTGCTGGCTGTCTGTCGCGCGGGCAACTATCGCGAGCAGGAAGCGCTGGTGCTGGGGCAACTGGCCGCTGTCGAGCAGTCTCACCGCCGGAACGCGGACGCCCGGGCGCTGTGGCGTCAGGTGCTGGCGTTGGGCGCCGGGGCGGGGCGGGACGGCCTGGAGGCAGCCATCGAGATCCCAGGATCGCTCCTGCTGAGCGCCCGCCCGCTCGAGGCCTTGCAGTTCGCCGATTCGCTGGCCGCTGCGCTGCCGACCGGGGCCGATGCGTACCAGATGGCGCGCCTGGACCAGCTGCGAGCGGAGGCGTCGGCAGCCCTCGGCGACCAGCGGACCGCCGTGAAGCTGGCGGGCCGGGCCCGCTCGGCCTTCCGCACCGGCGGCTTCCATACCAACGAACTGTCGGCCCTGCTCGTTCTCAGCCAGGCGCGGCGCGCATTGGCCGTGGCCGAGCCCGCGCTGGCCGACAGTGCCCTGGCTGACCTCCAGGAAGCCTGCCGCCTGTGGGACGATGTCCGGGCCGTGCCGCGCGACCCGCAGTGGCGCGAACGGCGCGGCGCGCTCGGCACGGCGATCCACCTCGCACTGGCCGAAGTGCTGCTGGAACACCCGGCGTCGGCGCCGGCCGCAGACCGCACGCGTCGCGCCTTCGAGGCGATGCAGGGCTACAAGGCGCGCACCCTGCTCGAGAGCCGGCTCGGTCCCGACGCATTCGCCGCGGGCGCCGCCGCGGCAGAGCCGCCGGTGACGCTGGAGTACCTGCAGCGGAGCGTGCTCGAGCCGGGCGAGGTGCTGCTGGACTACTATCTGGGCGATCGCGCCTCTCTGGTCTTCGTCGTGACCGACAGCAGTTGCCGCGTCCTGGACCTGGCGGCGGCGTCGCACTGGCGCGGCCCCGTGGCGCTGTTCCTGGACCTCCTGACGTCATCGGCGCCCGGCGCGTCACCGGCCGATGGCGCGCCGGCCGCCCGTCGCCTGTCCCGCGAGCTGATCGAGCCCTGCGCCGCCGAACTGGCCGGCGCCCGGCGGGTGGTGGTGTCCGCCGACGGGCTGCTCAACCGCCTCCCGTTAGAACTGCTGCCCGCGCCCGGCCCTGCGGGGGAAGCGCTCGGGATCGCCCGCGAGGTGATGCGGGTGCCGTCGGCCACCGTACTGGCCAGCCTGCGGCATCATGTCGATAGCGGCGCGCCGCGCGGGCTCGTTGTCGTCGCCGGGGGCGAGGCCAAAGGCGACGTTCGTCTGCCGGGCGCCGAACGCGAGGCCGCGTGGCTGGAACGGCGATTCCGCGCCGTCCAGCGCCTGGAGGCCGGCGGCGCCGGTGCCGAGAACGGCCGTTGGCTGCAGGCCGCATCCGGCGCCGCGGTCCTGCACATCCCGGCGCACTCGGAGGTCTACGACCAGCGTCCGTGGAATTCGCGCATCCGCGCCGGAGCCGATCCCGACGGCAACGCCCGCTGGCTGGTGAGCGCCGACATCGCCGCCAACCCGCTCGCGGTGCCGCTGGTCGTGCTGTCGAGCTGTTCCTCGGCCGGTGGCCAGGCGCTGTCGGGCGAAGGCATGCTCGGCCTGACCGGCGCGTTCCTGGCGGCCGGGCCGCATGCAGTGGTCGCCTCGCTGTGGGACGTCGACGACGCCGTCGCGGCCCAGTTCATGAAGCACTTCTACCGGGAACTCGAGAAGGGCGCCACCGTTGCCGGCGCCCTGGCGGCCACGCGCCGGGCCCTGGCCGCGCAACCGGCCACCGCGGCCCCCATCCACTGGGCCGGTTTCGTGGTGGTCGGGGACGGTTCCCAGGTCGTGGCGCTGGAGCGCCGGCCGTCGCCGGCCCGCCCGGCGGCCTTCGGCGGAGTCGCGGCCCTGGGGGTCCTGGGAAGCCTGTGGCTGACCCGCCGCAGCCATCCCCGGAACCGGCGTGTGATTTCCGGGCGCGAAGGGACTCTTCCATGATGGGGCGCAAGTCCATGGTGACCCTGGGCGACGCCGACCTGGTCGACCTGGTCCGCTCCGGCGGGCCGCGGAGCGAGGCGGCGGCGGCCGAGTTGTTCGGGCGCTACCACACGCGCGTCTACGCCTGGTGTCGCCGCTATCGCCGCGACCCGGACCAGGCGCTGGACCTGGCGCAGGACGTCCTGCTGACGGCGTGGCGCTCGCTGGCGACCTGGGAAGGCAAGGCCCCGTTCGGGGGCTGGCTGTTCGTCGTCACGCACCACGCCTGCCTGCGCGCTGCGCGGGCCCGGCCGCTGGCGCGGGACGAGGACTGCGAACTGGAGGACCTGCCCGATCCGCGGCCCGACCCGGCGTCGGACCTCGAGGACCGGCAGGAACGCGAGGCGCTCCTGGCGCTCGTGCGCCAGAACCTCGATCCGCAGGAGCAGCGCGCCGTCTGGCTGCGGTGCGCCGAGCACATGCCGGTCGACGAAATCACGCGGGTGCTCGGCCTGCACTCGGCGTCAGGTGCGCGGGGAATGCTGCAGACGGCCCGCCGCAAATTGAAGGCGGCGCGGGACCGACAGGATCGCGAAGGAAACGTGACGGGGCCCCAAGGCCCGTCCGGCCCGGGGGAACCATGAGCCATCGCTGTACCCAACCGATCGAACTTGCCGCACTGGTCGCGCTGCGGGCCGACGATCCGCGCCGGCTCGAAGCGATGGCGTGCCCGCGCTGCGACAGCCTGCTCCGGGCGATGGATACCTTCCTCGAGGGCGATGCGTCGGTGCCGCCCGAGGAACTGGCGCAGGCGAAGGACGCCCTGGCTTCTGCGCTGGCGGCGCAGCACGTGCGTGCGCCCGGCCAACGCGTACGCCGCACCGAACGGGCCGACCGGCACAACCTGCCCCGCTGGGGCTGGGGCCTGGGCCTGGCGGCGGCTGTCGCGATGGTGGTGTACCTGGGAGCCCCGGACCAGCTGCGTCCGGCGCGCCCGAGCGGCACCCTGCGTGGCGGGGCGACGGCGCCCGCCCTGGACCTGCCCCTGTCCTGGGCTTCGGCCGATGACACCGGTCAGTTGCGGCTGACCTGGCCCGCGGTAACCGGTGCCACGCGCTACGAGGTCGAACTGTACAGCGCGGCGCTCGACACGATCGGCGCCTTCACATCCGTGGCCGGCCCTTCGCTGACGATCGACACGGCGGCGTTCGGGCCCGACGGCCCCGCCGGCGCCCTGTGTCGGATCCGGGCCTACGGTGCCGCCGGGCCGGCCGGCGCGTCACGGCTGGTCCCGCTGCCGGCGCGCTGAGCGCCCGGCGGCTTTTTTCGTCGTCCGTGTGATTCGGGAGGGATCGCGGGCTCTTTCCCTTTACGGGGGCGCCCGGGGGGGATGGGGGCGCGCCCCGGAAGACCAAAGGACGGGAACAGCGCGGCGCCGGGTGGAGGGGGTACCACCTGGCGCCGTCGTCTATCCGTCGGCCACCGTCGCCCGGAACGCCGGGGGTCGCCCGGTTGTCATCGGCCCCCGGATGGCGCATATTCCCCGCTTGCGCAGCCCCTGCCGCCCCCGGCGGCCTTCCTGCAGACGCGAAGGATCCGTTGATGGCCTACGACCCTTCCCGGATCGAGCCCCGCTGGCAGCAGCACTGGGCCGACCACGACCTGTTCCGCGCCGTCGACCCGACCGTCCCGGGCGCCACCGACCTGCCCAAGTACTACGTGCTGGACATGTTCCCGTACCCGTCCGGCGCGGGCCTGCACGTGGGCCATCCCGAGGGTTACACGGCCACCGACATCATCGCCCGCTACAAGCGCATGCGCGGGTTCAACGTCCTGCACCCGATGGGCTGGGACAGCTTCGG
Organism: uncultured bacterium; assembly: GCA_903912525.1. GTDB lineage: Bacteria > Krumholzibacteriota > Krumholzibacteriia > LZORAL124-64-63 > LZORAL124-64-63 > CAINDZ01. The sequence goes on along the minus strand of CAIWHK010000025.1, from coordinate 100,074 downwards.
CCTGCCGGCCGAGAACCACGCGATGAAGACGGGCACGCACCCGGCCGTCACCACGCGCGCGAACATCGACAATTTCCGCCGCCAGTTGAAGATGTTCGGCTTCAGCTACGACTGGAGCCGCGAGGTCGCCACCTCGCACCCAGGCTATTACCGCTGGACGCAGTGGATCTTCACCCTGCTCTACAACCGGGGCCTGGCCTACGAGGCCGAGGTCGCCGTCAACTGGTGCCCCGCCCTGGGCACGGTGCTGGCGAACGAGGAAGTCATCGACGGCCGCTCGGAAGTGGGCGGCCACCCGGTCGAGCGCCGGCCGATGAAGCAGTGGATGCTGCGCATCACCGCCTACGCCGAGCGCCTGCTCGAAGACCTGGACGAGCTGGACTGGACCGACTCGATCAAGGACCTGCAGCGCAACTGGATCGGCCGCAGCGAGGGCGCCGAGGTCGACTTCCCCGTGGTCGGCTTTGAGCGCGCGCTGCGCATCTTCACGACGCGCCCCGACACGATGTTCGGCGCCACCTACATGGTGATCAGCCCCGAGCATCCCTGGGTGCGCGAGCTGACCACCGACGGGCAGCGTGCCGCGGTCGAGGCCTACGTGGAAGAGGCGCGCCGCCGCAGCGACCGCGACCGCCAGGCCGCCAAGGAGAAGACGGGCGTCTTCAGCGGCGCCTTCTGTCGCAATCCGGCCAACGGCAGTGAGATCCCCGTCTGGATCGCCGACTACGTGATGATGGGCTACGGCACCGGCGCCATCATGGCCGTGCCCGGCCAGGATGAGCGCGACTGGGAGTTCGCCGAGGCCTTCGACCTGCCCATCCTGCGCACGGTGCAGCCTGCGGCCGGCTTCGACGGCAAGGCCTACACGGGCGACGGCCCGGCCATCAACAGCGGCTTCCTCGACGGCCTGGGCGTGGACGAGGCCAAGGCGCGCATGATCGACTGGCTCGTGGAACAGGGCCTGGGCGAGCGCAAGGTGAACTACAAGCTGCGCGACTGGCTGTTCAGCCGGCAGCGCTACTGGGGCGAGCCGTTCCCGCTGCTGAAGCTGGCCGACGGCACCGTGCGCGTGCTGGAACCCGACGAACTGCCGCTGATGCTGCCGGAAGTCGGCAAGTACGAGCCGGCGGGCACGGGCGAAGGACCCTTGGCGATCATCGACGAGTGGATGAACGTCGAGGATGTCCGCAGCGGCCAGCGCGCGCGTCGCGAGAGCAACACGATGCCGCAGTGGGCCGGCTCCTGCTGGTACTACCTGCGCTTCCTGGACCCGCGCAACGACCACGAGGCGTGGGCGAAGGACAAGGAAAGCTACTGGATGCCGGTCGACCTGTACCTGGGCGGCACCGAGCATGCGGTGCTGCACCTGCTGTACGCGCGCTTCTGGCACAAGGTGCTGTTCGACCTCGGCCTGGTCTCGACGAAGGAGCCGTTCCGCAAGCTGCGCAACCAGGGCATGATCCTGGGCGAGAACAGCGAGAAGATGAGCAAGAGCCGCGGCAACGTCGTCAACCCCGACGACGTCATCCGCGTGCACGGCGCCGACAGCCTGCGGCTGTTCCTGATGTTCATGGGGCCGCTCGATCGCGACAAGCCGTGGTCGGCCACCGGTATCGAGGGCGTGCACCGCTTCCTGGACCGTGTCTGGCGCATGTTCTTCGACGAGGAGGACCGGCTCCACGCGTGCCTCACCGACGGCCCCATCGATGACGACGCGCAGCGCGCGCTGCACAAGTGCATCGACCAGGTGTCGCAGATGACCGAGGACCTGCGGTTCAACACGGCCATCAGCCAGATGATGATCTTCACCAACGAGATGAACGCGCGCACGTCGCGGCCGCGCGCCGCGCTCGAGACCTTCGTGCTGCTGCTGGCCCCGTACGCCCCGCACCTGGCCGAGGAGCTGTGGTCGCGCCTGGGCCACGAGACCTCGCTCATCCGCGAGCCGTGGCCGGTGGCCGACCCGAAGTGGCTGGTCTCGGACACGGTGACGGTCGTCGTGCAGGTCAACGGCAAGCTGCGCGACCAGCTCGAGGTGGCCGCCGACGCCGACGAGGCGCAGGTGAAGGAACGGGCGCTGGCCAGCCCCAAGGTCAAGCAGTGGACCGACGGCAAGCAGATCGTCAAGGTGATCTACGTGCCGGGCAAGCTGGTGAGCGTGGTCGTGAAGTAGCGGATCGGCGACGGTCCGTGATGGCGGCAAAGCAAGGGGCCCGGGCGATGACCCGGGCCCCTTTGTTCGTCCTGTTCTGTTGGTCCAGCCGCGGCCGGCGAACTAGCGGAACAGCGACTTGATCGTGCCCCATCCCTGGGCCTGCTCGGGAACCGGCAGCTGGCAGCAGTCGGTCTCGGCCCACACGAAGGGGTCGCCGACGAACATCGAGGCGACGTTCACCCAGCCGGCGCCGCTGTTGTGCCAGCTGTTGCACGCCGTGACGCCGTCGTTGTCCACGTACGGACCGGCCACCAGCGCGCCCGGCTCGCCGAGGTTGAAGATCAGGAAGTACTTGTAGCCCGGCTCGAGGCAGGGGCTGGTCCAGTTCAGGTTGATGTAGTAGCCGCCCGCCGCGGTGATGCCCGTGACCGTGGCCGCGCCGCTCTGCGCGACGACGGCGCCGGGCACGAAGCAACCGTTGCCGGCGTCGACCGCCTCGGCCAGCGAGGCCGAGATCTGGAACGTGGCCGCCGCGTTCAACCGCAGCAGCATGCGCACGCGGGTGATGGACGTTCCCAGGTCGCAGGTCGGGCACAACGCGGGATCGAACAGCGTCGCGTACGACTCGGTGAAGTTGTAGAAGTTGTAGTACCCGGCGGCATTCGCGTTGTACGGGTTGCCGGGTGTGCAGACGAAGTTCGCCGACATCGGCTCGATCGACTGGATCGTGACGGTGGGCCCGTCCGGCGTCAGCGCGGGGCCGGCCAGGACCGGCAACGCCAGCAGCAGCAACGCGGCGACGATCAAAGTTTTCATGTGTTTCCCCCCAAGTCTGGCAAGGCATGCAACGGTAGGCGAGATCCCGGCCGTGTGGCCCCTGCGAGTGGCGACCCTCGCGGAGCCCCGGGAACCATGGTGATTCTACGTGACGGAAAACGCGCAGGCAACGGCCTTGGCGCCGTTTTCGCGCCGGTACGTCCGCTTCGACGTGTGCTAGTCTCCTCGCCGGTACGGGTGCCGGCTCCCACGGGGGGCTGGCGGAAAGGCGGGCCGATGCGGCGCAAAGTCTTGCTTTCACTGGGGTTCACGGGCGCGGCGCTGCTGGTGTTGGCGCTGCTGGGCGCGGCGACCGGCGGGCTTCTCCTGCGCGGGAGCCTGGCGCGCCTGGACGGCCGGTGCGCGCTGGGTGGCCTGGCCGCTCCCGTCCTCATCGAGCGCGATGCCCTGGGTGCGCCGCGGCTGGTCGCCTCTTCCCGCGACGATGCCATGCAGGCGCTCGGCTACCTGCACGCGCAGGACCGCTACTTCCAGATGGACCTGATGCGTCGCGCGGCCGCGGGCGAGCTGGCCGGGCTGCTGGGGCCCGCGCTGCGCCGCGCCGATCGCGATGTGCGCCGCCACCGCTTCCGGGCGCGGCTCGAGGCCGAGTATGCACGGCTCGACCCGCTGTCGCGATCGCTGGTCGATGCCTACACGACGGGCGTGAACGCGGGCCTGGACGACCTGCGCGTGCGCCCGTTCGAGTACCTGGCCCTGCGCCAGAAGCCGAAGCCGTGGCGGCCCGTCGATTCGCTGCTGGTCGTGGCGGCGATGTACCTGGACCTCGGGATGTCGACCGCCGATACCGACCTGACCGCTGGGCGCGTGCGCGAGGCGCTGCCGCCGGCGCTCGCCGACTTCCTGTTGCCCGAGGCGGGCGCCTGGGACGCGCCCCTGCAGGACGGGTCGCCGCTGCCGCCGGCGGTGCCGACCCGCGAACAACTGCAGGCCCGCCCGGCGCTGGAAGGCGTCGCTGCCGCGGTCGCGCATGTGCCTGCCGCGGCCGGCGGCAGCGAGGCGTTCGTGCCGACCCACGACCGCGCCGGCAGCAACAACTGGGCGGTGGCCGGCCGCCTGACGCGCCACGGCGGCGCGCTGCTGGCCGACGACATGCACCTGGGGCTGGCGCTGCCCAACACCTGGTACCGCGCCGAGATCAGGCTGGCCGGCGCGGACGGTGACACCACCCGGCTGGTCGGCGTGACGCTGCCGGGCGCTCCGGGGCTCATCGTCGGCAGCAACGGTCGCGTGGCCTGGGGCTTCACGAACGCCTATGCCGATTGGCTTGACCTGGTCGCGCTCGAGACCGACCCCGCCGACTCGAACCGCTATCGCACGCCCGACGGCTGGGATGCCCTGCAAACGCGTCTCGAGGTGATCGACGTCGCCGGCGCCGCGCCCGAGACGCTGCGCGTGCGCGACTCGCGCTGGGGCCCGGTGTGGGCGCGCGATGGTCGCGGCCGTCCGCTCGCCCTGCGCTGGGCGGCGCACGACACGGGTGCGATCAACCTGGAACTCGTGGGCCTGGCGGACGCCCGCACGGTCGACGATGCGGTCGCGCTGGCGCCCCGGCTGGGCATGCCCGGGCAGAACCTCGTCTGCGCCGACGCCGACGGGCGCGTGGCCTGGACCATTGCCGCGCGCCTGCCGCGCCGCGTGGGCTGGAGCGGGCGCTGGCCGGTGTCGTTCGCCGACGGTTCGTGCCGCTGGGAGGGCTGGGTCGATGCGGCCGCGCAGCCGCGCGTGGTAGACCCGCCCGAAGGCCTGCTCTGGACCGCGAACAACCGCGTCGCCGCGGGGGCGGACCTGCTCGTGGCCGGCGACGGCGGCTACGGACTCGGGGCGCGCGCTGCGCAGATCCGCGACGACCTGCGCGCCTTGTCGCGCCCCGACGAGATGGACATGCTGGGCGTGCAGCTGGATGACCGCGCCGTGATGCTGGGGCAGTGGCGCGAGGTCGAACTGGCGGCGCTCGCGCGCGTCCCGACGCCGGGCGATGGCACCGTCGCCGCGCGTCGCGCGCAGTTCGCGCGCCTTGCCCGCGAAAGCTGGGACGGCCACGCCTCGACCGGCTCGATCGGTTACCGACTGGTGCGGGGCGCGACGGGTGCGCTGCTCGACATCGTGTACGCGGACCTGACGGCGCCGTGCCGCAGCCGGGAGCCCGCGTTCGATGCCCGGGAACTGCCGCTGCGCCACGCCGTCGTGTGGGCGCTGCTCGAGGCGCGCCCGGCGCACCTGCTGCCCGCGCCGCACGGCGACTGGGACTACGTCGTGGCCGCCGCCGTCGACACGGTGATGGCGCGGATGGTCGCGACGGGCAAGCCCGAGGCCCAGTGGACATGGGGCGAGCGCAACCGCGCGGCCATCACCCATCCGCTGGCGCTTGCCGTCCCGCAGCTGAAGCGCTGGCTGGCCGCGCCGGCAACGCCGTTGCCGGGCGATGCGAACCTGCCGCGCGTGCAGTCGCCGACCAGCGGCGCCAGCGAGCGCCTGGTGGTGTCGCCCGGCCGCGAGCAGGATGGCCTGTTCCACATGCCCGGCGGCCAGAGCGGCCACCCGTTCTCGCCGTACTTCCTGGCCGGGCACGGGGACTGGGAGCAGGGACGTGCCACGCCTCTGCTGCCCGGCCCGACGCGCCATCAGCTGCGCCTGGAGCCGCGCGGTCGCTGAACCCGCGTCAGGCCGTGCCGACCAGCTGCTTCGGTTCGCGACGCGCATGGGAGAGCGTCGCCAGCACGACCACCTCGAGCACGTCTGCCGCCGACAAGCGGTCGGTGTTGACCACCAGGTCGTAGTGCGACGGCTCGTGTGGATCCACGCCGAACAGCTTGCGGATGTAGGCCTCGCGACGCTTGTCGGTCTCGTCCAGCAACGCGCGGGCCTCGGCGCGGCTAGTCTTCAATTGCTCCTGCACGCGCTCCTGCCGGGTGCACATGCTGGCCACCAGGCGCACGCGCAGGGAAGCGCGATGTCCCAGGACATGCCCGGCGCCGCGACCCAGGAACACGACGTTGCCCGGCATCGCCATCTCCTCGATCGTCTCGGTCAGCGCGTTGAAGTACTGCTCCTTCAGGAACAGCCGGTTCTCCAGCACGCCGCGCACCCACAGGTCGCTCTGGCGGATGTCCTGTTCGTCGAGCAGTGCCACCAACTCGGGGTTCAGCCTGCGGGTGCGCGCGATGCTCTCGACGATCGAGTGGTCCTGCAGCGTCATGCCGAGCCGGTCGCGCAGGTTGGCCGCCAGCGAGCGGCCGCCACTGCCGGCCAGGCGCGAGATGGTGATGACGGGTCCGGCCTCGGGCTCGGCGGCCGCGGGCTGCTCGTGGATCAGTTCACGCAGGCGGCTCCAGTGGTTGATCTGCCGCTGGATCAGCTTTTCGGTGAGGGGGAATCGCATGGCTTGCCTCCTTCACGGGGGAGGCCGGGTCCGGCGGGCTCAGGCGCCCGTGGGGGGTTCCGGCACCTGTTGACAGTTTAACAGGATTGCCCGCCCGTGCCAACAGCCGGGATCGGGGCCCGCCGGGAAGGCACACAACCTCAGACGGGCGGCCGGCTTCCCTTGCCGTACCCCGTCAATTCGATGAAGCCGCGTCCACGCAGCGAACCCGCGCCGGGCAGGCCGGCCGGGACGACGGCGCGCACGGCCCCTTCCCAGTAGTGCACGCCCGTGCGCGTCGAGACGTTCTCCTGGTCGGCCAGCGTGGCGCGCAGTTCCACGTCGATGGCGGCGCCGGGCACGCGCAGGCGCCAGTCGATCGGGTACGCCGAACCGGTGACGGCGCTGGTCCAGTGCGACAACGGTTCGAGCGTCCACTGTTCCGGAGGCAGCGCCCGCGACGCGCCGTCGCGACCGGTGAGCGTGCCGAGCGCGAAGTCGACGCGGCCGTCGGCGGTGCGCAGGCGGTACAGCATCAGGTCGCGCCCGTCATCCAGTTGCACGCTGACCCAGTCCCACCCTGTCTGCGCGGCGCCGAGCGTGGACGTGAAGATCTCGCGGTCGAGCCATGCCTGCCCGCTGACCTTCACGTCGCGATCGCCGCGCCGCAGCGTGCCGGTGACCGCCAGTCGCGGCAGGCTGTAGTAGAGGCTGCCGGCCTGGCCGCTGGCATCCTTCGGGCTGAAGCCGCCGGGGCCCTGCAGCACCGGTGCCAGCGTGGAAACGCAGCGCAGGTCGAAGCCGAGGCCGCGCTGGTCGTCGCGTGCGCGCACGGCGAACCCGTCGTCGACCAGGTCGATCGCCCAGGTGCCCGGCGTGCCGGGCGGGGCCGCGCACCAGGCCAGCGTGGTCGCGCCCGGCGCGCCGAAGCCGCCCAGGCCGGCGGCCGCGCGCCACAGCGTCTCGCTGAACACGTGCCGCGCCGCCTCGGGGTCGGTCGTGGCGGCGTGGCCCATCACCAGCGCGCTTGCGCGCCAGGCCGAACGGCCCGCCGCCGGCGCCTGCGGGTCCAGGCCGATGCGGAACAGCGTGAACTGGAAGGCGACCGGTTCGGCGTCGGCGGGCGCGCCCTCTTCGCGCAGGTGGCCCGTCAGGTACCACCACTCGGTGCGGTGCGCGGGGTGGGCGTAGTGGTCGCGCGGGAAGCTCCACGCATAGCCGGGGGCGGCGCGCTGCCAGCCGCCGGCAGCCGGCTTGGGTGCGGTGGTCGCGGTTCCGCCGGCCAGCGCGGCGCACGCCAGCGCCACGGCCAGCAGCACGGCCGTCATCATCATCCCGCTTTGTACGTGTCGCTTCATGCCCACCTCAAGGATCGGCCATGTTACAAGTCGTCCCGCGTCAGTTGCCCCGGCCTTGCCAGCCGCGCGCGCGAGGCCGGGTACACCGCCGCCAGCGCCGCCACTGCCAGCACCACCACGGCCTGCAGCCCCAGCGTCGCGCCGGGCCAGGCGGGGCGGATCGTCCAGCCGAACCACGTTCGGTTGATGACGAGGATCAGCAGCGCGGCCAGCCCCACGCCGCCGCCCAGCCCCAGCAGCAGGCCGAGCGCGCCCATCGCCGTGCCCTCGCCCAGGAAGAGCCCGAACACCTGGCGGCGCGTCGCGCCGAGCGCGCGCAGCAGCGCCAGTTCGCCGGCGCGCTCGTGCGCCTGGATCAGCAGCGTCACCGAGACGCCCAGCGCCGCGATCAGCAGCGCCATCGCCTGCAGCGTGCGCGTGACGGCGAACGTCTGGTCGAACACGGCCAGTACCTCGCGGCGCAGTGTGCGGTTGCTGCGGATGACCAACGGGCGGTCAGCGAGTGCGTTCTTCAGGGCGTCGACGGTCGCCTCGACATCGGTGCCCGGCGTCAGGAACAATGCGGCGTTGTTGGGCGGGGCGGCATCGAAGCGCGCGTTCAGCACATCCATCGCCACGAACGCGGTGCCGCCTTCGCTGGTGTAGTCGTAGGAGACGCCGGCGATGGGCAGCGCCACTTCACCGCCAGGGCCCGCCAGGCGCAGCGTGTCGCCCACGCCCAGGTGCGCCTTGCGGGCGAGGGGTTCGCCGATCAGCACGCTGCCGGCGCGCAACGCCGCGACCGCGGCGTGCGGCTCGCCCGCCATCAGCGGCAGGCGGCCGGCCATGTCGGCCTGCGGCACGCCGGGCAGCGGGCGGTCGGTCAGGCGCAGGCCGTTCAGCCAGACCGGGCGGCCGTCGACGGCCAACACGCGCAGGCGCCGCTGCTCTTCCAGCGAGACGACGCCGGGCCACGTGCGCAGCGTTTCCAGCAGCGCCGGGTCCAGGGTGGCGTCGTTGCCCGTGCGCTGCCACGACTCGCTGCTGATGTAGACGTCGGCGCGGATCGTCACGTCAAGCCAGGTGACCAGCGTCTGGCGGAAGCTTCCGACGAGAATTGTAATGCCGAACATCATGCTGACGGTGATCGCCAACGCGGCCACCGCGAAGCCGGTCGCCTGCAGGCGCGCCAGCAGGTTGCGCAGGCTGAGCGCGAACCCAAACCCGCCGGGCCGCGCCAGGCCGCACACCGAGCGCACGAGCAGCGGCACCAGCAGCGGCAGCGCCAGCAACATCAGCAGGCCGTAGAGGAAGCCGCCCAGACGCAGCCCGTGGCCCAGCGTGAAGAACCACAGCGAGCCGCCGACCGCCAGCGCGGCCGCGGCCAGGGCCAGGCGCCCGGCGGCGCGGCCGGCGGCCTCGTGCACCGACAGTGGCGACAAAAGGCGCAGAGGATCGCGCCGCGACAGGTCCCAGGCCGGCAGCAGTGCACCGCCCAGGGCGCCGAGCAGGCCGACCGCGGCGCCCAGGGCGATGACCAGCGGCGGCAGCGTCAGCTTGTCGATGCCCTCAGTGACGTAGATGCTCGTCAGGGTCGCGCTGACGGTCTGCAGATTGTGGCGCGCGGCGAGCCAGCCCAGCGGGATGCCCACGAGCACGCCCAGCACGCCGAGGGCCGCCGCCTCGCCCAGCACCAGGCCCATGACCTGCGCCCGCGTGGCGCCCAGCGAGCGCAAGAGGCCGAACTCGCGCCGCCGCCGCACCAGCGAGGCCTGCACCGCGGTCAGCACCAGGAAGATGCCGACGAATACGCTGATCAGGCTGAGCGCCGTCAGGTTCAGGCGGAACGCGGCCAATAGCTGTGATGCGTCCTGCCGGCGCTGCTCGGGCGTCTGCACGCGCACGCCCGCTCCGAGCGCCGCCTGCAGGCGCGCGGCAGCGGCCGCCGCATCGGCGCCCTTGCGCAGCACGATGTCCACCTGCTGGATGCGCCCGGGCCGGCCGAACATCTCCTGCGCCTGGGCGATGTCCATCACCGCGAGGCGGCGCGGGGCCAGCGGTTCGAAGCGGCGGAAGTCGACCAGCGCGCCGACCGTCAACGCGAGCGCACGGCTGCCGCTGCTGACGCGGATGACGTCGCCGACCTTCCAGCCTTCCTGCGCCGACAGCTCGGGCGTGATGGCGACCCAGCCCGGCTGGACGAGGGCGTCGTGCAGGCTGGCGAACGGGTCGGCCTGCGTGGCGGCGGCGTCCTGCAGCGGGTAGCGCACCGGGGCGAAGACGTCGAACCCGACCACATCGAGGTTCAGGTCGGGGCGCCCGCTGACGGCGACGTTGGCGCGGACCAGCGGCCAGGCGGCCGCGACGTCCCGGTCGCCCAGCACGGTCGGCAGCAACGACTCGGGAATGGTGGGCAGCGTACCGGTGACCGACAGGTCGGCCTGCCCGCTGATGGCGCGTACGCTGCCGTCGAAGGCCAGCAGCGAGCCCTGGTTCAGGGTCTGGATGGCGACCACTGAGGCCACGCCCAGCGCCACGCCGAGCACGGTCAGCCCCAGCAGCGTGCGCGAGTGCCGCAGGTACTGCAGCAGGCCGCGCCTGAGGTAGCTGATCACGCGGCGGCTCCCGGCAGCAGGCGTCCGTCGACCAGGCGCCACGTGCGGTCTGCGCGCGCGGCCAGCTCGGGGGAGTGGGTCACGTAGAGCAGGGCGCCGCCCTCGGCGCGCGTCATCTCCAGCAGCAGGTCCATGACCTCGCGGCCGGTGCGGTCGTCCAGGCTGCCGGTGGGCTCGTCGGCCAGCACCAGCGCCGGGCCGCGCAGCAGGGCGCGGCACAGGGCCACGCGCTGCATCTCGCCGCCGGACAGCTTGCCGACGGCGTCGCCGGCGCGGTCGCCCAGGCCGACGCGCGCCAGCAGCTCGTCGGCGCGACGGCGCGTGCGCGTGCGGTCGTCGCCGGCGATCCAGCCGGGCACCGCCACGTTCTCGCGCAGGGTCAGGTGCGGCAGCAGGTGGAAGAACTGGAAGACCAGGCCGACGTGCTCGCGGCGCAGGCGGGTGCGGGCCTCCTCGCTGCTCGCGGTCAGGTCGTGCCCGGCCAGGCGCACGCGCCCGCCGGTGGGCACGGCGATGCCCGCGGCCACGTGCAGCAGCGTCGACTTGCCGCTGCCGCTGCGGCCGACCAGTGCGACGGCCTCGCCGCGCGCCAGCGCCAGGTCCACGCCGTCCAGGACGGTGCGGCCGCCGCCCTCGCCGGCGTCCCAGGTCATTGTCACGGCGTCGAGTTGCAGGATGTGGTCGGTCATGGTCGCTCCCGGTGCGGGGCGGTCCGTGTCGTCGATTCGCCCTCGGTCCCAGAACATCGCGCCGATTGGGCCCGGCGGCCAGCGGGCGCTTCGTTGCCGCCCCCGCCCGCGCATGTTAGCATCCGCCGCAGCCCGCCGTCGCCTTCGCGTGACGCCGGATGGCCCGCCCGCCAACGACCGGACCGGTGATGTCCCTGACGATCCTCACCGCCTGCACCAGCCGCGCCTGGGGCGGCATGGAGATGAGCCTGGTGCAGACCAGCGTGCGCCTGCGCGCGCGCGGGCACGACGTGGTGCCGCTGTGCGCGCCGGGCTCGGCCATCGAGGAGCGCCTGCGGGCCGAGGGCTTCGCGCCCGAGACGGCTGACCTCTGGGGCAAGGTGCACCCGCGGCAGGCCTGGCGGCTGTCCCGGTTCATCGCGCGGCGGGGCATCCACCTGGTGCACTGCGACTGGTCGCGCGACCTGTTCACGCTGGTGCCTGCGCTGGCGGCCCACAGCCACGTGCCGCTGGTGCTGCACAAGCACGTCGGCGTCAAGACCGGCAAGCGCCTGTGGGTGCACTACGGCATGTATGCGCGCGTGGACCGCGTCATCGCCATCAGCGAGGTCATCCACCGCAACGTCGTCGAGATGCACCCGGTCGACCCGGCGAAGGTCGTCACCATCCACAACGGCATCGACCCCGAACGATACCGGCCGGATGCCGCGGCACGCGCTCGCGTGCGCGCGGAACTGGGCTACAGCGACGAGCACCTGGTCGTGGGCATCGTCGGGCGCGTGACGCCGTCGAAGGGCCACCGCGAGTTCGTGGAGATGGCGGCGCTGCTGGGCGAGCGCTTCCCGCAGGCGCGCTTCCTGGTCGTGGGTGAAGCCACGCGCGGCGAGGAGGACGAAGGGCGCGCCATCGTCGAGGCGATGTCCGCCGGCCCTGCGGCCGGTCGCATCACCGTGACCGGCTTCCGGCGCGACGTGCCCGACCTGCTGGCGGCGATGGACGTGTTCGCGTTCCCCTCGCACAACGAGGCGTTCGGTCTGGCGCTCATCGAGGCGATGGCGGCCGGGCTGCCCACGGTGTCGTCCGACTGCGACGGCGTGCTGGACATCGTCGTGGAAGGCGAGACCGGGCTGATGGTGGCGCCGAAGGACGGCGTGCGCCTGGCTGACGCGACCGCGAGATTGCTGGAAGACGCCGCGCTGCGCGAGCGCATGGGGCGCGCCGGCCGCGAGCGCGTGCTGGCCCACTTCACGGAAGAGCGGATGGCGGCCGCCATGGACCGGCTGTACGCCGATGCGCTGGCGGCCCGCCGGTAGGACCCGGCCGGTCCGTCACCAACCCGGAAGGACCCGCCCATGGGCCTGTTCGCCGACACCGCCCGCCTGCTCGAGCGGCTGCCCATGGACGCGCCCGCGCTCCTGGTGGACGAGACGCGCGCCCGCGCGAACATCGCCGCCATGTGCGCAAAGGTGGAGGCCTCGCACACCTCGTTGCGCCCGCACTTCAAGACGCACCAGAACGTGGGCGTGGGGCGCTGGTTCCGCGAGGCCGGCGTGCGCAAGGCCACGGTGTCGTCGTACGACATGGCCGTGCAGTTCGCCGACGATGGCTGGAATGACCTCACCATCGCCGTGCTGGTGGATCCGGGCGACCTGACGCGCCTGGCGGCGCTGGGCCGGCGCCTGGCCGAGCGGAACGGCCGGCTGGGCCTGCTGGTCGACACGCCCGAGGCGGCACGGGCGGTGGACACCGCCGTCGCATGGCCCAACGCGATCTACATGAAGATCGACACCGGCTACGGTCGCTCGGGGATCTTCTGGGAAGATGTGCCGCGCATCCGCGAGACGGCCGCCGCCGGGGATTTCACCGGGCTGCTGACGCACGCCGGCCACAGCTACCGCACCCCGCGCGACGAACTGAAGGCGCTCCACGGCACGACCGCCGCGCGCCTGACCGCGGTGGCCGTGGCCACCGGCCAGGACCTGCTGCTGTCGGTGGGCGACACCCCGACGTGTGCGACGGTCGACCTGCTGGTGGGCGTGGACGAGGTGCGCCCCGGCAACTTCGTCTTCTTCGATGTCATGCAACTGGTGGCGGGCATCTGTGGGCCGCAACACCTGGCGCTGGCCGCGGCCTGCCCGGTGCTGGCGGTGGACGAGGCGCGCGGCCGGCTGGTCCTGCGTGGCGGCGCGGTGCACCTGGGCAAGGATCCCGCCCTGGTGGCGGGTCAGCCCGTCTACGGGTGCCTGGGGACGATGACGGAAGACGGGTTCGACCAGGTGCTGCCCGAGGTCGCCGTGACCCAACTGACGCAGGAGCACGCCGTCGTCGATGTCCCACGCGAGCGGTGGGGCGATCTGGCGGCCGGGCTGCAGCCGGGCGACCGGGCGCTCGTCTTCCCGTCGCATGCGTGCCTGGCCTGCCACCAGCACGGCCACCTGCTGACGACCGACGGCACCTGCCTGCCGCGCGAGGCGAACGGGTCGCCGGGCTCTTGACCGGTCTCTGGACGCAGGCCCGGGCCGTGCTTAGATTCTGCCGGTAGCCGACCGGGGAGGATTGCCATGGCCTTCGACATCACGTGGGAGCCGAAGGGCGTCTGCAAGACGTACAGCGGCTTCGTGACGAGCCAGGAATTCATGCAGTCGATCGCGAAGTTCCAGGGCGACCCGCGTTTCGACGACTGTCGCTACTCGCTCAACGACATGACGGCCGTCGAGGGACACAGCATCACGGAGTCCGACGTGAAGCGTTTCGCGGCCTTTGCGATCGGCGCCTTCCACTCGAACCCGAATGTCCGGATCGCCGTCGTGGCCACGGACCCGTCGATCCTGACGTTGCTCGACCTGTACACGGCGCCGGGTCATTCGCCTTATCCCATGCGTATCTTCCCTGCCCTGGCCGAAGCCCGGGCTTGGCTGGCCAACTAGCCGAAAGGCGCGACACGTGAACGAATCCCGCACCGCCGCCGGCGACCTCTCGTCGCTGCGCATCACCGACGACGAACGCGCGGGCCGCCGCCGGCCCCGGCGCTGGCCGTGGTTCGCGCTGGCGGCCGTTGTCGTCGTCATCGCCCTGTCCATGCTCACGCGCCCGGCCAGGGTCGTAGTTGCGTCGGCGCGCTTCGGCGGTTCCGGGCCGGCCGAGCAGGGCAAGGTCGTACTGACGGCCAACGGCTACGTCGAGGCGCGCCACCAGGCGTCGGTGGCCGCGCGCACGACCGGTCGCCTGGCCGAGGTCATGGTCGAGGAAGGCGACACCGTCGCCGCCGGCCAGGTCGTGGCCCGCCTGCTGGACGAGGACCAGGTCGCCGCGGTCGCCCGCGCCGAGGCCGACGTGCAACTGGCCGAGGCCCGGCAGTCCCAGGCGGCGGTGCTCGAAGCCGATGCCGGCCGCCGCGCCGCGCGCCGGTCCGAGTTGGCCGCTGCCGGCATCATCGGCACCGAGGAGGGCGAGAGCGCCGACACCAGCGCCCTGTCCGCCACGGCCGAGGCGAAGGCCTCGCGGGCCCAGGTCGCCGTGGCCCGCGCCGCCCTGAATACCGCCCGCCTCGAACTGGACAAGACCCGCATCACCGCGCCGTTCAGCGGCGCCGTCCTGCGCAAGGACGCCGAGGTGGGCGAGATCGTCGGCCCCATCATGACCAGCAACACCGCGCGCGCCGGCGCGGTGGTGACCATCGCCGACCTGAACACGCTCGAAGTCGGCGTCGACGTCAACGAGAGCTACATCGCCCGGCTGTCGCTGGGCATGCCGGCCGACGTCGTGCTCGACGCCCACCCGGACGTCCATTTCCCGGGCGAGGTGCGCGCCATCTTCCCCTCGGCCGACCGCGACAAGGCCACCATCCCCGTGCGCGTGCGCTTCGTGGCGGCGGATGCGCGGGTTCGCCCCGACCTGGGCGCCAAGGTGTCGTTCCTCGAGACGCGCGTGGCCACGCAGGTCACGGTGGTGCCGAAGGTGCTGCGCGTGCCGGCCGCGGCGGTGCGCGAGCAGGGCGGGAAGTCGCGCGTGTGGCGCGTGCGCGAAGGCAAGGCCGCGGCGGTGGACGTCGTGACCGGCGCGCGCGACGGCGACGCCGTGGAGATCAAGTCGGGACTCGATGACGGCGACCAGGTCGTCGTTGACGGTGCCGCGCGGCTGCGCCAGGGGCAGCGCGTGCGCATCGCGCTCTAGGGGCGCCGCGTGGACAGTCCCACCGGCGGCCGCCCCATCATCGCCCTGCGCGGCGTCAGCAAGACGTACAAACGCGACACCATCGAGGTGCCGGTGCTGGCGCAGCTCGACCTCGACGTCGCCGAGGGCGAGTTCCTGGCGCTCATGGGCCCCTCGGGTTCCGGCAAGTCGACCATCCTGAACCTGGTCAGCGGCATCGACAGCCCGACGGCCGGCAGGGTCGTCGTGGCGGGCGTCGACCTCGGCTCGTTGGACCAGGCGGCGCTGGCCGCGTTCCGGGCGCGCCACGTCGGGTTCATCTTCCAGTCGTACAACCTCATCCCGGTGCTGACGGCGTTCCAGAACGTGGAACTGCCGCTGCTGCTGACCGGGCTGGACCGCCGGCAGCGCAAGCAGCACGTGCTGGACGTGCTGGGCATCGTCGGGCTGCACGGGCGCAGCGAGCACTACCCGCGCCAGCTGTCGGGCGGGCAGGAGCAGCGCGTGGCCATCGCGCGCGCCATCGTCAGCGACCCGTCGCTGCTGGTGGCCGACGAGCCCACCGGCGACCTGGACGCCGCCTCGGCCACCGAGATCCTGGACCTGCTCGGGCGCCTGAACCGCGAGTTCGGCAAGTCCGTCGTCATGGTCACGCACGACCCGCGGGCCGCCGAGCGCGCCCACCGCGTGCTGCACCTGGACAAGGGCGTCCTGGTGGAGTCCGTGCAGCGGGACCGGCCGTGACGCGCTTTGTGCCGTTCATCCTGCGCAGCACGCTGCGCAACAAGCGGCGGACGGTGCTGACGATCCTCTCGCTGGTGATCTCGCTGTTCCTGTTCTGCACGTTGCGCACGGTGATCACGTCGCTGGCGTCGTCGCTGGAATCGGCGTCGACGGCGCGGCTGATCACGCGGCGTTCGACCTCCCTGACCTTCATGATGCCGGCCTCGTACCGCGACCGCCTGGCGCAGATCCCCGGCGTCGAGGACGCGGCCTACATGACCTGGTTCGGCGGCGTCTACATCGACGAGCGCAACTTCTTCGCCCAGTTCGCGGTCGACCCCGTGCGCTACCTGGCGATGTACCCGGAATACCGCCTGACGCCCGAGGAGAAGGACACCTTCCGGCGCGAGCGCACCGCCTGCATCATCGGCGAGAAGCTGGCGCAGAAGTACGGGTTCAAGAAGGGCGACCGCATCACGTTGCGCGGCACCATCTTCCAGGGCATCTGGGACTTCACCGTCTGCGGCATCGCCCTGCCCGCCACGCCCGACCTGGACACCAACTGGCTGCTGTTCAACGGCGAGTACCTGAACCAGCGCATGGACGACTTCGGGCAGGTGGGCACCTTCGTGCTGAAGCTGAAGGACCCCTCGCGGGCCGGCGACATCGCGCGCATCGTCGACGCCACGTTCGCCAACAGCGCCGCCGAGACCAAGACCGAGACCGAGAAGGCCTTCCAGTTGGGGTTCATCTCGATGCTCGGCAACATCCAGGCCGTCATCTACGCGCTGGGCTCGGCGATCGTCATCGCCATCGGGCTGGTCTCGATGAACACGATGATGATGGCCGCGCGCGAGCGCACGCGCGAGATCGCCGTCCTGAAGGCCCTCGGCTTCAACGACCGCACCGTGGTCGGCCTGGTGCTGGCCGAGTCGCTGCTGATCACGCTGGTCGGCGGCCTGCTGGGGGCGGGCCTGGCCCGGCTTGTCTTCACGTTCTCGAACTTCACCGGCGGCGGGTTCTTCCAGCAGTTCCGGGTCACCGACGGCACACTGGCCCAGGCGATGGGCATCGCGCTGTTCCTGGGCCTGGTCAGCGGGCTGGCCCCGGCCTGGAACGCCGCCCGGCTCCGGATCGTCGACGCGCTGCGCCATTCGGGCTAGGTCATGAGGAGTAGGTCTTGAGGCTGCCGATCCAGTACAACCTGCGCAACCTCGTCGTCCGGCGCACCATGACGCTGATGACGGCCGGCGGCATTGCGCTGGTGGTGGCGGTGCTCGTGCTGACGCTGGCGCTGGCGCACGGGTTCAGCGCCACGCTGGTCGCCACGGGGCGACCCGACAACGCCATCGTGCTGCGCAGCGGGTCCGACAGCGAGATGATGTCCGGGTTGACGCGCGAGGCGGCCCGCGTCATCGCCTCGGACCCCGCCGTGGCCCGCGGCGCCGACGGCGAGCCCCTGGCCCTGTCGGAGATGGTCGTGCTGGTGAACCTGGTCCGGCGCGGCAACCCGACCGCGTCGTCGAACGTGTCGGTGCGCGGGGTGGACGCGCGCGTGCTCGAACTGCGCCCGGACATCGGCCTGCGCGAGGGACGCCTCTTCCGCGCCGGCATGGACGAAGTCGTGGTGGGCCGCAACCTGGGCCGGCGCTTCGAGGGCTGCGGGCTGGGCGAGAAGCTGCGCATGGGCGGCCGCGACTGGACCGTGGTGGGCACCTTCGACGCCGGCGGCAGCGGGTTCGATTCGGAAATCTGGGGCGATGCCGAGGCGTTCCTGCCGGCGTTCGACCGCAGCGTGTGGTCGTCCCTGACGCTGCGCCTGAAGGATCCCGGCGCCCTGCCGGCCCTGGAGGCCCGGCTGGAGGCCGACCCGCGCCTGCACGCCACCGCGCGCATCGAGCAGGAGTACTACCGCGCGCAGTCGCAGCAGCTGGCCGCGGTCATCCGGGCGCTGGGCCTGTTCCTGGTCGTCGTGATGGCTGCGGGCGCCATCTTCGGGGCCCTCAACACGATGTACGCGGCCGTGGGTTCGCGCAGCCGAGAGATCGCCACGCTGCTGGCGCTCGGCTTCCCGCCGCGGGCCATCCTCGCCAGCTTCATGGTCGAGTCGGTGCTTCTGTGCCTGATCGGGGGGGTGCTCGGTTGCCTGCTGGCGCTGCCGGTGCACGGCATGTCGACCGGCACCACCAACTGGTCCTCGTTCAGCGAGGTGGCCTTCGAGTTCCGGCTGACGCCCGGCATCCTGGCCACCGGGATGCTGGCCTCGGTGCTGCTGGGCCTGGTCGGCGGCTGGTTCCCGGCGCGGGCCGCCGCGCGGCGGCCCGTCAGCGAGGCGTTGCGCGCCGGGTGATCCCGGCGCGCGTCCCCGAAGTTCAGGACTTCTTCGAGTCCCGGCGGTCGGCCAGCAGCGACGCCAGGACGCCCACGGTCAGGATCGCCAGCACCACCAGCAGCAGCATCACGTTGAAGTGCTCGCCCAGCACCTTCTTCAGCCAGCCTGCGATGAGCATCTTCACGCCGACGACCAGCAGCACCAGCGCCAGCGAGACCTTCAGGTAGCGGAACTTCGTCACCGCGCCGGCCAGCGCGAAGTACAGCGAGCGCAGGCCCAGGATCGCGAACACGTTGCTCGTGAAGACCAGGAACGGGTCGCCGGTGATGGCGAAGATGGCCGGGATCGAGTCGACGGCAAAGATGAGGTCGGTGGTCTCGACCATGACCAGGGCCAGGGCCAGCGGCGTCAGCAGGCGGGTGCCGGGCCGGGCCTTCTCGACGACCGAGTCGCAGGTGGGCGCGGCGCCCGGGAACTCGGCCTCGCAGGCGGCCGCCGTGCCGGCGCGCACCATGAAGTGCTCGCCGTGGAACTTCTCGGTGATCGGGAACATGCGTCGCACCAGGCGCACCATGCCGTTCTGCCCCGGGTCCGAGTGGGTCTCCTTCATGAAGAGCATCTTGAGCGCCGTGCCGATCAGGAACGCGGCGAAGATGTACAGCACCCAGTGGAATTCGTGGATGAGCTTCGCGCCGACGGCGATCATCGCGCCGCGCATGACCAGCGCGCCGATGATGCCCCAGAACAGCACGCGGTGCTGGTAGATGGGCGGCACCGCAAAGAAGTTGAAGATCATCACGATGACGAAGATGTTGTCGACGCTGAGCGACTTCTCGACGACGTAGCCCGTCAGGTACTTGCCCACGGCGCTGGCGCCGTCGTTTGCCAGGCCGTCGACCACGTCGATGCCCAGCCCCAGGCCGAACCAGTGCGCGTCGTAGGCGAAGTGGACGAAGATCGCGAAGGACAGCCCCATGGTGATCCACACGGCGGACCAGGCCAGGGCCTCGCGCACGCCGATCACGTGGGACTTGCGGTGGAAGACGCCCAGGTCGAGCGCCAGCAACAGCAGCACGAACGCGATGAATCCCGACCAGATCCAGATCATGTGTGTCCGTCCTCATCTTGGTGACGCCGGTGGCAACCCGGCCATGCTAAGGGCAGGCGCCCGTTTCCGCACGTTTTCAGCGCCGGGGCCGTTTCCGGGGGATCAGGACCCGTGGACGCCTGCCGGCCGTGCCCGCCGGGCCAGCAGCTCCCAGTCGACCATCTGTTCCACGGGGGCCCAGTCGTCCGTCAGCGGACGCGCTGCCGATACCGTGACCTCGCGGAAGCCCTGGTTGAACTGGGCTGCGAGCGGGCCCATGACCTCGCCGTACGTGGCGGCCGGGAGCGCGAAGTCGATCGCCCGCTCCGAAGCCAGCACGATGTTGTCGTTCGAGCCGGGGATCCGCATCCGGTAGACGTGGGGGAAGGTCGTGCGCAGCGTGGCGCAGATGCCCTCGATCAGCGGGGCATCCTCGCGCGCGGCCGACACGTTCATCGCCACCAGGCCGCCCGCGTTCAACCGGCCTTTCACCTGGCCGAAGAACTCCTGCGTCGCCAGGTGGAACGGCACGTAGATCTGCTGCGTGTAGGCGTCGACGATGACGATGTCGTACTTGTCGCCGGCGCGGCCGGTGAAGATGCGGCCGTCCTGCGCGAAGGTCCGCGTCGCGCTGTTCAGCATGAAGTAGTCGCGCGCCACCTGGATCACCTCGGGGTCGATCTCCACGCCGTCCACCTGCAGCCCCGGGTGGAAGAAGTTGTACTGGTTGGCGATGACCCCGCCGCCCAGCCCGATGATCAACGCCCGCTGCGCCGGGTGGTCCAGCAGCTTGGGCAGCAGCGCGTAGTAGTCGTAGTAGAGCCCGGTGAACGGGCTGTTCAGGCTGATCGCCGTCTGGAAGCCCAGGGCGTCGTTGTATGTCAGGAAGCGCATGCCGCCGCGGTCGTAGACCTCGATGTACTGGTACTCCGAGTCGCTGGCATAGATGCGCCCCGGCGTGGCGCGCGCCTCGGGCAGCGGCGCGAACAGCGAACCGGCCACGGCGACGCCCATCAGGGCGCCGCTCGTCCGCCGAAAGCCCAGCGCCACCACGACCAGCAGCACGCCCGCGAAGACGAGGATGGTCTTGCCCGTGCCCAGCTTCGGGATGAAGACCAGCACCGGCAGGAACGTGCCCAGCACGCTGCCGATCGTCGAGATGCCGAAGATGCGCCCGGCCGAGGCGCCGACCGCTCCCTGCCGCGACAGCGCGCGCACCAGGAACGGGCTGGTCATGCCCATGACGACGACCGGCGCCGCGAACAGCACCGCGATGCCCAGCAGCGAGCCGGTGAAGATGTACGAGAACGACGAGTTCAGTCCCGTCAGCGAGCCCGACAGGCCGCGCAGCAGCGGCGGCCCCGCGAACGGCAGCAGCAGCAGCCAGGCGCAGGCCCCCAGCAGCAGCTTGAGCAGCAGCCGCAGGTCGCCGTGCCGGTCCGCCAACCGCCCGCCGACCATGTACCCGACCGAGAGCGCGATCATGATCACGCCGATGATGTTGGTCCACACGTAGGTCGAGGTGCCGAACACGGGCGCCACCAGGCGCGACGCGCACAGCTCCACGGCCATGATCGACATGCCTGAGCAGAACGACAGGACCTGGATGTAGAGCGGCGAGTGCGCGGCGCGGGCCGTCGATTTCGAGGCAGGGGCGTCCTTGTGGGCGGACATGCAGGCTCCCTTTCGGGGTCGGCGCCGGGCGCGCAAGGGGCGTCGCCGGCGGTGACCTCGCCGGCGTCTGCCCGTTATTTCGCGCCCGCCGCCGGTGCTGTCAAGGGGATGCGCCGGCCCGGGGGGTTCCCGGGCCGGCGCGGCCGGCGTATGGGGGGGGGTGGCGCCGGCTAGGGGATGATGGTCAGTTTCACGTTCGTCGAGGCGCTGCCGCAACGGAACCGCGCCAGGTAGACGCCGGCCGGCATGCGGACGCCCGTCGCGTCGCGGCCGTCCCAGGTGACGCCGCGCAGGCCGGGTTCGCGCGACAGTTCGAACGCCTGCAGGCGATGGCCGCGAACGTCGTAGATCTCCAGCGACAACGGCGCCGAGGCCGCCAGCGTCTCGGGCACCCGGAACGAGATCACGGTCCGGTCGGTGAAGGGGTTCGGCGCCGCCAGGTTGTCGGTGTCCCCCCGCTGCACGGTAACCGGCGACGGCCGGACGGGGCGGTAGGGGTCGGAAAACACGCTGAAGGCCGAGCGGACGCCGCCACTGCTGACGCCGCGCACGCGCACGCGGTAACTCACGCCGGGGACCAGGGCCAGGACGCACGCCGTGTCGGCGACGGTCTTCTTCAGATAGTCCGCCAGGCCGTCCTCTTCGAGCCAGACCTCGTAACTGGTCGACGGGGGCAGCGGGACGCCCTGTGCGTTCACGAGCGGGCTGGCCCGCCAATGGACGGGCTTGTTGACGGTCGTCTGGGCCATCGCCAGGGTCGCCACGGCGGCCGACAGGATGGTGGCCAGGAACGTGGTGCGCAGGGCGTGGATGGTCGTGGACCGGGGTTTGGTTGAGGCGATCGTGAACATGGCTGGGCCTCCCTGTAGTGGGCGCTGGAGGTCGGCGCCATACAGGGATGTGCAATTGCCATACTATACTTTTCCGTAATACTGAATTCCTTTGTCCAGTTCTAATCTATTACATAGTAACGAGATAAAATTAATGAGCAAAGCCGTCCAATATCAATTTCGACAATTTGTCCTCAAGGTGGGAATAAAGATGTCTTTATGGCAGCGCCCGGGCCGCGCAGCGGTGTCGCCTCACGCCAGCGGCCGCCTCTTCTTCGCCTGGTACAGCCCCGCCTGCACGGCGCCCAGGAAACCCGCCTTCATCAGCGCCGGGTCGACCGGGGCCAGGCTGCGGATCTGCGCGGGCGTCACCACCGGCAGGTGCTGCAACTCGTCCAGCTTGTCGCCGATCCAGCCGAGGTCGTCCTCGTCGACCAGCCAGCCCCGGTGGTCCAGCGTCGCCAGGTCCAGCGGACGCGAGTAGCTGCGCAGCGTCTTCTGGCCCACGGTGTTGAAGTAGACCTCGAAGTACGACATCACCAGCTCGCGCAGCGAGCGGTACACCGGCTCGCGGTAGCGCAGCACCGTCGTGTTCGACTTGGCGACGGCGCCCCAGCGACCATCGACCCTGAACACCGCCAGCACATGGTCGTCGTCGTTCCAGGCGCGCAGGTCGACCAGCTGCGGGCGGAACCCCAGTTCGCGCAGGGCGGCCGCCGCGAACATCGCCCCGTCGAAGCAGGCGGCCTTGCCCTCGCGCATGACGCGGCGCGGCGAGCGCGCGCGGTAGTCGGCGTCGTACTTCAGCGCGTTCAGGTACAGCTGGATGTCCTGCGGCGACTTCAGGCGCTTCAGGACGCGGCGCTCGGCGGCGGTCCAGGGCTGCGGGATGCGGGAGCGTCCGGGCATCGGGATGTCCTTTCGGGGAACCGTTCGGCCACAGGGAAAGATCGTTCGCCCAGGGTCAGAGGAACGAGCTGTTGTCGAAGTCCCAGCGGATGACGCGCGCCGGGTCGCCCAGCACCAGGCACCGCGGGGCCACGTCGGCCGTGACGACCGAGCCGGCGCTGATCGTGGCGCCGGCGCCGACGGTGAGCGGCCCGGTGATGCAGGCGTGCGCGCCGATCCATACTTCGTCGCCGATCTCGGGACCGCGCTCGCCCTTGGCCGCCGGCAGCAGCCGCACTTCCTGCTGGATGGCGCAACGGCGGCCCAGTGTGCAGGCGGCCAGGCGGATGCCGCCGAGGTGCCCGATGTAGAGCCCGGGCCCGATGTCGGCGTCGAGTCCCAGCTGGATGTCGTAGGCCCCGCGCACGCAGGCCTGGAGCAGGATGAAGAGCGGGAACAGGAGCAGCGCCAGCGGCCACACGAAGGGCTGCCTCGCGTGCCGTTTCAGCCAGCGGCCCAGGCGGTAGGCGACCAGCGCCTGCAGACCCGGCTGTTCCCACACCAGGCGCACGACCCGGGCCGGACCGAGGCGGTGCGGTCCCGAGTGGTTCCGGCGGATGTCCGCGCGCAGGTTGGCGAACGCCCCGGCCATCAGACGGCCTCCGGTTCGAGGTCGGCGCCGGCGGCCACGGCGGGAGCGTCGTCGACACCCGCGAAACCGAAGTGCCGCCGACGCAGTTCGCTGTGGTCCGTCTCGTTCACGCGGATGCGCGCCGGGTTGCCCTCGGCGACCGCGCCGGCCGGCACGCTGCGCGTGAGCAGCGTGTGCGGCAAAATCGTGACGCCGTCGCCGATGCGGATGTCGCCGTAGACGATACAGTGGGAGCCGATCCACACGTTGCGGCCGATCCACGGCCGCTGGTCGGGCGTGAGGTTCATGCCGATCGTCGTGCGTTCGCCGATGACGGTGCCGGTCCCGATCGAGCGCGCGCCCACGACCAGGTGGCCGCGGTCCGCGAACACGACGCCCGGCTCGAGCGGCATCTCGGGCGCGAACACGCCCTTGCCGAAGACCATGACGTAGCGACGCGCCGTCAGGACCAGCGCCTTCGCCGCCAGGACGGGAAGCAGTCGACGCAGGGCGCGGGGGTGCGGGCGCTCGAAGCGGTGGAGGATGCGCTGGCAGGCCAGCAGGCGGATGCCGGGCGAGCCCAGCCCCACCCTCAGCAGCGCGGTCGCCGAGGCCGGCCGGCCGGGGTGCCGGAGCGCGTGCAGGCGCCTGACGTCCTCCATCAGCGGGGCGGCCATCAGGGCGCCTTCGTTCCGCTGGGCGCAGGCGGCAGCCCGGCCAGGAACGCCACGAATCGCTCGGCCACGAGGCGGGCGCCGGCGTCGTTCAGGTGGCCGCCGTCGCTTGTGAGGGCCGCGTTCAGGGCGTCGCCGCCGCCGCTCTCCAGCGCGGCCAGGTCGAACAACCGGCCCTCGGCGCCGAAGCGGGCGCGCAGCACCGCATTGAACGCCTCGCGGCGCGTGTTCTCCACGCGACCGTCCGGCGCGCGCCCGAGCAGCTTCTTGACGAGCGCCTTCGGCCCGGTCTGCACCGTGGTCAGCGGCGCGGTCACCGCGACGAAGGCCGTGGCGGGATGGCGCTGCTGCAGATGGGCCAGCGTGTCGCCGTAGGCCGCGGCCAGCATTGCAGGGTCGGCCGTCCCCGAGAAGTCGATGTAGCAGAGCTTCAGCAGCGCGATGTCTGCGCCCGCGCCCGCGGGCCCGTCCATGACGGCCGCGAAATCGCGGATCTTGCCGAGGGGATCGCCGTTGGCGCCGACGCCGAAGTGCGCGATGCCGGGCGCCACGGCGCCGTCGCGCGTCTCGGTGATCGGCAACGCGACGCCGGCTCCGGCAGCCAGCGTCGCCACGCCGCCGAGGATGTTGCGCCCGACCGACTGGTGGCCGAAGACGATCCGTCGCGCCGCGAAGGCCTGCCACTGGGCCGCGGTCGGCGGGGAATCGACGGGCATGGCGCTCTCCACGGGGCGGCAACCGCAGGCGCAGCCCAGCGCCACGGCCAGCCCGAGGGCCGCGCGGAGGACGCTTCGCTGGCGATTGCGGTTCATGGTCCCTCTTCGGCGCGGGGCGGCGCGCCTGCTGGCCGGCATCCGGATCGGCGGCGCCGCCGTCGCGCCGCAACAAATACGTGACAATGTTCAGCCCCCGATGCCCGCATTGTCAACCGCCCGCGTCCGCCGGCTCGCCGTCAGTGGCTGATTTCGTCCACCGGCCGCAGCAACTGGGGCGCCAGGTGCAGGGCGGCGGTGGCCGCGCGCTTGCGCTCGATGTCGCGGTACACCCGCTCGACCTGCTCGGGGGCCAGGTCCAGGACCGGCGCCGCCTCGGCGGCGGTCACGGCGTGGTTGTGCGCCCACAGCAGCAGGTCCATCTGGTGGTACGGCAGCACGAAGTAGAACTCGGTCTGCGTCTGCGGCAGGCTGTAGGTGTCGGTCGTGGGCTCGGCGTTGCACAGTTCGTCGCGCATGCCAAGGTGCCTGGCCATCGCATACACCTGCGACTTGTAGAGATGGGCGATGGGCTTCACGTCGGCCGCGCCGTCGCCGTTCTTCACGAAGAACCCCTGGTCGTACTCCAGGCGGTTGGGCGTGCCCGCCACCGCGTACCGCAGGCGGTCGCCGTGGTGGTACTCCAGGTTCTTGCGGAGGCGCTGCTTGAAGTTGTTCGCCGCCACCAGTTCGAGGTACACGTCGGCCGGCAGGCGCACGGTGGAGAGTTCGCCCTCCGGTGTGCGCACGACCAGGCGCGTGACGTTCATGCGGTCGGAATTGAGCAGGTCGTCGGGCAGCACGACCTTGCTCTTCCAGCCGGAGCCGTAGCCGGGCACCACGCGCCGCACGGCAGCCTCGTAGCGCCGGTAGCAACCGATGGCCTCCAGGGCCGGGCCGATCTCCTCGATCGCATGGCTGATGCCGAGGTCCTCGACGACCATCAGCCCGCGTTTCGTACTGTCGGGGCTCGAATGGTATTCGGGCATGAGAAGGCCGAACACGCGCTCGCGTCCCACCGCGCGCACGGCCAGCGCGGTAGTCACCGAACTGTCGATGCCGCCGCTGATGCCGATGACCAGGCCGCGTCCGCGCAGCTTCTTCAGCACGACGTCGCGCAGGGCCGCGGCGATCTCGGTGGCCTCGCGCTCGAGGTCGATCTCCAGCACGTTACGGTCGAACATCCCGTCACCCCCGGCGCCGCATCAGCCGACGCCCGCTCGTTGCCTCAGCAGCCCGCCACGATGGCGCGCACGATGCCACGCTCGTCCTGCAGGCCCTCGACGATCCGATAAGTGCCGCCCGCCGCCATGCTCTTCAGCAGCGCTTCGCCCTGGCCGGCGCCCACTTCGAACATCAGGCGCCCGCCGGGCGCCAGGAAACGCGGGGTGTCGCGCAGCAACCGCCGCAGCACGCCCATGCCGCCGAAGCCGCCGTCGAAGGCGGCCGCCGGCTCGAAACCCGAGATTTCCGCCGGCATCTGCGACACCTGCGTCGACGAGACGTACGGCGGGTTGCAGAGCACGAGCGGGTAGCGCCCGAAGTGCTCCTCCGACTCGAACGGGCCGAAGAGGTCGCCCACCGTGACAGAAACCCGGTCGCTGACGCCGAGGCTGGCTACGTTGGCGCGGGCGATGCGCGCCGCGTCCTCGGAGACATCGCTGGCCAGCACCCGCGCGCCCGGGCACAGCGCAGCCATCGTCACCGCGAGGTTCCCACTGCCGGTGCCGATGTCCAGGCAGCGGCGGCCATCCGGGTCCGCCACCGCCCTCAGGAACGCCAGCGCGGCGTTCGCCAGCAGCTCGGTTTCCACGCGCGGGATCAGCGCGCCCGGCTCCACCAGAAACTCCAGGCCCATGAACCGCTGCCGACCGGACAGGTACGCCAGCGGCGTGCCGCCCAGGCGCACGGCCACCAGGTCGTCGAGGCGGCCGGCCGCCCCGTCGTCCAGCGCCGGCAGGTCCGTTTCCATCGCCAGCGCCGCCGAGGCCGGCTTGCCCGCCGCCAGCAGCCACAACGCCCGCAGCGTGGACTCCGGCGTCTCCTCGGGTTTGTCGGGGGCGGGGGCCAGCTGCGCGGCGAGCGCGGCCAGCCGCGCGTCAAACGACGCCTGGGGCATACGGCCCGTCCTCCTGCGCCAGCAGCTTGCGGTCGACCTTGCCGTTCTCGGTGCGCGGGAAGTCGGGCAGCACCACGACTTCCTGGGGCACCATGAAGTTCTCCAGGTGCAGCGAGCAGAAGCGCTTCACCGTATTGGCGTTCACGTTCGCCGCCGCCTCGACGTCGTCCAGCACCACGAAGGCGCGGATGCGCTCGCCCAGGCTGGCGTCAGGCACGCCGACGACCGCCGCCTGCGCGATGCCGTCCATGCGGCACAGCAGCGTCTCGACCTCGACCGGGCTGACCTTCTCGCCGCGGCTCTTGATGATGTCGTCGCTGCGGCCGACGAACTGCAGCAGCCCGTCCGCATCCTGGGTGAACCAGTCATGCGTGACCAGGACGCGCTCGCCGGGCACGGGGCCCTCGCGCAGCATGTGCGCCGTCTGGTCGGGGCGCTTCCAGTAGCCGACCATCACGTGCGGACCGCGCACGTGCAGGATCCCGGGCTGCCCCGGCGCCACCGGCGACCCGTCCAGCGCGTGGAGCGAGACCTCGGTGCCCGGGATGGCGATGCCCACCGAGCGCGGGTGGCTCTCCAGCAGCGCCGGGGGCAGGTAGGCCACGCGCTTGCACTCGGTCAGGCCGTACATCTTGAAGACGCGGGCGTTCGGGAAGACCTCGGCCAGCGTGGGCAGCAGGTGCGGCAGCAGCGCGGCGGCCGTGTTCGTCACCGCGCGCACCGACGGGAAGGCCATCGGCGCCTTCAGGTGGGCGGCCTGCATCGTGGCGTAGATGGTCGGCACGCCCGGGAACACGGTCACCTGCTGCTCGGCCATCACGGCGTAGACGCGGCCCGGGAACGCGAACGAGCGCTCGACCACCAGCGTGGCGCCGACGAAGACGGCCATCAGCAGCTGGTACAGGCCGTAGTCGAAGGCCATCGGCAGCACCAGCAGGATGCGGTCCTCGGGGACCAGTTCCAGGTACTCGATGATGCTCCAGGCCGCGAAGACCATCGACTGGTGCGTCTGCATGACGCCCTTCGGCTGGCCCGTGCTGCCCGAGGTGTAGATGAGGGCGGCGAGGTCGCAGCCGACGACGGGCACCGGCGTTTCCAGCCGACGCCCGCCCGTGAGCACCGTGGCCAGGTCGAGGCGGCAGGGGGTGCCTGCGCTGTCGTCGGGCACGCCGTGCGACAGCACCAGTCGCAGGCAGCCGAGGCCGGCCACGGCCGGTTCGTACTGCACGGCCAGGTGCTTGTCGGTGACCAGGGCGAAGGCGTCGGCGTCCTCGAGGATGAAGCGCAGCTTGCCGGCCTTGGTCTGCGGGTTGACGGTGACGAAGACGCCGCCCGCGAGCATCACACCGTAGATCGCCGCCGCGCACACGCCGCTGTTGTCCAGGTCGATGATGACGCGGCCGCCGCGCGGCAGGCCGTGGTCCAGCAGGCAGGCGGCAACGCGTCCGGCGCCGTCGCGCAGCTGGGCATAGGTCCACGTCGAATGCTCGTCGCGCACAGCGACCTTGTCGGGGTGGCGGGCGGCCGAGCGCAGCAGCCCGTCCGAAAGCAGGCGCGGCGGGATCACGACGCGCTCGCCTGACGGCGTGCGATGTAGGCCACGAGGTTGTCGATCGAGTCGAGATTCTGCGGCACCAGGTCGGTGTCGGGCACCTGGATCTTCAGGTCGATCTCCAGGAAGTTGATGAGCTCCATCACGCCCAGCGAATCCATGATGCCGTTGTCCAGCAGCGACACCGAGTCGCCGGCCAGTCCGGAGGCGTCCCCGAACAGGAAGTTCTGGATCACGAAATCGCGCACGAGAGTCCTCGGGTCCATCGTTTGGCTCCTGTTTGGCTCAGTCCCGCCAGTCCAGTTGATCAGGTCCCAGTTGCATGGCCGCCACCCGTTCCTCGAACAGCGGCCCGAAATCACGCTGAAGCATACGCCCGCTCAGCACGGCGACAAAGGAGGTGTCGTCACGCTGGCTGAGCGGTCGGCCGGTAGCCCACTTGCGAACCAGCGCGGACACCTTTTCGCGCTGCCACACGTCCCAGCCCGGGCCGTCGGACATCAGGAAGTCCTCGACCAGCGCGCGCCCCTCGGGCGTCGCGAAGCACACGCTGCCCGGGGCGCGGAACGGGTGCTTGTGCCGGCCGCGGATGGCCTCGGGCACCAGGTCGGCCACGCCGTCCTTGAGCAGGGCCTTTTCGTCCAGCGCCGGCAACTTCGCCGACACGGGGATCCGCGACGCAAACTCGACCAGGGTATGGTCGAGGTAGGGGAACCGCCCCTCCACGGAATTGGCCATCAGCATGCGGTCGCCCTGCGAGCTGAGCAGGTAGCCCGACATGAACAGCGCCATCTCCAGGTACTGGCAGCGGGCGACCGGGCCCCAGCCGGCGAATTCGGCGGGCAGCGAGGCCAGCATCCGGCGTTCGGACTCGCCCGTGGCCAGGTCGCGGCGGGCCTCTTCGTTCAGGAAGCTCGCCGCGGCGGTGTTGTTCCAGCGCGGACGGTGCGAGTGGAACGGGTCCGCGGTATCGCCGAGACCGCGGCCATAGAAGCTGACCAGGAAGTCCAGCGGCGCGTGCTCCTGGTACGGGTGCAGGCGTGCCAGCAGGGCAGGTCGCGCGCGGGAGCCGGGGATGCGGTTCCAGAACGCGCGCACCTTGGCCTCGCGGTGGATGTCGTAGCCGACGAACACCTCGTCGGCACCCTCGCCGGTCAGCACGACCTTGCAACCCTGGGCGCGGACGTGGCGGCTGAGCAGCAACAGCGGCGTCGGCGCCGCGCGGGGCAGCGGGGCCTCGGCGTGCCAGGGCACTTCGCGCAACCGGCGCGCCACCTCGGCCTGGTCGACGAAGACGCCCGCGTGCGCGACGCCCAAATGCTCGACCATCAACTGCTGCCACTCCCGCTCGTCGTAGCCCGCGCTGTCGAAGCCCAGGCCGTAGGTGCAC
Source organism: uncultured bacterium (assembly GCA_903912525.1). Taxonomy (GTDB): domain Bacteria; phylum Krumholzibacteriota; class Krumholzibacteriia; order LZORAL124-64-63; family LZORAL124-64-63; genus CAINDZ01. The sequence goes on along the minus strand of CAIWHK010000025.1, from coordinate 70,276 downwards.
AGCAGGCCGCTCGACAGGCGCTGCGCCAGCGCGGCGACCGCGGAGGAGTCCAGCCCGCCCGACAGGTATGAGCCCACCGGCACGTCGGCCCGCATGCGCAGGGCGACGGCCTGTTCGAGACGCTCGCGCAATTCGCCCACCAGGGCGGCGCGTTCGGCCGCGGGGACGAAGCGGCGGTCCTCGTCGGCCGGCAGGAACGACGGCGCCCAGTAGCGCTTCACGTCGAGGCAGGCCGGCAGCAATCCGCCGGCGGTGGCGGTGCGCGCGCGACCCGGCTGCGCCAGCGCCACATGGCCGGCCGGCAGCTGGAACACGCCGGCGAACGCCGTGCGCGGCGGCACGTTGGCCCAGTACGAGAGCACTTCGCCCATCGCGGCCGCCTCGGGCTCGGCCCTGAAGCCGGGGAACGCCTTGAGCGCCTTGATCTCCGAGGCGAACAGCAGTTGTCCCTGGTGTTCGGCCACGAACAGCGGGCAGATGCCGAAGCGGTCGCGGGCCAGGAACAGCGTCTTCTGCGCCGTGTCCCACAGCGCGAAAGCGAACTGGCCGTTGAAGCGGTCCACGCACGCGGGGCCCCACTCGAGCCACGCATTCAGGATCACTTCGGTGTCGCTGTGGGTGCGGAACGTGCGTCCGAGCGCTTCCAACTCGCGGCGCAGCTCGAGGTAGTTGAAGACCTCGCCGTTGTACGTGATGCGGCAGCGGCCTTCGGCGTCGGCCATCGGTTGCTGGCCGTCGCGTGGGTCGATGATGCTGAGCCGCGCATGTCCGAGGAAGACGGACGCGTCCCGCCAGGCCCCGAACTCGTCAGGGCCACGGTGGCGCATCACGCCGACCATGCGCGCGGGGGCCGACGGCGGTAGCGCCAACGGACCTTCGATGGCCAGCACTCCACAGATGCCACACATGGCTTGATGCACCCCCTCAAATCCGGCTTGGTCGTCCGCGCCGAAAGATGGACCCGCGCCCGCCACAAACAGAAGGCCCGGGCCGCCGCGCCGGCCCTTCTAGCGGGTAGCGCTGTTTCGGCAAACCTTTGTCAGTACGATATTTGATCGACCATCTGGACCCATGCTTGAGCGCATTGCCGCTCCCGCCCGGGCAGCGGCCCCGATCGGTCGCGACAATATATCGAAATCGGCCGCGAAGGGGACCCCGGATCGACGGTTTCGGGCCCGGGGCGCCCCGTGGCGTACCCGAAATGACTGTTTCAGCCGCCTCTGGGGCGGTTGCCGCACCCGGTCGCGCCATGCTATGGTGCCGACCCCTCCCGGGAAGGGGCCCTGGCCGTCCGGCCGTCACAGCCCCGGCGACGAAACTTTCGGAAAGGACCCCGACGATGAGCGGCCGCCTGCAAGCCTTCCGCGCCGAGCGCGAGCGCCTGAACGCCCGCGTCCTCGAGACCGCGACCCTGACGACCAAGCGCTTTTTCGCCCTCGACACGGCCACCTACACGGACGGCGCCCTGCCGGCACGGACGAAGGAGATGGCCGGGCTGGCTGCCTCGCTGGTCCTGCGCTGCGACGACTGCATCGCCTACCACGTGATCCGCTGCGCGGAAGAGGGCGTGACCGAGGCCGAGATCCTTGAGATCTTCGATATCGGCCTCGTCGTCGGCGGGTCGATCGTCATTCCGCACCTCAGGCGTGCGCGGGAGCTGCTGGACGAGGTCCTGGCCGAGGCCGGCGGGCAGGGGTGAAACGATGATCCTCGACACCCTCGACCATGCGGCCGCGCTGGCCTGCCTGTCGCCCGCCTTCGCCGACGCTGCGGCCTTCCTGGCCGGCGGCGGCCTGGCCGACCTTGCGCCGGGCCGCTTCGACGTCGGCACGAACGGGGTCAGCGTGATCGTCGCCTGCGGGGGCGCCCGCCGCGCGGACGAGGGACGACTCGAGGCGCACCGGCGCTTCGCCGACATCCAGTTGCTGCTGGCCGGCCGCGAGTCGATCGGCTGGCGGCCGCTGGCCGACTGCCGGCAGCCGGACGCCGCTTACGACCCGGCCACCGACCTGCAGTTCTTCGCCGACCCGCCGCAGGCCTGGCTGCCGCTCGAGCCCGGCCAGTTCGCCGTGTTCTGGCCGGCGGATGCCCACCTGCCGCAGGTGGGGGAGGGCGACATGAAGAAGCTCGTGGTCAAGGTGCCGCTGGCGGAGGGGTAGGGACAAGGGCGTGCTGCGATGGGAGAAAGGCCGGGGAGAGCCGTTCGGCGGGACCGCATGGTCCCGCGCGTTTTTGTCCTGCGCCTGCGCCGCCGGGCTCCTGGGGATCGCGTGCATTGTCCTGGGCATCCGGAACGGCACTCATGTCAATCATGTGGCCGCCGTCTGGACCGCCATGGCGGCGGACTTGTCCCAGGGCATCTTCTACCGGCCGCTGTACTCGCCCCAGATCGGCTACGGCGGCACTCGTTTCTTTCCCGTCTTCTTTTCCCTGCAGGCGCTGCTCATCAAGTCGGGGCTCGCGCCGATCGTGGCGGGACATGTGGTCAGTCTCCTTTCCGGGGGACTTCTCCTCGGTGGCGCCTTTGTCCTGCTGAGGCGCCTGTCCGTAAGCAGGCCCCTGGCGGCGGGGGTGACCGCGCTTCTGCTGGCCTCCGGCATCGTGCAGCACGGCTTCGCGACGATACGCGGCGACATCCTGCCTCTTGCGCTCAACCTGTGGGGGTTCGCCGCGTACCTCGGCGCGCGAAATGCGCGGAGCCGGATCGCGGTGCCCGCCCTCCTGTTCACCCTCGCCTTTGCCGCCAAGTTGACGGCGATCCACGGCGCCGCGGCCTTGTGTGTCTGGCTTCTCGTGCAGGGCCGGAAGCGCGACGCCGCCGCCATTGCGGGACTTTTCGCCCTGGGGTGCTCGGCCGTCCTTGCCGCGGCCGAGGTCGCGAGCGCGGGTCGCTTCCTGACGATCCTGCGCGCCTGCGCAGCGGGCGGCGCGACGGCCGGGTCGGTGCTCGACGCGCCCCGCCTCATGGGGGGGATGTTCCTCTGGAAGGAACCGTGGGGGTTCGGCCTCTTCGGCGCCGCGTGCCTCGCGTGCCTGGGCCGTTTTCGTTCGTGCGCCCGGTCGCTGCCGGGAATCTACCTGGCGGTGTGCTTCGGCACGACCGTCGTGATCTTCGGCTCGCCCGGGGTCACCTGGAACCACCTCGCCGATCTCGTGACAGCCTCGGCCCTGCTGCTCGGCGCTGCCGTGGGCCAGGCGCCGCTTGCGCAGCGGCGGGTGCTGGAACCGGCGCTCCTGTTGCTGGCCGTGTTGGCCGTCCTGCCGGGGAGCGCCACCCTGCGCCAGGAACTCGCCGCCGCCCGTGAAGGCGCGGGCCAGGAGAGACGCGCCGTCGCCGCCGCCATTGCGCCGGGTACCGGCGGGATCCTGTCCGAAGATCCTCTGTTGCCGATCGTGGCGGGCGAGCGCCCGTACCTCCTGGACGCCTTCATGGTCCGCCTCGTGGCCGAACGGGATCCGCAGTTCGCGGTCCACCTGCACGACGGGATCCGGGCGGGGGCGTTTCGGGCCATCGTGTTCCTGAACGACCCGCGGACCCACAAGGACTGGTACGAGACGGTCCACTTCGGACCGGAAGTCATGCGGCTCGTCGACGAGAACTACGAACCGGGTGGGCAAGTGGGCCGCTATTTCATCTACGAGCGGCGGACTCCCGGAGGGCGTTGACATCGGCCCTTCCTGCCCCCACCATGGGGACGGGCCGCCGCACGGAGGCCCTGTCCGTGACGACAGCGCCATGAGCGATCGCGCCGTACCGAACCGGGAGCAGCCTTGGGTTCCTACACCCTGACCCACCTCCAGCACCTCGAGCAGGAATCCATCCATGTGATGCGCGAGGTGGTCGCCGAGTTCAAGAACCCGGTGATGCTCTACTCGGTGGGCAAGGACTCGTCCGTCATGCTGCGCCTGGCGCAGAAGGCGTTCCACCCGGGTCGCTTCCCGTTCCCGCTGATGCACATCGACACCGGCTACAAGTTCCCCGCGATGTACGAGTTCCGCGACCGCCACGTGGCCGACATCGGCGCGCGCCTGATCGTTGAGAAAAACGAGGAATGGATCGCCAAGGGCGCCCACCCGACGCGCCTGGGCAACGACAAGTGCTGCCAGCAGCTCAAGACGCGCGGCCTGCTCGACGCCCTGGCCAAGCACGGCTTCGACGCCGCGTTCGGCGGCGCCCGTCGCGACGAGGAGAAGTCGCGCGCGAAGGAACGCTTCTTCTCGGTGCGCGACCGGCTGGGCCAGTGGGACCCGAAGAACCAGCGGCCCGAGCTGTGGAGTCTCTACAACGCGAACATCGACGACGGCGAGAACGTGCGCGTCTTCCCGCTCAGCAACTGGACCGAGCTGGACGTCTGGCAGTACATCCGCCAGGAGTCGATCCCCATCGTGCCGCTGTATTTCGCGCAGCCGCGCCGCGTGGTGCGCCTGGGCGGCATCCTGGTGCCGTGCGAGCATCGCGACATCGTCGACCCCGACGGCAAGCTGGGCTTCCCGGACGCCGACATCGTCGAGGTCAGCTGCCGCTTCCGCAGCCTCGGTTGCATCCCCTGCACGGGAGCGATCGAGTCGGATGCGACCACGATCGAACAGATCATCGAGGAAGTGATCGCGGCCCGCCGCAGCGAGCGCGAGAACCGGCTGATCGACCTGACCAGCGATTCGTCGATGGAGCAGAAGAAGCGGGAAGGGTATTTCTGATGGAACGCCCGCTCGACATTCCCGCCGCGCTGCCCGACGCCGAGAAGACCCTGTTGCGGTTCACGACCAGCGGCAGCGTGGACGACGGCAAGTCGACCCTGATCGGCCGGTTGCTGTACGAGACGAACTGCATCTTCGAGGACCAGTACGCCGCCGTGGCGCGCACCTCGGAGAAGCGCGGCAGCGAGCGCGTGGACCTGGCGCTGCTGCTGGACGGCCTGGCCGCGGAGCGCGAGCAGGGCATCACCATCGATGTTGCCTACCGCTATTTCCAGACGGCGCGGCGCAAGTTCATCATCGCCGACACGCCGGGCCACGAGCAGTACACGCGCAACATGGTGACGGGTGCCTCGACCGCCGACCTGGCCATCATCCTGATCGACGCGCGCCACGGCGTGCTGACCCAGTCGAAGCGGCACGGGTTCCTGATCTCGCTGCTGCAGATCCCGCACCTGGTCGTGGCCGTCAACAAGATGGACCTGGTGGACTGGCGGCAGGACGCGTACGACGCCATCGTCCGCGACTACCAGGAGTTCTCGCAGAAGCTCGACATCCACGACATCACGTTCATCCCGCTCAGCGCGCTGGACGGCGACAACGTGACCCGGCGCAGCGACCGCATGCCCTGGTACCAGGGCCAGACGCTTCTGCACACGCTCGAGACCGTGCACGTGGCGGCCGACCGCAACTTCGTCGACTTCCGCTTCCCGGTGCAGACCGTGCTGCGGCCACACCTCGATTTCCGCGGCTTTGCCGGCACCGTCGCCTCGGGCACGATCCGCCCGGGCGAGGAAGTGGTGGCCCTGCCGTCGGGCCGCGCCTCGCGCGTGCGCTCGGTCGAGACCTTCGACGGGCAACTGGCGGAAGCCTTCGCGGGCCAGGCCGTGGCCCTGACGCTCGAGGACGAGATCGACCTCTCGCGCGGCGACATGCTGGTGCGCCCGAACAACTTGCCGCAGGTGGCGACGGCCTTCGACGCGACGCTGTGCTGGATGGACCAGGAGCCGCTGAACCGCCGCACGCACTACGTGCTCAAGCACACGACGAACAAGGTGAAGGCGTTCGTGGGCGATGTGCGCTACCGCATCGACGTCAACACGCTGCACCGCGAGCCGGCCGAGACCTTCGCGCTGAACGAGATCGGCCGCGTCACCATCCGCACGGCCCGCCCCGTGTTCTTCGATCCGTTCAAGGCCAACCGCGCCACCGGCAGTTTCATCCTCATCGACCCGGTCACCAACCGGACGGCGGCCGCGGGCATGATCCGCGGCACGGCGCGCGAGGTGGGCGATGTCGCCCGTGCCGGCCAGGCCGTTTCGCACCGTTCGCAGAACGTGCAGTGGGAGGGCGGCCTCATCGCGCAGGCCGACTGGGAGAAACGCAACGGGCACAAGAGTGCCGTGCTGTGGTGCACCGGCTATTCGGGCGCCGGCAAGTCGACGGTGGCCAAGGCGCTGGTGCGCGAGCTGTTCGCCGCCGGCTGCCAGGTGATGCTGCTGGACGGCGACAACGTCCGGCACGGCCTGTGCGGCGACCTCGGCTTCAGCGACCGCGACCGCACCGAGAACATCCGCCGCGTGGCCGAAACCGCGAAGCTGTTCTACGAGCAGGGCAACATCGTCGTCTGCACGTTCATCTCGCCGTTCCGCGCCGACCGCGAGTTCGCGCGCGGCATCATGCCCGAGGGCGCCTTCCACGAGGTCTACGTCAAGTGCGACCTGGAGGTCTGCCGGCGCCGCGACCCCAAGGGGCTCTACCGCAAGGCCGAAGCGGGGGAGATCGCCGAGTTCACCGGCGTGTCGTCGCCGTACGAGGCGCCGGGTTCGCCCGAACTGGTGCTCGAGACGGACCTGCACGCGGTGGACGACCTGGTGGCGCGGGTGCGCGGCTACCTGCGCGAGGCCGGCCTGACGGACTGAATCCGCTTCTGATCACCCAACTCCCTTATTGACAATGAGTTGAAATTTCAATAGACATCGGTACGGAATTCCTACAGAATGCGTGTGACAGCAGTTGGACGCGCGTCTCTTCAAAGCTGCGCGGGCACTCCATCGAGGGTGCCCGTCTGGCCCGGCTTCGCCGGGATGGGCGTGCGCCGGCATCTCGCCGCTGTGTCAAACGAGGGGGAACATCATGAAATCCACGCGCTATTTTGTCGTCGCCGCGCTCGCGGTTGGGCTCGCAACCGTGTCATCGGCTGCCGACAATCCGCAGCCTGCCGCCGTGACACCGGCTCCGGCTTCACAGACTCCCGTGACCGAAACTCCCGCAGCCCAGTCAGGCGCGGTGGCCACACCCTTCACGCCGGCACCGACCGCCGGCATCGTCGACGTGCCTGAGAACCAGGCCGAGATCGAGGCCATCCGCAGCGGCCAGCTCAAGCTCGTACAGCCCGAGGGCGCGGCTCCGGTGCCGGCCGTCGACCCGGCTCGTGCCGAGCGCCGCGCCGCCTTTGACGCGGTCATCGCGGGTCAGGACGCGAAGGTCCAGTCGCTCGCGGACCGGTTGGCGAGCGCCAAGGGCGACGAAGTTCTGGCCATCCAGAAGGAGATCGAGCGCGAGAAGCTGGCCGTCAGCCGGGGCCTGCTCGAACTGCAGCTGGAATTCGCCACGCGTGACGGTGACCAGCCGCGCATCGAGCGCCTGCAGGCGGCGCTGGCCGAATGGGATGCCCCGGCGCCCGTCGGCACGCCCGTCGACCGTCCCGTTCCCTCCAACCTGGGGCGCTAACCGCCAGGAGGCATGATCATGCGCAAGCTGCTTAGCCTGCTGCTCGTGGTCGCGGCCCTGGCTGTTGCCGGTGGTGCGCGGGCCGATATCGGCCCGCCCGTCAACGTTCGCATCCTGGGAGATCCGCGGGCCGCACAGCCCGGAGTCCCGTTCAAGGGACAACTGCAGATCGAGACCGGCGAGCCGCTGGTGCTCGATGACATGATGTTCATGGAGGACGGCTGGAACCAGCTGTTGCTCGATGTCGGCCCGCAGGTGACGCTCGACAAGGCGCGGCCGCAGGTGGTCGATTTCGAGGTCGTCACCAACGACCCCGGACGGCCTCTTGTCCTGAGCTTCAACATCGACGGCACCGGGTTCACCCGCACATTCGACCTGTCCCCGGAAGCCGTGGCCTTCGTGCTCGGGCCCAATCCCGTCATGAAGGTCCCGTCCACGAACGACGTGCCCCCGCTGACGGAAGAGACACGCGTCTCGCCGCCCGTCGACGGCACGCAGCCGTCTCCGCATGTCGGCGAGAAAGGGCGCAATATCCGCGTCCGCGGCCGCTTCGTGTACGTCCGCAGCGACGGCAACACGATTGGCGCCGACGGCATGACCGTGCGCGTGTACGACAACGACTCACCGTTCGGCTCGGCCGAACTGGCCGTCGTCGCGACCGACGCGCAGGGCTGGTACGACGTCACGTTCTGGTGGGGAGACGACTTCTTCGATCCGCAGCCTGACGTCTACGTCCGTTTCGAGACGACCAATACCCGCGTCAGGACCGAGAGCCCCGCCTGGCTGTCGGGTCCCTACAGCTGGGACACGGGCACGATCAACGACTACGGCGGGTCCGACCTGGACTTCGGCTGGCTGCAGCCGTCGGACATCAACCAGCACCCGGCCGTCCACATCCAGACCAACCTGACCCGCACCTGGCGCTGGTGGACGGGTTACGGCTACGACACGCCGTACGTGGCCGCCAACTGGCCCAACGGCGCGACCGGCGCCTTCTACAACGGCGAGATCTACTTCAGCACCGGTGAGCAGTGGAACGAGAACGTGGCTTCGCACGAGTACGGCCACCACTGGGTGCAACTCTTCGCGCTCAGCCCGGCCCCGGCGTACTGCAACGGCGTCTGCGACACCGACGGCTGCGGGCACTGCCTCTGGTGCGCGGAGACGGCCAATGTCTCGTTCACCGAGGGCTTCCCCGACTGGATGGGCGATGTGATCCCGCGCAGCTTCCTGGCGAGCTACGGGCGCGCCGCGCTCGCAAGCTATGACATGGAATCCGTCCTCCTGTGCGGCAATGCCGCTTATCGCGACCCCTACATGACCGAGGGCAACCTGGCCGCCGTAGTGCGCGACATCGGCGACGGCACCAACGACAACGAGGCCGCCTATCCCGAGACGGACGAGCTTTCGTTGGGGTGGGGGCCGGCCATCACCACCGTCGACCTGGACCATCCGACGACGGCGGCGGCATTCCTGACCGCGTTCAAGAACCGTTACCCCGCCTGGCGGGAAGGTTTGTGGGCCACGGCCCGGAACGACAACTACGACATCGACGTCTCGGCGCCGCCGGCCGTCACCGGGTTGTATTCGTCCAGCCATTCGGTCAGCGTCGGCTCGCCCGACCCGACCATCGACATGGCGTGGACGCGGGCCTACGACGACGCTTCCGGTGTGCGTGGTTACGGCATCGAGATCGCCGGCGGCATCGGGTTGCCGTCCGCCGTGATGGACATCGGTGACGTGACCAGTTACTCGACGTCGTCGCTGCCGCCGGGCACGTACTATTTCGCCATCCGCACGCTCGATCGCTCGGGCAAGTGGAGCGCCACGTATGCCTGGAACGGGCCGTACATTGTGCGCTCGGCGTTGCCCGCCAATCTGGCCTTCTACCAGTTCGCGGGCTGGAACAGCGTGCTGGTGCCGCGGCCGGCGGCCGACGCCAGCTTCGGCAGCGTGCCGGCGCCCGCGACGTTGCCCGGCAATGACGCCGGCACGTGGTGGAACGTGGGCCTGTGGAATTCGGGCGAATCGGCCACCGAGGGCGGCTTCCAGGCGCGCGCCTATGTCGACGGCGACTGGCAGTATTGGGTGTCCTGGGGCGTCATCGGCTCGCACGGCGGCGCTTTTGCGAACAACCTGGGCCCGATCTGGGCCAGGGGCGGCCGCCACACGTTCGAGGCGCGGTTGGATGCGCTGGACGAAGTGGCCGAGACCAACGAGGGCGACAACCGCTGGGCGCACCAGTGGGTCTGGAGCCCGCTGCCGCTGGTCGCCAACACCTGGACCACGCGTTCGGCGCCGCCGCTGAAGTCCGCCGGCTGGGATGCCGTCACTGACGGCTCGTCGCTGTACGTCAACAGCGACGGCCTGCGGATGAACGCCACGGCGTGGTGGGACGTCGCGGTGATGCGACCGCTCGCCGCCGACGCCGACTACGACGTGTACCTGCACGCCGCCAGTACCGGCGCCGCTGACGGTTTCGCCTCGACGCTGACTGCCTCGGGACGTCTCAGCGGACTGCTCGACGCGGTGATCGTCAACCACAACGTCGTCGCCTGGGACAACTGCGACGTCGGCGTGGTGAATTACAACGGCAATTCCGCCAACTACGAGATCGTCCACCAGACGAACAGCTTCATGGCGTTCGGCGACTCGACGACCGTGCCGTTCGCGCAGGACCAGATGCTCCGCATCTGGGAGGTCTACGTGGCCCCTGGCCAGGTGGGCCCCGTGAGCGTCACAGTGGATGTGGACCCGGCAGATGGTCCGGTGGTGGCGCAGTGGCTGGACACGACCTTCCAGCGCGGCGGCCTGTCCAATTACTATGCCTCGTCGGTCACCGACGCGAACGGTCGTGCCCGCCTGGACATGAACCTGGCGGTTTCCGGCTACCACGCCCTGGTCGTGTACCGCGATCCGACGTGGAGCAAGACGACCGGGCCGATCAATGTGACGATCGAGATCGACACGACACCGCCCGACTTCCAGCCCAAGTACGCTGCGGGCTGGCACGCTCCCTTCGTGCCGCGCGCGGCGGCGGACGGGGCCTGGAACTCGGTGCCGGTGCCGGCAACGCTGCCGGGCAACGTTGCGTCCACGTACCTGAACCTGTCGGTCCGCAACGAAAGCCCGTCGGCTTCGCCGGGCGGACTCCCGGGCGAGATGTACCTGGACGGCTCGTACACGTGGTGGGTGGCATGGGGAGCGTTCCCGGCGTACACCGACGGACTGTTCAACTGGAACGCGGCCTGGACCGTCCGGGGCGGGCGTCACACGCTGGCGCTGCAGCTCGATGCCCACCAGGCCATCGAGGAGATCCACGAGAACAACAACATCTACGGCGAACAGTATGTCTGGTCGCCGCTGGACCTGGTCAACGACACTCCCGTCTACCGTTATGGCCCTCCGGCTCCGTACGGTGACTGGACCAACGTCAATTCGGGCGAGACCTTCTACCCGAACTGCGATGGCGTGCGGATGCCGAATGCCGGTGGCTACTGGCGTGCGGTTGCCGCGATGCCCGACGCGGACACCGACGTCGACCTGCGCCTGCACCTGCCGAGCACCGGCGCCAAGGACGGATTCGCGAACAACCTCGCGGGCTCGTACTGGTGGGCCGGCAATTCCGACTACGTGCTGGTGAACTTCAACATGGCCGGGTTCCAGCCCTACGACGCCGGTGTCGTGAACTTCGGCGGGACCGGCGGCTATGTCACGGAATCGACGGCGTCCAACAGCTGGATCAGCAATCCGGCCGGCGTCTACGGTCCGTACAGCCTGCCGGCCGACCGGATCCTGAACCTGGTCGAGGTCTACCTGCCGGCCGGGCCCATGGGCATCCAGCTGATGGACCTGGGCGGAGGCGTCGACTACGGCATGTCGCTGCACCGCGGCGACACGGCCTACCAGGGCAAGTCCGATGCGATCGCCATCGCACAGGACGGATTCGGCTCGGGCCAGGACGAACTGCTGGTCGTCGACGTACCGGCCACCGGCTGGTACTGCGTCTCGGTCTGGAAGAAGGGCTCGGCCGACCTCGCGCTGGCCGGGACCTACAACCTGCGGTTCTACTCCGGCTGGACGAGCGGCGTGGGCGATGACGTGCCGGCGCCGTCGAAGACGGCATTGGTGGACATCACTCCCAATCCGTTCAACCCGCAGACGAAGATCACCTATGAGCTGGCCGGCGACGGCCAGGTGCAGCTGGCGATCTTCGACCTCCAGGGCCATCTCGTGCGCACGCTGGTCAACGGCTCGCGCGCCACGGGCCGGCATATCGAGACCTGGGACGGATCGGACGAGAATGGCGGCAAGGTGGCCAGCGGCATGTACGTGGCCAAGCTGACCGCCGCTGGCGTGACGCAGATGATGAAGATGACCTTGTTGAAGTGACCTGGGCCGGGTCGCATTGACCCGTTCAGGACGCTGACGACAAGAGATAAGAGACAAGAGACGCGGCCCCGGCTGGCAACAGTCGGGGCCGCTTTGCCGTCCGCGCGGGCCCGCCCGGCGGGCGGGGTGTCGTGAAACAAAGCGCGGCGTGGCCCGATCGAGGTGGCGGGGTTCGTCGGAAGGGCTTGATACCGCCGATTGCGGGCCTATTCGGGATATACGCGAAATCCGTATTTGCGACGTCAAGGTTCGGGACTTCCGGGCCGAGAACCCACGAGTGCGCCGGATCGAGCTGCGGATAGCGCCAGTATCGATGTGGCAGTGCCCGAACCCAGCCTGATGTAGGAAAGTCGGTGCCCGATGCAATCCCAGTGGACCATCAGCAAGAAGCTCGGCGCGGCGTTTGGTGCCGTTACGTTGATCACGCTGTGCCTCGGTGTCGTGGCCTTCTACGGCGCCGTGAAGAGCGACCAGTCGGTTCGCGAACTCGGCGTGGTCCGGCTGCCCAGCGTGACGGCGCTGCTGGTGATCAGCGAGGCCCAGACGGCGGTCGACGCCGGCGAGAACGCCCTGCTGTCGACGCGGCTGGATGCCGCCGGGCGACTGGCGGCCTACAAGCGCTTCGACGATGCCAAGGCGCGGGCCGACGCGGCGCGGAAAATCTACGAGCCACTGCCCCAGACCGTAGAGGAAGCCGACACCTGGGCGAAGTTCGATCCGGCCTGGCGGGCCTGGTGGTCGGACCATGAAACAGTGGTCAAGCTGTCGCGCGACTACGAGGCTGCCCTCGCGAGTGCCGACTCGAGCCGCATCGCCGCGGCGTACACCAAGGTGAGCGACTACGCGCTGGTCACGATCGGTGCCACGTTCAGCGCCGCCGAAACGCAACTGAACCGCCTGGTCGCAATTAACGAGCAGGTAGCGACCGAGGAGACGAAGGCGGCCCTGGCGCAAAGCACCTTCCTCAAGATCCTGAGCCTGATGGCGACCATCATCGGCGTCCTGGGCGCGACACTGCTGGGGATCTTCATCAGTCGCGGCATCAACAAGGGCCTGCGGGATGTGGCCATGGCCCTGGGGGACGGCAGCGAGCAGACCGCCAGTGCGGCCGGCCAGGTGTCGCAGTCCAGCCAGATGATGGCCGCCGGCGCCAGCACGCAGGCGTCCAGCCTCGAGGAAACGTCGGCGTCGCTCGAAGAGATCACGGCGATGACCAAGTCGAATGCGGACAAGGCGCATGAGGCGATGGCCCTGGCCGGGGCGGCCAACGTCAGCGCCGGCAAGGGCGCCCAGGCGATGACCGAGATGATGGCGGCGATCGAGAGCATCAAGCAGTCGTCGGACGAGACCGCCAAGATCGTCAAGACGATCGACGAGATCGCCTTCCAGACGAATCTCCTGGCTCTCAATGCCGCGGTCGAGGCCGCGCGCGCCGGCGACGCCGGCAAGGGCTTCGCCGTGGTGGCCGAGGAGGTCCGCAACCTGGCCCAGCGCAGCGCCGCCGCCGCGCGCAACACCTCGGTCATGATCGAGGACTCGGTCAAGCGGGCCGGCAACGGCGTGTTGATCTCGCGCAAGGTCGGCGAGTCGCTGGCCGAGATCGCCGTCACGGCGGCCAAGGTCAATGAACTCGTGGGCGAGATGGCCCGGGCGAACGTCCAGCAGGCCGAAGGCGTCGAGCAGGTGAACAAGGCCGTGGCTCAGATGGACCAGGTGACGCAGTCCAACGCGGCCAGCTCGGAGGAATCGGCGAGCGCGGCCGAGGAACTGAATGCCCAGGCGGTCGAGATGCAGCGCATGGTTGTCGAACTGGTGGCGATGGTGGACGGACGGGCGGCGGCGGGCGGGCGCTAGCCGAACCAGGCGGACAGAACCGGCCGGGGGACTGGAGGCAGTCCGCCGGCCGGTCTCTTAGACCACTGCCGCGATCAGCGCCCCGAAATACGCCGGCATCTCGTGCCGCGGGTACCACGCCAGGGCCACGTCCTGGTCCAGCCGCTTGCCGGGGCACAGGTCGACCAGCCGGCCGTCGGCCAGCCACGGCGCCGCGAAATCCTCGTCCAGCACCGTATAGCCCAGCCCCGCGGCGACCAGGCCGGCCAGCGCATCGGGACTGTTGACCAGGTGGCGCCGGCGGCGCGCGCCGGCCAGCAGGTCGTGGCGGCGCAGGAAGGCCAGCGTCGCGTCGTCGCCCTCGTTGAAGTCGATGATGCGTTCGCCGGCGACGACATCGCGCAGCTTCCGCTTCTTCCACGTTCCCGGTCCCACCAATACCTGCCGACTCGGGTGCAGCGCCTTGGCGGCCAGTTCGACCACGACGTCGCCGCGCGGCAGCACCGCCAGCTGCGCCTGCCCGGTCTTGAGCGCGGCCAGGCCCGCGTTCTGGTCGTCCAGGACGAAGGCCAGCGAGACGCCGGGGTACGCGGCCAGGGCGGCGGTGGTGGCGGGGATGACGCGGCTGCGCATCAGGCTCGACGGCCCGGTGATGGTCACGCGGACGTCGGCGGCGGCGTCCGCGCTGCGAACCACGGCCAGCAGCTCGCCTTCGAGGTCGCCGGCCCGCTGGCCGTACCGGACCAGGGCCTCGCCCTCGGCCGTGGGCCGCATGCCGCGCCGCGAACGGACGAACAGCGTGCAGCCCAACTCGCGTTCCAGCACACGGATACGCTGGGTGACGCCGGTCTGGCTCAGCCCGATCTCGCGCGCGGCCCCGTGGACGGTGCCGTTGCGGACGATGGCCATGAAGGCCTCGAGTCCCGGATGGAGTAAACTCATAATAAATGATCAATAACTGAAATCATTCAATGACGCAAATCAATTGTCCAAATCTATCTTGGGCGTTCGAAACCGAACCACAGCAGGAGGATGGCCCGATGGTGCACGAGGCGTTGGCGAAGGACGGCAAGCAGAAGGTGGTGCTCGCGTACAGCGGGGGCCTGGACACGTCGATCATCCTGGTCTGGCTCATCGAGCAGGGCTGGGACGTGATCGCCTACATCGCCGACGTGGGGCAGGACGAGGACCTCGCCGCGGCCAAGCGCAAGGCGCTGACCCTGGGCGCCACGAAGGTGTACGTGGAGGACCTGAAGGAAGAGCTCGTCACCGACTTCATCTTCCCGATGATCAGCGCCAACGCCATCTACGAGGGTCGCTACCTGCTGGGCACCGCTGTGGCGCGGCCGCTGATCGCCAAGCGCCAGGTCGAGATCGCCGAACTGGAGGGCGCCGCGTGGGTCTCGCACGGCGCCACCGGCAAGGGCAACGACCAGGTGCGCTTCGAGCTGGCGTTCTACGCGCTGGCCCCGCAGATCAAGGTCTTCGCGCCCTGGAAGGACGCCACGTTCCTGGCGCAGTTCAAGGGCCGCACCGACATGATCCACTATGCGCAGGTCAAGGGCATCGAGATCAAGTCGTCGCTGGCCAAGCCGTACAGCGAGGACGACAACCTGCTGCACATCAGCCACGAGGCCGGCATCCTGGAAGACCCGGGCCTGGCTGCGCCGCCCGAGGTGTACTCGCGCACCGTCGCGCCCGAGCTGGCGCCCGACACGCCGGCGCTGCTGGCCATCGACTTCACCGACGGCCTGCCGACCAAGGTCACCAACCTGGACACGGGCAAGGAAGTAACCGGCGCCCTGCCGCTGTTCATGTACCTCAACGAGGTCGGCGCCGCGCACGGCGTCGGCCGCGTCGACATGGTCGAGAACCGCTTCGTGGGCGTCAAATCGCGCGGCGTGTACGAGACGCCGGGCGGCACCATCCTCCTGGCGGCGCACCGCGACCTCGAGGGCCTGGCCATGGACCGCGAGGTGATGTGCCTGCGCGACATGCTCGCGGCCAAGCTGAGCGAGCTGATCTACAACGGCTTCTGGTTCAGCCCCGAGATGGACTTCCTGATGTCGGCCATCCACAAGAGCCAGGAACTGATCGACGGCCGCGTCACGGTGAAGCTGTTCAAGGGCGGCGTCTGGCCGCTGGCGCGCACCAGCCCCAGCTCGCTGTACGACCAGGACCTGTCCAGCATGGACGCCGAGGGCGGTTACGACCAACAGGACGCCGGCGGCTTCATCCGCATCAACGCCATCCGGCTGAAGGCGCACCACGCCATCTGCCGCAAGCGGGCGGCCGCCGCGCGCGAGGGCGCCACAGTGGGTGCGGCGAAATGAGCACGCTCTGGACCCGGGCCGACGAGCCCGATCCCTGGCTGCAGTCGTTCCTGGCCGGCGACGACCACGTGCTGGACCGCCAGCTGCTGCCCTACGACTGCCGGGCGTCGCTGGCGCACGCCCGCATGCTCGCGCGCATCGGCGTGCTTGACGATGCGGAGCTGCAGAGCCTCGAGACGGGCCTCGCGCAGATCGCCGAGTCGGCCGAGCACGGCCGGTTCGCGATCACCGAGGCCGACGAGGACTGCCACACCGCCATCGAGAACTTCCTGACGAAGACCTGCGGCGAGGCCGGCCGGAAGATCCACACCGGCCGCTCGCGCAACGACCAGGTCCTGACGGCGCTGCGGCTGTGGGAGAAGGACGCGGTCGACCACCTGCTCGGCGCGCTGGTGGCGTACCTCGACGCGCTGTACGCGGTCCGCCAGGCCCAGGGCGCCGTGACCCTGCCCGGCTACACGCACATGCAGGCCGCGATGCCCACCACGGTCGACGTCTGGCTGGGCAGCTACGCCGACGCCGCGCGCGACGACCATGAACTGCTGTCTTTGGTGCGCCGCCTGGTCGACCGCTGCCCGCTGGGCACCGCGGCCGGCTTCGGCGTGCCGGTGCTGGCCATCGACCGCGAGGGCACGGCGGCCGAGCTGGGTTTCGCCGAGGTGCTGGCCAACCCGATGTACGCGCAGCTGAGCCGCGGCCGCGTCGAGGCGCTGCTGCTGGCCGCCTGCAGCCAGGTGATGCTCGGCCTGAGCCGCCTGGCCAGCGACCTCTTGCTGTTCTCGACGCGCGAGTTCGGCCTGGTCGCGCTGCCGCCGTCGCTTTGCACCGGCAGCTCGCTGATGCCGCAGAAGCGCAACCCCGACGTGCTGGAACTGGTGCGCGCGCGCTTCCATGTCGTGGCCGGGGAAGAGGGCAAGGTGCGGGCGATGACTGCCGGCCTGATGTCCGGCTACAACCGCGACGTGCAGCTGACCAAGGGACCGCTGTTCGCGGGCGTGGCCGCGACGCTCGACAGCCTCAAGGCGATGACGATGGTGCTGGGCGGCCTGCAGGTCGACGCCGACCGCTGCGCCGCCGCCGTCACCGACGAAATGCGCGCGACGGAGCGCGCGCTCAAGCTCGTGGCCGAGGGCGTGCCCTTCCGGGACGCCTACCGGCGGATTGCGGCCGAGGAGGCCGCGCGGCGCGACCAGCCGAAGGGCTGAGCGACGCCGCTGCCGACATGGTCGTCTGTTGCGACGACCGATCGATCCTCGACTTGCGCCGGCGCGCCTTCCCCCAGGCGCCCCAAATGCGCCGGCGCAAGTCTCTCCTTCGCGAAGGTGTTCCTCGCCAGACCCATGTGCGTTTCCAACGGACTTGCGCCGGCGCAAGTCCGCGCCGGCGGTTCGAAGGAAATGCGGGCCCTAACCGATCATTTAGGAGAAAAAACGTCCGATTTGGTGTATACTGGTCGTGCGCGACCGGGAAACGCAGGGTCACCTGCCGCAACGGCAGAACGCGCCCAGAGTCATGGATCGGCCATAGCGCCACCATGTTCGAATCCGCGCCCGGCGGCGCCGTCCTGCCGGCCGCGGCCCCATGCCCGTGGAGGACATCGCCTTGAGGCCACATCCTGCGCTCGTCGTCCGTCTGGCCCTGTTCGCGGCCCTGGCCGCCGCCCTGCCGACTGCCGGCAGCGCCGCGTCCCTGGGCAAGCCCACCTTCTCCGGCGGCGCGGTCGGCGTCGCCGGCGGGAGCTACCGCCTGGCCGGCACGCTGGGCGAGGCCGGGGTGGTGGGCCGCACCGCCGGCGGCAGCTTCGTCGTGGTCGAGGGATTCTGGCGGCCCGGCCTCGGCTACGTCAGCGCCGTCGCGCCAGACCCGCAGGATCCGGCAGCCGAAGGCGCCGTCTTCGCCAACGCGCTGGCCCGGAACCACCCCAACCCCTTCAGCGGCGGCACGACGCTCGCGTTCAGCGTGGCCCGCCCGGCGGACGTCTCGCTGGACATCTTCGACCTGGCCGGGCGCCATGTCCGGCGCCTGGTCGGTACGACGATGCCGGCCGGCCGCCACGACGCGCACTGGGACGGTCGCGACGACCGCGGCGCGCCGGTGGCCAGCGGCCTGTACCACGCACGGCTGACGATCGATTCCTGGACGGCCACCAAGCGCATGCTGATGGTCCGCTAGACAGGCCCGCAAACGAACGCCATCAAGGAGAACGCCACCATGATTCGCCCCTGCCGCCTGATCCTCGCGTTGCTGCCGGCCATCCTGTTCGCCGGCGTCGCGATGCCGGCGCACGCCGCCGTGCCCCAGACCATCGCCTTCCAGGGCTACCTCGCCGACAACGGCGGGCAACCGCTCGCCGGAACGGTGAACCTCGACATTGCCGTCTACGCCGCCGCGAGCGGCGGCGTGGCCCTCTGGTCGGAGACGCACGGCGCCGTGCCGGTGAGCCAGGGCGTCTTTGCCGTGGCGCTCGGCTCGGTCACGCCGCTCGGCGGCGCGGTGACCAACGGTGCGCCGCGCTTCCTGGGCGTCCGCGTCAACGGGGAAGCGGAACTGCCGCGCACCCAACTGCGCTCCACCCCGTTCGCGCTGCGGGCGCAGGCCGCGGACACGCTCAGGACGGCCATCGGCATCGTCCAGGGCTCGGTGCTGGCCCTGGCCACGAAGGTCAACGGCCAGGGTGAGACGAACCTGGAGTGGCGCTGCAGCGACTTCAACCAGATGGTGGCCAAGCTCGGGGCGGGTACCTCCGGCGACGGCTCGCTGGTCATGCTCAGTGCCAACGGCGGCACCGCTGCCGAGATCTACAGCAGCCTCATCGGCAATCCGTTCCTGGGTCTCTACGGTACGGGACAGTCGGCCTTCCTGGACCTGAAAGAGATCGGCGACACTTCCGTGCGGTTCCCCCTCGACGGTATCAACGCGCTTGAGACCGTCGCTGAACCCGGCCTGGCCAGCGTCACGAACACCAACTTCACGACCCTGACCAGCGCCGTCTCTTCTGTGCTGTCGCGCACGCTCACGCCGCCGCAGAGCGGCTACGTTCTTGCCCTGGGCCAGAGCGTGGCCCGCGTCACCCACACCAGCGGCATCGGCACCAGTGGCGCCATCGGCCTTTCGGACGACGGTGTCGGCTTCGGCACCGCCCAGGATGTCAACGTGCAGATCGCCTCCGCCGCCGCGTCCGGTTCCTATTCCATCCCCTTGCATGTGAACGGCGTCTTCGCGGCCACCGCGGGCGTACCCCTGACGGTCCACCTGATGGGCAGCGAGTCGAGCGGTGTCATCGAGGTCGAGGATGTTTCGCTCACGCTGCTCTATGTGCCGACAGCGTACGGGATCGCCTCGCCGACCCTGCTGGCGGCCGGCGACGGCGAGGATGTCCCGGCGCGCGGCCCGCAGACCCCGGCGGAGATCTCTTCCGAGCAGGCTGCCGCGCGCCAGAGCGATGTCGAGCGGCTCGAACGGGAACTGGCCGCGATGCGCACCGAACATGCGGCCCGGTTGGCCGAGTTCGAGTCCAGGCTGCAGGCGACCGAGGCGGGGCGGGTCGATTGACTTCCTGGGCTCTGGTGGGGGATATTCGCGGGGTGTCAGGGGGCTATCGTGAGGGCTTAGCGAGGGGGACTGGTGGTTTGCTTCGACTATTCCATCGATGCGTGTTTGCTGCTCTCGCCGAGCACGATGACAGTAGAGTTCAGACGCCAGCAGACGCGTCTGCGGGCGAATAGCGGTGAACATCGAACTGCTGGCCACACTTGTCGTGCTGGCGCTGATCGATAGCACCAGCTTCGGCACCTTGCTCATCCCCTTGTGGTTGATGTTGAGCCCCGGCCGGCCGCGTCCGGGGAGGATCCTGTTGTTCCTCGGCACGGTGGCCGCGTTCTATCTGCTGTTGGGGATTGCGCTCCTGTTCGGAGCGTCGACGCTGCTCGACGCGATGCATGAGACCGGAAACTCACAACCGCTACGGGTCGCTCAGCTGGTCGTCGGTATCGGGCTGATGGCGCTCGGCACACTAATGGAGCCCTGGACGAAAGCAGGCAAGGAGCGTCGCGCCGTCCGCCGCGCGGAAAAACTGGCCCGTTCCGGGCCGAGTCTGCAAATGCGGATGCGGGAACGCGCGAACGATTCATCGGCCCCTGTCGGTGCGGTCATCGTATTTGCGTTGACGGCAGCCGTCATCGAGGCTGCATCGATGATCCCGTATCTGGCCGCGATCGGCGCCTTGACCGTATCGGAGTTGTCGCTGGCGGGACGCGGTGCGGTGCTGTTCGGGTATTGTCTGGTGATGATCGCACCAGCGTTGTTGCTGCTGGCTGCTCGGCTTTGGCTGCACGACTATGTGGCGCCTGTCTTGACAAGGTTGGAGGCGACACTGTCCCGCAATGCGAACGAGGCGATGGCCTGGGTAGTGTTTCTGGTCGGCTTGTATTTGGTTGGTGAAGGCTGGAACGCGCTCGGTTGGTATTGAAGCAAGCTGTCGTTGTTTGACGCGCGGGAGCGGGGCGTGTCACTATCGACGGGTGGCCGGGACGTGATCGGCGGGCGGTCGGGGGAGAAATAGCGGTTATTCTTCCTGTCCGTAATCCTGATGCGAACCAACGACAAGGGTGGGCAAGTGGATTCAGAACGGGTGTGGTGGGCGCATTTCCCGGAGAGTGTGGGCCGCGAAGCCCAGGCCTTCCCCTTCGACAACCTCGGCCAGCTGGTGCAGGCCGCGGCGGTGCGCTACGGCGACAAGCCGGCCGAGACGCTGGTCCTGCCCAATGGCCTGGAGGCCTCCCTCAGCTTCAAGGACGTCGACCATCTCTCGGATGCCTTCGCCGCCTACCTGCGGCACGGACTCCAGCTTCAGCCGGGAACCCGCGTGGCCATCCTGCTGCCCAACGCCCTGGCCTATCCGGTCTGCGCCTTTGGCGTGCTCAAGGCCGGCTGCGTGGTGGTGAACACCAATCCGCTCTACACGGCCCGGGAACTGGAAGAGCAACTCCACGACAGTGGCGCCGAGGTGCTGGTGGTGCTGGACCACTTCGGCGACAAGCTGCTCACGGTGGTGCCCCACACCCAGGTCAAGACCATCGTGGTGACCTGCATCGCCGATTTCTTCCCGCCGCTGTCGCGGTTCCTCATCCGCACCAAGCTGAAGCTCTCGGGCCTCATTCCTCCCATGGGCCAGCCCTTCACGCGCCTGCCCGAGGCCATCCACCTGGGCCTGCAGCACCTGGACAAGGCGCAGCTCCTGCCCGAGGCGGCCCAAGAGCCGCAGCCCACCCGCGACAGCCTGGCCCTGCTGCAGTACACGGGCGGCACCACGGGCGTCAGCAAGGGGGCCATGCTGAGCCATGGCAACCTGCTGGCGAACCTGGAGCAGCTGGGCGAGATCACGAAGGTCTACGAATTCACCTATGGCGAAGAGACCGTGCTGACGGTGCTGCCCATGTACCACGTGATCGCCTTCACCATCAACCTGCTCTTTGGCCTCCACACCGGCAGCCAAAGCATCCTGGTGCCCAATCCCAGGCCGCTGAAGAATCTCCGCCCGGCGTTCCGGAACCACGACATCACCTGGATGACGGCGGTGAATACCCTGCTGAAGGCCCTGCCGCACGAGGACTGGTTCAAGCCGGAGCTCACGCGGAAGATGCTGGGTGTCTTCGCGGGCGGCATGCAGACGCACCCTTCGGTGCTCCAGGACTGGGAGGCCTTCACGGGCTGCCTCGTCATCGAAGGCTTCGGCCTCAGCGAGACCAGCCCCCTGGTCACCTACAACACCGCGGTCCGCGCCGGCGACCGTCTCCGGCGCACCATGAAACAGGTGGGGGGCGTGGGCCTGCCCCTGCCCGGCACGGACCTGCGCATCGTGGATGACGAGGGCAACACCGTGGAGACCGGCGGCCATGGCGAGATCGTGGTGCGTGGTCCCCAGGTCATGATGGGCTACTGGAACCAAAGCGAGGAGACGGCCCGCACCATGCGCGACGGCTGGTTCCACACCGGCGACATCGGCTGCCTGGATGCCGATGGCTACCTCACCATCACGGACCGCAAGAAGGACATGATCATCGTGAGCGGCTTCAACGTCTTCCCCAACGAGGTGGAGGCCTGCATCGCCATGCACCCGGATGTGGCCGAAGTAGCCGTGATCGGAATCCCCCACGAGGACACGGGCGAGGCCGTGCGCGCCTTCGTGGTGTTGCGGAAGGAACTCACCAGCGAGGAACTACGCCACCACTGCCGGACCCTGCTGGTGAACTACAAGGTGCCCACCAGCTTCCGTTTCCTGGCCGAGATCCCCAAGAACGCCGTGGGCAAGGCCCTGCGCCGGGAATTGCGCGCCGCGGCGGCCAGCGAGGGCTAGCAGGGACCAGGTCGCCGCAAGTTCCGCCGGAGCTTCTCCACGAGTGCCCGAAGCGCGGCGGGCCGATGCGCACCATCGCCTTCGTGCTCGATGCGCCGACGATCGAGCGGATCCTCGATCACATCGGCGAGCCCACGCAACCGCCCGCAGTGCCGCCGGCGCGGTCACCATGGCCCGTCGGTGGTGACCTTGATGAAGGAACGGCCCTCCAGCCGATACAGCCCCAGGTAGCCGCCGGCCCAGAGGCGGCCGTCCCGGTCCTCGAAGGCGCTCTGGATGGCGCCGCTGTCCAGGCCCTGCTCCTTGGTGAAATTCGTGAAGGACTTCCCATCGTAGCGGTACAGGCCGGCGTGTTCGGCGGGGAACCAGATATTGCCCGCACGATCCTCGTAGAGATCCCAGACTTCCGTCCCTTGCAGCCCTTCCTGCACGGTCACGTTGGTGAACGACGTGCCGTCGAAACGGCAGACGCCGTCATAGAACGTCGCGAACCAGATGTTCCCTTCGCGATCTTCCAGGATGTCAGTGATCGCATCGTCGCACAGGCCGTCCTTTTCCGAGAATTGGCGCAACGATGTGCCGTCGTACCGGTACGCGCCGCCGCCGGTGGCGAACCACAGGTTCCCGGAGCGGTCCTCCATGATGCTCCAGACCATCTCCGGGCTCGATACGCCCTGATCCGGGTCGATCGCCGCCGGAGGCAAGGCGAAGGGGACGAAGCGCTTGCCGTCGAAGCGGCACGCCCCGCCGAAGGTGCCCGCCCAGATCGTCCCTTTGCGGTCGATCAGGATGCACCAGGCGTCGTCATGGCTCAGACCGTCTTTGACGGTGAAATTCACGAAGGACGCCCCATCGTACCGGGTGACGCCGCCGGATGTCGCGAACCAGACGTTGCCGTCCTTGTCCTCGACGATGCCCCGGACCGCGTCGCCGCCGAACCCCTGCCGGATCGAGTAGTACGTCAGCGACGGGTGCTTGTAGACGCACACCCCGTCGCCGTTCGTGCCGAACCACAGGTTGCCTTTCGTGTCCTGGAAGATCCTGCGGACGAAATCGCTGACGGCGTTGGGCGCGGGATAGGCGTCGGGGCCGGGATCACGGGCTTCGACCTGCGCTGGCGCGGCAATGGCGTTGCCTGCCAGCAAGAGAACCGTGGCGACGGTGGCAATGGTACGGCTGAACAAGTGCGGGCTCCTTTGTCATGGGCTCCACGGGCGAACTCAGGGAAACTCCGCGGGAGCCGTGCAGGTTCCCCGGGGACAGGGCCAGACGGAGGGGCGGCGTGCTCGCGAGGGGGGGCGTGTCACAAATGGCGGGTGGCCGCGGCGTGATCGCCGGGCGGGTGAAAAAAGAGAAATTCGAGCATCGGGGCATGCTATGCTCCGCTCGCCGCTAACAGCAACGGGGCGCAAGGCCGACGGAGTTCCTGCGAGAGACAAGCGGGGTAAAGGGCGTTGGTACTATCCCTGCGCTCCGCTCCTCCTCCCCCGTGGCCACCCGGAGCTCTCCCTTTGGAGGTGCGCCATGCAGCGCTATCAACTCTTCCCCTGGCGCCGCTGGGCGGGTGCGTTCGGCGGCCTGGTCGCCGTCCTGGGCAGCCTCGGCCTGGCGCCCAGCGCCTCCTCGGCGGTCGTGACCGCTTTCGATTCCGGACTCGAGGGGTGGCGCGTCACCGGCGACAACGCCGCCGCCTGGAACGCCACGGGAGGCCACCCCGGTGGTTGCCTGTCGGTGAACGACCTCGCCACCGGCGAGGACAACCGAGCCATCGCGCCGCCAGCCTACCTCGGTGACTGGAGCGCCATGACGGCCGCCGACTCGATCAGCCTGGACTACTACCTGCAGAACACGAGCGGTGGCGCAGTCCTTGCGCCGGCGCACGTCTTCCGCATCGCCGGCCCCGGCGGCGCCGCGCACGCCGTCTTGGGTTACGTGCCGCCGCAGTTGGCGTGGACGACCCTGAGGATCAGCTTGTCGGCCGCCGACTGGATCATGGAAAGCGGCACCTGGAACGGGCTGCTGGCGCACGTCAATTCACTCACCATCGCGGGCGAGTTCGTCGACGGCGGGGAAGTCGTCCGTCTCGACAACATCCGCCTGACCGGCAACGTGATCCACGTGTTCGAGGCGTGCGTCACGGAGACGTTCACACCGGCGGGCCTCGCGGACTGGTCGTTCATGAGCACGGGCGGGGTTTCGAACCCGGGCAGCGGGGGAAACGCCGGCGGCTTCTGCCAGGTCAACGATGGGACGGGCACGTCCTACGCCTTCGCTCCGCCGCGCTACCTGGGCGACTGGTCTGCGCTGAACGGCTCCGGCTCGCTCGCCATCGACATCCGCATCCCCAGCCAAGGCGGGACCGCGGTCGACATCCCCGAGTTCATCCGATTGTCGGGCCCGGGCGGAACGGCCGTCGTCGCCATGCCCGCGGCCGCCCTGCCGGTCGTCGGCCGGGTCTGGAAGACCTACGACTTCCCATTGCAGGCGGCGACGTGGACCGTGACCGCGGGCACCTGGGCGGCCTTGCTGGCGAACGTGACCGAATGCCGCATCCAGGTGGAGTTCATCAACGGCACGGAGGTCATCGGCTTCGACAACTTCGGGCGCCTGTCCGCCGGGTGCGCGCCGATGGACATGCCGGTCACGGTGCATGCGCCGGGCGTGACACCGTGCGGCCGCCTCGGTTTCGTGGGGATCTCCACGGTGGCGCGCAACCCGCTGGATGGCCTGCTCTACGGTACCGTCGACCTGGCCTCGGGTTCGGGGGGCGGGCTCTGGGCCGTCGAAGGTGGCGCCGCGGGCACGCGTCTTCAGGCCTACGATCTGCCTGCCCACCTGATCTACGACAGTGCGGGCAATGCGTTCGTCACCGAGGACAACAGCGGCAACGTGTATCGACGCGCCGCGGCGGGTAGCTCGACGCTCTGGGTCTCCGGCTTCCACACGGGGGACGACGATCCGGGCGGCCTGTGCTTCGCTCCGGCCGGCTTCGACGGCCCCAACGTGGACCCGGGTGACATCCTGGTCACGGACTTCGGTTACCTGGGACCGGACGAAGTCTGGGCCTTCAAGGCCGGCGCGGCGGAGAACGAGCGGCTGGTCATGCCCGATCCCGGCGACCGGGACTATCGCGACATCGCCGCGGGGCGGCCCGGATCGGTCTACCTGGCCGGCACCGTCGACTCGACCTCCGTGGCCGTTCTCTCGCCGGACGGCTCGCTGGCGACGCTGACGCTCGACACACCGCTGACGGGCATGGTGGGGATCGTCTACGACGACCAGACGGACCGGATCTATGTCCTCGAACAGGTCCGCCAGACGCTCAATCGCATCCATCCGACGACCGGACACGTCGAACTCGTCGCCGCCGGCTTCACCGGCCTGGCGTATTGCGGCATCGAGATCGACGCGGCCAACCGCCGGCTGTGGGTCGCGGACGCCGGTGCGAACCGCGTCTACGAGTTCTGCCTCGGTTCGATGACCGGGGTGGGCGATGATCCGGACGGGGCGGTGATGAGCCACGGCCTCCGCGCCTGGCCGAACCCCACGCAATCATCGGCGAGTATCCGTTTCGCGCTGGCACGCGAGGGGGAGGCCCGTCTGGAGATCTACGATCCGGCCGGCCGCCTCGTGCGACGCCTGGTCGCCGGCCGGTTGCCCGCCGGGGAGCGCACGCTGCCCTGGGACGGTCGCGACGAGAGCGGCCGGAGGGTCGCCGCCGGCCTGTACCTGCTGCGGCTGTCGACAGGGGCTGAGGTCCGCACCTCTCGCCTCGTGATGCTCCGCTGAGCGGTGTGCTATTCTCGCCGCACGGCAAACGCAGCGGGCGCAAGGCCGACGGGGTTTCTCGGAGGGACAGAGGGCGGCGCCTGCTCGGTCCTGTTCCTTGCGGAAGTAGCCGCACGTCATGTTCGGCACTTTCGCGGGATTCGCAGAAAGGCCTGACCATGAAGTCCGTGCTGAAGACGACGATGCTGGCCTTCGGCCTCTGCATGGCCGGCGTGTCGCCAACCCAGGCGTGGTGGGGCGACAACATCGTGACGATTTGCTCGGCCATCCAGGCCCAGGAGTATCCCGTCGCCGCGCCCGACGGCGCCGGCGGCGCCATCGTCGCCTGGGACGACGACCGCAGCTACCCCGTGCGCCACGACATCTACGCACAGAAGGTGGACAACTGGGGCGTGACGACGTGGACAGCCGATGGCGTCCCGCTCTGCACGGCGCCGGGCTTGCAGTTGTATCCAGCGATCGCCTCCGACGGCGCGGGTGGAGCCATCGTGGCCTGGATCGACCAGCGTCTCCCCGAGCGCGATATCTACGTCCAGAGGGTCAATGCCGCGGGCGTGGTCCAGTGGGCCCACAATGGAGTCGCGCTGTGCACCGCGGCCGCCAACCAGTGGACGGTCAAGATCGTAGCCGACGGTTTCGGCGGCGCCATCGCCATGTGGAGTGACGACCGCAACGGCACTCGTGACATCTATGCCCAGCGGATCGATGGGGCAGGGACGGTCTTGTGGGCCGCCGACGGCGTGGCTGTCTGCGCGACGCCAGGGGATCAGGCGGCGCCTCAGATCATTGCCGACGGCACCGGTGGTGCCATCATCACCTGGTACGACGCATGGTCCGGCACCCGCGACATCTATGCCCAATCCATCGCCGGGAACGGGGCGCGCCGGTGGGGAGCCGGCGGCCTGCCCATTTGCATGGATTCTGCGGCCCAGGACTATCCGATGATCGCCAGCGACGGGGCGGACGGGGCCATCATCGTCTGGCACGACACGCGCAACGGGACGGTCGATATCTACGCGCAGAGCGTCACTGCGGACGGGATCCGCCGGTGGGCCCCCTCTGGGATGGTTGTCTGCGATGCCGCGTCCGACCAGTGGGTCGACGCCGTGGTGCCCGACGGTGCGGGGGGCGCGGTGCTCATGTGGCGGGACCTGCGGCGAGGGCCAACGGACGTCTACTGCCAGCGGTTGGGCATTACCGGCAACACCCTGTGGGCGCCGAACGGACTGATGTTGCACGACGACGGCGCCAACCGGAACAACCTGATGTTGGCCTCGGACGGCACCGGTGGGGCGATCTTCTCGTGGTACAGTTCGCTCATGGGGGTCGACGACTTCTACGCACAGTGGGTGAGCGGCGTGGGAATCAGGCAGTGGGGCGTGCCGGGGGTGCGCGTGGCGACCAACTTCGCGCCCGGCATCGGCGGCAGCATCGTCGCCGACGGCGGGGGCGGCGCCATCGTCGCGTTCACGAATTTCAATATCTTCGCGCGGTCGCTCGGCACAGGCCGGGCTCCGTCCGCCGACGCCGGAGGACCCTACGTGATCAACACCGGTGATGACCTGGTGCTCGAGGGGGCCGGGGCCGGCCCGGGCGCGGGTGCCGTGACCGCCGAGTGGGACCTGAACGGCGATGGTGCCGCAGATGCCCAAGGGCTGACGCCGACGGTTTCGTGGCTCACTCTCGCAGCCCTGGACCCGCCGCTCCCGCGGGGCCAGGCGGCCGAAATCCACGTGCGGACCATCGACATCTCCACTCAGCTCTCGGCCTGGGCGAAGAGTTCCCTGACGGTCTATGACCGCAACCCGTCGCCGTGCTTCACGCTGGACAGGACGCAGGTGCCGCCCGGCTCGTTCGTGACGGTGGACGCTGCCTGCTCGACGCACCCGGATCCACGGCACCCCATCGTCGCCTACGAGTGGTTCTGGGGCGATTCGGAGACGGCGTCAGGCGCGGGAGTTGGCTGTGAACTGATGCCGCCGTACGTGTTCGGGCAGGGCATGCTGGACTTCCCGCTGCGGTTGCGCGTCACCGATGACCGTGGCGCGGTGGCCGAGACGCAGCAGGTGGTGCACGTGGTGCCTCCGGTCGGCTGGTGCAACCTGCAGTGGCCGCCGACGCTGAATGCGATGGCAGGGGTCCCCAGCGAGCTCGTGTTCGGGCAGATCTGGATCGACGGCGTGACGAATCCGACCGGTGCCGCAGAGGGCGTCGTTGCCCAACTGGGCTACGGTCCCGACGGTGTCGACCCGACAGTGGATTCGTCCGGGTGGCAGTGGCAACCAGCCGTCTTCAATCTCGACCATGGAAACAACGACGAATACATGGCGCGCCTGACGGTGGCCGCGGCCGGCTCGTACGACTACGCCTGGCGCTACTCGTTCAATAGCGGGTCGTGGGTATACGGCGACTTCGATGGCTCGAACAACGGCTATTCTCCCGACCAGGCGGGCAGCCTCGTGGTCGGCTCGCCCTCCGGCGTGGCGGGGACTCCGCCGGCGGCGCTGCGCCTGTATCCGAACGCGCCGAACCCGTTCAATCCGCGCACGACATTGCGGTTCGACCTCCCGACAGCCCAGGCGGTGCGGTTGGCCGTTTATGACGTCATGGGGCGGCAGGTGCGCACGCTGCGTGCCGGCCCCCATGCTGCCGGCACGTACGAGGTCTCGTGGGACGGCCGCGATGCCGCGGGGTTGAGCGTACCGTCGGGCTGCTACTATGCGCGGTTCGAGTCGGCAGGGACGACCCAGGTCGTGCCCATGTCGCTGGTTCGGTAGCAGCCGGGGGATGGCCGCTTGCCTGTTCTTTTGCTAGTCCTGTACCCCAACGCGGCCCCGACGCTACGTCGGCGCGCAGCTGACCCAGCCCAGCCACCCACGACGGGAGCCACCCATGCCCGCCGCCAAGTACGAAGCCAAGACCAAGCCCACCAAGGCCAGCGTCGCCCAATACATCGCCGCCATCGAGGACCCGCTCCGCCGCGAGGATTGCCGCGCCCTGGTCAAGCTGATGACTGCGGTCACGGGCAAGAAGGCGGTCATGTGGGGCCCCGGCATCGTGGGGTTCGGCACGTACCACTACAAGTATGCCAGCGGGCATGAAGGCGACGCCTGCCTGCTGGGGTTCGCCTCCCGCAAGAGTGACCTGACGGTCTACGTCATGGCGGAACTCCCGGGCGTCAAGGCGCACCTGGCCAGGCTGGGTAAGCACCGCGCGTCCAAGGCCTGTTTGTACGTGAAGCGGCTGGCGGACATCGATCTCGATGTGCTGGAGGAACTGCTCAGGGCGTCGGCGGCCGAAGTCAGGCGGATGTATCCGTAGATTGTGCCGTGCGGTCGAGGATGATCGCGGGGCACGGGTCGTCACCGCTTCAGCAACACCCATTTCACGCAGGAGTGCGCCATGTCCGCCGGCTTCCTCGACCACCCCGGCCGCCCCGGCGCGCTGGGCGCCATCCTCGACGAGGCCGCGCGCGCGGCGGAGGACTTCTGCCGCGTGGTCGAGAGCCTGAGCCCCGCTCAGTTCGACGAGGTCCGTCCGGGCCCCGACCCCGATACGGTCTCGCTGCGCGCCCTGTGCGCCCACACGGTGGGCGCCGCGCACCGCTACGCCGACTATATCCGCAAGGCGCGCGGGCTGCCCTTCGTCGAGATCTACCAGCTCGACCCGCAGCAGCTGGCCGGACCGGGTGACGTGCGGCCGCGGCTGGGCGTCGCCTTCCGCTACACCGAGGCCGCGCTCGACGGCCTGTACGAAGCGTCCGGGGCCGAGATCGCGCGCGTGACGTTTCCGGTTCGCTGGGGGCCGACCTACGACCCTGAGATGATCCTTGAACACGGCATCGTCCACCTGCTGCGGCATCGGCGGCAGGTCGAGCGGTGGCTCTGCGGGGCCTGAGGGCCGGGCGGTAGCAATGAAGTTGGTGCGACAGCTGCGCGACCTGTGGCAGGGGAACCTTCCCCTTCACGAGGCCCTGTGGACCTGGGGCTTGTTCCGCGGGTTGCTGATCAACATGGGCTGTACCCTGGTCGCGCTGTGGATCTGGCTGGGGTACGACGCCGGGCCGGTCGCCGCCGTGGCCCTGGTCATCCATTTCCTGCCGGTGCCCTACAACGTCGTCTTCGCTGTGGGGGCCTGGCGTTCGGCGGCCGACCCGCAGCATTCAGCCCGCGCCCGGCAGTACTCCAGGGCCTTCGCGATCACGCTGGCGGCGCTGTACGTGGTGGTCTGAACCGGGGTGTTGCTCACTCGCCTGGCGATTCGTCCTCGCCCGCCGCATGCCAGGCCAGCGCCATCCCGGCGCGCACGCCCGCATCCAGCTCCGTGAAGGCCAGATGCCTCTGCTCCGGCTGCAGGGGCAGCGCATGCAGCAGCAGGTCGGCCAGCTGGCCCACCGACGCCTCGGCCGACACGCTTCCCCAGTCGCCGTTGGAACGGGCCTGCAGCGCCGCGACCAGGTCGGTGCGCTGCGGCCCGGACTGCTCAACGTCCGGTTCGCGGTCGGGAACGATGCGGGCATCGACCCGGCGGTAGAGGCGATCGCTCGGCACTTCGGCCAGGGTCACGCGCGCCAGCGCGAGCAGGAGGATGAGCCAGCGGCCGTCTTCCAGCTCCTCGGTCTGGACGATCTCGACCAGCGCGCCCAGTTCCGGCAGCACGGGCCCCGCCTGGCCCAGGGGGGCCGCGTCAGCGACCGGTGCGCAGGGCGCCATCACGAACCGACCGGTGCTGTCCATCAGGTCGCTCATCATCTGGCGGTAGCGGGTCTCGAAGATGTGCAGCGGCGTCACCGTGCCCGGGAACACATAGTACCCGGGCAGGGGGAACACGGGCACGCCGCGCAGGACCGGGGACGGGTTCACGGCGTCACGCGCGGCGCAGCGGTGCGCGTGTAGCGTCGCGTGGTGACGTCGTCGCCGCTCTCGTTGCGGTAGGTCTCCGAGCGCGTGAAGTGGTCGGCGTCCTCGAAGATGAACTCGCAGGCGACCATGCGCGAGGCGCCGGCGCCGGCCAGGTTGGTCACGTCGAGGAACGTGAAGGGCAGGTGGCCCGCGGGTCCCGTCAGGTCGGCCACCAGTCGCGGCTGGTTGCCCTGGGCGCAATAGTGCGTGAGCAGGAGGCGTTGCCCGTCGGGATGATAGACGGTTTGCGTCAGTGTCGTGCCCGCTTCGTACCGCTCGACCAGCGCGCTGCCGCGGGAGATCTCTTCGAAGGTGAGCCGGATGACCGTCCCCTTCGCCGTCACGGACTCCCATTGACCGGCCAGGCCCAGCAGGCGCGCGAATGCGGCTTCGCTTACTGCGGGTGCGGCGGCAGGCTTGGCTTCCGGCGCCGCGGCCGGCGCCAGTCCCCCGACCCGAATCATTGCGAGTTGTTGCCAGACCTCATGCTCGAATCCCTGCGGCGACAGTTCGCAGACGAGCAGGTGCTTCTCGCCGCGCTTCAGGCTGGTCACGCGCGCATTCAGGGTGATCCACGCGTTCGTGGCGAAGGCGTCGAAGATCCGAATACGGCCGCGGTAGCCCTCACCGTCCCGCACAAAGGCGGCGACGGGCGCTTGCAGGGAGTCGCCCAACTGGGATACGGCTCGCGACAAGCCGTCGTAGTAGGTCTCGAGCATCATCGAGATCCGCTCTTCGTTCAGCTGCGGATCCTCTGCGATTTCCCAGGCGAACTTGTACGTCCAGAAATCAGGGCTCCCGGGAATCGACCAGCCCGGAGCGAATCGTATGTCTTCCAGGCCATGGAATGCGAGCGAGGGAGCAAAGCCGAACGGGATCGGAATCTGCTCGACAACCCAGCCGGCGGGCGCCTCCAGGATACGCACGTCTTCCTGGACGTTCGCGGGCGGACTCGGCGCGTCGGCTGCGCCGCTCTGCGCGCTGAAGCCGGCCATCGCGGGCAAGACGATGGCGATGGCCATCAGGATGGAGGATCGGACAGTCATGTGGCCATTACCCCTGGCTGGAGTTTTCCGGGATCGACGAGTCGCACGCCGGCGGCATCCGTCACCGCACCAGCGTCATCCGCTCGGATGCAACCAAGCCACCGGCCGCGAACCTCGCGACATAGCTTCCCGACGCGACATTGCGGCCGCCATCGTCGCGCCCGTCCCAAGTGACCTGCCGGCTGCCCGCCGGAAGTTCCGCATCCACCAGCGTCCGCACCAGCGCGCCGCGCACATCGTACACATCCAGCTTCACGCGCCCGGCCTGCGGCAGGTCGAAGCGGATCACCGTCTGCGGGTTGAACGGGTTGGGCTGGTTCGGGTAGAGCCGCGCGACGCTGACCTGCGGCGTGTCTGAGCCGGACGTCTGGCCCGGCCCGACGACGGCGAACGGGCTCACGTTGCCGTCGAAGTCGACGGCGCAGACCTGGTACCAGCTGCCCATCTCACCAGTGTCAACGTAGCTCGTGTCCGTCAGTGAGGCCACGAGATTGCCGGCGTCGGGCGTGAACCCGGCGGTGTTCCCGCGATAGAGGCGGAACGACGCGAAGTCGCTGGCCACGCCCGGGTGCCAGTGCAGGCGGGTGACGCCATTGACGTACGCCGCCTTGAACACGGACGGCGCCGGGGGTGAGAGGTTGTCGATCGAGTAGCCGGCCACGACGCGCGAGTCGCTGTACACGGTGGGCGCCGCCGTGACGGCGCTGACGAAGAACTGCGAATATTCAGCACTCGTGGCCGTGGCGTTCACCAGCGTCGGGACCACGGCGTTGTACTCGGTGACGCCGCGCGCTCCGACGGAGCCCACCTGTTCCCAGCCGGCGTCCTTGTCCACGGTGGCGGCGAGTTGGGCGCCGATCCGGCGGTAGATGTCGTAGTGCAGGACGGGCGTCGGCGAGCCGGCCACGTCGAGGCCGCTGCGGAGGAACCGCAGGCGGACCTGACGGCCCTGGTCGTTCAGCACGTCCGAGGCCAGCATGATGCCCGGAGGCATGGCGAAGACCTGCAGGCGGCTCTGGTCAAAGTCGGTGACGATGAGATTGCCTCGCGGGTCCAGGGACACATCGGTGACGTTGCCAAACCCGCCGAGGTCCCCGCCGGACGTGTTCCACTGCGCCAGGTAGTGTCCCGCAGCGTCCAGTTTCTGGATGCGATGTCCGCCGGTGTCGGCCACATAGATGTCGCCGGCGGCATCCACGACGATTCCCTCCGGGCCGTAGAACTGCCCGTTGCCGAAGCCGTAGGCGCCCCATTTTTCGATGAACCCGCCAGAGCTCGTGAACTTCTGGACGCGGTGGTTGCCGCCCTCGGTGACCAACAGGTTGCCGGCCGGATCGAAAGCCAGGCCGGCCGGGTTTTCCATCTGCCCGTCGGCGGCCCCCCTGGATCCCCAGGCGGCCAGGAAGGCTCCCGCCGCCGTGAACTTCTGGATGCGGCCGTTGCCCGTGTCCGCGATGTAGACATTGCCGGACGCATCAATGCACACGCCCCGGGGAGATTCGAACTGGCCGGCGCCCGTGCCCCGCGATCCCCACTGGGTGATGTAGGTCCCCGCAGTCGTGAATTTCTGGATGCGATGGTTGCCGGTGTCGGCGATGTAAACGTCGCCGCCGGTGGTCAACGCCATGCCGCGGGGCGATACGAACTGCCCGTTGCCGTTGCCTTGGCTACCCCATTGCCAGGCGTACGCGCCGGTGCTTTGGAATATCTGGACACGATTGCCGTAGGTCTCGAGGACGTAGATCCGCCCGAGCATGTCTGACCGCGCCCGACTGGGCGCGTATAACTCACCATTGGCGACGCCCATGGTGCCGATCGTGCGCAAGTGCACGGGCACCTGGTCCACCCGCGCCAACCCCGCCCCGCTGAACTTCTCGATGCGATGGTTGTTGGCGTCCGCCACGAACACGTTGCCCGACGCGTCGACTGCGACATTCCCGGGAAAGGCGAAGAAACCTTCTTCGGTCCCGTAGTCTCCCCACATGCCGACAAAGGTCCCATCGCCCGTGAACTTGTCGATGCGGCAGTTGGCATTGTCGGACACATAGACGAATCCGAGCGCATCGACCGCCACGCCGGCGGGGGAGGCCATCTGGCCGGGGCCGCTGCCCAGCGAGCCCCACGTCCTCAGGAACGCTCCTGCGGCGCTGAACTTCTGGATGCGGTGGTTGCCGTAGTCCGTCACGTACACGTTGCCGGCGGCGTCGAGCGCCAATCCGTTCGGCGTGTTGAACTGGCCGGCGCCGGTGCCGCCGCTGCCCCAGGTCGAGAGCCAGGCGCCGTTCGTCGTGAAGGTCTGGATGCGGTTGTTGGAGGCATCCGCGACGTAGACGACGCCGCCCGGGCTGACGGCCACGTTCAGCGGCCAGTGCATCTGGCCCGCGCCCGAGCCGAGCGTGCCCCACTGGGTCAGGTAGGTGCCCGTGCTCGTGAACTTCTGGATGCGGTTGTTGTCGGCGTCCGCGACGTACACGTTGCCGCTTGCGTCGAGCGCGATGCCGACCGGCGTCAGGAACATCCCGTTGCCCGACCCGCTCGAGCCCCACTGCCGGATGAACCGGCCGAGGGCGTCGAAGACCTGCACGCGCCGGTTGTTCTGGTCGACCACGTAGACGTTGCCGACGCCGTCGACCGCGACGCCGTTCGGCCCGTTGAACAGGCCGGCGCCGGTGCCGTAGGCGCCCCAGGCGGTGTCGAAGGTGGGGAGCGTCGGGGCGGGGGTGGCCACGGCGCGGCCCGCGATCGCCAGCCCAAGGGCTATGATATTGCAGCACAATCGATTACGGAACAAGGCCGTCCTCCCGGGAGCGGATGCGCACATCGCCGCTCCAGGGCGGCACGATCACAATAGCGGTTGCCGATAAATTCTATGACATTTCAGCAAAAATAGATAGGCACAAATCCCAGTTGAAATAGGCCCGTTCACTCGCCCCCTGGCGGCGCGTTGGTCCAA
Source organism: uncultured bacterium (assembly GCA_903912525.1). Classification (GTDB taxonomy): domain Bacteria; phylum Krumholzibacteriota; class Krumholzibacteriia; order LZORAL124-64-63; family LZORAL124-64-63; genus CAINDZ01. Next base: position 35,246 of record CAIWHK010000025.1, on the reverse strand, counting down.
TGGCCGCGTCGTGCCGCGCCGATATCCGCAGGATTCCGAGGAATGATTCCCATACTTTGCGCTCTCCGGATTCGGTAGTCTTTCAGTCCCATTTGCACGCTGCCGCCCCGCGCGGAGGAGGTGACCCAGATGCTGCCCGAATGCAGTCCGAACCAAATCGGGGGCGCCGCGGAGTGCCTGCTCGCAACCCGGGACGCGCCGGCGCCCGCGGCCCTGCCCTCGGACCGCCAGGTGCTCGAGGCGTGGTTCGCGCACGGCATCCGGGACCTGGCCTGTGTCCCGTGCTCCATCACCGACACGTGGCTGCAGTTGGCCGCCGAAGCCCACCAGGAGGGCCGTGCCCGCCTGGTGACGACGACGCACGAAGGCAACCTCCCGGGGCTCGGCGCGGGGATGTGGTTCGGCACCGGGCGTCCGGCGCTCGTCCACATGCAGAACTCCGGCCTGCCCAATGCGGGCGACGGGTTCATCAGCCTGGCGAGTCCGGGCGTCTGCGGCATCCCGATGACGGTCCTCGTCACATGGCGCGGCAGCCACGCGGACGACAACAGCGAACCGCACCAGGAGATCGGCCGTCGGGTCGAGGCTCTGTGCGAGGCGATCTTCGACGATGAGAACGTGTTCGGCGCCCGCGACGGTGAAGGGATCCTGCAATCCATAGCCGCCGCGGCGCACCGGGCCCATCAGGGACACGTCGGGGCGGTCCGCCTGTCCCCGCGGGCTTTTCGAAGGACAATCGAACCCCGGTTGCGCCCGGCGTTGTCATCGCTCACGGCGACCTCGCTTCTCAATCACCGCTTGGCCAAGGGCTGCGACTCCGTTCCGGCCTGCCTGTGGTCGACCCGGGCGATCACGCGCGACGACGCCATCCGGGCCATCGTCGCCGAGCACCCCGACGCAGCCATCCTTTTCTGCAACGGCTTCACGGCGCGCGCCGCCCAGAACGTGGCCGACCGCCCGGGCAATTTCTACAACGCCGGTTACATGGGTGGCACGCTGGCGATCGGGTGGGGGCTGGCGGCCAGCCGCCCCGACCTGCAGGTGGTCGTGGTCGACGGCGACCAGAACGCGCAGATGAGCATGATGAAGGACCATCTGGCGGCGGACTATCCCGCCAACCTCCACTGGTACGTCCTGGCGAACGGCGCCGGCACCTCGGTCGGCACCGCGCCGAGCCTGCCGCTCGCGCCGTTCTACAATGACCTGGCCCGCATCGTGGCCACGATTCCCGACGAGCCCGGTTCATTCAATCATCCCCGCGTGCGCGCCGCCGGCGCCTACTTCCCCGGCGTGGAGCGGCCGTGGGAGACATTCACACTGGTCGATCTGGCGCACCGTTTCCGCGCCTGGGTCGCCGAACGGGAAGGTACCTGACATGTCCGCAATGCTCTTCGCGCGCAACCCCGTCCATCCCACCGAGCCGGCGCCGCGCGTGGCGCCGTTGCCGGTCGAGGACATGTGCCCGGCGTGGCTGGCGACCCTCTCGCGTATCCCGGGCGCCGGCCTGAAGGGCGACGGCTTCCCGCGCAACGTGCTCGGCGTCATCATGCACAACGGCGAGACGTTCGGGCCGTTCCTCGACTACTGGGTCACGTGCAAACTCGAGATGGGGCTGACGGTGCGTGAGCAGGAACTCGTGATCCTGCGCATGGGGTGCCTGTACCGCAGCGACTACGTGTGGAAGCACCATGTGCCCCTGGGACGGGAGTTCGGCGTCACCGAACAGGAGTTTCAGGCGCTGCGCGATGCCGGCTATGAGGGTGTCTTCGGCGCGCGCGAGCACGCTCTGCTGGCGCTGACGGATGAACTGGTGGAGGCGCGCACGATCCGCACCGCGGCCTGGGGTGACCACCGCGACGCGCTGTCCGCACGCGACCTGGTCGACCTGGTCCACCTCGTGTCGCAGTACGTGTTCTTCGCGCTGATGAACAATGCGATGCAGGTGCAGGTCGAGCCGGCGTTGTGGGATGTGCCCGGGATCGAGGCCTGACTTCCGCGCCACGGCGGTGGAACTCAGCGGCTTGCGCCCATGATCGTGAATTCGTCGCGGTCGTGGTGCAGGTGCCGCACGGACGCGCCGGTAGCCAGCCGGCCGAGGACCGAATCGCCGGCGCGCAACTCCCGCAGCAGGGCGTTTGCATCGGTTCGCCCGAACTTCAGGTTCACCACGAAGCGTCGACACCAGCGTTCCGCCAGCCAGGGCTCCAGCACGCCGCGCAGCACATGGTGAGGCTCCTCGACCAGGTCGCAGAACAGCCAGTCGTACACCTGGCCGGCGCGCGGCCGGAACACGAAAGCGTCCTGCTGCAGGTGTTCCACCAGCGCGTGGTCCAGCGCGCCGCCCTTGAGCGGTCCGTTGTCGACGGCCGTCACGCGCGCGCCGCGCTTCGCCGCGCTGAACGTCCAGCCGCCGGGTGCGGCGCCGAGGTCACAGACGAGCTGGCCGGGCTCGGGCGCGGCGCCGGCCACGCCGTACGCCTCCTCGACCTTCAGGTACGAGCGCGAAGGCGCGGCCGGGTCATCGGCCATGCGGCGCTGGCCGCCCAGCCACGCGTCGCGGGACACGAGCACGCTGTCGAACGCCGTGAAGACCGCGAACATCCCGTGCGCGGGGCCCGTCCCTGCCGGCAGGTCGGGCAACGCCAGGCGCGCCACGCGCCCGACGCGCCGGGACAGTTTCTCGTGGAAGGCGCGTTCGACCGCGGCCGCGCGTCGCCCCAGTCCCGGCACGCCGTCGACGGCGCTGAACACGCACGGCCACGGCAAGGCGACCTGCTCGCCGCGCAGCGCGTCGGCGAACCAGTCGGCGACGGCGCCGCCGAGGGCGTTGACCGAATCGCCGGTGATCACAGCCTCGGGATGGAGCTCGGCCGACGCGAACGCCCAGCCGCTCGCCGGCATGGCCACAGCGGGTGCGCCGGGCTCGGGAACGACCAGGCCTGCCACGGCTGATGACGCGACGCGTGCTCCGGCACCCGCCAGTTCGCGCGCCAACATGTCCTCGAAGCCCGGCCGGCAGAGCCAGGCGCGCGCCGGGGCGCCGTCGGGGCCGCTCACGACAGGGGCGAGGTCGGGCCGTTCCCGCTGTCCCGCTTGCGCAGCCACATCACCAGCGCGGCCAGCCCGCCCACCAGGATCAGCGCCTGGATGACCCTGATCAGCGACACCAGCCAGGCGATGCCGATGCCCAGGGCGGCCCACTTGAACCACTCGCCGCCGGACGGCGTCAGGCGGCTGATGACGTACACCAGCAACAGGATGAACGGGCCGGTGAGCAGAAAGCGGACCGCGCGCAGCGTCCGGAACATGCGGGACCTCCTGGGGCGAGTCGTCGATGGTGCCTTGGGGGCTCGATTGCCTTGGGGGCTCGGTTGTCGTGCGGACTTCGCGGCGTCCCTACGCAGCGGGGCCGCGGGGGTTGCGGCGGGCCGGCCGGCAGGCCGTGCCGTCTCAGGTCTTGCCCGCCGATGCGGCTCCGCCTATCGTGGCCGCCTGACCCGCGGGGCGAAGGATCGCCCGCGGCCTGTCCCCCTCCGGAGCGGAATCCATGACCGACCATAGCACGCCCGGCGGGCGCCCCGAAGCTGATCTCGCGAAGGAACTCGAGAACTTCCAGCAGATCGCCAGCAGCGTCCTGCCGCCTCCCGGCGAGATCCCGCGCCTGCCCGGCCTGGACATCCACGGCCGCCTGCTGCCGCTGAACGGCGTCGTCGGGGGCGACCACATCGTCTACATCGACTTCAACGCCCGTTTCGACCTGGACCGCCGCCTCGAGAAGGCGACCGACCCGCAGGTGCGCGAGAGTCTGGCCAAGGGGCGTACCCGCGCCGGCCTGCTGCTGGCCGACGTCGCGGGCCACCAGATCACCGACGCCACGGTGCACATCGGGCTGCACCACGCGTTCCTGACCGGCGTCGCCTACGAACTCGAGATGCACGGCGAGGTGACCACGGGACTCTTCGAGAAGCTGAACACCCGCTTTTACCAGACAGCGAATTTCCAGAAGTTCATCTCGGTCATCTACGGCGAGATCGCGCAGAACGGCGACTTCACCTTCCTGAACGCGGGCAGCCCGCCGCCGGTCATCTTCTCGCGCGAGTTCGGCCGCCTCGTCGACATCAACGCCGACCGGCTGACCACGTTCTACCCGATCGGCCTGTTCCCCTCCGAGCAGAACCTCGACCACAGCCGCGTCGCGGCCTCGATGACCAAGAAGCCGTTCACGACCAACCGGCTGACGCTGCTGAGCCCGGGCGACATCCTGCTGCTCTTCTCGGACGGCCTGCAGGACCACACGCGCGGCGACGAGGACTACTTCCCCGACCACCTCGAGGCCCTGCTGCGCAAGGTGCACGACCTGCCGGCGCGGGGGATCTGCGACGCCATCGCCGCCGACGTGGCCGCGTACGGCCCGGCCGCCGACGACATCAGCATGATCGTGGTCAAGCGGGGCTGAGACGGCGCGCGCCGGCGGTCAGCGCTTCGGGCGCCGGCCGCGACGACGGTCCAGTTCCTCGACCAGCGCGGGCAGTACGGCGCGCGCGGCCAGGTAGCCGCGGGCGCGGCAGGCCTCGCCGGCCTGGAAATCGGCCCAGTGGAACTGCGTCACGTCGGGGCGGATGACGATGTCCGCCATCGCGCACACGAATCGGTTCAGGCGCTGGCGCGCGATGACGTTGCTGCGCAGCACCATGTCCAGACCGGTGGCGAAATGGGTGTCCTCGAAGGCGGGGATGTCGACGGCGACGACGAACGTGGCGCCCAGGTCGCGGCAGGCCTCGACCGGCACACGGAACGGGCCGCCGCCGTCGCAGATGACCATGCCGTCGCGCTCAAGGGGCGGGAAGACGGCAGGAATTGCACTGCTGGCGTAGATGCCGTCGACCAGCGGACCCTCACGGAAGACGACGCTCTCGCCCGAGATCAGGTCCAGGGCCACCGCGGCGAACGGGATCTCGAGGTCGGCGAACGCGACGTCGCCGAACAGCTCCTCGAGCGGGCCGCGCAGGCGTCCTTCCTCCTGGATCCAGGGGCGCGTCACGGTCTTGACGGCGATCAGCTTGCGCTGCATGAAGTCATGGATGCTCGCCAGACGATTCTGCGGGTCGCGCGCTTCCAGTTCGTTGCGCGGCACGAACGGCGCCCAGTACGAGGCGAAGTCCTCGTTGCCGACGTAGCTGCCCAGGCGGCGCCAGACCGACGCCGGGTCCGGTTCCTGCGCGTAGAGCCCGCCGACAATCGAACCCATGCTGGTGCCCACGACCAGGTCTGCGCGCAGGCCCGCCTCGGCCAGCGCGTCCAGCACGCCGACATGCGCCAGCCCGCGCGCCCCCCCGCTGCCGAGGGCCAGTCCGATCACCGGGGCATCCGCCATCGTGCATCACCTGCGGGTAGGGGGATTCTTCAGTCGGCATCCCTGCCGACCAACCCCAACCTAGCAGACCGGTCGCGGCGCCACCAACGGTGCTTTGACGCCGGCGGCGGGGCAGGGTAGCATGGAGGCATGACACCACGCGCACCCCGCACCAGCGGGCCTTCGGGCCCCCGCCATCCCGGTGGCTCCGCACCGCGGCCGTCGGCGTTCCGCGTCGAACGGATGCTGCGGCAGGCGTGGCTCGACCCCGACGGCCGTCGCTTCACCGACGACGTCGTCTTCACCGACTGGCTGGACGGCGGCAACGAGGCTGCCCTGCTGGCCGCCCGCGAGGCCACCATCGCCGCCGACCCGCGCGAACGCGCCCAGGACCTGGCCTTCGAGGCCTACGAACTGCCGGCCACCCGCGCGCTGGCCGCCGCCAAGCGCGCCCTGAAGCTGGATCCCGCCTGCCTGGATGCGCAGGCGATCAAGGCCTACGTCACCAGCGGCGACACGGCCGCGCTCATTGCCACCATCGAGGACATGATGGCGGCGGCCGAGCTGGTCTACGGGCCCGACTTCTTCGCCGATGCTGCCGGCGACTACTGGTCGCTCGTGCCGGCCCGTCCGTACCTGCGCACGGCGCGCCAGCTGGCCGAGTTGCTGTGGGACTCCGGCTACCGCATGGACGCCGTGGCCTGGTACGAGTACCTGCTGGAACTGGACCCTGAGGACCACTCGGGCAATGCCGCGCTGCTGGTGGGCCACTACCTGGCGATGGGCGAGGTGCAGCGGGCGTGGGACGTGATCGAGCAGTACGACCCGGGCGACTCGGCGCTGCTGGCCTGGGCCTGGGTGCTGCTCTACCTGATGGTCGATGACGAAGACTCGGCACGCACGGCGCTCGACCGTGCGCTGGCGCTCAACCCGTATGCCGCCACCGGCATCCTGGGCCTGGGGGATGAGCCGCCGCGCGAGACGCTGCCCTTCGTGGCGGCCGGCAGCCAGGCCGAGGCGAACGTCTGCGACCAGGTGCTGGGCGAGGCCTGGGATCGCGCGCCCTACGCCCAGGACTGGCTCGAGGACGTGATGGTGGCCCTCGGCCTGCTCGACGGCGACCCTGACGACGACGGCGACGGGAACTCCCCGCCGCCGCCGCTGCGCATCGTCAACTGACCGCCCGCGCTCGCCCGGGCAGCTTCCGCCCCTGCCACAGCTTGTAGATCGCCGGGTAGACCAGCAGCTCCAGCAGGAACGACGTCGCGAGGCCTCCGATCATCGGCGCCGCGATGTGCTTCATCACGTCGGCGCCCGCCGACGTGGCCCACATGATCGGCACGAGGCCGAGGAACGAAGCCGTCACGGTCATGAGCTTCGGCCGCGCCCGCTTGACTGCGCCGTGCACGATGGCCTCGTCCAGTTCGGCCGGCGTGGTCAGCTTGCCTTCCCGCCTGGCCGCGTCGCAGGACAGGTCCAGGAACAGCAGCATGAACACGGCTGTCTCGGCGTCCAGCCCCAGCAGGGCGATCATGCCCACCCACACCGCAATCGAGATGTTGTAGTCCAGGATGTGCAGCAGCCAGACCGCGCCGATCGCCGAGAACGGCACCGACAGCAGGATGACCAGCGACTTGAAGGCCGACCGCGTGTTGGCCAGGAGCAGGATGAAGATCAGCACCAGCGTGGCCGGCACGACCACCTTCAGGCGCCTCTCGACGCGCATCATGTTCTCGTACTGGCCGCTCCACTGCAGCGTGTAGCCGGGCGGCAGCGGCACCGAGTCGCGCACCAGCTGTCGCGCCTCCTTCACGTAGCCGCCGATGTCGCGTCCGGTCACGTCCACGTACACGTAGCTGGCCAGGAACCCGTTCTCGTCGCGCAGCATCGCCGGGCCCGAACTGATCGACAGGTCGGCCACCTGGGCCAGCGGCACCGTGGCGCCCGACGGCGTATCGACGAGCACGCGGCCGAGGGTGGCCAGGTCCTCGCGCAGCTCGCGCGGGTAGCGCACATTGACGCCGTAGCGGGCCCGCCCGTCCACGACGGTCGTGACGTTCTCCCCGCCGATGGCCGTCATCACGACGTCCTGCATGTCGGCGACCGTCAGGCCCAGGCGCGCCAGTTCGTCGCGGCGGGGCTCGATGTCGACGAAGAACCCGCCGCCGGCCCGTTCGGCAAACACGCTTCGGGTGCCCTCGACCTGCGGCAGCAGGGCCTCCAACTGCGTGCCGATCCGCTCCAGTTCGGCCAGGTCCGGCCCGAACACCTTGACGCCGACCGGTGTCCGCACGCCCGTGGTCAGCATGTCGATGCGCGCCTTGATCGGCATCGTCCAGGCGTTGGTCACCCCGGGGATGCGCAGCGCCCGATCCATCTCGTCGACCAGTTCATCCCACGAGATGTGGTCGGGCCAGATCGGCCGGACCAGGGGCAGCATGAAGTCGGGCAACCGGCCGCTGTACCAGCGCTCTTTCGGCCGCCACTGGTCCTGCGGCTTGAGGATGATGGTGGTCTCCATCATCGACAGCGGCGCCGGGTCGGTCGACGTCTCGGCGCGGCCGGCCTTGCCGAACACGCTCTGCACCTCGGGGAAGGCCGCCAGCACGCGGTCCTGCGTCTGCAGCAGTTCGAGCGCCTGCGCCGTCGAGATGCCAGGCAGCGTGGTGGGCATGTAGAGGATCGAGCCCTCGTTCAGCGGCGGCATGAACTCCGTGCCCAGGCGCAGGTAGGCCGGCACCGTCGCCACAACCATGAGCAGGGCGACAGCGATGACCGTGCGCGGCCGCCGCAGCACGAACCGGCAGGCCGGGTCGTAGATGCGGAAGATGGCGCGGCTGATGGGGTGCTTCTCCTCGGCGTGGTAGGTGCCGATCAGCGTCGTGGTGGCCAGCCGCGCCAGGAAGCGCGGCTTGAACTGGTAGGGCTGAATGCGCGCGAACATCATCCGCATCGCCGGGTCCAGCGTCACGGCCAGCACCGCGGCCAGCGCCATCACCAGGTTCTTCGAGTAGGCCAGCGGCTTGAACAGGCGGCCTTCCTGGTCGACCAGCGTGAACACCGGGATGAAGGCGACGGCGATCACCAGCAGCGAGAAGAAGACCGCCGGGCCCACTTCCTGCAGCGCCTTCAGGCGCACCTCGTGGAAGTCCTCCTTGCAGCCGCCGACTTGCCAGAGATGGATGCGATTGTAGGCGTTTTCCACCTCGACGATGGCGCCGTCGACGAGCACGCCGATCGAGATCGCGATGCCAGCCAGCGACATGATGTTGATCGTCACCCCGGCCAGTTGCAGCGGGATGAAGGCCAGCAGCACCGAGACGGGGATCGTGATGATGGGCACGATGGCCGAGGGCAGGTGCCACAGGAAGAGCAGGATGACCAGCGAGACGATGATCATCTGCACGACCAGTTCGTGCGTCAGCGTGTTGATGGCGCGGGTGATCAGGTCACCGCGGTCGTAGGTGGTGACCACCTTCACGCCCTCGGGCAGGCCCGGTTCCAGTTCGTGCAGTCGCTGCTTCACGCGGTTGATCACGTTCAGGGCGTTCTCGCCCTGGCGCATGACGACGATGCCGCCGACGACGTCACCCTTTCCGTCCAGGTCCGAGACGCCGCGCCGCATCTCGGGGCCCAGGCCGATGGTGGCGACGTCGCGCAGCAGGATCGGCACGCCGCCCGGCATCGCCATGACGACGGTCCGGCCGAAGTCGTCGACCGTGCGCGCGTAGCCGCGGGCGCGGATCATGTACTCGGCGCCGCTGAACTCGAGCAGGCGGCCGCCGGCCTCGCTGTTGGCGCCGCGCACGGCCGCCACGACGTCCATCAGCGGCACCTGCAGGGCGGCCAGGCGCACGGGGTCCACCGTCACCTGGTACTGGCGCGCGTAGCCGCCCACGGTGGCCACCTCGCTGACGCCCTCGACCGACTGCAGCGCGTAGCGCAGCGTCCAGTCCTGGTACGAGCGCAGTTCGTCCGGGTCGTGCCTGTGCTCGGGGTCGACCAGCGCGTACTGGAACACCCAGCCGACGCCGGTGGCGTCCGGGCCCAGCGAAGGCGTGACGCCCTCGGGCAGGCGGCCCTGCAGCGCGTTGAGGTATTCGAGCACGCGCGAGCGCGCCCAGTACAGGTCGGTGCCGTCGTTGAACACGACGTAGACGAACGAGTACCCGAAGTCGGAGTAGCCGCGGATCGCCTTGACGCCGGGCGTGCCGAGCAGCCCGCTGACGATGGGGTAGGTGACCTGGTCCTCGACCAGGTCCGGCGAGCGATCCCACTTCGAGTAGACGATGACCTGCGTGTCCGAGAGGTCGGGCAGCGCGTCCAGCCGGATGGACCGCAGCGACTGCGCCGCGTAGGCGCAGGCCAGCGCCGTCAGGGTCAGCACCAGCAGGCGGTTGCGCGCGGAGAAGGCGATCAGGCGGCTGATCATTTCGGCTGACCTGCATCGGCGGCGGCGTTGCCGGCCGCGTCATGACCGCCGGTCGCCGGTTCGCCCGGGGGCGGCAGCAGCGCCGAACGGATGCGCGACTCGCTGTCCAGCAGGAACGCCGCCTTCACGACGACCTGCTCGCCCGCCTCGAGGCCCGACAACACTTGCGCGCGGCCGTCGCTGCGCTCACCGATGGTGACTTCGCGCGGCGTGAAGCGGCCGCCGCCGAGGGCGACGAAGACGACCTGGCGGCGGCCGGTGTCCAGGATGGCGTCGTCGGGGATGACCAGCGCCTGGCCCAGGTCGACATCGAGCAGCACGTCGGCGTACATGCCCGGGCGCAACTGGCCGAAATCGTTGGCCAGCACCACGCGCGCCGACAGCGTGCGCGTCGCTTCGTCCAGCGTGGGATAGACGTAGTCGATGGTCCCGGCCAGCGACGCGCCGGGATCGTTCGGCAGGCGCACGGTGACCGGCTGCCCGACGCGCACGTGGCGCGCCTCGTATTCGTAGAAACGCGCGTCCAGCCAGACGGCCGACAGGTCGGCGATTTCCATCAGTTCGAGGCCCGGTTCCACAGCCAGGCCGACGCGCGCGACGCGGCTCATGACGACGCCGCCGGCCGGCGAGGCCAGCGGTACGGCACGCGCGACCTTTCCGGACTGTTCCAGCTTCGCGATGAATTCCTCGCCCACGCCCTGCAGCTTCAGGCGCCGACGGGCGGCGTCGGCCAGGGCCTGGGCGCCCTCGCGCGCGCCGGGGTCGGTCGTGGCGGCGGCCAGCGCGCGGGCGCGCAGCAGTTCCTCCTGCGTGGCGACCAGCTCGGGGGAATAGACGGTCAACAGCGGGGCGCCGCGGCTGACGCGCGCGCCGACGGCATCGACGGCCAGCGTCTCGATCCAGCCGCCGACGCGCGATTGCACGCTGTGCAGCTTCCCCTGGTCGACGTTGACGATGCCCACGGCGCGGATGCTGCGGGTGAACGGCATGATGGCGGCGGCCTGCGTGCGGACGCCGGCCAGCTGCACCGCATGGTCGTCCAGTTCCAGCGCGGCCAGGCCCGGTACGCCGCCCGCGGCCCCGTCCTGCGCGGAGGCGAACGTCGAGGCCTCGACCAGGTCCATGCCGCAGATGGGGCACGAGCCCTGGTGGTCGGAGGTGTAGGTGGGGTGCATCGGGCACAGCCAGCGCGCGGCCGCGGTGGCCGCCGGCTTGTCCGCCGTCGCGGCGCCGTGGCCGCCGCCCTGGCAGCCGGCCAGCGCGAAAGCGGCCAGCAGCGACAATCCGGCCAGCACGGTGGCCCGGCGTCCGTTCGTCCATCGCCTCATCGCGCGTCCTTTCCGTCACCGGCCACCGCGTCGCGCCCGGCCAATGCCCGCAGGCGCGCGTCGGCGGCGTAGCCCATGGAATCCTCGCGCGCGAGTTCGGCGCGCATGGTGGCGCGCTCGCGCAGCGCCATCACCAGTTCGTCGGCGCCGGAACGGCCGGCGAGGTAGCCCGCGCGGGCACTCTCGACCGCCAGGTCCAGCAGGGGGAGGATGCGTTCGCGAAGCCGCGTCGCCGCGCGGTCGGCGGCATCGCGCCGGGCGCGCAACGTGCGGGCCTCGGCGTCGGCCTGCAGCCGTGCCGCGCGGGCGGTCGCCAGCGCGCCGTGTTCGCCGTGGGCGGCGGCGCGCGCCATCGCGTCCTGCTTGCGGCCCTTCCACAGCGGCACTTCCAGGCCCACGCGGGCGGTGACCATGGGGGCCATCGCATCGCGCCAGCCGTACTCCGCGCCCAGCACCAGGTCGGGACGGCCCTCGACGTCGGCGGCGGCGCGCATCAGGCCGGCTGCCCGCGCGGCGGCGTCGGCCATCGTGATCGTCGCGAACTCCCCGGCCTCCCCGCTCATGGATGGATCATGGCGCGGCGGCAGCGTCGTCGCGTCGACGGTGGCGGCCATGGTCGTGTCGGCCAGCGCGGCGCCCAGTCGCGCCCGGGCTTCCAGCGCGGCAGCGTGTTCGCGGTCGAGGTCCGAGGCCAGCGTCGCCTGTTCGCGGCGCACGGCGAGCCACGGCGCCAGTTCCCCGGCTCCCGTCTCATAGCGGGCCTGCGCCTGCGGCTCCAGGATGTCGAGGAACGCCAGCGCCTCGGCAAGGGCGCGCGACGCGGCTTCGCTGGCATGCAGGTCCGCATAGGCTTCGCGCACATCGGCGGCCAGCATGCGGCGGGCTTCCTCGCGCGCGGCGGCCAGCTCAGGCACGCGCGCCGCGGCGGCGGCCTCGCGTCGGGCGCGCTTTCCGGGCCAGGGAAGGGTCTGGGTCACTTCGAGCGAGGTCATGGCCATCGGGTCGGTGCCGATGCCGGCGCCGGGGTAGTCCTCGCCGACCGCACTGAGGCCGACCATCGGGTCCGGCAGCGCGCCGGCGACGCTGATCTCCTGCCGAGCGGCCTCGACGCCGGCCGCCTGCGCGGCAAGCGACGGGGACTGCCGCAGCGCGAGGGCGACGAGCGTGTCGAGCGCGGCGCCGGCCGCTTCCGGCGTGGAGGCGGCGGCAACGTCACCCGCCAGCGTCGGCAACGGCGCGGCCAGTGGGTCGGTGACCGTCGTCGCCGACCCGCCGCTGCGCGCCTTTGTGGCGTCGCCTACTGGCCCTGGGCGTGCGGCGCGGCCTTCCCGTCGGGCTGGGGGAAGGCCGGTGAAAAAGACGCTTCCTTCTGCTTGCCCTTAAGACCCGTCACGCGCACCTGTGCGGCCACCACCGCCAGGTCGAGGCCCTTGAGGTCGCTGGCGCCGAAGAGCTCGTCCTGGTGGAAGAGCTTCATGCCGCCGCACGGCTCGCACTGGCCGGGGGCCGTGCGCACGACTTCCGCGTGCATCGGGCAGAAGAAGACGCCCTGTCCGGCGACGGGCGCGTCACGCCGGGCCAGCGTCACCTCGCGCACCTTGCCGTCGGGCAGTTTCAGCGACGCCGTGCCGGCGGCCGAGCCGGCCATCGCCGGTGCGCTCTCGTCGGTGAACAGCCAGACGTGCAGGCCGTCGGCCGCGAGCAGGCTCTCGAAGACGTGGCCGTTGCTCTCGGAGACCGCGCCGCCGTGCAGCGGGGCGACCGGCATTGCGGCGCCGGAAGCCCCGGCGGCCAGCGCGAACGCCACCACGGACAATACAGGGATGGCGCAGGTGCGACGGATCCGGCGAATCAGGTTGGTATCCACGATGGCTCCCGGGGACTGGGATCGGGGGCAGTTCCAGACCCCTGAATCCAGCACTTCCCATGCCATTGGATATAATCTGTTGCAGTACAATAACTTATGGATAAACTGACGCTATGTCCGCCGCGAGACTGTGGACTATTCTCCAGATGGATCGCGGCGCCGTGTGGTCTATTCGCCAATCGGGTCCCGGCTCCCGGCGCCCGTCCGCACTCGCGGCGGGTCGTCAGGACTTCGAACGGACGTTGTACGACACGTCCCCCAGCAGCTGGCGCCAAGCCCTCCACTTCACCCACCGCGCCACGCCCATCAGGCAGCGGCTTCGCTCGGCAGGCGGCAGCCCGCTGGCGTTCACCGCGCGCACATACTCGCGCAGCAGTCGCCAGTGCGGGAAGGCCGGGCCGCGCGCCTTGCTGTCGAACCAGACGGTGCGTCGGCGCAGGTCGGCGATCTCGTTCACCGAGCGGCCGGCGTGCTCGCGGTGCAGCAGAAGGTCGTCCCCGATGCGGACGAGGCGGCCCTGCAGGCCGAGCTCGGCCAGAAAGGTGCGGTCCGAGCCGACATACGGACCGATCAGCGAGGTGCGTCGCATCGCGGGCGTCCGCACCACGCCGAAGACCGCGATGCACGAGTGGTCCCAGCAGACCAGCTCGTGGAAGCGGGCGGCGGGGGTGGCCGCGTCGAAGCGCATCGGGTGGCGGTTGTCGTAGATTTCGCGGAGCACCCGGCCGTCATCATCGATGTCCAGCGCGCCGCTCCAGGCGAGCACCGCGTCCGGCTGGCTGTCCAGCGCAGCAACGCATTTCGCCAGGAACGTCGGCTGCAGCACATCGTCGGCGGCGCACCACTTGAACAACTCGCCGCGGGCCAACTCGAAGGTCCAGTTGAAGTTGGCGGCGGCGCCGCGGTTCTCCCCGGCCCGGTGGATGCGGATGCGGCTGTCGCGGTCAGCGTATGCCGCCAGCATGGCGGCCGTCCCGTCGGTCGAGGCGTTGTCGCAGGCGATGACCTCGAAATCGCCCCAGGTCTGCCCGAGGATCGATTCCAGGCAGGCGGCCAGGAATCGCTCACCGTTGTAGACGGGAAGACCAAGGCTCAGGCGGGGGGGCTTTTCGGCCGACATCGGTGGGGCCTGCGCGGCCATGGGTTTCCCTTCACGGGGCGGTCGCGTGGTTGTCGAGCGCCGAAGGCGCGAATATACTGTCGGCCGCTCGACCCGGCAACTGAACCCCCAGCCGCCACTTCGCGGCCGCGGGTTGGCCCATCGACGTCATCCTCGGACCGGAAGGCCCTGGCGCATGCCCGGCGTGACCGACGCAACAACGGCGCAGCGACCCCGGGTCGTCGTCATCATTCCGTTCTATCAGCGAACGGCGGGCATCCTGCCGCGGGCGCTGGCGTCCGTCTTTGCGCAGGACTTCCTGCCGGCGCCGGTCGTGCTGGTGGTCGATGACGCCTCGCCTGTGACGGCCGAGAGCGAGATCGCGGCGCTGTCGCCGGCGCAGGTTGCGCGCGTGACAGTGATTCGTCAGACGAATGCGGGCCCGGGTGCCGCGCGCAACCGGGCGCTCGAGGCCCTGGGCGACGACATCGACTATGTGGCGTACCTCGATTCGGACGACGAATGGCTGCCCGACCACTTGTCCCGTGCCGTGGCGGCGCTCGAGTCCGGGTACGATTTCTACTTCTCGAACTACCGCGACATCGGCAGCGTCCTGGGCGGCTTCGAGGTGCGCGCGCACCTGCATCTGGAAGAGCATAACCCGGTGCCCGGCCAGCCGGACATGTACCACTACACGGGCGACCTGGGTGACGCCATCCTCGACGCCAGCCCCGTCGAGACCTCGACGGTTGTGTTTCGCCGCGCTACGTTCGGGTACCTGCGTTTCCGGCGCGAGTTCCGCTACGCGTACGAGGACCTCATGTACTGGTTCGATGTCGCGGCCTCGTCCTCGCGCATCGTGTTCTCCCCCGTGGTGGGCACCCAATACGGCGAGGGTGTCAATGTGTACCGCGGTGTGGAGCCGAATTCCGACGCCGCCCTGCGTGTGCTTGTCGGCTCGACCATGTTTGGCGCTGGCGTGCGGCGCGCGCATCGGCTGACCTCGGCCCAGCATGCGGCGGTCCGGGCCCGGATCGCGCACAACCGGCGTTCGTTGGCTTACCATCTACTCCATCGTGCCCGGCGGCGCATGCACTGGCCGGGGCCCGAAGTGGCCGTCTTTCTGAAGGCCGATCCGTCGTCCTGGCTGGTGCTGCCGGTCGAGGCGGCGCGCCTGGCTATCCGCTGGATGACGGGACGCGGATTCGCGCCATGAGCAGCCCGCGCCTGCCCGGATCCTTCCTGCTGCCCTTGCCCTACCGTGACGATTTCAGCGACCCCGCGGCTTCGTTGCCGCCGCTCGCCGGCGAGGCCGGTCGCCGACTGGTCGATGCGGAAAGCATCGCCGGCCTGGACAACGGGGCGGTGCGCTTCGCGCCGCCGCTTCGCCAGGGGTGGGGCCGCGCGGCGCTGGCCTACGGCCCGTGGGAGCGTCACGACGGCCTGACACTCGCGGCCTACCTGCTGAACGGCCACAACACGGCCCAGGTCGAACCGCTGCCCGATTCCCTGAAGGCGCGGTTCGATCGCTGGCTGCGCGCGAGCGAGCAGGACGGCCGCTCGGTGCGCCTGCGGGCCTGGCTGCGCAGCGGGCGCGTGCGCCGGACGTTGCGCGCCTTCCGCTGGTGGTGGAGCCTGCGCAAGGAACAACGGGCGGTGCCGCGCCTGGACGAGAACCTGGCGGTGGGATGGTACTCCGAGCCCGCGCCGCCCGACCCGGTCGGCGCCGGCGCGGGCTTCGTCATGCACGCCACCGGCGGCGAGAACGGCGAGTTGTGGGTGCGCGCGGGAGGCGCGTCGCAGCCGGTGTTGCGCGCGGTGCCGGACGTCCCCCTTGCGCTGGTGGTCGTGCTGCGCGGGCGCGGCGCGCTCTACTGCGCGGGGGCGACGCCGCCGGGCTGCGGGCTCCCGGGGTACCCGTGGGTCAGGCCGCTGGCGATCGACGCGCAATCGGACAACATGCTGGTCACCGGCGTGGTCACGCCCGGCGCCTGGGGGCAGATCGGGTTCCGCATCGACACGCGCGTGCACGCGGTCCACGTTGCGGCGCCGGTCGCGTTCGCCTCGTGGTGCGGACCTGCCGTGGCTGCCGACCGCCTGACCGGCGAAGCCCGCGAGCCGGGCACCGCCTGGCAAGCCGAGCGCGGCGGCGCCTGGGAAATGTCCGGCGGCGGCTTCCGCCGCGGCTCGCACGGCCTGGTCGCCGAAGGCCCGGGCGCGCTGCTGCTGCGTCCCACCGCGGCCGAAGGCATCGGTCTGGTGCATGTGCTGGTGGCGAACACGTGCGAGGGCGGCGCCGGGATCCTGGCCCGCGCCGCCGATGCAAACAACTGCGTGCGGGTGACGCTGGCGCGCAGCTGTTGCGCCGTGCACGAACTGGCGCACGGCGCGGCCACCCTGCTGACCGAGGCGTCGGTCCCGCCGCCGGCAGACGGCGCCCAGCGCGCGCTTCAGCTGAGGCTGGACGGCGGGCTCCTGGCCGTCGCGCTCGACGGCAAGCCGGTGCTCGAGGCCATGACGACGCGCGCTCCGTGCGACGGCGAGGGCGTCGGGCTGCATGCGGACGATGCGCAGGCGACGTTCCGTGACTTCGAGGCCCAGCCCACGCGCCTGCTCCTGCCGCCCGAGCTGTGCGCGGCCGGCCTCCCGGTTCCGGCCGGCGGTGAGGAACTCGTCGCCGATGCCTTCGCAGGCCCGGCGCGGCCCCTCGAGGGGACGACGACCTCCGGCGGCGGCCTCGTCTGGTCGCGTCGCATCGGCCGCGGTCGCATCGAACTGACCGGCGACGGCGCGGCGCGCGTGGTGGCGACGGCGCGCGAGCCGAACCCGGGCCGCACCGCGTTCACCGTGCCGTGGCGATCGCACGGGCTGGCCGACCTGGCGGTGACGATGACGATCCCCGGCACCGGGCCCGGCGACTGGCACAAGCCGCGCGGCGGTTTCCTCTTCCGGCAGGACGACGACAACTTCCTCATCGTCAGCCTGTGGCGCGGCGACGAGTATCCCGGCGCCTCGCTCTCGTCGTTCTTCCACTTCCGGGGCTTCGAGGACACGTACGACGCCGTCTGGAGCAACATCGGCCATCGCGCCTGGTACGGCGAACAGGTGCGCCTGAGGGTGGCCTTCGACGGCAACGCCTTCCTTGCCGAACTCGACGGGCAGCCCGTGCTCTACCGCCGGCTGACCGACTTCTATGCCGATGCGCAGCCCCTGGTGATCAACGAGGTCGGCCTCGTCGCCAACTGGGAGTGGGGCAACGATACCGGCACCGTCTTCCGTGATTTCAGCGCCCGCGGAACAGCCGTTTCCCGCTGACGACCCCGCCTGCCGACGAACCCGAATTGTGGTATCATTAGTACGGCTGCGGTCGCCGTCGGGCGGCCGCTCAATCATCTTTCAGGGAGCCTGTCCAACCATGGTCCGACGCCGCCTTTTCCTCCTGCTGGCCCTGACGCTGCTGGTGGCGCCCATCGCTCCCGGCGCCCGCCCGATCGACCGCGTTTCTGACCGGCTGGCGCGGGCGCTGGCGACGGACGACCCGGGGCTGCGCGCGGCCGACGGCCGGCTGAAGGTCTGGGTGCGGTTCCGGGACAAGGGCATTCCCGACGGCGGGCTGGCCACGGCGCTGGCGCAGGCGGAAGGGCGGCTGGGGCCGCGCACCCTGGCCCGGCGCGAGCGACGCATGGCGCCGGGGACGGCGCGCGTCGACGGCCTGGACCTCGACCTGTCGCCGGCCTACCTGGCGCGTTGCGAGGCGACCGGCGCGACGCTGCAGAGGCAGAGCCGCTGGTTGAACGCGGCGAGCTTCCTGGCCGACGATGCGCAGGTGCGGCGCCTGGCGCGGTTGCCGGAAGTGGCCGGTATCGACCTGGTCGCGCGCGGCGCGCGGGCCGCGGTCCCTGCGCCCGTGCCGGCGACTTCCGACGACGGCGCGTGGCGCAGCGTATCGCGCGTCGCCACGGGCATCAACTACGGCGGCAACCTCGCGGCGATGTTGCAGGCAAACGTGGCGGCGGCCCATGAACAGTTGGGCCTGTCGGGGACGGGTGTCGTGGTCGGCATGCTCGATACCGGCTTCCGCACGCAACATGTCGCGCTCGCACACATCCCGGTGCTCGGCGTCTGGGATTTCGTCAACAACGACGGGATCGTCGACAACGAGGCGGGGGATCCCCTCTCCTCGCGATCGCACGGCACCGAGACGCTGTCGACCGTCGCCGGGTGGCAGCCGGGTTCGCTGGTCGGGCCGGCCTGGAACGTGTCGGTGGCGCTGGCCAAGACGGAGAACGTCGCGGTCGAGGTGCCGGTCGAGGAGGACAACTGGGTGGCCGGGCTGGAGTGGGCCGAGGCCCTCGGCGCCGACATCATCTCCTCGTCGCTGGGCTACATCGACTGGTACACGTTCGACGACCTCGACGGCGACACTTGCGTGACGACACGGGCCGCCGACCTCGCGGCCGGGCGCGGGCTGCTCGTCGTCAACTCGGCGGGCAACGATCGCGCGACCTCGGGGCATCTCATCGCACCGGCCGACGCCGACAGCATCGTCACCGTGGGCGCGGTCGACGGTGCGGGCGTGGTCACCTACTTCTCGTCGCCCGGGCCCACGTTCGACGGACGCACCAAGCCCGACGTTGCGGCGCGCGGCCGGGACAACTACGTCGCCGATCCCAACAACGACACGGGCTACTTCAGTGTGTCGGGCACCTCGTTCAGCTGCCCGCTGGTGGCCGGCGTCGCGGCGCTCGTGTTCGAACGCGTGCCGGACCTGTCGCCCATGGAAGTGATCGAGGCGTTGCGCATGACGGCCGGCCACCCGACCACGCCCGACAACGACACCGGCTGGGGCATCGTCAACGCGTATGCCGCGGCCACCTGGTTCGGGCCCGTGTTCACGCACGCGCCGCTGTTCGGCATCGTCGGCTACGCGGGGCCGTACAACCTGTCCGCAACGATCACCGCACGGCTGGGCGTGGGCGCCGCGCCGCTGGTGCACCACCGCGTGAACGGCGGACCCTGGCAGGTGTTGGCAATGGCTCCGCAGGGCCCGGCCGACCAGTTCGGTTTCTCGCTGCCGAACGTCGCGGGCGGCGCCGTGGTCGACTACTGGCTGGACGCCGTCGATGGCAACGGCCACCGGACGACCTGGCCGCAGGGCGGGGCGACCGCGCCGATCACGTTCACGGTCTGGCCGGGAACGTCGCCCGTCGCTGACACCCCGGGCCGTGGCGCGGCCTGGCTCGCGGGGAATGCTCCCAACCCGTTCAACCCGCGGACGACCGTCAAATTCGGTTTGGCGGCGCCCGGGCGCGCGCGCCTGGACGTCTTCGATGTCCGCGGTCGGCTGGTGCGGACCCTGCTGGACGCGGAACTCGCGGCGGGCGATCATGCCGTGACCTGGGACGGCTGCGACGACCATGGCCGCGGTGCCGCGAGCGGCAGCTACTTCTGTCGGCTGGCGGCGGCCGGTCTCGAACGCCGGACGGCGATGCAGTTGGTCCGCTGAGCCGCACTGCCCGCGACCGATGCGGGAGCCCGCCGGCCCTTCACGGAGGATCATGGCCAAGAGCACGACACGCTTCTTCTGTACCGACTGCGGCCACGAGGAACTGCGCTGGCTGGGCCAGTGCCCCGGCTGCCAGGCCTGGAACACGTTCACCGAGATGAAGGTCGCGCCGGCGGCGGGAGCCTCGAAGGGCGCGCGCGGATTCAGCGCCGGCGACCGCAGGCAGGCCGGGTTTGGCGGAGCCTCTCGCGGCCACGGTGCATCGGCCGGTGCCGCGCCGCGGCCGGTGCCGCTGTCGCAGATCGCCTCGGCGGCAACCAATCGTATTCCGGTCGAGCCGGCCGAGGTTGCCCGCGTGCTGGGCGGCGGCCTGGTCGAGGGCTCGGTCGTGCTGCTGGGCGGCGAGCCCGGCGTCGGCAAGTCGACCCTGTTGACCGGCCTGGGCCTGTGGTGGGTGCGCCAGGGTCTGCGCGTCATCTACGTGGCGGGCGAGGAGTCGCCGTCGCAGATCCGCATGCGGGCCGAGCGCCTCGGATTCAAGCCGGACCGTGAAGACGGTTTCCTGATCCTGCCCGAGGTGCACCTCGAGACGATTCTCGCTGCGCTCGGTGAAGAAATGGGCCCCGCGAACGCGCCCCTGCCACCGACCATCATCATCGCCGACTCCATCCAGACCCTGCACAGCGACGTGGTCGATGCCTACCCGGGCAGCCCCACGCAGATCCGCTACTGCGGCGGGGTGCTGGCCGATTTCGCGCGGCGCACGGGCTGGCCCGTCTTCCTGGTCGGCCATGTCACCAAGACGGGCGACCTGGCCGGGCCCAAGCTGCTCGAGCACATGGTCGACACGGTGCTCTACTTCGAGGGCAGCGGCGGTGGTTCCATCCGCATGGTGCGGGCGGTGAAGAACCGTTTCGGCACCACGGGCGAACTCGCCGTGATGGAGATGCGCGGCGACGGCCTGGCGCCGGTCGACCAGGCCGGGCTGATGTTCCTGAGCGGGCGACGCGGCATCGAACCGGGCGCGGCTGTCTGCGCCGTGAAGAACGGCTCGCGCACGTTCCTGGTCGAGGTGCAGGCGCTGGTCTCGCCGACGCGGTATGGCACGCCGCAACGCGTGGTGCAGGGCATCGACAGCAAGCGCGTGGCGCTGCTGGCTGCCATCCTCGAGAAACGGGCCGGGCTCGACCTGGCGGGCTGCGACATCTTCGTGAAGGTGGCCGGGGGCGGGCGGGTCGACGACCCGGGCGCGGACCTCGCGGTGGTGGCGGCGCTGGCGTCGTCGCTGCGCGAACGGCCGGTGCCCGAGGGCACGCTGGTGCTCGGTGAAGTGGGCCTGACCGGGGAAGTTCGCGGTGTCAGCGAACTGGAGGCGCGGCTGCGCGAGGCGGCCGGCCACGGCTTCACGCGCGCGGTGCTGGCCGCGGTGGCCGGGCGCAAGCCGCGCGGCGTCAAGGGCATCGAACTGGCGACGGTCACGAGTGTGGAGGAGGCGGTGGCGCTGGTGCTGGAGCCGGGCCCGTCGGCCCGCCGTTCGAAGGAGGCCACGCCGTGAGCGCCCAGCCCGTGCTGCACCTGCTGGTGGTCGCCGGCGGCCGCGGCCTGCGCGCCGCCGGGGGCGGCGAGGTGCCCAAGCAGTTCCGTCCCACCGGTCGCGGCATGCTGCTGCGGGTGGCCATCGACACGTTCTGCGCGGCCGATGCCGCGGTGCGTCCTTCCTCGCTGGCCATCACGGCGCCCGCGGCCTGGCACCACCTGCTGGCCGAGGAGCTGGCCGACCTGAAGCTGCCGCTGGCGCTCGCCGACGCCGGCGAGTCCCGCACGGCATCCACCTGGAACGGGCTGCTGGCGCTCGAGGCGAAGGTCGGCCCGTCCGTGTCCGACCTCGTGGCCATCCACGATGCGGCGCGTCCGTTCGCCAGCGCGACGCTGCTGGCGCGGCTCGTGGCAGCCGCGGGCGCGCGCGGCGGCGCGGTGCCCGGCGTGCCGGTGCCCGACACCATCGTCCACAGCGAGCAGGGGCGCGCGCGCTACCTGGCGCGTGAAGAGCTGCTGGCCGTGCAGACACCGCAGGTCTTCCGCTGGGAACAGCTGCGCGAGGCGCATGCCTGGGCTGCCGCCAGCGGCGCCGTGTTCACCGACGACGGTGGCCTGCTGGCCGCGCGCGGGCACGACCCGGCCGTGGTGGATGGGGAGATGTCCAACTGGAAGATCACGACCGAGGGCGACTGGCAGCGCGCGGCCGACGTGCTTGCGGAATAGGAAGCGCGCGCCCCATCGCAGGACGCGCGCGACCTTCATTGAGCCGTGTTGCCTCAGTCGAGGTCCGCGACCAGTCTTCCGGTCTCGGCGTCGCGGTACAGTTTGATCTGCCGGTAGAGCTTCAGACCCACCCGCCCCTCGCGGATGCCCGCCAGCAGCGTGTCCAGGCAGCCCCCGAGGTCCCGCTGCTGCTCGCGAAGCATCGCCAGGCGGTCCTGCATCGCGCGCCGCTCGTTCGGTGTCGCCTCCACCACGGCCTCGGCCGCATGCCACGCCTTCAGCGCCAGCACGCTCAGCCGGTCGATGATGCTGCCGGGCGATTCGCTGTTCAACGCAGCGTCGGGGTCGATCACGCCCAGTTCCGAGAAGCCGGCGTGGATGACGGCGTCCAGCCGGTCGACGGCCTGCACGCGGCGTCGGTTCGAGTCGTCGATGGAGCGCTTGACCCCGGCCAGGACCGTGTCGCCGGCGCCGTGGGCGCGGCTGCGGTCCTCCTCGTGCCACTGGAAGGTGTTGATCAGCTGCAGGTGCTCGACCAGGCGCGCCCAGCCCTCGGGCTCGCGCGGGGGGAGGGTTGCCACGACATCGGTCCAGCCGCCCAGGCCATCGTCGGCGCCGTGCCAGCGCTCGATGACCTCGTCCAGTACGGGCGAGACGGCGGCAAAGGACGGGGGCAGCAGGGAGGCGGGATCGGGCAGGCCGGATTTCACGGTCGCGTCCTTTCGGCTCGTGGCATCGGGGGCAGTCCCTGCCAACGTATCGTCCGGCGGCCCGCGCGGCAACCCGCCGCTTGGCGGCGACCCGGCGCACGGTTACCATGGCCCGGCCCCCTTCCCGGAAGCCCCAACAAGGAGCCGGCCCGCCGTGAACCTGCTGACCTGGAAGGCCCCGGCCGAGGCCTGGCGCGGCCTGCTCACCGGCACCGCCCTGCTTGTCGCCGCCGCCGCGCTGCTGGCGCTCCGGACGCTCCTCGGCGCCGGTGACGGCCGCCTGGTGCAAGCCGCCATGGGCGCGCTTCTGGGCGTCTCGTGGCTGGCGGCCGCGCGCTTCGTGCTGTTGGACCTGCGTGGCCGTCGCTTCTGGTCGGGCTCGCTGCTGCTGGCGCTGGGCCTGGTGGTCGTGGCCGGCAAGACGGGGCTGGTGCTCGGCATCGTCTGGTCGGGCTTCTTCCTCTCGCTGCGCCGCTACCGCTGCTGGCGCCATGTCTCGGATCGCCGTCGGGCCGTGGGCTTCGGGCTCGGCGCGCTGTCGCTGGTCATCATCATCCTCAGTTGGAGCTACTGGGGCCTGGCTCCTGGCAACCAGGTGGGGCCGCTGCGGGCGCTGGGCGGCTGGTCGCTCGTCTCGCTGGCCATGTTCTGGGTTCACTCGATGTTCCACCTGGCGATGAACATGCGCCTGCACTTCCTGCGCCTGCGACCGAAGCTGGCCGTCAGCGCCGTGCTGATCGGCGTCGTGCCGCTGCTGCTGGTGGTCGCGCTGGGGCTGGCCATCCTCTACACCGGCCTCGGCGGCGCGCGCGCCGCCCGCGCGGGCGCCATGCTCGAGAGCTGGCGACGCCTGGCGGCGCAGGGCGTGGACCTGTCGCCGGCGCTGTTCGACACCACCTTCTCCTGGCCCGAGCCCGCCGGCGCGGCGCCGGCCTGGACACCGAAGATGGCCGCGGCGCTGCGGCGGTCGATCATCGACGACGCGCAGGATGCGGGCGACGACGAAGCGGATTCGACCGCGACCCCGGCGATGACGCGCGCATTGGCGGCCGCGGCCGTGCCCGCCGATTCCACCGGCTGGTTCCTCGCGGACCGCCGCCTGTGGCTGATCCGCTGGCAGGGACTGGACGGCGATGCACCCCGGGCGCAAGCCTGGCAATTGAATCGCAAGCCCCTGACCGAACTCTCCCGCGTCCTGCGCGTGGGAATCGTGCTGGCCGGGAACGGACGGCAGGACTCGAACGGCAACATCTCATTCGGCAGCCGGGATACGACAGGGAACCTGAGCCTGGGCCGGCTCGAGGCCAGCTACCGTGACCCGGCGAAGACGGGCGGGTACTTCGGCGATGCGATGTACTTCGGCGGCACGTTCCTGGGCCTCGGCGAGCTGCAGGGCGAGCACATCGAGTCGCGGGGCATCTTCATGCGGCTCCGCGTCGGGACCGCGGACCTCAAGGCGGATTTCATCCAGGGCGAGTCGAACGTCAACGTGGCGGTCGTCGTCGCCCTGTGCCTGGTGGCGTTCCTCTTCCTGGTGATCGAGGGCTTCGCGTTGTTCTTCGGCGTGCGCATCAGCGAGGGCATCGTCACCGGCGTGCACGAACTGCACCGCGGGACGCAGGCGCTGGCCGGCGGCGACCTCGACACGGTGATCACGATCCCGAACGAGGACGAGTTCGGCGACCTCGCCCGCAGCTTCAACGAGATGACCCTGGCGGTGAAGCACGGGCGCGAGATCGCGCTGGCCAACGACCGGCTCAAACAGGAGCTGGCGACCGCGCGCGCCATCCAGATCCGGCTGCTGCCCGGCACGCAGCCGCTGGTGCCGGGCTTCGAGGTGACCGGGGCCAGCATCCCCAGTCGTGAGATCGGCGGCGACTACTACGACTTCCTGACCCGGCGCGACGATGCCATCGGGATCGCCATCGGCGACGTGTCGGGCAAGGGCATGCCTGCGGCGCTGCTGATGTCCAACCTGCAGGCCTGCCTGCATGGCCAGGTGCTGCACCCGGGTACCGTGGCCAGCGTCGTGCAGCGCGTGAACGACCTGCTCGTGCGCTCCACCGACTCGCACATGTTCGCCACCTTCTTCTACGGCGTGCTGGAAACGGCCACCGGCCGTTTCGTCTGCACCAACGCGGGCCACAACCCGCCTCTCGTGCTGCGCCGGGACGGTTCGCTCGAGCGCCTGACCACCGGCGGCCTGTTGCTGGGAATGATGGGCGACATGGTCTACCAGCAGGCTACCGTCGACCTGGCTCCGGGCGAGGTCATCGTGATGTATACCGACGGGATCACCGAAGCGGTCGGTCCCGGTGTCGACGAGGATGATCCCGACGCCATGTTCGGCGAGGACCGTCTCTGCAATGTCATCCTGAACAGCCGCCACCTGCCGGCCAGCGGCATCCAGGATGCGATCCTGGCGGCCGTGGCTGACCATACGCGCGGCGTGGCTCAGTCCGACGACATCACGCTGGTCGTGCTCCGACGGCAGGACTGACGCCCAGGCAATCGCTGGGTGACGAACAGGAAGGGATCACGCATGAATTGGTGTGGACGGCGGCATCGCGCCGTGATCATTGCGGCCCTCGCCGTCTGGGGCGTCGCGGTCGCCCAGGCGCAGACGGCGGCGACTACTGCCGACACGGTGCTGGTCGCGCCGCTGGTCGAGGTGGTCGGTTCACGGGTGCCGGCGGCGCTGCCGGGGCTGGTCCGGCCGGTGCGCGTGGTCGAGGCGGCGGAACTGGCAACGGCACCCGCGCGCTCGGTGAACGAGGCGTTGCAGGCGGTGCCGGGCGTCATTGTCGGCCAGCGGCAGCAGTACGGCGTGCAGGGCGACCTCACCATCCGCGGTTCGACGTTCGACCAGGTGCTGGTGCTCATCGACGGCGTTGCGGCGGGCGACCCGCAGACCGGCCACCACCTTCTGGACCTGCCGCTGGATTTCGCCGATGTGGAGCGACTGGAGGTGCTGCCGGGCTATGGCTCGACGCTCTACGGCTCCGGTGCCTTCGGGGGCACCCTGAATGTCGTGACGCGTGAGCCCGCTGACCGCGACGGCGGGCGCCTGGCGTTCACCGGCGGCGGCGACGGCACCTGGGCCGCGCGCGGGAGCCTGGACCTGGCCGCACACGGCGCCGACGGCGGGCGCACGCGCCTGTCGCTGGGCCGCTTCGGCACCGATGGACATTTCGAGTCGACGGCCGACGGCGGCGAGGCGTGGGCCGGCGCCGACGCGCGGGCCACCACGGCGACCTGCCGCACCACCGACCGCTGGGGCGGCTGGGACGTCGACGCCTTCGCCGGCCTGGCCGATCGCGCGTTCGGAGCGCGCGACTTCTACGCGCCGTTTCCCTCCTTCGAGGCGACGCGCACCTTCCTGGGCTGGGCGCGCGCGCGGGGGAGCCTCGGACACGGCATCGCGATCGAGCCGCGCGTGTCGGTGCGCACGCATCGCGACCGCTTCTGGCTGCGGCGCGAGCAGCCGTCGTCCTACGCCAACGACCACCTGACACGGCGGGTCGGCGCCGAACTGCGGGGGCTGGTCGACCTGGGCCCGCGCCACACGCTCGCCGTCGGCATCGAGGGCGCGTACGAGGACATCGACAGCCACGGCCTGCGCGGCGGCGCGGCGGCGACGGCGCTCGGCTCGCACACACGGCGGCAGGCGGCCGCCAGCGCCGAGCTGGACGGGCACGGCGATCGCATTTTCTGGCAGGCCGGCCTGCGCGTGGACGGTCGCGACGGCTACGCGGCGAACGGCTCGGGCAGCGCGGCCTTCTCGTATCGCGTGCGCACGGGCCTGGTCCTGCACGCCGGCGTCGGCAGCGCCTTCCGTGTCCCGACCTTCACCGACCTCTACTACGTCGACCCGGCCAACCAGGGCAATCCGGGCCTGGCCCCCGAGCGCGGCTGGACCTGGGACGGCGGGCTCGCGCTCGACCACGGGCCGTGGTTCGCGTCGGCCACCTGGTTCGAGCGGCGTGAGAAGGACCGCATCGAGTGGGCGCGCAGTGAGGGCGAGGCGATCTGGCGTGTGCTGAACGTCGCCGAGGCCACCGTCCGCGGCGCCGAGACCCAGGCCGGCTGGCGCCATGCGCGCGGCCACGCCGCCGCGGTCGCATGGACGTGGCTGGAAACGAGTACGGCGCTCCTTCCCGGCTACCAGGGCAAGTACGCGCTGCTTGCGCCGCGTGGCGTGGCCACGGCGCAGGGTCGCTTCGTGCTGACGCCGGCCGTGGCCTGCGGCGCCGCGCTCAGGTACCTGGCCCACGACGGCGGTCCCGACGGCTTCCGCCACCAGGCGAGCCTGGACCTGCGCGCCGACTGGAGCGGCCCGGGCGGCTGGTTCGCCGAGGGTCTCCTGACCAACGCGCTCGACCGCGAACGCCAGGAGGTGCCGGGCGTGTCCCTGCCCGGCCGCCTGCTGACATTGACGGTCGGCCGCGATTTCTGACCGCGAGCCATCTGTCCCATTCCGGTACCGGATGATGCGAGCCCGGGGCTGCGGTTCCGCCACCCCGGGCTTACCATGAGGATCGCTGCGGGCATTCGGCCCGTTTCCGGATCGGCGCGGGAGCACCCATGGATCGCTGGCAACCCACCCACGATGAGCTTCTCGACGCCATGGCCGGCGCCCCCGGCGGCATGTGCGTGACCGATCCCGACGGCCGCGTCCTCTTCGTCAACCATGCCTTCGCCACGCTCTGCGGCGCCGAGGCGCCGTCCCTGGTCGGGCGCCTGCTGCCGTCACTGTTCGCCACCGGCGCCGGCACCGATCCCACATCCTGCCTGCACCAGGCGCTCGACAACGGTTGGGCCGCCTGGGAAGCCAGCCTGATCGATCGCGAGGGACGTGCGCGACGCGTGGCTGTCACCGGCCGCCTGTGCGGCCACGGCGCCCGCCGCGCGGTCATCCATGCGGTGCGCGACATCACGCGCGAGAAGCGCGCCGAGGAGGACCTGCGCGAGTCGAAGCAGTTGCTGCAGTCGGTGGTCGCGCAGTCACCGGCCGCCGTGATCGGCTGGGACACCCGCTTCCGGGTCACCGAGTGGAACGAGGCCGCGCGGCGGATCTTCGGCTGGGAAAAGCACGAGGCGCTCGGGCGCCACGCGCGGTTCATCGTCCCGCCCGAGGCGCGCGACCATGTCGACGCCGTCTGGGCCGAGCTGCTGGGCACGGCCGGCGGCCGCCGCTCCACCAACGACAACCTGCGCAACGATGGTCGCCGCATCCGCTGCGAGTGGTACAACGTGCCCCTGTTCGACGACGCGGGGCGCGTGACCGGCGTCATGTCCCTCATCGAAGACGTGACCGAGAAGCAGCAACTGCAGCAGGACCGCGAGATCCTGACGCGCGCCATCGACCAGTCCGACGACGCTTTCGTGATGACCGACCGCGACGGCACCATCCTCTACGTCAACCAGGCGTTCGAGACGATGACAGGCTATGCCCTGCGTGACGTGATCGGACGCAATCCGCGCCTGATGCAGAGCGGGCTGCACGACAATGCGTTCTACGCCGAGATGTGGGGCACGATCGTGGCCGGGCGCACCTGGCGCGGCGACCTGGTCAACCGGCGCAAGGATGGCGTGCTCTACACCGAGAACATGACGATCACCGCCGTGTTCGGGGCCGACGGCACCATCACCAACTTCGTCGCCGCCAAGCGCGATGTGACGCGCCTGCGCGAAGTGGACGAGCGCTCGCGCCAGAGCCAGAAGATGGAGGCCATCGGCCGGCTGGCGGGCGGCATCGCGCACGACTTCAACAACATGCTCAACGTCATCATCGGCTACGCCGAGATGGCGGGCGAATCGCTGCCCGAGGACCACCCCGTGGCGGCTGATATCCGCGAGATCGAGCGCGCCGCCCAGCGCTCGGCCGACCTGACGCGGCAGCTGCTGACGTTCTCGCGCAAGCAGGTCATCGAGCCGCGCCCGGTCTGCATCAACGACAGCGTGGCCGAGGTGGCCAAGACGCTCGGCCGGCTGATCGGCGAGCACATCGCCCTCGAGTTCTACCCGCAGCCGGACCTGTGGCGGTCGCTGATCGACCCTGCTCAGGTGGATCAGATCCTGGCGAACCTGGCAGCCAACGCGCGGGACGCCATGCCGCGCGGCGGGCACCTGGTCATCAGCACCGCCAACTGCGAGGCCGATGCCGCCTTCTGCGAGCAGCACCTGGGCCTCGAGCCGGGCGAGTACGTCATGCTGACGGTCTCCGACGACGGCATGGGCATGGACACGGCCTCGGTCCGGCACGCATTCGAGCCGTTCTACACGACAAAGTCGGCGGGCAAGGGGACTGGGCTGGGACTGGCGACGGTCAAGGGCATCGTCGACCAGAACGGTGGCTACATCGACCTGAGCAGCGAGCAGGGCAAGGGCACCGTCTTCCGGATCCTTCTGCCGCGGACGCTGGTCGAGCCGGTCCCGGCGCCGTCCAGCGAGGCGTCCGTGGCTGTCGCGGGCGGCGGCACCGTGCTCCTGGTCGAGGACGACGAGCGACTGCGGGAACTCACCGCCGCGATGCTGGCGAAGCTGGGCTTCACGGTGCTGGCGGCGGCCACGCCGCTGGCCGCGTTGCAGGTCTTCCAGAAGAACCCGGATGCGTTCCGCCTGCTCGTGACCGACATCGTCATGCCGGGCATGAACGGCCGCGAGCTTCACGAATGCCTGGCCGAAGTCCGGCCGGGCCTGCGCGCGGTGTTCATGTCGGGTTATGCCGAGCAGGGTGTTGTCGACCCGGTGAAGCTGGGGCCCGGGCTGGCCTTCGTGCCCAAGCCGTTCCATCGCGCCGACCTCGAGCGGGCGCTCAAGACGGCACTCAGCGCGGCTGCCGCGGGTGTACCCGGTCGGACGGCGGCGCCCGGCGACTGACCGGGGCGCGGGTCAGCGGAAGATCTTCACGGCGCGCCACTTCCCCGAGGCGAACCGCCGCCACAGGAACCACCCCTGCAGCAGGTAACAGACGCTGGCGCCCATCCAGGCGGCGACGACGTTGCCGTCCTGCGCGACCACCAGGTACCAGGTCAGCGGGATGAACATCCCCCACATGAGGATCAACGTCACGACCATCGCATAGCGCGTGTCGCCGGCCCCCTGCAGGATGCCGCTGCTGAGCATGCGCACGCCGTCGAAGTACTGGAAGATTGCGGCTGCGACCGCCAGCGCCGGCCCGAGGGCCAGCACGGCCGGGTCGTTGGTGAAGACCCCGAAGATGCGGTCGCGCAGCAACACCATCAGCACGGCCAGGAACAGCGAGTAGTAGGCGCCCAGCTTGTAAGTCTGTCGTCCGTAGTGCGCGGCGCGAGCGGGTTCGCCGGCGCCCAGGCAGTTGCCCACCAGTACGCCGGCGGCCGTGGTCAGGCCCCAGAGCGGCATGAACGAGAAGCTGAGCAGCTGGATCGTGATCTGGCTGGCCGCCAGTTGCACGGCGCCCGCGGTCCCGACGAAGACCGAGAACATCACGAATCCGCCCATATCCATGAAGTTCTCGCCGGCCGCCGGGGCGCCCACCCGCACCAGGTTGGCCAGGGCTCGCGTATCCGGGCGGCGCGGGCGGTGGAGGCGGTAGCGTGCGCGCAGCGACGGCGCCAGCGCGAAGCCGACCAGGGCCAGGGCGTTGGCCCAGGTGCCGGCTGCGGTGGCGATCGCCGCTCCCTTGATGCCCAGCGGCGCCACCGCCAGCCAGGTGCGGCCGCCGAGCGCGAAGCCCGACCAGCCGAAGATCAGCCACAGCGCCAGCACCAGGTTGACGACATTGCCCCAGATGCCGCACCACATCGGCACCCGGACGTCGCGCCGTCCGGCAAAGAATCCCGTCACCGCGAACGCGACCTGGGTGGCGACGGCGCTCGTGCTGCGCCAGCGGATGTAGACGGCGGTCAGGTCCTGCACGTCGGCCGGGTTGCGGGTCAGGGGCATCGCGACCCGGCAGTGCCAGCCCAGGAACGTCAGCAGCAACCCCGCCAGCACGGCCAGGTACATCCCCTGCCAGGCGTAGTGGGCGACCAATTCGTCGTCATTGCGCCCATGGGCCTGCGCCACGAAGGTGCCGCTGATGCGGCTCAGGTTGTTGAACGCGGAGTAGGCGCACCAGGTGATCATACCGCCCAGCCCGGCTGCCGCCAGCGAGGTGCTGTTGACCCGGCCGAGCAGGGCCGTGTCGACGGTCCACATCATCGTCTGCGAGAGCATCGTCAGGATGGTGGGCAGGGCCAGGGCGAGGATCTCGCTGCGCTCATGGACGCGGAAAAAGGACGCCGCGGCGCGGCGCCTGGTCGAGGCGGTGGTGTTCCCGTCGTCGTTCATCCCGGAGTTCCGTCCGCGAAGGGCTTGCCAAAGGACCACCGTAATCTAAGATGGCGGCAGGCACAGGCAAGCGCCGACCGCACCGGCAAGCGCCGACCCCTGGAGAACGATGAACGCTCGCATCCTCCCGCACGTGACTGGTCCGCTCGGCGGATTGTTCACCGCGCCCGGCGACAAGTCGATCTCGCACCGCGTCGTGCTGCTGGCCCTGCTGGCCGACGGCCCCTGCCGGGCCACGGGCTGGCTCGACTGTGCCGACACACAGAGCAGTCTGGCGGCCGCCCGCGCGCTTGGCGCGACGACGGCGCAGGATGGTGACGTCGTTGCCATCACACCGCCGGCTGCGCTGCCGTCCGGTCCCCTTCTCATCGACTGCGGCAACAGCGGCACCACGGCTCGCCTGTTGATGGGTGTGCTCGCCGGCCTGTTGCCCGCGGGGGGGGCGGTCGTCACCCTCACCGGCGACGAGTCGTTGCGCCGCCGACCGATGGCCCGCGTCGTCGACCCGCTGCGGCGCATGGGCGCCGACCTGCGCTACGCGGTCCAGGACGGACGCCTGCCGGTGGTCGTGCGCGGCGCCGCGCTGCGCGGCGTCGACCACGAACTGGCGGTTGCCTCGGCCCAGGTTGCTTCGGCGCTTCTTCTCGCAGGACTCGGGGCCGAAGGGCGCACGCTCGTGCGCGGCGCCGCCGGCGCCCGCGACCACACCGAACGGCTGCTGCGCGACCTGGGTGTGCCCGTCGGCCGGGACCCGATCGGCTCGTCGGTGGACGGCCCGTGCCGCCTCCCGGCGTTCTCACTGGCGGTGCCGGGTGACCCTTCCTCGGCCGCATTCTTCCAGGTCGCCGCCGCGCTCGTGCCCGGCTCGCGTGTCCTCAGTCGCGGCCAGTCGCTCAATCCCACCCGCGTCGGCGCGCTGCGCGTGCTCGAACGCGCCGGCGCCCTCGTCGTGGGCGAACCCGCCGGGAAGGCTGTAACGGATGCCGGGGGCGAACCGCGCGGCGATGTCGAGGTTCGCGCCGGATGCCTGCGCCCCTTCATGGTCGACGGCGCCGAGATGCCCTCGCTCGTCGATGAAATCCCCGTGCTCGCGGTGCTCGCAACACAGTGCCCGGGGCGCAGCGTGATCAGCGGCGCTGCCGAGTTGCGCGTGAAGGAATCCGACCGGTTGGCGCTGCTCGCGCGCAATCTCAAGCGGCTCGGCGCGGCCGTCGAGGAGCGCTCCGACGGCCTGGTGATCGACGGCCCGTGTTCACTGCGCGGCGGTGCGACCGGCACGCCGCTGGTCTTCGAGACCGCGGGCGACCATCGCATCGCCATGGCGATGGCAGTCGCGACTTTGTGCACAAATGGCGAAACCGCGCTTGATGACGAGGCGTGCGTGGGGGTATCATTCCCCGGATTCTTCAACGTCTTGGATCGGCTGCTCGCGGGCGGCGATCCGGCACGGCCCTGAGGGCCGTCCGTTCGACGGTGGAAGACTTCGCTCTCGGGCGCGGTCTTGTCAGGACCACCAGAGGGACGGGCGGCCTCCGGGGCCGTCTTCACGCGGGGTGCCCTTCATGCGGAGTACGGTGGGCGCCCCACCGCCTGGCCCGACGAAAAGTTCGCGCTCGACGGAAGATCCTGCGCCGACGGATGGTGATCCGATGAACGTGCGTCCCGATTTCCCCGGTTACATCGCCGAGATGAAGTGGCGCGGCTTCTTCGAGCAGTGCACCGACGAGGCTGCGCTCGGCGAATTGATGGAGGCCGGCCCGATCACCGGCTACGCCGGTTTCGATCCCACGGCCGAGAGCCTGCACATCGGCAGCCTGGTGCCCATCATGGGCCTGGTCCACCTGCAGCGGCACGGCCACCGGCCCATCGCCATCGTCGGCGGCGGCACGGCCATGGTCGGCGATCCCAGCGGCAAGACCGAGCTGCGCCAGTTGCTGACGGTCGCCGACATCGACCGCAACCTGGCGGGCATCCGCGCCCAGCTGGCGCGTTTCATCCGTCTGGCCGACGGCCCGGGCGCCGGCCCGCTCGACGGCCTGATGATCGACAACGGCGACTGGCTGCGCGACAAGGGCTACATCGAGTTCCTGCGCGACATCGGCCGGCACTTCAGCGTCAACCAGATGCTGACCCGCGATTCGGTGAAGACCCGCATGGAGACGGGCCTCAGCTTCCTCGAGTTCAACTACATGATCCTGCAGGCCTACGACTTCCTGATGCTGAACCGCGACTACGGCTGCCGGCTGCAGGTCGGCGGTTCGGACCAGTGGGGGAATATCTGCTCGGGCATCGACCTGTGCCGCCGCGTCAACCGTGCCGAGGTCTACGGCCTGACCTACCCGCTGATTTCGACGGCGACCGGCGAGAAGATGGGCAAGACCGCCGCCGGCGCCGTCTGGCTCGACGCCGGCCGCACCAGCCCGTATGACTTCTTCCAGTACTGGGTGAATGTGGATGACCGCGATGTCAGCCGCTTCCTGCGCATGTACACGCTGATGGCCCCGGCCCGCATCGAGTATCTTGAGAAACTGCAGGGCGCCGACATCCGCCAGGCCAAGCAGACACTGGCCCTGGAGGTCACCGCGCTGGTGCACGGTGAGCCCGCGGCCCAGGCCGCCCTCGCCGCGGCGCAGTCCGCGTTCGGCGGTGGCGGCGACGCGGCAGCCATTCCCTCGAGTGTGCATCCGGTCGCCGAGTTCGCCGGCGATGGCCTGGCGCTCATCGACACCCTGGTCGCCGTCGGCCTGGTCGACAGCAAAGGCGAGGCCCGGCGGCTCATTCGCCAGGGTGGCGTGAAGGTCAACGGCGAGGCCGTGGCCGACGAACAGCGCCGCCTGGCGCTGGGCGACGTCCGCGAGGGCCGCGTCGTGTTGCAACTCGGCAAGAAGCGGCACCATCACCTGCGGGTGGAGGGCTGACCGTCCCGCCCGGCGGCGCGCTTGCGGCCTTTCCGGGCGATGACGATCATGACTCGACGACCCGCACTGTTCCCATCACGTGTGCGCCAGTTCACCGGCGAAAGGACCCCGCCATGCTCCGTCTGAACCTTCCGCCGTCCGGCCGCCGGAACGCGGCCCTCGTCCCGGCCTGCATCGCGCTGGCCTGCCTGGTCGCCTGCGGCTCGGGCAAATCGGCGGAAACACCCGCCGCCACGCCGGCGGCCGCCTATGCCGAGGCGCGCGCCGCGGCTGCGAAGCAGCTGGAGGGCCTGAAGGCCTATGAACTGGGAGGGACCGTCCATCTGGCGAGCCGTCCGGTCGGGCCCGACACCACCACCGCCGAGACCGCCGACCTGACGTTCAACGCGGCGGCCCGCTGGCCCGACCGCCTCGTGATGACGCAGGCCGAGGGTGAACCCATCCTCAGCCTGGGTACGGGGGCCTCCGGTTCGTGGTTCTTCTACGCGCCGATGCGCGCCGCTTTCCAGGGCGGGCCGGCCAAGCTGTCGCGCGACCTGGCAGCGGCCTCGGACATGCAACTGGACGAGGAGCACATCTTCAATTTCTACGGTGGCCTCGGGCAGTTGCTCCTGCCGGCCGACCGCGAGCCGGTCGAATCACCCGTCACCGAGTCGCTGACGGTCGCCGGCCGCGAGGTCAAGTGCACCGTGTTCAGCCTGCCCGCCCTGCCGGCTGATCCCGCCAGCCCGGCGCCGGTGCCCGGCCCGAGCCGCTGGTGGCTGGACCCGGCCAGCGGGTTCTGCCTGAAGGCCGTGGCCACGATGAACATCAAGGGCCGCGGCGGCGAGTTCATCCAGGAGATCACCTACACGGTCACCAGTGTCACGCTCAACGGTACCCCGGCCGAGGACAAGTTCGCCTTTACGGCGCCCGAGGGCGTGCGCGTGGCGGCGTCGCTCGAGCAGCTGACCAATCCCGAATCCATGACGGGCCAGCCGGCGCCCGACGCCGTGTTGACCGGCCTCGACGGCAAGACCTTCAAGCTGTCGGACCTGCGCGGCAAGGTCGTGTTCCTGGACCTGTGGGCCACCTGGTGCGGCCCCTGCCGCATGGAGATGCCGCACCTCGAGGCGCTGCACAAGGAGTTCGGCCCCGACAAGGTCGTCTTCCTCTGCGCCAGCAACGAGGAGCAGCCGGTCATCGAGGGATTCCTGAAGAAGAACCCCTACACGATGCGGATCGTCCGCATCAGCGCCGAGGATGCGCAGACGAAGTTCAAGGCCGCCAGTATCCCGACCGGGTTCGTGATCGACAAGGACGGGGTCATCAGGGCGCACATGGTGGGGGCGCAGAATGAGGCGCAGTTGCGGAAGGCGCTCGCCCTCGCTGGGGTTGGCGGCTGATAACAGGCGCCTGCACGAACGACACCGGGCGGACAGTCCTCGGGCCTTCGGCCCTGCGGATAGTCCGCCC
>CAIWHK010000024.1 GCA_903912525.1 uncultured bacterium | reverse complement strand
TCCGCCCAGCGGTTACTCGGCCCTTTCAATGAGGTCGAGCGGCGCTATGCGCCGGAGTTCCTGTTCGGCGCCGGCCGGCAGGAGCTTCTGGACCGACTCCCCTTGGTTTCCGTCGTGGGCACACGCTCGCCGTCCAGTGAGGGCGCCGAGCTGGCAGCCGAAGTGGCACGCACGGTCGTGACGCACGGTGGCGTCGTCGTCAGCGGACTGGCGCGGGGAATCGACACCATCGCGCATCGGACCGCGATGGCGTGCGGCGGCAACACGATCGCCGTCCTCGGAACGCCCCTGGACCGGGCGTATCCCAGCGAGAATGGCGCGCTTCAGCGCGAACTCATGGAAAGCCACCTCGTCATCACCCAGTACCCGAACGGCCACGCCGTGCACCGTTCGAATTTCGTGCTGCGGAACCGCACGATGGCGCTGGTCTCCCACGGCACCATCATCGTCGAGGCCGGCGAAAAGAGCGGCACCCAGCACCAGGGCTGGGAAGCGATCCGGCTGGGCCGCATCCTCTTCATTCCCAAGCACCTGCTGTCGGCGACCTTCGACTGGCCACGCAAGATGCGCGACTATGGCGCCATCGTGTTCAGCGGCTGCGACGAACTCGTCGAACTTCTCGACGAGTTTCTCCCCAGTTCTCCGCACTCCGAGGATATCAGTGGAGTACTGCACTGAGCTGACGGTCGCGTCCCTCTTGATCTACCCACAACGCGGGACTGCGGCCTCGGACAAGGCGAGGGAATTTATCCGCTATCGGATCAAGCAGGCTCAAGGGCAGACGATCGAATCGACCATCGGCCGTTTGCGCGAGGCCGTTGACGCTGGCGAGTTCGGCGATTTCTTCGGGGCGCCTCGCACCCTTGTGCCTGTTCCCGGCCACGCACCACAGGAAGATGATACTCTCTGGGTACCTCGCCAGATCTGCCAGGCAATGTTGGCGGCCGGCCTTGGGACGGAGACGATCCCCTGTGTCAGGCGCGCGCTTCTCGTGGACCGGCAATCCACCCGAACCTCTGCTCAGGACCGCCTGACGCCATCCCAGCATGTGGACAGCATGACGATCGAGGGTTCGCTCATGCTCGGCAACCGCGTGCTTCTGGTGGACGATGTCGTGACGCGCGGCGCCACGCTGCTTGCCGCGGCGAGCCTGCTACGGGCGCAGAATCCCCAGATCGATATTGCGGCGTTCGCGCTGGCGCGCGTCGGTGAAGCTGCGCTTGAAGACATCAAGCAAATGCTCGCACCAACGGTCGAACTTGTTTCATGCGACGCCGCCGGTACAGCGCCGATCCGCCGTCCTGTGGCAGGCGCGTGATCTCAGCGTGGATACGGTAGCGCGGGCGGCGTGTCGCCTCAGCGGCCAGCGGACCCAGCTCCGCCGCCGCCAATTTCAGTAATGTGATGGCCTGGTGGTGGTGTACTGCCATTCCCGTCGATCATCATCTTCAGCTGGATCGCCGCGACTTCACGCCCCCTCGGCGACGCCTGCCGCAAGATGTCGGCCAACGCCAGGTACACGTGGAAACGGGGCGCCTGCTGCACCGCAAAGGCAGCCTTGCCGTGGAGCGGCGTCAACGCCAGCCCCTTGACGGTGCCCCGAACCGACGGCCAGACCAGCATGTGCTCCTGGTCCCCCGCGGTCAGGTGCTCGAGGCCGGGCGCTCCGAACGCGGTGGGCACGCCGCGCACCCAACTGCCGACCTCGGCCGGAAACGCGTAGCGCACGCCATGGCTCATGAATTCCACCAGGGCCGCCTGATGCGGCTGCGGATTCGGCTCGGCGCCGACAGCCTCACGCATGAGCCCGCTGCGCAGCGCGCGCTTCACGGCGGCATTGGCTTCCGAGGCACTCAGCCCGCACGCGGCCGACACCGTGGCGTACGTCCACCGGGCTCCGGCGAGTGACTGGAGATAGAGGAGCAGGTATAGGTCGTGTGGTTTCAGGTACACCATGGCATATATGATATTCGCGAATTGCGTATATGGCAATGCAAAATGATTTGAGCAGTGGCATTATATGACTGTGACTTCCGCATTCGCAAATCACGCATGAATTCATCCGGCCGACGGAGGCCCACCGAGGGCCGTGCTTGCGCCGGCGCAAGTGGCTCCACATCAAAAAATGTCGCGTCCGGGGCATTGCCGCGGGCCACGGCCGACGAGGGTTCGGGCCTGCCTCCCTTCCCGTTGACGATCCGGCCAGGACCGTCACCCGACGCTTCCAGTTTCGTCGTTCCAGCGAACTGCCAGAAATCTCGCACTGTGTGGGCGCGATGCCGTTAATATACATAAAAGGACATCCAGAGTCCCCTTACGCATATCACTTGGCGTACTCTTGAAGAACTGCTATCCTGAGTCCATCGGCCTGCACGCCCCTCGGGCCGCCGGAGGCCTCCATTTGCATATCGACAAGCCACGCCCCCCAGCCAGTCTGGCCGACCTCGTGGACTCGCTACAGGCCGGCGGTCGCTACGTCCTGACGCGCGCAGAAGCCCTCGCGTCGCTCGGCGTCTCCGATGAAGCGCTCAAGAAGTCGGTCCAGCGCCTGGTGGCCAAGCGTCGCCTGGCCGTCCCGCGGCGCGGGTTCTTCGTCATCGTCCCGCTGGAATACCGGCAGTCGGCAGCGCCGCCGCCCGACTGGTACATCGACGCGCTCATGAAGTCCTGCGGGCGCCAATACTACGTGGGCCTGCTGTCAGCGGCCGCGCTGCACGGGGCCGCCCGCGAGCAACCGCAGGAGTTCCAGGTCGTCACCGACATCCAATGGCGCCCTGCCACCGCGGGCCGCGGGCGCATTCGGTTCTTCCGGAAACAGGGCATCGAAGCGACCCCGACCATCGACGTGAAGACCGAAACCGGATTCATGCGCGTCTCCACGCCCGAGGCGACGGCCCTCGACCTGCTCCGTTACCTCCACGGTGTCGGCCAGCTGGGCCAGGCCGCGACGATTCTGGCCGAGCTCGCCCCCGGGATGGACGCCATCCGCACCGCCGAGGCCGCGCGGCTGGAAGGCGACCTGCCGAATGCCCAGCGGCTGGGCCACCTGCTGGACGTGGTCGGCGCCGGCGACGTCGGAACCATCCTTGCTGAGTGGGTCGCAGAGCAGCACCCGCGATTCGTCGCGCTGCGGCCGGATCGGCCCGGCGTCGGGGCGGTGAAGGACGGGAGGTGGCGGGTTCTTGTTAATGAAGAGGTATCTTGTTGAAAATATTGCGCTTGCCGCCGCCTCGCCTTCCCGGCACTCAACGCTACATAGCAAATATTGACAATATTTGACATCGCGCCTAAGGTGCCTTCAGGACTTGGCAATCGCTGGAGGTACGGGGATGAACGTGTCAGTCGGCAAGGACTTCGAGGAATTCGCCAAGCGAAAGGTCGCCAGCGGCGACTATGCGTCGGTCAGTGAAGTTGTGCGAGACGGCCTGCGCCTGCTCAGGGAAAAGGACCTGATCCTCGAGGCCCGCCTGCAGGCGTTGCGCGGAGACATCCAAACGGGAATCGACCAGGCCGACGCCGGCCAATTGCTGGACGGGCCGCAGGTCATGGCGGAGCTGCGGGAGTTGATCAAGAAACGAAAGCCGTAGTATGCCGCGCTATTTCCTGGTGCCCGAGGCGCGCAAGGACATGACGGAAATACTGCAGTACATTGCTGTCGACAGCGTCGATGCCGCACTGCGCGTTCACGACCGCTTCCTCGAGATCTTCGAACTCCTTGCGGCGAATCCTGACGCCGGGCACTTCCGGGACGACCTGACCTCGCGCCCCGTGCGGTTCTTCCCTGTCTATTCCTACTTGGTGGTCTACTCCGCCGACACGCATCCCGTCGAAATTGTCCGCGTACTCGGCGGCGCCCAGGACGTTGGGGCGATATTGAAATAGAGGCGGGCGCACCCCGGAAGGGCGGCAACATCGCCTCGCCATGCGAAATTTGGCCACGGCCAACGGATGCATGGCGACTTGCGCCGGCGCAAGTGGGATCACGTCAAACCATCAGACTAAATGTTCATTTTCGAAGCTCGGGGCCGGAGAGCTTTATCCTGACGGACGACCTCCCTAGATGGTATCGCCTCCTCGGGACCGAGCGGGCGCCCCGCTTGATTGTGTTGATATGGCGAAAGTTATTGACAACCCATCGCTCTTTGAACACAATATCATCCATGAACCACCAACCAGAAACCCCGAGCCCCGGCGAGGCCAAAGTCCTCGAACTGGTCGCCGCCATGGGTATCCTGCGCCCGCGAGACCTGCGCGCCGGGAGTCTCTCCGTCGCCTACCTGCAACGGCTGGTGGCCAAAGGCCTGCTGGTCAAGCTGGGGCGTGGGCAGTATGCGCTGCCGGACCGCGAACCGACCGGCGACGACATGCTGGCAATGACCGCCAAGCGGTATCCGGGCGCCATCGTGTGCCTGCTGACAGCGCTGCGCTTCCACGGACTGACGACCCAATCCCCTCGCGCAATCTGGCTGGCCGTCGAGGGCTCGAAACTGGCACCGGCCGATACGCCGACGGCGATCCAGGTCATCAGGCTTTCCGGTCGGGCGTTCCACGAAGGCATCCGGATCCACGAGCTGGGACAGGTCCCCGTGCGCATTTACGATCCCGCCAAGACCGTTGCCGACTGCTTCCGGTTCCGCAATCGCGTCGGCCTGGATGTCGCCATCGAGGCGCTTCGCGAATGTCTCCGCCAACGGCAGGCGACACCCGCGATGATCTGGTCCTATGCCGAGAGTTGTCGGGTGCAGACTGTGATCAGGCCGTATCTCGAGGCGCTTGCTTGAAACCAGCCGAACGCGATCGCCTGCTGGCCTCGCTGCGCCAGCGACTGCTTACCCTTGCGCACAGCGAAGGCGCCGACTTCCAGACGGTCCTGACCCGATACGGCCTCGAACGATTCCTGTATCGCCTCGGGCATTCCCGGCACCGGGGGGCCTTCCTGGTGAAGGGCGCCTTCCTCTATCATGCGTGGTTGGAAGATGTGGCGCGCCCGACCCGTGATCTCGACCTGCTGGGGTACGGTTCTCCCGACATCTCCCGAATCGAGTCGGCTATCGCCGAAATTGCAGGAATTGTGTTCCTGGACGACGGCTTGGACTTCCCCGTCGCTACGATCAGGGGCGAAGCGATTCGGGAAGCCTCACTGTATGACGGCATCAGGATCCGGCTCGTCGCCCAGCTCGGCAGGACGCGAATACCGCTTCAACTGGACGTGGGTTTCGGCGACGCCGCGGGTTCTGACGCCACCGATCTGGACTACCCGACGCTTCTCGATCATGAGCCTCCCAATGTCCTGGCCTACAGGCCCCAATACGTCGTCGCCGAGAAGCTCGAAGCCATGGTGGCCCTGGGGTTCGTCAATTCCCGTCTCAAGGACTACTACGATTTGTGGCGCATTCTCACGAACATGGAAATTTCAGACCAGGATTTGTTGATAGCGATTCAGGCTACTTTCGCGGGACGACGGACCGGAATTCCGCGCAAGGTCCCGGATGCACTGACCGACGCTTTCGCTCATGACGCGCAGAAGATCATCCAGTGGGAGGCCTTCCTGGGCAGGAGCGGGCTCGACATCGCGGGCGCAA
The DNA here is from genome assembly GCA_903912525.1 of uncultured bacterium. Taxonomy (GTDB): domain Bacteria; phylum Krumholzibacteriota; class Krumholzibacteriia; order LZORAL124-64-63; family LZORAL124-64-63; genus CAINDZ01. The sequence continues at coordinate 1,385 of CAIWHK010000024.1, read as the reverse complement.
CACTCGATTCGGTTGTCCTTGAATTGCGAAACCGCCTCGCACCACTGCTGTCGCTTGCCGGGACGGACACATCGGTGCGATTGCCGCCCGCAGAAATTTGACGACTTGCGCCGGCGCAAGTGCGATTGGACCAGGAGCAATCCGTTTAACCTCTCGAAATCCCACCGAAGAGCACTCGCGCTGGCGCAATTGTGCTTGTACTATGGGAGTACATTCTCGCAAACTTGCCGCATCGTCATGACGAGAGAGGGGTTGCCGTGGCTTTGAAATCCAGATGCCCCGCCTGCGGCTCGACAAACGTTCACATCGAGTGCCCGAAGGACTACCACCATACCCATTGCGGCCTGACGGGAATCCACCTGCTCGGCGTGGGTGTAACGATCACGGACTGCACGGCTTGCAGACAGAAGACGACGACAATTCTCCAGGAGGCGCAACTCCTGCAGGTGCTCGGAATGGCCATCGTCACAGGTAAGCCCGGCCTGACCGGTGAGCAGCTCCGCTACCTGCGCAAGCTGTTCGAGATGACCCAGGGTGAACTGGCCGACTCGTTGGGCAAGGGCCGTCGCGAAACAGTCGCCGAGTGGGAAGCCATGGGAAGGAAGCGGCTGTTCAAGACGCCTTATGAGGAAATCGGCCTGCGCGCCGTCCTGATGTCGCTGTTTGCGGCTCGCGTGCTCGAGTCGGAGTTCAATTGTCTTTCCCCGCAGCACAAGGCCGAGTATGCCAATGCTGCGGGCACGTTTGTCGAACGCGTGAGTACGTTGCTGGCCGAGCGCGGCACGAACAAGTCGATCGAGATTCGGCGGCAAAGCCGCCGCGCCGACTGGTCCGCGACACACTGCTCTGCGTGCTAGCCGGAAGCCGAATCGCTCGCAACCAGGGGCCGCTGCCGCCATACGAGAGGCAGCGGCCCTGACTTCTCAGCGCGCCCCCCCACCAAATCCCACATGCTCCGCACGAAATCCGACCCCACCCATACATGCAGCATGTCGCCGGCGCAAGCATTGAGACGCGTCCAACGCGCCGATTCACGCGGCCGTCGCCACGCGTCGCCTAAATCCAGGTCTTCCGGCAACCGTATCCCGCCAAAGCCCTTGAAGTTCGTGCCCGGTATCCATATGCTGGAGGTGACACGTTGTCCCGTCGTCTCAAGACAGTCCCGGTGATTCCCGTGAACGAATTCCAAGGCTCCGCTCAGCGGTTACTCGGCCCTTTCAATGAGGTCGAGCGGCGCTATGCGCCGGAGTTCCTGTTCGGCGCCGGCCGGCAGGAGCTTCTGGACCGACTCCCCTAGGTTTCCGTCGTGGGCACACGCTCGCCGTCCGGTGAGGGCGCCGAGCTGGCAGCTGAAGTGGCACGCACGGTCGTGACGCACGGTGGCG
>CAIWHK010000023.1 GCA_903912525.1 uncultured bacterium | reverse complement strand
TGGCCAGGTCGGCGGCGCGCTGGCGGTTGATGCGGTCGTTCTCGCGGAACGCCGCGTCGTTCCTGCTGATCCGGCTGGCGATCCGCTTCATCCGCCCCCCCTGGAATGCAGTCCGGCCGACCTACTGGCCGGCCTTCTGCTGTGCGACACCCTTGAGCTTGTCGTTGGCCATGATGGCCAGTTCGACGCGACGGTTGGCCTGGCGGCCGGCCTCGGTGCCGTTGTCGGCGACCGGCTGCGACTCGCCGTAGCCCATGATCGTGAACCGGGTCGGCATCACCTGCAACGACTCGAGGTAGTTCGCCACCGACTGCGCGCGGTTGCGCGACAGCGTGAGGTTGGACTCGTCGCTGCCGGTCGCGTCGGTGTGGCCCTCGATCAGCACCTCGGTGTCGGGGTACTTGTTGAGGATCGCCGCAAGGTTGGTCAGGTTCGTCCGGGCCGCCGATTGCAGGTCGCTCTTGCCGACCGCGAACAGGATGCCGGAATCGAACGTGATCTTGATGCCCTCGCCGACGCGCTCGACGGTGGCGCCCTCGAGATCGCGCTCGATCTCGGCGGCCTGCTTGTCCATGTAGTTGCCGATGTAGGCGCCGGCCGCCCCGCCGACCGCGGCGCCGAGGATGGCCCCGAGCGCGGTGTTGCCGGCCTGCTTGCCGATGACGGCGCCCAGGACGGCGCCCGAGCCCGCGCCGATGACGGCGCCCTTTTCCTTGCGGCTCATGCTGGCGCAACCGGCGGCGGCCACCAGCAGCGCGAATACGAGAACGAGCGAAATTATCCTCTTCATGACGGGTCCTCTCCTGTAAAGGCCGGCCAGGGGTGAGCGGGGGAATTAGGTGGTCGATCAGGCAAACAGAGAGTATTCATGAACCTATGAGAATTCAAGGCGGCAAAATCCTTACCACCGTCGGCCCCGAGGCGGCGGACCTGGTCATCGAGGGCGGGCGTATCGCGGCGATCGAGCCCCCCGCCCCCGGTCCGGTCGCCGACGGCGACATCGACGCGACCGGCCGGTGGGTCCTGCCGGGCGGCATCGACGCCCACACCCACTTCGGCATGCCGCTGGGCGGCGGGCTGGCGAGCCTGGGCTGGCGCGAGAGTTCGGCGGCGGCGCTCCTGGGCGGCACGACCACGGTGATCGACTTCGCCAACCCGGATTTCGGCGAGTCCCTGCCGTCGGCGGTGGCCCGCTGGCGCACGATGGCCGACGGTCGCGTGCTCTGCGACTACGGCCTGCACGTGACCGTCGTCGAGGCCCTGCCGGCGCGCCTGGCCGAGATCCCGGCGCTGCTGGCCGCCGGCGTCCCGACCTTCAAGGGCTTCCTGGCCTATAAGGGCCGGTTGATGCTGATGCCCGAGCGGATGTCCGACCTGATGACGGCCGTCGCTGCCGCCGGCGGGTTGCTGCTGGTGCACGCCGAGGACGGCGAGATGAACGCCACCGTCGAGGCCGAACTGCTGGCCGCCGGCCGCACGGCGCCGCGCTGGCACCCGGATGCGCATCCGCTCGATTCCGAGGTGCAGGCCGCCTCGCTGGCCCTGGACCTTGCCCGGCAGGCGGGCTGTCCCCTGCTGGTGGTGCACATGAGCGCGGCCGGCACGCTGGCGACGCTGCGGCGCGCGCGGGCCGATCGCGGCGACACCGGCCCTGCGGCCTTCGGCGAGGTCTGCATCCACCACCTGTTCGCCGACGATGCCTGCTACCGCACGGGTGAGGACGCCGCGCTGGCGGCCATCTGCTCGCCCCCGCTGCGTCCGGCCGGACATGGCGCCGCGCTCCTGGCCGGCCTGGCCGAGGGCGCCATCGACATCCTGTCGACCGACCACTGCGAGTTCACGCTGGCGGCCAAGCAGCGGGCCGCAGGGGCCGGCTTCCCAAAGGTGCCCAACGGCTGCGGCGGCGTCGGCGAGCGCCTGGTGTTCAGCCACACGTTGGCCGTGGCCGAGGGCAAGCTCGAGCCGTGGCGCTGGCAGGAGGCGTTCGCCGAGCGACCAGCGGCCCTGATGGGCCTGGCCGGGCGCAAGGGCCGGCTCGCGCCGGGCCTGGATGCCGATGTCATCCTGTTCGATCCCGAGGCCCGGTACACCTGGCGCCCGCTGGGCGACAGCGACGTCGCCGGGTCGCTGTGGGACGGGCGGCCGGCGGTCGGTCGCGTGACCGATGTCTGGCTGCGCGGCGTGCGCGTCGTCGAGGACGGCGCGCTGTGCGCCACACAACCGGGCGGCATGTTCCTGCCGCGCTCCCTGGACCCCGTTTCGCAGACGAAGGACAACTGAGCGATGAGCAACGAGCGTCCCCACGAAGGCCCGGCCGAGGATCGCGCGCGCAACGGCGCCACCGGTCTGGCCGGCCGTTACGAGCGCCTGCGCGACCAACTGGCCGACCTCTACGTAAAGACGACCGACCCGGTGGCCCGCATGGCCACCGCCTGCGCGTTGCTGCACCACAAGATGCCGCACTATTTCTGGACCGGATTCTATCGCCTGCAGGACGGCGCCCTGGTGGTCGGGCCGTACCAGGGCCCCCTGGCCTGCGCGGTGCTGCCGGGGCCCGAGGGCGTGTGCTGGGCGGCGGCGCGGCGCGGCGAGTCGCTGGTGGTGGCGGATGTGCACGCATTCGCCGGCCACGTCGCGTGCGATGCGCGGTCGCAGAGCGAGATCGTCGTGCCCGTGCGGGACCGCGACGGGAACATTTTCGCCGTACTGGACGTCGACTCGGATCGGCCGGCGGCCTTCAGCGATATCGACCGCGAGGGCCTCGAGGCGATCACGGCGCTGATCTTCGGGGACGCCGGGCGGGGATGAGGACACGGGTGATGACGCGTACGGGCACACTGACGCTCTGGAACGACGTCTTCCTGCGCACGAAGCCGGGCGCCGCTGCGAAGCTGGCTGCCATCGACCCGGCGAAAGTGGGCAGCGTCGCCGTCATCAAGCACGCCGCCCTGGGCGACCTCGTTCTTTGCCGCCCCTTCCTGCGCGAAGTTCGCCGCCACTTCCCGGCGGCGCGGCTGACCCTCGGCCTCTCAAGCAACTACCAGCGCGGGGCGCCGCTCGACCTTGTCGACGGCGCGCATGTCGTGCAACGGGGACTGCCCTGGCGTGCGGCGCTGGCCAACTTCCGCGAGCTGGGTGCGCAGGACATCATCTTCGACCTCACGGCGACCGCGCGCTCGCGCTGGCTGGTGCTGCTGAACAGGCCGGGCCTGGCCGTCGGGCTGGCGGGCAGTCGGCTGGACGGACGGCTCTACGACATTGCCGTACCGCGCACCGGCTTCAAATACGAGGCCGAGTCGTTTCTTGACCTGTTGGGCGCGGTGGGGCTCGAAACGGCCTGGCCGCCCGACTTCGCGCTGCCGGCCGTGCCGCGCCCGCAGCCGGCAGCGTACGTGGCCTACTTCACCACCGCCTCGACGCCGGGAAAGTGCTGGTCCGTTGACCGCTTCGTGGCGCTGGTGACCTCGATGGCGGCGGCGCGTCCCGATCTGGACCACGTGGTGCTGGCGGGGCTGGCGGATTGGGAACTGGCGACGGCGGCGCAATTGACGGCCGCCCTGGCCGGCGTTCCGCGCGCCCGTGTGGCGGGGCCCGAGGCGGACCTGTTCGCGTGGATCGGCTCGGCGGCCCTGGTGGTCTCCAACGATACGGGCGCGCGCAACCTGGCGATCGCGGCCGGCGTCCCCACGGTGGGCCTGTTCTTCGACTCGCCGCCGTTCCGCTACCTGCCGCGCTTCGGTCGCCACCAAGCGCTGTTCTGCGCGGGGCGCGCGCAGCCGTCGGCGGCCGAGGCCCAGGCAGCAGCGCTCAGGATACTCGGCGACTGACGCGGCGCTCGCCGACCGACCAGCCCAGGATGATCCCCAGCACCAGCCCCCACACGGCGGCAAGGCCGATCTGGTAGTCACGCGGCAGGCTGAACGTGATGGTGTGCGCCGGGATCCAGAACCAGATGAGCGTTCGCCAGGCGGTGGCCATCCCTGACCAGTCGCGGCGCCCGAGGATGAGGTTGTCCTCCCAGCGGTGGAAGGCCATCATCTGCGGTCCGAAGAACACGTTCGTGAGCACCGACAACGCAAACGCATGGCCGAGGCCCGCGGCACACCACGCCGGCAGGACCCCGCGCGCGAGCAGCGCCTCGGTGAACCCCTTCATGCCGACGAAGCCTGCCTTGATCACCAGGCCCAGCACGGCCCAGGCGACGACCTTCAACGACAGTCGTCCCGGCGAGCAGGGCAGCGCGAACACACGGTTGCGGGCGCTCGCGGCCACGATCTCGCCCAGCGTGCCGAGCACGGCGAACTGCAGCGCGGCTGACAGCCAGGGGTTCTGCGCCACCCAGGCGGCATAGGCGTTCATCGCTCTCCTTCAGCAGGCCGTCCGCGTCAGCGGAAGCTGGCCTTCAGGTCGCCCCACGAGGTCGGGGTCTCGCCCAGCGGGGTCGCCGACGCGCCCGCGAAGTCCACCGTGCAGTGGATCGACGCGTCGTCGACGCTGTCGTGGATGAGCGCGGCGATGGCCGCGACGTCGGTCGTGCCCCAGAAATTGCCCGTGAAATCGAGGACCACGGGCACGCCCGGATACAGGAAGCTGCTGACGGCGTAGCCCGAGTTCGGCAGCAGGTGGCTGCCGTGCACGGTGACGACGGCATCGCCAATGACACTCACGCCCGCGACGAGCGTGTGTTCGATGGCGGACGCGTGCACCGTGACGACCGCGCCGCTGCCGGCGGTGATCCCGTTGTCGCCGCCGTCGACCGAGAACCCGTCCACGGTGACGTGCGCGCCGCCGCTGACGGACAGGGACATCACGGCCGCACCGGCGACCGTGCAGTCGGAAACCGAACCGGACGCGGCGTCACCAAACGTGATCGCGGCGAACGAGCCGGCGAATGCGCAGCCGGCGATCGACACGCCCTGCGCTGAGCCGGCGACGGCCACGCCCACGCCGATCCCGTCGAATCGCGAATCGGCGATGGTGAACGACGTCGACTGTTCCAGCCAGACGGCAAAGCCGTCCTCCTCGGTCGTCTCGAAGGCGCAGTCCTGCACCACGCCCTGGGCGGCCCCGCTGAACAGGCCGTAGAAACCGGAGCCGCCGCCGCGCAGCAGGCAGTCGCCGAGGTCCACCGACCCGGCGGCCCAGTCCACGGCGCGCGGCAGGTGCTCGACCGTCAATGAGCGCAGGCGCAGCACCTGATCACCATTGCCGCGAATGCCGGTCGGCCAGGCGCCGGCCGGGGCGTACCAGTTCTCGGGCCCGATCAGTGTCAGGTCGCGGCCCGCGCCGATGATCGTCAGGTCGGCCTGCGCGACGGCGACGATCGCCTGCGGGAGGTCCGCCTTGCCTGGCGCCGGCCGCAGCGTGTCGAAACGCCCGGGACCGACCAGGATGGTGTCGCCGGCCGCGGCGGCGTCGACCGCCGGCTGGATGTCGGTGAAATCCCCGGAGCCGTCGAGTTCCACGCGCCAGGTGGTGGCGCCCGCGCGACCGGCTCCCGCGGCCAGAAGGCAGATGATCATTTGGAACAGGATGCGCGGGCGCGCCATCGTCCCCCCCCCGGGTTGGTGACCAGGCCCCGCTGTCATGCATGCGATGTGCGGGCACGCTAACACGGCGGCGGCGCGCCGGGGAACGGGCATTTCACGGCGACGGGTCCGGGGACGGCCGGTGCTCAGCCCACGTCGCCGGGCAGGGGGAACCAGCGCAGGCTCTCCCACTCCGCCGACGGCGCAGGATCGTCCGGTCGCCCGCCCCTGTCCCCGTGGGCGGCGGCCAGGCGTCGCGCTTCGTCCAGGTAGCCGGCGAGGGCCGACTGGGGCTCTGTCCGGCGGTCGGTCCGCCAGGTCAGGCGCCCGTCGACATAGCTGATGGCGCCGAGCCCGTCGGCCGTCGCCACGGCGGCGTTCCGGTGGCGCCACACGCCACTGACGGGGTCGAAGGCGTAGTCAGGCAGGAATCGCCAACCTTCGCGCGCGATGAAGTCCACCGCCTCGATGATGAAGGTGAACACCGGCTCGCTGATGAAGTAGTTGAAGTTCACACGCACCCAGCCGGGCTTGATGCCCTCGCTGCCGGCGTTGATCGCCGCCTCGAAGCGGTGGCTGTGGGCCGGGTCGATGCCCAGCAAACGGTGGCCGTACGGACCGGCGCACGAGCAACCGCCGCGCGCCTGGATCCCGAACAGGTCGTTGAGCAGCGCCACGACGAAGTTGTGGTGCAAAAGGCGCTCGCCGCGACGAACGACGAACGAGACGATCGACAGCCGCTGCGCGGTCAGGTTGCCCAGGATACGGATGTCCGGGTTGGCCGCCCACGCCGCGATCGCGCGCTGCACGAATCCCCTTTCGAGTTCCTCGATGTTCGCAGCGCCGACGGCCTCCTTCAGGTGGAAGACGAGCCCGGCCCGGATCGCCTCGATGATCGCCGGCGTGCCGCCCTCTTCGCGATGCGCATGGTCGGTCAGGTAGGTGTGCCCGTCGGGGCTGACGTACGAGACGGTGCCGCCGCCCGGCACCGTGGGCACCGTGTTGGCGACCAGGCGGCGCTTGACCACCAGCACGCCCGGCGTGCCCGGGCCGCCGATGAACTTGTGGGGCGAGATGAAGACGGCGTCCTTGTACGCCAGCGCGCCGTCGGGCCCGGCCCCCCGCAGGTTCATCTCGATCTTGACGTACGGCGCCGCCGCCGCGAAATCCCACAGCGCCAGGGCGCCGTGCGCATGCAGCAGGGTCGAGATCCCGGCCGTGTCCGAGACGATACCCGTCACGTTGCTGGCCGCCGAGAAGCTGCCGATCTTCAGCGGCCGCGCCGCATACCGTGCCAACTCGCGCGCGAGGTGCGCCTGGTCGATGCGCCCGTCCAGGTCCTCGGCGATCGTCACCACATCGGCGATGGTCTCGCGCCAGGGCAGTTCGTTCGAGTGGTGCTCGTAGGGACCGATGAAGACCACCGGCCGCGCACCGGCCGGGATGTGCGCCGACAGCCCGAAGCGCTCGTCGAGGTCCCGCGGCAGCCGCAGGTTCAGGATGTCGACCAGCTTGTTGATGGCGCCGGTGGCGCCCGCGCCGCAGAAGATGACCACGTCGTCGTCCGTGCCGCCGACCGCGTCGAGGATCACCCGGCGGGCATCCTCACGAAAGCGTGTCGTCCACAGGCCGGTGCTCGACGTCTCGGTGTGCGTGTTCGCGTAGAGGGGCAGCACTTCCTGGCGCAGGAAATCCTCGATGAACGCCAGCGAGCGGCCGCTGGCGGTGTAGTCGGCATAGGTCAACCGCCGCGGTCCGTAGGGCCCGTCCAGCGAACGGTCGTCGCCGATGATGCCCTCGCGGATGCGCTCGACGAGGGCGTTCACCTGGGCGTTCACGTGGGGCTCCAAATGCGTGACCTCGTGGTGGGCGACGCCTCAGTCAGCGTCGCGGTGGACGGTGGCGGGCGAGAATGCCGGCAGGCAGACCGCGATGTAGTGGGCGCCCGCCGGGTCCGGCGAACCGTAACGAACCCACTCGCCGGCCGGGCACAGGACGGCCTGGCCGGCGCCGACGTCCAGCGCGCCCCGCCGGGTTTCCACGCGCAGCACGCCAGCCAGCACGACGGTGTACTCGTCGAATGCCGGCGTCTGCCCCGGCTCGACCCAGCCCGGGGGGCTGGTCATGCGGGCGATGCTCACCGCGCCGGTGCCGGAGTTCACGTGCCCGAAGAACTCCTCGATCTTCTTGGGCAGGTTGCCCGCGGCTTCGATGATGGTCGGACCGGCGATCAGGCTTGCCATGTCTGCCTCCCCGTTCGTCAGAAGATGCGTTGTGATGCGAAGGTCCAGGCCCCTGGCCTGACCACGACGCCGTCCAGGTTCACCTCACGGGCCACGCGCCCATCGGCGCCCAGCAACTCGAGGCGCAGGTCGTGTCGGCCCGGCGGCAGCGCCAGGCGCACGACGTGCACCTGCCGCGGCAGCGTCAGCCAGCTGCGCGTGTCGGCGGCTTCGGTGGCCGCGCCCAGCAGGTTGGCCAGGAACCCCGCGCCCTTGCCCAATTTCCCGGCGCTGCGCGTCGCCAGGTACTTGGTCAGCCCGCGCGCAATCGTGCGCACCATGATCGCCGGCTTCTCGGCGTCGAAGGTCACGCGCGCCGCCCGGCCCAGGTCAACCGCCCGCGTGCCGACGGCATAGCCCCTCGCCGTGCCCGCACTGACGCGGACACCTGCGTACGGCGCCACCGATGCGTCCTGCAATGCCGGGGCCGCAACCGAGACCCAGTACTCCACCTCGCGACCGGCGCCGGCGGCGTGCCACCGGTCGCGGCCGTCCCAGAGCGACCAGCCCCAGCGCTCGCGATCCTCGTCGTCCTGTCCCTTGAAGACCGGGAAGTCGATGCGCTCCTGCGCGAAGGGCGGCACGTAGCCGGTCTCCACCATCAAAACCAGTTCGCCGGTGCCCGCGGGTCCGCGCCCGGCAGCGCGCACGATCCGCAGGTCGGCGGTGGTGTCGCCGCAATCGGCAAACACCGAGGGGCTGGCCACCGCGGCGTCGCGCAGTTCGGGAACGAACCCCAGCCGGTCGGCGGTGCGGGCCAGGTCGCCCGCCAGCGCGGCCGGGGCCTCGAGCCCCAGCAGCCCGGCGTTCTGCTCGAAGGCGACCGCCGCGTTGCGATAGGCGATGAAGGCGTCGTTCAGTTCGCCGTCAGCCTCGTAGAGCATGCCGCTCAACCACAGCAGGAACGCGTCGTTGCGCACCTTCTGCAGGTCGCCGCGGTCCTGCTCGCGCACCGCGCCCAGCGTGGCGTCGACGTACTTCGCCAGGACCTGGCTGGCACGACGCGCCTCGACGACGGCCTCTGCCGGCTGGCCGAGATCCTCGTAGTTCAGGGCCTTGTAATAGGGCACGAGCGCCATCTCGTAGGGTCGCGCGCGGTAGGCGACGTTGGCGTCGGAAGTCAGCAGCGCAACGGCGCCCTCGGCAAGCGAGCGGCCGAACAGGGAGTCGGCCGTGCGCTCGGCGGCCGCGAAGGCCTCGTTGCTCTCGGCGAAGCGCCCGGCGTGGCGCAGCACCAGCCCGCGCTCGAGCCACGTCAACAGCACATCATGGCCGCCGGCGCCGTCGTCGATCGTCTTGAGCGCGCCGACGTAGTCGCCGGTCGCCAACTGGGGCCTGAGGTCGACCATCTTCGCGGAATAGCCGGCGCAGCCGGCCAGGGCGGCCAGCATGACCGCGCCCGCGAGGCACGCGGCGACGCGGGCGCGGATGCCCGGGAACCGGCCGGCGATCCCGGGGGACCGCCGGCCCGGCGTGCGGATGTCGAGGGCCATGTCGTCAGCCCTTGATGAACTTCTTGATCTTCTCGAAGCCCGCCCAGAGCTTCGTATTGTCCTGGAGGTCGACCAGGTAGCAATCGACCTGGTAGTAGCGGACCGACTGCTTGCCCTCGCTGTCGACGATCTGGTTGATCTCGCCGATCAGCATGACGTCGGCGCCCTTCTCGCGGCCCCACTTCTTCATCGTCTCGGGCGAGGAGAACTCCTGCTGGTCGGCGCGTTCCTCGCGGACCTGCTCGCGTTCCTCGGACGAAGCCACGATGCGCACGCGCCCGCCGTTGATGAAGTCGCGCTCGAGCTCGTCCACCAGTGTCTTGGTGGCGATGTGCTCGGCCGTCTTGTTCCGTACCGGGGCGATGATCAGGGTCGGCTTCTTGCCCTTCTCGGCCAGGAAGTTCTCGATCCACGGCCCGAGCGTGATCTGGTCGGCCAGGGCCGCCGACACCTGCTGGGCGTCGGTGTCGTTCCAGTTGCCCGAAAGGTCGATGCGCTCGCCGGCATCGGTCCGGATGACTTCCTTCTGGGACGCGCAGCCGCCCAGGGCCGCCACGGCCGCCACTACCAGCATGATTCGCGCGATGTATCCGGTCATTCGCCTGCCTCCTTGATCTGGCGCCACACGCGTTCAGGGGTGGCAGGGATCCGGCAGAGCCGGACGCCCACCGCGTCGCAGATGGCATTGACGATGGCCGGCGCGGGCCCGTCGATGGGCACCTCGCCTGCCGCCTTGACCCCGTAGGGGCCGCTCGGTTCCACGGTGGGAACCAGGATCGTGACCATCTCCGGCATGTCGAGCGCCGAAGCGATCTTGTAGTCCAGGAAGTTCGGGTTCTTCACCTTGCCGGCCCCATCGACGATGACTTCCTCGAACAGGGCGTAGCCGATCGCCTGGGAGACGGCCCCCTCGATCTGGCCCTCGACCAGGTCGGGGTGGATGGGCGTCCCGCAGTCGACCGCAGAGACGAATCTACGCAAAAAGACCTCGCCGGTTCCCGAGTCCACCTCGACATCGGCGAATTGGGCCGCGAACGGCGGCGGCGACTCGTTGGACATGTGGCTGGCCGTAGCCGCCGGCTGCATCTTGGCCGCGTAGAGCGCATGGCTGGCCAACTCCGCCATCGTCATGGCCTTGCCCGGGCCGCAGCTGACGTTGTCGTCGCCGAACACGACCTCCCCGGCCGCGCACGCCCACTTCTCGGCGAACACGGCCGCCAACTGGTCGCGCATCTGCTGCGTCGCCTTGACCACCGCGCCCCCGGAGACGTAAGTCGTGCTCGACGCATAGGCGCCCACGTCGAACGGCGTCAGGTCGGTGTCCGAGCTGAGTACGCGCACCTTCTCGTAGCTGATACCCAGCTCCTGCGCGCACATCTGCGCCAACACCGTATCGGAACCCTGTCCGATGTCGGTCGCGCCGACCAGCAGGTTCACCGAGCCGTCCTCGTTCAACTTGACGGTGGCCGCGCCCCAGTCCACGCCCGCGATGCCCGATCCCTGCATGGCCAGCGCCATGCCCAGCCCCCGCTTCAGGTGCGGCGCCGACGGCGGGCGCTTCTTCGTCCAGCCGATGGCCTCACAGCCGAGTTCGATGGCCGTTTCCAGGCCAGTGCTGCGGATCACGCGGGACAGGCCTTCGCGCCCCTCGCCCAGCTTGGCCGACAGCGGGTCGGTGTCGCCGAGCCGGATGTGGTTCTTCCTGCGCAGTTCGAGCCGGTCCATGCCCAGGACCTTCGCCACCTCGTCGATGTGGCTTTCCAGCGCGAAGCAGCCCTGCGGCGCGCCGTAGCCGCGGAAGGCGCCGCTGATCGGGTTGTTCGTGTACAGGCACGTGACCTGGAAGTGGATGTTCGCGCACGGGTACATCGGCAGCACCTTCTGCCCCGTGTTGCCCTGCACGGTCAGCGCGTGGCTGCCGTAGGCGCCGGTGTCCGCCGTCACGTTCATGCGGTTGGCGATGATCGTGCCGTCGTTCATCACGCCGGTCGTCATCACGATGCGCTGCGGGTGGCGGCAGCGGGCGCTGGTCAGTTCCTCGACCCGCGTGAACTCGAGCCGCACCGGGCGCTTCGTGCGCAACGCCATCAGGGCGACCAGGTCCTCCATCACCATTTCCTGCTTGTCGCCGAAGCCGCCGCCCACGCGCGGCTTGATCACGCGGACATCCGCTTCCTTGAGCTCGAGGATGCGCGCCAGGATCCTCCGCAGGTGGAACGGCACCTGCGTGCTGGTGCGCACGACCAGGCGGCCATCCTCGTCCAGCCAGGCGATGGCAACATGCGGCTCGATGTGGCTGGCCTGCACGCGCGGCAGCCAGTAGGTGCGCTCGACGACGTGGTCGCACGTCTTCAGCGCGGCACTGACGTCGCCCACCTGCTTGTCGATGCGCGCGGCCACGTTGCTGCGGCCGCCCTCGGCGATGCCGCGCGGGTCGGCGACCTCGTGCACCAGCACGTCGGTGCGCGCCAGCGCCTCGTCCATGTCGGTCAGGGCCGGCAGCACCTCGTACTTCACGTCGATCAGGCCGAGCGCCTGCTCGGCGATCGCCAGCGACTCGGCCACGACGACGGCCACGCGGTCGCCGATGTGCCGCGCCTTGTCCGGCATGATGACCGTGTCGTACGGGGAAGGCTCGGGATGGCTCTGGCCGGCGCGGGTGTGCAGGATCGGCTTGACCTGCCTGTGCCAGGCGACGTCCACGACGCCCGGCAGCGCCAGCGCGCGCGCGGCGTCGACGTCGAGGATGCGCGCGTGCGCGTGCGGCGAACCGAGCACCTTGGCCCAGAGCATGCCGGCCGGGTGCACGTCGTCGGTGTAGACGGGCTCGCCGCGGGCCAGCTTGAAGGCGTCGATCTTGGCGACGTTGCGGCCGACCTGCGGGCCGCCGGCGCGGTTGTTCACGAAGTCGGTCATCGCGCCCCCGCTTCCGTGCTGCGCATGGCGGCCAGCGCCGCGGCCACGGCGGCGGCGGCGGCGACCGGCTTCACGTAGCCGGTGCAGCGGCAGAGGTTGCCGGTCAGCGCCTCGCGGATGGCGTGGTCGTCCGGGGTCGTGCCGGCGGCACGGCACTCCCTGAGCAGGTGGTAGAGGCTGACCAGCATGCCCGGCGAGCAGTAGCCGCACTGCACGGCCGCGTGCTCGACCAGTGCCGCCTGCAGCATGGTCATCAGCGGGTCGCCGAGCAGGCCCTCGATCGTGGTGACGGCATGGCCATGCGCGCGCGCGGCAGCCACGACGCAGCTGTTCACCGGCTGCCCGTCCAGCAGCACCGTGCAGGCGCCGCAGTCGCCGGTCTCGCAACCGCGCTTGACCGACGTCATGCGCGGTTCCTGCGGGCCGTCGCGCAGCACCGACAGGAGCGTGGCTCCCGGAGCCGCCTCCCACTCCCGGTTCCGCCCGTTGAGCTTCACGGCGATCTTCACGCGGCGCCTCCCTCGTTGCCGGAGTCCGGCGACATGTCCGTCGCCGCAGCCAGCGCACTCGCCAGCAGCCGGCGGGTGAGCACGCCCACCATCTCGCGCCGGTACTCGGCGCTCGCGCGGTGGTCGTCGATGGGATCGCATTCCGCGGCGGCGATGGCCGCGGCGTCGGCCAGGCGGTCGGGATCCAGGTTGGCGATCAGTTCGCCCTCGACCAGCGCTTCGGCCAGCATCGCCCGCATCGGCACCGGCGCCACCGAACCCAAGGCGATGCGCGCGGCACCCACGCGGTCCCCTTCGATCTCCAGCGCCACGGCCACCTGCACCAGGGCGATGTCCTCGGCCGAGCGTGTCAGGCGCCGCGCCTGCGCGCGCCGCTCGCCGGCCGCGGCCGACAGGGCGATCCCCACCAGCAACCGGCCGTCCAACACGGTGCGGCGCGGGCCAGTGAAGAAATCCTCCAGCGGCAGGCTTTCCTGGCTGTCCTCGTCGGCGATGTAGCAGACGGCGTCCAGCGCCAGCAGCGCGGGCGCCAGATCGGCCGAAGGAAGCGCATTGCAGAGGTTGCCGCCGATGGTCGCGGTCGTGCGCACCGGGCGGTTGCCGCAGTGCGCGGCCGCGGCGGAGACGAGGCCGCCCGCGAAGCCGGTCACCAGGGGGCTGGTGGCGATGTCGTGCAGCGTGGCCGCGGCCCCGATGAACAGGTCGCCGTCCGGCGTGCGCGCGATGCTCGACATGCCCGCGTGGTTGACGTCCACGACATAGTCACAGGCCGGCGGGAACAGGAACAGGTCCGTGCCCCCCGCGATGTACACGCCCTTGCCAGGGCCGCGCCGCATCATCGCCACCGCCTCGCCGACGCTGCCGGCGATACGGTATTCCTTGAGTTCCCACATCACGTTCCCCCTTGGCCTTGGGTCGGGCTCACCGGACCAGTATAATGTAACCTGCCGGGCGATCAACTTCGCACCCTCCACGCCGGGGAGAGACATGGCCGACAACAAGAGATTCCTGCTCGAGAATGCGACGACGCTGGTCACCATGAACGGCGCGCGCGAGGTCCTCCGGGACGGCTGGGTGGCCGCCCGGGACGGACTGGTCACCGCCGTGGGACACGGCCCGGTGCCGGTGTTCGTGGACGGGATCCTGGCGCAGGACCACCAGCGCTTCGACGCCACCGGCTGCGTCGTCCTGCCCGGCCTGGTGAACACGCACCATCACCTGTACCAGACGCGCACGCGCGCCTGGCGGGGCGCGGTCGACAGCGAACTGTTTCCCTGGCTGCGCACGCTGTATCCGGTGTGGGCGCAATTGGACAACGAGGATTTCCACCGCGCGGCCGTCGTCGGCTGCCAGGAGCTGCTGCGCTCCGGTTGCACGTTGACCACCGACCACCACTACCTGTTTCCGCGCGCCGCGTCGCCTGAACTGCTGGACATCACGATCGAGGCCGCCCGGAAGACCGGCATCCGCTTCCATCCCACGCGCGGCTCGATGAGCCGCTCGCAGAAGGACGGCGGCCTGCCGCCCGACGATGTCGTGCAGGACGCCGATACCATCCTGGCCGACTGCGAACGCGTCATCGGCAAATGGCACGATCCGCAACCGGGCGCGCTCGTGCGCATCGCGCTGGCCCCGTGCTCGCCGTTCTCGGTCGACCCGGACCTGATGCGCCGCACGGCCGAACTGGCGCGCCATCACGGCGTGCGCCTGCACACGCACCTGGCCGAGACGCGCGACGAGAACGACTACTGCCGGCAGATCTACGGTTCGCGGCCCCTGGACTTCCTCGAATCGGTGGGCTGGACGGGACCGGACGTGTGGCTGGCGCACGGCATCTGGTTCGATGACGACGAGATCGCGCGGCTGGGCCGGGCGGGCACGGGCATCGCCCACTGCCCCACCTCGAACATGCGCCTGGGCTCGGGCATCTGCCGCGTGCGCGACCTGCGCCGGGCAGGCTGCCCGGTGGGCCTGGCCGTCGACGGCTCGGCCAGCAACGACAGCTCGAACCTGCTGGCCGAACTGCGGCAGGCGCTGCTGCTGCACCGCGTGCTGGGCGGCGCGGCGGCGATGACGGTGCAGGAAGTGCTGGAGATGGCGACGCTGGACGGCGCGCGCTGCCTCGGCCGGGACGATGTCGGCGCCATCGAGCCGGGGAAGGCCTGCGACCTGGCGGTGTTCGACCTCGAGGCGATCGGCTACGACGGCGCGGACGACCCGGTGGCCGCGCTTGTGTTGTGCCATCCCGAGCCGGCGCGCGCGACGATCGTCGGCGGGTGCGTCGCCTACGACCGCGACGGCGGCGGCATCGGCTGGCTGGGCCGCTGAGGCCCCCGCGCCAGCGACCCGAGCCCCAGCGTGCCTGCGTAGATGGCCCCGAGCGTCAATGCCGCGCCGGCCATCTGGATCGGCGTCAGCCGTTCGCCGAACAGCAGCCAGCCCCACACGGTGGCCAGCACCGGCTGCAGCAGCAGCACCAGCCCGCCCGTGGCGCCGCTGACACGCGGCAGCGCCGTGGCGATGGCCCACCAGCCGCCGCCCTGAATTCCCGCCCCCAGCGCGACCAGCATCCACCACGCCAGCGGCGTGCGCGGCATGAACGCATCGTGCTCGGCCAGGCAGACCAGCCCGCTGGCGACGGCGCCGCCCAGCGAGAGCCAGGCGACGATGGTGATCGGCGACAGCCGCGGTTCGTGCCGGCCCAGCTGCCGCGTGCTGAGCAGGTAGCCGCCGTAGCACAGGCCGGTGCCCAGGCCCATCGCCACGCCGCGCCCATAGTCGCCCGCGATGGCGATGCCGCTGCCCACGCCCGCCACCAGCGCCACGCCCACCAGGCCCGCGGCCGCCGCGACGAAGAAACGCCCACGCGGGCGCTCGCCCAGGAACAGCCAGTTGAGCCCGGCCGTGTTGAAGACCTGCGTGGCGGCGAAGATCGTGGCCAGGCCGGCGCCGACCAGCTTGATCGAACGGTGCCACAGGAAGAGGTCGGCCATGAAGATGACCCCGCCCAGCAGTGCCAGCGCCGTGGCCCGGGGCGGCAGGCGCAGCGGCCGGCGCATGGCGGCGGCGGCGGCGAAGAGCGTGATGGCGCCGATCAGCAGGCGCCAGAACGCGATCGAGGTCGGCCCGAGTTCCTGGCGCCCGGCGATCTTCACGAAGATCGGCGCCCACGAGATGCAGAACGCGCCGATCAGCAGCATGGTCAGCGTCGGGAAGCGGGGCGGGCGCGACAGGTGTGACGGGTGCGCGGAACGCTTGGTCAACGGGCTACTCCTCGACCTGTTCGTCGACGTGGGGCGAAGGCACGGCCGGCCGCACCACGAACGTCTTTTCCTTGCGGATCTCGACGGTGCCGGGCTTCGCGCCTTTCGGCTTGGTGACGAAACGCGCGCGCGTGCCGCTGACCGACACCTGGTTCGATTCGCGCTTCTTGCTGTGCCAGGCGGCGATCGCCGCGGCCGCCTTCACCGTCTCGTTGTCGGGCTCCTCGCCGGCGGGCACCTGCAGCACGACGTGGCTGCCCGGCAGGCCGCGCACGTGGAACCACCAGTCGTTCGCCTTGGCGATCTTGATCGACAGGCGGTCGTTGTCCAGGTCGGTGCGCCCGGCCAGGACCACCCAGCCGCCGGGCAGCTCGTAGCGCCAGACCTTGACCGCCACCTTCTCGGGTTTCTCGGGACGGGGCACGCCGCCTACCCTTCCGCCCGGCGACCGAACACGGTCAGGCTCCAGATGCCGGCCCCCGAGGCGCGGAACGCCGCCGCCTCGGCCGGAGGCAGGGCCTGCGCCAGGAGTTCGTCGGGCAGCTCGATGCGCTTGCGCTTGCGCACCTCGACATCGACGAAGCCGGTTGCCGCGATCACGTCGAGGTACTCCTGTTCCTGCAGCGCGCCGGCCACGCAGCCGGCGTACATGACGGCGCTCTCGCGTACGCCCGCAGGCAGTTCGCCGACAAGCACGATGTCCGAGACCGAGAAGTGCCCGCCCGGCCGCAGCACGCGGCGGATCTCGGCGAACGCACGCGCCTTGTCCGGCACCAGGTTGAGCACGCAGTTGGAGATGACCACATCGACGGTGGCTTCGTCCAGCGGCAGCGCCTCGATCTCGCCGAGGTGGAACGTGACATTGGTCGCGCCGAGCCGCTCGGCGTTCGCCCGCGCCCGCGCCACCATCTCCGGCACCATATCCACGCCGATGACCTGCCCGGTAGGCCCGGTCAGCGCCCGCGCCACGAAGACGTCGTTGCCGGCGCCGCTGCCGAGATCGAGCACCGTGTCACCCGGCCTGACGAAGGCGTCACGCGTCGGCAGCCCGCAGCCGAGGCCCAGGTCGGCCGCGGGCAGGTACCCGTCCAGTTGCGTGTAGTCGTCGGCGAAGTTCTCGCCGCCGATCGGGTCGCCGCCGCAGCACCCGCAACCGCCGCCGTCCCGTGCCCGTGCCAGTTCGCCGTACTTCTGCCGCACCACCTGCTTGATGTCGTCAGCCATGGTCCTCCTCCTTCGGCCGCTCGCAGCAGCCCAAACGAGCAAACAGGCCGGCGAATGCCGCCCCGACAGCCGCCAGCTTCCCGGCGTCCACGCAGTAGCAGGTCCGCGGCCCGTCCACGACGCCGTGGACCAGCCCCGCCTCCTTTAGTTCCTTCAGGTGCTGGGACACCGTCGACTGCGCCAGGGGCATCAGTTCGACGAGCTCGCCGCACACGCACGACCGCCGCGCGGCGATCGCCTCCAGCAGTTGCAGCCGCCCCGGATGGGCCAGTGCGCGCGCCACCGCGGCCAACGCCACCAGGTCGTCCGGGTAGGTCTCACTCCGCGTCCGCGGCATGCCCTCCACCTCGCAATCGGGCTCGCTTGATCGTAAATCGTAGATATACGATAATACCCCAATGACCCAACGCCAACACAATCTGATAGACAAAAAATCGCTCAATAGGTAAAATATAGGAACACAACGGGGGCCTCTCAACCAGCCGACGCCGCGCATCGCCGGCCGGGGGTACCGATGAACCGGTTCAATCGCATGGCAAGCCACACCGCGATCCTGGCCCTGGCCTGGGCCGTCCTGGGTGGCGCCACCCCCCGCAACACGCTGACGGCCAAGCCGTTGCCGATCCCAAGAACCGGGGCCAACCCCGTCCTGGCGGTTCCCGGTCGCTTGCCTGAAGCCACCGTCGCTCGGCCGGCCGCCGCACACCCCCGCACCTCCAGCTTCGCAAGCGGCAACAAGGCCCCCCGGCGCGTGTTCGCCGAGGTGGACCTGACCGACCGGACGAAATCCTCGGCCGTGCCCGATACGGCGCTGGCGACCTGGACCCCCGAGATGCGCGCCATGCTCGACCGCCTGACCGACCCGTCGTTCCTGCGCCCGACCGGATCGGCGCCGTTGGCGACCACCGGTGCGCGCCGCCCGCTGACGTCCGCCGACAAGAACGCGCCCTGGAGCGCCAACACCCTGGCCGCCAACCCGACCAGCATGAACGACGACCACGTCACCCTGGCCGTCAGTCCCGACGGCGCGGTCCTGTTCGCCGCGTTCTCGGCCGTCGACCTCGGCGCCACCGACCGCGACATCTACGTGGCGCGCTCGCTGAACCAGGGCGTGACATGGACGGTGTCGAAGCTGCCTTCATTCACGACCGACGAGTACCAGCCCGAGCTCGCCGTCGACGGCGGCGGCTACCTGCACGTGGTGTGGATCCGCGACGACGGCTACATCATGCGCGCGCGCAGTACGAACCCGGGCGACAACACCTCGTGGGCCTGGGCCAAGGGCCTCGCCGTCGGCGAGCCCTGCGCCGTGCCGTCGATCGCCGTGACCGGCGCCGGTGACTTCGCGAAGGTCTTCATCGCCGCCAACTGGCTGACGGTCAACTACGACTACTACCAGTACGAGTGGACGCTGATCTTCATGTACTCGTCCAACGGCGGCAACACGGTCACCTACGACTACTTCCTGCCCGACGGCTACGCCGACTACTGGCCGGACGTCGCGATGAACGCGGGCACCGTGCACTTCGTCAACGCCGAACAGGACATCGACACCGGCGAGATGGAAATCCTGATCGCCACCGACGCCTACACCGGCAGCTTCGGCAGCCCCGCCAACTTCACCGGCTGGACCGCGAGCAACGGCGGCTACCCGCGCGTGGCCTGCGAAGGCACCGACGTCTTCGTCGCCTACCAGCTCGACTACACCAACGGCATCACCAGCGACGGCGACATCATCTACACGTACAGCTCCGACAGCGGCTCGTCCTTCTACGGCCCCTACGGCCTGGTGGCCGACGAGTACGACAGCGTGGGCCCCAGCATCTTCGTGCGCGGAGGCGTCGTCGGCTGCCTGTGGCTGGACGCACCGGCCGGAGGCGACGAGTACCAACTGGCCACACGCCTGGCCTCGGGCCATGGGGCCGTCGAGTTCTTCGGCGATGTCGAGACGATCACCGACGCCCCGCGCGTCGAGCCCGTGTTTCATGCCGCCGACGGCATCTTCACCGGCGCCCGCGCGCACGCGGCGTGGAGCGACCGGCGCGACTTCCCGACCCAGGGCCGCAACATCTACACGAGCCGACGCGACCTCAAGGCCAACCTGGCGGCGTTCACGCCCTCGGCGTGGGACAGCTCGCTGGTCGTGAACATGATCAGGGGCCAACGCGCCCGCGGCTACACGTCGGCCGGCGACACGAACTACGTCAGCTTCGCCTTCCTGAACAACGGCCTGCGCGACATCACTGCCTCCTTCACCATCGACCTCGAGGTCGATGGACAAGCGGCCGCCTCGTGGCGCCTGGACGGCGGCCTGCCGGCCGGCACCTATGTGCCGCTGGAGGACTACCCGCTGCTCAGCCCCCACGGCCAGCACACCGTCTCCGTGCGGCTGGATCCCGACCTGCTGGTCGCCGAGGACAACGAGGCGGACAACGATTTCGGTAGCCGGTACGACTTCATCGACGGCGATCCGCTGCTTCGCTTCCGGCCGTCGGCGCTGGTCACGATCATCAACCCGTACCTCAAGCGGGCCGATGCGCTGAAGCTGGCCGACCACCCGCCGCTGCAGCGCGAGGCATGGCTGGAACCGATCGACGAGCGCCTGCAGGCGGCGATGGCCAAGGCGGCCGGCGACGCGAAGCTGCCGGTGCTCATCATCCCGGCCGAACGGCTGGATCCGACGGCAATCGGCGAAGCCCTGAAGGACGCGACGCGCGCCACCCGCCGCGAGGTCGTCATGGCGGCCGCGCGCACCCAGACCGACCGCAGCCTGGCGGCGCTGCAACCGGCCCTCGATGCGCTGGCGAAGCAGGGCCAGGCGGGACCCGCGCAGGCGCTGTGGCTGCCGGGGATGATCGCTGCCGAACTGACCCCGGCCGCGGTGGCGACGCTGGCGGCCGACCCCGGCGTGGCCCGCATCTGGCTGGACGACCAGCCGAGCCGCACGTTCGGCGGACCGGATGGCGAGGCGATCACGGCCACGCCCGACGCGGGCGTCGTGGACAAGGCGGGCGCCGACAAGGCCATCGCCTGGCACCTGACCGCGATCGGCGCGCCGACGGCGTGGGCCGGCGGCAACACCGGCGCCGGCGTGCTGGTCGGCCACCTCGACAGCGGCATCGCCTATGACCACCCGGACATCGCCGCCCACATGTGGGACGGCGGCGCGTCGTTCCCCCACCACGGCTTCGATACGGTCGATAACGACAACGACCCCTACGACGGCGACACGTCGTGGCACCACGGCTCGCACACGGCCGGCCTGATCGCCGGCGACGGCACCTCGGGCACGAAGACCGGCGCGGCGCCGGGCGCCACGTTGATGGCGCTGCGCGTGGTGCCCGGCTACCTGGTCGACCTGGTCGAGGGCCTGCAGTTCGGCATCGACCACGGCGCGCAGATGTTCTCGATGAGCGCCGGCTGGGCGCAGGCGACGAACGACATCCGCTCGGCGAACCGCTACAACGCCGAACTCATGCTCGCGATCGACATCCCCTGGGTCGCCGCCGCCGGCAACGGCAGCCCGACCGGCCACTACGCGGTGCCGGGCGACATCGCCACGCCGGGCGACTGCCCGAGCCCGTGGTACGCGCCGAACGGCGGGCGCACGGCCGTCATCACCGTCGGCGGGCTGACGCAGGCGGGCGCGGTCGAGACGTCGTCGAGCTACGGCCCGACCGCCTGGAACATGGCGAACCCCCTCGGGGCGACCGACTACCACGACTACCCGTACGCGCCCGGCCTGATGAAGCCGGACCTCGCGGCCCCGGGCAACAACGTGACCAGCCTGGCCGGCGCTTCCGGATACGTGGCCTACACGGGCACCAGCATGGCGGCGCCGCAGGTGGCGGGCGCTGTCGCGATCCTGCTCGGCGCCTCGCCGGGCCTGACCCCGGCGCAGCTGGCCGAGGCGCTCGAGACCAGCGCCACGGACATCAGCGCCAGCCCGGCCACGCCCGGGCGCGACCGCTATACGGGCGCCGGCCGCATCAACATCCCGGCTGCCCTGGCCAACGTGCCGATGGGCGCGTCACTCGAGTTCACGATCCAGAACGCCGGCAACCTGCCGCTCGTCCTGGCGGGCGCGTTGCCGGCGGTCGGCTGGATCGCCGTCGACCAGCCCCCGGCCTACCTGAACCCCGGCGCCAGCGCGCGGCTGAACGCGCGCATCGACCCGGCCGGCCTGCTCGAAGGCGTCCACAACTCGTACGTGACGTTCGCCAGCAGCGCGCCGCAGTCGCCGCAGCGCCTGGACGTGCAACTGATCTACGGCGACTACGCGACCGGCGTGGACCCGGAGGTGCCGGCAGTCGCGGCCGCGGCGCTTGCCGGGTATCCCAACCCGTTCAACCCGCGCACGACGCTGCGCTTCTCGCTGGCGAGCCGGCAGGACGTGGGCCTGGACATCCACGACCTGGCCGGGCGCCTGGTGCGCCGCCTGGTCAGCGGGCCGTTGCCCGCCGGCGACCATGCCGTGCTGTGGGACGGACTGGATGATGCGGGCCGCTCGGTGGCCAGCGGGCAGTACGTGGCGCGCCTGCGCACCGGCGACGACGCACCGGTGACGCGCAAGCTCACGTTGCTGCGGTAGGGTGAACAAAGGTCCGATGAGCGGCCGCAGACGGCGGCCACTCAGCCGCGGGCCAGCGCCTCGCGCACGCGGCGCACCAGGTCGTGCGAGGAGAAAGGTTTCTGGATGAGGTCGAAATCCGCGGGCACCCCGCCCTGCTGGGCCAGAAAATCGGCCGGATAGCCCGACGTCAGGAGCACGGGCAAACCGGTGTCGCTCTCGCGCACGCGCCGCACCAGTTCGAGCCCGTCGATCCCGGGCATCACGATATCCGTCAGCAGCAGGTCGAACCGCGCGCCCGGCGCCGCGAGCACAGCCAGGGCCTGTTCGCCGCCCGGCACCACGTGCACCGTGAATCCCGCCCGTTCGAGCATCACGCGCACCAGTCGTCCGGTGGCCGCCTCGTCCTCGACCAGGAGGATCGATGCCGGCTGCATGGACGGCACCGGCACCGCCAGCTCCTCGACCACCTCAGGCTCGGGCGCTGCCGCCAGGGGAAGGTAGATCGTGAAGCACGTGCCCGCGCCCGGGGTGCTGATCACGCCGATCGAGCCGCCCGACTGGCGCACGATCCCGTAGGCCGTGGCCAGGCCCAGCCCGGTGCCGCGGCCGGCGGCCTTGGTCGTGAAGAAAGGCTCGAAAATGCGCGGCAGATCGACCGTGTCGATGCCCTGGCCGTCGTCAGTGGCCGTCAGCGCGGCGTACGTCCCTGGCGGCAGAGGATCGCGCAGCCCGGGCGTGGCGGCGTCGACGTCCGCACACCCTGCGTGCAGGCGGAAGCGCCCGCGCCCGCCCATTGCGTCGCGCGCATTGGCCGCCAGGTTGAGAACGACCTGCGAGACCTGCCCCGGGTCGACCGTAACCCACAGCGGCCGGTCGACAACCTCGACGTCGGTGGCCACGCCCTCGCCGAGCAGGCGCCGCATCATGCCGGCCATGTCGGCCACGATGTCGCCAAGGTCGAGCGTGCGCGGCCGCAGCACCTGCTTGCGGCTGAACGCCAGCAGCTGTCCCACCAGGTCGGCGGCCCGGTTGCCCGCGCGCAGGATCTCCTCGGCACAGGATTGTTCTTCCGGGCGGTCGGAAAGATCGGACACGAGCAGCTCGGCATGGCCGTTGATCGCCACGAGCAGGTTGTTGAAGTCGTGGGCAATGCCGCTCGAGAGGCGCCCGAGGGCCTCCATCTTCTGGGCCTGACGCAGGTCCGATTCGAGGCGTCGGCGCTCGGTCAGGTCGCGCCAGACGACGTGCAGCATCACGCTGTCCTCGCGCGGGACAGCCGTCAGCAGGACCTCGACCGGGAAGACCTCACCATCGGCGCGCTGGTGGTCCCACTCGAAGCGGTGGCTGCCGTGCTCACGCGCGACCGCCATCATCTCGTCGGCTTTCTCGCGGGAGGGGCGTCCGTCGGGCTGGAACTCGGGGGACAGGTCCGCCGGGTGCACCTGCAGGAGTGCATCCCGCGTGCTGTAGCGCAGCATCCGCACGGTAGCATCGTTGCAGTCGACGAAACGGTCACCCTCGATGATGAGGAACGCGTCGCCGGTCCGCTCAAAGTACCGGTGGTAGAGATCGCCGCCCGGGCAGGCCACGTCGGTCAATGTCGGTGCCTCCGGCTGTCGGATCCGTTGCCTGAACATCCGTGTCGCCGACGGCCCACCGGCCGCCAACCCAAGGGCATGCTAGCGGCGAAACCCTGCCGAGGCAACGGGTATTGCCGAACGCGCGGCGCCGGGAACTCGGGCGCGCCGGTTGATGTTATGCCGGGCTTGCGCTACCGTGGTCGGCCCCGCCCCTGGTCCTCATCGCGGGCGGTGGCGCGGCACTGGTAAAATCCCGCAAACCCAAACCCCTGAGGAGCTTGCGCGATGATCGAAGTTCGCGGCCTGTCCAAGAGCTTCGGGACCATGAAAGCGCTCGACGACGTATCGTTCCGGATCAACCGGGGAGAGATCCTCGGCTTCCTCGGTCCCAACGGCGCCGGCAAGAGCACGACCATGAAGATCATCACGACCTTCCTGGCGCCCGACAGCGGCGCGGTGACGGTCGATGGGATCGACGTCCTGGAGCGACCCCTCGAAGTGCGGCGGCGGATCGGCTACCTGCCCGAGAACGTCCCCCTGTACCTGGACATGAACATCCATGAGTACCTGACCTTCGTCGGCCGGGCCCGCGGCCTCGAGGGCGCGCGCCTGCGCGAACGTCTGGACTGGTGCGTCGAGGCCTGCGGCCTCCGTACCGAGTACCGCAAGAACATCGGCGAACTGTCCAAGGGCTACAAGCAGCGCACCGGACTGGCGCAGGCCCTGATCCACGACCCGGACATCCTGATCCTGGATGAACCCACCAGCGGACTGGACCCGTTGCAGATCCTGGGCATCCGCGACCTGATCAAGAGCCTGGCCGGCCACAAGACAATCATCTTCTCCACGCACATCCTGCAGGAGGTCAGCCCGGTGACCGACCGCGTGGTGATCATCAACGAAGGCAGCATCATCGCCGACGGCACGGTGGCCGACCTGTCGCGCGGGGCGATGGGCACCAACCGCGTCTTCATCGGCGCGCGGGCCGAGGCCGGCGCGGTCGAGGCGGCGCTGCGCTCGCTGCCCGTGGTGACCGAACTGAAACCGCTGCGCGCGACCGAAGGCTGCCGCTTCGAGGCGCGCGGCCCGTTCAGCGACGACCTGGTCGGTTCGATTGAGCGCCTGGCCCGCGAGCGCGGCTGGCAACTGACCGAACTGCACGAGGCCCCCTACTCGCTCGAGGACACCTTCATCGCGCTGACCCGCCGGGCGCGCGGGCTCAAGGAGGTGGCGTGAGATGCACAACGACCTGAACATGCGGGGCAGCCTGACCATCTTCCGGCGCGAGTTCGCCGCGTACTTCAACAGCCCCATCGCGTACATCTTCATCATCGCCTTCCTGGTGCTGAACGCGGGGCTGTTCATGACGGGCTTCTTCCTGAGCGGGGCGGCCGACCTGCGCGGCTTCTTCGGGAACCTGCCCTTCTTCCTGATCTTCTTCATTCCCGCCGTCAGCATGCGCCTGTGGGCCGAGGACAAGCGCCTGGGCACCTTTGAACTGCTGATGACGCTGCCGATGCGCACCGCCGACGTCATGCTGGGCAAGTACCTGGCCGCGCTGGCCTTCTACCTGGTGGCGCTGGCCGGCACGCTGACCCTGCCGATCATGGTCGGCGCCCTGGGGAACCCCGACGGGGGCGCCATCTTCAGCAGTTACCTCGGCGCGGCGCTGCTGGGCGCGCTGTACCTGGGCATCGGGACGTTCACCAGCGGCCTGATGCGTGACCAGATCTCCGCCGTGATCCTCGGCATCATGGCCTGCTTCCTCCTGTTCGTGCTCGGCATCCCGGCGGTGGCCGCGACCATCGACGGCTGGGTGCCCGGGCTGGGCTCGCTGCTGCAGAACTACCTGGGCCTGTCGAGCCACTACGAGATGATGCTGCGCGGCGTGGTCGGCGCCGCCGACCTGGCCTATTTCCTGGGCCTGACCGCCGTGTTCCTGGTGCTCAACGCCCTGTGGCTGGAAGGGAGGAAGTTCTGATGAACAACAAGCGACGCAACTTCCGCCTGACCTTCGGCGTGGCGGCCGTCCTGCTGTCCGTGATCGTCTTCTTCCTGGTCTCGGTGCTGGGCAACCTGCCCGGCGCGCGACTGGACCTGACGCGCGACCGGCTGTTCACGATGTCGCCGGCGGCGGCGACGGTGCTCAAGGGCCTCGACGTGCCGGTGCAGGTGAAGCTGTATATCACGCCGTCGGACAAGATGCCCACGCAACTGCGGACGCTCGAGCGCGACGTCACCGAGCAGATGCGGAACTTCGAGCAGGTGGCCAAGGGCAAGCTCGTCTTCACGGTCTACAACCCGCAGGACGACGAGGACCTGCAGAAGACCCTTGGCGGCAAGGGCATCCGCCCGTTCCAGGTGCAGTCCATCGAGAAGGACGAGATGGGCATCAAGCTCATCTGGAGCGCGATGACGATCGCCTACAAGGACAAGCCCGAAGAGGTGCTGCCGCAGATCCTTCCGCAGAGCCTGGCCTCGCTGGAACAGGACATCATCGGCCCCGTCTACCGCCTGACGCGCGCGAAAGCCCCGCGGGTGGCCGTGTTCGGGCCGAAGAAGGAGATCGACCGCCAGGTGGCCATGATGTACCTGCAGCAGGGCATGCAGCCGCCCGAACCGCAGGAGCAGTTCTCCAAGCTGCGCGACATGCTGCAGCAGGAGCACTACGAGGTCGTGCCCGTCGACCTGACGCCGATGTCGACGCCGCCGGCGGACATCGACCTGATGGTGGTCATGGCCAACACCCCGCTGAACGAACGGCAGGTTTGGGAGATCAACCGCGTGCTGACCCGCGGCACGCCGGTGGTGCTGGCGTTGCAGGCGCACGAGTACGGCTACGCGCCGTCGCCGGCCGGCGGCTGGTCCATCAACGGCCAGGATGTGACGACCGGGCTCGAGCCGATGCTCGCCGCCTTCGGCGTCACCGTGACCGAGGACCACTTCATGGACTCGGCGATGGAGGTCATCGAGCTGCCGCGCGAGGTCAACCTCGGCGGCCTGCGCGTGCAGACGCGCGAGCCCGTGCGCGTGCCGATGCAGATCCGCGTGGCCGGGACGCAGATGAACGCGGCCTCGCCGGTGGTCAACCGCATCGGCCAGCTGTTCTACCTGTGGGGCACTTCGGTCGTGACCGACCCCGCACAGTTGTCGGCGGCGCACCTGAAGGCCACGACGCTGATGAGCAGCAGTCCCGACTGCTGGCAGGAGCCCTGGAGCGCCGGCCCGGTCACCACGCCGATGATCACGCCGGCGGGCAAGAAGATGCTCGGCGAGCAGCCGCTGGCCGTGATGGTCGAGGGCATCTTCCCGGACACCTGGGCCGGACGCGCCGCGCCGGCGTGGCCCCAGGCAACCGGCGCGGCCATGGGCGAGCCGGGTCCGGTGTCGCCGCAGGAAGGACGCCTGCTGGTCGTCGGCTGCGCCCGCATGTTCGACGACAACCTCATCGGCGCCATGCAGAACGGCCTGTTGATGATGAACGGCGTTGATTACCTGGCCGGTTCGCAGGCGCTGCTGAGCATCCGCGCCAAGGCGCTGACCAGCCGGGTCATCAAGCCGGTCGACGCGCAGGCCAAGATGTTCTGGCGCCTGTTCACGGTACTTCTGGTGCCGGCGGTCCTGGCCGGGTACGGCATCACCCGCAGCGGCATGCGCCGCAAGGAAGCGGCCCGCTATCGCGACAGCCTGCGGCGTGATGCCGCCGGGCATTGAGGAGGTCGCCGCCATGTTGAGCAGGAAGACCCTGGCGATCCTTGCGGCGGTCGTCGCCGCGCTCATCGTGATCAGCGTCCTGCAGTCCGTCGGGCACCGTCGCGCGACGTCCCGGGACGCGACGGCCGTGCTGGTGGCAGGGGAATACAAGGCCGACGATCTCGGCCGCATCGTCCTGGGGCGCGGCGCGGAGCCGGAAGCGGTGGTGCTCGAGGCGGGCCCTGACGGCTGGCGCGTCCGGTCGGCCTGGAACGCGCGCGCGAGCCGTGAGCGCATCGACGGACTGCTGAAGGCGCTGGCCGACCTGACCGGCGAATACCGTTCGGACAATCGCGAGGTCCTCGCGGACTACGGGCTGGCCGCCGACGCAGCGGTGACCATCCGCGCGTTCGGCAAGGACGGGCGCGAAGTCCTCGCCCTCGAGGTGGGTAACCGTCCGGAGGGCGCCGCCGGCAACTTCGTGAAGCTGCCCGGCAAGGACGAGGTCTACATCACGCCGTCGGGCGTGCTATCCCAGTTGGGCATCTACGGCGCGCCGGAGACGCCGCTCCCGCGGGCGTTCCTGGACCTGATGGCGGTGCATGAGGACCGCGCCCAGGTCGATGTGATCCGGCTGCGGGACAAGGACGGGACGCGCGAACTGGTGAAAGTCCTTTCGGCCGAGGTGCCGGCGGGCGCCGACTCGGCCACGGTGGCCTCGGCACGCGCGACCTGGGAGTGGAAGACGGGCGGCGGCAAGTCACCCAACGGCAAGTCACCCAACGGCAAGGCACCCAACGGCAAGTCACCGAACCTGGCCAAGGCCAAGGTCGACCCGGTGTTGAACGCCCTGGTCAGCGTCCATGCCAACGACCTGGACAACCCGGGCGCGCCGGCGGCCGCTTATGGCCTGGACACGCCGTCGCGCGAGGCGGTGCTGGTCATGGCCGACGGCCGGCAACTGGCGCTGGAGTTCGGGAACGACCGGCCTGCCGTCGGTGACAAGCCGGGCGGCACCTGGATGCGCGTGCGCGGGCAGCCGGAGATCTGGGTCGTGACCGAGTACATGCTGAAGAACGTCTTCAAACCGGTCGCGGAGCTCAAACCGGACTAGACCGGTCTCCCAGGGACCTGTGTGCGAAAAGGGACCGCCGCTGGCGGTCCCTTTCTCCTGGCCAGGATCGTGATAAGGAGCGGAAAGGGCGGGTTTCGGCGCAGCCTGGCGTTGGAAAATCCGCGCCGCGGCTCTATCATTGAGCCAGCGTGCCGCGTCCCGCGCAGCGGTGCGCATTGGTCCATCCGTGCAGGAGGCGATACCGTGGGCGGTCTGCTGCTGAAGAACGGCAACGTTCTGGACTACTTCCCCTCCGACCTGGCAGGGGCTCCCCGCCCCCTCGTCGAGCGGGTGGACCTGCGCATGGACGGCGAACGCGTCGTCGAGCGCGGGCCGTCGCTGGAGGCGCGCGCCGGCGACGAGGTCATCGACCTCAAGGGCCGCACGGTCATGCCCGGCAACATCAATGCGCACGGCCATCTCTACGCGTCGCTGGCCGCGGGCATGCCCGCGCCGCGCGTGCCGCTGTCGACCTTCACCGACATCCTGACCGAGGTCTGGTGGCCGCTCGACCGCGCCCTCGACGCCGAGGCCGTGTACCTGAGCGCGATGGCCGGGGCCTGGGGCGCCGTGCGCTGCGGCACCACACTCATCTTCGACCACCACGCCAGCCTCTCGAGCGTCGGCGGCTCGCTCGACCGCATCGAGCAGGCGCTGACCGAGGTCGGCCTGCGCGGCTGCCTGTGCTACGAGGTCACCGACCGCGGCGGCAAGGGCCAGCGCGACATCACGCTCGAGGAGAACGAGCGCTACCTCCAGAAGCTGCGCGACAAGCCCGCCGGCGGCGATGTGCCGCGCTTCCGCGGCCTGGTCGGCGCGCACGCGTCGTTCACACTCGAGGACCGCACGCTTCAGTTGCTTGAGGGCATCTGCAGCCGCCAGGGCGCCGGCCTGCACATCCACCTGGCCGAGGGCACGACCGACCGCGAGGTCAGCCGCGACCGCGGCTGGCGCGACCCGCTGCAACGCCTGCTGGACAACGGCCTGGTGCGCCCGGGCAGCATCTTCGCGCACGGCGTGGACCTCTCGCCGCTGGACATGCAGACGCTCGAGGAGAACGGCGCCTGGCTGATCCATTGCGGCCGCTCGAACATGAACAACGGCGTCGGCCGCGCGCCCGTCGACCGGTTCCCCGCGCGCAGCGGCGTCGGGACCGACGGCCTGGACGACAACATGTGGGGCGAACTGCGCACCACCTTCTTCCGCGGCAACGAGGGCGGCCGCGGCCCGCTCGGCCATGCCGGCGCCGCGCGCCTGTGGCTGGGCAACTACCGGCTGGCCCGCGAGATCTTCGGCGAACCGTTCGGCTCCCTCGATGCCGGCGCCCCCGCCGATTTCATCATCCTCAACAATTTCCAGAAGACCCCGCTGACCACCGACACCTGGCTCAGCCACCTGCTGTTCGACTTCCACCCCTGGGACATCGACGCCGTCTATGTCGGCGGGGCCCGGGTCTATGCGGCCGGCATGAAGCCGCCGGTGGAATCGGCCCGGCTGCAGGCGGCCGCCGCCAAGCTGTGGCGGGCCATGGGCTGGCAGTCGTAGCTTGTCCGGTCAACGGAAACGCCCGGCGCCGGGACAAAGAAACGCAAAGGACGAAACACACAGATGAGCGACAACATCGGCAACCGCATCGCCGCGCGGGCAAAGGAACTCCAGGACCCGATGATCGCGTTCCTGCGCGACATCGTCGCCGCGCGCGGACTGTCCGGGCAGGAAGAGGCGTGCGTGCGCCGCGTGGCGCGCGAGATGGAAGCGGTCGGCTTCGACGAGGTGCAGATTGACCCGCTGGGCAACGTGCTCGGCCGGATCGGCAACGGACCGCGCGTCTTCGCTTTCGACGCCCACATGGACACGGTCGATGTCGGCGACCTCACGCAGTGGCACTGCGACCCCTTCGTGGGCAAGGTCGAGGACGGCAAGGTCTTCGGGCGCGGTTCGGTCGACCAGAAGGCCGGCATGGCCGGCATGGTCTACGCCGGCAAGATCATGAAGGAAATGGGCCTGCTCGACGGCTGCCAGGTCTGGATGACGGGCACCGTCATGGAAGAGGACTGCGACGGCCTGTGCTGGCACTACATCCTGAACGAGAAGCGGCTGGCGCCGGAACTGGTCGTCTCGACCGAGCCGACCAACCTGCGCATCAACCGCGGGCAGCGCGGGCGCATGGAGATCCGCGTGCGGGTCAAGGGCCGCTCGTGCCACGGCAGCATGCCGCACCTGGGCGACAACGCGATCTACAAGATCGCCCCGGCCATCGGCGCCATCGAGAAGCTGAACGAGCGCCTGAAGGACGATGCCTTCCTGGGCAAGGGCACCTGCACGATCAGCTGGATCGGCTGCAAGACCCCCAGCCTGTGCGCGGTGCCCGCCGAGGCCGAGTTCCACATCGACCGGCGCCTGACCGTCGGCGAGACGCGCGAGTCGGCGCTGGCCGAAGTCGAGGCCGCGATGAAGGACGCCGGCGTCGAGGCCGAGGTCTTCACGCTGACCTACCGTGAGAAGGCCTGGACCGGGCTCGAGTACCCGATGGACAAGTACTACCCGACCTGGGTCCTGGACGAGAACCACCCGGCGCTGCAGGCGGCCCAGCGGGCGTTCGCGACCACCGCGAACCGCCCGGCCGAGATCTCGCGCTGGAACTTCAGCACCAACGGCGTGGCCATCATGGGCCTGCACGGGGTGTCGTGCCTGGGATTCGGGCCGGGGCGCGAGGAAATCGCGCACATGGCCGACGAATACGTGCCCATCGACGACGTGGTGGCGGCCTGCGCCTTCTACGCCGCGCTACCGCACGAATTGATGAACGGCTGAGGGGCCCACCCTGGAGCGCTAAAGGCCCGCCCCGTCCGGGGTTGGCCCCCCACCTCCGGGTTTGACAACAACGCCTTTCATTTGATATAATCTCAGGGTTGCGCCCCCCGTATCCCGGGGTGCGCAGTCCAGGCATCGCCCAACTGTCTGTCCCCGAGGAGTGCCATGAGCACCAGGATCCTGAAGCGCGCGCTGGCTACGGTCACGCTGGCCGTCCTGTGGGCTGCCGGAGCGCAGGCCCAGACCTCGAACCTCATCATCAGCGAGTACATCGAGGGCTCGGGCAACAACAAGGCCATCGAGATCTTCAACGGCACCCAGGACGTCGTGAACCTGGGCAGCTACCGGCTGGACCGCTACTCGAACGGCTCGACGACGGGCTTCGCGATCAGTTTGCCCGCGACCAACCTTGCGCCGGGCGCGGCCCACGTCATCGTCTACAACCTGGCCGACGCGGCGCTGCTGGCGCACGCCAACCAGGTCGACACGAACCTGAACTTCAACGGCAACGATGCACTGGTGCTGGTCTACGGCGGCAGCACCGTGATCGACAGCATCGGCCGCGTCGGCGAGGACCCGGGTACGGCCTGGACCTGCAGCGGCGGCAGCACGGCGAACCTGACGATGCGGCGCATCAGCAGCGTCTGCACGGGCGACACCAACCCGGCCGACGCCTTCAACCCCTGCGCCGGCTGGGTTTTCTTCGCCATCGACATCTTCAGCGGCCTGGGCAACCACGTGACCGACTGCGGCGCCGTGCCCGACGAAGGCACGTCGTGGGGCGGCCTGAAAGCCACGTTCCGCTAGTCGGGGCGATTCGACCGGCTGGAGGCACCGATCCGGCGCCCGTCCCGACTGGGGCGGGCGCCTTCAATTTGGCGACAGCAGGCACCCACCCCGCCGATTCCCGGTCGCCGGTCGCCCTTCACGTTGCCAATCATGCCCGGCGCGTAGTATTTTGCGGGATTGGCGCAAGAACGGGCAGAACCACGAACCAGGAACTGTGAACACGGCCGCACCACACGTGCTGCGGCCGCCGGACAGACCAAGGAGAGACCATGAGCAAGCCGCTGCAGGGACGCCACTTCATCGATACGCAGGAATGGACGCGCGACGAGTTGGAACTCGTCCTCGAGACCAGTTCCGACCTGAAGCGGAAGTTCTACCGTGACGAACCCCACGCACTGCTGCGCGACCGCACCCTGTTCATGCTGTTCTGGGAGCAGAGCACGCGCACGCGCAACTCGTTCGAGGCCGGCATGACGCAACTGGGCGGCCACGCCCACGACCTGAGCCCCGAGAAGCTGCAGGTCAGCCACGGCGAGACGGCCGAAGACACCGCGCGGGTGCTCAGCCGCATGGGCCACGGCATCGCCATCCGCAATTGCGACTGGGGCAAGGGCAACGCCTTCATCCGCAGCGTCGCCTCGCTCAGCCGCGTGCCGGTGCTGAACATGCAGTGCGACATCTACCATCCCTGCCAGGCCGTCGCCGACCTGATGACGATCCGCGAGAAGTTTCCCGACGGCCTGCGCGGTCGCAAGATCGCCGTCAGCTGGACCTACGCGCCGTCGTACGTGCGCCCCATCTCGGTGCCGCAGTCGACCATCCTGATGATGTCGCGCTTCGGCCTGGACGTGACGCTGGCGCACCCGAAGGAATTCAAGCTGATGCCGGAGATCATCGCGCAGGCCCAGGCCAACGCGGCGGCCAACGGCACGAAGTTCGAGATGGTCGACGACATGGACGCCGCCTTCGAGGGCGCGCACATCGTCTACCCGAAAAGCTGGGGCTGCCTGGTGACCGAGCCCGACCGGCAGGCCGCGGTGCAGCACATCAGCAGGTACCCCGACTGGATCGCCAACGAGAAGCGCATGGCGCTGGCCGCCAAGGACAGCATCTACATGCACCCGCTGCCGGCCAGCCGCGGCCAGGAAGTCACCGACGCGGTCATCGACGGCCCGCACTCGGTGGTCTGGGACGAGGCCGAGAACCGGCTGCACACCGCCAAGGCCCTCATGGCCCTGACGATGTAGCGGCATGGAAGCGCACGGCAACAGGGAAGGAATCCGCGAAGCGCTGCCGCCGGTGGCGGCCAACCCCGGGTGGGTCGGCTGCCGCTGCGTGGTCTGCGGGCGCGAGTACGACACGGTGTACGCAGGATTCGTCTGCGCCGACTGCGGCATCGACGGCATCCTCGACGCTGCGTACGAGCGCGCGGGCGATACCGCGGTGCGCTTGAAAGTCGAGGGCGGCGACATTGCCCGCGGCCTGTGGCGGTTCTCTTCCCTGCTGCCGGTGGCGCCCGCGGCGATCCATCCGGCGTGGGCGGTCGGCGGCACGGCACCGCTGCCCGCCCCGCGCCTGGCCCGCCACCTGGGCCTGCATTCGCTGGTCATCAAGGACGACACGTCGCTGCCGTCGGCCAGCCTGAAGGACCGCGCCGCGGCCGTGGCCATGGCGCGCGCCCACCAGTTGGGTCTCGACCACCTGGCCTGCGCCTCGACGGGCAACGCGGCGGCCAGCCTGGCCGTGCTGGCGTCGCGGGGCGGCTTCCGCTCCACCATCTTCGTGCCGGCGGCGGCGCCGCGCGGCAAGCTGGCGCAGCTGCTGCTGCACGGCGCGCACGTCATCCGCGTGGACGGCACCTATGACCAGGCGTTCGAGCTGTCGCTGGTCGCGATCGCGAAGAACAACTGGTACAGCCGCAACTGCGGGCACAACCCGCTGCTGGTCGAGGGCAAGAAGACGGCGGCGCTGGAACTGGCCTGGGACCTGACGCGCGGGTTCACCTCGAACGAGGACCTGCCCGATGTGGTGCTGGTGCCGGTCGGCGACGGCTGCATCGTCTCGTCGACGGCCAAGGCGTTCATTGAATTGCATGCGCTGGGATTGATCAACCGCGTGCCGCGCGTGATCGGCGTGCAGGCGGCCGGCGCCTCGCCGCTGGCCGCGGCCTGGGCGCGCTGCGGCGGCGGGCAGGCGACCATGTCCGGCCCGGCCATCCGCGACGCGATCACCCCCGTGGTGCCCGACACCATCGCCGACTCGATCAGCGTCGGGGTGCCGCGCAACCGCGTGAAGGCCTGGCGCTACGTGGCGGCCACCGGCGGCGCGTTCATCGCGACGCCGGACGCAGCCATCATCCGCACGATCGTCGACCTCGCCTCGCGCGCCGGCGTGTTCGCCGAACCTTCCGGCGCGGCCGGCATGGCCGGGGCCCTGGCCGCACGCGAACAGGGTCTTATCGGCGACCGCGACCGCGTGGCGGTTCTGGTGACCGGCCACGGCCTGAAGGATCCCGGCGCAGCCCTCGGCGCCTGTGCGATGCCCGAACCGGTGCCGCCGCTGGGCTGAACCGTCAACGCCCCCCAACCTGTGAGGCCTGCCCCGTGTTCAGCGTCCCGCACCTGCTGCTGGCCGGCCTGGCGGCCATGGTTGCCGGCGCCGTCAACGCGCTGGCCGGCGGCGGCACGCTGCTGACCTTTCCCGCCCTGCTCGGCCTCGGCCTGCCGGCCGTCGCCGCCAACGTCACCAACACCGTCGCCCTCTGTCCCGGCTATGTCGGCGGCGCCCTCGCGCAACGCAACGACCTGCGCGGGCAGCGCGCGCGCCTGTGGCGTGTCATCCCGGCCGGCGCTGTGGGCGGCGTCGCCGGCGGCTGGCTGCTGCTGGTGACCGGCGAGAAGGTCTTCCGCGAGTTGGTGCCGTTCC
Source organism: uncultured bacterium (assembly GCA_903912525.1). Classification (GTDB taxonomy): domain Bacteria; phylum Krumholzibacteriota; class Krumholzibacteriia; order LZORAL124-64-63; family LZORAL124-64-63; genus CAINDZ01. The sequence goes on along the minus strand of CAIWHK010000023.1, from coordinate 1,672 downwards.
TGATCCTGGCCGCCTCGCTGTTGCTGGCGGTGCAGGGGCCCGTGCGCGCGTGGCTGGTGCGGCGCCTGGGCGATGCGCACGGTGCTGGCCTCGAACGGTCCGCCTGGCTGCCCGTGACGGTCGCCGCCGTCTACGGCGGCTATTTCGGCGCCGGACTGAGCGTGATCGTCCTGGCCGCGCTGGGCCTGACAATGAACGACTCGCTCACGCGCCTGAATGCGCTCAAGCAGGTCATCTCGCTGAGCGTGAACGTGGCGGCGGCGATCTTCTTCCTGTTCAGCGGCCAGGTCGTCTGGCCCGTGGCTGCCGTGATGGCCGTGGGCGCCCTGTGCGGCGGGGCCCTCGGCGGGAAGCTGGCCGGGCGCATCGGGCCGGCGACCCTGCGCTGGACGATTGTCGGCATCGGCGTTGTGGTGGCGGCCGTCTATTTCATCCGTAGTTGACCACGATCCATTCCGATTTTGCGTCTCAATTTTAGCAATTTATGACAATTCCTTAATATTACGCACATTGTCTAAAGATTTCCCCCTCCCGGGCCGATCCACGACCGGGGACGCCGCTGTGCGCCCCGCAACCGGCAACCGGCGCAGACGCGCCGACGGCATTTCGAGGTGGCTGATGCGGAAGATCATCCGGTCGGGCTGGGCCTGTGCATTCCTGCTGCTGGCGGCCTCGGGCGCCACGGCCGTCGAAGTCAGGTACACGCCGCTCGAGATCACGGGCTTCATGGATGTGCTGTTCAGCACGGACAATCCGGCGCCCGGCGAACGCAACTTCCACCTGGGACAGGCCGAGCTCGACATCGCCGCCTGCCTGGCCAGCCACTCCTGCACCTGCGTGGCGGTGGCCTACGACCCGGAGACGGGCACCTTCGGCCTCGGGACCGCGACCGTGACGTTCCTGCTCGCGGGATCGGGCTCGGACTGCCGGCACCACTACAAGAAATGGGAACGATCCGGCGTGACGGTCGGCATGTTCGACGTCCCGTTCGGCATCGACTGGCTGACGTACGCGTCCGTGGACCGGCGCACGATCACCGCGCCCGTCGCGGTCGCGGCCACCCACGACAGCTGGAACGACGTCGGTGCCATGGCCTTCATCGAAGCCCGGAAGTACACGCTGCGCGCGTGGCTGGTCAACGGCGCCGACGTCGAGCTGCCTGACGGCGATCCCCTGGTGCTGGCGACCGACGGGGCCGTGGGCGCGCGCGCCAGCGTGCTGCCGGTCGAAGGCGTCGAACTGGGCGCCTCGGCGGCCACGTTCAACACGACCGATGACGCGCAGTCGATGTCGCTGGTCGGTTTCGACGTGCAGGCGACCCGCGGACCGTGGGGCCTGAAGGGCGAATATGTCGCGCGCCGCCTGGACTTCGGCGGCGGCGCCGACCTGACCGACGACGGCTGGTACGCGCAGGCCACGCGCGACTTCGACCGCTGGTACCTGTTCGGCCGCTGGGACAAGCTCGATGCTGAGACGACGGGGACGGCGGACCTCGAGTACCTGGGCTTCGGGTTCGGCGTGGGCGTCGCATCGCCGGCGGAACTGCGCGTGGAGTACCGCTCCTGGCAGGGCGACACCGACGCCGGTGACGATACCTGGCTGGCGCAGCTGGTCACCGCCTTCTAGGCGCGGATCACCGGGGGAAGAACAAAGGCGCCGCGCGGCACGATGC
>CAIWHK010000022.1 GCA_903912525.1 uncultured bacterium | reverse complement strand
GACAACATCAAGATCGTGGTGGACCTCCACACGCCGATCGCGATGGAAGAGGGCCTGCGTTTCGCCATCCGCGAGGGTGGCCGTACGGTGGGCGCCGGCGTCGTGGCCAAGATCTTCGCCTAAGAAGATCTTCGCCTGGTTCAATTAGCAACGTCCGTGGCCAAGAGCCGGGGAGCAGGATCTCATGCGTGACATCATCACCCTCGCTTGCACCGACTGCAAGATGAGGAACTACACGACGAAGAAGAACAAGCGTCTCCATCCGGACCGGGTGCAGTTCAAGAAGTTCTGCCCCAAGTGCGGGAAGCACACGGATCACAAGGAGACCCGCTAGTTCGGGTTGGTCGGATACCGGGCTGCCAGTTGCTTGTCAACTGGCGGTTCCGGTCTGGTTTTGCAGGGGTGTAGCTCAGCTGGTAGAGCATCGGTCTCCAAAACCGAGGGTCGCGGGTTCGAACCCTGCCGCCCCTGCCATCGATACCAAAGCCGTTTCGCAGGCGTGAGCGCCCCGGGACGCGGTCAGGAAGGCCCTGAATATGGTCGCGCGTTTTACGCAGTACCTGCGGGATACTAGTCAGGAAATGAAGCGCGTCTCCTGGCCCAGCAGGAACGAGTTGAAGGAATCCACGATCGTGGTGCTGGTGACGGTGTTCATCATCACCGTGTTCCTGTTCATCGTGGACAAGGGTCTGGACACCGGAGTCAAGGGGATCGTCAAGGCCCTGGGTTAGTAAGGGCAGTATCTGCGGGCAGTTGCCGAAGTAAACCCCGAAATGGGACATCCGTCCCGTTTTTGGGGTGTCTGCGCGTCGATGCGCCGGGATTGAATTCGATCGGAGCCGGTTGTGTTCGATAACGAGGATCGCGACAACGATCAGGGCAGCGAAAGCAAGCCCCAGGCCGCCGAAGAGACGGCCCTGGATGCCGATTCGTTGTTCTTCGACCTGCCGGAGGAGGAATACGTCGCCCCGGAGCCGGTCGATGATCCGGCGTCGCCGGCGCGCGCCCGCACGGCCGAGGACGACCTGCTCGATGCGATCGACCTGCCGCTGACGGCGGACGACCAGGCCGAGATCGAGCGCCGCGGGAAGATGAAGTGGTTCGTCATCCACGCGAACACCGGCCATGAGAACAAGGTCAAGCGCAACATCGAGATGGCCGTCAAGTCCAACCACATGGAAGATTTCTTCGGTGAGGTGCTCGTCGCGACCCAGGACGTGACCGAGATGAAGAACGGGAAGCGCTCGACCATCAAGCGCAAGTACTTCCCGAGCTACATCCTGGTCGAGATGGTCCTGGACAAGGAAACGCAGCATTTCATCAACAGTATTCCGGGCGTCACGCGCTTCATCGGCGGCACGCCGCTGAAGCCGGAGCCGATCACCAGGGAAGAGGTCGACCGGATCCTCGGTCGCATCTCCGCCCCGGATGAAGCCCGGACCACCGTGGACATCCCGTACGACGTGGGCGACAGCGTCCAGGTCATGGACGGACCGTTCACCGAGTGGATCGGCGTGATCAATGAGATCAATCACGACAAGGGCAAGCTCAAGGTGATGATCTCGATTTTCGGTTCGGAGACCCCGGTGGAACTCGATTTCCTGCAGGTCAAGCCTGTTTGATTCGGGTTTTGCCGTCGTCGGATGGCCGCGGGTTTTGTCTGGATCCGCGGTTGTCACCGCTCCCGTTTCTCTCAGCGGGGCGGACCCCATAGAAGAGGGCTCGGCGGCATCGTGGCCGGAGGACGGGTGTGGACCCTGTTCCCACATGTCACGATGACGAAAAAGAGCCTGGTCCTGATTGTTGAAGGAAAGGCGTCGACATGGCCAAGAAAGTCGTAACGCAGGTCAAGCTGCAGATCAAGGCAGGGCTCGCCAATCCGGCTCCCCCGGTGGGTCCGGCGCTCGGTCAGCACGGCCTGAACATCATGGAATTCTGCAGCGCCTTCAATGAGAGGACCAAGGAGCAGCTGGGTCTGGTGATCCCGGTGGTCATCACCGTGTTCTCCGATCGAAGCTTCAGCTTCATCACGAAGACCCCGCCTGCCTCGGTCCTCATCAAGAAGACCCTGGGCCTGACCTCGGGCAGCCACAAGCCCGGCCGGGAACCCATCGGAAAGATCACGCGCGCGCAGCTGCGCGAAATCGCGATCATGAAGATGGAAGACCTGAATGCCGGTTCGCCGGAGGCCGCGATGAAGATCATCGCGGGCACCGCGCGTAGCATGGGGCTGGAAGTGGTCTAGACCCCGGACTGCGAACACGGCGCCGGTCCGCATGCGGAGCCGGCACCGGAGAAAACCGGGGCGCGAAAAGACGAAAGTTGAAACGCGGTCCCGATTCGAAACATCACAGTCAACGGGAGTGTCCCTCGACATGAAACACGGAAAATCCTACCGGACGGGCCGCGGGTTGATCGACCGCAACCGGACGTACTCGGTCGACGAGGCGTTCGCTTTGCTCGAATCCATGCCCAAGGCCAAGTTCGACGAGACGGTGGATGTGGCCGTTCGCTTGAACGTCAACCCGCGTCACGCGGACCAGATGGTTCGCGGGACCGTGGTCCTGCCCAACGGAACCGGCAAGACTGTCAGGGTGCTCGTGATCACCCGCGGTCCCAAGGAGAAGGAAGCCGCTGACGCAGGCGCCGACATGGTCGGGGCGGATGAGTATCTGCCCAAGATCAAGGACGGCTGGACGGACGTCGACGTGATCATCGCAACCCCCGACATGATGGGTGAGCTCGGAAAGCTGGGACGCGTCCTCGGTCCCCGCGGCCTGATGCCCAACCCGAAGGTCGGCACCGTCACCATGGACATCGCCAAGGCCGTCAAGGAAGCCAAGGCCGGCCGCATCGAGTACCGGGTCGACAAGTCCGGTATCGTACATGCGCCGCTCGGCAAGCGTTCCTTCGGCCCGGTCAAGCTGGCGGAGAACGCCCGCATGCTCTTCCACGAGCTGCAGCGCGTCCGTCCTTCGGCGGTCAAAGGCGTTTACGTCAAGTCGGTCTTCCTGTCCGGCACGATGACGTCGTCCATCCGCGTCGAGCAGAGCAGCATTGGCTAGAACCCGCGGGAACGCGCGGGCCACGGTGTGGTCCGGCGGTTCCTGACGGTTCGTCCGGTTGATAGATCAAGGAGAGTTGCCTGATGGCACGTCCGGAGAAAATCACAGAGGTCGAAGCCATCACTGAACGGATGCAGAAGTCCCAGTGCCTGATCCTCACGGATTACACGGGGCTGACCGTTCATGCGATGACGGCTTTCCGCCGCAACTGCCGGGACAAGGGCATCGATTGCCGGGTGGTCAAGAACCGCCTCGCGCGCATCGCGGCCACGAACACCGGTATGGAATTGCTGAACGACCACCTCAAGGGTCCGACGGCTGTCCTGTTCGGCATGGTTAGCCAGGTGGAGGCCGCCCAGATCGCTGTCGCGTTCGCCAAGGACAACGACAAGCTGAAGATCAAGGGCGGTTTCGTTGATGGCAAGTTCCTCGACCCGAGCCAGGTGGTGGCCCTGTCCAAGGTCCCGAGCCGCGAAGTGCTGCTGTCCATGATGATGGGCAGTGTCAATGCGCCGGCGCGTGGCCTGGCTGTGACGACCAACGGTGTCGCTGCCGCGCTTTGCCGCGCCATCGACGCGGTCGCCAAGCAGAAGGCTGCCTGAGCAAGGGTGTCTATGGGTTCGCTGTGAGAGAAATGGCTGCCCCGCCCCGTGGACGGCGCGGCCTTGAAAAACCAGACAACTGCGGAGCCCACGGCTCCGACCTGCAAGGAGACCGATACACATGAGCAACCTGAGCGAAAACGCCACCAAGGTCCTGGACCTGATCTCGAGCATGACCCTCCTGGAGGCCGCCGAGCTGGTCAAGGCGATGGAAGAGAAGTTCGGCGTCAGCGCCGCCGCCCCGATGGCCATGGCTGCCCCGGCTGCCGCCGCCGTCGTCGAAGAGGTCAAGGATGAGTTCACGGTGGTCCTGACCGCCGCGGGCGACAAGAAGATCCAGGTCATCAAGGAAGTCCGGGCCATCACGGGCCTGGGCCTGAAGGAAGCCAAGGATCTGGTCGAGAGCGCTCCCTGCACCGTCAAGGACGGCGTGAACAAGGCCGAGGCCGAGAAGCTGAAGGCCCAGCTGGAAGAAGCCGGCGCGATCATCGACCTGAAGTAAGGCGTGGTCCATGCGGGGGCGGTCCTTCCCGGGGCCGCCCCCTGCGGCCCCCGGCCGGCACGTGTCTTTCCACACGCAGCCGGACCTGGGCACCGCTGAGGGAGCGATGCGTCCTCCGCCCCGCGGCCGACGCAAGCGGCGACAGTCAAACGGCAGCCCGGGGTCGAATACCAGGGGGCCTGCCGTTCCTTCTTCCGAGGAAGTGGTCCTGTGAGAAAACCCTCCGTCGACAAGTTCACCGGACGCGTCAACTACTCGAAGATCCTGCACGACGAATCGATGCCCAACCTGCTGGCGGTCCAGCTGGACTCGTACAACGAGTTCCTGCAGATCGGCACCAAGGCTGAGAACCGCGACATGCGCGGCATCGAAGGCGTCTTCCAGACGATCTTTCCGATCGAGAGCACGCGCGGCAACCTGATCATGGAGTACATCAGCTTCAAAACCGGCGAGCCCAAATACGGGATCGACGAGTGCCAGGAGCGCGGCCTGACGTACAGCGTGCCGCTGAAGGTCAAGCTGCGGCTGGTCGTCAAGGAAGAGACCGAGGGCGCCGGCGCGGGCGAAATGATGATCCGCGACATCCAGGAGCAGGAAGTCTACCTGGGCGAGCTCCCGATGATCACGGACAAGGGCACCTTCCTGATCAACGGCGCCGAGCGCGTGATCGTGTCACAGCTCCATCGTTCGCCGGGCGTGTTCTTCAGCGACGAAATCCACCCGAACGGCCGCCGGCTGTTCCGGGCGCGTATCATTCCGTACCGCGGTTCGTGGGTCGAGTTCACCACCGACATCAACAACCTGCTGTACGTCCATATCGACCGCAAGCGCAAGCAGCCGGCCACCATGCTGCTGCGCGCCCTGGGCTTCCACACGAACGAGGAGATCATCTCCCTCTTCCACGAGGTCGAGACGATCAAGATCACGAAGCCGGGCACCAAGAAGTACCAGGAGCTGGAGGAGGGCCTCGAAGGCCGCATCCTGGCCGGCGACCTGACGCGCGACAGCGAAACCGACCCGTTCGCCAAGGCCGGCGCGATCATCGACGCGTTGCTGCGCGAGACGATCCTGACCAGCGGCGTCAAGGAAATCAAGCTGGTCGCCGCGGGCGAAGTCACGCTGAACGAGCCCAGCCTGATCCTCAATACGCTGCGCAAGGACCCCAGTCGCACCCAGGACGAGGCGCTGCGGCGGTTCTACTCCCTGCTGCGGCCGGGCGATCCCCCGAACGAAGAAGTCGCCAAGGCCCTGTTCGAGCGCCTGTTCTTCAACGAGAAGCGCTACGACCTGGCCGAGGTCGGTCGTTACAAAATGAACCGGCGCCTGTCGCTGGAAGTCGACCCGAAGTGCACGACGCTGACGCCGGCGGACTTCCTGGCGATCACGCACGAGATGATCGGCCTGTTCCTGGGCAAGCGCGACATCGACGACATCGACCATTTCGGCAACCGCCGCATCCGGTCGGTGGGCGAGCTCCTGGCCAACCAGTTCTCGGTGGGCCTCAGCCGCATGGCGCGCATCATCAAGGAGCGCATGAACCTCGCGGACAAGGAGAAGCCGCTCAGCCCGGCCGACCTCGTCAACGCGCGCACGGTTTCAGCGGTCATCCAGTCGTTCTTCGGCAGCAGCCAGCTCAGCCAGTTCATGGACCAGACGAACCCGCTGAGCGAGTTGACCCACAAGCGCCGCCTGTCTGCGCTCGGGCCCGGTGGCCTGCACCGTGACCGGGCGGGCTTCGAGGTCCGCGACGTTCACTACACGCACTACGGCCGCATGTGCCCCGTCGAGACGCCGGAAGGCCCGAACATCGGCCTGATCGCGTCGCTGGCGACGCACGCGCGGATCAACAGCTTCGGCTTCATCGAGTCGCCCTACCGGCGCGTCGAGAAGGGCCTCGTCACCACCAAGACGGAGTACCTGACGGCCGACCAGGAGGACACGGTCACCATCGCGCAGGCGAACGCCGACATGGACGATAAGGGCCATTTCGTCGCCCCGCGCGTGCTGGCCCGGTTCCGGGGCGAGTACCCGATGGCCAAGCCCGAAGAGCTGGATTACATGGACGTGTCGCCGAAGCAGATCGTCTCGGCGGCCGCCTCGCTGATCCCGTTCCTCGAGCACGACGACGCCAACCGCGCGCTGATGGGCTGCAACATGCAGCGCCAGGCCGTGCCGCTGCTGCGGACGGACGCGCCGATCGTCGGCACGGGCATGGAGAAGAAGGTCGCCATCGACTCGGGCGCCGTCATGGTCGCCGAGTCGGCCGGCGTGGTCGAGGCCGCGACGGCCGAGTCGATCACCATCAAGTACGACGACCCGGACCAGGTGCGGTCGGGCAGCTTCTTCGACGCCAACGGCGTGGTCGAGTACAAGCTGCGCAAGTTCCGGCGCTCGAACCAGGACACCTGCTACAACCAGAAGCCGCTGGTGCGGCCGGGCGACCGCGTGGCGGCCGGCCAGCCGATCGCCGACGGCCCGAGCACGGAAAACGGCGAGCTGGCCCTGGGCCGCAACCTGATGGTCGCGTTCATGCCCTGGGGCGGGTACAACTTCGAGGACGCCATCCTGATCTCCGAGCGTGCGGTGAAGGAAGACCTCTTCACGTCGCTGCACATCGAGGAGTTCGAGCTGCAGGTCCGCGATACCAAGCGCGGCGTCGAGGAAGTCACGCGTGAAATCCCCAATGTGGGCGAGGAAGCGCTGAAGAACCTCGACGAGGACGGCGTGATCTATCCCGGCGCGCGCGTGCGGCCGGGCGACATCATGGTCGGCAAGGTCACGCCCAAGGGCGAGACCGAGCTGAGCCCGGAAGAGAAGCTGCTGCGGGCCATCTTCGGCGAGAAGGCCGGCGACGTGAAGGACGCCTCGCTGAAGGCGCCCCCGGGCATGGACGGGATCGTGGTCGATGTGCGGGTGTTCAGCCGCCAGGACCGCAACACCCGCTCCAAGAAGGAAGAGAAGCGGCAGATGGACGCCCTGCGGCGCCGTCGGGACCGCGACCGCGGCAAGGTCAACGCCGTGGCCGAGGAGCGCCTCCGCGAGCTGTTCAACGGCGAGCTGGCCCACCACATCATCGACGCCAACACGGGCGAGGTGCTGGTGAAGTCCGGTCGCAAGCTGACGCAGCAAGTGATCGAGGAGCTCGACCTCGCGGCGATCCACTGGGGCCTGCCGCTGGTCAAGGACGAGAAGCAGGATGTCCGGATCCGCTCCGTCTTCGAGGCGGCCGCGCGCGAGCGCGAGCGCATCGAGGTCGAATACGAGAAGAACGTCGAGCGCGCGCTGCGCGGCGACGAGCTGCCGCCCGGCGTGGTCAAGCTGGTCAAGGTGTACGTCGCCCGTAAGCGCAAGCTGTCGGTCGGCGACAAGATGGCCGGCCGCCACGGCAACAAGGGCGTCGTGTCGAAGATCATGGCCGAGGAGGACATGCCCTACCTGGCGGACGGCACGCCGGTGGACATCGTCCTGAACCCGCTCGGCGTACCGAGCCGAATGAACCTCGGGCAGATCCTGGAGACCCACCTGGGTTACGCCGCGTTCGCCAAGGGCGTCCGCACGATGACCCCGGTGTTCGACGGCGCCTCGATCGAGGAGATCAAGGCCGGCCTGGTCGAGGAAGGCCTCGACCCGAGCGGCAAGAGCACGCTCTACGATGGTCGCACGGGCGAGCGGTTCGACAAGCAGGTGACGGTCGGGATCATGTACATCCTGAAGCTGCATCACCTGGTTGAAGAAAAGATCCACGCCCGGTCGATCGGGCCGTACAGCCTGGTCACCCAGCAGCCGCTGGGTGGCAAGGCCCAGTTCGGCGGCCAGCGTTTCGGTGAGATGGAAGTCTGGGCCCTGGAGGCCTACGGCGCGGCGAATTGCCTGCAGGAGATGCTGACGGTCAAGTCCGACGACGTGACCGGCCGTTCGCGCATCTACGAGGCGATCGTCAAGGGCGAGAACCCGCCCGAGCCGGGCATCCCTGAGTCGTTCAACGTGCTGATGCGGGAAATGCAAAGCCTGTGTCTGGACGTGACGCTCGAGGACGCCCTCTAGGAGCTGCTGTCGGGACGGCGCCCCCGTCGGGGCGCCGCCGCGAGCCCGAATCGTAAGGTCCTGATCCGGTCGTCCCCGCGGGCGCCCAGGAGGAAGATACATGCTCGGCCAGGCTTTCCGCGAAGAATCCCGCAAGAGTATCGACTGCAACGCCATCAAGATCCAGTTGGCGTCGCCGGACAAGATCCGCGCCTGGAGCTATGGCGAGGTCACCAAGCCGGAGACCATCAACTACCGCACGTTCAAGCCGGAAAAAGACGGCCTGTTCTGCGAGCGCATCTTCGGTCCGGTCAAGGACTGGGAGTGCAACTGCGGCAAGTACAAGCGCATCCGCTTCCGCGGCATGGTCTGCGACAAGTGCGGCGTCGAGGTCACCCAGAGCAAGGTGCGTCGCGAGCGGCTGGGCCACATCGAGCTGGCCGTGCCCATCGCCCACATCTGGTTCTTCAAGGGCCTGCCCAGCCGCATCGGCCAGCTGCTGTCGATGAAGGTCAAGGACCTCGAGCGGATCCTGTACTACGAGTCGAGCGTCGTCATCAACCCGGGCAACACCGAGCTGCAGATCGGCGACGTGCTGAGCGACGAGGAATGGTGGGAGCTCAAGGAAGAGCATCCCGACTGGAACTGCACGATGGAGACCGGCGCCGAGGCCGTGCGCAAGCTGCTGGCCGGGCCGAACCTGGAAGAGCTGAACCGCCAGCTGCGCGCCGAGGTCAAGACCGAGTCGTCGGTGCAGCGCAAGAAGGCGATGCTCAAGCGCCTGAAGATCATCGATGCGTTCATCCAGAGCGAGAACAAGCCCGAGTGGATGATCCTCGACTGCATCCCGGTGCTGCCGCCGGACCTGCGCCCGCTGGTGCCCCTGGACGGCGGCCGATTTGCGACGTCGGATCTCAATGACCTGTACCGTCGCGTCATCAACCGGAACAACCGGTTGAAGAAGCTGATCGAGATCAAGGCGCCGGGCGTCATCCTGCGCAACGAGAAGCGCATGCTGCAGGAGGCCGTCGACGCGCTGTTCGACAACGGCCGCCGTTCGCGCGCCGTCAAGGGCCAGGGCAACCGGCCCCTGAAGTCGCTCTCGGACATGATCAAGGGCAAGAAGGGCCGCTTCCGGCAGAACCTGCTGGGCAAGCGCGTCGATTATTCGGGCCGTTCGGTGATCGTGGTCGGGCCCGAGCTGAAGCTGTACCAGTGCGGCCTGCCCAAGAGCATGGCGCTGGAGTTGTTCAAGCCCTTCATCATCCGCATGCTGGAGGAGAAGGGCTACGTCCAGACCGTCAAGAGCGCCAAGAAGCTCGTCGAGCAGGAGCGCCCCGAGGTCTGGGACATCCTGGAAGAGATCATCAAGGACCACCCGGTGCTGCTGAACCGCGCCCCGACCCTGCACCGCCTGGGCATCCAGGCCTTCGAGCCGGTGCTGATCGAGGGCAAGGCCATCCGCATCCACCCGCTGGTCTGTACGGCGTTCAACGCCGACTTCGACGGTGACCAGATGGCCGTGCACGTGCCCCTGGGCTACGAGGCCCAGCTCGAGGCCCGGCTGCTGATGCTGTCGCCGCTGAACATCCTGTCCCCGGCCAGCGGCGAGCCCGTGGCGTCGCCGAGCCAGGACATGGTGCTCGGCTGCTACTACCTGACCCTGTCGCGCCCCGGCGCCAAGGGCGAGGGCAAGCTGTTCGCCGACGCGGCGGACGTGCATGCCGCGTACAACGCCGGCCTGATCGCGAAGCACGCGCTGGTGAAGATCCGCTTCGGCGGGAAGCGCGGGACGATCGAGACCACGATCGGCCGCGTGATGTTCAACGAGATCCTGCCCCCCGAGCTGGACTACGTGAACAAGCCGGTCAACAAGAAGGACCTGGCCAGGATCGTGGGCGAGGTGCATGCCAAGCTGGGCACCACCACCTGCATGAACTTCCTGGACAACCTGAAGGAACTGGGCTTCCACCACGCCACCGAGGGCGGCATCTCGATCGGCATCGACGACATCATCATCCCGCCCGAGAAGGGCGAGATCATCGCCGCGGCGCAGAAGGTCGTCGATGGCTACGTCCGTGACCACCGCGACGGCGTGATCACGAACCGCGAGCGCTACAACAAGGTGATCGACAAGTGGACGCAGGTGACCAACGAGGTCCGTGACCGCATGTTCGAGCACCTGAGCACCGACGACCAGGGCTTCAACGCGGTGTACATGATGAACGCGTCGGGCGCCCGAGGCTCGGCCGACCAGATCAAGCAGCTGGCCGGTATGCGCGGACTGATGGCCAAGCCGCAGAAGAAGATCACCGGTGGTTTCGGCGAAATCATCGAGCAGCCCATCATCGCGAACTTCCGCGAAGGGCTGACGATGCTGGAGTACTTCATCTCGACGCACGGCGCCCGCAAGGGCCTGGCCGACACGGCGCTCAAGACCGCCGACGCCGGTTACCTGACGCGCCGCCTGGTCGATGTGGCGCAGGACATCGTCGTCACCGAGCCCGACTGCGGCACGTTGCGCGGCGTGGAGATCCAGGCGCTGAAGGAAGGCGAGAAGACGATCGAGGGCCTGTCCGAGCGCATCGTCGGCCGTACCGCCGCCGAGGACATCATCGACGGCACGGGCAAGCTGATCTGCGACGCCGGCGCGGTCATCAACCGCGAGCTGGCCAACCTGATCGAGGAGTCCGGCATCCAGAGCGTCCTGATGCGGTCGGTGCTGTCGTGCGAGACCCGCCAGGGCATCTGCGCCCTTTGCTACGGCTACAACCTGTCCGAGCACAAGCTGGTCGATATCGGCGAGCCGGTCGGCGTCATCGCGGCGCAGTCCATCGGCGAGCCCGGCACGCAGCTGACGCTGCGGACGTTCCACATCGGTGGTACGGCCAGCCGCATCGTCGAGCAGACGGTCAAGCAGGCTGCGGCGAACGGCAAGATCGTGTTCAGCGAAGAGGTCACGCTGGTCAAGAACGACAGCGGTGAATACGTGTCGATCGGCCGCAAGGGCGAGATCGCGCTGGTACTCGACTCGGGCATCACGCGCAGCCAGATGACCGTGCCCTACGGCGCGGTGGTGCGCGTGAAGGACGGCGAGAAGGTCAAGGTCGGCGACCCCATCTTCGAGTGGGACCCGTTCGCGGACTTCATCCTCTCTGAGAACCCGGGTATCGTCTCGTACAGCGGTATCGTCGAGGGCCTGACGCTGAGCGTCGACCTGGACGAGAAGACCCGCATGAAGCAGCCGGTCATCGTCGAGAGCGCGGACAAGAGCGTGCACCCGGCGATCCAGGTCATGCACCCGAAGACGGGCAAGAAGCTGGCCGAGTACATCCTGCCGACGGGCGCCTTCCTGCTGGTGCTGGACGGCGAGACGGTCGGTTCGGGCACCCAGCTGGCGAAGATCCCGCGCGAAGTCTCGCAGTCGGGTGATATCACGGGCGGTCTGCCGCGCGTCGCCGAGCTGTTCGAGGCCCGCAAGCCGCGTGACTGCGCGACGGTGACGGAGATCGACGGCATCGTCGAGTTCCGCGGCACCACGCGCGGCCAGCGCAAGATCGCCGTCGTCGGCGAGGGCAAGATCGAGAAGGAATACACCATCCCGCACGGCCGGCACGTCCGGACGTACGAGGGCGAGCATGTGCTGGCCGGCGACCGCCTGACCGAGGGCCCGATCAACCCGATGGACATCCTGTCCATCAAGGGCGTGGCCGAGGTGCAGAAGTACCTGGTCAACGCCGTGCAGGAGGTCTACCGCCTGCAGGGTGTGAAGATCAACGACAAGCACATCGAGATCATCGTCTCGCGGATGCTGCGGAAGGTCCTCATCCTGAACCCGGGCGACTCGCCGTACCTCGAGGACGAGCAGGTCACCAAGATGGACGTCGAGGTCTTCAACAAGGCGACCGTGAAGAAGAACCTGGAACTGCGCGCCAAGGGCGAGCCCGAGCTGGAGCAGGTCGTCTTCGAGCCGCTCCTGCTGGGCATCACCAAGGCCAGCCTGACGACCGACTCCTTCATCAGCGCGGCCTCCTTCCAGGAGACCACCCGCGTGCTGACCGACGCGGCGACGCGCGGCAAGCGCGACGAGCTGCGCAGCCTGAAGGAGAACGTCATCATGGGTCACCTGATCTCGGCGGGCACCGGCCTGAACGACTTCAAGTGGCTGGCGGTGCAGGAGCCGGCGGAAGAGGACGACCGGATCATCCGGGGCATCCACGACCACGAGCTGGCCCAGGCGGCCGCGGCCCAGCTGGCGCAGGAGATGGAAGCCGAGCTGGAGGCGGGGGCGGGCGAGTAGCCTGGACCCGGCCATCCGGCCTAAACGACTGAAGGGGCTGTCACTTACGGGTGACAGCCCCTTTTTTCGACCCGTCAGGCATCCCTGGTCGCCGGCGGCAAACGGGAGATTCGGTTCAGAAGTTGAATGATATTGAATTTTATGATATCATAAAATCTGAGCCTTGGACAAATGGGAGCGTCCGCACGCCGGCCACCGGGATCGTCCAGTGCGAAGCCGGCAGGCCGAGTCTTGGCGGTCGGAACACGGTTCCGGCGGTCCATGTCAGCGCGAATACCCTTTTTTCCCCGGTAAATCCTTGACAATGAACGCCTGCCCGGCTAATGTTCCCGATCCACGACCGCAGCCAGACAAAGGCTGCCGTTGTTTTGATTGCCGTAAGGACGGAAACTGAACCAGGAATCTGGAAAATCTTGCCCGGTCTGACCGGGTCATGGCGGGAGTCCTGAATTGCCGACACTTAGTCAGCTGGTCCGCAAGGGCCGCAAGCTCCAGACCAAGAAGAAGAAGTGCCCGGCCCTGCAGGCCTGCCCGCAGCGCAAGGGTGTCTGCACGCGCGTGTACACGCAGACGCCGAAGAAGCCGAACTCGGCGCTTCGGAAGATCGCCCGCGTGCGGCTGACGAACGGCATCGAAGTGACCGCCTACATTCCGGGTGAGGGCCACAACCTGCAGGAGCACAGCATCGTGCTCGTGCGTGGCGGCCGCGTGAAGGATCTGCCTGGTGTGCGCTACCATATCGTGCGCGGCACCCAGGACGCGTCCGGCGTCGACAAGCGTCGCCAGGGCCGCTCGAAGTACGGCGCGAAGCGCCCCAAGGCCGGCAAGGCCGCCAAGGGCAAGAACTAGTCCATCGACCCGGTCCATGACGGATCGGGTCGAGTTGCGTCAGTCGCCCGCAGCGGCCGCTGACGAGAGAAAGCCAGGAGCAGAGAGTAATGTCGCGACGCAGGTCTCCCGAGAAGCGTGATCTCGCCCCGGATCCCCGTTACGGTGACGTGATGGTGACCAAGTTCATCAACTACTGCATGAGCGACGGCAAGCGCAGCGTCTCGGAATCGGCATTCTATCGTGCCCTGGAAACGGTCAAGGACAAGAGCGGACAGGAAGGCATCGATGTCTTCCGGGCCGCGCTGAACAACGTGAAGCCCAGTGTCGAAGTGAAGTCCCGGCGTATCGGTGGTGCCACCTACCAGGTGCCCGTCGAGATCCGGGCCGAGCGGCGGACGCAGCTGGCCATGCGCTGGCTGATCTCCTTCGCCCGGACCCGGCCCGAGCAGACCTTCGCCGACCGGCTGGCTAACGAGTTGTTGATGGCGAGTAAGAACGAAGGACCGTCTATCAAGAAGCGCGAAGACACTCACCGTATGGCTGAAGCGAACCGTGCGTTCGCCCACTGCCGCTGGTAAGGGTCCCTCTCGTTCGTCATCAAGCGCTCAGAGCTTGAAGGATCGCACATCTGAATAGCCTGGTAGTGTTCTGCGAACGGATTCGCGGGGCCAGAGGCAAAGGCGACGCACCGCTCGTGTAAGAGCCAAGGTGCGCTTGGTCCTACTGGGCCATTTGGCCTTACTGGGTTGATCGGTCTGTGCGGCCGGTGGTCTTAATGGGTTTGGCCCGACGCGCAGGCGTCCGCAGCCCGCAGGGGAGTCGACGTTGTCTCGCGAAGTCGCTTTGAACATGACCCGGAACATCGGGATCATGGCTCACATCGACGCCGGCAAGACGACGACGACGGAGCGGATCCTGTTCTACACCGGACGCGTGCATCGCCCCGGTGACGTGGATGACGGCGCGACCCAGATGGACTACATGGATCAGGAACGCGAACGCGGCATTACGATCATGTCCGCGGCGACGACCTGCTCCTGGCGCGAACATCGGATCAACATCATCGATACCCCGGGCCACGTCGATTTCACCGCCGAGGTGGAACGAAGCCTGAGGGTGCTGGACGGAGCCGTAGCGGTGTTCTGCGGCGTCGGCGGGGTGGAACCCCAGTCCGAGACCGTCTGGCGGCAGGCGGATCGCTATTCGGTCCCCCGCATCGCGTTCATCAACAAGATGGACCGGATGGGGGCGGACTTCGAGAGGGCGGTCCAGAGCATGGTCGAGCGCCTCGGCGCGAAACCGGTGCCCGTGAACCTGCCCATCGGGGCCGAAGACGGCTACCGCGGCATCATCGACCTTCTGGCGATGAATACGCGACTGCCGAACGAGGCCGACCTGGGGGCGACCTTCGAGGTCGGGGAAATCCCGGCCGAGCTCCTCGACGACGCGCAGATGGCGCGACTCGAGTTGATCGAGAAGGTCAGCGAGGTCGACGAGGAGCTGATGGAGCTCTTCCTGGCCGAGCAGGAGCCCACGGTCGCGCAGATCAAGGCGGGGCTCAGAAGGGCCACGCTGGCCGGCGAACTGGTGCCGGTGCTCTGCGGATCGGCTTTGAAGAACAAGGGCGTCCTGGAAGTCCTCGACGCCATTGTGGATTACCTGCCCTCGCCCCTGGACCGCCCGGCCATCAAAGGCTCGGGAAAGGAAGGGGAGGAGGATCAGGTGCGGCGCCCGGACGACGACGAGCCGTTCAGCGCCCTGGCCTTCAAGATCCTGGCTGATCCGTTCGCGGGGCGGCTGGCTTTCCTGAGGGTCTACAGCGGGACCTTGAGTGCGGGCAAGACGGTGCTCAACGTCGCGACGGGAAAGAGGGAACGGATCCAGCGCCTGCTTCGCATGCATGCGGACAAGCGCGAGGACGTGACCGAGACCCGGACCGGCGACATCGTGGCGGCCGTGGGCTTCAAGGAGATCCGCACCGGTGATACGCTCACGGTGCTGGAACACCCGCTGCTCCTGGACAAGGTGGCGTTCGCGGAGCCGGTCATCTACATGGCCATCGAACCGCGGACGAAGGCCGACCAGGACAAGCTCGGCGATGCCCTGCAGGCTTTGGCCGACGAGGATCCCACGTTCCACATCCGGCGCGATCCGGACAGTGGGCAGCAGGTGATCTGGGGCATGGGTGAGCTGCATTTGGAGATCATGGTCGATCGCCTGCAGCGCGAGCACAAGGTGGCCTGCGCCACCGGCCGGCCGCAGGTTGCGTACCGCGAGACGGTGACGCAGAAGGTCGTCCAGAAGGGCCACTTCGAGCGCGAGCTCGCCGGCAAGTCCAACTTTGCCGAGGTCGAGCTGACGATCCGCCCCGGCGGCTACGGCACCGGGAACGTGTTCGTCGATGAAACGAAGCCGGGCACGATCCCGGCGGAGTTCATCCCGTTCGTCGAGCAATCGGCGCGCCAGGCTTGCGAGACCGGCGTGCTGGCGGGCTACCCGCTGGTGGATGTGCACATCGCCCTGACGGGCGGCCGCCACCAGGAAGGGCAGTCGACTGAGATGGGCTTCCGGAACGCGGCGGTGAGCGCGCTCTGGGACGGCGCCAAGGCCGCGGGGCCGGCGCTGCTGGAGCCCCTCATGGCGGTGGAGATCGCGGTACCGGCCGATTTCCTCGGCGACGTGACCGGGCATCTCAGTTCGCGGCGCGGCCGGGTTTCCGGCATGGAGCAGCGACGCACCGACCAGGTGATTCATGCCGATGTCCCCCTCGTGGAGATGTTCGGCTACGCGACGCAACTGCGGTCGCTGACGCAGGGACGAGGCGTTTTTTCGATGCAATTGGCTCGGTACGACAGGGTGCCGGACCGAATCGCCGCGGACATCATGCGGCTGTACGCGGGAGCTTGAGGCCGGCCCGCCGGACCGAAAGCCTCAATGCAGGAGGTAGTCGAAAGTGGCACGCGCAAAATTCGAACGGACGAAGGACCATGTGAACGTCGGCACGATCGGCCACGTTGACCATGGCAAGACGACGCTGACGGCGGCGATCACGGAGATCCTCTCGAAGAGGGGTCTGGCCGACTACGTGCCGTTCGATCAGATCGACAAGGCTCCCGAGGAGCGCGAGCGCGGCATCACCATCGCGACCGCCCACGTGGAGTACCAGAGCAAGACGCGTCACTACGCGCATGTCGACTGCCCGGGCCACGCCGACTATGTGAAGAACATGATCACGGGCGCGGCTCAGATGGACGGCGCGGTCCTGGTGGTGTCGGCCAACGACGGCCCCATGCCCCAGACGCGCGAGCACATCCTGCTGGCCCGCCAGGTCGGCGTGCCGTACATCATCGTCTTCCTGAACAAGGTTGACATGGTGGACGACCCCGAGCTGCTGGACCTGGTGGAGATGGAAGTCCGCGAGCTGCTGGACCAGTACGAGTTCCCCGGCGACAAGACGCCGATCATCCGCGGCTCGGCGCTCAAGGCGCTGGAGAGCGGCGATGCGGACAGCGCCGAGGCGCAGTGCATCTTCGAGCTGCTCGACGCGCTGGATTCGTACATCCCGCTGCCGGAGCGCCAGCTGGACAAGCCGTTCCTGATGCCGGTGGAAGACGTGTTCTCGATCTCGGGCCGCGGCACGGTCGCGACCGGTCGTATCGAGCGCGGCATCGTCAAGACGGGCGAGAAGATCGAGCTGGTGGGCATCCGCGACACGCAGAGCACGGTGTGCACGGGCGTTGAGATGTTCCGCAAGATCCTGGACGAGGGTCGGGCGGGCGACAACGTCGGTCTTCTGCTTCGCGGCATGAAGAAGGAAGACGTCGAGCGCGGCATGGTGATGTGCAAGCCGGGTTCGGTGACTCCGCACACGAAGTTCGAGGCCGAGGTCTACATCCTGACGAAGGAGGAGGGTGGCCGCCACACTCCGTTCTTCACGGGTTACCGTCCGCAGTTCTACTTCCGGACGACGGATGTGACGGGCAACGCCGAGCTGCCCGAGGGCGTGGAGATGGTCATGCCCGGCGACAACATCAAGATCGTGGTGGACCTCCACACGCCGATCGCGATGGAAGAGGGCCTGCGTTTCGCCATCCGCGAGGGTGGCCGTACGGTGGGCGCCGGCGTCGTGGCCAAGATCTTCGCGTAGAGGATCTTCGCGGAGAAGTTCTTCGCGCAGTCGATCAAGTGTTGGGCGGGGACGCGGTCCCGTCTCCGCCCGCAAAGCTGAAGGACCGAACAGCCCGCGGACGGCGGGCGTCGAGCGGTGAGACTAGCGAATGGCGAGCAGGCGCCGCGGCGGACGAAAAGTCCCGGCTGCAGCGAAGCTGGAGTAGCCATCGCCAAGGAGAACGAAGTGGCACGTCAGAAGATCAAGATCAGGCTCAGGGCCTACGAGCCCGCTGTCCTGGATCGCTCCGCCGAGATCATCGTCGCGACGGCGTTGAAGACCGGCGCGCTGGTCCGCGGTCCGATCCCGCTGCCCACCCGGAAATCCATCTACACGGTCCTGCGTTCGCCGCACGTGGACAAGAAGTCCCGCGAGCAGTTCGAAATGCGGATCCACAAGCGGCTCATCGAGATCGAGAATTCGACGCCGCAGACGACGGAATTCCTGAAGAAGCTGTCCCTCCCGGCCAGCGTGGACGTCGAGATCAAGGTCTGATTACCGCCAAAATTCGGTTACGGATTTTGAGCAGGTGGCAAGGGAGCAATAGAAATGATCGGACTGATCGGCAAGAAGCTGGGCATGACGCGGACCTTCCAGGAAGATGGTCGCAGCGTGCCCGTCACGGTCATCCAGGCCGGACCGTGCGTCGTTACCCAGGTCAAGGACCTGATGCGTGACGGCTACAGCGCCGTGCAGCTTGGTTTCGGCGCCAAGAAGGCCAAGAACACGCCCATGCCCATGCAGGGCCATTTCCGCAAGGCAGGCTCCGACCCTCTGCGGACCGTCCACGAGTTCCGGCTGGATCCTGGCCATGCCTACAAGCTGGGCCAGACCCTCGGTGTGACCGAGTTGACGGAAGTGGTTCGGGTCGATGTGACGGGGATCACCAAGGGCAAGGGTTTCCAGGGCGGCATCAAGCGCCATGGGCATCACCGCGGCCCGGCGGCTCACGGTTCGAAGAACGTCCGTGACCCCGGTTCGATCGGTATGCACACCTTCCCCGGCCGCGTCCTGCCCGGCAAGGCCATGGCTGGCCAGATGGGCAACAAGCAGCAGACGAAGAAGAACCTGACCGTCGTCGCCATCGACCAGGAGCGGAACCTTCTGCTGGTCAAGGGCAGTGTGCCCGGCGCCACGAACGGAATCGTTTTCATCCGGCCCAGCCGTTAGACGCGGAACGGGTCCGGCGGACCGGATCAAGAGAAACGGACGAGGTGACACATGGCAACGGCAAGACTCTTCGACGGTGACGGCAAGCAAAAGGGGACGGTTGATCTCCCCGACGTGCTGTTTGCGCAGCCCGTTCACAAGCAGTCCCTGTACGAGGTGGTGCGCAACTACCTGGCCAACCAGCGCCAGGGCACGCACGACACCAAGACCCGCGCCGAGGTTGACTACTCGGGCAAGAAGCTCTTCAAGCAGAAGGGCACCGGTCGCGCGCGCGCCGGCGACGCCAAGAGCCCGACCCGCGTCGGCGGCGGCGTGGCCTTCGGCCCGCACCCGCGCGACTACGGTTACAAGGTGCAGCGCAAGGTCAAGCGCAAGGCGCTGACCAGTGCCCTGAGCGACCGCGCCGGCGCCGAGCGCGTCACGGTGCTCGAGGACATGAGCTTCGACACGCCGAAGACGGCGAAGATGGCTTCGGTGTTCTCGGCGATGGAGTTGCAGGGGCGGCACACGCTGTTCGTCGTCGAGGCCGAAGGCGACAACCTGTGGAAGGCCACGCGCAACCTACAGGGCGTGCGCGTGCTGCGCTCCCACGAGCTCAACGCCTACACGATCCTTTGGGCCGACAACCTGGTCTTTACGCAGAAGGCCCTTGCGGGCGCCGAGGAGGTCTTCGGGAAATGAAGGACCTGAGCAAAGTCATCGTTCGGCCCCTGATCACAGAGCGGGGCACTGACAATCGCGAACAGTACAACCAGTACTCGTTCCAGGTCGCCGTCGCGGCCAACAAGCTGGAGATCCGCCAGGCGGTGGAGCACTTCTTCGGCGTGAAGGTCACGGCTGTGCGGACCATGAACTACCTCGGCAAGGTTAAGCGGATGGGACGTCACGAAGGCAAGCGGGCGGACTGGAAGAAGGCCGTCGTGACGCTTGCCAAGGATGACACCATCGACCTCTTCGAGATCGTCTAAAGAGGAGCGCAAGGAATGGCCATCAGGAAACTCAAGCCCGTGACGCCGACCCAGCGGTTCAGGACGGTCGCGGACTTTGCGGAAATCACGCGCAGCACTCCCGAAAAGTCGCTGCTCGAGCCGCTGC
The DNA here is from genome assembly GCA_903912525.1 of uncultured bacterium. GTDB lineage: Bacteria > Krumholzibacteriota > Krumholzibacteriia > LZORAL124-64-63 > LZORAL124-64-63 > CAINDZ01. Next base: position 91,840 of record CAIWHK010000022.1, on the reverse strand, counting down.
CGCGTACCGGCGGCCGCAACAACTTCGGCCGCATCACGGTGCGGCACAGGGGTGGCGGCCACAAGCGGCAGTACCGCAAGATCGACTTCAAGCGCAACAAGCATGAAGTGCCGGCGAAGGTGTTCAGCATCGAGTACGATCCGAACCGGAGCGCCCGCATCTGCCTGCTGCACTATCTCGACGGCGAGAAGCGCTACATTATCTGGCCGAAGGGCCTCGAGGTCGGCGCGACGATCGTCGCCGGGCCGGACGCCTCCTTCAACACGGGCAACGCCCTGCCGTTGGAGCGCATCCCCCTGGGCACCATGGTGCACAACATCGAACTGAACCTGGGCAAGGGCGGCCAGTTGGCCCGCAGCGCCGGTTCGTTCGCCCAGGTCATGGCGAAGGAAGGCGAGTACGTCACCCTGCGCCTGCCGAGCGGCGAAGTGCGCATGGTGCACAAGCGCTGCTACGCCACGATCGGTGAGGTCGGCAACGCCGAGCACGAGAACGTGGTCAGCGGCAAGGCCGGTCGTACGCGCTGGCTGGGCATCCGCCCGACGGTGCGCGGCGTGGCGATGAACCCCGTCGACCATCCGCATGGCGGCGGCGAGGGCCGCACCAGCGGTGGCCGTCACCCGGTCACGCCCTGGGGCATGCCGACCAAGGGTTACAAGACGCGCAAGAAGAAGCCTTCGGACAACTTCATCGTCCGGCGTCGCAAGGCCAAGGGCTAGTCAAAGGAAGGTGTCGTAGTTATGGCGCGATCTATCAAGAAGGGTCCCTACATCCAGGACGCCCTTTTGGCCAAGGTCGAGACCTTGAACAGCCGCAGCGAGAAGCGGGTCGTCAAGACCTGGTCGCGGCGCTCGACGATCACCCCCGAGTTCCTCGGGCACACGATCGCCGTACACAATGGCAAGCAGTTCGTGCCTGTTTACGTGCAGGAAAACATGGTCGGGCACAAGTTGGGCGAGTTCGCGCCGACGCGCACGTACCGCGGGCACACCAGCAAGAAGAAGTAGCGGAGGTATCACGATGGAAGCACGCGCCTCAGCGCATCACATCCGGATCTCGGCCCGCAAGGCGCGGCTCGTGGCCGATTTGATCCGCGGCAAGAGCGTGGAGGAAGCCCTGAGCATCCTCGCCCTGACGCAGAAGAAGGCCTCGCCTATCCTGCGCAAGGTGATGCTTTCGGCCTCGGCCAACGTCCGCTTCATGGACGATGGCGGGCACCCGCTGCCGGATGCCCGGATCTACGTGAAGCAGATCCTGATCAACGAGGGCCCGACGATGAAGCGGATCCGTCCGCGCTCGCAGGGCCGCGCGTTCAGCATTTTCAAGCGGACCGCCCACATCGACATCACGGTGGCGGCCGACGTTTGATCGATTGACTGAGGGGCGGCCCGGTCGCCACTCAAGAACCTATGATCGCGCGGCGGCCTGGCCGCCACAGGGAAGCCGAGTCGGCGAGCCCCGCCCCAGAGGGCGACGAGCCACGCCGGCGCTGAGGAAGGAAGACCATGGGTCAGAAGACACATCCGATCGGGTTCCGGCTGGGAATCGTCAAGGACTGGAATGCCACCTGGTTCAACGACCGGCATTTCGCCGATTGGCTGAACGAGGACCTCTTGATTCGCAAGTACGTCCAGGCGCGCGTTGGCGCGGCGGGCGTCGAGTCGATCAAGATCAAGCGCTTCCGGGAAAAGGTCATCATCATCGTGGCGACCAGCCGTCCCGGCGTCGTGATCGGCAAGAAGGGCACGAAGGCCGACCAGTTGCGCGCGGAGCTGCAGAAGATGATCGGCAAGGCCGTCAAGCTGGACGTCGAAGAGGTCAAGAAGCCCGAGCTCAGCGCTCCGCTGGTGGCCGACCACATCGCGCAGCAGCTGGAGGGCCGCGTTGCCTTCCGCCGCGCGATGAAGAAGTCGATCGCCACGGCGATGCGCATGGGTGCCAAGGGCATCAAGATCCGCTGCGCGGGTCGCCTCGGCGGCGCTGAGATCGCCCGTGTCGAGACCTACCACGACGGCAGTGTGCCCCTGCACACGTTGCGTGCGGACATCGACTACGGCGTTGCCACCGCCAGGACGCCTTACGGAGCGATCGGCGTGAAGGTCTGGATCTGCAAGGGCGAGATCTTCCCGGCCGAGTTCAAGGAGTCCCTGCGCAAGCAGGTCGTGGAGCAGCGCGCCTAGAGGCGATCGCGCCCCCGGTCAACCGAGCACAGGAAGCGGCGGCGCCAGGCGCCAAACCGCGGAAGAAGAGGTCGACGAGCCATGTTGATGCCGAAGCGCACAAAGTACCGGAAGATGTTCAAGGGCCGCGTACGCGGTGTCGCGAGCCGTGGCGCCACGGTCGCCTTCGGCGACTACGGCCTGCAGGCTGTAGGTGCCGGCTGGCTGACCAGCCGGCAGCTCGAGGCGACCCGTATCGCCATCACGCGCCACATGAAGCGCGTCGGCCAGGTGTGGATCCGGGTCTACCCGGACAAGCCGATCACCCTGAAGCCGGCCGAAACCCGCATGGGTAAGGGCAAGGGCGCGCCCGAGTACTGGGTGGCCGTTGTCAAGCCGGGCCGGGTACTGATCGAGATCAACGGCGTGGACCTCGCGGTGGCCAAGGAAGCCCTGGCCCTCGGCGCGGCAAAGCTTCCGTTCAAGACGCGGGTCATCAGCCGCGCGGGAGAGTAAGTAATGAAGAAGCCGCACGATCTGCGCGACCTGCCGGTCGAGGAACTCGAGACCCAGGTCAAGGAAAAGTCGGAAGAGCTGATGAATCTTCGGATTCAGCTCAACATGCGGGCACTGGACAATCCCCTGCGGGTGCGCCATGCGCGTCGGGAAATCGCGGTCCTCAAGACCGTCATCAACCAGAAGAAGGGCGCCCGGTAGGCGCGGAATCCGGGGCCCGGCGCGGCCGGAGCCAGGGAGATGAACGATGACGAACTCTGAACGTAATCTGAGGGCCGTCCGTATCGGTCAGGTCGTGTCCAGCAAGATGGACAAGACCGTGGTCGTGACGGTCAGCCGCCGGTTCCCGCATCCGCTGTACAAGCGGATCATCACCCGCACGACCCGACTGGTGGCCCACGACGAGGCCAACGAATGTCGGGAAGGCGATGTGGTGAAGGTGATGGCCGTGCGCCCGCTCTCCAAGACCAAGCGCTGGCGGGTCGCGGAGATCATGCAAAAGGCCAAGTAGAACCGAGCGGACCAGTAGCGCCGAACTGCCCGGTAAAGGCGAACGGCCCAGTAGAGTTGAACGGCCAACCAGAGCCGAACGACCCGTCAACGTCGAAGGAATGGTGACATGATTCAGGAATCCACAAGGCTGATTGTCGCGGACAACTCCGGCGCCAAGGTCGTCGAGTGCTTCCGCGTGCTCGGCGGCTCAAAGCGGCGTTATGCGCGGGTGGGCGACATCATCGTTGCCGCGGTCAAGTCGGCCATTCCCAACGGCAACGTCAAGAAGGGCCAGGTCGTCAAGTGCGTGATCGTGCGCACGCGCAAGGAAGTCAGCCGCAAGGACGGCAGCTATATCCGCTTCGGCGACAACGCGGCCGTCATTCTGGCTGCGGACACGCAGGAGCCGGTGGGCACGCGCATCTTCGGGCCGGTTGCCCGTGAGCTGCGCGACAAGAAATTCATGAAGATCGTCTCGCTGGCGCCGGAGGTGCTGTAATGCGCATCAAGAAGAACGATACCGTGCGCGTGATCACCGGCGAAGACCGGGGCAAAGAGGGTCGGGTCCTCAAGGTGTTCCCGGACAAGCACCGGCTGATCGTCGAGAAGGTCAACCTGATCAAGCGCCATACGCGTCCCTCGAAGTCCGTGCCCCAGGGCGGGATCATCGAGAAGGAAGCGCCGATCAACGAGACCAATGTCATGTTGGTGTGCCCGAAGACGGGCAAACCCACCCGCATCGGCATGGAAATCGCGGCGGATGGCAGCCGCACGCGGACGAGCAAGAAGAGCGGCACCCCGCTGAACGACTGAACGGCCGGACTGCGGACGTGACGAACGACCAGCGCCCCGAAGGCGGGTGCTGCGGAAGGAAAGAGAAATGGCTGCTGCTGCGAAGCCCAACCTGAGGATCAAGTACGAGTCGGCCGTTGTGCCGGCTATGCAGGAGAAATTCCAGTACTCGAGCTCCATGCAGATCCCGCGCCCGGTCAAGGTCGTGATCAACATGGGCCTCGGACGCGCGCCCAACAATCCGAAGCTGCTCGATGCGGCTTGCGCCGACCTTGAGGCGATCACGGGCCAGAAGGCCGTCAAGACCCTGGCGCGCAAGTCGGTTTCGAACTTCAAGCTCCGGCAGGGCATGCAGATCGGGGCCTGCGTCACACTGCGTGACCGTCGCATGTGGGAGTTCCTGGATCGCTTCGTCAACGTGTCGCTGCCGCGTATCCGCGACTTCCGTGGCCTTCCGGCCCGGTTGAGCGGTTCCGGCGACTACACGATGGGTCTGAAGGACCAGCTGATCTTCCCGGAGATCAATTACGACAAGGTCGACGAGCCGCGCGGGATGAACGTGACGATCGTGACGACCGCCACGAACGACGAAGAGGGCCGTGAGCTGCTGCGTCTGCTGGGCATGCCCTTCAGGCGCTAAGGAGGAACGAGTTTTGGCCAAGAAATCGCTGATCGCCAAGTCACAGCGCACGCCCAAGTTCAAGGTGCGGGCCTACAATCGCTGCCGCCGTTGCGGCCGGCCGCGGGCCTTCATCCGTCGCTTTGGCCTGTGCCGGCTGTGCTTCCGGCAACTCGCGTTGAACGGCGACATCCCGGGTGTCGTCAAGGCTAGCTGGTAACGGCTGTCCAGGAGCAGGTGAACATGAGCATGACCGATCCCATCGCGGATATGTTGACCCGGATCCGGAACGCCACGCAGGCGGGCCACCGACGGGTCGAGATCCCGGCCTCCAACCAGAAGAAGGCCATGGCCGACCTTCTGGTTCAGCAGGGATACGTGGAGAAGTACGAAGTGCTGGACGACAGCGCCCAAGGCACGTTGCGTCTCTTCCTGAAGTACCAGCTTCGTGAAGGACAACGCATCGGAGTGATCGAGGGCATCCGGCGCGTGAGCCGCCCGGGTCGTCGCATCTTCGCGGGCAAGGACTGCATCCCGAAGGTTTGCGGCGGATACGGCATCTCGATCCTGTCGACGAACCAGGGGATCCTGACGGGGCACCAGTGCCGGATGCGTGGCATCGGCGGCGAAGTGCTCTGCGAGATCTGGTAGCAACCGGCACCGCTTCAGCCGGACCGGCTGTGGCAGTTTGCGGAGGAAGAGAAACATGTCGCGCATTGGCAAGAACCCGATCGCGCTCCCTGCGGGGGTGACGGTGTCCATCGAGGGCACGACTTCCGTGGTCAAGGGCCCGAAGGGTGAGCACCGGCAGCACGTTCCTGCCGGCCTGGCCTTCGAACAGGTGGACGGCAAGCTGATCATCACGCGGCCGGACGACTCGAAGACCATGCGGGCCCGGCACGGCCTGGTCCGCGCCCTGATCGCGAATCAGGTCACGGGCGTCACCGATGGGTTCAAGAAGCAGCTCGAGATCGTGGGCGTCGGTTACCGCGCCGTGGTCAAGGGTAGTGTGCTGGACCTGCAGCTGCAGTTCAGCCACCCGCTGGAATACCCCATCCCCGGTGACATCCAGATCACCTGCCCTGACCAGACGCATATCGACGTCTCGGGCATGGACAAGCAGCGGGTGGGTCAGGTCGCTTCGGAGATCCGCGCGTTCCGTAAGCCTGAGCCGTACAAGGGCAAGGGCATCCGGTACACGGGCGAGGACATCATCCGCAAGGCCGGCAAGGCCGCGGGCAAGTAGCGGACGGCCGTATCAGGGCGGGGGCCGAACGGCCCCGGGCTCAGAGGTGAAGGACGATGATCAGCACGAGCAAGAAGCGGCGTGACATCCGCGCGAAGCGCAAGGTCAGCATCCGCAAGAAGGTCGCCGGCAGCCCCGAGCGTCCGAGGGTGTCGATCCTGCGCAGCCACAAGAACATCTACGCCCAGGTGGTCGACGACACCGTCGGTCACACGCTGGTCGCCTGCGATGGACACAAGGCCGCGGTCGTTGCCGCGCCTGAGGATGTCAAGGGCACCAAGTGCGCAGTGGCGTACAGCGTCGGCCGCGCGCTGGCCGAAATGGCCAAGGCCAAGGGGATCAACCGCGTGGTCTTCGACCGCAGCGGATATCTGTACCACGGTCGGGTGGCCGCCCTGGCCCGCGGGCTCAGGGACGGCGGCCTCGAGGTCTAGTCCTTGCCGGCTGCGGCCGGCGAGCATGACAGGAGCAGTCAGATGGCGGGATTCGAAAATCAGAGCAGCGGTGAGGGCACTCGCATGGGTCGCGGCGGTCCTGGTGGCCCCGGTGGTCCCGGTGGTCCCGGTCGTGGTGGCCCGGGTGGTCCCGGTCGTGGTGGCCCCGGCGGCGGTGGTCGTGGCGGCTTCGGCGGTCCCGGTGGTCCTGGTGGCGCCAATCGTGGCGGCCCCGGTGGCCCTGGTGGCAACCGTGGCGGCCGCGATGGTGGCCCCGGCGGTGACCGCTCGCGCTCGGGCGCGCCCGGCGACGGCGGCTCGGACATGCACGAGAACGTGATCAGCATCAACCGCGTGGCCAAGGTCGTCAAGGGTGGTCGACGCTTCAGCTTCGCCGCGATCGTCGCCGTGGGCGACGGCAAGGGCAAGGTTGGCGTGGCCATGGGCAAGGCCAATGAAATCGCCGACGCCATCCGCAAGGGCGGCGAGGGGGCGCGGGCCAACCAGATCGTGGTCTCGATCCAGAAGGACACGATCGCCTACGAGGTGATCGGTCGCTTCGGCGCCAGCCGCGTGCTCCTGAAGCCCGCCTCGCCCGGTACCGGCGTCATCGCCGCGGGCGGCGTGCGCGCCATCCTGGAAGCCGCCGGCGTCAAGAACATCCTGACCAAGCAGCTCGGGTCGCGTAACCCGAACAACGTGGTCAAGGCGACGATGGACGGGCTGAAGCAGCTGCGCACCGTCGAGGAATTCGCCGCCAAGCGCGGGTTGACCGTGCCCGAAGTGCTCGGTTTCGAGCGTCGCAACGCCGCGGCCGGCAACGGCCCCAAGGAGGCGTAGGAGATGGCCAAGATCAAGATCACCCAGGTGCGCAGCATCATCGGGCGCCCCGAGAAGCACCGCCGGATCATCGAGGCTCTCGGTCTCCGGCACCACCAGACTTCGGTGATCCACAACGACACTCCCCAGATCCGGGGCATGACGTTCAAGGTTCGCCACCTTGTGACTGTTGAAGAGGTGAAGTAGCGATGCTCAAGCTGAATACTCTCGGTGCCCCGCAGGGCATGAACCGCGACAAGAAGCGGCTCGGTCGCGGCCCCGGCTCCGGCACGGGCAAGACGGCCGGCAAGGGCCACAAGGGTCAGAAGGCCCGCTCCGGCGGTGGCATCCCGGCCTGGTTCGAGGGCGGCCAGATGCCCCTGAACCGCCGGCTGCCCAAGCGCGGCTTCACGAACATTTTCAAGAAGCACTTCCAGCTCGTGAACCTGGAGACCCTTGATGCGCACTTCGAGGCGGGCGCCACCGTCGATGCGCAGGCCCTGGCGCTGGCCGGCCTGATCAAGTACGTCGACCGGCCGGTGAAGCTGCTGGCCCGCGGCAAGTGCGAAAAGGCGCTCCAGATCCAGGTGTCGAAGGCCAGCGAGGCCGCTATTGCGGCGGTCGCGGCCGCCGGCGGCTCCGTCACCGTCCAGAAGTAGGGCCAAGGCCCACGCGAGTACGGTAACGTCTCAACCTAAGGAAGCGTTCTCTTGAACATCAGCGGCAGTTACCAGAGCATGTTCAGGATCCCGGAGCTCAAGCGCCGGATCCTGTTCACCGCCATGATTCTGCTCGTGTACCGGCTGGGCGGGCACATCCCGACGCCGGGCATCAACCGTGAGGCCCTGCGGGCGTTCTTCGACGCCCAGTCGGGGACCCTCATGGGCCTGTACGACATGTTCTCGGGCGGCGGCCTCAGCAACGCCACGGTCTTCGCGCTCGGCATCATGCCCTACATCAGCGCCTCGATCATCCTGCAGCTGATGCAGACGGTCGTACCGTACTTCGAGAAGATGGCCAAGGAAGGCGAGTCCGGCCGCAAGAAGATCAACGAGATCACGCGGTACGGCACCGTCGTCCTGGCCCTGATCCAGTCGTTCGGCATGGCGGCCGGCCTGGAGCAGATGTCGGGCGGCATCGTGCTGAACCCGGGCTTCGCCTTCAAGCTGATGACCGCGATCACGCTCACGGCAGGCACGGTCTTCGTGATGTGGCTGGGCGAACAGATCACCGAACGCGGCATCGGCAACGGCATCTCGCTGATCATCTTCATCGGCATCGTGGCGCGCTACCCGGCGGACATCCTCAATACGTTCCAGCAGTTGCGCAGCGGCGAGATGCACATCGTCAAGGGCCTGATCATCGGTGTCCTGATGCTGGCCGTCATCGCGGCCATCATCGCGATCACGCAGGGACAACGAAAGATTCCGGTCCAGTACGCCAAGAAGATCGTGGGCCGCCGCACCTACGGCGGCGCGAACACGCACATCCCGCTGAAGGTCAACACCGCCGGCGTGATCCCCATCATCTTCGCGCAGTCGATCATCATGTTCCCGGCGACGCTGACCAACCTCTTCCCGGGCAACGGGTTCTTCGAGGTGCTCGGCCGCCTGTTCAGCCCGCCGAACCCGGTGTACGTGCTGTCGTACGGCCTGCTGATCATCCTGTTCGCCTACTTCTACACCGCGGTCATCCTGAACCCGGTGGACCTGGCGGACAACATGAAGAAGAACAGCGGCTTCATCCCCGGCGTACGCCCGGGCAAGAAGACTGCCGAGTACATCGATCGCGTGCTGTCGCGCGTGACGCTGCCGGGCGCCGTGTTCCTGGCCGTCATCGCCGTGCTGCCCGACCTGTTGATCAAGATCTTCAACGTGCCGTTCTACTTCGGCGGCACGGGACTGCTCATCGTTGTCGGTGTCGCTCTCGATACGCTGCAGCAGATTGAATCGCACCTGGTCATGCGCCACTACGATGGCTTCATGACCAAGGGCCGCCTGCGGGCCCGGAGGTAACGACGTGAACGTCGTCATCATGGGGCCGCCGGGAGTCGGCAAGGGCACGCAGTCGCACGGCATCGTCAACATGAAGGGCACGGTCCACATCTCGACCGGCGACATCCTTCGCATGGCGATCCGCAGCGGCAGCGAGCTGGGCCTCAAGGTGCAGACGGTCATGAATGCCGGGGACCTGGTTTCCGACGAGTTGATGATGGACCTGGTGCGCGATCGCCTGTCGCAGGACGACGCGAAGAAGGGCTGGCTGCTGGACGGCTTCCCTCGCACCGCGGTCCAGGCGGGAGGGTTCATCTCCCTCCTGGACGAGATCGGCCAGAAAGTGGACGCCGTGCTGGTGCTGAACGCTCCGGCAGAGGAAATCGTCCGCCGCCTGGAGGGTCGTGTGACCTGCCGGGCCTGCAACGAAGTCATGAACCTGAAGGGGTTCGGGCCGGTCGAAGTGAAGTTCTGCCCGTTCTGCGGATCCGCCGAGGATCCCCAGCGGCCGGGCAAGTCGGCCCTCTACCAGAGGGCTGACGATAAGGAAGAGACGATTCGACATAGGCTTACGGTCTTCCGCAAGAAGACCCTGCCGGCCGCCTGGGCTCTCGAGGAGCGTTACCCGCTCTGCGAGATCGACGGTTTGGGCACGCCGGAGCAGGTTGCGGCGCGCATTGCGGCCGCCCTGGGCTAAGCCATTGTCGCGGGGTGCGTTGCGCATGGAGCTGAAGTCGACCGATCAGGTTGACAAGATGCAGGCCAGCGCCGAGATTTTGGCTTCTGTCTTTCTCGAGGTCCGCAAGCTGGTGGCGCCCGGGGTCACCACCGCCGAACTCGACGAAGCCATCGAAGCCAGGATCCGGGAAGCCGGCTGTATCCCCAGCTTCAAGGGATACCACGGGTTCCCTGCGTCTGCCTGCATCTCGGTGAACGAGGAAGTGGTGCACGGCATCCCTTCGTCGCGGGCCCTGGCTGATGGCGACATCGTCGGCATCGACATCGGGTTGATCCGCGACGGCTGGCATGCCGATTCCGCCGAGACGATCCCCGTCGGACGGGTGAGCGACGAGGCGGAGCGGCTGATCGATGTGACCCGTGAGTGCCTGGCGCGCGGCATGGCCGCGATCGCCCCTGGCCGACGGATCTCGGCGATCGGCATCGAGATCGAGAAGCACGCGCGGGCCAACGGATTCTCTGTCGTGGAGTCGCTGGTCGGGCACGGAATCGGGCGCAACCTGCACGAGGACCCGCAGGTGCCCAACTTCCGGTGCTACACGATGCCGGACCCGGTGATGGAGATCGGCCTGGTCCTGGCGATCGAGCCGATGATCAACGCCGGGACGAAGCGCGTGATCACGGCTCGCGACGAGTGGACCATCGTGACAGCGGACCGCCGTCTGTCGGCCCACTTCGAGCACACGGTGGCCGTCACGGCGGACGGCCCACGGATCCTGACGCGTCGCGGTGACGGCACGGCCGCGTTCTGAAGGTGAGGCGGATGGCCAAGGAAGAGGGCATCAGCGTCGAGGGAACGGTGGTTGAGGCCCTGCCGAACGCCATGTTCCGCGTCGAGCTTGAGAACCAGCACGTGGTGCTGGCACATGTTTCGGGCAAGATGCGCATGCACTTCATCCGCATTTTGCCGGGCGACAAGGTGACGGTCGAACTGTCACCGTACGATTTGACTCGCGGGCGGATTACGTACCGCTACAAGTAGCCGCAAGGCTGCACGCAACCATCGGCGGGTTCGGCCCGCTCGGGAGGCACAGGCCATGAAGGTGCGCAGTTCGGTGAAGAAGATCTGCACGAAGTGCAAGGTGATCCGGCGCAAGGGCGTCGTGCGCGTGATCTGCATCACGCGTCGGCACAATCAGCGCCAGGGCTGATTCGGTTTTGGGTTGGGATGGTTTGATTTAGGCCCCGTCGGTCGTCGCGTCGAGAACGCGCAGGCGACGGGTGCCGGGACAGAGCGAAAGGAGCCGTGGTGGCACGCATTGCCGGCGTCGATATTCCTGCCAACAAGAGGGTCCGGACTTCGCTGACGTACATCTACGGCGTCGGTGACCACCGCGCCGTGGAGATCTGCTCGAAAGCGAAGATTGATCCTGAGACGAAGACGCGCGATCTGACTGAAGAGCAGACCCGCTCGATCATCGGTATCCTCGACAAGGAATATCAGGTGGAAGGTACCCTGCGTACCGAACACGCGATGAACATCCAGCGTCTGATGGACATCGGCAGCTATCGTGGTCTGCGGCACCGGCGCAAACTGCCTTGCCGGGGCCAGAACACGAAGAACAATGCCCGGACCCGCAAGGGACCCAAGTCCCGTCCCGGCGCCAAGAAGAAGTGAGGTACTAGATCATGGCGACTGCCAAGGACAAGCGGGGCAAGGCGCGGAAGGCCAAGAAGAAGCTGGACTCCGTCGGCGTGGCCCACGTGAAGTCGAGCTTCAACAACACCATCATCACCATGACCGACCTGCAGGGCAACGTCATTACGTGGTCCAGCGGCGGGCACCAGGGCCGGTACAAGGGCAGTCGCAAGTCGACCGCTTTTGCCGCCCAGCTGGCCGCCCGTTTCTGCGCGCAGGAAGTCATCGGCCAGGGCATGCGCAAGGTCGAGGTGTGGGTGAAGGGCCCCGGGTCCGGCCGTGAGGCCGCGGTCCGCAGCCTGAAGGCCGAGGGCCTCGAAGTAACTCGGATCAAGGACTGCACCGCGATCCCGCACAACGGCTGCCGGCCCAAGAAGCGCCGTCGGCTGTAGCTTTCACGAGGGTGGGCCCGCCTGAGAAACGTGGTCGCCCAGGAGGTTTCAAGGAATGGCCAGGTATACCGACGCAAAGTGCAAACTTTGCCGCCGTGAGGGGATGAAGCTCTTTCTCAAGGGCGAGCGCTGCTTCAGCGCCTCGTGTGCCATTGAGCGCCGGCCGTACGCGCCGGGCGAACATGGCCGTCGCCGTGGGCGTAAACCCTCGGACTACAAGCTTCAGCTCCGTGAGAAGCAGAAGGTCCGGTCGATTTATGGCGTCCTGGAACGGCAGTTCCGCCTGTACTTCGCGGAAGCGAACCGGCGGCAAGGCGCGACGGGTGAGAACCTGTTCAACCTGCTCGAGAAGCGTCTCGACAGTGTCGTCTACCGGATGGGCTTCGCGCCCAGCCGTTCGGCCGCGCGCCAGCTGATCCGTCACAAGCACGTGGTGGTCGAGAATGTCGTGTGCGACATCCCGAGCCGCCAGGTGCGCGTGGGTCAGACCATCGCGATCCGCACCAAGAGCCAGAACATCCCGCAGATCGTGACCTCCATCAAGGACAACGCCAAGCGTGACCGGCTGCCCTTCGTCGAGGCGGACGTGAAGAAGCTGGAGGGCCGGCTCTTGTCCGAGCCCCAGCTCAGCGACCTGCCCATCCCGATCCAGGAGAACCTGATCGTGGAGCTCTACTCGAAGTAAGCCCCGGCCCCAGCCGTTGGCGTGGAGGAGACACATGAAGTGGGTCAACATGATGATGCCTGAGGGTGTCCGCGTGAACAAGGCGACCCAGTCGCCGCTGTTCGCCGAAGTCGAGATCGCGCCGCTGGAGCGCGGTTTCGGCCACACCCTGGGCAATGCACTTCGGCGTACCCTGTTGTCGTCGATGCACGGCCACGGGATCACCGCGGTGCACCTCGAAGGCGTCAGGCACGAACTGAGCACCATGCCAGGCGTGCTCGAAGATGTGACCGACATCGTCCTGAACCTGAAGAACGTGGTGTTCGGCATGTCGGACGCGCCTTCGCACTGGGCGCACCTCGATGTCACCGGCCCCGGGCCGGTGACCGCGGGCATGATCAACGGCAACCCGGATCTCGTGATCGGGAACCCGGATTACGTGATCTGCACGCTCACCGAGGCTGAGAAGTTCACGGCGCGGATGTTCATCGACCTCGGCCGTGGCTACGTCGACCGTGAGCAGCACAACGTGCCGGACGAGAAGATCGGCGTGATCCGCATGGACACGAACTACTCGCCGGTGCGCAAGGTCAGCTTCCGGGTCGAGGACACGCGCGTCGGTCAGCGGACGGACTACGACAAGCTGATCATCGGGATCACGACGAACGGCGCCGTGCGTCCCGAGGACGCCGTTGCCTTCGCCGCCAAGCTCCTGAAGGACCAGTTGCAGCTCTTCATCAACTTCGACGAGGCGCCGATCGACGCCCAGGAAACCGAAGTCAACGAAGAGCAGGAGCGTCTGGTCGAGCTGCTGTCGCGCAACGTGGAAGAACTCGAGCTGTCGGTCCGTTCGGCCAACTGCCTCAAGTCCGGCCACATCAAGACGCTGTACGACCTGGTGACCAAGCCCGAACAGGAAATGCTGAAGTTCCGCAACTTCGGGCGCAAGAGCCTCAACGAGATCGGCGAGATCCTCGAAGGCATGGAACTGAACTTCGGCATGTCGTTCCCGCCCGAGATCGCCGAACGTGTCCGGGAAATTTCCGGCTCGTAATTGGCGACGGGCAGACCACGACCCCTGAGCGGCCGGCGTGCCGCCGGATCGTTCGACAGAAGGATGGATTCGAGTCATGCGTCACAATCGCACCCTGCGGAAGCTTGGCCGGACCCAGGCGCACCGGAACATGATGTACCGGAACCTGGTGACGTCGCTGTTCAAGCACGAGCGTATCCAGACCACGGCGCCTAAGGCCAAGGAGGCCCGTGCGGTGGCCGAGCGGCTGATCACCTTCGCGAAGAAGGGTGACCTGCACTCGCGCCGGATCGCCGCTCGCAAGGTGAACGAGCCGGTCGTCCTGCAGAAGCTGTTCGCCGAGATCGGTCCCCGGTATGCGGAGCGCGCCGGCGGCTACACGCGCATCATGCGCATCGGGCCGCGGCACGGCGACAACGCCGAGCTGGTGATCCTGGAACTGGTCGATGGAACCGCCCGCCCGAAGGTGAAGGACACGCGCAAGCGCGCCCGCGCCCGCAAGGTCATGGCGGCCGAGCAGAAGAAGGAAGCCATTGCCACCTTCACCGAGCAGGCGACCGAGGCCGCCTACAAGGAGAAGGACAAGCGCGATGCGGACGAGGAGAAGAAGTAGGACTAACGTCCCGCTTCGCCGTCGGCCGCCTCCGGGGTGCCTGCGCAGCAGCGCGAGCGCCCGCCCGAAACCGGCACCGGCTCTCGTCCACTTACTGAGCCCCCGCGGCCCTGGCCGACGGGGGCTCGGCCGTTTCCGGCAGCCCCGTGCGTGGGCACAATCCACAGTTGCCCGTCCGCCGGAAATCGCCTAACTTCACAGGATTGGACATCATTGCCACGGTCGGCCGCCGCCAGGAACCCACCTGATGCCGGCGCCCGCTGTCGGCGACTTGTTGCCCGCCGCCGAAGCCTTGGCGCCCGCCAGCGGCGCCGCCTTCCGTTCCGGGACACCCAGGGAGGACCCCATGGCCGCAAGGACGCTGTACACTGCCGGGATCACCGGAGTGGGCATGAGCTTTCCCGACCGCGTACTGACCAACGCGGAGCTCGAAAAGATGGTCGAAACCGACGACGCCTGGATCGTCGACCGGACCGGCATCCGTGAACGACGCCTGGTGAAGCCGGGCACCGGCGCCTCGGTGCACGGTGCCCTGGCGGCCCGGCAGGCGATGGAGCACGCCGGCCTCACGGCGCTGGATATCGACCACATCATCGTTCCGACCGTGACGCCCGACATGGTGTTCCCCGCCACCGCCTGCATCATCGCCCACGAACTGGGCGCGACCAACGCCTGGGGCTACGACCTCGAGGGCGCGTGCAGCGGCTTCATCTTCGCGCTGCAGAACGCGCGCGCGCAGGTCGAGGCGGGCCATGCCCGGCGGGTGCTGGTCATCGGCACCGAGATCATGTCGACGATCACGAACTGGGACGACCGGAACAGCTGCATCCTGTTCGGCGACGGCGCCGGCGCGATCGTGGTCGAGCGGGTCGAGGACGAGCGCGTGGGCATCATCGACGCCATCAACCGCGTCGACGGTGTCGGCATCCCGTTCCTGCACCAGAAGGCGGGCGGCAGCACCATGCGCGCCTCGCATGCGACCGTGGACGGAAACATGCACACCGTCTACCAGGAAGGCCGCGAGGTCTACAAGTACGCGGTCAAGGGTATGGCCGGCGTCACGGCCGAGGTCGTCGAGCGCAACGGCCTGACCGGTGCCGACATCGATCTCTTCGTGCCGCACCAGGCCAACATCCGCATCATCAGGGCGGCGCAGCAGCGTCTCGGCATGCCGGACAGCAAGGTCATGATCACGATCGACCGTTTCGGCAACACGACGTCCGCCAGCATCCCCTCGGCCCTGCGCGTGGCAGTCGACGAAGGCCGCCTCAAGGAAGGCGACACCATCGTCCTCTGCGCGTTCGGCGCGGGCTTCACCTGGGGCGCCTGCCTGATGCGCTGGACGGCGCGTTAGGCAGCAGCCATGACCGGCGACAGGCGGCCAGCATGATCCCCGCAAGGCGATACCCATGATCCCCGCAAGGCGACACCCATGATCGAAGTCAAGGGCTTGACGAGGCGCTATGGCGCCGTTACCGCGCTGGCCGGCGTCTCGTTCCGCGTGGAATCCGGCCAGATCGCCGGCCTGCTCGGCCCCAACGGGGCGGGCAAATCGACGGTGATGAAGATCCTTACCGGGTCGCTGGCCGCGTCCGGCGGCAGCGCCATGGTGGCTGGCCGTGACCTGGCGAGCGAGCCCCTGGCTGCGCGGCGCGCGGTCGGCTTCATGCCGGAGCACGTGGCGCTGCCGGGTGACGAGTCGGTCTGGTCGATGCTCGAGTTCGTCGCCGACCTCAAGGGTGTGCCCCGCGACGGGCGCGTCGCCCGCCTCGAGGAACTGCTGGTGCAGACCGGGCTGCAGGATGTGCGGCATCGCCTGAGCGGTCGCCTGTCGCACGGCTTCCGCAAGCGCCTGGGCCTGGCGCAGGCGCTGGTGGGCGACCCGCCCGTGCTCGTGCTCGACGAGCCGACCAGCGGACTGGATCCCAACCAGATCGTCGGCATCCGCGAACTCATCCGCGGCATGCGCGGGCAGCGCACCGTGTTGATGAGCTCCCATATCCTCAGCGAAGTGTCGGCGCTGTGCGAGCGCGTGGTCATTCTGGACCGCGGCTGTGTCGTGGCCGAGCGCAGCGGCGACGGCCTCGGCGATGGCGCCGCCGCCGGCGCCTCCGCGCGCAAGGTCGTTCTGTCATGGGACGGCGATCGCGCCCTGGTGGCTGCGGCCCTGGCCCGTGTGGCGGGCGTGGACGATGTCGTCATCACCGAGACGGGCGCCGAAGTGAGTATCGCCGGCAACGCCGTCGAGATCCGCCCGCGCCTGGTCGAATCGGTGCTCCAGGCCGGCGGGCAGTTGCAGAACATCCACGACAAGGGGCCCAGCCTCGAGGACCTGTTCCTCAGCCTGACCGGGGCGAAGGGCCACGCTTCGGCTCCGGCCGCTCCTGCTGCTGCGCCGGCCGACACCGTGGCAGAGGCGCCTGCGGACGGCCCGGCCGACGACCGCGGGGAGGACCCCGCATGAACGCACTGTGGGCCATCACCCGCCGGGAACTCGCCTCGTTCTTTCACAGCGTCGTGGCGCCGGTCGTCCTGACGGGCTTCCTCGTCTCGGTCGGCCTGTTCTTCACGATCTACCTGTTCGGTTACAGCGAGATGTCGCTGGCCGCGCTGCAGGCGCCCGCCAGCGGCAGCTACCTGAACCTGGCCGAGGGCCTCTTCCGCCCGCTGGTCTCCATCACGGTGTTCTTCCTGCTCTTCCTGCTGCCGGCCCTCGCGATGCGGCTGATGGCGCCGGACCTGCGCGCCGGCCGGCGCGAGCTGGTGGCCAGCTGGCCGGTCGGGGACGGCACCTGGATCATCGGCAAGTGGCTGGGCGGGACGCTGGCCGCGCTGGCGCTGATCGCCGCCGGCACGGCCTACATCCTGGCGGGCTGGACGTTCGGCCACCCCGAGGCCGGCCCGGCCTTCACGGCCGTGCTGGGACAATGCCTGTTCGCGGGCTGCCTGGTGGCCTGGGGGCTGCTGGCCTCGTGCCTGGTGTCGCAGCAGGTCGTGGCCTATTTCCTGGCCTTCATGTTCTCGCTGGTGTTCTTCCTGATCGGGACCTTCGACCGCCTGGTGGGCGGCGTCGCCGGACGCGTGGCGTCAGAGTTGTCGCTGCTGACGCACTTCGAGCGCTTCAGCCGGGGCGTCATCGCATCGCAGGACATCCTCTACTTCGCGGGCATGACGGCGATCGCGCTGGCCGCCGCCTGGGCTGTGCACGCCGGCCGGCGCCTGGCGCCCGGCCGGCGACTCGGCCCGTGGACGCCGGCCGTGCTCACCATCGTGGTCTCGGTGCTGGTCTACCTGGTCGGCGCCCGGTTCCCGCTCAGCTGGGACCTGACCGGCAACCACCGCTACAGCCTGGCGCCGCAGAGCCTGCAGGTGCTCGACCAGCTCGGTGACCTGCTCGAGGGCAAGGGCGGCGCAGCCAAGGTCGCCGGTGGCGAGGGCCCGACCGGCGCCGACTACGTGCAGGTCTATGCGTTCTACCAGAAGCTCGACCCGGCGCGCGACGAGACCGAGGCGCTGCTGACAAGCTGCCGCCAGCGCTCGCACCGTTTCCGCTTCGAGGTGATCGACCCCGAGGTCGAGATCGACCTGTTCCGCAAGTATGACCTCGGTTCGGCGCGTTCGGTCGTCGTCACGGTCGGTGACCGCTACACGACGCTGTTGCAGCCGGAAGAGAGCGCCCTGCTGAGCGCGGTCTACCGGCTGGCCTCCGGGCGCCTGAGCCGCGTGATGTTCCTGACGGGCCACGGCGAGCATCAACTGGACAACAACGAGCGCCCCGGCTATGCCACCTGCGCCATGGCGCTGGTCGACCAGGGCTACGACGTGTTGCCGCTGTCGCTGTTGGGCGGCGCGCGCGTGCCCGAGAGCTGCGACGTGCTGGTCATTGCCGGTCCCCGCCTGGACCCCGAACCGGGCGAAGCGGCGGCCATCGACGCCTTCATCGGCCGCGGCGGCGCGGTGCTGGCGATGACCGACCCGCCCACGCCGGCAGGCTGGGCCGCATGGCTGCTGCGGTGGCACCTGGTGCCCACCGGCGAAGTGCTCGTCGACGCTGGGCGCGTGTCCGCCGAGCAGGGCCTCGGGCCGCGCACTGTGGCGATCGTCGACACCTACAGCCATCACGCCATCGTGCACAGCCTGCACGGCCTGGTGACGACGTTCTCCCTGGCCCAGCCGCTCATGCGCACGACGGCCAACGATTCGTCCCTGCTGGGCAGCCCGATCCTGAGCACCGGCGAGAGCACCTGGGGCGAGACCGACCCGGCGACGATGTTCACCGGTCGCCCCGAATTCGACCCGCTCACCGATCACCGCGGTCCGCTCCCGTTCGGCTGGGTGCTCGAGTCGCGGCGCGACGGCAGCCGGCCCGGTCGCCTGATCGTCATCGGCAATTCCGAGTTCCTGAACAACGCGATGATCAATCGCGGCGCCAACCGCGACCTCCTGCTGAACGCCGTCAGCTGGCTGGCCCGTGAGGACGCCCTGATCCAGGTGCGTGGACGCGACCCGCTCAGCCAACCGGTCGTCCTGAACGCCAGCCAGAAGAACGTCTACGGTTTCGGCGCGCTCGCCGGCTGGCCGCTGCTGGTTGGCAGCCTTGCCCTCGGATTGATGCTGCGGCAGCGCCGCGAACGACGGGGGCGGCCATGAAGACGAAGCGCTACCGGCCGGGGAACGGCACGTGGGCTACCCTGGCGCTGCTGGTCGTCGCCGTAGCCGCCGGCGCCTTCCTGTTCTCGACGCGCGCGAATCGTTCCGTCGGCGATGCGACCCTGGGCGGGCCGCTGCTGAAGCCCGGGTCCGCGCCGGTCGATGCGCTGCTGTTCGCGCGGATGGGGCGGCAGTTCCGCCTCGATCGCCTGCCGGCCGGCGGCTGGACGCTCGGCGGCGACGTCGCCGACGATGTCGATTCCCGGGCGATGGCGGCGCTGCTCGACACGCTGGCGGCCGCCAAGGCCGGGCCCGTGCTGCCGGGCACCGAGCCGGGCGACCGGCGCTACGAGTTCAACGGGGCCGAGGCGCTGCACCTGGTCGTGCACCGGACCGACGGCAGCAGCGAGGAACTCGACCTGGGCATCGTCAATCCGGTGACCGGCACCCGCTACGCGAGCGGCGCCGGGCGCGACTTCTGCTTCACGGTCAAGGCCGCGCTGCGCGACCGGCTGGCTGCGCTGCCGGATCTCGTGCGCGGGCGCACGTTGGTGCCGGCCGTCGAGGCGGCGAACCTCGAACGCATCACGATCGAGCGCGATGGCGGCCCGTACGTCCTGGCGCGCCGCGACGGCCGATGGTGGCTGCTGGCTTCGAACGGCGCCGTCGCCTTCGGGGACCTGGCCGCCCGTTACCAGGCGCAGTATGCCGACCGCCAGCAGCGCGATGCCGAAGGGCTGTGGCTGCAGGCCTCGTCCAGCGCCGTCGCGACGCTGGTCTACGAGCTGACCGAAGTCCTGGTCCGCGACCTCGCGCCGACCGAACGCACGGCAGAGCTTTCGGCGGCCTGGGGCCTGGACTCGCCCTGGCGGCGCGTGACCCTGGCCGGCGCGAACCTCCGACCCACCCTGGCCGGCGCTACCGGTGACGCCGGCGCGGCGCCTGTGCTTGCCTTCGGTCCGCCCTTGGACGACCAGAACGTGCCCGTGCTGCGGCGGGGCAACGTCATCGTCGCCGACCGCGAAGCTATCCGGACGCTGGAGATGCCGGTGGCGGCGCTGGTGGACGTCGGCGCGCTGCCGTTCACCGCCATGACCGCCGATGCCCTGGAGATCGCCTACGAGGGCCGTGTCGTGCTGCGCGGTTCGCGGCGCGGCGAGGTCGGGGCCAGCGACGGCCGGGCCGCCTGGATGACCGACGCGCCTGTGCAGGCCGACTGGAAGGGCACCGAGGCGACCCGCAACGGGCTGACCCGCGACCTTGTGGTCAATCTCGACCGGCAGCCGCTGATCGCCGTGTTGTCGCCGTGCACGTCACCGGATCCGCTGCGCGACGACGGCCGCGTGCGCGTGACCCTGAATCGTGGCGCCGGCGGTCCTGCCGAGACCTGCGAACTGGGTTGGCTGCGCGAGCCGGTCGCGGGCGCCACGGTCGCCATGTGGTCACCGTCGACCGGTCGGCTCGTCGGCATCGGCGATGCGCTGCCGGTGAGCGTGCGCAACCTGGCCGGGCTTGTGGGGACGCCGCGGCCGTAGGGGCGCCGGTGGACAGCGGGTTGAAAACGAAGCGCGCCCGGTGGGGCGCGCTTCTTCGTAGCGGGCAGGTGCCATGGGGCCGTCGGCGGTTCTTCTTCCGGCCGCCGCGATCAGTCGACGGCGCGGATCACCGCCGGCAGGTCGGCCGCGGCATAGGTGCCGTTCATGCGTGCCGGCGGCGTGCCGGCGTACAGCGTCGGCACCTCGACCGACTGCATCGTGGGCAGGGTCTTGAGCGTGAGCGCCAGCTGCTCGGCGTGGTCGTGATACCGCAGGCGGCGCTCGCCGGCCAGCGGGGCGACCGACGGGGCCTTCAGTGTGCGCGGGTTGACGAACTTGCCGTTCTGCTTGATGCGGTAGTCCAGGTGCGGGCCGGTCGCGTAACCGGTGGCGCCGACGTACCCGATGATCTCGCCCTGAGCGACGCGCGTACCGGCGCGGATGCCCTTGCCGAACTTCGACAGGTGCAGGTAGTACGTCTCGTATTCCTTGTTCGCGTGGCGGATGTGCACGTAGCGGCCGTTGCCGCCCCTGGACGACGCCTCGACCACCACGCCGTCACCGGCGGCCTTGACCGGCGTGCCCAGCGGCGCCGCGTAGTCGATGCCCAGGTGCGGCATCATCTGGTTCAGCACCGGGTGGAACCGGTGGTACGAAAAGTCGCTGCTGATGCGCGAGTACTGCAGGGGCGCGCGCAGCAGGGCCTTCTGCAGGCTGCCGCCGTTCTGGTCGAAGTAGCCCGCATCGCCGTGGCCGTCATCGAACAGGTAGGCGCGGCTCGTCTTGCCCTTGCTCGTGAATTCCACGGCCTGGATGGCGCCCGAGCGCACCAACCGGCCCTCGCGCCAGACTTCCTCGTAGAGGATCTTGAACGTGTCGCCCTCGCGCAGGTCGCGACGGAAATCGATGTCCCAGCCCAGGATGTCGGCCAGCTTCGGCGCCAGGGCCGTCGGCGCCTCCACGCGGTCGAGGCTGCCGATGAGCGAACCGCGGACGATGCCGCTGACGCCCCGGTAGCGGTGCTCGACGGGGTAGGTGCCGTCCTCGCGCTCGTAGCTGTTGCCCTCGCGCACCCAGGTGACGTAGCTCTCTTCGTCCAGGTCGAAGCCCAGGGACTGGAGGCGGCCGCCGGGGCCGACATTGATGCGGAAGACCTCGCCGTTGCGCACGGAGCGCAGGTTGCGGAAGGGCTTGCAGACGCGCACCAGCTCGAGGATGTCGTCGTGGTTGGCGCCGCGCGCGGCCAGGGCGT
The DNA here is from genome assembly GCA_903912525.1 of uncultured bacterium. GTDB lineage: Bacteria > Krumholzibacteriota > Krumholzibacteriia > LZORAL124-64-63 > LZORAL124-64-63 > CAINDZ01. Next base: position 70,253 of record CAIWHK010000022.1, on the reverse strand, counting down.
CGTAGAAGCTCTGCCCGCGGCCGATCCGCAGCAGCCCCGGGTTGTCGCCTGCGGGCGCGGTGGAGCCGGGCAGTGACGCGCCGGTGGAGGCCGGGTTGTAGGCGCCGGGCGTGTACGAGGCCTGGCGCGCGTAGGAGCCGGTCAGGTTGGCCGGGTCCAGGTTCACGTCGGGCATGGAGGGCAGGTCGATCGACTTGTCGAGGGTCTTCTCGACGGTCTTCTCGACCACCTGCGACAGGTCATAGCCGGCCGTGACGACGTCGCCGTGGGGCGACTGCCCGCTCAGCGCCCAGAACGTCGCGGCCGCCCCACCAATGATGGTGGCGCCGACGAGCAGGTGCCGCTGGTGCGGGCGGGGGTGCCCCGGCCGCATCTGCAGGCGCAGTTTTTGAAAAAGGAAACTCAGGATCCGTCCTCCACGAGGCCGGCCAGGTACGGCCGTGTCCGAATCAAGCCAATTTGCACGTCAAACCCCCATGCGGGCAAGGTGATTCTGCCTGTCGGGCATGGTTTGCCCGGCCCAATGTCCCTGTCGCCACACCCGGTCGGCGTGGTATGATCATGGTGTCGCCAGCGAGCCGACGCAAAACGCCCGCCATTGTGTCATTTGAGTCGCCCGGGCAGGCGTTCGGCCGCGAATTCGGGAGGTTTGGTCGTGTTTCGACCGAAGCAACGCAACAGATGTGCCGGAATGGCGAGGGTCGCGGTATTCCTGGCTGGCGCCCTCGGGGCCGGGGTGGCCCAGGCTGACAGCTATTTCTGCGCTACCGCTGATTTCCCCGGGGTCGCCAACGATGAGTTCGGCGCTTCAATACGGGAACTTGAGGATATCAACGCCGACGGCCGGGGAGAGTTCCTGGCCGGCGAGCCGGGCTGGACGACGGACGACGGCCGGGTGCAGCTGTGGTTTGGCGCGGTGCTGCGCACGGCAACGCCCGACCGCGTCTGGACCGGGGCCGGCGACGAGCGCTTCGGCGCCAGCCTGGCGAACATCGGCGACGTCAACGGCGGCGGCAAACCCGACTTCGCCGTGGGTGCGCCCCTGGCTGACCTCAGCGGGACCGACCGCGGCCGCGTGTACGTCTTCTACGGCGAAAGCCTGACTTCGGGCACGGCGGCCGCGCGGGCGGATCTCATCATCGAGGGGCAGAACGGCGGCGACAACTTCGGCTGGTCCGTCTCGGCGGCCGGCGACTTCGACGGCGACAACCGCGCCGACTTCATCGTCGGCGCGCCCCTGAACGACAACGTGGCCGGCAATGCGGGCGCGGCCTACGTCATTTACGGCGCTGCGGGCGATCCGAGCACGGACCTCGCCGATGCGACGGTTCTGACCGGCGAGATCGCCGGTGATCTGTTCGGCTGGTCGGTGTCGGATGCCGGCAACTTCCTGGCCGGGTCCGAGGATTGCGTCGCGGTCGGCGCGCCTTCGAATAACACGCACGGCGGCATGGACGGCGGCGCCGTGTACGTCTACAGCGGCCGCACCGACGGCGGTGCGCCGAACACCGTGGCCGATTTCGAGACCGGCAGCGGCGCCACGGCGGCGGCCAGCCAGTTCGGCTTCGCGGTGCGCAACGTCGGCCGCTGGAACGCCGACGCCACCGACGACCTCGCAGTCGGCGCGCCCTACAGCAACGCCGCCGCCAGCGCGGCCGGCCGCGTCGAGATCACCTTCGGCGCCGCGTCGCCCACCAGCGGTGGCGACCGCTACGCCAACGGCGAGGCCGCGGGCGACCACTTCGGCTGGTCGCTCGCGCGCGTGCACGACGTGCTCGGCACCGACGGCGCCGAGGACCTGCTCATCGGCGCGCCCGGTTCCAACGCGCCGGCTGCCGACGCCGGTCGCGCCTATGTGTTCCGCGGCGGCCTGGCTTCGCAGGCCACGGCGGCCAATCTCGACATTTTCCCCAACGTCCCGCTGCGCGCGGGCACCGAGGCGGGCGACCTCTACGGCACGAGTGTTGCCTCGGCCGGCGATTTCGACGGCGACGGCCAGTGGGACTTCGCGGTCGGCGCGCCTGCCGGCAGCAGCGAGCCCACCGGCGCCCTGTCGGGCTTCGTGCGCCTGGTCCATTCGTCGACCGGTCCGGTGGCGGGCGCGCTGCAGTCGTGGCGCGCCGAGTGGGTGTCCGGCGCCGGCGTCGGACAGATCGACCTTACCTTCGCGCTGTCGGAGCCCGTCTCCGGCATCGCGCGCCTGGAACTCACGCGCCTGGTCCGCGATGCGCAGGGCAGGTTGCGCGACCAGGTCACCGTGTGGTCCGGCCCGTCCGTGGCTGGCGACGCGCACGTGGGCACCCTGGCCTGCGACGGCCGCGCCTACCGCTACCTCGACCCCGGCCCGGTGGTGGCGCCCGAAGGCGGCGCGGTGTCCTACGTCGTCGCCGCGACGACGACCGATGGTCGCGAACTCCCGCTGGGTGAACTGGCCGGCCCGTCCGGCAGCAGGCCCGTGTTCGGCCTGGCTGTCTGGGCGTTCCCGAATCCCGCCAGCACGTCGACGATGCTCAGCTTCCGCGCGCTGCCGGGTGACGAGGTCGCCGTCAACATCTTCGATGTGCGCGGCCGCCTGGTGCGCCACCTGTACGAAGGGCGGGGCACCGGCGCCTGGGGACAGGCTTCGTGGGACGGCCTCGATGTCTCGGGCCGCCCGGTGGCCACCGGCGTCTACTTCCTGTGCGCGCACTCGTCCGAGGGCACGCGCAGCCTGCGCCTGACGATGGTGCGATGAAGGGAACGCCGGCGCGCATCGAACTGCACACGCATCTCGAGGGCTCGGTCACCCCGGCCCGCCTGCTGGCGCTCAGCGAGCGCCACGGGCGGCCGGAACTCCCCGCCGCCTGCCTGGACGGCTCCGGGCAGGCGTTCGCGTTTGCGGGCTTCCACGGCTTCCTCGAACTCTACAAGCGCGTCACCAGCGTGATGCGCACCCCGCGCGACTTCCACGACCTGGCCCTGGACCTCGCCGCCCAGCTGCGCGACGACGGCGTCGCCTATGCGGAAGTGTCCGTCTCGTACGGCGTGCTGATGGTGCGCGGGCTCGACCCGGGGCCGGTGCAGGCGGCGCTGGCCGAGGCCGCGTGCGAGGCGCAGGAGCAGCACGGCGTCACCATGCGGTGGCTGCCCGATGCCGTCCGTCAGTTCGGCCTCGATGCGGCCTGGCGCGCCTGGGAATGCGCCGAGCGCGCCGGCCGCGGGCAGGGTGTCGTCGGCTTCGGGCTCGGCGGTGATGAAGTCTCCGGACCGGCCGCCGCCTTCGCTCCGCTGTTTGCGGCTGTGCGTGCTGCGGGGTTGGGCGTCAGCATCCATGCGGGCGAGGTCACGTCGATGGGGGAGGCGGCCCGCGATTCCATCCGCCAGGCGATCGACGCCTGCGGCGCTGCGCGCATCGGCCATGGGCTCGCAGCCGCCGGTGATCCCGCGCTGCTGGCGGAGCTGGCCCGGCGCCGCGTCTTCGTCGAGCTGTGCCCGCGCAGCAACGTCGCTACCGGGGCGCTGCCGTCGCTGTCGGCGCACCCGCTGCGGGCGTTCCTGGACGCCGGCGTGCCGTGCTCACTCAATACGGACGATCGCACGTTGTTCGGGCTGGACCTGCGCGGGGAATACGCCGCGGCAAGCGCCCACCTGGGCCTGACGCCCGCCGACGAGACCACCATGCGGGCCGCCGCGATAGCCGCTGCCTTCGACACCGTGGTCGCGACCCAACCGCCGTCCCGCGCCGGGGACTAGTGTCCCGGGTATCGGGCCCGATGCCGTCGCCGGCGGAGGAAAGGAAAGAGGGCGCGCCGACGTGTGGTCGACGCACCCTCGAAATCGGCAGGTCGAAGCTGCCTACTTCTTTCCGATCCCGCGGTGTTCAAGCATGGGCCGGATCTCGGGATCGCGGCCGCGGAACGCGCGGTACATCTCGGCGTAGTCCATCGTGTTGCCGCGCGAAAGGATCATGGCGCGGAAGCGGTCACCGTTCGCACGCGTCAGCCCGCCGTTCTCGCCGAACCAGGCAAACGCGTCGTTGTCCAGCATCTCGGCCCACAGGTAGGCATAGTAGCCGGCCGCGTACTCGTCACCCCAGATGTGGCGGAAGTAGCTCGAACGGTAGCGCGTCGGCACCTGCGGCACCGCCAGTCCGGCCCTCTCGAGGGCGCGCGCCTCGAAGGCGTCCGCGTCGGGCGCCGCCGAACCGGCCGGCAGCGCATGCCAGGCCATGTCCAGCTGTGCGGCGGCCAGCAGCTCGGTCAGCGCGTAGCCCTGGTTGAAGGTCGCCGACTTGCGGACGCGGTCGACCAGATCCTGCGGCATCGGCGCGCCGGTCTGGTAGTGGACCGCGTAGTGCGCGAACACCTTCGGCTCGAAGGCCCAATGCTCGTTGATCTGCGACGGCATCTCCACGAAGTCGCGCGCGGTGTAGCTGCCCGACAGCGTGGGATACTTCTGGTCGGCGAAGATCCCGTGCAGGCCGTGGCCGAACTCGTGGAACATCGTCGAGACGTCGTCCAGGCTGATCAGCGCGGGCTGGCCCGCGGCCGGCTTCACGAAGTTGCAGCAGTTGTAGATGACGGGCCTGGTGCCGTGCAGCTTCGCCTGCACGACCAGGTTGTCCATCCACGCGCCGCCGTTCTTGTTGTCGCGCGCGTAGAAATCGCCGTAGAACAGGGCGATCTGCGTGCCGTCGCTGTCCAGCACGTCGAACACGCGCACGTCCGGCTGCCACGTGGGCAGGTCATGCCGCTCGCGGAAGGACAATCCATAGAGCTGTTCGGCGGCATAGAAGACGCCGTCGACCAGCACGCGATCCAGCTCGAAGTAGGGCTTCAGCGCGGCCTCGTCCAGGTCGTACTTCGCCTTCCGCACCTGCTCGGCGTGGAAGTCCCAGTCCCAGGGCTGCACCTCGAAGCCGCCCTTCCGGCTGTCGATCAGGGACTGGATGTCGGCGGCCTCGCGGCGGGCGTTGGCCACCGCCGCCGGCGCCAGGTTCACCAGGAAGGCCTCGACGGCCTCGGGCGTCTTCGCCATCTGGTCGTCCAGCGCCCAGGCCGCGAAGCTCGGGTAGCCGATCAGGCCGGCCTTGCGCGCGCGCAGCGCCGCGATCTGCGCGATGAGCGTCCGCGTGTCGTTCGCGTCTCCCCGCGCCGCGCGGTTCCACGACGCCTTGAAGAGCTTCTCGCGCGTGGCGCGATCGGTCAGCGACGCCAGCTGCGGCTGCTGTGTGGTGTTGCGCAGCGGCAGCAGCCACTTGCCCTTCAGCCCGCGCCCCTCGGCGGCGACGGCCGCGGCATCGATCTCACCCTGTGACAGGCCGGCCAATTCGGAGACGTTGTCGATGACGACGGCGCCCTGCTTGGTGGCATCCAGCACCTTGATCGCGAACTGGGCGCCCAGGCCCGCCTCTTCCTCGTTCATCGCCTTCAGCTTCGCCTTGTCGGCCTCGCCGAGCCGCGCGCCCGCGCGCGCGAAGCGCTGGTAGTAGTAGTCCAGCAGTCGCTAGTCCTCGGCGTCCAGCTTCAGTCCCTCACGTTGCGCGTACACGGCCTCGACGCGCGCGAACAGCTTCCCGTCCAGGAAGATCGCGTCGCGGTGCGCCGCCAGCTTCGGGGCGATGTCCTGCTGCACCGCCTGCAGGGCGTCATTCGTGTTGGCGCCCACCAGCGCCGTGAAGACCAGGTTGACGCTGCGCAGCTGCCAGCCGGCCTTCTCCAGCGCGACCAGCGTGTTGGCGAACGTGGGAGCGGCGGGGTCGTTCGCGATGGCCGCGACTTCCGCCAGGTGGGCCGACATGGCGGCGGTGAACGCCGGCGCGAAATCCGCGTCCTGGATGCGGTCGAACGCGGGCGCGCCCAGCGGCAGCGTGCTCGGTTCCAGCAGCGGGTTCGCCCGCGCGGGGGTGGTGAAGGCACAGGCGCACAGGGCGAGCAGCGCGACGGCGGCCAGGCCGTTCGGGCCGGGGACCAGATGACGCATCATGGAAGGCGCTCCTTGGCACGGGAAAGGCGGGGCGGGTCGGGTCCGGGGACGGCGCCGGCCGGTGGCCGGGTCGTCCCCTTTATTCTGCCCGAAACGTAACCAGCGGTCAACGGCGGCGGCGGCCGCTCAGTTCCCGGCGGCGGGCGCGAGGACGGCCCGGAACGCCTGCAGCGCCGCCGGATGGTAGATCGTCATGTGCGTCTCGGCCGGCAGCGGCTGGTACAGGCAGCGCACGCCAGGCAGCCCGGCGCCCGTCACCTGGGCGGCCAGCTTCGCGGTCGCGGCGCTGATGTCGGTCTGGTCGCTGCTGGCCAGCCACAGCGTGCCGTCCGCGCCGCGCCGCGCGGCCAGCAGGTCGGCGGCGCGCGTGACCAGGTCCTCGCGGTTCCACCACAGGCTCGGGTCGATGGCGACGACCGTGTCGAACAGGTCGGGCTCCAGCAGGAAGCACTCGACCGCGAACAGGCCCGCGAGCGACTCGCCGACGATCGCCGTCTCGCCCGTGGTGCGGTAGCGGGCGTTGATCACCGGCATCAGTTCGTCGCGCAGGAAGGCGCGGAACGCGGCCGAGCCGCCCACCTTCGGGGCGATGGCCAGGTCGCGCTCGTCGGTCGTGGGCGGGGTCAGGTCGCGCCGTCGCTGTGTGTTCTCGATGCCCACGAGCAGGAACGGGCGCATCGTCCCGTTGATGGCGCCGATCTGCACCAGGCCGGCAACGTGCAGGAAGTCCTCGGCCAGGCCGCCGTCGGGCATGTAGAGCACGGGCAGCCGCGTCGTGTCGGCGCCGCCGACCGCCGCCTCGAAGCCGGGCGGCGCGTAGACGTTTATGCGGCGGGTCTCGCCGAGGTGGGTCGAGTCGAGCGTGAACGTTTGCCCGATGGCCAGCGGCGCGGGCTCCGTCGTGGCAGCCTGCGTCCCGGGCGCCATCGTAATGACGAGCAATGCCGTCAGGACAATGCGCTTCACGGCTGCGCCTCCAGCCAGCGCACCGCGGTCAGCGCGTGCGCGCGCACGCCCAGCGGCAGCACCGATTCGTTGAGGTCGAAACGGGGCGAATGGTTGGGCGCCGAGTCGTCGGGGTTGATGCCGTCGGCGCTGGCCCCGATGTGGTAGAAAACGCCGGGCACCTTCGCCTGGTACGCCGAGAAGTCCTCGGACACCGTGGTCGGCCGCCGGTTCATATCGACCCTGCCGGCGCCGGCCGCCTCTTCCAGCGCGGCGAACACCGAGCGCGACAGGTCCGGGTCATTCCAGGTCACGGCGCCGCTGGCGATGAACGTCACCTCGGCGCGCGCGCCGTAGCTGTCCGCCAGGTTCTGCACCGTGGTGGTGATGCGCTGCTTGATCGCCTCGCGCTGCGCCGCGTCGAACGTGCGCAGCGTGCCGGTCATCGTCACTTCGTCGGGGATGATGTTGTAGCGCACGCCGCCGTGGATGGTGGCGATGGTCAGCACGGTCGGCGTTGCAGTGACATCGACCGTGCGCGCGGCCAGCGTGTTCAGCTCCGAGACGATGGCGCTCGACAGCGAGATGACGTCGATGCCCTTCCACGGCCAGGCGCCGTGCGTCTGCTTGCCGTGCAGTGAGACCTGGATCTGGTCGGCGGCGGCCATGAAGCCCTCGGGCCGGTAGAAGACGGTGCCGGGCACGCCGGGCACCACGTGCAGGCCGAACACGGCGGCCGGCGCGGGCCCGTCCAGGGCGCCGTCCTTGATCATCAGGGCCGCGCCGCCCTCCTGGCCCGCGGGGGCGCCTTCCTCGGCGGGCTGGAACAGGAACACGACTGTGCCGCGCAGGCGGGGCTTCAGCGCCGCGAGCACGTCGGCCGCGCCCATCAGCATCGCCACGTGGCCGTCGTGCCCGCAGGCGTGGGCCACCGGCGTCACGGCGCCGTTCCAGGTGCCGGTCGCCTGCGAGGCGAAGGGCAGGCCCGTGGCCTCGGCCACCGGCAGTGCGTCCATGTCCGCGCGCAGCGCCACAACCGGGCCGGGCAGGGCGCCGCGCAGGACGCCGACCACGCCCGTGTGCGCCACGTGTTCACGCACCTCGATCCCGAGCGACTTGAGGTGCGCCGCCACGAGCGCGGCCGTGCGCGTCTCGCAGTTGGCCAGTTCGGGGTGCTGGTGGATGTCGCGTCGCCAGGCGATGACCTGCGGCGTCACCTTGTCGGCCAGTGCGGTGATGTCCGACAGGGGGATGGGGGCGGCCACGGCCGCTGCGGCCGCGACCGAAAGCGCGACGGCCGCCACGAAGGCTGTCATGCGGGTCGTCTGGAGCATCGGGACCGTTCTCCGGGGCTCGGGGAGGGGAAACCATGGACGGCGCCGGCCCGGCGATGGCGCCAGCGGCGGCACGGAACAAGCATGCATGATACCGTCGAATTCCCGCCGGGCCAACCCACTTGCGCCGGCGCAAGCGGACGCCCGGCGGCGCCGGGCAGGGGCCAGGAAAAAGGGCGCCCGGCAGCGAGCAGGGCGCCCTTTTCCTGGTCGCGCGTCGAGGCTACTCCGCGATCAGCTTCTGCAGCCGCTCCACCTCGCGCGCGATGACCTCGTCCTCCACGCGGGGGAACAGGATTTCGGGCGTGCCCAGCAGGCGGCCCGGCGGGATCGGCCGCGAGGCCTCGGCAAAGCCGCCCTGCCACAGCGGCGTCTCCAGGCCCAGCCAGGCCCACACCTTCTCCATCGCGAACGGCACCACCGGCGCCAGCATCACGGCCAGCTGCCGGATGATCTGGATGGCCACGCCCAGGCTCTGCTCGCAGCGCTCGAGGTCGTCCTTGCGCGAACGGAACGGCGCCGACTCGTCGAAATAGCGGTTGCCGACCTGGCCGGCGTGGAAGCACGCCTCCATGGCGTTCTTGATCTCGAAGCGCTCCAGCGCGGCGGCCCACGCCGCAACGTCGGCCTCGACGTCCGCCAGAGCCTGGCGATCGAGGTCGGTCATGGCTTCTTCGGACCAACGTGGCACACGACCGTCGAAGTACTTGTGGGTGAACGTCAGCACCCGGTTGATCAGGTTGCCGAAGTTGTTGCCCAGTTCGTTGTTGTTGCGCGCCTGGAAGCCCTCCCAGGTGAAGTTCATGTCGCGCGTCTCGGGCAGGTTGCGCGCCAGCGTGTAGCGCAGCTGGTCGGGCTTGAACGCCGCGAGGTACTCGGGCAGCCAGACCGCGAAACCGCGGCTGGTCGACAGCTTGCGACCTTCGAGGTTCAGGAACTCGTTCGCCGGCACGTTGTCCGGCAGTACCCAGTCGTCGCTGTGGACCATCAGCATGGACGGGAACATCAGCGCGTGGAAGAAGATGTTGTCCTTGCCGATGAAGTGCACCAGGCGCGAATCCGGGTCCTGCCACCATGCGCGCCAGGCCTCGGGATCGCCCTGCGCGGTCGCCCACTCGCGCGTGGCCGAGATGTAGCCGATGGGCGCCTCGAACCACACGTAGAACACCTTGCCGTCGTGGTCGGGCAGCGGCACGGGCACGCCCCAGCCGAGGTCGCGCGTGACGGCGCGGTCGTCCAGCTTGTCCTGGAACCAGCCGCGGCAATACTGCCGGACGTTGTCCTTCCACTCGGGATGGCCGGCCAGCCACGCTTCCAGCTGCGCCTGGAAGCGGCCCAGCGGCAGGAACCAGTGCGTGGTGTCGCGCAGTTCGAGCGGCGAGTTGTCCAGCACGTTGCGGGGCTCGATCAATTCGGTCGGGTCCAGGCTGGTGCCGCAGGCCTCGCACTGGTCGCCGCGCGCGCCCGTCGACTTGCACTTGGGGCACGTGCCCTCGATGTAGCGATCGGCCAGGAAGCGCTGCTGGCTGGGGCTGTAGAACTGCTGGGTGGATTTCTGCACCAGCAGGCCGCGGCTGTGCAGGTCCAGGAAGAACGCCTGGCTCGTCTGCGTGTGGATCTCGCGGCTGGTCTGGCTGAAGTTGTCGAACGAGATGCCGAACGCGGCGAACGAATCGCGGATCGAGGCGTGGTTGCGGTCGACCAGTTCCTTCGGCGAGATGCCGAGCTTCTCGGCTGCCAGCGTGATCGGCACGCCGTACTCGTCCGAGCCGCAGATGTAGAGCACCGGCTCGCCGCGCAGGCGCAGGTAGCGCACGAAGATGTCCGCCGGCAGGTAGGCTCCCGCCAGGTGGCCCAGGTGGATGTCGCCGTTCGCGTAAGGCAGGGCGCTGGTGACCAGGGTCCTCTTGAAGTTCTTGCCGCTCGGCGTCTGCACGTGGTTCTCCCGCTGGTCGATCCGCAAAAGGAGGGTCCCGGCGACGGCGCTCAGGCCGACCCCGGAAAACAGCGCGGCAGGACGCTAACTGGAAGCATCCTGCCGCGTCGCCGTACGCAGGGAATCTAAAGCATGCTCTTGATCGGCGGCAAGGCGGTTTTGCCGTAGACGTGCGCGTCCAGCCACGGGGCGCAGTCCACGCCGGTCGCCTGCAGCACCGCCGCCTCCAGGCGCTGCCGCGTCAGGGGCTTCCCGCGGTCCTGGGCGTACAGGTGGCGCAGGATCCCGTCCAGGGGGCGCGCGTGGCCGCCTTTCTCGGCGAGCATCTCGTCCAGGGCCATGCAGGCGGTGACCCCGCCGGCGTAGCCGAAGCGGACCTGCTCGGCCGGGGCCATGACCTCGGCGGCGGCATCGGCCACCGACATGGTGCCGCGCAGGGGGTTGCCTGTGTAGTCGCGGTCCAGGCGGGCGCCCAGGACCCCGCGGGCGTGCTCAGTTCGCCAGACGCCGGCTGCGGTCAGCATGCGCGCCGCGTACCACGTCGTGGCGCCCTCGGTGAACCAGAGCATCGTCGGGTCGGTCTGGCGCACGGCCTCGCCCAGCCAGCCGTGGAACATTTCGTGCGCGATCACGCTGGCGGCCTGGTCCTCGACCGCGCCCCAGGTGGTGTCGGCATCGAGCATCACGAGCACCGAGCTGCCGGTGTGCACGCCGTACACATCGAAGCGGTCGTCGCCGGTGATGGCGTTGGCCGACAGCAGCACGGTGATCTGGTCGGTCGGTGCCGAACCAAAGAAGCCCATCTCGGTGCGCGCGATGCGGCGCACCAGGTCGAGCGCCGCTTCGTCGGTGAACATCCAGTCGCGATCGGTGGCCAGCTGGATGACGCAGTCGCCGGCCTGGGCTGTGTGCGTGCGGATGTCGCCGCAGACCAGCAGCGCGTTGTTCAGGTCCGCAATGTCGCGGGGGTGGTAGAAGAGGTTGGCCGGGACCGGCGCGGCCGCCGCCGATCGCCCGAGTTCGGCGGGCGTCCCGGCCTGCGCCGCGGGCTGGAATCCCTGCCCGTAGCCGAGGCTGGCGTCGGTGATGTGCTGCGCCGCGTCGGCGTCCGTGTCCTCGCGCGCCTGCTGCAGGTCGTTGCGCACGACCGCCGGCCACGGCACGAGCACCGGAATGTCGTCGGGATTGCGGACGACCACGGTGAGGCCCTCGACCGGCACGCCGAGCGGCTCCAGGAAGATCTCGAATCCCGCGGCGCGCAGGCCGCCGGCCACCGGAGTGGAAATGTGGCGGCGCACGTCCTGTTCGCTGCCGGGCGCCGCGCGCAGGTCGAGGCTGTAGACGATCCCGGTGCGACGGCTGCCGCCTGCCCGCAGGTTCCAGCCGTCGGCCGTCTCGATCACCTTCAGGGGCCGCAGTTGCCGGCCGTCCGCCCCCAGCGCGTGAGCCTTCGGGTCGCGGGCGTGGACGCCGCTGCGCGAGTCGCCGAAGGTGCCGGGCGGCAGCACCAGGTCCAGCTTTCCAGGGAGCCGGCCGTCGCAGACCATCGTGATCACCAGTTCGCCGCGCGCAGCGCGCGAGAGGTCGACTTCGTAGGTCACCTTGATCGGTTGCACGGGGCGGGGGCGCATGGCGAAGACGCAGGCCGCAGCCAGCAGGGTGGCCAGCGCGGCGACCCGGAACAGGCGGCGGACCGACAGGGGCGGCCGCGCCATCGCCCTCGCGAGCGGCTTGCCGCCGCGCCGGGCCATGTAGCGTTCCAGTGCCGAATGCGTTGATTTGCGCATGTGGATGTTGTCCCTGCACGCTCCCGCCGGCCGGGGCGTTCCCGTTGATGTCCCATCGTTCCCCATCGTGCCCGGGCGCGGTGTCGCGCAGGGGCGATCCGAAAGAGCAGCAACCGCCGTGCCGCGCGGGTGCCGATCAGGGCGCGCACGGGTCTGCACGGTAGGCCGGCGGCGCGTCATGCCCTATGATGGCGGGGCCGGCAGGGCCGGCGGAAGGACGGCGAACGATGGACCTGTCACTGGCGGGGCGCACCGCCCTGGTCACCGGCGGCTCGCGCGGATTCGGCCTCGCGGTGGCCCTGAGGCTGGCTGCCGAAGGCGCCCACGTGGCGTTGACGGCGCGCGGCGAATCAGCACTGCAGGAAGCGGCCGCCGATGTGGCGCGCGCCGGCGCCGCGGCGCGCGGAGCGGCAGCCGGGCGCGTGCTGGCGGTGTCGGCGGACGTGACCGACGATGCCGCCGTGACCGGGGCCGTCGAGCGTGTGACGCGCGAACTGGGGCCCATCGACCTGCTGCTGGTCAACGCCGGCGGCCCGCCGGCCGGCAATTTCGCCGACCTGGACCTCGCCGCCTGGGAAGGCGCCTACCGGCTGACGGTCGAAAGCGCCGTGCGCCTGTGCCGGCTGGTGGCGCCCGGGATGATGGAGCGTCGGCGCGGGCGCATCGTCTGCATCACCTCGGTGAGCGTGCGCCAGCCCGTGGAGAACCTGATGCTCTCGAGCGTGCTGCGCCCGGCGGTGCAGGCCCTCGTGCGCACGCTGGCGCTGGAGGCGGCCCCGTCCGGCGTGACGGTCAACGCCGTGGCGCCCGGGTTCCACCTGACCAGCGCCGTCGAACGGCTCATCACGCGCAAGCAGGAGCAGACCGGGGCCTCGCGCGACGACGTCATCGCCGGCTGGACCCGCGAGATTCCCCTGGGGCGGCTGGGCGAGGCCGACGAATTGGCGGCCCTCGTCGTGTTCCTGATGTCCGGGCCGGCCGGCTACATCACCGGCCAGTCGATCACAAGCGACGGGGGCTGGGTGAAGGGGACTTTCTGAGCGAGCCGGTAACCTGTTATCCGCATGCAGGTTGTTGGCCGGCTTGACGATTTCCGGGATTGATATTATCATCTAGGAAACTATGCAACAGTAGCCGCCGTGGGCCCGTGGCCGTGGCGAATCGAGGAGCCCCCGTGGAAACCCTCATCATCATCGTGGTCGCGTGGTTCCTGGTGGCGCAGTTCATCCTGCCCCGCTTCGGCATCCGCCCCGGCTGAGCCCCCGATACCACGTGCCCGATCGGTGATCGGGATCCAGTCCGCCCCAAGGTCGACGCAGCCCCCGCCGGCAAGGCGCCCGCGGCGCCCGACGACAAGCCCTGAGCCGCGAGCGCCTGCGCTGAAGGAGCGATCATGCCCCTGTTCGAATTCACCTGCGGCAAGTGCGGGAAGAACTTCGAGGAACTGCTGGCCCTGGCCGACCTCGAGTCGGCCGAGGTGGCCTGTCCCCACTGCGCCTCGACCGAGGTCATCCGCGCGCTCTCGAGCTTCGCCACCGGTGGTGGCGGGGCGACCGGCGGCGGCGGCTGCGGGAGCGGTTGCGGCGGTGGCCGGGGCTTTTCCTGAGGTTGAACCGCAGTCGGCCGTGTGCCGACCTTCAGCTGTCATCCGGACCGGGAATCCGCCGATGCCTCAGCGCCGGCGCCGGCGCAGGCGGTCGCGCGCCGTGTCGCCCAGGCGCGGCCCCGCGTACATCACCAGCGCGCCCAGCAGCAATCCGGCGATCACGTCCACGACGTAGTGGTAGCGGTTGTAGACCGTCGACATGCACAGCAGCACGAAGAGCGTCGACATCCACCAGCGATGGCGAGGGAAACGCCGCCACGTGTGCCACCACGGCACCATCGAGGCGGCGACATGGCTGGACGGGAAGGCGGCGCCGAGGATGGCGCCGTTTTCGTGGATGTGCCGCATGATCGCCGTGAACGGGCCGCCGGGAACTTCCAGGAAGCCCAGGCGGAAGTACTTCGGTCCCCAGGCCGGGAACAGCGTGTAGAGCGTGTAGCAGATGAGCATCGTGACGCTCAGGTCGCGCACGAAGTCGCGCAGGTCGTCCCAGCGACGCTCGGGATCCTGCGTCTGCGCGCGCATCACCAGCCAGACGAAGGCCGCGGCCAGGAAGTAGTACGTGAAGTACGCGAACTCCATCAGTTCGTGGAACCACGGCCACGGCCACGCGCGCGACCAGGTGATGCTCGGCTGGCAGCCGAAGATCCACTGCTCCAGGCGGATCAGCGCGGGATCGAGGCTGCCCTCGAACGGGAAGTAGATCAGCCCGAGGAACTTCATCTCCGCGTAGAACAGCGGGAAGATCAGCGGCAGGTAGATCTCACCGAGCAGGCGCCAGGCCGTGTGCCGGCTCGCGCGCAGCATCGGCGCCCCGAACCACACCAGCAGGGCCAGCCCGGCGTGGATCAGCGCGTTCTCCACGGGGCGCGGGAACACCGAGGGCTTCAGCGCCGGGTAGAACGCGCTGAGCGCCAGGTAGACCACCGCCAGGCGGTCGTGGTTCATCCGCCGCAGCGACAGTTCGATGAGCCGGCGTCGCCACGTCACAGCCAGCCCGCCTTCCGGTAGAACAGCAGCGCGTCGGTGAAGCTGGCGGCGGCGTCGCGCCGCGCGACGAAGCCCGTCGCCGCGACCAGGCGACTCCCGTCGCAGGCCCAGCCGTCGGTGTCCAGGTCGGCCAGGCGGTCCGGGCCCAGGACCGAGGGCTGGCCCGGCTTCCAGCCGCCGCGCAGGCGGCCGGCCAGGCGCAGCGCGCCGAGCGGCACATCCACCTGGCGCACCTTGCGCTCGACGGCCTTCTCCAGGGCCTGCCTGAGGTCTTCCCAGGTGTAGCCGGCACGGCCGTCGTCCACGAAGTAGACGCCGCTGGCACTGGGTGTCCGCGTCACCGCGGCCACTGCGGCAGCGGCATCGCGGCCGTCCACCAGCGAGATGCCGCTCATCCGCTTGCCCAAACGCGCCGTCCAGCCCCGGTAGGCGAAATGCAGCAGCGGCAGGAAGCCGCGGTCGCGCGGCCCGCTCAGCGCGGGCGGCCTGACGGCAGCCGTGCGGAAGGGCCAGGCCTGGCCGGTGACCAGATGCTCGGCGGCCAGCTTGCTGCGCCCGTAGGGAGTGATGGGCCGGCAGGGATCGTCCTCGACGGCGGGCTTGTCCAGCCCGGCGGGACCGTGCGCCGCCAGGCTCGAGACCAGCACGAAGGCGCCGTCGCCGGGCAGGGAGTAGGCGCCCGCCTTCAGCAGCGCCGCCGTCGTGTCGACATTGCCGCGGGTGTAGGCCAGCTCGTCGAGCGCCGCCACCACGCCGGCGCAGTGCACCACCGTGTGCGCCCCGCGCAGCAGTTCCCGGCAGTCGTCGGCGCTGGTCAGGTCGCTGACCCGCCACTCGACGGGGCGATCCGCCAGCCACTGGCGGTCGCCTGCAGGACGGCAGGTGGCGCGCACGCGCCAGCCATCGTCCAGCAGAGCCTCGGCCAGATGGCTGCCCAGGAACCCGGTGGCCCCCGTCAGGACGACCAACCGGCCCTCGCCGCCGCCTGCGGTCATGCCAGCTTCTTCTCGTAGACGCGGTAGGTCTTGTAGCAGTCGGCCCCGTAGCCTTCGAGGATGCGGTTCATCGCGCGGTTGTCCGCCAGGATCCACGAGCACTCGCCATGGGTGATGCCCTTGTCGAAGGCGGCCATCATGGTCTTGTAGACCATGCCCATGTCGATACCCATCTTCCGGTAGTCCGGCAGCACGCCCATCAGGATGCAGCGCGCCGAGCGGATCTTCCGCTTGCCGAGCAGGAACTTCAGCCAGCCGAACGGGAGCAGGCGTCCCTTGAGGGGCTGCGTGGCCTGGTTGAAGTCGGGGATGGTCAGCGCAAAGCCCACCGGCTTGCCGTCCATCTCGGCGATCAGCAGGAAGTCGGCGTCGACCATGGACTTCATGTCCTTGGCCATGTAGGCGAACTCGGCGTCGCTCAGGGGGATGAAACCCCAGTTCGCGCTCCAGCACTGGTTGTACAACTCGCGGACCAGCGAGGCCTCCGGCAGGAAGTTCTTCATGTCCATCGGCCGGATCGTCAGGCCGGGCCTTGCCAGCACGCGGTCGATCAGTTCCTGCATCTTCTCCGGCAGCTTGCCGCCGGTTTCCATCCACCAGGCGTAGAGGTCCTGGGCGCCGGTCAGCCCGAAGTCGGCGAAGTGCTTCTCGTAGTAGCGCGGGTTGTAGGGCATGCCGATCATCGGGCGGTCGAAGCGACCACCGACCTGCAGTCCGTACCAGTCATGGTTCGATGTGAAGCAACCGGGCCCGCGCATCGTGTCCATGCCTTGCGCGCGGATCCAGTCGGCGGCGGCCTGCAGAAGCGCGGCGGCGGCTTCGGCGTCATCGAACGATTCGTAGAAGCCGTAGAAACCGACCTGTTCCTTGTGGTGCTCGTTGTTCGTGCGGTCGACACAGGCGCTGATGCGGCCGACATCACGCCCGTCGCGCACGGCCAGCCACATCTCGGCGACGGCGTGCGAGAAGAACGGGTTGTGCGAGCGATTGAAGAACTTCTTCTGCTCGTCGAGCAGGGGGAACACCACGTGCGGGTCGTCGCCGTAGACCGCATAGGGCAGCTTCTGGAAACGGTCCAGCAATTTCCGGTCGTCGCCGACCGGGATGATGTTCACGGCCATGCCGTCCTCCTCGGTCGAGTCTCGGGCCGGGTCAGCGGCCCGGGATGATTTCCATCTCGCGCGCGACGCGCTCCATGATGTCCATCGCCTTGTTGATCTCGTCCTCGGTGTGCGTGGCCATCAGGCTCAGGCGGATCAGGGCATTGCCGGCTTCGACTGCGGGGGACACGACGGGGTTCACGAACACGCCCTCGTCGATCAGTCGCCGGCAGAAGATGAACGCGGTCATGTCCTCGCCGACGATCGCCGGGATGATCGGGGTTTCACTGGGGCCGGTGTTGAAGCCGGCAGCGTCCAGGCGCTGGCGCATGATGTCGTTGTTCCGCCACAGCGCCTCGTGCCGCCACGTCTCCTCCAGCATCACGTCGACCGCGGCCGAAACCGAGGCGACCGAGCCCGGGGGCATCGAGGCCGAGAAGATCAGCGAGCGCGCCTGGTGCTGGATGAAATGGATCGTGTCCTCGTCCGCGGCGATGAAGCCGCCGACCGATGCCAGCGACTTGCTGAACGTGCCCATGATCAGGTGCGTGCGGTCGGTCAGGCCGAAGTGGTTGCAGGTGCCGCGGCCGTGGTCGCCCAGCACGCCGACGCCGTGCGCGTCGTCGACCATGACGACGGCATCGTACTTCTCGGCCAGTTCGATGATCTCGGGCAGGCGGGCGATGTCGCCCTCCATCGAGAACACGCCGTCGATGACGATCAGCTTGTTCCGCTCGCGCTCGTTCTGCAGCACCAGTTCGAGGTTGTCCATGTCGTTGTGCTTGTACTTGCGCACGTCGGCAAACGAGAGCCGCGCGCCGTCGATGATCGACGCATGGTCGGTGCGGTCGACGATGATCGACTCGTTGCGCTGCACCAGCGAACTGAGCACGCCCTGGTTGACCATGAAACCCGTGGAGAAAACGAGCGCCTTCGGCTTGCCGACCAGCCGGGCCAGCTTCTCCTCGAGCTCGATGTGGATGTCCAGGGTCCCGTTCAGGAAGCGCGAGCCGGCGCAGCCGGTGCCGTACTTGGAGATGGCGGCGCGCGCGGCTTCCTTCACCTTGGGGTGGTTGGTCAGCCCCAGGTAGTTGTTGGAGCCGAGCATGATGATCTCTTTGCCCTTGTACCGGACGGTATTCTCCTGGGCGGACTCGATCACGCGGAAGTAGTTGTACAGGTCAGCAGCCATCAGCTGTCTGGCCAACTGGAACTTCCCGACTTTGTCGAGCAGGCCCATTCGGAACCGCCTTCCTCGGGACGCGCCATCCCTGGCGACGTCTCAGGCAAACAGAATCGAGCGAGGGTAAAGGGTTTACCCCGCCATCTTGACACACGAACGCCGAAAATAGCCGTCCGCCGGTTGTGTCACAACTAGAAAACTTCCGCCTCGAACACGTGCAACCGCGCCCCCTGTCGCCAGGCGTCGTTCGGCAGGCCTGCCTTTCGGCACAGGTGGGCCAGGGTGGTGGCGAGGTCCCAGCCCTGCTCCGGCGCCACCTGCGGCAGAAAGACGGCGTGACGACCGTTCTTTTCCAACAGGATACCGTGACGACCGACCGTGACATCGTTCGGCCCGGCCACCTCGCGCAGGGGTGTCAGGACCGAAACCTCAATTGTGATATTTGATAGTTCATCAGGTGAGACGGGCGCGAACCGGGGGTCATGGGCCGCCGCCGCGACGCCGTTGGCGGCCACCGCCAGGGCAAGGGGCTCGTGGCCGACGATCGTGCCGATGCATCCGCGCAGGTCCTCGCCTTCGTGCAGCGTCACGAATGCGCCGCCCGTTTCGGCCAGCCGGCCGGTCAGCGGCACGCCGAGTTCGTCGGCGATGGCAACGGGGTCGGGCGCCCGCTCGCCGTGCGCGGCTGCGGCCACCGAACGCACGGCGACCTCGCGCAGGAAGGTACGCTCGGCGGTGGTCAATGGCGGCGTGCCGTCGTTGTTCATTTCGTGCCTTCACCTGTCCCGGCGCCCGGTCCGCTGGTCAGGACGGCGGCGGCGTAGCTCACAGACCGCGTGTAGTCTCCGTCGTGGTCGCCGCTGCGCGCGTAATCAAGCAGCGCCGCCTGGTGCCCCGGCGGCACCCCGCAGGCCAGCGCCAGCGCCGCGGCCTCGAGGCCGCACATCGTGATCCCCGTCGTGCGGCCGTACGCCAGAAGTCCGGGACCGTCGGCGGCCAGCACCCGCAACAGGGCGCCGGCGTCGAGCCGCTCGATGGCCGCCGGGATGTCTGCGGTGAACGGAACGTAGCCGTAATCCGCGCCGTAGTGTGTCAGGTCGGTCGAGACGAGCAGCAGCGTGTTCTCGTCCAGTTCCGCCGCCAGCGCCGCCGCGGCCGCCGCGCGCCGGCGGTCGTCCAGATGCGGCACCAGGGCCGGGACGATGGCCGGGCAGGAGCCGGGCCAGCACCGCTGGACCAGGGGGAGCTGGATCTCGATCGCATGTTCGTCGCGATGGGCGCGGTCGTCGATCGCGAAGGCGCCGCCGGCCGCGAGCCGCGCTACCGCCGCGACGTCGATCGGCACCTGGCCGAGCGGCGTCGCGAAGGCCGTCGCGCCGCTGAGGGTCGGCCGGTCCAGCCGCGCCCGGTGGCTGGGCGCCAGGATCACGAGGCGGCGGACGCCGCTGCCGCGCAGGAGGCCGAACAGCTTCCCGGCCACCGACCCGCTCCAGGCGTAGCCGGCGTGGGGGGCCAGGGCGACCAGGGGGCGGCCGGACGGAGGCGCGGCCGGGCTCGCCCCGCCCAGGAAGTCGTCGGCCAGGCGCGCCAGGACCGCCGGCTCGGCGGGGTACCAGGTGCCGGCAAGGACGGCGGGGCGGACGGCGGACACGGGCAACCTCCGGTGGCGTCGTGCCCGGCGGTGACAAATCGACCGGGACGAACGGTCGATCGCACACTATCATAGAGTGACGGGAACGTCACGAAACGTGCACACACGGGAGGGGCGGCATGCACATCAAACGCATGATGCAGGGCGATGTGATGGTGCTGGCGATGACCGGCAAGTTCATCGGCGGCATCGACCACGAGCAGTTCACGGCCGAGATCAAGTCCCTGATCGCCGACGGGCACGTCGACATGATCCTGGACATGGAAAAGGTGACCTTCGTGGACTCGACCGGCCTCGGCAGCCTGGTCGCCGGCATGTCGACGCTGAAGAAGAGCGCCGGCCGCATGGCCGTGTGCTGCGTCCCCGACCGGGTCGACATCGTACTGGAAATGACCAAGCTGAAGATGGTCTTCGACACCTACGAGACGAGCGAGCAGGCGCTGGCCTCGTTCCCGGCCTAGCCGTCGCCGGGCCTGCGGCCGCCCACCCGGGAAGGGCCGCCCGGACCGCTCCCCCGGGACCCCCGGTGGCCGGGGCGGGCCTTGATTCCAGTTTGGTGATGCGCCCGGCCGGGCCTTATCATACTGTGGTTCGGTAGTCGACGGACCGGTACACCGAGGAGGGTGACTTGAACATCAAGCAGACTGTCCAGGGCGACGTCGTGGTGCTGGCGCTCGCCGGCAAGATCATGGGAGGCCCCGATCACGAGCGCTTCCTGGGCGAGATCAAGACGTTGATCGCCGATGGCCATGTCGACGTGCTCCTGGACCTGAGCAAGGTGACGTGGGTAAATTCGACGGGCCTGGGCATCCTCGTGTCCGGTTTCCATACGCTGAAGAAGAACGGCGGCCGCCTGAAGATCTGCAGTGTCAGCGACCGCATTGACAACATCCTGAACGTGACCCAGCTCAAGCTGGTCTTCGACACGTACGGCACGTGCGAAGAGGCGCTGGCCTCGTTCACTCAGTAGCCGCGATCGCGCGCAAGGTTTCCGGGGCCGGTCGGACAGATGCCCGACCGGCCCTTCGCGCCGCTCCCGAACGCGGACCATCCCTCCGGCCTGACGGCGCTTCGCGCGCCCATCGAGGTGACGAGCATGTCCCAGCCCTTGACTCCCGAATCCATCATGACGGCGCTGCGCGAGGTGAAGGTGCCCGGTACGCGTGTCGATGTCGTGTCGATCAACCTGATCGGCGAAATCGTCGTCACCGGCGGCCAGGTCACCGTGACGGTAGTGCGCACCAGTGAGAAGGAGGAGACGATCGCGCAGGTCCGGCAGGATGTGCTGCGGGTTGTCTCCGCGCTGCCGGGCGTGCAGTCGGTCGAGGTGCCGGTCGACGACCGCACGCCGCCGAAGCAGGCGCCGCGCGGGCCCCACGGCCAGTCTCCGGATCCGTTCGCCGACCGCGCCAAGTTGCCCGGCGTGGGCAAGGTCATCGCCGTCGCCAGCGCCAAGGGCGGCGTCGGCAAGTCGTCGGTGGCCGTCAACCTGGCTCTCGCGCTGGCAGACGCCGGCCACCGCGTGGGCCTGCTCGACGCCGACGTCTACGGCCCGAGCGTGCCGACGATGCTCGGCATCCACGAGCAGCCCGAGGTCACGGCCGACCGCAAGATCTTCCCCGTGATGGCGATGGGCCTGCAGGTCATCAGCATGGGCCTGCTGCTGCCGCCCGACCAGCCGGTGATCTGGCGCGGGCCGCTGGTGTTCTCGGCCATCAAGCAGTTCCTCAAGGACGTGCAGTGGAAGGACCTCGACATCCTGGTCGTGGACATGCCGCCGGGCACGGGCGACGCGCAACTGACGCTGATCCAGCAGGTGCCGCTGTCGGGCATCGTGATGGTGACGACGCCGCAGGAAGTGGCGCTGGCCGACGTGCGCCGCGGCATCCGCATGTTCCGCGAGACGCAGGTGCCGGTGCTCGGCATCGTCGAGAACATGAGCTACTTCATCTGCCCGGGCTGCTCCATGAAGCACGACATCTTCGGGACGGGCGGCGGCGGCGAGGTGGCGGCGCAGTACGGCCTGCCGTTGCTGGGCGAGATCCCCATCGACCCGGCCATCCGCACCGGCGGCGACGCGGGCCTGCCGGCCGCGCGTGTGCCGGGCAGCGCGGCGCAGGCGGCGTTCGCGAAGCTGGCGAAGACGGTGGCGGAACTGGCGGTGGATGTCGCCGGCTAGCGCGGCGGCTTCCTGTTCTGGACAGGCCTATTCGGAATAGCCCATATCGCGCAACCGCTCACGCACGACACCGTCCAGGTCGCCCCATTCGGCGCCCTGGACGGTTTCGCAGGCACCGGCGCCGCTTGCGCGCCAGGCTTCGACGACGGCGGTCATCCGCGCCAGCACGTCGGGATGGGCGGCGGCCGCGTCGTGCTGCTCGGCGGGGTCGGCGGCGAGGTCGAACAGCGCCAGGGGGCGCCCGTCCCGTGCGGCGATGAATTTCCAGTTTCCCTGTCGCACCGCGACGAGGTCGGGGCCGTAGGCAATGGCCTCGGCCAGGCGCAGGCGCGCGGGCGCGTCCGTTGCCGCGGGGGCGGGGTGCGTGGCAGCGGCGGCGAGTGACCGGCCGACCAGGGCCGACGCCAACCCGGGCGGGACGTCCCCCGGCAGAGCCACCGGCGGTAGCGGCGGCAATCCCAGCCAGTCGAGCACCGTCGGCGCCAGGTCGAGCAGCGAGGCCGGCGCCTCGACGACCACGCCCTTCGGCACGCCCGTTCCCCACGCCAGCCAGGGCACGTGCAGCAGTTCCTGGAAGTGGCTCTGCCCGTGTCCGATGCCGCGCAGCCCGCGCGGGTCGTGGTCCCACTGCGCGGCCCAGGCTGCGTGGTCGAGGAACTCCTCGCCGTGGTCCGAGAATACCGACACCAGCGTGCGGTCGGCCAGGCCGCAGGACTGCAGGGCGTCCTGCAGATTCCCGATCGCGCGATCGACCTGGCGGATCGTCGCGTCATAAATCGCGATCTTCACATCCAGCGCGGCCCGGACGTCGGCGGCGCCGGCATCTGCGGCGCGACCGAGATGAGGCCATGCGGTGCCGCCCCAGCGGGCGAGATCAGCCAACTGGGCATCCGTCGGCGCAGGCGCCGGCAGGAACGGCGCGAGGTCGTTCCACGGCGGCGTCGTCGGCTCGTGCGGATCGTTCACCAGGACGAAGCAGAAGCAGGGGCGATCCGCGTTCCTGCGCAGCCAGTCGTGCGCCATCGCCAGCATGTCGGCAGCGGGCAGGTTGTGGTAGGCATGCGTGCCGAAACTCTCGGCCAGGCCGAAGGCGAAGAACTGGTTCGCGTAGAAGGCGGCAGTGCGGTAGCCCTGCGCCTGCAAGTGCGCGGCCAGCGTCACCACGCCCGGGCGCACGCGGCCCGGAGCCTGCTTGTCCATGTTGCGGGCGTCGCCGCCGAGATGGGCGCCGTGCAGGCCCGGCATCAACCCGGTGAGTGCGCCGGTGAACGAGGGAAGTGTCCACGGCGCGGGGGCCGTAACGTCAGCGAAGCGCGTACCGGTGGAGACCAGGTGGTCCAGGCGCGGGGATGTTTCCCTGCCGTAGCCCTGGCAGCCGAGGTGGTCGGCCCGCAGCGTATCCACGCCGACCAGCAACAGATGTGCTGGAGCGTCTTCCGGCATCCGGGCAGGCGACCGCGGCGCCGGGGCGCCCAGGGCCCGGCGCAGGCGCCAGGCGACGGTGCGCCAGCGTTGCCGGCGGGTGAGGCGGAAAAACGGGTCGCGCACGCTTGCTCCGTCCACGCCGGCCCGCAACGGGGTGTCAGCGTGCAGGTTCCGGCTGCCAGGCGGGGCGCACCAGTGCCATGCGCCTTCCACGAACCAGTGGACTATACAATACAGGTCGGCTTCGCGCCGCCTGGCATTCGTCACGGTGCGGGAACAGCCGACCGTTCGCGTCGGATTTCCGGCGCGTCGCCCTCAGGGGCGCGAACTCCAAAACCGATGCGAGGCAAACGATACGGATTGTTCGTTCGGCCGTACGTGGCCCCGGTGGGCAAAATCGATCCGCCTTGAATCACGCTCCCCACGGCGCTATTGTCCCACTCCCCTCGCGACCTGTTCGTTCGGGAAACCCGTCCCGCACCCTCGAAAAGGGAGAGTGGTTCGATGTCGAGTATTTGCAGGAAATTGTCGCCGTCGTGGCGGTGGCTGCCCGTCGTGCTGTCGGCGGCCATGGTGCTGACGTCGATGACGCTGGCGCCCGCGGCGCTCAGTGCGCCCACGGCCGCAGCTGACCACGTGATCATCTCCGAAGTCCAGACGCTCGACGCGGTCGCCCCGCGCGCGGCCAGCGAGTTCGTGGAGATCCACAACCCGACTGCTGCGGCGATCGACCTCGGCCAGTACTACCTGACCGATGGGACGGTCACGACGAACAACACCTATTACTGGCGCATCGCCGACGCGAGCCCGACCACGGCCACGGCGGGCGGCGGCGCCTTCAGCGATTTCCATGCGCGCTTCCCGAGCGGCTACATGCTGGCCGCCGGCGACACCATCGTCGTGTCGCTGGCCGGGAGCACGAAGTTCCAGACAGCGTACGGTCGCGCGCCCGACTTCGAACTCTACGAGGACGCGCTGGCCCCCGACAACGTGCCCGAGATGGTCGAGGCCTTCCCGGGCTCGATCGCCGCCGGTTTCGGCAGCGGCGGCACCAACACGCCGGCCCTGGCCGAGAACGGCGAGAGCCTGGTGCTCTACCGCTGGAACGGCAGCAGCGAACTGGTGCAGGACGCGGACTACATCCGCTGGGGATCGGGCACGACCGTCTGCATCGACAAGACCGGCATCGGCGTCGGTTCGTCGCTGTACCTCGCCGACACGCCCGTCGCCAGCCAGGTCGCGGTGTCGGTGTCCGCGCTCACGCCCCCCAATGCCTATTCCCGCCTGTCGGCGGATGAAGGCACCGAGGCGCTGGCCGCCGGCAACGGCGTGACCGGGCACAACGAGACCAGCGAGAACCTGTCGGCCACCTGGCGTACGGCCGTGCAGGCGCCCCCGGCGGCGCCCGCCTCACCGTACGCGGCGGCCCCGATCGTCACCGCGACGTCGCGCACGCCAGCCACGCCGGTGATCGGCGAGGATGTCGCGGTCTCCGTCACCGCAGTGTCGGCCACCGCCATGTCCGCGGCCACCTTCCACTACAGCGTCAACCAGGGCTCGGACAACCAGGTCGCCGGCATCCTGTCGGGCGCCAACATCTGGACGGCCGAGTTCCCGGCGCAGGCCGAGGGCGCTGTCGTGAACTGGTGGGTCAGCCTGACGAACGCCGCCGGCGGAACGGCGGTCTACCCGTCGGCCGCGCCGCGCTTCACGTCGCAGTGGACCGTGATCGCGCCGCCGCCGCCGACCATCACCGCCTTCGGCCAGAGCCCGTCGGTTCCCTATGCCGACCTGGCGGCGACCGTCTCGGTGACGGCGACCTCCGTGAGCGCGCTGTCCGGCGCTGTCTTCCACTACAGCGTGGACGGCGGCGCCTTCACGCAGTTGGCCGGCGTTGCGCAGGGTGGCGGCACGTACACGGCGACCGTGCCCGGGCAGGACGCCGGCGCGGCCGTCACCTGGTACGCCGTCGTGACGAACTCGGCCGCCCTCAGCAGTTCGAGCCCCGCCGACGCGCCGACCTCGACGCACGGCTGGACGGTGGCTGCCGCCCCGGACCCGAAGCTGCTGCTGACGGAAGTCTGCACGCTCGGCGCCGAGCAGGAGTTCATCGAGATCTGGAATCCCAGCAGCCAGGCCGTGAACCTGAGCGACTACTACCTCTCGGATGCCATCTACTCCACGGCCAACACCGGTTACTGGAACATGGGCGGCGGCACGCTGAACGCCGATACGGTCGGCGGCGGCGCGTTCACGGATTTCACGGCGCGCTTCCCCGACGGCTTCATGATCGCCGCGGGTGACACGATCGTCATCTCGATCCCGGGCAGTACGGCCTTCACCGCGTCGTTCGGATTCGAGCCCGACATCGAACTGCACGAGGACGACGCGTTCCCGGACGCGGTCCCGGACATGCGTTCGATCTTCCCGGAGCCGAACAACAGCATCGTCAGCTCGGCCTCGGTTCCGAGCCTGACGAACACGGGCGAGCCCGTGATCCTCTACAAGTGGACCGTGGGATCCCCGCTGGTGACCGACGTCGACGTCTTCGTCTGGCTGGCCGGCACCACCGTCAGCTACCAGTTCTCGAAGACGGGCAAGACCGTCGGCGGCGCCACGTACCTGCCCGAGACCTCCGTGGCGCAGCAGCACCCGTTCCAGCAGCAGCTGGCTTTCGGCAATTCGTACGTCCGCATCGATGCGACCGAGGGTGCCCAGGTCACTTCCGGCAGCAACGGCGTGGGCGGGCGTGACGAGCTCAGCGAGAACTGGACGCTTACCTGGGCCATGCAGCCGTCCGATCCGTCGCGGCCCCGCATCGCCGACACCGGCGTCAAGGGCATCATCGAACTGGTGGTGCCGGCCAAGACCTTCCTGCCGTCGCTGGGCGAGTCGTTCCCGATCAAGTTCGTCAGCCGCCCGCGCAGCGAGACGCGCGTGCGCCTCTACGATCGTGATGGTCGTCTGGTGCGCACCCTGTTCGACAGCCGCTTCAGCGGCTCGCCGTCCACGACGCCCGGTCGCTACACGACTGCGCAGTGGAACGGACTCGACGAGACGATGCAGTCGGTCGACGGCGGCATGTACATCGTGCACCTGTCGGTGGTCGACAAGACGACCGGCGTCGAGGAAACCCGCACCGCCCCCGTGGTTGTCGCCACGCGGCTGAGCAAATAGGAAGGGCGAGCGATGATCCGCAAAGCAACAATCCTGCTGATCCTGGCCGGGCTCGCCCTGGCGGCGCCGGCGGGGGCCTACTTCGAGTCGACGCCCGTGAGCGCCCGCTCCCGGGCAATGGGCGAGTCCTTCACGGCCGTGCCCGACGCGGCCTTTGCCGTGTTCCAGAACGCGGCCTGGCTGGCCGACGTGCCGAACGGCGAGATGGCGGCGTCCTACGTGCGCCCGTTCGGCCTGTCGTTCTCCGATTTCTACGCGGCCTCTGCTGCGCTGCCGCTGCAGGGGAGCTTCGGCAACCTGGGTGTGGGCGTCAGCCACTTCAAGGTGGCGACCGGTGACACGACCCTGCTGAGCGAGACCCGGGTCACGCTGGGGCAGGGCTTCCAGTTGTTCTCCGACTACCATTCGCGCATCTGCGTGGGCTGGGCGCTGAATCTCTACAGCGCGGAAGCCGGCCAGAGCGTGAGCGGTTTCGAACCCGGTTCGGACACGGCGATCGGCGTTGATGCGGGCCTGACGATGGTCCTGCACAAGCGGACGCGCGCCGGTGTCCAGGTGCACAACCTGAACAACCCGACGATCGGTTTCGACGGCCAGGAACTGCCGCGGGCCCTGGTCGCCGGCATCGCCTACGAGCCGTACGACGGCGTCCTGACCACGTTCGAGTTCGACAACACGCTTGGTCGCGAAGTCCGCTACCACGGCGGCCTGGAGATGGCGATCATCGACGGGTTCACCCTGCGGGCCGGTGTGGTCACCGACCCCAACCGGCTGACCGGCGGCTTCGGCTACCGCAAGGGCCCCGTGGGCGTCGACTACGGCTTCTCGACCGGCGGCGGCACGCTCTCGAGCACGCACCAGTTCGGCGTTCGCCTGGCTTGGGGCGGGGAGGCGCCGTGACCATGACCACCAAGAACAACCGCACGGCCCGGTCGCGGGTTTCCGCGACGGTCCTGGCGCTGGCGCTCGGGCTTGCGTTGTTGGCGGGGCTGCCCCTCGTCGACGACGCGACGAGCGCGGCCCGGGCGGCGCCGGCGCAGGTCGACCTGAACAGCGCGGCGCTCGAGGAGATCCTCGCGCTGCCCGTTCCGGCCGACATTGCGCGCAGGATCTATGAGCACCGCGTCTACGAACGCTTCTATGGCAGCGTCTACGAGCTGATGGAGGTCGACGGGATGACCGCCGCCCTCCTCGAGCAGCTCAAGCCCCTGGTGGCGACGCTCCCGCCCCCGGTCGCCGACGCCTCGATCGCCCGGCTGTCCGCTTCGTTCCGGACGGTGCAGAACTTCCTGGGAGAGGAGGGCGCCAGCGAGGGCCTGGCCGACGAGTACCTCGACCGCCTGCGCAACCCGCAGGACGTCAACGAACTGGACCTCTACGACCTGATGTCGTACCAGAACGTGTCGCCCGTGGATGCCGCGGCGGTCATTCGTGCCCGTGGGCAGATGGGCCGCATCGAGGACGAGCGGCAACTGCGCGGTGTCGAGGGCCTGCGCTACTTCTCGTTCCGCGGCCTGCGCGACTATGTGGTCTACAACCGCAAGCAGGTCGTGCCCAACGAGCTGACCGGCTTCATGCAGACCCGGTTCTGGGAAGCGCAGCCGCTCGATACGGAAGACGACCTGCTGAACTTCGCGCTGGGGCGGCCGCGCGGTCGCTACACGGTGGACATGGTGAACCCTGCCCAGCCCGGGTGGATGAACAAGGTGCGCCTGAATCACAATTCCGGCGTTCAGGCCGGACTGGTGACCGCCCGTGAATACGGTGAGCCGGACTGGAACGAGACCACCAAGGCCTTCGTGGGCCTGACCGACAAGCGCCGCGGCAATCTCCGCCTGAAGTCGCTCATGTTCGGCAACTACCGCGTCGCCTGGGGCCTCGGCCTGATCATGGACAACACCGACTACCTCAAGTACCGCAAGACCGGGTTCGGCTTTGACACCCGGCCGATCGGCGTGTACGGCGACCTGTCGCGCAGCTTCGAGTTCGCGCTGACCGGCGCCGCCGCCGAAGGTTCCTGGGGGCCGGTGCAGGCCACGGCGTTCATCTCGAGCGCCGACAAGGACGGGGTGCTCAACGCCGACGGCACCATCAACCGGTACGTCGTGATGCGGCCGCGCCCGGACGGCGACTGGCTGCTCGACCGTTCGGTCGGCGGCGTGGCGACCGGCCTGCGTCGCAATGCCTTCCGTGAGGACATGCTTGGCGGCAACGTCAAGGTCATGCTGGCCCCCGGCACGTTCCTCGGGGTCGGCGGCTACGAGGCCCGGTACAACCGCGGTTTCCGCGCCGACGAGACGACCCTGGTCACCGACACGAGCCTGCTCGAGGCCCGCGACGCGGAGATCTGGAACGGCTACACCAGCGTGTACACGGACGAAAACGGCGAGGTCCAGACGCACAAGTACCGGCGCGTGCTCGGCGCCGAGGGCCAGGCCGTGGTCGCCAACGTGTCGCTGCAGGGCGAATACGCATTCCTGCAGGACCCGCGGAACAGCCTGTTCCACAAGGACAATCCCGATGCCTACATCATCAACGCCTTCAGCCAGTGGGACAACCTGCACCTCCTGGCCATCTGGCGCGACTACGACATCGGCTTCGACAACCCGTACTCGCGCGCCTTCAGCAACGACAGCCGCTACGAGATGACGCTGCTGGATGCGCCGTACCGCCTGAACGACGACCTGTACACGTGGCTGGAGACCGCCACCCCGCAACCGAAGGCCGAGAAGGGCCTGTTCCTGGACATGCGGTACCGGATCAGCCGCAAACTGATCCTGAACAACCTCCAGTTCGACCAGTGGACACGCAAGGCCGACGGCGCCGACCTGATGCGGTACACGATCAAGGGCGAGTACCAACCGGTCTTCAACGTCCGCCTGGGCGTCCGTCATCGCTACAGCAGCCGCTCGGAGGACGACCCGGGCGATGTCCGCAAGTTCCGCAACTGGGAGACGCGTTTCCAGTCCGCGTTCATGCTCAGCGACTACAACCGGCTGAGGTTCACCTACATGACGGCCAACGTCATGTTCCCGGCCCGGCCCCGCCTCGGCGGCACCGACGATGCCGGCGCCGGCGACCCGGCGGTGGGCACCGCCGGCAGCCGGGCCTCGGCCTTCGAGGCCCGGTACGAGCACAACCTGTCGCCCGGACTGGCGATCGAGTGCGCCTCGGCCATCTACAATGGGTTCTTCTGGAATTTCGAGGGCAACGAGTTCGTGGTGCTCGACGGCAACGCGTTCCGCAACTGGATTTCGGTCGAAAGCCGCGTCTCCGACCGGCTGCTTTGCCAACTCAAGGTCACGCGGGATCACAAGATGCCGCGCGACGTCGACATCCGTTACTTCGGCGATCCGTTCGGCAACGCCCCGGACGCCCAGGGAGTGACGCGCGACATCACCACCGTCCGTCTGCAGATGGACTACACGTTCTGACAAAGCCGAGGAGACTCGCGAGATGAAGACGAGCAAGTACAGTTTCCCGAGCGGCGCGGCGACGGTGGTCACGGCGGCGCTGATCAGCCTGGCGGTGGCCGGTCAGGCGGTGGCCGGGCCCCAGATGACGACCAGGTACGGCGACCAGTTCTCGTGGATCGGGGCCGAGTCCGCCGCCATGGGCGGCACCGGCACGGC
Organism: uncultured bacterium; assembly: GCA_903912525.1. Lineage (GTDB taxonomy): Bacteria > Krumholzibacteriota > Krumholzibacteriia > LZORAL124-64-63 > LZORAL124-64-63 > CAINDZ01. Next base: position 40,349 of record CAIWHK010000022.1, on the reverse strand, counting down.
GATCTACCGTGGTGGCCTGTCCAACGTGTTCAACCCGGCGTTCCTCGTCGTCGAGACGGGCAAGCGGATCGACGGCGGCATCGTGCTCAACCAGGAGCATGAGGACCGCTTCCAGCCGCTGTTCGACAGCTTCGACAGCTGGGTCATCGACGCGGCCATCGCCAGCAACCGGAGCCACTCCTTCCAGAGCGACTTCGGCTTCGCCAAACGCGTGGGTTCGGGCCCGCGCGCCGTGGCGTTCGGCGTGTCGCTGACCGACCGGCTGCCGTTCAACTACTCGTTCTACGAGGAACTGCGCAATCCCAGCCCGTACCCGCCCGGCTCGGGCGAGCCCGCGCGTGACATGCTGATTTCCGTGCGCGAACGCAAGGTGACCGGCACGCTGCACGCGCTCTCGTTCGGCGCCGCGGCCGAGGCCAGCGAGAAGGTCTCGATCGGGGCTGCCTTCCACTACAACTTCGGCACGCGGAACGAGGCGGTCAGCTCGATCGACCTCGACAACGCGGGCACGAACGACAGCTACCGCAACAGCCAGGAGCTGAAGCTGTCGGGCCTCAGCGCCTCGGCAGGCCTGCGCGCAAGCGTGAACGAGCGCCTGGACCTGGGCTTCGCGGTGGAGAGCAACCTGAAGTCGACGGGTGACTGGCGCCAGGAGACCTTCACGGTCTCGCCGGCGGCGGCCACCGACACGACGACCAGCGCCTACTACGACTACCCGTGGTGCGCGCGCGCCGGCCTGGCGTTCCGGCCCCGCAACAACCTCCCGACGGTGTTCACGTTCGAGGTCGAGTACCGGCCCTGGAGTGAACTGCGCGACGGGACGCTCGATGACCCGTCGACGCTGCTGCAGGACGCCGCCGACATCCGCATGGGCGTCGAGCACACGTTCTACAACGGCATGCCGCTGCGGTTCGGGTTCCGGCACATCAACAGCTATGCCGATCGCGATGCGGGCCTGACCGCCTTCACGGCCGGCACGGCCGCCGGTGTGGGGGCAGGGCGCCTGAGCGCCTCGGTCGAATTGACCAAGCTGAGCGGCGTGCTTGCGCACCAGTTCCCGTATCCTGCAGCCTATTTCGGCGATGCCTTCGTCACGGATTCCTATGCGCGGGTCGAGGACACCCGGTTCCGCGTCGGCGTCAGCTACTCGATGGAGTTCTGAGATGACGAAACTGCGCATCTTGCGGTTCCTGGTCGCGACGGCCTGCCTGGTGGCGGCCGCGAGCGGTTTTGCCGCCCCGGATGACGGGCTCCTGCGCGTGCACCTGCTGTGGACCAACGACGTCCACGGCCACATTGCGCCCGAGCCCGCCAAGTTCATGAATCCTGACTTCCCGCCGCCGCTCGGCGGCGGCGCCTCGGCCGCGACCTACATCGGCGAGGTCACGGCAAAGGCGAAGGCCTCCGGCGACGAAGTGCTCCTGATGGATGTCGGCGACATGTTCCAGGGCACGCCCATCGGCAACAAGACGAAGGGCTCGGCGGTCATCGAGTACTTCAACGCCGTCGGGTATGCCTTCTCGGTGCCGGGCAACCACGATTTCGACATGGGCCGCGAGAACTGCGAGCGCCTGGCGCGCATGTCGAAGTTCCCCTGGCTGTGCGCGAACCTGGTGGAGTCGTCAACCGGCAAGCTCGTCGACTGGGTGCAGCCCACGCTGATGCTCGAAATGGGCGGCATCCGCATCGGCGTCATCGGCATCATCACGCCGGGCACGAAGCACATGTCGTTCCCCAAGAACATCGAGGGCCTCGAGTTCCTGGAGATGGCGCCGACCGTCGAGCGCTACCGCGACCAGTTGAAGTCGCAGGGCGCCGACCTGATCCTTCTGGCGATCCACGAGGGCCTGCCGTTCGACCCGGTCGCGGGCTGGAACAACCTCGTGGCCGACCAGGAGAGCAGCGACCGCGACCAGCAGGGCGCGTTCGGCTCGAATTACTCGCGCGGCTCCATGAACCTCATGGAGCTGGTCAACGCCGTCAGCGGCGTGGATATCGCCGTCGGCGGCCACACGCACCGCGGCTATCGCGCGCCGTGGATCGACCCGCAGACCCATACCATGTGCTTCGAGAGCTTCGGCAACGGGAGCAGCCTCGGGCACGCGGTGCTGCTGATCGATCGCACGACCCGTTCGCTGGTGGGGTACGAGAAGGCCGACGCGCAGGGTACGCTGATCACGCTCTTCGAGGATGAGATCTGGCCTGACCCGGCGACAACCGCGGTCATCCGCCCGTACCACGAGCAGGCTGAGGCGGAGATGGGCCGGGTCATCGGCTCGTCGTCGGGCCCGCTGGGTCGGGGCGGCCCGGGCGCCAGCCCGGTGGCCAACCTCGTCACCGACGCAATGCGTGAGCAGTTCAGCGCCGACCTTGCTGTCCAGAACACGGGCGGCCTGCGCGCCGACCTGCCGGGGGGCGACCTGACCACGCGCGAAGTGTTCTCGATCCTCCCGTTCGGCAACGAGCTCGACGTCGTGACCATGGACGGACGCATGGTGCGCCGATTGATCGAATCGCGCGTGGAGGGCCGCAGCGGGGGCATCCTGCTGTCGGGCGCCCGCGTCGTCATCGACCCGACGCGGCCCGACAAGGATCGCGTGGTGGAACTCGAGATCGGCGGCAAGCCCTGGGACCCGGATGCCGAGTACGACGTCGTGATCACGGACTTCCTCATGGCCGGCAACAGCGGCCTGGGGTTCCTGACGTCGATCCCGGCCTCGAAGGTCACGCCCACGGGGGTCACGCAGCTGGAGGCCGTCGAGCAGTACATCGGCCGCCACAGCCCGCTGAAGGTGCGCCTGGATGACCGTTGGGTCGAAAAGCCCGGCGCGCCGCAGGCTCCATACCTCGCCAAACCGTACCTGGAAGGTTCCTGACCACCATAATCTCAAGGGAGCGCATGATTTGCGCTCCCTTTCCTTCTGCATTTGCCCTCAAGCCCACCCGTTGGCGTCCGAAAATGGCGCCACGGGTGGGTTTCGCTCATCTGCCCCAGGACATGGATGTCCCGACTGCCGTCCGAACCGGCAGCCGACCTGACGCCAACGAACAGGACATGGACGTGAAGATTCTCCGCCATGAGAAGCGCAATGAGCAGATCTCCCGCTTTGCCGCGCACATGAACAAGATGGTCGTAGGGCAGCCCCAGGCGATCGAGAAGATGTCCGACAGCTTCAGCCGCCTGATCGCCGGCGTCCATGACCCGGAGCGGCCGCTGCTGACGATGATGTTCATGGGCCCGACGGGCGTCGGCAAGACCGAGACCGTGCGTGCGTTGGCCGAGACCGTGTTCGGCAACCGCCGCGCGTTCACGCGGATCAATTGCCAGGAATATTCCGCGCATTACAACATCTCGAAGCTGCTGGGTTCGCCGCCGGGCTATGTGGGTGGCGAGATCCGCCCGCTCCTGTCGCAGGAGAACATCGATCGGCACCACCGCAAGGCGCTGGACGCCCAGACCGGCATGATCAGTGAGACCGACAGCAAGCTCGGTCGCCTGTTCCCGCCCGAAAGCGAACGCCACCTGTCGATCATCCTGTTCGATGAGATCGAGAAGGCGCACCCGAAGCTGTGGAACCTGCTGCTGGGCATCCTCGAGGACGGCACCGTCGTGCTGGGCAACAACGAGGAAGTCGACTTCCGGCAGTCGATCATCATCCTGACGTCGAACGTCGGCAGCGAGGCGATGGGCGCCCACCTCTCGCAGAACGGCATCGGGTTCTCGACGGGCACCAGCGAGGCCAAGCTGGACCGCGACGTGGAAGATGCGGCCATGCGGGCGGCAAAAAAGGTCTTCCCGTTCGAGTTCCTGAACCGCTTCGACGAGATCATCACCTACCACACGCTGAAGGAGCAGCACCTGTACGCGATCCTCGACATCCTGATCGCCCAGGTGCACCACCGGTCGTTGCGTTGCTGCGAGCCGTTCCTGCTGGAGATCACCCAGGAGGCCAAGCGCTTCCTGGTCGAGACCGGCACCGACGTCCAGTTCGGCGCCCGGCCGCTCAAGCGTGTCGTCGAGATGCAGATCGTCACCCCGATCAGCCATTTCATCTGCAGCGAGCAGATCCGTCGCGGCGACCTGATCACGGTCGATCGCGGCGAAACCGGCGACCTGGTCTTCCGCAAGGAGACCGGCGTGACCAGCTGGGAAGAGCTGGAGAGCCTCGGGCCCTTCCCGCAGGCGACGTGGGCGCGCGAGGATCTCGGGGTCAAGGACGACGGCGGCGAAAAAAAGGAGATCGTCGAGCGCATCACCCGGGTCGTCGCCAATGCCGGCGCCCTGGCGGGGCGGGAAGACTGACCTTTCCGGCGCTCGGGAAGCGCTGATCGGGTATTTCCTTTCGCGTCACACAATTGTCACACCTCTTGCAAGCGACTCCTTCGGGAGTCGCTTCTTTTTGTCGCCCAGCGGAAGGAAACGAGAGTCGTTATCGTCACGGAAGTGATTAATCTGGAGGCACTTGGTTGACAATTGTTAATTTGTCAACTAAAGCGCTTGACACTTCCAACCGATCAACCAACTCTCCGCTAGGGATATTCCGCGACGAGGCGCTCAACCCGAACCGAGAGGTTTCCACTTTGGACGCTGACTTCAGGAAATTGTCATGGTTCGTGGGCGGCCTGCTGTGCTGCGCCCTCGGCCTGGCGTGGAACGCCGGGCCGCTGGGAGCCGCCGAGGCTGCCACGGACGCCGGCGGTTCCGGCCAGACTGCGGTCTGCCTGGACTGCCACGACGGCCTGGCGGCAACGCTGGCCGCCAGCCCGCACCGGGTGCTGATGGGTGCGGCCGGGGATGTGGCCACCCGCATCTCCTGCACCAGTTGCCACGCCGGCCAGCCGGCTCACTGGCAGGACGACCCCTCGGCCAACCCGATGGCCAACCCGGCCAAGCTGGGTGCCAGGGAAGTGTCCGCTGTGTGCGCGACCTGCCACCAGGGCGTTCACCAGGTCAACCAGCAGACGCTCAGCGCGCACGCCGCGGCTGACGTGTCCTGCACGGCCTGCCACAGTGTGCACGAAGGTACCGCCATGGGGCTGCTGCACGCCTCGCAGCCGGAGCTGTGCTACGGGTGCCACACCGGCGTCCGCGGCCAGTTCGCGCAGCTGTCGCACCACCCGGTCGAGGAGGGCGCGGTCCGTTGCACCGATTGCCACCTTTCGGGTGACGACGGCATGGCCGGCGCGGTCCGCCGCGACGTGAACGCGACCTGCGCCAAGTGCCACGCGAATATGCGCGGGCCGTTCCCGTTCGAGCATGCCGCGACCCTCGACTACTCGGTCGAGGACGGCGGCTGCCTGAACTGCCACGATCCGCACGGGTCGGCCCAGCTGGTGCTGCTGAAGCAGCCCTATGCGGCGCCGCACTTCCAGTTGTGCTCGCAGTGCCACACGGTGCCGGGGCACAACATGAACAGCATGCACGGTGACCGCTTTGCCGGCGTGTCCTGCAACGAATGCCATGTCGACGTGCACGGCTCGTACACCAACCGGCTCCTCCTGACGCCCGCGCTGCAGCCCCAAGGCTGTCTTGCGATCGGGTGCCACGGCGGCCACTAGAGGGGGTGCGGAATGCGTAACCAAGTCATGAATCGGATCCTGTCGGCCGGCTCGCTGCTGGTCGTGGCCCTGGTCCTCACGCAGCCGGCCCTGGCCGGCACGGTGGGCGGCACGCTCGAAGTCGGGAAGGTCTACGTCGAGAAGACGACCGGCGATGCGAGCACGATGCCCGAGTTCTGGAATGTCTACGACGGGCTGAACCTGTCCCGCCTGAATCTCGACGGGACGACGGGCGACCGCACGGCTTTCCACCTGGATATCCGTGACCTGAACGACCATGGCGGCCAGGGGATGTTCACCTACCGCGTGGCCGACCTGGGCACGTTCAGCGTGCGCCACCACCAGTCCCGGCATTTCTACAGCGTCGACGACCAGGTCAGCGCCGAGCGCCGCGACTGGAACTTCAGCGCGCGCGTGACGCCCGGCTCTTCGTTCCGCTTCACGGCCGACTACGGCCGCCAGGCGCGCGAAGGCGACCGCTGGGCCATCCCCGACGGCACGATCTCGGCGCTGGGGACCGGCTACGACTACCTGCTGCAGACGCACTTCCTGGAGGGCGAGTACCGCCAGGACGGGCGGATGTTCGCGGTCGGCGTCGAGAAATCGAGCCTGGCCGACGACCTGCACGCGGGCATGGACCGCTCCGGGAACGTCATCTCGGCGCGCGCCAGCCTGCCGTGCCTACTGTTCCCGGGCAAGGTCTCGCACTTCGTGCGCGCCTCGTACGGGACGCAGGAGCTGGACGACACGGCGCTCGATTGCACGACGTCGGCCTTCCAGTACTTCGGCACCGTGAAGGCCGCGGACGACGTCGAGCTGCGCTACCGGTTCGACGGCAGCCGCATCGAGAGCGATGCGACCGGCCTGCAGACCGACCGCACCCGCAACGACGTCGACGTGACCTGGCGCCGCGCGAGAGGCTCGTTCTTCGCCGGCTACGGCTACGCCACGACCGACGACGACAAGACCCTGACCGACACCAACACGTGGCGCATCGGCGGCTCGTACCACGATCCGCGCTGGCAGCTTCGCGCCAGCTACGCCACGAGCGAGCGTGACGACCAGGAGAGCCTGACGCTGCTCAAGGACATCGAGTCCAGCCGCTGGCGGGCCAGCGCCCAGGCCAAGGTGAACGACCGGCTGACCGTCGGCGCCGCCTTCCTGCAGCGCGATCGCGACTATCCGGTCCTCGACGTCACCGCCACCGGGAAGCGCTACAGTGGCTTCACGCGCCTGGCGCTGACGCAGTGGGGCACGGCGTCGGTCGAGTACGCCTACAGTGACGACGAGTACGTGGACCAGGCAGGAGCCTACCGCGCCGACAACAGCACCGTGACCGCCCGCGTCGACCTGACCGGCGTCAAGGGGCTGCGGTTGGGCGGCGGGGTCACCTACCTGGACCTCGGCAAGGACCTGGACGTCGAGAAATCCATCCTGACGTTCGACGGCAAGTACGACCTGAGCCGGGACTACTTCGTGAGTGTGCGCTACAACGTGTACAACTACGACGACTACGTCCTGCTCGACCGCTACTTCACGACGAACGTCATCTCGCTGAATGTCGGTTACAAGTTGCCTGTGGACTGATCCGCGTTAGAAACGACCGGTACAAGGAGGAAAGGTAATGTCGCTGACTCGCAAGCATCTACTGATCTTGGTCGGCATCGTGGGCCTGCTGGCCCTGTCGGCCTGCACCAGGGAAATCACGACCATCGTGCAGGAAGATCCGCAGCCGTCCAATTGCTTCGAATGCCACTCCGACGTGGACCTGAGCGTGGTCCGTGCCCAGACCGAGTGGGCCGAGAGCCGTCACGGCGAGGGTGAGACCGTCTTCGAGGGCACGAACCCGTCGTGCGTGCGTTGCCACGCCAACGAGGGCTTTATCCAGTACGTCAACGGCGCGACGACCTACACGGCCACGACGACGCCGACGAACATCAACTGCTTCACGTGCCACGCGCCGCACAGCAACGGCGACTTCGGCCTGCGCATCACCGCCCCGGTGGCGCTGCTGAACGGCGAGAGCTACGACCTGGGCAAGGGCAACACCTGCGTGGTCTGCCACCAGGCCCGTCGCGACGTGGCCGTGTACATCACGTCCAGCAACAACATCAACAGCCGCTACGGCCCGCACCACGGCCCCCAGGGCGACCTGCTGATGGGCGCCAACGGCTACGAGTATGAAGGCTACACGTACACCGAGACCCCGTACCATCGCACGATGAACGAGGACGGTTGCGTGAACTGCCACATGCGCAACGTGGCCTACGAAGTGGGCGGCCACACGTTCAACGTGACGGCCCTGGGCGAGGACGGCGTGACCGTGGTCTACAACACGCAGGCCTGCGTCGGCTGCCACGAGGACATCGGCGACAACTACGACTACAACGGCGTCCAGACCGAGATCGACGGCCTGCTGGTCGACCTCAAGGCCCTGCTGGTGACGGCCGGCTTCGTGAACGCCTCGGGCACGCCGCTGACGGCCACCGGCCGTCCGGCCGACGACGCCGGCGCGATCTGGAACTTCATGTACATCGGCACCGAGGACCGCAGCCATGGCGTGCACAACCCCGCGTACGCCCGCGACCTGCTGCAGTCGTCGATCAACTACATGAACTCGCGCACCCCGGGCTAAGCCGGCCGCGCGGATTCCTGTCGAGGCGGGCGGCCCTGGTGGCCGCCCGCTTCCGTTTGCCCTGCGGCGGCGTCCCGGTGTACCAGTGGGCGCAAAAAAAGACCCGGCCGAAGCCGGGTCCAGGTCGCATCCGCGTTCCGCGCCGCCCTACGGCCAGTACAGCAGCCGCCCGCAGCTTTCGCACTTCTGCACCTTGTCGACGTTGGTCTTGCTGACGAACGACGAGGGGATGCTCGCGAAGCAGCCCATGCACAGGTTGCCGACCACCGGCACCACGGCGTGGCCGAAGCGCGCGGTCAGGCGCTTGTACCAGCTGCCGAGGCTGGGGTCGATCTGGCCGGCGAGGTCCTCGCGCGCGCGCTTGAGGTTCTCGAGGCCCTCGTGCTTGAAGCCGAGGTCCTCGAGCTGCTCGCGGCTTTCCTCGGTCTCGCGGATCATCTGATCCATGTCCTGGAGGGCGACCAGCAGTTGCAGTTGCGGGTGCATGGTCACTCCCCCTTCAGGACGGCACAGAACGATTCGTAGTCAACGGCGTCGCGCAGCTTGGCGCGCATGTCGGCATCCTGCAGCCGGTCGATCAGGGTCGCCAGCGACTTGATGTACTGGTGGCCGGAATCCTGCGGGGGCGCCACGAGCACGAAGAACAGGTACGTGGGGCCGCCGTCCTCCGAGTCGAAGTCGACGCCGGCCTGCGAGCGCGCGATCAGGATCGTCAGCCGCTGCACGGCCAGCGTGCGCCCATGGGGGAAGGCGATGCCCGGGCCGACCGCGGTGCTGCCGAGGTGCTCGCGGCTCTTGAGCATCTGCAGGATCGTGTCGGCGTTCTGGATGTCGGTGCCGGCGACGAGCCCCTCGACCATCTCGGCCAGGGCTGCGGCTTTGTCGGTGGCTTTCAATTCGGGCAGGAAGAGCGCAGGTGAGGTATGCTTCAACACCTCGACGATGTCCATGGTGGGCGCACCTTCTTGAGAATGCGGAAAAATTGTGCTACCTGTTCGACTGCCAAGCTAATCCATCACCCGTCGATAGACAAGATCCAAAACGGCCCCGCGGCGGCGCGCCGGGCCCCGAAGGAACTGCATGAGCGAAGGCGTAGAGCAGCGCGAGGGCATCGTCATCCGGGCCGGCGCCGGGCATTGCCAGGTGTACGTGGCCCCGGAGACCTGGCAATGCCAGGTCCGCGGGCGCCTGAAGAAGGGGCCCAAACAGGTGCAGTCGCTGGTTGTTGCCGGGGATCGGGTGCGGTTCGAAGCGGTGGCCGGGCAGGGGCCCGACGGGCGCGAGGGCGTCGTGGAGGAGGTCCTTCCGCGCCGGAACCGCATCTCGCGGATGGCGGCCCGCCGCAGCGGGGGGCGCGTCGAGCAGGTGCTCATGGCGAACCTGGACCAGCTGGTCGTGGTCCAGTCCGTGCGCGATCCCGAGCCCCAGACCGGCTTCGTCGACCGCCTGCTGGCCGCCGCGCTGCGGTTCGACGTGCACGGCGCCGTCGTCGTCAACAAGATCGATCTTTGCCGTGACGAGGCTTCGCGCCGGCGCGAAATGGAACGCTGGGGCTACTACCGCACGCTCGAGGTCGACGTCGTGCCGACCTCGGTCGCCACCTCCGAAGGCGTGCCCGAGCTGGCGGCCCTGCTGGCGGGGAAAGTCTCGCTGTTGCTGGGCGCCTCCGGCGTGGGCAAGAGCAGCCTGCTGAATGTGCTCTATCCCGACCTGGGACTGCGCGTCAACGAGGTCACCGATCGCACGGGCCTCGGTCGCCACACCACGACCCACACGGAACTCCACGCGGTGACCGGCGGCGGCTTCATCGCCGACTCGCCCGGGCTGCGCGGCTTCGACCCCTGGGACATTGCTCCGGCGGACATCCGCGCCTATTTTCCGGACCTCGAGACGATAGCGCTCGATTGCCGTTTCCGCGGGTGCCTGCACCGCGACGAGCCCGGTTGCGGCGTCAAGGACGCCGTGGCGCGCGGCCGGCTGCCGGCCTGGCGACACGAAGCGTACCTGGCGTTGCTGAGGGATCTCGAGGACCGGAAACGTTCCGCCGGCTACTGAGGCCCGGTGCGGAACCACGGCCGGGAACCGGCCAGGGTGGCGTAGAAGTGCGCGGCTTCCTCGCCCTCGTGCAGGACCTTGTCGATGGGCAGGATGCCGGTCGGCGGCTTCCAGCGGGTCACATGCTCGGCCTTCTCGCTGGCCCACCAGCCCGGCCAGGCTTCGCCCGCCCAGGTGGGCGATTTGGCCGTCAGTTCGTACAGGCCCATGCCCGCCAGCAGCCAGGCGGACAGGATCAGGATCGGCAGGCGCAGGCGATTCAAGGGGCGATGCTCCCGTCGCGGATGGCATGCGACCGGGCCCGTGACCCGGCGTCCGGCCGCCGGAACGCAAGCAGTGTGCCACGGCCCGGCAGCAGCCGGCCAACCAGGGGAAGGGCATGGCAGCGACCAGGCGGGCCAAACAGTTCCTGATGCGCCCGCTGGCCCGCGCGCTGCGGCGGCCGCCGCTGGACCCCGCGGGGCTGGCGGCGCTGCGGCCGGCCCGCATCCTGGTCGTGCGTCAGCACAACCAGATGGGCGACATGGTCTGCGCCACGCCGGCCCTGCGCGCCATCGCCCGGACGTGGCCTGGCGCCGAGGTGGCGCTGGTCACTTCCCCGGGCAACGTCGAGGTGGTGCGCCACAACCCGGATCTGGCGGACGTGTTCGTCTTCGAGCGTCCCCTGCGTCGCGTGCCGGGCTTCCTGCGCCGGTTGCGCGCCTGGGAGCCCGACCTGGCGATCGTGCTCAGCAGCGTCTCGTTCTCGCTGACCAGCGCGCTCATCGGTCTGCTCAGCGGCGCGCGCCACGTTGTCGGCGGGGACAGCCGTCCGTTCGGCTGGGACTTCAGCGGGCACTGTTTTTCGCTTCAGATGCCCGGCGAGCCCGAGGTGACGACGCACGCCATCGAGCACGGGCTGGCGCCGCTGCGCGCGATCGGCATCACGACCGACGACCTGTCGACGGTCGTGGTGCCGTCGGACGCCGAGCGGCGCCAGGCAGCGCAGGTCAGGGAGCAACTCGGGCTTCGGCCCGGGTTCTGGGCGCTGCACCCGGGGGCGGGCAAGCGGCAGAACGTCTGGCCCGCCGGTCGGTTCGCGGCGCTGGCGCATCGCGCCGCTGCGAACGGTCGGCAGGTCCTGGTGCTGCACGGCCCGGCCGATCGCGAGGCGCTCGCCCTGTTCGCCGGGCTTGCCGGCAAGGACGCGCCTGCGGGCGCGGTCGTCGTGGCGCCGCCGTGCGCCGTCGGCGTCGCCGCGGCGCTGCTGGCCGATGCCGACCGCTTCCTGTGCAACGACACCGGCATCATGCACGTGGCCGGCGCCGTGCGCGTGCCGACGCTGGCCCTGTTCGGGCCCACCGACCCGGCGCGCTGGAAGCCGCCCGCGCCCGAGGTTGTCGCCCTGCGCAGTTTCGCGCGCCGCGACGACGGCCGCGGCGCCGAATACGGCTGGATGGAAGGCCTCGAGGAGGACATTGTGTGGAGCGCCTGGGCCGCGTTGGCCGGCCGCGCCGTGACGAACCGGGATGGTGGCAATGGGTGACGTACTGATCCAGGTGCTGGTGGTCGTGTTCTCGGTCGTGTTCCACGAAGTGGCGCACGGTTGGGTGGCGCTCAAGCTGGGCGACACCACGGCGCGCGACCAGGGGCGGCTGACGCTGAACCCCCTGCCTCACATTGATCCCATCGGCAGCATCATCGTGCCGGCGCTGCTGGCGCTGACCAGTTCGTTCATGATGGGCTGGGCCAAGCCGGTTCCCGTCCACCCGGGACGGTTGCGCCAGCCGTGGAACGATTATCCGAAGGTGGCGGCGGCCGGCCCCCTCAGCAACCTGTTGCTCGCGCTCGTCGCGGCGGTGCTCCTGGGGTTGACTGCGATCGCCTACGGGCGATTCCCGGAAGGGCACGCCGCGCTCGAGCCGCTGAAGTTCCTCGTGCGCGTCTGGCAGACCGGTATCGTCGTGAACGTGGCGCTCGCTGTCTTCAACCTCATCCCGTTGCCGCCGCTCGACGGCAGCTGGATCTTCTCGCGCCTGTTGCCGGCATCGCTGCGGGCCTCCTACGAGAACCTGCGCCGCTACGGCATGCTCCTGGTGGTCGGGTTCCTGCTGCTGATGCACTACACGCCGGCAGGCGCCCTCTTCGGGCGCACCATGCAGGCGGTGATCAGCCCGTTCCTCGCCCTGGCGCTCGCGCTGGCGAAGCTCGGCGCCTGATCCGTCCGCTGCGCCTTCCCTGCCTCGCAAAAATACACGAGCCCCCTGCATGTGCGGGGGGCTCGGGAACTCGAAGGAGGATCGGCTCCGGTCGAGGGCTTAGTCCGCCAGGTTGTCGTCAGCGTGGCTGCCGGTGAGCAGCAGCTGGGTCGTCGACGGGGCGCTCTCGTTGCCGGTCGTGTCGACGGCGTACACGTGGTAGATGCTGGTGCCCAGCTCGGTGGTGGCATCCTCGACCGTGGTCACGAGCGTCGGCGCCTCGAGCAGCACCACGGTGGCGCCGTTGTGTTCGCGCGTCACGACGTAGCCCGCCAAGTCGGCGTCGACGGCTTCGATGTCCCAGCTCAGCGTCGCCACGCCATCGACATACGCGATGGACACGTTGCCGGCGGGCGTCGGGGGAGCCGTGTCGGGGGTGGTCACAGGAGCCGTCGTGGAGTCGCTGCAGCCGGTGGCCAGAGCCACCAGACCAAGGATCAGGGTCATCGCGATCATCTTCTTGTTAGCCATGAGTGGCCCTCCTTCAGTTCGCCGTCTCGCCCGATGATGGTGTGTTGTCTGGCTCGGCCGGCGGAGATCGGTTGCAGTGGCACGTTGTTCAGGTCCTGCTCCGCCGGCCGCGCCGTTGCCGGATGGTCTGCAAAGCAGGTGCCCTTTTGAGGAATCATTGGATATATCGGCGTAATCCCTTATTTATTTAGCAATTAGTGCGAACAAGCGGGCATCCTGGGGAACGTCACACCCCGTTGAGGTCCATCCGGAACGTGTGGAATGCGATGCGCCATGGGCCCGGGTGTTGCAACTTGCCCTGCCGGGAGACTCGGGCACGGCGCCGGCTGTCGGCGGCGGGTCAGGCAATTATCATTAAAGCCCTTGACAAGTATTGGCTTATGCCGAAGAATCCGGGTTGAGCGCGTGGGTAGCGCCGGGAGCCGACCCCCAGGAAACCAGGAGGAGCGCCATGACGAAGGCCGATATCGTTGAGGACATTGCGCAGAGGACCGGCCTGACCAAGAAGGAAGTCGCCGAGACGGTGGATCTCTTCCTGGACAAGATTGGCGACCTGCTGGTCGATGGCAAACATCTGGAAATCAGGGGCTTTGGCACGTTCAAGGTCAAGGAGCGCAAAGAGCGCATGGCGCGGAATCCGCGCACCGGCGACTCCGTTCCCGTGCCGTCACGCAAGGTGCCCGTGTTCAAAGTGTCCAAGATGTTGAAGGACAAGGTCGCCGGCGACTGAACCGGTCCCGCGCGTCCGCTCTCGCCCTCCGCGCAACGCGCCAGATGGCTTTGGTGAACCGGTTTTCCGGCCCGGGGGGCTTGGAGAACCGGTTCTGTTTCTACCCGGCCGCCCGTCAGCCCAAGGAGAGGATCCCATGTCCGCCCACGGTCATTTCATCGACATGCGCAGCGACACGGTCACCAAGCCCACCCCCGGGATGCTGAAGGCCATGTGCGAGGCGGAGGTAGGGGATGACGTCCTGGGCGACGATCCCACCGTGCAGCGCCTGCAGGAGCGCGTGGCGGCCCTCCTGGGCAAGGAAGCGGGGCTCTACGTCCCGAGCGGCACGATGAGCAACCAGCTGGCGGTCAAGGCGCAGACCAGCCCGGGCGACCAGGTCGTGCTCGAGGACGGAGCGCACATCTACCGCTACGAGGCCGGCGCCCCGGCCGTGCTCAGCGGCGTCCAACTGACCTGCGTCGAGGCGCCCGGCGGCTGGCTGGGCTGGGAGCGGGTCAGCGGGGCCCTCAACGGCGACAACGTGCATTGTGCCCCGCCCAGCCTGGTCTGCCTCGAGAACACCCACAATCGGGCGGGAGGGCGCATCATTCCCCAGGACCTCGTGGCGGAGGTCGGGGCGCAGGCCCACCTCCGCGGCCTGCGCGTGCACCTGGACGGGGCGCGCCTGTGGCATGCCCACGTGGCCGGCGGGCTGTCCCTGGCGGAACTCGCCGCGCCGGTCGACACGGTCAGCGTGTGTTTCTCGAAGGGCCTCGGGGCCCCGGTGGGTTCGGTGCTCGTCGGCGACCGGGCGTCCCTGGCCCGGGCCTACCGTTTCCGGAAGATGTTGGGCGGGGGGATGCGCCAGTCGGGACTGCTGGCGGCGGCCTGCCTGTATGCGCTGGACCACAACCTGGCGCGCCTGGCCGACGACCACGCGCGCGCCGCGGCGATCGCCGCCGGCTTCAGCCATCCCCGGCTGTCGGTGAACCACCCGGTCGACACGAACATCGTCATCATCGACGTGACCGGGCAGGCCGCGGAGGCGGCACTGGTGGCGCACCTGGCCGGCCAGGGGATCCTGGCCCTGGCCTTCGGGCCGGGCCGTGTGCGGCTGGTGCCGAACCTGGAAAACCGCGACGAGGACATCCCGCGCGTGATCGCCGCCCTGGACGGTTTCGCGGCCTGACAGCCCACTGGACGACCGGGGTTTTCCTTCCCGGTCGCCGGGTGTATGTTAGCCGCCGCGCGGGGCGGTCATCGCCGCCGGACCGCGCGCCGTGTCCCGGCCCGCGATCGCTCCGGGCCCCTGAAAACTGGAGGATCCGCCGGATGCCTGCCGCCACACCTGCCTGCGCTCCCGGCTGGGCCATCGCTCCGGCTTTGGCGCAGGAGCTTTGCACCAGCTTCCTGCGCGACCAGTTGCAGGCCTCGGGCCGTCGCAACCTGGTGATCGGTCTTTCCGGCGGCATCGACTCGGCCGTGGCCGCCGGCCTGGCGGTCGCTGCGCTGGGTGCGGGTCGCGTGCGCGGGGTCATGATGCCGTACGCCACCAGTTCGGCCGCTTCGCTGGTCGATGCGCAGGCGGTCGCCGACTGCCTGGGCATGGGCGTCGAAAAGGTCGACATCACGCCGATGGCCGACGCCTTCCTGGCCGGCGTGCCTGCGGGCGAGCGCGTGCGCCGCGGCAACGTGATGGCGCGTTGCCGGATGGTCGTGCTCTATGACTGCTCCGCGCGCGACGATGCGCTGGTGCTGGGCACCGGCAACCGCACCGAGGGCCTGCTCGGCTACACGACGATGTACGGCGACAACGCCTGCGCGCTCAATCCCATCGGCCAGCTCTACAAGACCGAGGTCCGGCTGCTGGCCGCGCACCTCGGGTTGCCTGCCGCCGTGCTCACGAAGGCGCCCAGCGCCGACCTGTGGGAAGGCCAGGCCGACGAGGACGAACTGGGTGTGACCTACGCCGAAGTCGACCGGCTGCTGCACGCGATGGTGGACGACGGCCTCGGCGAGCGCCAACTGGCGGCGCTCGGTTTCGCGCCCGACCTGGTGGCGCGCGTGGCGTCGCGCGTCAAGGCGATGGCCTTCAAGCGAAGGCTCCCGCCGGTGGCCGCGATGGCGGGCCGACCCGATCCCGACGCCGGCGGCCCCGGGGAGGCATCTTGACCGATCCCGCGACGAACCCGCGACTGCTGACCCTGCCGGACGCCGAGTTGCCGGCGGGGGTCTGCCAGTTCGTGGCCACGCCGATCGGCAACCTGGCCGACATCAGCCTTCGCGCCCTGTCGGTGCTCGCGGCGGCGGATGTCGTCTACGCCGAGGACACGCGCCACACGCGCCGGCTGCTCGACCGCTATGGACTGTCGGTGCCGCTGCAGAGCTTCCACGACCACAACGCGGCGCGCGCCGTGCCGGCCATCCTTGCGCGACTGCAGGGCGGCGGCCGCGTCGCCGTCGTCAGCGATGCCGGCATGCCCTGCGTTTCCGACCCGGGCTACGCGCTGGTCGCGGCGCTCAGGCGCGAGGACGTGCCCTACTCGATCATTCCCGGACCCTCGAGCGTGCTGGCGGCGCTCGTGCTGTCGGGCTTCCCGACCGACCGCTTCACGTTCGTCGGCTTCGCGCCGCGCAAGACCGGCGCGCGCCGTCGCCTGCTGGCCGAGGCACTGGCCGAGACCGGCACCACGGTCATCCTTGAATCGTGCCACCGCATCCGTTCGACCATCGAGACGCTGCTCGAGCTGGACCCGACGCGCGAGGCGGCGGTGGCGCGTGAAATCACCAAGATCCACGAGGAGACGCTGCGGGGTACCGCGGACGATCTCCTGCGGCAGCTGACCGGACCCCGGCTGCGCGGCGAACTGGTGCTTGTGATTCGTGGCACCGGCGAGCGCCGGCAGAAAGAGGCCTGATGGGACTCGATGAATTCAAGAAGTCCGCGCGTGGCGTGGTCAGCCCGGTCGTCGCCGCGCTGGACAAGCTCGGCTTCAGCCCGACCGGCGTGTCGATCACCGGCCTGGCGATCACCGCCGTCTCGGGCTACGTGATCGGGCAGGGGCAGTTGCTGGGCGGCGCCTTCGTGTTCCTGCTCGGCTCGGCCTTCGACATGCTCGACGGCGACCTTGCGCGCCGGCAGGGCACCGTGTCCAAGCGCGGCGCCTTCCTCGACTCGTGCTTCGACCGCCTGGGCGAGGCCTTCCTGTTCGCGGGCCTGACCTGGTACTTCTCCGGCGGCGAAGAGGGGCCCGATCGCATCGCGCTGCTGCTGATCACGCTGACGGTGGTCGGCAGCCTGACCACCAGCTACGTGCGCGCGCGGGCCGAAGGCGTGGGCGAGACCTGCCTGGTCGGCTGGATGCAGCGCACCGAGCGCGTGGTGCTGCTGACCGTCGGCCTGCTCGTGGGCCGCTGGGCGCTGGTGCCCATCCTCGGCTTCCTGGCCGTCGGCACGCTGGCCACCACCGTGCAGCGCCTGGTGCACGTGGCCGCCAAGCTGCCCGGCCCGGCGCCGCGCGGACAGAAGGAACGGTCGTGAACGGCCCCGGCCTGCTGGTCACCTTCGAGGGGCCCGAGGGCAGCGGCAAGTCGACGCTGATCGCCTCGCTGGCGCAGCGCCTGCGCGACGCGGGTCGCGAGCCCCTGCTGGTGCGCGAACCCGGCGGCACGGCCATCGGCGAGCGCATCCGCGCCGTGCTGCTGGACCCCGCCAGCGTCGACATGACGCCGCAGACCGAACTGTTGCTGATGGTCGCCAGCCGCGCGCAGCTGGTGCGCGAGAGGATCCGGCCGGCGCTGGCCGCCGGGCAACTGGTCCTTTGCGACCGCTTCGCCGACGCCTCGGCGGCGTACCAGGGCTACGGGCGCGAACTGGGGCTCGACCTGGTCGATCGCCTGAACGCCGTCGCGCTCGGCGGCCTTGAGCCCGACCTGACGCTGCTGTGCCTGCTGCCGCCCGAGCAGGGGCTGGCGCGCATCGGCGACCGCGCCCCCGACCGCCTGGACGCCGAGCGCCTGGAGTTCCACCGGCGCGTCCACGCCGGTTACGTGGCGCTGGCGGCGGCGGCGCCGCGGCGTTTCCGTGTGCTCGACGCGGCCGCCGCGCCCGACCAGCTGCTCGCGCAGGCGCTCGAACAGTTGCGCGGGCTGGAACACGGCTTGCTCTCTGACCTATAAGCGATCCGTCAGGACGACAGGCGCCAGACCCTCGGCAAGGAAGTGGACCCGAAATGAGCGGTGACCGTGTGGGCAAGTCATTGTGTGACATCATTTTGCGCAGCAAGTCGTCGTGGGGCGTCCTGCTCCTGGCGGTCGTGCTGCTGGTGGCCCCGGTTGCCCGGGCAGCGGACGATCCTT
The DNA here is from genome assembly GCA_903912525.1 of uncultured bacterium. Taxonomy (GTDB): domain Bacteria; phylum Krumholzibacteriota; class Krumholzibacteriia; order LZORAL124-64-63; family LZORAL124-64-63; genus CAINDZ01. Next base: position 22,321 of record CAIWHK010000022.1, on the reverse strand, counting down.
CCCAGAAGCGGCAGGAGTTCTACGACAACCTGAAGATTCTCGGCGATGTCTACGAGCGGATCATCAACAATTACGTGGACGAAGTCGACGCCCACAAGGTGATGGAAGCCGCCGTCGAGGGCATGCTTTCGGACCTGGACGAGCACTCCAACTACCTGCCCCCGGTCAACTACGAGGACCTGATGACGGCCACCGAGGGCGAGTTCGGCGGGCTGGGCATCACGATCAACATCCGTGACCACTTCCCGACCGTCGTCTCCCCGATCGAGGGCACGCCGGCCTACTACATGGGCGTGCAGGGCGGCGACCAGATCATCGAGATCGAGGGCGAGTCGTGCAAGGACTACACCAGCGACGCCGCGGTCAAGAAGCTGCGGGGCGCGCCGGGCACCGCGGTCAACCTGGTCATCCAGCGGCCGGGCACCGAGAAGCCGCTGCCGTTGACGATCACGCGCGACATCATCAAGCTCGAGAGTGTTCCCTATGCGTTCATGATGGGCGACATCGGCTACATCCGCGTGCAGAACTTCGCGCGCACGACGGCCGAAGAGACCCGCGCGGAGCTCGACAGGCTCAACGCGCAGGGCATGCGCGGCCTGATCCTCGACCTGCGCTTCAATCCCGGCGGCCTTCTCGACGCCGCGCAGCAGGTCAGCGAGCTGTTCCTGCCGAAGGACAAGCTCATCGTCTTCACGAAGGGTCGGCTGCGTTCGCAGAACCACAGCTTCTACAGCCAGGCCGTCGGCCAGGTGTACGACAAGGTGCCGATGATCGTGCTGATCAACGGCTCGTCGGCCTCCGCCAGCGAGATCGTTTCGGCCGCGATCCAGGACCACGACGCGGGCCTGATCGTCGGGCAGACCTCGTTCGGCAAGGGTTCGGTGCAGACCGTGTTCCGGCTGGATGAGGACGAGGCGCTGAAGCTGACCACGGCGCGCTACTACACGCCCAGCGGCCGCTCGATCCACAAGGATCGCCCGCGGCACCCCGAGATGGGGGACATGGCTGCAGCCGCCGAGGATGGCGAGGAGGCGCCGCCGCTGGCCACCGCGCCGGCCGACCAGGAGCTGCACCGCAGCCAGTTGGAGAAGTTCTACACGGACTCCGGCCGTGTCGTGTACGGCGGCGGCGGCATCCGGCCGGACATCGAGATCGACCAGGATCTCCTGACCGATTTCGAGGTCGCGATCGAGCGCGACGGCGCGCTGTTCGGGTTCGCGATCGACTACGCGGCGGCACATCCGCAGACGCCGGCCGATTTCACGGTGGCCGATCCCGTGTACCGCCAGTTCGCGACCTACCTGAAGAAGCGCGAGAAGATCGACGAGTACCTGGGCGTCTTCAAGCTGACGATGTCCGACTCGCTGCTGAACGCGAACGCCGACTACCTCAAGCGCGGCATCCGCCGCGAGCTGGCGCGTCGCCTGCACGGCCCCGAAGCCGCCTACAAGGTGGCGATCGAGGCCGACACCCAGCTCAGCCACGCACTGGACCTGTTCCGCAAGGGGCGCACGCTGCCCGAGCTGATGGCGATGGCCGCCGAGTGGAACAAGGCCGAGCTGGCCAAGGCGGCCGCCGCGACGCCGCCGACGTCGGCCAAGGAGCCCGTGCACAATTGACACGGCCGGAAGCGGAACGTAGCTGCTGAACGCGAAGAGGCCCGCCATTCCACATGGCGGGCCTCTTGTTCGCTGCTCCCGTCGCCGGGCGCGGGCTAGACCGCTGCGGTCTCAAGCCGGCTGCAGTGCTGGTCCAGCAGGGCCACCAGCTCGGTGAACTGCGGCTTGCTGATGTAGGCGTTGGCGCCGACCGCTTCGCACTTGGTCGCGATCTGCTCGTTGATCAGCGAGCTGAACATGATGACCGGCACGTCCTCGGTCTGCTTCGTCTGCTTGACCCAGCGGCACAGCGCCAGCCCGTCCATCGCCGGCATCTCGATGTCGCTGATCAGCGCGGCCACCAGTTCGGTCACCGGCCGCCCGGCGGCGTCGGCCTGGCCGACCAGGCGGTTCATCTCATCGTAGCACTCCTTGCCGTTGGCAAAGGTGCGCAGGTCGGTGTAGCCGCCCCGGCGCAGCTCCTCGGCGACGTGCTTGCGCAGCACGGCCGAGTCCTCGGCCAGCAGGATGGGGCGCGAGCCCCGGGCGGCAGCGAGGTCCACGTCGTCGGTGGCCTCGACAGAGTGCAGGAACTGTCCGCGCGGCAGGATCTCGGTGACGATCTTCTCCATGTCGACCAGCAGGATCTCCCGGCCCTCGATCTGGAGCGAGCCGGTGAACTTGCTGTCCGAGGTGCCGAGGTACGGGCTCAGCGGGTTGATCGACTCCCACGAGACGCGGTGGATCCGGTGCACGCCGTGCACCAGGAACGACGTCTTCAACTGGTTGAACTCCATCACCAGCACCAGGCGGTTCGGCGCGCCCTCGCCGCAGGCGGGCTTGCCCTCCTCGTACGAGGGGTCGCCGCTCGGGTCGATCGTGCCCATTTCCTTGCCCAGGTCGATCATCGTCAGGCAGTTGTCGCGGAAGCGCAGCGTGCCGATGACCGAGGGATGGGCCAGGTGGATGCGCGTCACGCGCTTCGGGTCGTACTGCTCGATGGCCTGGATCTTCAGGACATTGACGCCGAACGACTGTCCACCCAGGACGAACTCCAGGATCTCGACTTCGTTCGTGCCGGATTCGAGCAGGATGCTGGCTTTGGCCATGACGTTTCCTTCCCGGGCGCAGGTTCAGCGGCGGGCGTGCCCGCCAGGTACATTCAACCCACCAGGTTCAATCGGTGCATGACGTCCTCGAGCAGGAAGCCCTCTTCGCCGGGCAGGTTCAGGAACGCGAAGCCGACCTTGTGGAAGGAGGGATTCGTGTCCGGGGAACACCACACGGCGCGGGCCTCGACGGTGACGTCGGATCGGTTCTGGACCATGACCGGCAGCGTGATGCGTACGAAGAAGACGCATCCCTGCGCGATCGGCTGCTGGCAGACGAGCATCATCCCGTCGGCCGTGATGTCGACGATGCGCCCGAGGACGCGACCGCTCTGCTCGTCGATGACCCTGACGTTGTGCGGCGTGTTCCGCCGCGGGCGTTGCCGAAGCTCAGACGACATAGGACGAACCGGTTCCTTTCCGTTGACTGGGCAGGTCTGTTTTCGACCCGTCCGGCAGGGACTTGAGCGGGGATAAGGGGTTCCTGCACGAAGCGGGTCCGGGGCTCCGGTTGCCGGTCCGGGGGCCGCTCGCTATGATGCCGCCGCCGCCGACCCGGCCAATGGGGGCCCGGCCAGCCGGTGGGGGTTTTCGATGGACGAGATACTGGATTTCAATGTCGATTCTGAAGTGGGGCGCCTCGAGGCCGTGATCGTGCACCGGCCCGGCCAGGAGGTCGCCGACATGACCCCCGAGTCCGTCGAACGGGCTCTCTACGGCGACATCCTGAACCTGGGCGTGGCCCTGCGCGAATACGACGAACTGCTGGGGGTCCTGCGCCGGCGGGCCCGCGTGCTGGAGGTCCATGACCTGCTGGTCGGCCTGTTGGCTGACCGGGACGTGGCCGAGCCGCTCATCCGCCGCCTGTGCGCGGCCGAGGGGGCCGTCTCCCTGGGCGACGAGCTGGTCGCCGCCCCGCCCGGCGACCTGGCCCGGCTGCTGGTCGAGGGCCTGCCGCTGCGCAAGGACAACCTGTCGCGGTTCCTCAGTCGCGAGCGCTACTCGCTGCCGCCGTTGCACAACTTCTTCTTCACCCGCGACAGCGGCATGGTCGTCGGCCGCCACGCACTGATCGGCAACATGGCCAGCCCCGTGCGCAGCCGCGAAGCGCTGCTGATGGAGGCGCTCTTCCGCCATCACCCGGGGTTCGCGACGACGGCGATCAACCTGCACGACCTGGACCCCGCGGTCGCCGGCGTGGCGATCGAGGGCGGCGACGTGCTGGTCGCCGCGCCCGGCGTCATCATCGTGGGCATGGGCGCGCGTACGACGCGACAGGCGATCGACCTGCTCATCGAGCACTTCCGCCGCGAGGGAGCCACGCAACATATCCTGGTGCAGGAGCTTCCCGCCGAGCCGGCCTCGTTCATCCACCTGGACATGGTTTTCACGCTGCTGGACCGCAACTGCTGCCTGGCCTTCGAGCCGGTGATCATGCAGAAGCACCACTTCGACACCGTCCACATCCACCTCGACCACGGGCGCGTGGTGACGATCGAGGAGGAGGACAATCTTCCCGCGGCGCTGGCCGGCCTGGGCATGGAACTGGAAGTCCTGTCGTGCGGCGGGCGCGCCGACACCTGGGTGCAGGAGCGCGAACAGTGGCACAGCGGGGCCAACTTCTTCGCGCTGGGGCCGGGGCAGGTGGTGGGCTACGGCCGCAACGAGGCGACGATCAACGAGCTGGCGCGCGCCGGCTTCGCGGTGGTGCCGGCGCGGGACGTCATCGATGGCCGCGCCGACCTGGATACGATGGGGCGCACCGTGGTGACGATCGACGGCGCCGAGCTGGCGCGCGGCGGCGGCGGCTGCCGTTGCATGACGCTGCCGGTGCGTCGCGCGACGACGTAGGTCAGAGCCCGGCCGCGTCGGCCTCGGCGCGCTGCCGGCGTCCCAGGTACAGTGCCAGCCAGGTCCACACGGCGGCCGTGGGCACGCCGATGACGGCCAGGGGGCCCAGCCCCAGGCCGGCCACGCCGAGGGCCTCGACGGTGCCGGCCCCGAGGGCGTCGCCGCCGCGGTAGACGAAGGTGTCGATGAAGCTCTTGGCCTTGTAGCGCACGTTGTTGTCGACCGTCGTGAACAGCGTCTCGCGCGCCGGGCGGGCCAGGGCGTAGTTCGCCGCACGCCGCAGCACCTGGAACAGTGTCAGGACCAGCAACTGGGGCCGCAGGGCCAGCGCCGCGAAGCCCACGGCGGTGCCGACCGGCAGCAGCGCCAGCACGCGCCCGGTGCCCAGCTTCTTCAGCAGCCGGCCGGTCAGCAGGATCTCGCAGACGATGGTCAGCACGTTCGTCCACAGGTCGATGCGCGCGAACAATACGGCCTTGCCCTCGCGGGTCAACGCCTGCGCGTCGACGATGTGCGCCTGCTCGAAGTAGAGGAACGTCGAGGTCAGGCTGTACAGGAAGAGGTAGCCCGCGACCGCGAGCAGGTACGGCGATGTGAACGTGAGCGTCACGCCGCCCAGCACGCTGCGGCCGGCCTGCTTTCCGGTCACCGGGGGCGGGGCCGGTTCGTCGGCGCGGAACCCGGAGGCGTCGAAGCGCCGCACCAGGCGGCTGATGACCTGCACGCCGCCCTCCAGCATCACCGCCGCGATCACCATCAGCCACGCGCGGCCGATGCGCTCGACCAGCGCCGCGGTCAGCGAGCTGCCCAGGATGGCCCCGGCAGTGCCGCCGATGGCGATCAGCCCGAACAGCCGCCGGCTGCGCGTGTACCCCAGTCCCTCGGCCATGAATGACCAGAACAGCGAAACGGCCAGCATGTTGAAGACACTCAGCCAGATGTAGAACACGCGCCCGAGGGACAACATCTGCGAGGGGTCGGCCAGGCGGACGAACAGCTGGAAGACCAGCAGGTTCACCGCGAAGAAGCGGTACACGATCGGCAGGAAGACTTCGCGTCGGTAGCGCTTCACCAGCCAGCCGAAGCAGGGGGCCAGGGCGACTGTTCCGGCCAGCGTGCCCATGTACATGCGCGGCAGGTTTTCGATGCCGGCGGCCAGGCCGAACTCCTCGCGCAGGGGGCGCAGCACGTAGTAGGCGCTCAGGATCAGGTAGAACAGAAGGGCTGACTGGAGGGCGAGCACAGGTTCGCCCGGGCGCAGGTCGAAGGCGCGTTGGATTCGGCGGTGCACAGGTGTTCTCGTACCGGTCCGGCGGTGGCGCGGGGGAGCGTCGCGGCATTCTAGCGCGGCGGCGGAGCCGCGGCCAGCCCTGTCTGGGCCCCTGTCCGCGCGCCGCCCGCCCGGGGTTGACAGGGGCCGGGAATGACACTAGAAGTGTCCGGATGTCCAACCGTCCGGATCGGCCGCATTTTCCCGTCCAAGGAGCCTTCGCATGACCCCGGTGCTCAAGCGCATCCACCATGTCGAGTTCGCCGTCGGCAACGCCAAGCAGGCCGCCTACTTTTACCGGCAGGCCTTCGGCTTCGACCAGGTCGCCTACCGCGGGCCCGAGACCGGCTGCCGCGAACGCGCCTCCTACGTGATGAAGCAGGGCGACATCTTCCTGGTGTTGACGACGCCCCTGCGCCACGACGACGCGCTGGCGGTCTGGCTGATGCTCCACGGCGACGGCGTCTGCGACATCGCCTTCGAGGTGGACGATGCCGCCGTGGCGCATGCCCACGCCGTCGGCGCCGGCGCCGCGTCGGTCCGCGCCGCCGCGCCGCATGGCGATGCTGCTGGCACGATCACCACCGCCGCCATCCGCACCTACGGCGAAGTCGTGCACACCTTCATCCAGCGCGACGGCTACCGCGGCTTCCTGCCGGGCTTCGAGAAGCGCGAGATCAAGGGCAAGCCGACCGGGCTGATGTGCATCGACCATATCGTCGGCAACGTCGAGGACCGCCAGATGGACCGCTGGGTGCGCTGGTACGACGAGACGCTCGGCCTCGGCCGCTTCGTTTCCTACGACGACAAGGACATCTCGACCGAGTTCTCGGCCCTGCGCAGCACGGTCGTGGCCTCGGACGACCGCAACATCAAGTTCCCGCTCAACGAGCCCGCCGACGGCCGCAAGAAGAGCCAGATCCAGGAGTACATCGACGCCAACCTGACGGCCGGCGTCCAGCACCTGGCCCTCAAGACGGACGACATCCTGGCGACCATCGCCGCGCTGCGCGCCAACGGCGTCGACTTCCTGCCCGTGCCGACCGGTTACTACGACCACCTCTGGGAGCGCGTCGGCGACGTCGCCGAGGACCGCGGGAAGATCAGGGACCTGCGCATCCTCGTCGACTGCGACGAGACCGGCTACCTGCTGCAGTTGTTCACGCGTCCGCTGCAGGACCGGCCGACGTTCTTCATCGAGATCATCCAGCGCCGCGGCAGCGAGAGCTTCGGCAAGGGCAACTTCAAGGCCCTGTTCGAGACCATCGAGCAGGAGCAGGCCCTGCGCGGCAACCTCTAGGCTCCTGGTAGCCGTCACCGGCGGAAGGTTCGACCATGCCCATCTACCACAAGCTCGGCCTGCTGCCGGCCAAGCGGCACGTCGCCTTCCGCAGGGACGGCGGCGCGATCCACTACGAGCACCTCATGGGCAACCTGGGGTTCACCGGCCTGCAGTCGCTGCTCTACACCCTGCGCCGGCCGACCACGGTCAGGTCGGTCACCACGGCGTGGACCAGTCCGCGCGAGGCCGACGCCGGCAGCCCGCTGCGCATGCGGCACCTGCGCTCGCACCGCCTGGCGGCGGCCGGCGGCAGCGCCGTCCGCGACCGCCAGCTGCTTTTGTTCAACGACGACGTCTCGATGTCTCTGGCCCGCCCGACCGCGACCGACCCGTTCTTCTACCGCAACGCCCGGGCCGACGAGATCGTCTACGTGGCGCGCGGCGCCGGCCTGCTCGAGTCGCAGTTCGGCAGTCTGCGCTACCGGGAAGGCGACTACCTCGTCATCCCGCGCGCCATCATCCACCGGCTGTGCCCCGACCAGGGCGAGCAGATCCTGCTGGTGCTCGAGAGCCGGGGCCACGTGCGCACGCCGAAGCGCTACCGGAACGAGCATGGGCAGCTCCTGGAGCACAGCCCGTTCTGCGAGCGGGACATCCGCGTGCCGTCGGAGCTGCCGGTGCACGACGAGACCGGCGACTTCGAGGTCATCACGCGGGTGGGCGAGACGTGCCACCGCGTCGTGATGGATCATCACCCGCTGGACACGGTGGGCTGGGACGGCTACTACTACCCGTGGGCGTTCAGCATCCACGACTTCGAGCCCATTGTCGGCCGGCTGCACATGCCGCCGCCGATCCACCAGACCTTCGAAGGCGACGGCTTCGTCGTCTGCTCGTTCGTGCCGCGCCTTTACGACTTTCATCCCGAGGCCGTGCCGGCGCCGTACAACCACTCGAACGTGATGACGGACGAAGTGCTGTACTACTGCAACGACGAGTTCATGAGCCGCCGGGGCATCGAGTTCGGCTCGATCACGCTGCACCCCGACGGGCTGCCGCACGGGCCGCAGCCCGGGCGCACCGAGGACTCGATCGGCGCCGTGCGCACCGACGAACTGGCTGTCATGCTCGACACCTTCCGGCCGCTGCACGTGGCCCGCGGCGTGGGCGCCTGCGAGGACGCGACGTACGGCGATTCCTGGCTGGGGGACGCGTGAGCAACCAACACGGCGCGCGGGCGTTCCTGTCCGGCCTGATCGACTACGCGGGCCTGTTCCCGCCCGCCGCGCTGCCGCTCGGGCCGGCGCTGGCGGAGTACGCGCGGCTTCGCGCCGGGCCCGGGGCCTGGATGCTGGGGCGCTTCATCATTTCCGCGCCGCGGCTGGACGCCCTTGCCGGTGCGCTCGCGACGGATCCTTCCCTGCGCGGCGGGCAGTCGTGGGGGCTGACGGTGCTGGCCGGCGCGCCGGACCTGGCCGCAGCCCTGACGGGACTTTCCGCCCAGGCGGACGCGATCGTGGCCTGCGAGCAGTCGGGGCCCGGCGGCCTGGCGGTCGAGGCGCTCGAACTGGTGTTGCCGGCGAAATCCGGCGCGGCCCTTGCGCTGGCAGAGGCTCTGGCGGACGAGGGGCTCAGCGGACGTGACCTCTTCCTCGAGGTCGGCGGCGACGTTGAGGCGGCCCTGGACGGCATCGCCGCAGCGGCAGCCGTTTGGTCCGGCCCGTCCGGCGCGTTTCCAAAGCTGGGGGTCAAGCTGCGCTGCGGCGGCGGCGTCGCCGATGCGTTCCCGTCCACGGCCCGCATCGCCGCGGTGATCGGCGGTGCCACGCGGCGCGGCCTGCCGCTCAAGTTCACTGCCGGGCTGCATCACCCGGTGCGCCACCTGGCTGCCGAGCCTGCGGTGATGATGCACGGATTCCTGAACGTGGTGGGCGCTGCGGTGCTCGCGGCCAGCGGGAACAATGATGCGGCCGTGCTGCTGGGCTGCCTCGAGGAGACCGACGCGGCTGCCTTCCGGCTGGACCAGGGCGGGTTCGCCTGGCTCGACCACGCGGTCGCGGCGGCGGATGTCCGGGCCGCCCGGGCCTCCGTCGTGGGCGGCTTCGGAAGCTGTTCGTTCGATGAGCCGCGGCAGGACCTGGCCGCGCTCGGCCTGCTGCCGGAATAACCGGAAAGGATCCCGCGCCATGGACCAGACCGTCGATCCTCGCGCGAAATCGTTCGTGTCGGTCACGACCGACTCGCACTTCCCGCTGCAGAACCTGCCCTACGGCGTGTTCAGCCCGCGCGGGCACGACACGCCGCGGGTGGGCGTGCGCATCGGCGACATGGTGGTCGACCTGACGGTCCTGCAGGAAGACGACCTGCTCGACGAGGCCGAACTCCCGTACGGCATTTTCGCCTGCCCGTGGCTGAACCCGTTCATGTCGCTGCCGGCCGAACAGCGGCGCCTGGTGCGCGCGTGCCTGCTCCGCCTGCTCGACGAGAACGAGCCGACGCTGCGCGACGACCGCGACCTGCGCGCCCGCACCCTGCGCCCGCTGCACGCCTGCGAACTGCACATGCCGGTCGGCGTGCCCGACTACACCGATTTCTACTCGTCGCGCGAGCACGCGACAAACGTCGGCATCATGTTCCGCGGCGCCGAGAATGCCCTGATGCCCAACTGGCTGCACCTGCCGGTCGGCTACCACGGGCGCGCCAGCTCGCTCATCGTGTCCGGCCAGCCGGTCGTGCGCCCGCAGGGCCAGACGCAGCCGGTCGAGGGCGAGCCGCCGGTCTTCGGGCCGTCGCGCCTGCTCGATTTCGAACTGGAGATGGGCTTCTTCATCGGCGCCGGCAACGGGCTGGGCTACCCGGTGCCCATCGATCGCGCGCAGGACCACATCTTCGGCCTGGTGCTGGTGAACGACTGGTCGGCCCGGGACATCCAGAAGTGGGAGTACCAGCCGCTCGGCCCGTTCAACTCGAAGAACTTCGCGACCAGCGTCTCGCCGTGGGTCGTCACGCTCGAGGCGCTCGAGCCGTTCCGCTGCGCCGCGCCGCCGCAGGAACCGGCTGTGCTGCCGTACCTGGCCGAGGGTGACCGGCACACCTACGACATCAACCTCGAGGTGCACCTGCAGGCGGCCGGCGAGGCGCAGCCGCTGCGCATCTGCGCCAGCAACTTCCGGCACCTCTACTGGACGATGGCGCAGCAGCTCGCCCACCACACCATCACCGGCTGCAACCTCAACACGGGCGACCTGCTCGCCTCCGGCACCATCAGCGGGTCGACACCCGACAGCTTCGGCTCCCTGCTGGAATTGACCTGGCGCGGCACGAAGCCCCTGCGCACCGCCGGCGGCGCCGAACGACGCTTCCTCGCCGACGGCGACACGGTGTCGATGAGCGCCTGGTGCCAGGGCGACGGTTACCGCGTCGGCTTCGGCGAGGTCACCGGCACCGTGCTGCCGGCGCACCTGTTCGGCAACGCGGGGCGCTGATGGCCGGCGTGGTCGGCGACATCCTCTGGCAGCCCGCGCCCGGGAACGTGGCGTCGGCGCAGGTGACGCGCTTTGCCGCCGCCGCCAAGGAGCGTGCCGGGTTTCCGGGTGGCGACTTCCACGACCTCTGGGCCTGGTCGATCGCGCAACCCGGCGACTTCTGGCGCCTGGTCTGGCAGGAATGCGGTATCGTCGGCGATGGTCCCGGCGACGTCGTCCTCGAGGACGCCCACCTGATGCCGGGCGCGCGCTGGTTCCCGTCGGCCCGCCTGAACTACGCCGAGAACCTGCTGCAGGGCGATGACGCCGCCGAGGCGATCGTCTTTCGCGAGGAAGGCGGCCGCACGGCGCGCCTGACCCGGGGCGAACTGCGCGCGCAGGTCGCCGCCGCCGCCGCCGCGCTGGCGGCCGAGGGTGTCGGTCCCGGCGATCGCGTCGCCGGCTTCCTGCCCAACGTGCCCGAGGCCATCATCGCGATGCTCGGCGCCGCCAGCCTTGGCGCCGTCTGGACCTCGTGTTCGCCGGATTTCGGCCAGGGCGGTGTGCTCGACCGCTTCGGGCAGGTCGAGCCGACCGTGCTGGTGGCCGGCGACGGTTACCGCTACGGCGGCCGCAGCCACGACCGGCTGTCCCTGGCGGCGGAACTGCGCGATGCGCTGCCGACCGTGCGCCGCCTGGTCATCGTGCCGGTGCTTTCGAAGGCCCCGGGATTGCCGCCGGGCGCCGTGGCCTGGGACGACTGGCTGCGCCCCCACGAAGGCGTGGCGCTGCGTTTCATGCGCCTGCCGTTCGCGCATCCGCTCTTCATCATGTACTCGTCCGGGACCACCGGCCTGCCCAAGTGCATGGTGCACTCGGCGGGCGGCACGTTGCTGCAGCACGCCAAGGAACACCGGCTGCACTTCGACCTGGGCCCCGGCGATCGCCTGTTCTATTTCACGACCTGCGGCTGGATGATGTGGAACTGGCTCGTGTCCGGCCTGGCCAGCGGGGCGGCGGTGATGCTCTACGACGGCCAGCCCCTACAGCCGGCCTCGGCCCTGTGGGACTACGCCGCGCAGGAGCGCTTCACGGTCCTTGGCGCCAGCGCCCGGTGGCTGGCCGCGTGCGCGAAGCTCGGACTGAGCCCGGGCCGGACGCACGACCTGGGCTGCCTGCGGGCCGTCCTGTCCACCGGTTCGGCCCTGCTTCCGGAGACCTTCGACTGGGTCTATGACGCAGTCGGTCGCGACCTTCAGTTGAGCTCCATCACCGGCGGCACCGACATCATCTCCTGCTTCGCGCTCGGCAACACTGTGTTGCCGGTGCGGCGCGGCGAGATCCAGTGCCGGGGGCTGGGCATGGCCGTCGACGTGTTCGACGACCACGGCAGCCCCGTGCGCGGCGCGAGCGGCGAGCTCGTGTGCACGACACCGTTCCCGTCGATGCCCGTGGGCTTCTGGAACGATCCCGACGGCGCGCGTTACCATCGCGCCTATTTCGACCGCTTCGCCGGCGTGTGGTGCCACGGCGACTTCGCCGAAGTGACGCCGTCCGGCGGCATGATCGTCCACGGACGGTCGGACACCGTGCTCAATCCGGGCGGCGTCCGCATCGGCACGGCCGAGATCTACCGAGTGGTGGAGAAATTTCCCGAGGTGGTCGAGAGCGTGGCCGTCGGGGTGGAGCAGGGGGGTGACCAAAAGGTGGCGCTGTTCGTCGTGCTGCAGGCTGACGTTCAGTTGACGCCCGACCTGGTCGCCCGGCTGCGCGCGGCGCTGCGCGCGGAGGAATCGCCGCGGCACGTGCCCCAGTGGGTGGTCCAGGCGCCGGTCATCCCGCGCACCATCAGCGGCAAGGTCGTGGAGAAGGCGGTCGCACAGGCGCTGGCGGGGCAGCCGGTGGAGAACCTCGATGCGCTGGCCGACCCGGCGGCGCTGGCTTGGTTCCGCCAGCCGGGCCTGCTCGGCGGCTGACCCGGCCGGGCGATCGGGGCCGGATCAGCCGAGCAGGTCGTTGACGGCGGCGACGATGGCCTCGTTCGTGAACGGCTTGCGCAGCGTGCGGTTGGCGCCCAGGAGCTGGGCGGAGTGCAGGTAGTTCTCCGGTTCGGCGCGCCCGCCGCCCGAGATTGCGATCAGCTTCAGGTCGGGGCGCCCCCGGCGAAGGTCCATGATCGCCTCGATCCCGTCCTTCTCAGGCATGATGATGTCCGTGATCACCAGGTCGAACGGTTCGGCCAGGAACGCGGCAACGCCCTGCTTTCCGTTGGCTGCGGTGGCCACGACATGGCCGTCACGGGTGAGCAGGCTTTCGAGCAGCGCGCGGACCTCGTCGTCATCCTCGATCACCAGTATGCGCGACATGGCATTCCTCCTCCGAGCGACTTCTCCGGACATCATCCAACAATTACGACGGCTGTCAAGAGGCTGGAGCCTCAGGGTGCTACGCCGGCAGCCCGGCAGGTCGCCAACACCAGCGACGTGCCGGTGAACGGCTTGGTCACCACTTCGCGGAACAGGCTGGCCCCGGCTCCCGGCGACTCCGGAATCTCGTTCATGCCGGTCACCAGGACCACCGGCAGGCCCGGCCTGACTGCCGCGACCCGCCGTGCCAGTTCACTGCCCCTCAGCCCCGGCATGTACTGGTCGGTGACCACGACGTCGAAGTCCCCGGGCCGTGCGCGGATGCACTCGGCGGCCGCGAATCCGTCGGACGCCGTTTCAACCACAAATCCGGCGCGCCCGAGCAGGACGACGGCCAGTTCCCGGATCTCATCCTCGTCGTCGACGAACAGCACGCGCTTCCCGGCGCCGGCGGTCGCAGTTACGGGGGTGTCGTCCGTCTCGGCCGTCCGGCCGATCAGCGGCACGCGCGGCAGGAAGACCGAGGCGATCGTGCCCCCGCTCGCCGGGCTGTCGAGATGGACAACGCCGCCGATGGCCGTCACCAGGCCATGCACGACCGACAGGCCCAGCCCCGAACCCTGGCCGACTTCCCGCGTCGTGAAGAACGGATCGAAGAGCCGCGACCGGTGCTCTTCCGGAACTCCCGGCCCAGTATCGGCCACGGCCACTTCCAGGACGTCGCGCCCGAACCACTCGCGTGGGAAGCGACCGTCCTCGGCCTCGATCGTCAGGGGGCGCGCCACGATCGTCAGGCGGCCGCCGGTCGTCTCCATCGCCTGCCGGGCGTTCTGGGTCAGGTTGCGCAGGATCTGGCGCATCGGCAGGAGACCCACGCGCACGCGCCCGCAATCGGGCGCCACGCGGCAGTCCAGCGTGATGTGCGCGGGCAGGCCCGCCGCCAGGTCGCGCGCCGTCTCCTGGACCAATGGGATGGGATCGAGCGTGTCCATTTCCGGCCCCTCGGACCGGCTGAACTGGAGGATACGCTGCACCAGGTCGTGGCCCCGCACCGTGGCCTTCTGGACCCGGTCGAGGTCGTCAGCCAGCCGCGCCGGGTCGCCGGCATCCTGTCGGGCCAGCGACGAAAAGCCCATGACCGCCTGCAGGATGTTGTTGAAGTCGTGGGCGATGCCGCCGGCGAGCACTCCCAGGGCCTCGGTCTTCTGCGCCTGTGCCAGTTGGGCGTCCATCGCCTCGGTCTCCAGGCGGGCCCGGATGAGAGGGCCGAGGTCTTCGGCAAAGCCCTCCAGCGCCTCGGCATCAGTCCGCTGGAAGCCGCCCGGGCGGCCGCCGACCGAGATCAGGCCCAGCAAGCGGTCCCCACTGGACAAGCGTATGCCCAGCAACGGCGCGTGCGGCGCATCAGGCCCTGTCCCCGTCTCCTCCAGGACGAGGGGTGATGCGGTGGCCAGCACCTGTTGCAATGCGCCGGGAATGGCCTCGGCGGCCAGGAGAACGTCCCCGGACGCCTCGCCCGCGCCTTCGCGGCAGTTGCAGTTCAGCCGCAAGCGGCCGCTCCGGTCGAACATCCCGACACACGCGTACGGTGTGTCGAGAAGGTCGCGCAGGATCTCGCCGATGGTCGATCGGATGTCCTCGCCGCGCGCGGCCATGACCGCCCCGGCCAGCCGGCTGCGCATTTCGAGACGCCGCTCCGCGCGCTTGCGGATCGTGATGTCGCGTACGGTCCCGACCAGGCGCAGCGGCGCTCCGCTGTCGCTGCGCGACGCAACGCGACCGTGTTCCAGGATCCAGGCGCTGCTGCCGTCGCGGAGCCGGATGCGCATCTCGCATTCGTAGGAGTTCGTGACGTCGCGCTCGTGCGCCGCGATGGCTTCCTCGAGTTGGACGCGGTCACCGGGGTGGATCAGCGCGCGCCAGGTCGACAGGTCCGCCGGCGCCTCGCCAGCGGGCGCGATGATCTCGCCGAAGGTGGCATTGTGCCCGAGGCGCCCGGTGGCCAGGTCGAGGTCCCAGACGCCGTCGCGCGCGGCTTCCAGTGCGACAGCCAGCCGCTCGCGGCTCTCGTGCAGTTCGCGCTGCGTGGCCATCTCCACCGTCATGTCGCGGACAAAGGTGAGACATGCTTCGCTGCCGCGGAATTCGTTGTTGATGGTCAAGGTCTGCGCTTCGAGCAGCGAGCCGTCGGGGCGGCGGATGCGGACGATCGGCATCATGCCCGTTGTCGATGTCGTGACCGTCGCGAAGGGGTGCTCGCCGCCGTTGGCTTCGGCGGCGGGCGCCAATTGGCCAAGGGGCAGGTCCTGTGTCTCGGCACCCCCAGCCAGACCGAAGAGATGCCGGGCGTGTTCGTTCACGTAGATCACGCGGCCGAGGCGGTGCACCACGACGCCGAACGGCGCGGACTCGACCAGTTTGAGGTAACGGGACTCCCCGGCAAGGACCAGGGGGCGCAGGCGGGACCGGTAGCGGATCGCACCGTAGACAGCCACGACGACGGCCAGAGCCAGCACGACTTCGCCGATGTCGAACCACAGCGGCGCGCCGTCCGGGTGCAACCACTCCGGCAGGAAGGGCTCTTTCTGGGAGGCGAACGCCTGCCCGGCCCCGAGGGCGAGGGCCAGCATCGGCAGGAACGCCACGGGTCGGGAATGGACGCGGACGCGCGGCATCGGGCCTCCTTGGGCGGCGAGCATAACGGTTCGCGGCGCCCCCGGTCAACGGGCCCAGCCACGCATTCCGGAACGGTCAGGCCAGGGCCAGGGCCCGGCGCAGGTCGGCGATGATGTCCTCGACGTTTTCCAGCCCCACCGACAGCCTCACCATCGCCGGGTGGATGCCCACCTTGAGCAATTCGGATTCCGAGTACGTCGAGTGCGTCATGGTCGCGGGGTGCTCGATCAGCGTGTCGACGTCGCCGAGGCTCACCGCAAGCGTGCACAATTGCACGTTGTCCATGACGACACGGCCGGCCTCGCGGCCGCCCTTCAGCAGGAAGCTGATCATGCCGCCGGATCCGCGTTGCTGACGCCTGGCCAGTTCGTACTGCGGGTGTGTCTTGAGCCCGGGGTAGATGACGCTCTCGACCTTGGGGTGGAAGCTGAGGAATTGCGCCACCTCGGTCGCATTGGAGATGTGGCGGTCCATGCGCACCGGCAGCGTCTTGAGGCCGCGCAGCAGCAGCCAGGCGTTGAACGGCGAGATGCAGCCTCCGAGGTCGCGCAGGATCTCCATCCGCGCGCGCATGATCCAATCGGCCTTGCCGACCAGCACTCCGGCCACCGTGTCGCCGTGCCCACCGATGTACTTCGTCGCCGAGTGCAGGACGATGTCCGCGCCCAGGTTCAGCGGGTTCTGCAGGTACGGCGTGCAGAAGGTGTTGTCCACCAGCACCGGCACGCCGCGCGCACGCGCCACAGCGGCCACGGCTTCGATGTCGGTCAGGACCAGCGTCGGGTTGGCCGGCGTCTCCAGGTAGACCAGGCGCGTCTTCTTCGTGATCGCGCGCGCGAAATTCGCGGGGTCGGTCGCCGGCACCTCGGTCACCTTGATGCCCAGGCGCGGCAGCGTCTGCGTGAACAACTGGTGCGTGCCGCCGTACAGCGTGTCGCCGGCCACGATGTGGTCGCCGCTGCGGCAGCAGTTGAGCACGGCCGTCGTCGCCGCCGCCATGCCGCTCGACAGCGCCAGCGCCGCTTCGCCCTGTTCCAGGTAGGCCAGTTCGGACTCGAACGCCGCCTGCGTCGGGTTGCCCAGCCGCGTGTAGACGTAGCCTGCGTCCTCGCCGCGGAAGATGGCCGCGCCGTGCTCGGCGTTTTCGAACGCGAACGTCGAGCTCTGGAAAATGGGTGTGCTCACGGCGCGGATCGGCCGGCCCACCTCGTGCTTGTCCAGGTGCTTCTTGCCGTGGATGCAGAGCGTTGCGAAGCCGGGGCCCTTCGCGCTCTCGCCGGTGTCGTGGTCGTCCGCCATCATGCGCGTCCCTTCGCCGGGCGCCGGGCCGCCGCGCGGGGCTTGCCCGGCAGGTGCCGGCGCAGCGCCTCGACGCGGTCCAGCCGTTCCCAGGTGAATCCGTCGCCGTCCCGCCCGAAGTGCCCGTAGACCGCCGTCGGTCCGTACACCGGCCGCCGCAGGTCCAGGCTCTCGATGATGCCGGCCGGCGACAGGTCGAACTCGGCCTGCACGATGGCCGCCAGCTTGTCGTCCGGCAGTTTCCCGGTGCCGGCCGTGTGCACGGTCACCGACAACGGCTCGGGCATGCCGATCACGTAGGCGATCTCGACGGTGCAGCGCCGCGCCAGGCCGGCGGCCACCAGGTTGCGGGCCACCCAGCGCGCGGCGTAGGTGCCGCTGCGGTCGGGCTTCGTGGGGTCCTTGCCGCTGAGCGCGCTGCCGCCGTGCGGGCAGGCCGGGCCGTAGCAGTCGACGGTGATCTTGCGGCCGGTCAGGCCCGAGTCGGCGCGCGGCCCGCCCTCGCGGAAGGCGCCGATCGGGTTGATGAACACCTGCGTCGCGGATTCCAGCAGCCCCGTGGGCTCGAGCACCGGCTTGATGACCAGGCGCCGCAGGTCGCGCCGCAGGGTCGCCAGGTCCGCATCGGCGTGATGATGGGCCGAGACCACGACGGCGCTGATCCCCACGGGCACGTCGTCCCGGTAACGAACCGAAACCTGGACCTTGCCGTCGGGGTACAGGTAGGGAACCTTTGCCGATTCCCGGACGTCCTGCAGTCGGCGGGCCAATTGGTTGGCGAGCAGCGCCGGCACGGGCATATGATGGGTGTCGAAGGCGAGGGTGCGGCCTTCATCCGTCGCGTAGCCGACGCAGACGCCCTGGTCGCCGGCGCCCTTGCGGTCGACGCCCAGCGACACGTCGCCGGACTGCTCCTCGAGCATCACCAGCACCGAGCAGCTGCGGTGGTCGAAGCCGGTGGCGGGATCGGTGTAGCCGACCCGCCGCAGCGTCCCGCGGACCAGGCCCGTGATGTCGAGCCAGCACTTGGTCGTGATCTGGCCGGTCACGATGACCATGCCGCTGGTGGCCATCACCTCGCAGGCGACGCGGGCGTAGCGGTCCTCGCGGAGGATGGCGTCGAGGATGTCGTCTGCGATCTGGTCGCAGATCTTGTCGGCGTGGCCGGCGGTGACGGATTCGGCGGTCTGGACCCAGGTGACGGACATGCTCGGCTCCTTGCGGACGGCAAGGCGAGGGCCAGCCGTCGAAAAAGCGGTTCCCAAGCGCGCAACGACCTGAAACAATGTGGCCGGGGAACCGTTTAGCTCCGGTCCCCTGCACCTAACTTGGAGGAGTCTGCCATCAAAGTCAATCGCAGCCGCGACGGTCGGCAGCACGGCATCGAGGTGTCCGGGCTGACCTTCGCCTACCTGACCGACCCGGTCCTGAAGGATGTCTCGTTCACGCTCGAAAAGGGCGCGATCGGCCTGTTGGGCCCCAACGGCTCGGGCAAGACGACCCTGCTGCGGTGCCTGCTCGGGCAGGTGCCGCTGTCCCGCGGGCACGTCAAGGTCCTGGGCTGGGACATGGCCTCCCAGGCGCGGGCCGCGCGGGCGGGGCTGGGCTGGATGCCCGAGCGGGGGGGCGTCATCCCCGGCATGAGTGGCGTCGCCCTGGTGGCCTACATGGGCGAGCTGTCCGGACTGCCGTCGCGCGACGCCATGCAGCGCGCGCACGAAGTCCTTCATTACGTCGGCCTGGCCGACGAGCGCTACCGGGCCTGCCAGGACTACAGCCAGGGCATGAAGCAGCGCCTGAAGCTGGCGCAGGCTCTGGTGCACGATCCCGACTGGCTCTTCCTGGACGAGCCCACCAGCGGCCTGGACCCGCGCGGCCGCGTCTCCATCCTGGAACTGATCCGCGACCTGGCCTGGAACAAGGACCTGGGCGTCATCCTCTCGACACACCTGCTCGCCGACGTCGAGGCGGTCTGCCACGAGATCCTGGTGCTGCGCTCGGGCGAACTGCTTGCGCGCCAGACCGTCGACACGCACACGAAGCAGGCCAAGCAGGTCTTCGAGGTGGAGGGCTTCGGCAACGAAGAGGCCTTCATCGCCGACCTGCGCGAACTGGGCGCCCAGTTCGAGCCCGACGGCCGCCTGCTGCTCGTCACGCTCGACCTGTCGCGCATCCCCGAAGCCTGCCGGCCCGAGGGTTACGACCCGACCGCCGGCGTCAATGCCATCCTGAAGGTCGCGAAGGCGCGCGAATACGCGCTGCGCCGGCTGCGCCGCCGGCCCGTCTCGCTGGCCGAGGAATTCTATCGCATGGTGGAGGCCTGACCGATGCCCGTCTACGAACGCGGATATACGCACTGGGAGCCGTCGGGCCGGCGGGCCAACCCCGCCTGGTTCGTCATCGCCCGGCGCGGCGTCATCGAGCCCCTGCGCCGGCGGTGGCTGTTCCTGCTCGTGGTGATGTCCTGGATCCCGGCCATCGTCAAGGGCGGCTTCATCTACGCCAAGCTGAAGGCGGGGAACATCCTCGACCTGATGGGCGGCGGCTGGACCAGTATCGAGCCCGAGGGCTTCCTGAAGTTCATGGAAGGCCAGCGCTTCTTCGTCTTCGTGATGCTGGCGATCACGGGCGCGGGCCTGATCGCCGCCGATCGTCGCGAGAACGGGCTGTCGCTCTACTTCTCGCGGCCGTTGGGGCTGCTCGACTACATCGGCGGCAAGGTGCTGACCATCGTCACGTTCTACAGCCTGGTGACGCTGCTGCCGGTGGTCGCGCTGTGCGTGTTCTCGTACCTGATCGCGCCGGAGGCGACGGGCGCCAACCTGCTGCTGCTGACGCCGCTGCGCTGCCTGGTCTACTGCCTGCTGTCGGGCACCAGCATCGGCCTGGTGCTGCTGGCGTTCTCGTCGATGGGTACCCGCAGCATCTTCGTGATGGTGTGGTGGACGGTCCTGGTCTCGGGCACCGAGACGATCGGCGCCATCGCCAAGGGCCTCGGGCAGGACACGCTGCAGGCCGTCAATTTCCTGGGCCAGTACCACAACGCGGGCACCCTGCTCTTCGGCGCGCCGGCCCGCCTGGCGATCTCGCCGTGGGCCAGCCTGGCGATCGTCATCGGCTGGACGGCCCTGGCCCTGTGGGTGCTGCGCAAGCGCATCCGTCCGGTGGAGGTGGTGTCGTGAAGGGCGCGGGCATCGACAGCACCCAGGCGCGCATCTCCGCCGACCGCGTCGGCAAGTGGTTCGGCGAGGTCATCGCGGTCAACAATTGCACGCTCACGGTGGGCACCGGCGTAGTCGGCCTGCTGGGTGCCAATGGAGCAGGCAAGAGCACGCTGTTCAAGATGCTGGCCGGGCTGATCGAGCCCAGCCATGGCACGGTGCGCGTCTTCGGCCGCCGCCTGCGCGACGACGTCGGCTGGTACCGGCGCGTCGGCTTCTGTCCCGAGAGCGATGCGCTTCCGGACTGGATGACCGGACGCGAGTTCCTCGAGCTCATGCTCCGCCTGATGGGTTTCGACAAGGCCGAGATCAACCGCCGCGTCGACTACTGGCTGAAGCGGTTCGAGCTCGAGTCCGCCGCGAACCGCCGCCTGGGCGGCTACTCGAAGGGCATGCGCCAGAAGATCAAGCTGGCGCAGGCGATGGCGCACGACCCGGACGTCATCTTCCTGGACGAGCCGCTCAACGGCATGGACCCGGTTTCGCGCAAGCAGTCGATCGACCTCGTCCGCGAACTGGGTGAGCAGGGCCGCACCGTGCTGGTCTCGAGCCACATCCTGCCCGAGGTCGAGTCGATGACCAGCAACATCATCCTGATCGACCGCGGTCGCGTGCTGGCCGAGGGCGCCGTGGCCGAGATCCGCGACAAGATCCCCGAGCACCCGACCACCGTGGCGCTGGCCTCGTCGGCGCCGCGCGCGCTGGCCGGCTTCCTGATCGGCCGCGAGCACGTCGTGGGCGTGCAGGTCGACCAGGAGAACCGCGTCGTGGTCAGCACCGACCACGCTGTGGCCTTCTACCGCGCCCTGCCGGGCTGGCTGCTCGACAACGGCCTGGTCGTGGACGAGATCGTGACCCTGGACGACAGCCTCGAGGCCGTCTTCCAGTACCTGACGGAGAGGTGACCGCGATGACCCCCGCGACCAACGCAGCCGCTTCCCAGACCGCCGACGTGCGCCCGCAGCGCAGCCTGCCGGCCGCGGCCTGGCTGGCCTGGTACTCGCTGCGCGAGATGAGCCGCCGCCGCCGCCTCGTGGCGCTGAGCCTGATCTGCCTGCTGCCGGTACTGATGGTCCTGGCCATCCGCATCTGGTTCTCGCAGGCGGGCGTCACGGCGCAGATGATGCTGGCCTCGCTCTCGCACGACGTCTTCATGCCGTTCCTGATCCCGGTCGTGGCGCTGTTCGTCGGTGTGCCGGCGATCGGCGAGCAGGTCGACGACGGCACCATCGTCTTCACGTGGACGCGCCCGGTGCGTCGCCGCGCCATCTACCTGGGGCGCCTGGCGGCCGCGCAGGCCGTCTCGGCGCTCGTGCTGAGCTTCTCGCTGGCCCTGTGCTTCGTCGTCATGGTCAGCCAGGGCTCGGGCGTGCTGACGTGGGAGTTCCTGCGCCTCTACCTGCAGACGATGGCGATCATCGTCCTGGGGGCCTGCACCTACGCGGCCCTGTTCGCGGCGATGGGCACGTACTTCAAGAAGCCGATCCCGCCGGCGCTGATGTTCGCCGTCGGCTGGGAGAACCTGGTCACCAACATCCCGGCGCGTGTGCAGGAGCTGAGCCTGCGGTTCCACCTGCAGAACCTGATCACCGAACCGACCGAGGCCCCGAAGAACCTGCCCGGCCTGCTGGGCGCCCTGCTGTCGACGGCGTTCCACCGCGAACCGGTGCCGAAGGCGCAGTCTGTGGCGGTCCTGGTCGGCGTCGCGCTGGCCAGCGCCGCGCTCGGCATCTGGATGTTCCGCCGCAAGGAGATCGCGAAGTAGGCTTCGCGATGGAGCGCACATCGTGAGTCTGGACCGCGCGTTCTTCGCCGCCGACCCCGTCACCGTAGCGCGAGCGCTGGTGGGGGCCGTGCTGGAAGTCACGGCGGCAGACGGTCGTCGCTGCGCCGGCCGCCTGGTCGAGGTCGAGGCCTACGGTGGCGCCGACGACCTTGCCTCGCACGCCGCGGGCGGTCCCACGCCTCGCAGCGCGGTCATGTTCGGGCCGCCCGGCGTGGCCTACGTCTACTTCATCTACGGCATGCACCACTGCCTGAATTTCGTGACCGGGCCGGCGGGCACGGCCGGTGCGGTGCTCATCCGCGCCTGCGAGCCGCTGCGCGGGCGCGACGACATGGCGCGCCGGCGCGGGCTCGACCCGGCGCACGGCCGCGACCGCGACCTGGCCGGCGGCCCCGGGCG
>CAIWHK010000021.1 GCA_903912525.1 uncultured bacterium | reverse complement strand
GCTCGACGGCGTCACCTCGCGCGTGCGCAAGCCCGTCCGGCCCGTGCGCCCGGCCCCCGGCGGCGGCATGCCGGCCAGCCGCGTGCCGCTGCAGTCGGCGCCCAAGCTGCGCGAACTGGTGACGGGCTACTACCGCGACCTGCAGGCCGCCCACGACGACCCCGCGCGCAAGGTGGCCTGGTGCTCGGGGGCGGGACCGGTCGAGGTCCTGCGCGCCATGGGCATGGCCGTGTACTTCCCCGAGAACCATGCGGCGCTGATCGGCGCCAGCCGCCGCTCGCAGCGGTACATCCCGCGCGCGTTGCAGGAGGGCTTCTCGCAGTTCGCCAGCTCGGCCATGGCCAGCGACATCGGCGCCATGCTGGTCGGCGACAGCCCGCTGGTGACGGTGCACGACATCGCCGGCCCGCCGCCGCCGGACGTCATTGCCTACAACACGAACTACGGCCACGACCTGATCCGCTGGTTCGAGTACTACGGCCGCCATTTCGAAGTGCCCGCGCTGGGCCTGCATCCGCCCGCCTCGCTGGACGAGGTCGGCCAGATCGAAGTCACCACGGCCGGCCAGCAGATCCTGCGCCTGATCGAGCAATTGGAGATGGGCACCGGCCACAAGCTGGACATGGACCGGCTGGGCGAGGTCGTCAAGCTGACCAACCGCTGCACGCGGCTGTGGGGCGAGATCCAGGACCTTTGCCGCACCGTGCCGGCCCCCATGACGTTCTTCGACACGCTGGTGCACATGGCGCCGGCCATCACGATGCGCGGCACGCCCGAGGCCGTGGAGTACTACGAGCTGCTGAAGGCCGAGATCGAGGATCGCGTGTCCCAACGCATCGCGGCCGTGCCGGGCGAGCGCTTCCGCTTCTACTGGGAAGGGCCGCCCATCTGGCCGGCGCTGCGCCCGCTGTCCGAGCTGTTCCTGGGCCACCGCGTGGCGGTCGTGGCCTCGACCTACTGCCGCCTGTCGGCGCTGGAAAGCATGGACCCCCGCAACCCGATCGCCAGCATGGCGCGGGTGTACACGGGCATCTTCCACAACCGCTCCGACGCCTGGAAGGAGGACGCCCTGGTGCGCGCCTTCGAGGACTACGGCGTGGACGGCGCGGTCTACCATGAAGGCCGCACGACGCCCAGCGAGAGCAACGTGCGCTACGGCCTGGAGATGCGGCTGCGGCGACGCACCGGCCTGCAGGCGCTCGTCATCGAGGGCGACACGCACGACCAGCGGCTGTTCTCCCTGAACCAGATCATGCAGAAGCTGCGCGATTTCATCGAAATGCAGGAACTTGCGCAGGCCCCCGGGCGGGAGGTGACATGAGCCAGTCCAAGCCCTACAGCGCCGGCATCGATGTCGGCACCGAATGCGTCAAGGCGGTCATCATCGACCGGCAAGGCGTGCTTCTCGGCAGCACGGTCGTGCCGCGGCGCGGCTACTTCCAGGACCGCGTTACCGAGGCCTATGCCGCGGTGCTGGACGACGCGCAGGTCAGCGAGGATCAACTGGAGGGCATCTGCGCCACCGGCTTCGGCGAGAACTGCGTGCCGATGGCCACCTGTGCACTGGGCGAGGCCGCCTGCCACGCGCTGGGCGCGTACCACCACTACCGCGATGCGATGACGGTCATCGACATCGGCGGGCGCGACCCCAAGGCCATCCATGTGAGCGCCGAGGGCCGCCCGCAGGCCATCCACACCCTTCGACGCTGCGCCGCAGGCATCGGCAGCTTCCTGATCTTCGCGGCCCGCCACCTGGACGTGCACCCGAGCCGCCTGCAGGAGATGGCCGCAGGCGCCGAAGAGGCCGCCGACATCGGCAGCTACTGCTCCACGTTCTCGGGCCAGGACATCCTCGAACGGCTGCGCGACGGCACCCCACGCGAGGAAGTCGCTCTCGGCTGCATCCAGTCGATCGCCGAGCGCGTGGTCGAGATCGGCCGCTTCGAGGGCACCGTGCGCGTGACCGGCGGCGTGGCCGAGTACTTCCCGGGCGTATTGATCGCGATCGCCCAGCGCCTGAACGTGCAGATCGCGGCCGTGCCGCAACCGATCCTGGCCGGCGCCCTCGGCGCCGCCCTGTGGGTCTTCGACGACCGACGCCTGTTTGTCCGCATCCAAGGAGTTGAACGATGAGCGCAACGACGGTGGTCCGCTGGGTGATGACGGCGCAGGGCGAGCCCTGCGCCCGGGTCGAGGAGCCGCTGGCCGCGCCCCCGGCCGGCGAGGCCGTCGTGCAGGTGGCCGGCTGCGGCGTCTGCCACACCGACATCTCGTTCCTGCACCAGGGTGTCCCCACGCGCGCCGCGCTGCCCCTGGCCCTCGGCCACGAGATCAGCGGGCATGTGACCGCCGTCGGCGAGGGCGTCGACCCGGCGCTCGTCGGCAAGGCCGTCGTCGTCCCCGCGGTCATGCCCTGCGGCACGTGCGCCCTCTGCCAGGCCGGCCACCGCCGCATCTGCCAGGCGCAGGTCATGCCCGGCAACGACCGGCACGGCGGCTTCGCCTCGCACGTCACGGTGCCGGCGCGCTGGCTGTGCCCGGTGCCCGCCGCTGTGCTGGCGAAGCACGAGTTGTGGGAACTGTCAGTGGTGGCCGACGCGGTGACGACCCCGTTCCAGGCCGTGCGCAGCTCGGGCCTGCAGGCCGGCGACCTGGCCGTGTTCATCGGCGCGGGCGGCATCGGCGTGCACGGCGTGCAGGTCGCTGCGGCGGTCGGGGCCAAAGTGATCGCGCTGGACATCGACGACGCCAAGCTCGCGACCGCGGCGGCCCACGGCGCCGACGGCACGGTGAACGTCGGCGGGCTGGACCTCAAGGCCGTACGCGGCCGGGTGAACGAGGAAGCCAAGCGCCTGGGCGCCCCGCGCACGTGCTGGCGCATCTTCGAGACGTCGGTCACCAAGCCGGGCCAGGAGACCGCGTTCGCGCTGCTGAACCACGGCGCCCACCTGTCGGTCGTCGGCTTCACGATGGCCAAGCTGGAACTGCGCCTGAGCAACCTGATGGCCTTCGACGCCACCGCGCGCGGCAACTGGGGCTGTGATCCGGCACTCTATCCGGAGGTGCTGGAGTGGATCGGTGACGGTCGGCTGAAGGTGTCGCCGTTCGTGGAGAAGCACGCGCTGGGCGATATCAACGAGGTGCTGACGGCGGCGCATCACGGGAAGCTGGGGAAAAGGGCGGTGCTGGTGCCGTAGGCAGGATGCGGCGGCAAAAACGTTCCCGGTGTTGATTGTACCCTTGTTCGCCGTTGCCGCCTGGACCCGTACCCTCCGGAGACCCGATGATCTACACGCTGACGATGAACCCCGCCCTCGACCGGGCGCTCACCGTCGCCGAGCTGACGCCCGACGACACGGCGCGCGTGACCGAAGAGACTTTCTACGCCGCCGGCAAGGGCATCGACGTCTCGCGGGTGATCAAGGAGCTCGGCGGGAGCAGCGTCGCGCTGGGCCTGGTGGGCGGGTACGACGGCCTCCACCTCGAGGGCCTGCTGCTCAACGCAGGCGTGCTGTCCGACTTCACGCCGATCGGCGGCGAGACGCGCACCAACATCCTGCTGCGCGAAGCGTCGTCCGGGCGGCACTTCGCCATCTCCGCGAGCGGCCCGCAGGTCACCGCCGCCGAGATCGGCGCCCTTTACGAGAAGCTCCGCGGCCTCCGCGAACCGGAATACCTCGTCATGAGCGGCAGCCTGCCGCGCGGGGTCAACGTCGAGTTCTACGGCCAGGTCATCCTGGCGGCGCGCGCCCGCGGCGCCGTCACGGTCGTCGATGCCGACGGCGACGCCCTGCGCGCGGCCGTCACCCACGCGCCCTGCTGCATCAAGCCGAACATCCACGAACTCGTCCGCCTGGCCGGGCGCCCCCTCGAGAGCGAGGCCGAGATCGTGGCCGCCGCGCGGGAGCTGCTGGCCCAGGGCATCGGCGAGGTCCTCGTCTCGCGCGGGCGCCAGGGGCTGCTGCTGTGCTCGCCCGCGCGGGTGCTCAAGGCCGTGGGACCGCAAATCGAGGCTCAGAGCACGGTCGGCGCCGGCGATTCGGTGGTGGCGGGCTTCATCCTGGCGCGCTCGCGCGGGCTCGAGCCCGGCGAGTGCCTGCGCTGGGCCGCGGCCGCCGGCGCCGGTACGGCGATGACGCCGGGAACCGAGCTTTGCCATCGGCAGGATGTTGAGAAGCTGCTGCCGCAGATCGTTGTCTCGGAACTGACCGCTTGACGCAGGGCGCTAGCGGCGCCCGCCGCGCACCATCGCCGACAGGATGTTCTCCGGCACCAGCCCGCGCGTTGTCGCCTCGCCGCTGCGCTTCGCCTCGGCCAGCTGGCTGATCATCATCTCGGCCCTCATGCCCAGGGCCTCGACGTCGATCCCGCAGCCGCGCACGACGATGAGGTGGGGCGCGTCCGGTTCCCGGCCCAGGTAATCGAGCACGTCCCCGACGAACGCGTCGGCCTCGTCCCGGGCGGAGAGGCCCGCCGACGGCCGGAGGTACCGGTCGCGGTCGAGCAGGATCACGTAGGGCCTGGCGACGCCGTCAGCGACGCGCAGGTAGACGACCATGCTGCCGTCGCCCACCTCGATGCCCTTGTCGAAAGCGAAAACGCCGTCATAGGTCCCGGACAGCATGCGCTCCCGCACCTGTTCCAGCCAGGTCGCCTGCGAAAGCTCGCCGCTCTGCACGCGTTCGTGCTCGCCCGCGCACCAGGTCACGAAGGAGTTGAATTCAGGCGTTTCCTGCGCACCCGGTTCGGGCTCCTGCGCCGGGCAGACATGCCGGCCGTCCACCAGCAGGGCGGCGCCGTCCCAGGTCACAGTCACGCTGCCGGTGAGCACGCGGCCGTAGTCGCAGAGCCAGATTTCGCTGCCGGCAGGGATCGCCAGGCGCAGGGGATACTCGAAGGAACGGTCGGGGCCGGCAGCGGGAGCCGCGGCCGCGACACCGGCCAGCATCGGCAGGAGGGCGACGGCGATGCCCCAGGCAGCGCGGGCCCGGCGCGCCCCGGGCCGTCGCCGCCGGGCAATCCAGGGGTTGGAGAACAATCGCTGATCCATGTCGTCCCGTCCGCTGGGGTGACCTTCCGGCTGTCAGATGCTTCCGGCAACGGACGTGATCATACGACTAATCAGCGCCCGGCACGACCCCCGGCACGACCCCCGGCACGACCCCAGTCACGGCCCGTCGGTCCGCCATCGCCACCACGCCGAACGCCACGATACTCGCCGCCCACGTCGCATACACCGGATGCGGCAGCCCCAGGTGCCACGCCTTCGGCCCGATCATCCACACCGCCAGCACGACCATCGTCGCCGCCAGCGTCCAGGTCGCCGACGACCGCCGGCACCAACCGGGGCGCATCATCGTCATCAGCACGACCAGTGTATACGCGCTGCTGAGCGCCAGCGTTCCGGTCAGCAGCGACAGGATGCCGCGCACCGTCAGCGCCAGCCCGAAGGTAAGCGCGCTCAGCCCCACCACGACCCACCGGCACAGCGCCTTCTCGCGCTCCGGCGCCAATCCCGGCGCGATGAACCGCTTCACGAGGTCGTTGCTGACCAGCGTCGCGCTGCCCAGCAGCATGGCCGATGCCGTACTGACGTCCGCCGCCCACAACCCCGCCAGCACGAGGCCCGCCGCCAACGGGTTCAGCTCCAGCACGATGCGCGGCAGCGCCTGCGCCGGCACGATGCCCGGGTGCAGCGCCGCAGCGGCCAAGCCAAGGATCGCGCTCAGGAAGCCGACCGGGGCGATCAGCAGCGCGCCCCACAGGTAGCCGCGCCCCGCAGTGCGGGCGTCGCGCGCCGCGAATCCCACCTGGATGACCGACTGCGTCGAGTGCGTCATCGTCACCATCACGATGAACCAGGCCAGCACGATGCCGCCGCCGACCCCGCCCAGCGAGAACCCCGGGTGCCCGGCCGGCAGCGCGTGCGCCAGCGCGCCCAGGCCGCCGACGCGGCCCACGGTCAGCCCGACGCCCAGCAGGATGCCCACGTAGATGACGATGACGTTGACGATGTTCGTGATGCCGGCGGCCCAGAACCCACCGATCAGCGTGATCGCAACGAAGACGACGGCCGTGACGGCCATGCCCGATTGCAGGGTGAAGACATCGGGAAGCAGCGCGGTGAGGATCGCGCCGCCCGCCACGTACTGCAGCGAGGTGACGACCAGCTGGATGACGAGCTGGCCGAAGACCCCCAGCACGCGGCCGCCGACGCCGTAGTGGCGCTCGAAGAGCTCCGGCAGCGTGGTGATCTCCCAGCGCCGGTAGCGCGGCGCCGCGTACAGACCCAGCACGGCGGCGCCCACGGCCCAGGCCGCGTTGTACCAGCCGGCGCCCAGGCCGCGCGTGTAGGCCTGCTCGGCGACGCCGATGGTCGAGGCGCCGCCCACCGCCAGCCCGGCCAGCAGCGCGGCCACGACCGGCGTCGTCATGCCGCGCCCGGCCAGCAGGTAGCCGGCGGCGCCGCCGACGCCGCGCTCGCTCAGCTTCTGCGACCACCAGGTGGCGACGAACAGCAGCACGAGGTAAGCCGCGACGACGGCCAGCGCTCCCAGGTGCGCGGACGGCACCCCCGCCACGCGCTACCGCACCTTCATCCGCACGTCGACCGCGGCCGGCGGCAGGGCGGCATAGGCGAACACCGGGTTGAGGTCCATCTCGACGATCTCGGGAAAGTCGGCCACCAGGCGTGCGACGCGCACGAGCAGGTCCTCGACCGCCGGCAGGTCGACGCCCGGCTGGCCGCGCGTGCCGGCCAGCACGGGGAAGCCCTTGATGAGCCGCACCAGCTCGGCCGCCTCGGGACGGTTCAGCGGCGCCACGGCCGAGACGACGTCCTTCAGCACCTCGACGAACACGCCGCCCAGCCCGAACGCCACCAGCGTGCCCAGCCCCGCCGATGCGGTCGCACCGATCAGCAGTTCGGTGCCCCGCGGCTTCTGTTCCATCAGCAGGCAGTGCAGGCCGTCGCGGCCGAACTTCTCGCCCATCTGCGCGTACGCCGCCTGCAGCTGTGCCAGGTCGGTGATGCCCAGCACGACGCCGCCCTGGTCCGACTTGTGGACCACCTGGGGGCTGTCGATCTTCAGCACGCACGGGTAGCCGACCACCTCGGCCGCCCCGGTCAGGCCGCGCGCCGAGCTGAACGCCGCCATCCGGGGCACCGGCACGCCGTAGGCGCTGAGTACCGTGAATGCGTCCTCCTGCGTCAGGTAGATGGACTTGCCGCGGTAGCGCGCGATGACGCCCTCGGCCACGGCCTGCTTCACCTTCAGCTCGGGCGGCGCCTCGCGCGACCGGTCGCGCAGCGCGCCGTAGCGCGCGCACGCCGCCAGCGCGCGCACGCCGTCCTCGGGGAACTCGTACACCGGCAGGTCGGCCGCGCGCAGCTTCTCGATCAGCCCGTAGAACTCGCTGTACGTCTCCACGACCACCACGAGGGGCTTGGTCGATTCGCCCGCCGCCTCCTTGATGCGCGCGGCGATGGCCCCGGTGTCGGTGAACGGCGCGGTGACGAAGAACACCATCACCATGTCGGTCTCGGGTTCGGCCAGCAGCGTGCTGATCGCCTCGTAGTAGTGGTCCTGGTTGCCGGTCGCCACCACGTCCACCGGGTTGCCCAGGCTGGCTTCGGCCAATTGCGTCGCCTTCAGGCGCGCCTTGCCGGCCTCGGACCACTTCGCCAGCACCAGCCCATTGGCGATCGCTTCGTCGACGGCCTGGATCCCCGGCCCGCCCGTGTTGGTGACCAGCCCCAGCCGGTTGCCCGGCGGCGCCTGCTGCGTGGACAGCGCGATCGCCGCCTTGATCATCTGGTGCGTGTCGCTGAAGGCGACGACGCCCGCCTTGCGGTACATCGCCTCGGCCATCGCCGCCTGGTCGACCAGCGCGCCGGTGTGCGAGGACACGGCCTTCGACCCCTCGGCCGTGCGGCCGGCCTTGATCGCCAGGATGGGCTTGTGCGGGGTGATGGCGGCGGCCGCCTCCAGGAAGGCGCGTGGGTCCTTGAAGCTCTCGGTCTGCATCATGATGACGCGCGTGCCGGGGTCCTGCCCGTAGTAGGCCAGGATCTCGGGCATCGTCAGGTCGCACTCGTTGCCGTACGAGCAGTACATACGGTGCCCGATGCCGACGTTGTGCAGGTGCAGCTTCAGCATCTCGCCCATGCCGCCGCCCTGCGCGATGATCGAGATGTTGCCCGGCGCCTGCGGCACGAACGTGAAGTTCGCGTACACCGACACCTCGGGGTCGGCGTTCTGGATGCCCTGGCTGTTGGGCCCGAAGATGCGGATGCCGTTGCGGTGCGCGGCCTCGACCATCTTCGCCTGCAGCGCCTCGCCCTCGGGCCCCACTTCCTTGAAGCCGGCCGAGTGCACGATGGCGAACTTGACGCCCTTCTGGCCGCACTCGTCCAGCACGGCGGGCACCAGCGTGTTCCTGATGGAGATGTTGACCAGGTCGATGGTGTCGCACGGGACATCGAGGATCGACCGGTAGGCCTGCATGCTGCGGATGCAGCCGCCCTTGGGGTTGACCGGAAACACCGGCCCCTTGAACCCGTAGCGCACCAGGTTGCGCACCACGATGTGGCCGATCGAATACGGGTTCTCCGAGGCCCCGATCACCGCGACCGCGCGCGGCCGGAACAATCCGTCCAGCATGCTCCGTCCCCTTCCGCCGGCCTACGCCGGCTCCGGCCTGGTCTGTTCATGAAGGCCCGCGGCGGTCAGTGCCGCGCCCAGCGCTCCGGTGAACTGCGGCGCCGTCGGCATCACCACCGGCCGCCCCAGCTTCGCCGCAAGGATCTCCACGATCATCGGGTTGTGCGCCACCACGCCGCCGGTGGCCACCACCGTGCCCTCGAGCGGGTCCATCTCGACGATGCGCGCCACGACCGACTCGAACGCCCCGCGCACGATGCCCTGCACCGGAGAGCCCCGGCGCAGGTGCGCCAGGATTTCCGTCTTCGCGAACACGGTGCAGAAACTGCCCAGAGACACCGACTCGGTGGCCATGGTCGCCAGGGCATTGAGGTCGCCCACCTGCAGGGCCAGGCGCAGCGCGACCTCCTCGAGGAAGGCACCCGTGCCGGCGGCGCACTTGCGGTTCATGCGAAACTCACGCCGGCGGCCGTTCTCGTCCAGGTGGATGACCTTGTTGTCCTGCCCGCCGATATCGACGATCGACATCGCCTGCCTCAGGTCGTGCCAGCAACCGAGGCCGTGGCAGTGGATCTCGGTGCGCGTTTCCTGCGCGAAGTCGACGTTGTCGCGGCCGTACCCGGTCGCCACGGTGGCCGTGGGCTCGGCCGCGCCGGCGGCCGCCTGGCGGGCCGTTTCCAGGCAGCGCCGCGCCGTCGCCGCGTAGTCGACGCCCGAGGGCTCCATGGCGCGCGCCATCACGCGCCCGTCCGCGCCCACCAGCACCAGCTTCGTGGAAGACGCGCCGATGTCGACGCCGCAGTAAACCGCGCCCATCGCGCTACCTTCTTCCCGGCAGCTGCTCGACCAACGCCTCGAACTGGGTGCGCGTCTGCTCCTCGGAGTACAGGCGCAGGTCGTTCAGGTCGCCGTTGATGGTCACGTAGGGCACGCCCGTGCTGTCGCTCAGCCGCTTGGGCAGCCCGTACCGGCAGTTCGAGTTGTTGGGGCAGGTCTTGGCGTCATGGTAGATGACGCCGTCGATGGCATACAGGTCGATCATCCGCTTCAGGTAGGCTTCCTTGTATGCCTCGCTGCGCACGATGAACAGCTCGGTGTACGAGCGCGCCATGCCCTCGAAGGGGTCGCTGGCGCCCAGCGGCTCAAAGATCCAGCTGTTGCAGTACGTCGAGGCCACCACGCACACGCCCATGCCCGCGAATTGCTCGGCGTGGTCGCGCAGCTTGCCCCAGACCGGCATGCCTTCCCAGTAGAAGCGGTGCTTCTCGCCGGCGACGGCCGCCTCGCCCGCGTTGATGCGCGCCTCCAGCTCGGCGATGAGCACCGGGTAGTACTGCTCGGCCTCGGGCGTGCCGCGCAGCACGACGGCCGGGCCCATCTGGATGGTGGCGTCGAAGAACGTCAGCGGGCTGGGCCGGTGCGCGGCCAGCTGCAGCACGCGCTTCCACAGCTGCGTGCAGCGGTACGACGAGGCGACGACTTCCTTCAGCCGGTCGAGGTCGAACTTGCGACCCGACACCTGCTCAAGCACCGGGATCAGCGCGCGGTGCTGCGCCACCAGGCCGTCCATGTGGTCGCTCGTCAGGTCGCCCAGGCTGCGCTGCGTGTCGATGCCCACCATGGGCACGCCCCACTCGCGCTGGTAGAACGCGAACCAGTCCTGCACGTCGCGGCACTGGTTGGTGTTGTAGACCAGGATGTCGGGCCGGGGCACGCCTTCCATCCCGAACGCCTTCTGCAGGGGCGTGCGGCCGGCCAGGTACGAGCCGATGTCGCTGGTCAGGTACGAGCAGATGTCCGGCGAGTACCCGCGGGCGTTGGCCAGGGGGATCAGGTCGGCCGCGGCGCGGGACGAGCCCAGCACCGCCCCGTGGTTCTCCGGGAAGTAGACCAGGAATCCGAACGACCGCAGCAGCTCGGCCGGGCCCACGCTGGTGCACCAGGCAATCTTCCGGTCGCGGGTCCGGGCGGCCTCGTCCAGCTCGCGGAAGTGCCCACCCATCAGTTCCCGCATCAGGCCCGTGGCCTGTAATGCCTTGATTTTAGAGGACTTATCGCTCACGACACGCTCCCGGGACGACGGTTGCGGATAGCCCACTGAGAAGACTTCATTTGTCCGGCGGCGTCAAGGGGGCCGGATCCCGCCCCGCCGGACCCTTCCGTGCGCTTGGGGGTTGAATCCCCTCCCCCCATCAGTGACAATACAGCCTGAGGTTAGAACAGTCGTTCGAAATCTTGGCTGTTCGAAATCTTGGTTGTTCGATTACTTGCAGCCGCCCACTCCCGGAGGAAGATCCATGATCGTCGGCGTCATCGGTTCGGGTTCCATCGGACCGGACCTCGCCTACGGCTTCGTGTCCGCGCTGGCCAGCGATCCGGCCAGCCGCGTCTACCTGCATGACATCCGCCAGGAGGCGCTCGACGCCGGCGTGGCCCGCATCAAGGGCTACCTCGGCAAGGGCGTGGCACGCGGCAAGCTCACCGCCCAGGCCGCCGAGGCGATGACCGCGCAGCTCGTGCCCACGCTGTCGATGAAGGACCTGGCCGGCTGCGACTACGTGCTGGAGGCGGCGACCGAAGATCTTGCGATCAAGAAGGTCATCCTCGCGCAGCTCGAGCAGGTCGTGGGCGACGACTGCCTGGTCGGCTTCGCCACCAGCGGCCTGCCGCGCGCGCAGATCGCCGAGGGCGCGAAGAAGCCCGATCGCTGCTTCGTCAACCACCCGTTCTTCCCCGCCTGGCGCGCGATGCCCATCGAGGTCGTGCTGTCGGGCGACGCCAAGCTGGGCGAGCGCATGCTCGCGACGCTGCAGGCGCTCGGCAAGGTGCCCGTCGTCACCGCCGACGTGGCCTGCTTCGCGGCCGACGACATCTTCTGCAACTACTGCGCGGAGGCCGCCCGCCTGTTCGTCGAAGGCGTGGCCACGCCCTGGCAGGTCGACCGCATCGTCGATGAAGCCATCGGCGGCGGCGGCCCCTTCAACGTGATGGACCTGACACGCGGCAACCTGCTGAACGTGAAATGCTGCAAGCTGATGCAGGAAGCGCCCACCGGCACGGCGTGGTTCGCGCCCCCGGCGGTGTTCTCCACGCAGGCGAACACGCCGTGGTTGGACCAGGCGAACCCGGGCGATTCCACCTATGACGCGAAGACCGGCGCGATCGTGCTGGACCGCATCCTGGCCGTGCTGCTGGCCCGCACGTACTTCGTGGTCGATGGCGGCATCTGCGAACCGGGCGAACTGAATTGGCTGACGCGCAACGCACTGGGCTTCTCCCAGGGCCTGCTCGACCTGGCCGAGCAGCTGGGCGCCGAGCGCGTGCACGAACTGTGCACCGCCTACGCCGCCGCGAACCCGGGCTTCACGGTGCCGCGCAGCATCCGTGACCGCGCGCTGCCCGCCTTCCGGCGCCATGTCGGCGTCGCGCAGGCCGACGGCATCGCCGTGGTCACCATCCGCCGCCCCGAGGTGCTCAACGCGCTGAACGAGCGCACCATGCAGGAGCTGAGCGCCACGTTCGACGAGCTCGAGAAAGACGCCGCCGTGAAGGGCATCGTCCTGACCGGCTACCGCGGCACGCTGGCCGGCGCCGACATCAACGAACTGGCCGCACTGCCCACGCCCGAACTGGCCGCCGACAAGTGCCGCCGCGGCCACGCCGTGCTGCGGCGCATCGAGAATTTCGCCAAGCCGGTGGTCGCGGCCGTCGACGGGCCGGTGCTGGGCGGCGGGGCCGAGATCTCGATGTCCTGCCACGCGCGCGTCGTCGGCCGCGGGCTGATGCTGGGCCAGCCTGAGGTGAACCTGGGCATCATCCCCGGCTACGGCGGCACGCAGCGCCTGCCGCGGCTGGTCGGCCTGGAAAAAGCCTGCGACATGCTGCGCACCGCGCGCACCATCAATGCCGCCGACGCCTGCGCCTGGGGCTGGGCCTCAGGCGAACCCGCGGCCGACCCCGTGGCCGCCGCCCGCGCCCTGCTGCAGGGTCACCTGTCCGGCCAGGCGCCCATCAAGCGCCTCGACACCGCGCCCCTGGCCGTACCGGCCGTGCTGCCGCGCGTGGACATCGGCCACCGCTCGCTGGCGGTCGACCGCATCCTGACCGACGTCATCCGCGCCGGGCTGGCCTGCGACCTCGACCAGGGGCTGGCCATCGAGGCGGACGGCTTCGCCGCGTGCAAGCGCACCGTCGACTACGACATCGGCATGGGCAACTTCATCCAGAACGGGCCGCGGGTGCCGGCCGTGTTCATGCACGAATAGGCCTTCAGGCACGAAGGGACCGGGAGATTCAATGACCAGCGAAAACGCGATCGTCATCCTCGACGGCGGCCGGCGCACCCCGCGCGCGGACATCCTGATCGACAACAAGCTGCCGGGCTTGTTCTCGCGCTTCTCGACCACGGCGCTCGGCGGCCTGGCCATCAAGGCCACGCTCGGCGCCACGAAGGTCGATAAGAACCTCGTCGGCCACGTCGTGATGGGCATGGCCTCGCACAGCCACCGCGACAGCATCTACGGCGCGCAGGGCATGGCCTGGCGCGGCGGGCTGGGCGACGACGTGCCGGCCCTGACGGTGGCCCGCATCTGCGGCAGCGGCGTCGAGTCGGTGGCCGT
Source organism: uncultured bacterium (assembly GCA_903912525.1). Lineage (GTDB taxonomy): Bacteria > Krumholzibacteriota > Krumholzibacteriia > LZORAL124-64-63 > LZORAL124-64-63 > CAINDZ01. Next base: position 17,186 of record CAIWHK010000021.1, on the reverse strand, counting down.
CGGCATGGAGCACATCCTGTCGGGCGTGCGCCACGACACCGATCGCCCCTTCGTCGTCGTGGGCGGCGCCGAGTCGATGCAGTACCCGTTCAACGTCTACAACCTGCGCGGCCGCAAGGTGGGCCAGAGCACCCAGAAATACGGCCCGGTCGACCCGAAGCAGTTGCCCAAGGGCACGATGCTGGGCGACACCCTGCTGCTGGGCCTGTACGACCCGGGCGCGAGCATGGCGATGGCCAACACGGCCGAGGAACTGGCCCGCCGCTACGGGATCACGCGCGAACAGGCCGACGCCTTTGCGCATCGCTCGCACGTCAACGCGAAGGCGGCGCGCGACGCGGGCTGGTTCGCGGAGGAGATCGCCCCGGTGACGCTGCCCGGCCAGGGCGGCGAGCCCGACCAGGTGGTGCACCACGACACGCACGTGATGGACGATGTCTCGCTGGCGAAGATGGCCCGCCTGCGCGCGGCCTTCGAGGCGGGCGGCATCATCACCGCCGGCAACGCCAGCGCGGTGGTCGACGGCGGTGCGGCGATGGTCATCGGTCGCGAATCCGACGCGCGCAAGCACGGCTGCAAGCCGCTGGCCCGCATCGTCGGCTTCGGCACGGCCGCCTGCGACCCGCGCATCATGGGCTGGGGCCCGGTGCCGGCCACGCGCCAGGCGCTGGCCCGCTGCGGCCTGAAGGGCAGCGACATCGATCACGTCGAATTGAACGAAGCCTTCGCGCCGCAGGCCCTCGCCTGCATCAGGGACTTCGAGGCCCTGGGTATCGACCCGGCGAAGGTGAACCCGCAGGGCAACGCCATCGCGCTGGGCCACCCGCTCGGCGCCACGGGCGCCATCCTGACCCTGACCTGCGCCTACGCGCTGCGCCGCAAGAAGCAGCGCTACGGCCTCGTCACCATGTGCATCGGCGGCGGCCAGGGCAACACGCTGGTCATCGAATCCCTGGGCTCCTGACGAAAGGCCGCGTGATGCCGTACCGCTACCACTGCCCCAAGTGCCATGCCCTGCTGAACCCGAACGTGCGGGTGGTGCTCGTGGCCCAGCACGGGGACGACCGGGGCATCGTGTTGATGAGCTCGCAGCTGGGCGACTACCAGGTGATCGCCGACAAGGGCTTCTGCTCGGCCATCGCGCCGGGCGAGGCGGTCGAGTTCCACTGCCCGGTGTGCACGAAATCGCTCACGTCGCCGCTCTACCCGGGCTTCGCGGAACTGGTGGTGCGCTCCATCGACCACCCCGACGAGAAACCCTGCCTGCTTCGCTTCAGCCGCGTCAGCGACGAGCACGCCACCTTCCTCTACGACGGGGACACGGTGCGCGAGTTCGGCGAGGCGGCCGTCCGGTTCCGCACGAACCTGGATGTCGAGGGCGACTGGAGCTGGTAGACACCCGGCCCGCTCGGGCACTTGCGCCGGCGCAAGTGCCCCGCCCCGGTCCGCACCCCCCTTTTTCCACCGGCGACAAACACGGTTGACAAGCCCCCACCATTCGCCTAAAATTTATTTCGAACGTTCGTTCTAATTTGCTAAGCGATTGTAAAACAATCTTTTAGCGACAGAGACGCCGGAGGCAGCATGAGCCGCACCGCCATCATCGAGTGGGCCAGCGGGATCTACGAAGACCTCGAGTTCACCACCGTCCGCCAATGGCTGGCCGACCACCCCGGCCGCAAAGCCTGCGGGTACCTGCCGGTCTACGCGCCGCGCGAGGTGATCCATGCCGCGGGGATGCTGCCGGTGGGCATCCACGGCTCGGGCAACATCGAGATCATCCGCGGCGACGCGTTCTACCAGAGCTACATCTGCCACCTGCCGCGCTCGATCGTCGAGTTCGCGCAGTCGGGCCGCCTGGACATGCTCTCGGCCGTGCTGTTCCCCTCCACGTGCGACGTCATCCGCAACCTGTCGGGCATGTGGCAGATCCTGTTCCCCGACATGTACGTGCGCTACCTCGACCTGCCGCAGGTGGCCGACCCGGCGCTCGGCACCGAGTTCTGGCGGCGCGAGCTGGAAGTGGTGCGTCGCGAACTCGGCCGCGTGGCCGGCGTCGAGGTGACCGATGCGCGCCTGCGGGCATCCATCGCGCTCTACAACGAGGTGCGCGCGATCATCCGCCAGCTGTACGCGCTGCGCAGCGAGAAACCCTGGCAGGTGCCGACCGAGGAACTCTACCTGCTGATGCGCGCCGGCGAGCTGGTCGGGCCCGAGGTCTTCCTCGAGAAGGCCCGCGAGTACCTCACGGCCGCCCAGTCCGACGACCAGCGCGTGCGCGACCGCACCCGCGTCATCATCACCGGCTCGTTCTGCGAGCAGCCGCCCCTGGGGCTGATCAAGACGATCGAGCGCGCCGGCTGCTACATCGTCGACGACGACTTCCTGGCCGGGAACCGCTTCCTGACGGGCGATGTCTCGCTGGAGGCCGACCCCACGACCGCGCTGGCCGAGGCGCTGGTCAAGGGCGCCGTGAAGACCTCGGTGCTCTACGAGCCCGACCCCGAAGGCAAGCGCAACCTGATGAAGAACCGCGTGGCGGCGGCCCGGGCCGACGGCATCATCTTCGCCGCGGCCAGCTTCTGCGACCCGGCCCTGCTGGACCGGCCGATGCTGCGCGACGGCGCCGAGAAGGCCGGCATCCCCTGCATCGCCTTCAAGTTCGCCGAGAATAGCGGCCAGTTCCAGCAGTTCCGCGAGCAGGCCGGCACGTTCAGCGATTCGATCAAGCTCTGGGGGGACGCGTGATGTCAGAAGCCCGTGCCGATGCCCTGAAGGACCAGTCGATGGTCATCCAGAAGGAAATGATCGCCGAGCACTACGAACGGCTCGAGCGTGCGCCCCAGACGGGCGAACCCGTGGTCTATACGTTCGTGCCGGGCAACCTGACCGAGCTCATCCGCTCGTTCGGCTGCCTGCCGCTGCTGCCGGAGATCAACGCCCTGCAGTCGGGAATGCGCGGCAAGAGTCGCGACTACATCGCCGAGGCCGAGAAGCACGGCCACAGCGAGGACGTCTGCACCTACGTGAAGTGCGACATCGGCATGGCGCTGGCCGGCAACATCGGGCCCACCGGCACGAAGCTGCCCAAGCCCGACCTGCTGCTGCTGTCCTACACCGGCTGCTACACGTTCATGAAGTGGTTCGAGCTGCTGCGCGAGCAGTACGACTGCCCGTGCGTGTTCCTGCACGTGCCCTACCAGGGCGACGGCGTCATCGAACCCGAGCACCGCGAGTACATGGTCAAGCAGATCAGGGAGCTGGTCATCCCGGCCCTGGAAAAGATCTCCGGCCGCAAGTACGACGAGGACGCCCTGCGCGAGCGCCTTCAGTTGAGCGTGCAGGCCGAGGACGACCTGGTCTGGGTGCTGGAATCGGCCAAGAACACACCCTCTCCCATCGACGCCTACTTCGGCGCCGTCTACTACGTGGGCCCCATCTTCAGCGCGTTCCGCGGCACGGCCGAGGGCGTCGCCTACTACCAGGCGCTGCGGCGCGAGGTTCAGGAGCGGCTGGACGCCGGGCTGGGGCCCGTGGCGCCGGCCGGGCCGCTGGACAACCAGAAGTACCGCCTGGTCGTCGAGGGCCCGCCCAACTGGACGCACTTCCGCGAGTTCTGGCAGATGTTCGCCGACGAGGGCGCCGTCGTCGTGGCCTCCACCTACTCGAAGGTGGGCGGCACCTACGACTTCGGCTTCCGGCACAACCCGGCCGACCCGCTCGGCACCCTGGGCGACTACTGCGCCGGCTGCTACACGAACCACAACCTGCCGAACCGCATCGACATGCTGTGCCAGTACCTGCGCGACTACAAGGCGGACGGCTTCCTGATCAACTCGGTGAAGTCGTGCAACTCGTTCTCGGCCGGCCAGCTGATGATCCTGCGCGAGGTCGAGAAGCGCACCGGCCTGCCGGGCGGCTTCATCGAGTCGGACCTGGTCGATCCCCGCTACTTCTCGGCCGCCAACATCAAGAACCGGCTCGAGAGCTACCTGCAGATGGTCGAGGCGCGCCGCGCGGGCGGCTCGCGGGAGGCGCGCGCGTCATGAGTATCACGTGCTTTGTCGGGACCGACCTGGGCTCGACCACCACCAAGTCGATCGTGCTGGACGACAACGGGGACATCCTCGGCCGCGGCATCACCAACAGCCGCTCCAACTACGAGCGCGCGGCGCAGGTCTCGCGCAGCGAGGCGTTCATCAACGCCCGCTTCAACCTGCTGCGCCGCGAAGTGACGGCCGCCGCCGGCCACGACGTGCTGGAGCACCTGCTGCGCGCCTTCCGGCTGGAACAGACCCTGGCCCAGCTGAAGCGCCTGCACGAACTGACCCTGGGCGCCGCCGCCTTCGACATCCCCGGCAAGCTGGCGCAGCCGGCGCGCGAGGCCGTCGACGCCATCGTGGCGACCATCCGCGACGAGGAACTGGCCCGCTTCACCGAGGTCAACCCTTCGCGCCGCTCCGACTTCTTCCGCGACGCGGTGGGCTCGGCGTGGTCGCGCCTGGCGATCGAACTGGCCGATCCCGACGGCGTCACCTACGACATGCTTTTGGGCCTGTACGACAAGTGCATCATCCAGGTCGAGAACGAGCCCCTGGCCCTGGGCTTCAGTGACCACATCGGCACCGCGCTGCTGCGCATCGGCGACCCGGCCGATGTCCACACCGGCGTGCAGCACGCAGTCGAGACCGAACTGGCCGTGCGCGGCGAGGTCGGCACCGGCTACGGACGCCAGCGCCTGCCGTTCCCCAAGGAGATGATCCGCTCGGAGATCCTCTGCCACGGGCTGGGCGCCTCGACGATGTTCGGCGGCACGCGCACCGTGCTGGACATCGGCGGCCAGGACACGAAGGCCATCCAGGTGGACGGCGACGGCATCGTCACCAGCTTCCAGATGAACGACCGCTGCGCGGCCGGCTGCGGCCGCTACCTGGGCTACATCGCCGACGAGATGAACCTGGGCCTGCACGAGCTGGGCCCCCTGGCGCAGCAGAGCACGCGCACGGTGAAGATCAACTCGACCTGCACCGTGTTCGCGGGCGCCGAGCTGCGCGAGCGCCTGTCGCTGGGAGAGCGGCGCGAGGACATCCTGGCCGGCCTGCACCGGGCGATCATGCTGCGGGCGATGAGCCTGTTGGCCCGCTCGGGCGGCGTCGACGACGAGTTCACGTTCACCGGCGGCGTGGCCAACAACCCCGCCGCGGTCTCGGCCCTGCGCGGGCTCGTGACCGAGAACTACGGCGACAAGGTCCTGAACATCTCTCCCGACAGCATCTATACCGGAGCACTGGGAGCAGCCATCTTCGCCCGCAGGAGTGCCAACTGATGCAGAACACCGTCACTGCCGGCATCGATGTCGGCTCGGGGGCCGTGAAGGTCGTCGTCATGGCGTTCAACGGGGGCGCGCCGAAAGTCCTGGCGCAGGTGAGCTCGCGCATCCGCAGGCGGGACATCGTCGACGTCGTGAACGAGGTGATGGCGCAGGCCACGGCCGCTGCGGGCGTCGCGGCCATCGACTACGTGGCCACCACCGGCGAGGGCGAGGACATCCCCTTCGCCACCGGCCACTTCTACGGCATGACCACGCACGCCCGCGGCGCCCTGTTCCTGGAGCCGACGGCCACGGCCGTGCTGGACGCCGGCGCCCTGCACGCACGCGCGGTCGCCATGGACTCGCGCGGCAAGGTCCTCAACTACAAGATGACCAGCCAGTGCGCCTCGGGCTCGGGGCAGTTCCTGGAGAACATCGCGCGGTACCTGGGCGTGTCGCAGGCCGAGATCGGGCCGCTCTCGCTGCAGGCCGACCGGCCGGAAAAATGCAGCGGCATCTGCGCCGTCCTGGCCGAGACCGACGTCATCAACATGGTCTCGCGCGGCGTCAGCACGTCGAACATCCTGCGCGGCATCCACGAGAGCATGTCCGGCCGCTTCGCGCGCCTGCTGCGCTCGCTTGAACACGGCCCGGTCATCTTCATGAGCGGCGGCCTCGCGGGCGACGTCGGCCTGGTCAAGTCGCTCGAGGACGAGTTTGCGGCGCTCAAGGCCCCCGCCGGGCCGCCCCCGCGCATCGCCACGCACCCCGACAGCATCTTCGCCGGGGCGCTGGGCGCGGCCATCTGGGGCGAGTTCCGGCACCGGAAGCTGGGCGGCGCCGAACCGGCCTGGAAGGCCGCCTGACGCGGGCCGGCAACACGCCCAATCGACCACGAATGACGGCGGGGCTTGCGCGGCCCCGCCGTTGTCCGTCATCTTGATCTTGCATCTTGAGACCGGCGCCGGCCCCACTGCCGGCCGCTCCGACCCACGACCGCACGGAGACCCAGCCGCATGACCCCAACCGGGATGCCAGGACAGCGACGGGACAGGTCCCGGGGACACAATCCCCTGGCCGACGCCGTGTCGTTGCCGGTGACCGGTGAGAGCCACCCGCTGCGCCGCGATGCCTCGCGACGCCTCGTGTTCAGCTGTGTGCTCACGCTCGCCCTGGGTGTGCTGGTCACGGGCGCCTGGCTCGTCAGGGGAAACATCGACGAAGCAGAGCGGCAGGGCACGCGGCGACGCCTGCCCGAACGCGTGTTCCGCCCCGGCCTGCGCGGGCCCGTCACGGTGCTGGGCGAGTTGTCGGTGCGTTCGGGTGACGATGCGGTCACGCGCGACGGGCGCCCGGCGCTGTCCGGCCCCACGGCCCCGCCCCGCCCGCGCCCGGCCGCCGGCGCGCCGAAAAAGGCGCCGGCTGAGCCGCCCGTCGGCGCGAATCCCGTGCCTGTGCCGACGCCCGTGAAGGGCCCCGAGACCGGTCCCGAGGCCGCGGCCAGCGGGGCCGGCGCCACCACGCTCGCCACCGGCAGCACCGGCCAGGTCGAGATGGCGGCCCCCGCGCAGATCAGTCCGTGTTTCGTGCTGAAGGAGATCGTGCGGCCGCAGTACCCGGTCGATGCCGACGCGAATGCGCGGCGCCTGGCGGCCGTGACGGTGGAAGCGGCGTTCTTCGTCGATGTGGACGGCAAGGTGACCGCGTCCTACATCCTGCGGTCCGAGGGCGGCCTGCCCTTCGAGCAGGCCGTGCTGGCAGCCGTCGACCAGTGGCGTTTCGAGCCGGTGACGGGCCCGGAGTGCGAGCCGCTGGGCTTCTGGGTGCGCCTGCCGGTCACCTTCCGCAACCCGGACGCGCGGGTGGGGCGCGGAGCTACGGCTGGGCGCCGATGACGACGTCGATGCGCCGGTTGCGCGCCTTGCCCGCGGCCTTCGCGTTCGAGGCCAGCGGCTTGTCCGGCCCGTAGCCGGCCGTCGCCAGGCTGCCGTCGTTCAGCGAGAGTTTCTTCTCGAGCAGGCGCGCCACGGTGGCCGCGCGCTTTTCTGACAGGTCCAGGTTCTTCTCGCGGCGGCCCGAATCGTCGGTGTGGCCCTCGACGGTGACCGGCGCGCCCGGGAAGCGGGCGATGGCATCGGCGATCTTCCCCACCAGCTTGTCCTGCCCCTTGCCCAGTTCGGTGCGGCCCACGCCGAACGACAGCCCGAACACGCGCAGGACGATGGCGCCATCGGCGGTCACGGTGACCTCGGCTTCGTCCTTGCCGAAGGCTTTGCGCACCGCGGCCACGGCCTCCTCGCGCTCCTGCTTGCGGGTCAGCACGGTCTCGGCGGCCGAACGATCGGCCTCGGCCATGCCCGCGCGCAGCTCGGTGTCCCAGAGCTTCTTGCGCAGCACGGTGATCTCGGCCTGCTGCGCGGCCACCTGGGCCTCGAGCGCCTCGGCGTGGCCGCCCACGGTGTCCTTCAGTCGGCGGCTCTCCACCAGCAGCGCATCGTGCGCCACCTGTTTCTCCAGGCTCGCAGCCGTCAGCCGCTCGAGCAGGTCGGCCGCAGCGGGCGCGCCCGACAACACGGGGTCGGGCTCGATCCCGAACAGCGCGCCGATCTCGAGCAGCGACTGGTCGTAGCGGCCGAGCAACGCCTCGAGGCCGCTCTTCTGCTGACGCATCTGGTTGAGGAACTCGGCCTGGTTCACCAGCCGCTGCGCCTGCTGCTCGACAGGGTTCCAGTCGGCGGCGGCGCCCTGCAGGTCTGCCTGGCTGATGCGGTTTTCCAGGTCCCACCAGGCGTTCGGCAGCGTGCCGCGACCGCCGGCCTTGCGCGCCTGCTCCATCAACTGGCGCGCCGTCGCGCCGGGGTCGGAGGCCTGCGCCGCCGCCATGGTCACCGACGATGCCACGACGAGAACCGCCAGCAACGCCATCAGGCTGTTCGACACCCACCGATTCATCGCCCCGTCCTTCCCCGTTCGCGGCCCTGGTCGGCCATCGACGTTTCCCGTTCCGCCAACACCATGCGCACCGCGCCCAGCACAGCGGCCACCGACACCTCGCCCAGGCAGTTGTACAGCGGGCACTTCGCGAGCTTGCACGCATGCCGGCCCGGACACGTTACCTCGGGCACCAGCACGCGGTTCCAGGGGCCCCGCGGACCCCAGCGCCGCGGGTGCATCGCCGGCGCCGGCGGGAAGATGCCCACCGTGCCCAGCCCCAGCGCCGACGCCAGGTGCAGAGGGCCGGTCGATGGCCCGACGAACGCGTCGCCTCCCGACAGCACGCCAAGGAACTCCCGCAGCGAGTACCTGTCCAGCAGGATCCCCACGCGCGGATCCAGCCCCGCCGCCTGCATCGCCAGCACGGCCGGGCCGTCGGCGCCCTGCCCGGTGACGAAGACCCGCCAGCCGGGCAGGTCGGCCAGGGCCCCGGCCACGGCGGCGAACCGCCCGGGATCCCAATCGAGCGCCGAACCGCCCGAGCCCGGGTGCACGAACGCCACGCGGTCGGCATCGCCGGCCAGCTCGCGCCGGAACTCGCGGCCGATCTGCTCCTGCGCCGGCGACAGGTGCAGCCGGGCCGGACCCGACTCGACGCGACGCGTGCGCAGCACGCCGGCCATCAGCTCGAGGTTCAGGTCCATCTCGTGGCGCCCGCCGCGCGAGCGGCGCTGCCACGTGCCGCGGTTGAGAAGCAGCCAGCTCGACGGCTTCGACAGCGGCCCGTACAGGCGACCGATGCCGGCCCGCCTGAGCAGCCGCGCCAGCGGAGCGCGGAACTGCAGCATCACCGCCGCGTCGAAGCGCTCGGCCCGCAGCGCGGCCACCAGTTCCGCCCCGGCGGAAGCCGGGCCCACCGGACTCCAGGTCCAGACGGCCGCAATGTCGGGATCATTTTCCACCAGGGGCGCGCACACGGGCGCCACCAGCGCGTGGAACTCCCAGTCCGGGCGCGCCGCCTTGCCGGCGGCGAACACCGGCAGCGACAGGACCAGATCACCCAGGCGATCCGGGCGGACGACAAGGACTTTCACGACTGCCCCAGCCGCCAGAGCTTCACGTACTTCGCCAGCACGTAGAACGACGATGCGCGGCACAACACCAGGCCGGGCCCGCCGTCGCGCCAGCCGCCCTGCAGCACCCACATGCGCCAGAACGCCGCCTCGGCGCGCACGACCGCCGTGCCCGGCCCGCAGCGACGCCCGCGCGCGTACATTTCGGCCGCAGCCAGGGAAGTGTAGCGGTCCAGCTTGGCGATATACTGCTCCATCGTCTCGTAGGGATGGTGGCGCAGCAGGCCCGGCAGCCGCGCGGCCGCGCCCGGGTGCACGACGCTCTCGTGCACGGGCTTGTCGTCGAAGCGCGCGCGCTCGCGGTCGAACAGGCGCACCACGCGGTCGGGGTGCCAGCCGCAGTGACGGATCCAGCCGCCCAGGAAGCGGCTCAGCCGGTTGACCGAAAACGCGGCGACAGCGGGCTGCTCCGGCAGCAACAGGATGGCCGCCGCCAGTTCCGGCGACACCTCTTCGTCCGTGTCGATGTTCAGCACCCAGCGGTTGCGGCACAGCTCGACGGCGCGCTGCTTGGTCGGCCCGAAGCCTTCCCACACGCCCTGGTGCAGCGCAGCCCCGTGGCGGGCGCAGACAGCGGCCGTGTCGTCCGTGCTGCCCTGGTCCAGCACCACAACTTCGTCGGCGAACGCCAGCGAAACCAGGCACCGCTCCAGCGGCCCGGCGGCGTCCTTCGTGATGATGGCGACCGATACCTTCACGACCTTGCGCCTTCCACCGATCCGCGCTCAGCGACCGGGTTCGAGCAGGATCTTGCCGAAGTTCACGCGGCCCTCGAGCCGCTCGTGCGCGCGCGCCGCCTCGCTGAACGGGAACACGGCGTCGATGCGCGGCGACACGCTGCCGTCGGCCAGCAGCGCCAGCAGCGCCCGCATCCAGGCGGACGTGCGGGCGCCTTCGTCCCACATGCGGCCCAGGTTCACGCCGCCGATGGAACGATTGTCGTTCATCAGGCGGATCGGGTTGATGGCCAGCCACGGCACCTGCGCCAGCGTGCGCAGCGCCGACAGCGTGCCCGAGCGCCGGCCCACGGCCGCGTTCGAGAACCCGAACAGCACCAGGTGCCCCGTCGCGGCCAGGCAGTTGTAGCTCTCCAGGATCCAGCGCCCGTTGCGCGGCTCCAGCGCGGCTTCGACGCCGCGACCACCCGTCGCCTCGCGCACCAGCTTCGCGTAGTCGGACCGGCGCGAGTCGAAGACGAACGACAGCCCCTGCGCGCGCAGTTCGTCGTGCTTGGCCGGCGAGGCCGAGCCGATCACGTTCACGCCGGCGTGCACACAGAGCTGCACCACGGCCTGCCCCACCCCGCCGGCGGCCGACTGCACCAGCACCGTGCCGCCCGGCGCCACCGGCGCCATCACGCGCACCATCTGCCAGGCCGTCAGGTAGTTGACCGTCAGCGCGGCGGCCGCGCGCAGGTCCGCGCCCGCGGGCAGCGTCCAGGCCAGCGCTGCCGGCACACACACCTGTTCGCTGTAGCCGCCGAAGTTGCACATGGCCACGGCGGGGTTCCCGACCAGCGCCGCATCGACGCCCTCGCCCACGGCGTCGATCACGCCGGACACCTCGTAGCCCGCGACCGCCGGCAGTTTCGGCGCGTCCGGGTACAGGCCGCGCCGCATCATCACGTCGGCGAAGTTCACGCCCGCGTAGGCGACCTTCAGGCGCACCTGGCCGCGCGCCGGCGCGGGCGACGGCACCTGGCGGACCTCCATCACCGACGATTCGCCGCGGCGGCGGATCCACACCTGGCGCATCGTGCCCGGCGCTGCAGTACCCTGTTCCATCGGTCTCCCGTCCAAGGCGGTGTCAGCGGAATTCGAACCCTCCCGGGCGGGAGCCCGGCAGGCGCGTCTGCGGCGCCGTGAAGTTGTCGGCCACGAACACGATTCCGGCCGCATTATCATCCATGCCGCGCAGGAAGGCCACACGCAGCTGCACGACCGGCAGCACCAGTTCCGGGTTGCCGATGCGCAGGCCCAGCCCGGCGCTGGCCACCAGCGGCCGCCCGGACAGATCCTGCCCATGATCGGCGATCAGCGCCGCGTCGGCGAACACGAACAGCTGGCAGCGGAAGCCCGAGGCGACCCAGGGCGGGAAGACGCGCCACTCGCTGTCCAGGCCAAGGCGGCGGTCACCCGCCACGAAGGGCAAATCCACCTCGCGCGGCCCAAGGCCGTCGGCCAGGGACAGCGGAGCACCCCCGGACGGCCGCACCGCGCGCGACCACGACAACCCAGCCAGCACGCGCGACGGCCAGCGCCCCGACCGGAGCAGCGGCGAGACGTAGCGGACCGCGACGCGCATGGCCCCGTCTTCCAGACGGCCGTCGCGCAGGTAGCCGCCCGCATCGAGGCCCAGGTTGAGCACGTCGCCGCGGGCACGCACGGCCTGACTCCAGCCCTGCATGAACAGGCCCGTGCGATCGAGGAACTCGCCGTCGACGTACGACGCCGAAAACTTCAGGCCCTGCCCGCCGGGCAGGTTCTCGGTCTGTCCCAGCCCGTGCAGGTAGCTGGTGCGGAAATCGCGCTCGCGCGACCAGGTCAGGCCCGCCAGCAACTGCCGGCTGTCGTGCCAGGCCAGGTTGCTGTCCGGCTTCACTGCGGGCCTCAGGTCGTGGTGCACACTGGCCAGGCCCACGGCGGGCACCAGCACCGGGCGCGCCTTTCCGGCCATCGGCGAGCGCTCCCGCAGCCGAATGACATGGCCGAGCCACGCATCGGCCCGTTCGACCTGCAGGGGCGGCTGGGAGACGTCACGCTCCTGGCGATCGTCCCAGGCCACGCCTCCCACCCACCGGATGTCCGGGTGGGCCTCGATGCGCGTCAGCGCCGCGCGTCGCTCCAGCCCGCGCCACGAGTCCTCGTAACCGAGATCGACGTCGATGAAGGAACCGGCCATGTTCCGCTTGCGCAGTTCGCCGCCCCAGCCCGTCTCGGGCGTCACGCCCTGCCGGTAGTGGAGGTCCGCCGCCACGCGCACGTCCAGGCCGCCGACGTTGGCGTGGAACAGCCCGGCCTCGAAGCGGTCGACGCCGCGCGCATTCATGCGCGCGCCCACCGGCAGCCGGTCGCGGATCTCCACGACCACGGCCACCTCGTTCTCCTGGCCGGTCAGCGGCACGACGTGGATGCGCACGTCCGCCACATATTCGATGCCGCGCAGCAGCCGTTCCGAGTCGGCCAGTTTCAGCGGGTCCAGCGATTCACCCTGGTGGAAGAGCAGGTACTGCCTGAGTATGCGCTCGCGCGTGTACGGTCGCAGGGTGTGTGCGAGCGACGACATCAGTGCGCCGGGCGGGGCGTCGTCGGGCCGCAGCCTGTCCACCTGGTTGACGATGACCACGGCGATGGGCCGCCCTGCGAACCGGGCGTAGCGGTCCGCAAGCGCGACGGCCTGGCCACCGAGCTCGCTGCCGGTCGGCGCTTCGTTGCTGAAGTAGCGATGGAGGATTCGGCTGAACCGCGAATCGCTGTCGGTCGCCGGCGCGGCCCCGGGAACCGGCGACGGCGGTCCGATCGTCGAGTCGCCTGCCGCGGGCAACTGGGCCCGGGCCGGGACAGTCGCCAGGGAGGCGACCGCCCACAGGCCGGCCAGGAAGGTCACCGCGGCCGGCAGGCCGGCGCGACGACGGCGCTCAGGCGCCGCCGCAGCAGCGCTTGTATTTACGGCCACTGCCGCAGGGGCAGGCATCGTTGCGCCCGACCTTCGGTTCCTCACGCACGATCGGCTTGCGGACGGCCACATGGCCCTCGCGAAAGTACCAGCGGCCGTCGACCTTCGCGAATTCGGCCACTTCACGGTACTGCTTGTCCTCGCCGTTGTAGGTGTACGACGCGATGAAGTCCACGGTGCCGGCCTCGTCGCCCGCCCCGCCGGCCTCGGTCGCCAGCACGCTCAAGCCGTGCCAGGCACTGTTTTCGGCCCAGTCGCGCACGCCCTCAGGGTCGCTGTCGCCGCGCGCGTCCGGGTGCAGTGATTCCTGCAGGAAGTCCAGTTCCACCTTGGTGTAGGCGGTGTAGCGCGCGCGCATGAGCTGCTCGGCCGTCTCGGCCGCGCGCTCGCCCTTGATGATCGGTTCACAACAGGCGGCGTATTCGGCCGCGGCTCCACACGGGCAGTTCATTGGGCCTCTCCATCAGAGGGGGCCGCCGCTGGACGGCGGCGGCCCCGGTATTCAGTCGTCTTGCTTGGTCTTTCCGCTTCGTCGCTGAGCCGGCCGGCAGCCGGACTCCCGTCAAACTAGTCCTTCGCGGCGCCGCGCGCACCCTTGTACAGGTAGTAGGCGAGGCCGAAGAACACGATCAGGGTCACGGTCGCCGAGAACGGGCTCACCTCTGCCCAATGGGCCAGGTTCAGGGCGCCGGCCACGCTCCAGTCGCCTTCGCCGGATGCCTTCAGGCCCGCGAACTTGATGAGCGCCGCGATGACGCCCATGATCGCGCCGCCGGCCACGAAGCCCGAGGCCATCAGCGTACCCTTCTCGTTGCGCTTGTTCTTCTGCTCGTCGGTGCCGTTGCGCGTCACGAACCACGCGATCAGGCCACCGGCCAGCACCGGCGTGTTCACTTCCAGCGGCAGGTACATGCCCAGGGCGAAGGCCAGGGCCGGCAGGCCGGTCCACTGCAGGATCAGGGCCATGAAGATGCCGGCCATGTACAGCAGCCACGGCGCCGGCGTACCGGTCATCAGCGGCTTGATCACGGCGGCCATCGCATTGGCCTGCGGGGCCGACAACTGGCCGCCGGTGAACGTGTAGGCCTCGTTCAGCAGCAGGATGACGCCCGTCACCGAGACGGCCGACACGACCGTGCCCAGGAACTTCCACTTCTGCTGCGTCACGGGTGTCGTGCCCAGCCAGTAGCCGATCTTGAGATCACTCACGAAACCGCCGCTCATCGAGAGCGCCGTGCAGACCACGCCGCCGATCAACAGCGACGCCACCATGCCGGCCTCGTCGCGCAGGCCCACCGCGCGCAGGATGACCGAGCTGATGATCAGCGTCATCAGCGTCATGCCCGACACGGGATTGCTGCCGACGATGGCGATCGCGCGCGCCGCCACGGTCGTGAACAGGAACGAGATGCAGCCGACGATGGCCAGGCCCGTGACGGCCTGCAGGAACGTCACCTTGACGATGAACCAGAAGTACAGGAAGACGGCGCCCAGCACCGCCATGGTCAGTGCCGTGACCACACCCGGCGCCAGGTCGCGGGCCGTGCGCTCGGCTGCCACCACATTCTTGTGCTTGCCGGCCGACGCGGCCAACTTCATGGCGCCGACGATGATCTTGCGGCTCTTCCAGACGCCGATCATGCCCGACATGGCGATGGCGCCGATGCCGACCGGCCGCACGAACGTGCGGAAGATCTGCGTCGTCGACAGCCCGTCCAGGGCCGCCAACTGGTAGACGGTGTCGCCCACGTGCACGCCCTTGCCCAGGATGCCGATCATGGGCACCAGCACCCACCAGCTCAGGAACGAGCCGCAGACGATGATCAGCGAGTAGCGCAGGCCGATGATGTAGCCGAGGCCGAGCACCGCCGCCTCGGTCAGCATGTTGTATTCCAGGCGCAGGTTCCGCGACACCTTCTCGCCCCAGCCGTACGCCGTGGTGCTGAACGTCTCGCGCCACAGGCCGATGGTCTGCGCGCTGAGCAGCTGGTACAGCATCGCGATGCCGCCGCTCTTGACCAGCACCGCGGCCTGGTCGCCGCCCGCCTCGCCGGCCATCAGCACCTCGGTCGATGCGGTGGCCTCGGGGAACGGGAATTCGCCGTGCATGTCGTCGACGAAGTACTTGCGGAACGGGATCAGCAGCACGATCCCCAGGAAACCGCCCAGCAGCGAGGTCAGGCACATCTGCAGGAAGTTCGTCTGCTTGTCCAGGCCCAGGATGTACAGGCCGGGCAGGGTGAAGATGGCGCCGGCCACGACCACGCCCGAGGCGGAGCCGATCGACTGGATCATCACGTGCTGCTGCAGCGCGTTCTTCTTCTTCAGGCCGGCCGAGACGCCGATCGCCAGGATGGTGATGGGGATGGCCGCCTCGAACACCTGGCCGATCTTCAGGCCCAGGTAGGCCGCGGCCGCCGAGAAGACGACGGCGAAGATCAGGCCCATCGTCACGGAATATGCCGTGATCTCCGGGACGATGGTTCCGGCCGGCACGACCGGCACGTACTTCTCGCCGGGCTTGAGCGCCCGGTAGGCGTTCTCGGGCAGACTCTTGCTGCCGGGGCTGACGTCCATGGGTACCTCCGCGATAGGTGGCGGGCCGCTGCGGCGGGGGCCGGCGGCCCGGCGCGCCGCCGAAGGGCGGCACTGCCCGGGACCGTAACATTTCAGGGCCCCAAGGACAAGGAACGGATGACTGCCGGGCGCTCCCCCGCCCCGGGGAACGCCCGGACCGCCCTTGCCGCCGCCCTTCCCATGGCCCAATATGGACCCGCCCCGGCGCCCACAGAACCCGTACCCGCGGAGGCCCTCCATGCTCCAGCGCAAGCCCGGCTCCACGTTTCCCGGCCTGGTCGACCGTTTCGTCGCCTACGCCAAGGTCCACACCACCAGCAGCGAGTCGTCCGACACCTACCCGTCGACGGCCCGGCAGTTCGACCTCGCCCGGATCCTGGTCGCCGAGCTCCTGGCCCTCGGCCTGCAGGACGCCGCCGTGGACGAGAACTGCTACGTGACGGCCACCCTGCCGGCCACCCCGGGCTGCGAGAAGGTGCCGGTCATCGCCTTCATCGCGCACATGGACACCTATCCCGAGGTCTCGGGCGAGAACGTGGTGCCCACGTTCCACCACGACTACAAGGGCGGCGACATCGAACTGCCGAAGAACGGCAAGAAGATCGTCGCGGCCGAGAACCCGTACCTGCAGGAGTGCCTCGGGCAGACGTTGATCACCGCCGACGGCACCACGCTGCTGGGCGCCGACGACAAGGCCGGCATCGCCGAGATCATGGATGCGCTGACCCGCATCCAGGAGAACCCCGCGTTCCGCCACGGCACGGTGAAGGTCGCGTTCACGCCCGACGAGGAAGTGGGCGGCGGCGTGAAGCACTTCGACGTCCCGAAGTTCGGCGCCACGGTGGCCTACACGATGGACGGCGGCCGCCGCGGCGAGGTCGAGAGCGAGACCTTCTGCGCCGACAGCGCCACCGTCACGTTCGTCGGCCGCGACATCCACCCCGGCTACGCCAAGGACAAGATGATCCCCTCGGTGAAGGTGGCCGGCACCTTCCTGTCGCTGCTGCCGCGCGCGGGCGCCCCCGAGACGACCAGCGGCCGCGAGGGCTACATCCACCCCTACGCGATGAAGGGCAACGCCAGCGAGACCGAGATCACGCTGCTGATCCGCGACTTTGAAGTCGAGGGCCTGGCACCCAAGGCCGAGTTCATCCGCGAGCACGCCGAGAAGGCCTGCGCGCAGTGGCCGGGCTCGAGCTTCCGCTGCGAGATCAAGCAGAGCTACCGCAACATGAAGTACGACATCGCCAAGGAACCGCGGGCGATGGACTACGCCATGGAAGCCGTGGCGCGCGCGGGCATGAAGCCGCTGCTCGGGATGATCCGCGGCGGCACCGACGGCTCGCAGCTGTCGGCCAAGGGCCTGCCGACGCCGAACATCTTCACCGGCGAGCAGGACTTCCACGGGTACGGCGAGTGGATCTGCGTGAAGGACATGGAGCTGGCTTCGGACACGATCGTGCACCTTGTCGGCGTCTGGACTGAGAAAGAGGCCTGACCTGCCGCACTGGTGCGGCGACTGAGACGAATGATGGGGGGCAGTCCTCGCGCCTTCG
>CAIWHK010000020.1 GCA_903912525.1 uncultured bacterium | reverse complement strand
TCGCCATCCCGGCGGGGAGTGGGCCTGGACGTGCTTGCGTCTGCGGACCCTGACGCGGCGCATCGTGGCGAGATCGCGCAAAAAACGAAAGAGGCCCCACGAAGGGGGCCTCTTTGGAGCGGGAAACGGGATTTGAACCCGGCGCCGCGGAAGTGATTTCCCTTGATGATTCAGCACCTTAGAAGGGTGCATCATGGGGATCCGCAAGTTTGACGTTCTGCAAGTTCGCGAAAGTGTGAGCCAAACGCCGGCAGGCGTGGCGCAACTGCTGATCGAGGCCGAGGCGTCGATCTTGGACAACGACCCCGAGCGCTTCACGGCGCATTTCCGGGCGGCGCGGCTGCTGGCGTTCGATCTGGCGGCCGCCGAGGTCGGGCCGCGGTCGCTGATCGATCTGGTGCGCGGAGAAATGGCGATCACAGCGCGCCGGGTGGCGCGATGACCGCCGCGGCAGACTTGAAGGGACAGGCGCGCGCGTCCCTTGAAGCCTGGAACGACGCCGCGCACCTGCTGCTACACGCAAAGCACCTGCCGCACCCCCACCGGGCCGCCCTGGTGCGCCTGCTGCTGCGAACGGGCGCCAGCCGCGATCAGGACTTCGCGCAAGCGTGCCGAGACTACCTGCACGGCATACACCGGGCCGAGTCACGCACCACGGCAGACGCATTCGGCCGCGCCTACACCCGCGCCCAGGATCGGACCCGCGAGCTATGCGCCGCGCTGGGGCAGCCCGCGCGATTCCTGCCGGCGGCCGACGCCCAGGCGCAGCGGGGGGCCGCGTGATCTACCTTCCCGGGTTCGAGCCAGCCGCGCCAGAGGGGGCCGATCCGTCTGGCGATGAGTGGTACACGCCGCCCTTCATCCTGCACTGGCTTGGACCGATCGCCCTGGATCCGTGTTGGGCGCCGGGATCCCACGTTCGCGCGGCCGCGACGATCGATCAGCGGCGCGGGGGCTGTGGTCTGGCGCAGCAGTGGGATCCGGTCGGCGCCGGGATCGTGTTCGTCAACCCGCCATTCTCCGCGGCCGGCCGGTGGCTCGAGAAGTGTCGGCACGAGGCGGCGCGCTTGGCCGTGCCTGTCGTTGCACTTGTGCCGGCGGTGCCGGGCGATGGGCCTTGGGCGGCGCAAGTGTGGGGACGGGCCGCGGCCGTTGGGTTCATTCGCGGCCGCGTCGACTTCACAGCGCCCGATCTGTCCGTGGCACAGAAGGGGCGAGGCCACGCCCTGATCGTCTATGCCAAGCCAGCAACCGCCGCCGCGCTTGTGCAGGAATGCCAGCGCCGAGCCGCACAACATGCCCAGGCGCCCGCCTGGGTCTGCGAGGTCTAGATGATCCAGACAGCACCGAGGAACCGCAACGACTGCCGCGACGGTCCGAGGCCTTGCCCGTGGTCTCGCTGCCGTCACCACCTGGGCGGGGACTTGATCGAATCCGGCCGCCCGATCGAGGGGCCGCGCTACCGCGAGCGCAAGGGGGCAAGCGCTGAATCGTGTTCCTTGGACGTTGCCGATCGTGGTGGGGCAACGCTCGATCAAGTGGGCGAAGCGCTGGGAGTCTCGCGAGAGAGAACGAGGCGGATCGAGGAATCCGCCCTTGCCAAGCTGGCGGCACAGTTGGGGGGCGACTTCGGGACGTGGGAGCTCGCGCTGCGCCCGGCCGAGACAGACGACGTGTCACCCGAGCTTGCGCCTGCCTGCCCGCTCGAGGACTTCGATCGCCTGGTCGACCTGCACGACTGGCAGGATCCGCCGGAAGCGCTCGAGCGCTTGGGGCGCCCGGGCCGCCGTCGCAGGGCCGCGTGACATTCAGCACAGCGGCAGCCGCCGCCAGAGGACAAGATGATCCAGAAATGCCCACACTTTGGACACAAAGGCGACTGCGGCAAAGCCGGCGGCCCTTGTGAGCCTGCGCTAGTGCCGACGTGCCCGCTTTGGCCTCCCATCGTTGCCACGTTCAACGAACGGATCGCAAGGGCGGCCTTCGCCTTCGGGGCGTGGTCGACGCCACCATCCGAACCGCCATGCCCGGCGGGTATTTCTCGCCCTTGTTCGGAGTGCTTCACCTTCGATCGGTGCCTCGTTCGCGCCTATCGACAGCGGGAGGCGCCAAGGAACCCCCAGCGCTACACCCCGGCCGGCTGGCGCGCCCCACCCGACCCGAAGATCAGCACCGAACCGAAGCCACCGGCCGGCGCGCCGTTGCCGTTCGTAGACGATGACATCGGTTTCTGAGGATCCAAGCCGGATCGTCCACTGACCGACAACCGCGGCGCCTGCCGCAAGAGGTGAGAAGTGTTGATTTTTCGCAATCGCAACGAGTTCTTTCAGTACACCGACGCCGCCGACCGCCCGGAAGCGACCGTGCGCGGGCAGTGGTGGTGCCGCTACGGCTGGCCGCTGGTGCCGGTGATCTACACGAGCCGCGGCAACCCCTACAACTGCAAGGACTGGTCTTTCGAGTGGCTGATCCTCCGCCTGTGGTCGGTCGATCACGCTTCCTTCACCTTGGACGCGGAGATCAGTGAGTGTTCGTGTCACGTCGGCGCCGTGCTGCCCTACCTGCGGATCTCGCTGCGCCTGCCTGGGCTGCGCGTGCTGGCCAACCTGCGGCGCTTGCCGCCACCCCCACGCTAGGGCCGTAGGCCCGAGCGCGTGCGCCACGCGCCGCCGCCCCCCTTGACCCTCCGAAACATCTAAACCGCTTCAACCTAAATGCCCAGGATTGAGACACAGCGAAACGGACTGTTGCATTTTGAGACACTTCGGAAGTTGTGAAATGGTCAGAAGGAAAGGCTAACAAATGCGCAAAGTTGAACATAGAACAGGGATCGGGCGCGCCGCGGGTGGTAGCGCTAGCAGGTCTGCCGAAGTGCAGACATTGGAGCTTTCGACCATGCCGACGACGCCGACCATCCCCGACCGCGCCCCGCTGTGGGTTCGCATCTGCTGCCGCCTGGGCTTGCACCTGTCGCGCCACGCTGGCGCCTGGGCAACCCCGCACCTTGACGGGCGCCCGACTTCCCTTGATTTGGGCTGGGTCTGCGATGGGTGCGGACACTTCCACCCGGCAAGCGATGGCATGCCGATGGCATGGACGCACGCGGCCGAAGTGGCGCCCCTGTGGGGCGGTCGGGCGCCTGGTCTCGATGCCGGGATCGAAACCATGGCAGCGCTCGAGAATCACGAGCGCGCGCGTCTCTCGCACGATCAGCGGCGCGCGCTGCGCGGCAGGGTCGGCGGCCCGAAGGTTCGGGGCCTGGATCGCAGCGTGCGCCGCTGCCCCGTGTGCAGCGAACGCACCATGACCACGCCGGGCGAGCCGTGGCGGTGCGCGACCCCTGAGTTGCACCCGGGCGGGGCGCTCGAGCAGGTGCGCGGCGGTGCCAAGTGACGCAGACGATCGACGGAAAGGCCGAGCGCCTACGGATCGCGTCGATAGCCGAGCGCGCGATCGACGACTTGGAGCGCACCGCCCTGGAACGGTGGACGCAGGCAGACCCCGAGCCAGAACCCGCGGGCCGGGGGGCCGTTCGATACCTGGGCGCGATGGCGGATCGCCTGCGAGGCTGCGGCCTGCACCGCTTCGCCCTGCTGCGCGGCGGGGTGAGGTCCCAGGCCGTGACCGGCCGATCGATGGTGGTCGGGTGCAAGGTCAGGGTATGCCCTGAGTGTGCAGCGGCCCGCCGCGGGAAGTTCGATCGACGCTACCGGCCGCAACTCGCCGGGATGCTCGAGGCGGGCCACGCCGCGCAGTTCTTGACCTTCACCCGGCGCGCCGTGCCGGGGCAGGACGTGGGCGAGGCCTTGCAGGCGATCCGGGAAGCGTGGGGTGCGATGCGCTACGGGCGGCAGGCCAGGCAGTGGTGGCGCGACCGCGTGGCCGGCGGTCTGTACGGTCTCGAGGTCACGTTGTACCGGCGCAACCGCGACGGGTCGATCGCGTGTGACGACAACGGCGAGCCGGATCGGCGTGTTCACGCGCACATGCACGCAGTTATCGTGCAGCAGATCGGCGCCAAGCCGGCCGATGCCGACGCGGTGACGCCGGAAGCCCGGGCGGCATGGGGCCGCAAGGTCGAGGCCGCGGCCGCCAAGGGCGAGACGTTGCCGACCTGGGAAGCGCTGGGGGAGTCGACCCGTCAAGCGCTGCTGGTGTCAGAGGACTTGATCAACGCCTGGATCGACCTTGGGCGCGCCCGGGGCTGGACAGTCGAGAGAAGCGCCCAGGACGCAACGCCGATCGCGGTGGCCGACCTGTCGAACGACAACCGCAACGCCGCGGCGTATCTGGTGAAGTACATCGGCAAGCCGGGCGACCTTGTGACGCGAGAGGATCTGCTAGACGTGTCGGTCGGGACCAGGGGACTGCGGCAGGTGCAGACCTTCGGGGCGATGCACGGGGCGGCGCTGCGCAAGGTCTGCCAGGGGGCGACAAGCGCAACGCTCGAGGCCGAAGCGGAACAGGCAGAACAGGCAGCGCAGGACGAGGCAGAAAGCGCGACCTTTCTTGCAGAGTTGGAGCAATCGGCCGCCCTGCACCACGCGGCAGAGGTCGACGACACCACCGAGGCGCAAGGGCACCGATGGCAGGCGATCGATCATCGCTGGCGGCAGTCGGTGGCCAGCGCGCACGCCTGGGCGGTGCGCGCCAACGCTTGGGCCGGTCGCCTTGCCGCTGCCGCAGAGGCCACGCAAGCGCAAGCGCTCGCGGATCGGCTGGCGAAAGCCGAACGGGCGCGCGAGCGCGCCGATCTCGCCGAACGCAGGGCGGGGAATGCGGCAGCGTTGGCCGAGCGCACGACCGATCCGACGCTGGCGGCGGTGCGGCAGGGCCGCGCCGACCGCGCCCGGGATCGCGCAGAGAAGGCACAGGACCGGGCGGATCACTGGTGGCGGCAGGCCGCGCGCCCGGTGCCAGGTGCAGACGTGCCGGCCCGGGCAAGTGTGCTGGCAGCGCGCGCCGACCGAGACGCCGAGCGGGCGAAATGGCGCGTGATCGTGCGCGACGAAGTGACCACGGGCGCCCACGACCGCGCACGGGACGAACAGGCCCACGCCGCGGAGTGGTTTGCAGGGATGGGTTTCACCTTGCGCGAGGCAGACGAGGCGGTGCAGGCCGCGGATCGCGTGGCGGATGCGTGCGCGCAGCGCTTCGCGCGAGCGGAGGCCGACCTACAAGAGATCCGCGACGTGATCGGGGACGTGTGGGCGCCAGTGGCGCATGGCACCCTTGCCGCGGCCGCGTTTGAGCTTGCCGAAGCCCAGGCCGACGCCAACCGGGCGCGCAGCGCTGCGCGCGACCTGCACCGCCGGATCCCGATTACCTGGGCAGTGCTCGAGAAGGCCCGCGCCGCGTGCGCTGCGGCCGAGCGCTTGGCGGCCGTCGTCGAAAGCGGAGATCAGCAACGGGATCAAGCGGTCAAGGATCGAAAGGGGGCGGCCGGCGCGAGCGCAAGCAAGAGTCAACTTGCGCTGAAGGTCTAGCGCTCAAGGCCCCACAAGATGATCAAGTGCAACTGCGGCCGCGAGTTTGCGGGGACCGCTGGAATGCTGGCACACCGTCGAGTCTGCAAGCTGGGCGAGGCCGTTCCGGCGGCCGAGGGCAGGCCGGCCGCCTGGGTGACTGAGTTCGCCGCAAGCGACGACGCCCAACCGCAAGCGCCGCAGACGGCGCGACCTGCACCGCCCCCGCCGCCGCCACCGCCGCAGGCCGACGCGATCGCCTACATCGGACAGATCCCGCTGCCGCAGGGCGAGCGCGCGCCGACCCGCGAGACGGAAGCCGACGACGCGCAGCAACAGGCCGAACACCAGCCCGAGCCGCAGCAGGCGCCACCCGAGCCGCCAGCACCGGCACCGGCCGCCCCATCCGGGGGAGTCAGCATCGCGCGGATGATCGGCGTTGCGATTGACTCACACTTTGGGGACATAAAGCGGCTGGACGCGGACGAAAGGGCCGTGATCGCAGCGACCTTTCCCGACGTTCCGATGCAGGGCGGCAAGGGGATCCTTCTGGTGCTGTTTGGGATCCTGCTGCCGCGCATCATTGAGCATCCGACGTATCGCGCGGCAATCGGCGCCGGGTTCGATCGGCTGGGCGCCTGGGTGCGCCGCCTATTCCGCACCCGTGAACAGGTCGAGGCCGAGCGCGCGGCAGCGCTGCGGGCCGAGCGCGCGGCGGCAGCGACCGAGCGCGCAGCACAGCCCGCCGAGCCGACCGAGGCCGAGATCGAGGCGGCCCACCTCGCGCAGATCGAGCGCGATCGCGAGAAAGCGGCGGCCGAGCAACGGGCAAGAGAGAAGGCAGACAAGGCCAAGATCGACCACTGGAACCGCACCTTTGCAGACACGGGCGAGGCCTGATCGTGCTGGATCTCACGATGCGCAATCATCATCCGTGGGTGATGCTCGTTTTGGGCGGGCGGGGCACCGGCAAGTCACAGACGATCGGAAGCATCCTGTCGACCTGGCCGAAGGAGTTGGGCAGCACGCTTGCGATCGATCCGCGGGCAGCAGACCCGCCCCACCGCGAAAACATCGGGTTTTGGGCGGATCGCTGGCGGCGCAGCCCGCCGGACCAGTTGGAGCCGGACACCGCGCTAGTCGCCTGCGATGAGGCAACGCTAATCCTGACGGGGCGCCGCGACGAGAAGCCGCTATTCCGCGAGCTATTCCTACGGGGGCGCCACATGGGGCCACGCGGCGCCGATGGCAGGGCGCGGGGGATCTCCGTTCTGATGGGGACACAGCGGCCGATCGATATGCCGCGCACCGCCTTCACTCAGGCGGATCGGGTGGTGATTCACTGTCTCAAGGGCCGCACCGACCTCGAGCGCCTGTGCGAGCTTGAAGGGATGGACGGCACCCCGGCCGGCGCCGCAGCGCTGCGGATGATTCCCAGCTTGCCGGCGGGCTTCTGCGTCGTTTGGGACGCGCGGCAGGGGATCTTTCTGCCAGAGGTGCCCGGTTGGAGGCGCTAGCGTCAATCGTGGCGGCAATCCGCGCCCGCCGTCGCGCGCTGGGATGGTCGACAGACGACCTTGCCAAGCGCTCAGGCTACGCCCTACGCACGATCGAGCGCTTGGAGGCGGGGGCGAACGTGCAAACCGCAGCGCTTGGCGATGTTCTGCAAGCGCTGGGGCTTTCCTTGGAGGCTTTGACTAATGAACCTGGGCACTTACTGCGCAGTGCTGCACGAGGCCGCAAGCCAGATCAGCGCAAGCGCCGCGCATAAGTCGGCGCTGCGCCTCGCTTTTGAGTCGCAAGATTTCATGGGGCAGGCGGAAACGGTCACAACCGCGCTAATCGACGCCTGCAAAGCGCTGGGTCTGCCGCGTGGAAGCCTTGCCGCGGTGCAAGCGGCCGGTGAGACGTTCGGCAACGATCCGCAGGGGATCGCAGCGATCGAAGCGCTGCACGCGACCTGCCAGCGCTGCGCAACGTGACGGCCGAGCGCTACCGCAACGGCCACGCTTGACGGGGGCGCGACCTGCCGAGATCCGCCAGTGTCGAGACCGCACACCGCCACCGCGAGACCGCGGCGGGTGGAGACAGCCCAGGCCGACGCCGGCCGCCAAGATCGAGGGGATCACATGCGCCAGATCGACAGTCAGACCGTCAACGGCGGCGGGGCGATTCCGCTCCTCCAGAATCGGATCGCGGATCCCCGCTTCGCGGTGTTCTGCATCGTGATCGAGTTGCTGATCAGCTTCACAAACGCCGATGCGCTGTTGTCGAAGACGGTCAAGGCAGAGGACTTCTGCAAGGCAACGAAAGTCGACCTGTTCTACCGCGACGGCCGGCCGTGGCTGAAGAACATGGATCTTGTCGCGCTCGAGTTGCTC
The DNA here is from genome assembly GCA_903912525.1 of uncultured bacterium. Lineage (GTDB taxonomy): Bacteria > Krumholzibacteriota > Krumholzibacteriia > LZORAL124-64-63 > LZORAL124-64-63 > CAINDZ01. Next base: position 11,798 of record CAIWHK010000020.1, on the reverse strand, counting down.
GAGCAGCGCAAGACGCAAGGGCACTTCGGCGCGCTGTCCGAATGCACCGACCGCTCGATCGCGGCCGCCACCACCGAGACGCACAAGTTCCGCGTCGGTCTGCGCCTTTACGACGCCTTCGCCGCCGACCCCGAGACCTTCGTGCAGTCGCTTTCCAACGTCGGCAACGCAACCTGCACCGTGGGCGGCACCGGCAACGCTTCCGTGACGGTCTCCAAGTCGATCGTCAATGTCCACGTCGAAGGCATGACGAAGGCGCACGCACTGATCGGCGCGCGGCAGGTCTACGCGGTCCGTCCGATGACGCTGGACACCGAGCAGCAGATCGCCCTGGGCGGCGGCAGCCTGACCGACCTGATCGCGCTGACCTATGACGACGTGGCCGAGCCGATCGCGATGACCGGCCCGACGATCGCGGTCGACGAGCAGCCCGCCCTGGTCAACGAACCGCTGCGCAACGTCGTCGAGTTGGACGCGATCCGCGGCAGCTATGGCGAAGGTCGGATGACCGCCGCCGGCACGCCGCAGTTGGATCGCACCTACACCCGCGCCGCCGCGCTGTATTCGGCCCGCCGTGGCGCGTCGATCAGCGACCTGTCGCGCGGTGAGTTCGTGACCGCCAGCTACAACACGCAGCCCAACGTGACGAGCGGCGCGCAGGCCTACATCCTGGGCGTGATCATCGACAACCCCCGCGACAGCGTGCGGCAGATCGTGCCGGGCATGGCTACCAAGTCCGATCGCGTGCTGGCCGGCGCCACGATCACGCGGCAGTCGCACGCCGGCACGCTCGAGCCTGAGCTTGAGGCCCGCCTGCCGTTCAAGTTCTACCCTGCCGATGCTGGCGCGGCTGCCGCCGCCTAGCCGAGCAGTGACCGGGCAAGCCTGGGCGGTGCGGTGCGAGACCACGCCGCACCGCCCAGGCGCGCCCCGACCGAACCGCCGAACCCACAACCGAGGCCGCCGATCATGGACATTCTCGCAGGCACGTCTGCCACGATGAACAAGATCGGTGTGATCTGCGCAAACGTCCTGGGCGGTGCGCCGTTCGGGATCGTCGCGACCTATCGAAAGAAGTTCCGCGATCAGCTGGTGTACGAAGGTCTGCGGCAGGCGTTCAACTCTGGCAAGAACGGCGGCACCTGGCAGAAGGCAGACAACCCGCTTGCGTACTACTTCCGCGGCAAGCTGAAGAACGCCGGGATCGGCAACGACCCGCCCGCGGGGATGACCGCCGACGCCTACCGCAAACAGATCAGCGAGGCCGCCGCGGGCGCCGTGTATGCGAAAGTCGTCAAGTTCACTGACGATCAAGGGTCTGTGTTCGATGACGCCTGGGACTCCATTTCCGACCTCGTTGCAGGGGCAGCGATGCGGACCGGGCGCCGCATTTGGGACGTGATCAAGGCAGAGGCGAGTTGCGCCGCGAATCGGCTGGACTGGATGGCACTTGTTGGCGCCCTGGGCACCGACCTTGCCACGACCGATCCCGCGATGCTGGCCACGATGACCTACATCGACGCCTTGATCGTGTCCTGCAACGTCGGGCCGGAAGCATCGGAGCGCGTGCAGTGCAAGATCAAGGCGATCTTTGACGGTCGCGCGTGCGATGCGCCCAAGGCCACGCCCGCCGCGAACCGGCCGGCACCGCCGCCCCCGGTGCAGCCGCCCCTGGTGCAGCCGCCCCTGGTGCAGCCGCCCCTGCTGCAGCCGCCCCCGGTGCAGCCGCCCCCGGCCGCAAACGACTGGAACAGAACGCCGGACCCGGCACCCGTGACCACGGGCGCCGCAACCGCGGGATTCTCGACGCCGACCCTTGCCGCGGCTGGCGTTGTGCTTGTCGTGATGGTCGGCTTGATGCTGCGCGCAACGCTGAAGGGGTGATCGAATGGCGAACGGACGACCGACGAACGGCAAGACCGTGGGCGGGGACAAGCCCGGGATCATCGGGTGGGGGGGCTATCGCCCCATGCCGCGCCTGGGCGAAATGCCCTGCACCGGGGACACGCCGGCCGGGCGCTGCGAGGCGGGGCAGGTGCGCAACGTCGGTGTCTTTGCCGAGTTGACGGCCGCCACGCTCACGAAGTTGAACGCGGGCCTGCTGCAAATCGTCACGACGGCGCCGACCGCCGAAGGCCAGCGGGCCGCCTGGCTGGACGAGTCGCGAAAGCGCCTGTTGCAGTCGGCGCTACCGGTGCAGGTCGACCTTGACCCCGTTTCCTACCTGCCGATCTACCGGCACACCGGCACGCAAGAGACGATCGGCGCCGATGGCAACGTGTCGACCGCTGGCTTTGCTGGCGAACCCGGCACGGGCAAGCCCGCGTGGCAGCGCTGGGCGCTGATCGGGCTGGGCCTGCTGGCGATCGGCAGCGCCTCTTTCTACGCCTACAAGACCGGCCGGAAGTAGGGGGATCCCGTGACGTTCCCGGCAGGACACAACCCGCAGCAGGCCGCCGACACCCCCGATCTTGACGATTGGGGATCGGATTCGTGGTGGACCTGGCAAGACTGGGCGACCTGGCACGGGGCGATGGTGAAGGCCTACGGCAAAGCCGCGGCCGATGCGCGCTGGATCAAGTTCTGGTGCGAGCAATCGACGGGCGCCGGGCCGCTGAACGATCGATCGGCAAACTCTGCCTTTCGTAAGTGGGCGAAAGGCAACGGCTTGATCGAGGCCTTCTATTGTTCGGTGTCGTGGGTGGCGCCTGTGGGCGTCGTCCTGTCGGATCTGCCGAAGGCGGCAACGAACATCGCGCAGAACACGATCGAAGCGGCCGACGAGGCCGCGGGATCGGCGCTGTGGGTGGTCAAGCACCCGTGGCTGACCCTGGGCGGGGTGCTGGTGCTGGGGCTTGGCGCGCTGGTGGTGGTGCGCAAGGTGCAAGGAACCGCCGCGGCTAGCGCCGTGGGCATGTTGGCGCGCTAGCGCCGCTGGGAGTAGGCGAGATGTTCAACTGGAAGACTTTTTTGCTGTTCGCCGCGATCGCGGCCGCGATCGGCGTCGGCTCGTTCTACATGACGAAGAACAAGTGGGTTCACGCGGCCGTCTATGCCGCCGTGGGTGCCGGCGCCGCGTGGGGCGCGGTCTACCTGCCCGCGAAGTTCCCGGCCCTGTCGACGACGCCGAGCGCGCCGATCGCCCCGCCGCCCGCCTGATCCGCGGCCGACCTGTCGCCCACCGGACCCGCCCCGACCTGCCGCCCGCAAGGCTGCCGGTCGGGCGGGGACCGCGGGCGCACTGAACGAACACGGACGAAGGGGGGCGCGATGGGGGCGGTATCGGGGGCAGTGATCGGCGGGGCCGCTGGCGCCGCAGTGGGCGGGGCCGTTGCGGGCGTCAAGGGCGCAGCGTGGGGCACGCTGATCGGTCTGATCTTCGGCGCCGAGCTTGGCTACCTGGCCGACCGAAAGCCGGCGCCCAAGGGGCCGATCGAGGTCAAGGGGTGCAAGTCCTGCCAGACGCCCGCCGACCCGGCGCCGCCTGCCACGCGCGCCAAGATCGAGAACGCGCGCCCGCTGTATCTGGTGCCGACCGCCACGCGGCCGCCCGCACGCCTGGCAAGCAATCTGCGCCCGACCGCCGGACCGTTGCCGATCGCCAGCACCCGCGCCACGCCCGACGCCGACGAGGGGATCCGATGATCCAGCCGCCGACCATCGCCACGCTCTACCGCCACGCCGGCAACGGCACGTCAACGGCGATCCGCGTGCCCAAGGGCCACAACCGCTACTCGCTGACGATCGGCAAGGTGGGCGTCGTCACTGCCTGGGACGTGTCCCTACACTTCCGGCACGAGGATCCAGAGGCGCCCGACACCAAGATCGCGGGCCAGCGAGGCACCACGATCGCCTACAACGCCGCCGGCACCGACCAGGCAGGCGAGTGCAGCCCGTGCGCGCCGTGGGCTTTCGTCACCGTCACGAATCACGCAGGCGCGGGGCAAGTCGCGATCCTGCTGTCGACCTGGGCCGAAGGCCTGAACCTCAACCCGTAGACTGCGAGGATTGCTATGGATCTCGACTGGAAGAAGATCGCGGCGCTCGTGATGCCGGTGGTTGTGGCGCTGGGTTCGGGCTATGGCCTGGGCAGCGACCGCACGGCCGCGGCCGACCAGGCGCAAGCCGAAGTGATCAGCATCGTGCGGCAGACCATCGGGGACGAGATCGGCCGCGTGATCCAAGCGTCGGTGGCCAAGGAAGTTGCGCCGCTGCGCACGTCCCTTTCTCTGCTGTCGACCCGGATCGCGTGGGCTGAAACCCGCGTGTCGGATCTCGAGGCGATGCCGGCCGACGTGACGCCGGCCGCCGCGATCCGCGAGTGGGCCGAGTTGACCCCGACCGACCCCGGCGCCGCCTGTCCCGCGCCCTATTGGCGCGAGCCGGACGGGTGGTGTCGGCCGTGTCGGGGGCAAACGCACTGGACCGCGCGCGGCTGCGCCCCGAACCCTACGCCGTCCCGATGAAAAAGGCCGCGATTGCCGCGGGCGCGCTGCTGGCGGTGGGGCTGCTGCTGCTGGGGAAAAAGACGATGGCCACGACGATCGCACAACTCACGCCAGAGGCACGCAAGGCGCTGGCGGCACAGATTGCCGCCGAGCTTGGCACCGAGCCGGCCGTGATCCGCGCATTCCTGCAAGTGGAGTCGTCGGGCAAGGCCTTTGCGCTGCACCCTGACGGGATCCGCCGGATGATCATCCGCTTCGAGCCGCACATTTTCCGGCGCTACACCGAGCAACACACGGGAAAGGAGATTGCGGCGCCTGCCGTCAAGCACGGATCGCAGGTGTCCGAGTGGGCCGCATTCCGCGCCGCTTGCCGCCTGCATGACAGGGCGGGGCACGAATCGATCAGCATGGGCGCCGGGCAGGTGATGGGCTTCAACTTCGCGCGCGCCGGGTACTCGACGCCCCAAGAGATGTTTGCGGCCCTGTCGGTGTCCGAGGTCGCCCAGCTTCACGCGGTCGCGGGCTTTCTGCGAGACCCGCCGATCCTTGCCGCGACCCGCGCAAAAAACTGGCTGCAAATGGCGCGCCTCTACAACGGCAAGGGCCAAGTGGGCTACGACAAGAAACTTGCGGCCGCCTACGCCGCGCAGATCGCCAAGGGATGATCGGGGGGCTGGCGGTGGCGGTGGCGGTCTCGATCCTCGTTGGGGATAGTCAGGGGCAAGCGCTCGCGCCGATGCTGCGCGCCTGCCGCCCTGGGCTTGTCGTCGATGTTCTGCACGGCCGCCCCGTTGCCAAGGTGCGCGCGGCTGCCGCGGCGGTGCCGGCCGCAACGCGCGCCGCCGCCAGCGAAGTCTGGATCGCTGCCGGCGGCAACGACGGCGCCAAGCCCGACCACGCCGAAGCGCGCCGCCTGATTGACCTTTTCCCGGTCGGGTCGGTGGTCTGGATTGCGCCGCCGCCCGCGACGACGATCGCCAGCCTGGCAACGGCGCGCGCCGTGTTTGGCTCGAGCGTGGGCGGGGTCGACCACTGGCAGACCAGCGGCAAGGCCGCCGGCCGAGAGATCGGCGCCGGCATCCTGCGCCACGCGGTCGAAGGCTACCGGGGCGCCCGCTGGGCAGACCCGCGCGACATCGTGAAGCCGTACCCGCCGCAGCAGGACGGGATCCACCTGTCAGGGCCGACCGCCAAGGCCGTTGCCGCGCGCCTGTGTGCCGGAACCGCGAGCGCCCGCGGGCTTGGACCGTGGGCACGCCTGGGCATCGCTGCCCTTCTCGCGGCCGCGACTGTCGCCGGGATCTACAAGTTCCGCACTTCAAAGGGGTGATCTCGATGGCCAAGGCATTTGATCAGGTCGCTTACAAGTCGCCGGACGGTCGCGCTTGGAGCATTTCGCGCTTTTACAAGGGCACGATCGATGCCCTTTTTGCCGCCTATGGCCAGATGCCCGCGGGCCAGTTCGGGCCGGGCGGTGCCAACGCCTGGACGACACTGTTTGCACAGCTTCGCGGCGGCAACGGGTCGGGGATCGCCTATTGGGACAGCTACCAGATCGGGGAAGCCAAGTTGCAGCAGCAGCGAATGGCCGTCAACGCAACGCACGTTGCGCAAGTGCTGGGCGTCACGCGCGACGAGATCCTAGCGATCTTCACGGCGCAACAGTCGTTGTGGGCCAAGGGCACGCAGCCGTCTGAGCCGTCGAACGCGATCGGCAAGCTGTGCGCCGCCAAGTTGCCGAAGGCCGCGACCCCGGCGCAGTCGAACGCGAACGCGCCGGCCGCCGCGAGCGGCACCGCGGGCGCCGTGGGACAGGCCGCAGTGCCCGCCTCGAGCTTCAGCGGCGGCGGGATCCTGGGCAGCGTGCAGCCGACGACGATCGCCGCGGTAGTGCTCGTTGTGGTCGGCGGCGCGCTCGCCTGGTGGGCCTGGAAACAGTAGGAGCAAGCGCAAATGGCAACACGAGACAGCAAGGGGCATTTCGTCAAGGGCAACCCGTACCAGTGGACGCCCGCCCAGGCTCGAGCCGCCGCCCCGAAGGCGAAGGCCGCGCAGCCGATGCGCCGGATCCCGGCCGCGTATCGCTTCCTGCTGGTCGATCTGAACGATCAGGCCTGGTCGGGCTGGGAGTTCCGCGCCGACGCCGCCGACGAGTTGCGAGACAACGGGATCGCGTATCCGAAGGGGACGCGGATCCTTTCGCGCTCCGCGTTCAAGGCACGCACCGGCCGCTAGGCGCCGCGAGCAAGGCAGGGCCAACGTGGGATCCATTCGCAACGCAACGCAGGCCGCGGGCCGAGTCGTGCAAGCCGTGAAGGCTGGCGCGCCTGTCACCGTGTCGCCGGGGCTGCACCACCGCCGGATCGAAACGTGCAGGACCTGCCCGGGCCTGGGGACCGGCGGCCGCTGCGCCGGCTGCGGATGCTTCGTGGCGGTCAAGGCCAAACTCGCCACCGAGTCTTGCCCTTGGGGCCGCTGGTGAGTGCCAACCGGGCAAAGGTGCTGGCCGTTGCGCTGGCCGTCGTAGGCCTGGGCGTGCTGGCGTTCAAGCGCCGCGCCGTGGCGGCCGCGATCGGCGGAAAGCTGACAGTCGCCCAGCTTGATCAGCGATATGGACCGCTGCGCCTGGGAGTCGACTACACCGAGGGCGCCCAGGGCCGGATCAACGTCAAGCCCGCATGGGTCGCTGCGCGTATCGTGTCGGTGACGCTGTTCGACGGAAAGATCGTCAAGTTGCACCGCGACGTTGCAGCCAGCTTCGCCGCCGCCTACCGCGCCGCCGTCACCGAGTCGGGCTACCACCCCGCGAGCGTGCAGACCTTCGTTACCCGCCACATCCTATGGGATCCGGCCGAAGGTCTGAGCCTGCACAGCTACGGGATCGCGGTCGACTTCGATCCCACGCTCAACCCCTACGGGGACAACCCGAGCGCCAAGATCCGCCGATTCCCGGCTTTCATCGCAGCGATGGAGCGGCACGGATGGGAGTGGGGCGGGCGTTGGAGCCGCAAGAACCGCGACGATATGCACTTTCAACGCACCGCCGGCTGATCGGCCGCAAGGGGATCCCAAATGGCAGAGACCAGACAGCAGACGACGCGGATCCAGATCACGATCAAGGGCGATGGGGTGCAGGTTCGCACGAAGGGCGGGGAGTGCCACGGCGACAGATCCGCGCCGAAGGCCAAGCCCGAGCCGAAGGCCAAGCCCGAGCCGAAGGCAAAGCCCGCGCCCAAGGCCAAGCCCGCGCCCAAGGCCAAGCCCGCGCCCAAGGCCAAGCCCGCGCCCACGCCTGCCTTGTCGGTCGCACCTGCTGCACCTGTCAGGATGCAGCCTCGCCTGCCGATGCTGCCGGGCCTGGGCAAGCTGAATCTGCGCCGGCCGTCGTCACTGTCTCGCGAACGGACCGTTGCGTTGGGCCGCCGCCCAACCGCCCCCGCGCCTGCCAAGCCCGAGCCGAAGGCCGAACCCGAGCCGAAGGCAAAGCCCGCGCCCAAGGCCAAGCCCGGGCCGAAGGCCAAGATCGAGCCGAAGGCGAAGATCGACCCGCGCGATCTGTTTCGCACGCCTGCCCAGCGGGCCGAGGCCAAGGCGAAGCGCGCCGCCGATGCGGCCGCGACGAAGGCCGACCGGGCACGCGCCAAACAGGACGGGGCGAACGCCGCGGAGTTGCGCAAGGTGTGGAGTCGAGAGAAGGCCGACACCGAAGCGCAACGCCTGGTACGCAAGCTCAAGTGGTGGCCGGCCCGCGAGAAGGCCCGCGACGACGCCCAGCAAGCGCGCGACGATCGGCAGGGGTTGCGCGAGACTTCGGCCGCGCACTTCCACAACATGCACGCCGTCGCGGCGGCATTCGAGAATCCAAGCGATACGCTCCGCGCGCTGTACGACCGCGAAGAATCCGCCGACCGCAAGCGCAACCGGGCAGCGACCAGAAGGGCAGCGGCAGCCGCCAGCAAGGCCGATGCCGCGGCGGCCCGCAAGGCAGCGGCCGCCGCAAAGAAGGCGGCGCCCAAGGCCAAGCCGGCGCCCAAGGCCAAGCCGGCGCCCAAGGCCAAGCCGGGCAAGTTGCAGGCGCCAGAGGCGCAGCCGGTGCCGACCCGGGGCCACCAGTGGCCCGCGCCCCCGCCGAAGCCCGAAAAGCTGTTGACGGGCGCCGATCTTCCTGCCGCAGCGCTCAAGCGCGCGTTTCTGTTTGCGTTGGGGGATGCAAGCCGCCCGGCGCTGTCCGGTGTCCTGATGCAGAAGATGGGGGCACAGGCATTCCGCTTCGTGGCAACGGACGGGCACCGCCTGATCAAGATCGACCTGCACACAAGCGCGATCAAGTGGACTCGTTCCAGCGTGACCGGAAAGCCCGACCTTGTGATCGTGCCGCGCTCGATCCTGCTGGTGCTCAAGGCCGGCCGGCCGATCGAAGTGACAAATGCGGGGGTGTCGGGGCAGGCGCAGATCGAAGAGTCATTTCCCGATTACAGCCGAGTCATTCCAGACGCCGCAAAGATGGAATGGGTAAGGACGGTCAACGGCGCCCAGCTCGCAGCGGACTTCAAGGCGATCGCGCCGATACCGTGGACGCCTGACGAGCTGGTGGACTATCCCTTGCACGCCCCCGCGATCCAGGCAGCAGACTACGCGGAAGCGCTGGCAGAATACCGGAAGGAGCGGGCCGCCTACGATGAAGCCTTAGCGAAGCATCCGGCAGCGCTTGCCGCGCACCACGCCGAGCAAGCGGCCGGCATGAAGTGGAGCCAGCCGCCGCGCGTGCCGAACGAGCCGAAGGAGCCGACCGAGGCGAGCTTTTACCCGGCAGCCGAGCCGCCGAAGCTGGGGATCGACAAGAAAGCCGGATCAATGGCCTTTCTCGACACCAAGGGGGCTTTTGTGCGCAGAACCGGCACGTTCCGCGCGCCGACACCCGCCAACCCTTACGCGGTCACGCAAGGGTTCAAGGTAAGCCGCGAGGTCGAAGGAAAGCCGATCTGCGGGTTCAACACGGAGTTTCTGATCGAGTCGTTGGAGGGCGCTACCGAGGACGTGCATTTCTCCGATCAGTTCTCGCCGGCGGTGATCAAGCGCGACCGCAAAAACTGGAAAGAAACGAGCGTGATCATGCCGATGCGCCTCTAAGCGCTTGCCAGGCGGTCACTCTGCGACCCGACGCGGGCGCGCCCGCCTCGCGGCTTGCGCGCACCGACGACAGCGCCGCGGATCGCAGGATCCTCGCCAGTGGTGCCGCTGGGGTTGATGGGAGGCGCGCCGAAAGCCAACAGGCTGCGTTCGGTCACCCGCCACAACCGCCCCAAGCGCAACCCTGGGAAGCGCCCGGCCGCCAGCAAGCGCCGCAAGTGGTCGGTGGTGCAGGACAAGCGCACCGCGGCCGCTTCGACGGTGCAAAGCGGCTCGAGACCTTGCAGCACTTCACCGCCGACAGGATGCGCCCAGGCCGCAAGGGCAGCGGGGGACACTCGCCAGCCCCACCCGAGCCGGCCGGCCGGAAGCACGCCGGAAGTCAGCCAAAGGTGGACGGTGGAACGAGTCACGCAGGCCCAGGCCGCTACATCATCCGTCGTAAGCATCGTGGCACCTACCATCGGCCGACCCTTGGACGACCGCCCCCCGAGTATAGGGGCGCCGCCACGACGCGCACTGTATTGACACGCGCTAGATGTAAAGTTAGGGTCTGCCTGGGTTTCACGTCGAGCGCGTGCCTACCTTCCCAGGAAGCCCCAAGGAACCCCGACGACGCCGCCCCCCGGTGTCGACAACAGAAACGCCCCGCGCAACCGCCGGCCGTCACGCCGCCGCAAGCGCCACAACACAAGGCCCAGGCGCCGGCAATCCGCCGCAGAGACGCCCAAGGCCGCCAAAGGCTGCAAGGTCAGCACGCCGCCCCCCGAGGATCGAAATGGCTAGAGATTTTGAGAAGTCGCGCCGCTGGTTGGTTGTCATGTACGACGGCGAATCGCTCGAGCAAGGGGCGTCGAGTAGCCTCGCAGGCTTCTTGCGCGTCAATGCAGAGGATGAGGATCTTTGCAGGTCGATCCGGGCCGAGAAGCGGCGGCAAGCGCGCGTGATCGATCGCGATGGGTTCTTGTCGTGGGATATGCGCGCGATAAGTGCCGGCGGCGGCGCTGCGCCCCGGGTGATCCTCTGCGTTGTCCCGAAGTGGGGACGCTAGCCGGATGCGCTTCACCCGCCACAACCCGCCGACGCTGGCGCAAGCCGCCCAGGCCTGGACCGATCGCAAGGTCGCGGCCGGGCGGTGGGGCGCGCTGTCGTTGCAGCGGGCGCGGGAGGATCTGGCGCTTTTCGTCGGCACGGACGGATCCAAGTCTGTCGGCAGGGTCGGGGCGCCCTTCGTCAAGAAATACCTAGCCAGAATGGCGGATCGCAATCTTGCCCTGGCTTCCCAGCGGTCCCGGTGGGCGACTGCGGCCGAGTTTGGGCGCTTCTGCTGGCGGCAGGGGTGGATTGCAAACCCCTGGGCGGCGCTTGTCGAACCCGACGATCTACCGTGGCGGGGCAAGCGCGCCAAGCGCCTGATCGGGCGGGGCAAAGCCCAGCTATCCGGGATGACCACGGCGCGCGCGTACATGGATGCGGCGTTGCAGTTGCCGACGCCTGCCGAACGGGTCGGCGCGCTGCTGCCGCTGCTGTCGGGTCTGCGGTCGGGCGAGATCCGGCACCTGCACTGCCGCGACGTGGACACCCGCGCGGGCGTGCTGTGGGTGCGGTCCGAGGCAGACGCGGGCGGATGGTCCGTCAAGTCTGCCTCGTCGGCCCGGGCCGCCGACCTGCCGCAAGAGTTGCGCGCGGACCTGTCGGCGTTGTGCGCCGAGCAGGCGCCGGGCGCGTATCTGCTGCGGTCTCGCACGCAGGCCAAGGCCCACAAGCACATATGGCTGATCGAGTTGGTGGCGCGCACATGCGAGGCCGCCGGGCTGCCGCGCGTCACGCCCCACGGCTTGCGCGGCACCGCCTCGAGCATCCTTAGGGCGCAGCGCCGCGACGACGTGCAGATCGGCGCATTCCTGGGGCACGGGGCCGACCGCGGCGCTACTGCGCGGGATCGGTACATCGGCGCGCCGGAACGAACCGCGGCGCTAAGTCTCTCAGATCGTAACGAAAGCGCCGATGGTGGCGCGGAATCGACAACCGGCGCTGCAATGCAAGTCGCCATTTCGCTGCAATCTCAACAGGTTATCATGGAGCGGGAAACGGGATTTGAACCCGCGACATCGACCTTGGCAAGGTCGCGCTCTACCGCTGAGCTATTCCCGCAAACTCCCTCCACCTAAGTTCCCGCGCAGGGCACCATCGGTGAAGCGGGTGGCGTTTTAGCGGAGG
>CAIWHK010000019.1 GCA_903912525.1 uncultured bacterium | reverse complement strand
GGTGCTGGCGGCCGCAGCCCGCCTGTCCCGCGCCGGCGCGCGCGGGCAGCTGGCCGGCGGCCTGGGGCCCGACGACGTCGCCGGCGCGCTGGCCGAGGCCCAGCCCTACGGCGTGGACGCCTGCGGCGCGCTCGAGTTCGAGCCCGGCCGCAAGGACCACCGCCTTGTGGTGAACTTCCTGCGAAAGGCGGGACGATGACGACGCCGCCCACCCACGCCGACGTCCCCGGGCGCTTCGGCCCCTACGGCGGGCAATACGTGCCCGAGACGCTGATGCCGTGCCTGCGCGAGCTTGAGGCCGTCTGGCTGGCGGCGCGCACCGACCCGGCCTTCCTGGCCGAGTTGGCCGAACTGCACGCCGACTACAGCGGCCGTCCCACGCCGCTCTACCGCGCGCGCCGCTTCGAGGCCGCGTGCGGCGGCAAGGCGCGCGTGTGGCTCAAGCGCGAGGACCTCAACCACACGGGCGCGCACAAGATCAACAACTGCCTCGGCCAGGTGCTGCTCGCGAAGCGGATGGGCAAGGCGCGGCTGATCGCCGAGACCGGGGCCGGCCAGCACGGCGTGGCCACCGCGACGGTGGCGGCGCTCGCAGGGCTCAGGTGCACCGTCTACATGGGCCAGGTCGACATGCAACGCCAGGAGCCCAACGTGCAACGCATGCGCCTGCTGGGCGCCGAGGTGGTGCCGGTGCTGTCGGGCGCGCGCACGCTGAAGGACGCGACGAGCGAGGCCATCCGCGACTGGGTGACGAACGTCGCCGACAGCCACTACATCATCGGCTCGACGGTGGGGCCCCATCCCTATCCCACCATGGTGCGGGACTTCCAGTCGGTGATCGGGATCGAGGCACGGCGCCAGGTGCTGGAGAAGGAAGGTCGGCTGCCCGACGTCGCCATTGCCTGTGTCGGCGGCGGCAGCAACGCGGCGGGCCTGTTCGCGGGCTTCGTCGACGATCCCGTCGCCCTGTACGGCGTCGAGGCCGGCGGCAGTTCGCTGGGGCACTCCGCGGCGCTCGCGCTGGGCACGCCCGGCGTGCTGCACGGCTCGTACAGTTACCTGCTGCAGGACGACGACGGGCAGGTCGTGCCCGCGCACTCGATCGCCGCGGGGCTCGACTACCCCGGCGTGGGCCCTGAGCACAGCTTCCTGAAGGACACCGGCCGGGTCACCTACGACAAGGTCGACGACGCCGAGGCGCTCGCGGCTTTCGGCGACCTCTGCCGCCTCGAGGGCATCATCCCGGCGCTGGAGTCGAGCCACGCGCTGGCGTTCTGCCGCCGGTTGCTGGGCGACGAGGCGGCGTGTGCGCAGCTGCGCGCGGCGCGCGCGGCCGGGCCCGACGCCGGGCCACTGGTGGTCGTGGTGAACCTCTCGGGACGCGGCGACAAGGATATGCACGGCGATGCCGGCGCGCACGGCGCTGCCGCCACCGACGGGAACGGAGGCGACCATGGGCAGGCTCGGTGACCTGACTGCCGCGTTGCGCGCCGAGGGCGCGCGGCCGGTGGTCCCCTTCGTGACGGCCGGCTATCCCACCGACGAGGCGTGCCGCGGCGCGCTGCGCGGGGTGAAGGACGCCGGCTGCCGGCTCGTGGAGATCGGAGTCCCGTTCAGCGACCCGGTCGCCGACGGCCCGGTCATCCAGGCGGCATCGCAGCGCGCGCTGGTCCAGGGGATGACGCCGGCGCGCAGCCTCGAACTGGCCGCCTGGGCGCGGCGCGAACTGGACCTGACCGTGGTCATGATGGGCTACCTGAACCCGGTGCTGCGGATGGGCAGCGAGCGTTTCGCGCGCGCCTGCGCCGAGGCCGGCGTGGCGGGCTTCATCGTGCCGGACCTGCCGGTCGACGAGGCTGCGGGGCTGCGCGGCGCGCTACGCGAGGCCGACATCGACCTGGTCTCGCTGGTTGCGCCGACGACGGACACGGCGCGCCTGCAACTGCACGCCGCCCATGCGTCCGGCTTCCTCTACCTGGTATCGACCACGGGCGTGACGGGCACGGGCGCCGGCGCGGGCGACGACCTCGAGGCCTATGTGGCCCGGGTGCGGGCCGCGTGCTCCCTCCCGTTGTACGTTGGCTTCGGCGTGGGCACGGGCGCACAAGCGGCGCGGGTGGCGCGATGCGCCGACGGGGCGATTGTCGGCAGCGCGCTGCTGCGCAAGCTGGCGGACATCGAGGACGAGGCGGCCGCGCGCGCGGCCACGTCATCCTTCATCGGGGAACTGGTGCGCGCGATGGCGACGGCCTGCGACGATACGACGAAAGGCGACCGCTCATGATCATCGTGATGAGGGAGAACGCGACGCTACAGGAGTTGAGCGGCGTCATCCGCGAACTGGAGGCGCGCGGCCTGCGTCCGCGGCCGTCGCACGGCACCAGCCGAACGGTGGTCGGTGTCATGGAAGCCGGCGCCTCGCAGCTGGAAGGCGTGTCCGCACTGCCGGGCGTTGAGCAGGTCTCGACCATGTCGAGCAGCTTCAAGATGGTCAGTCGCGACTTCCGCGCCGAGCCCACGGTGATCAACCTGGGCGGCGCGCAGGTGGGCGGCCGCAACTTCGTGGTGATGGCCGGGCCGTGCGCCGTGGAATCGACCGACCAGCTGCTGGCCTGCGCCCGCCACGTGAAGGCCTGCGGCGGCAGCGCGCTGCGCGGCGGCGCCTACAAGCCGCGCACCTCGCCGTACAGCTTCCAGGGCCTGGGCGAGGAAGGCCTGAAGATCCTGGCCGCTGCGCGCGAGGAGACCGGCCTGCCGATCGTCACCGAAGTCGTCTCACCCGACGCGGTGCCGGTGGTGGCGCGCTACGCCGACGTGATGCAGATCGGCGCGCGCAACATGCAGAACTACGCGTTGCTCGAGGCCGTGGGCCGCGAGCGCAAGCCGGTGCTGCTCAAGCGCGGGCTGATGTCGACCATCGAAGAACTGCTGCTGGCGGCCGAATACCTGCTGTCCAACGGCAACCACCAGGTGATGCTGTGCGAGCGCGGCATCCGCACGTTCGAGCGCGCCACGCGCAACACGCTCGACCTGTCGGCGGTGCCGGTGATCAAGCAGCTCAGCCACCTGCCGGTGATCGTCGATCCCAGCCACGGCGTGGGCCACAGCGCGTATGTGGAATCGATGTGTCGCGCGGCGGCCGCGGCCGGCGCCGACGGCATCATCGTCGAGATGCACCCGGACCCCGCCAAGGCCGTGTCGGACGGGCAGCAGAGCCTGGACTTCGACGCCTTCACGCGGATGATGAATGCGGTGCGACCGGTGGCCGCGGCGGTGGGCCGGCCGATGGCGGACGGCGAAACGCGGGACTGACGAAGAAGCCGCCGGCGGTGGACCTGGGTCGACCGCCGGCGGCCTTTCACGGTCACAAGGTCGGTCCTCCCAGCCCTTCCCCGCGACGCTTCCGCCATGCAAGCGACCGGCCAGATTTTGCGGCGCCGCGCGCGCAGGCCACGGATCCCACCAAGCATCTGCGGGACAGATGGTTCCAGCGCCCGCGGCCCGACAATCGCGAAGCCCCGCCGGCATCGACTGTCCCAGTGTCCCACGGCACTTCATGTCCCGCCTCGGCGACACGCCGTGGAAACAGCGTCGTTACTGCGGAAATCGCCTGCGGTTGTCGCGGGAAACCGGTGTGGGACACGGGACACACGATCGGGTGTGCGGACGCGGCGGTCAGGCCTCAGGCGACGGGAACGCCGACCGGGACGCCGACGGGCACCGCGGCAGGCGAAGCCGTCGGGCGGCGCGACGCCGGCAGCGCCTTGACGAACACGGCGACGACGTCCGGGTCGAAGCGTTCGCCGCCGTCGGCCAGGAGGGTGGCGACCGCCTGCTCGGCACTGACCGGCGCCCGCAGCGCGTCGCCGGTGACGAGCGACACGTAGTGCTCGACCACCTTGACGATGCGCGCGAACAGCGGGATCTGTTGCTCGCGCAGTCCGAGCGGGAACCCGCGGCCGTTGAACCGCTCGTGGTGCCCGGCGACGACGTCGATCACGGCCTGGGGCGCGTTCACGGCGCGCAGCAGCGAGGCGCCCTCGGTCGGGTGCTGGCGGAAGCGCGGCCACTGCGTGGGGTCCATCGCCCCGCGCGGCCCCCACAAGGCCTCCTCGCGCGCGAGGAGGCCGACGTCGCGCAGCAGGCAACCGCGGACCAGTTCGCGCTCCTGCTCGACCGTGAGGCCCATCACGCGCGACAAGCGGTGCAGGTGCGACACCATCGTCCCCGTCAGCGCGAAGGGGCCAAGGCTGCGCTTCTCGTGCTGCTCCACCAGCACGCGCACGATCTCCAGGTCCAGGTCGGCCGTGGCCGACCCCGTGTCCAGCCGGTGCAGCAGCCGCGCCGCCTCCGCAAAGAGATCCGACAGCAGTGCCGGCACGTCGTGGGCCGAGAAGGACGGTTCGAGTCCGAGCAGGGCCGTGCCGAGGTACTCGTCCTGCCAGCGCATCCCGACGATCCACTCGACCCCGCCGGCAAGCAGGTCCTCGCGGGTCTGCTTGAAGAAATTGGGCAGGTTCGCCGTGCGCACCGGCATCTCCATCATGCGCAGGAAATGACGCAGGCGGTCCTCGCCCATGTCCAGGCGCTCCCAGGACGGCGCGGCGCCGGCCACCAGTTGCGGACGTGCCACCCCCGCAGCCAGGAAACCGACGCGGCAAAGCGGCAGCACCGGCCAGGCGTGGCGGGCGAGCAGGCGCCAGAACTGCGTCAGGTCGGTGGCTTCCGGCAGGTTGAGCGCCAGCTGCATCAGCGCTTCGGGCAGCGCGTCGGCGTGCCCGTCGGCAGGCGTCCAGGCGCAACCGGTGTGGGAGAACTCCGACACACCGGCCGGCAGGTCGTTGGCCGACGAATCTTCCGGCGCCGCGGGCGCGACCGGAGCCTCCGTCACGGCGTCGGCCAGCAGGCGCATCAGGAGCTCGAGCGCGAAGTGCTCGGCTACCGTGTACTCGCGTTCCTGCTCGCCCCGCACCAGCAGCAGCACGGCCACCAGGCGATCGTCGGCGCGCACGGGCAGCAGGAGGTCGGGCGTGAACTGCTCGAGCAGCTCGGACTCCTCCGGCAGCAGGTCGCCGTCGGCCAGGTCGAGCATCGTCAGCGGGCCCTCGGCCGCCTG
Organism: uncultured bacterium; assembly: GCA_903912525.1. Taxonomy (GTDB): domain Bacteria; phylum Krumholzibacteriota; class Krumholzibacteriia; order LZORAL124-64-63; family LZORAL124-64-63; genus CAINDZ01. The sequence continues at coordinate 49,811 of CAIWHK010000019.1, read as the reverse complement.
GAGCTGCGAGGCCAGGGTGCCATCGAACGGCAGCACGTACTGGCCCTGCGCATCGCGCAGCGTCTCACCATGGCCGGTCAGCAGAAGTGCGTCCTCGGCCAGGCCGTGGCTGAACAGGAGATTGCGAAGCGCCGCGGCAAACTCGCCGTCGTCCTCGCCCGGCTTCCAGCGACCCAGTTGCGCCGCGGCCTCGGCCAGGGACAGGTAGTGGTGGTCCTTGCGACGGCCGCCGGCGCCGGTCGCGGGCGCCGGGACGGGCGCCGCGTCGCTTACCGGTCGGGCCTCGACGAAGGTCTCGTCCACGAGCGCGGATTCGTCGGCGCCCGCAGGCTCCCCGGAATCGGGGAGTTCCGCGAGTTCGTCGTCGTCGACGGCCGCGATGGCGCCAACCATGTCGTCGCCGATACCCGGGGCATTGCCGTGGCGATCGCGCTCGTCGACGGCGTGCGCGGTCGCAGGTTCGTCGCCGTCGGGATCCCAGGCGAAGTCGGGATCAAGGCAGCGCTCGCGGGCCATCTCGAGCGACGGGAAGAACCGCAGCGGCAAGCCGTCGAAGCGCTGGCGCAGGAAGCGGCGCACGACCGGGCCGGCGCCGACGAAGACCGCCTCGCCGCCGCGCGCCGCGAGCGTGAACTGCAGGTCGGCCAGCACGCGAGCGCCGCCGCCGCCGATGGCGCCGAGGTCGGAGAGGTCGAGGACCAGGTGGAGCTTGCCGTGTTCAAGGCAACGATCAGCCAGCGCAAGCAGGTTCTGCTTGTCGTCACGACTGACCGTCCCGCTCAGGCGCACGCCGAACAGGCGGGTGTTGTCCAGCTCAAGGGATGCGTACCTGATCGCCATCGTCGACCTTCACTCAAGGCACGACGGCGCGGGGATGTCCCCGCGCTGCCGCGCGTGCGAAGACTGTCTTGCGGTCACGGACACGGCCGCCGGTCAGACGAGCGCTTCGGCCAGCCAGTTGTCCAGGACCGACCGCAGGAAGCGCCACTCGCTGCCCACCTTGCGGGCCGGGATCTTCCCTTCTTTCGCCAATCTGCAGACGGTCTTGACATGCATTTTGAGGTACTCAGCCGCCTCAACTGATGTCATCACCTGTGCAAACTGGTCTTCCCCCCCGATGTAGATCCTGGAGTTGTCGTTGAAGTCGGACATTGGGGGCTCTCCTCTGGTGCGATCCGAGCGGGTGTGCCACATCTCCATGTGACAAAACAGCAAACGGCGTGCCTCGATCCACCGTCCGGCAAAAACGGCGCATATCTACTGTTTTGAAGCGTTTTGTGGGCATCTTGAGCCATCAACAGGGATTGTACGGGATGGCGAACCTGTGCAGGATACATCAAGAACAAATCGGCCGTTGCATTCCGCCCTGTCCGCCCCCCCGGCGGGGGTGGATAAAAAGGCAGCGGGCGGGCCCCAGGGGACCCGCCCGCCGTTCCTGCCGGTGTCGGCCGCAGGTCAGGCGACCCGGACCGCGCCGAATTCAACAAGGTCGTGGATCCGGTCGGGATCCGCGTCGCGGGGCTCGGGTGCGGAGCCGATGCGCACCGCGCCGAACTCGGAAAGCTCGTGGATGCGCTCGTCACCGGTCGGGTCGAGGCTGAACGACGTGAAGCCCAGGCCGTCCACCGAATCGTCAGAGGTCTCCGTCGCCGCCAGATCCACCGTCGGCTCGGGCGGCGAGAACGCCAGCCAGGCGTCCCGCGAGATCGCCACGGTATCGGGAGCGGGCGCCACGGCCGGCTCCACGGGCGCCGAAACGTCGCCCGCAGGCTGCTCGAACACGGGGCGCGCCGTCGAGGTGCGCTCGATGATGAAGCTCTCTTCGGCCACCGGGACGGGCGGAATCGGCGCCACGTACACCGTGGGCTCCGGCGTCAGCACCGGGCCGGCGGCGGGCGTGACCAGTTCGGTGGTCGGAGCGAAGGGATCGACCTCGGCGCGGGCCGTGATCTCGCGACAGAACGGATCCTGCGGCATCGCTCGCAGCGAAGGCTCGGCCGACGTCTCCGCGGTAGAGACCGTGCTGGGCAGCGTCGCGTCGAAGATGACACCGGTCAGCGTGGCGACCGTCTCGCCCAGGCGCACCAGGCGATCGGACTGGGTCTGGAAGCGACGCGCAACATCCGCAAGGTTGGCGGCAGCCTTGCCGACGGCCGGGCCGGTGCGTCCGAGCTCCTCGAGGGTGTCGGAAGTGGGCGTACCCGCGTTGCGACCAAGGTCCTCGATGCGCCGTGACAGGCGTTCCAGCGTGGCGCCCTGGGCGCCGATCTGCTCGAGCGTCGCGCGGCTCCAGACGCGCGCGTCCTGCACCAGCGTGATGACGGCCTCGGCTTCCTCGCCGCGATTGCGGCTCAACTCGGCCAGCTCCTGCGCATCAGCATTGCGCGCGTCCAGGAACTTCACCAGGTCGTCCGCCAGGGCGCCGACGGCCGTCGAATCGAAGCGGCTCGTGAGGCCCTCCCGCGCATTGTCGGCCAGCGCCTTCTGCAGCCGCACGACCTCGCCCTCGATGCCGTTGACGCGGCGCAGACGCGCACCCTGCAGGCGCCACGCGCCCAGCACCTCGGCCGCGAACGTGCCGACGGCGGGATGGTCACGCAGGGCCGGATCGCTCCAGGGCGCTTCGTTGTCCAGACGCAGTGCCGCCAGCCTGTCGAGCAGGCGATCGGTCGAGACGTGCCCCCGCTGCGCGCGACGCCACGCATTCTCCAGCGCGCGCCCGCCCAGCGCCGCGAGGGCGCCCACGGCCAGGGCGACCATCGCCAGCAGATTGAGCGGATGGGTGGCCGGCGACATGTAGTAGCCGACGTTCACCAGGTCGCCCATTTTCCAGGAATTCGCCGCGCTGCCGCCGGTCAGCAGCAACGCCACGCCACCCATGCCGACGCCGGCGGCGATCACCGATGCCGTATAGAGCACACCCCACGGCAACGACTGCGTTGACGACGGCGGGCTCTTGCGCTTGGACGTCGCCGGACGCGTCGCCGCGGCGGCGGGAGCGGCGGCAGGCGCCTGCTCGCGCGGCGGTGATGCAGCCTCTGCGGCGCGACCGGCGGCAGCGCCGGTTGCCGGGAGTTCGTCCTCGAGGTCGGCGAATCCCTCGATGGGCTGGTCGTTCAGGCGTTTGCGCGTGGTCTTGCTCATGCCGCGGTCCTTTCCCACTCGGCGGAAAGCTTTGCTGCGGGCGCCGAGCGCCCGGTTCCGGGCTGTGTCATCGGCCCGATTGCGGACAACCGAAGCGATTTTTGGAGCCGTAGCCCCGGACGCCCGGGCGGTCGCTGCGCGCCCAGCGGCGGACGGAATCGGGCCAGGGCGGTCCGGATCCACCGGCAGGCTCCCGCCACCTCACATGTAACTCATTTCACGATAATCGCTTACAACAACGCGTAGCCGTCCGGGACGGGCACGGCGCCTGCACACCCAGGCCTGTACCCCGTTGCGGAAGGAGCCGCTGATGAGCACCACCACCCGTCCCCGCCCCCAGCCCGGACACGCGACCGAGCGCCCACAGATCGTCACGAGTGCCGGCCGGCAGTTCTTCCTGGCCGAGCACCTGCTTGAGGCGCGACGCGGCAGCTGGCTGCCGACCAACGGCGCGGGCTACGACGAAGATGTGAACATCTACCTGCTCATGCTGCTCGATCGGCTCGCGACCGGGACGATCGATACCTGCGTAGTGCCGGGGCTGGCGACGCTTGCCGACGGGCCGGACCCGCGCCTGCCGCGCTCGGCGCGCGCGGCGTGGTATCGCGCCAACGGCGACAGCCGGTTGCTGGGTCTGGGGCTGTTCGCGCGGGGCGACATGCTGCGCCGACGCACGACGCCGTGGGGTTGGACCCCGGAAGGCGCGCGCAAGCGTGACCTGGCCGTTGCCACCGCCTGCTACGAAGCGGCGGCGCGCCTGCTCGACCGTGGACCTGCGCGCGGCGGCGCCCTGGTCGCGGTCCTGGAGAAGCTGGCGGAACGGTGCGAGGACTACGCGCAGGTGCTGGGCGTACTGGCGGTGCGCAGACTCGGGCTGGGTGCGCAGCTGAGCGATGCCGATCTGACGGGCTTGGTGGGCACGCGCGAGGAAGCGGACGCGCAGCAGGTCGCAAGGCTGCTGGCGAGCGCGCCGTGCGATGCGAACGATGTGGTGCTGGACATGGTGCTGGAATACAAGCGCCGCCCGGAGCCAGGCCTCAGGCGGCGCATCGAGCAACTGGCGCGCGTCGCGGGGATGGATCCCCTGCGGTTGCTGCCGGCGGCTCCTTGAACTAGCGGATTCCGCAGAACTTCAGGATCTCCCCGAACAGCACGCGCTCGCCGTGGGCCGCCAGGATGGCGTGCCCGCCGGTCGGGAACACCTTGAACCGCGACTCATTGTTGTGCGCCTTGCGCTGCAGGAAGCGCAGCGAGGCCGGCGAAGCGCGATCATCGTCGTCGCACTGCGCGGCGTACATCGGCACCTTGACGCGACCGACGCGGCTGCGCGCGACATCCATGCCCTCGAGCAGGTCGGCGTTCAGGCCAAGCAGCTTTCGGAAGAAACCGAGGCGATGCAGGCGCAGCCGCACGATCTGCCGCTGGAGCAGGGACACGCGCGGCATCAGTGCCGGCGCCAGCAGCACGATGCTCGAGACGGGCTCTTCGCTGGCCACGTGCAGCGCCAGCGCCGCTCCGTAGCCGAGGCCCACCACGTGCAGGTCGCCGCCGCCACGCGAGAGCATCTGGCACCGCTGTCGAGCCTGCAGCAGCGACGATTCCCACGACGCATGGCTGATCTGGCCCGGTGTAGCGCCCAGCTCGGGCAGGCGCATCACCCAGACGTTGCACTCGTTGTCGCCGAGGTATTTAGCCAGGCCGCGCAGGTCGGCCGGGCCGGTCGACATCCCGTGGATGAGCAGGAACGAGCCGCGCGCGTTCTCGCGGACACGCAGGAACGTGCGGTCCTCTTCGGGGATGTGGCGCCCCAACTCGATCGCGGCGATGAGCTTCTGGTGCGTGCGCAGCGTCATGAGCTTGCCGCGCGGCGTGTCCTCTTTGTCGCGGCGCGTGCGCGCCATGTCCCACGCGGTCAACGCCAGGGCCTGGGCCTCGGGCGTGATGACCGGGTCGGCGGGCATGGGATCGGGAGCCGTGGATGAACTGGAGCGGAATGGCGGGCCGCCGCTGCCGCCGCCGGAACCCGAAGGGGAGCCTGACGCCATGGGCGGGCGCGGGCCACCAGGCCCGGGACGCCGGTCGCGGTAGCCGTCGCGGCCGCCGGCGCGGGCACCATCACGACCGCCGTCGCGGCCACCGTCGCGGGCGCCATCACGACCGCCGTCGCGGGCGCCATCACGACCGCCGTCGCGGGCGCCATCACGACCACCGTCGCGGCCGCCATCACGACCACCGTCGCGGCCGCCATCACGACCACCGTCGCGGCCGCCATCACGACCACCGTCGCGACCACCGTCGCGACCACCGTCACGGTCACGGTCGCGCCCGCGGCCACCACCGCCACCGCCTGACGATGCCGCACCACCGCCGCCGATGCCGCTGGCCGGCACGCGGCTGATCCGGCCGGGCTCACGCCCGGTACCGCGCAGACGGGAGCCACCGCGAGGTCCGCGCTCGGGGCGATCACCGCGGTCGCCGGCCGGGCGACCACCCTGATTGCCGCCGCTACCGCCGTTGCCCTCGTTGCCCCCATTACCGGGGTTGCCGGGGTTGCTGCCGACGTTGTCGTTCTCGGGCCTGGAGCCGCCGTCGTTCACGCGTTTTCCTGTCAGGCGGGGTCGGGCGCCGCCGGATGCCGGGCGATGATGTGGTATGCGGGGACGCGCCGGCTGATCGCCGACGTCCCCGGCAATAAATACGGCCTGCGGGGGCCCGGCGCCAACCCTTTTGACCGGGGGGCCCGGCGCCGTCGGGCAGGCAGGGATCCGCGCCCCCCGTAAGTTGCCGCCCTCAGCGCCCCGCTTTGGGGTCGCAGGCAGTCACCAGGGCGTCGAACTGGGGCGCAACGCGGCTCCAGACGCACTTGTCCGCCACCTGGTCCAGGCCGCAGACGTGGCCGCAGGCATCGCCCCCGATGAGCTCGGCCAGCAGCTCCACCAGCTGGGCCTGGTCGTCATAGAAATGGCGCCCCTTGCAGCCCGGGCCGTACAGCGCGGGGTACACCTGGCCGCGCGGCAGCACCGCGTAGGCGCCGGCGTGGATGGCCTCGGCCACCGAGATGCCGAAGTACTCCTGCGCCGCACAGCTGACAACGATGTCGGCGGCCGCCAGCCACGCCTCGTAGGTGCGGCGCTCGGGGATCCAGGCGAAGGCGCGGCAGCGCGCGCCGAGGCGCTCGGCCACCGGTGCGAAGACCGCCTCGCGGTCAGCCGGGTCGCCCAGCAGGGCCACGTCGAAATCGAGCCCGCGATCGAGCAGCTCGTTCAACGCCGCGGCGAACATCTCCGGGCGCTTGTCGAACTCCCAGCGATGGTTCCACAGCAGCAGCGGACGCTCCCCGCGCGGCCAGCGCGGGCCGACTTCCGGCTCGCAATGGCCGCCGCGATACTGCGGGAAATGCTTGGCCGGCAGCGGTGCGCGCTCGAGCCCGACGGGCACGACCTCGCTGCGGGCACGGATGCGCGCCGGCACATCCTTCGGCACGGCCTCGGGCATGCGGTTGAGGAAGGCGGGGATCGCGTCCAGGAACAGGTCGCGGTGCCAGGCCGAGTTGAAGACGACGCGGTCGGCCGCCAGGCAACTGATGATGTTCGTGAACCCGAAGTGGAAGTCGAACTCCTCGAGCGGGCTCAGCGGGTAGGTCAGCTGGTTCTCGTGCATGTAGAGGATGACCGGCAGCCGGTCCAGAGGCGGGCGCAGCAGGCCGCGCAGGTCCGCGACGTTCAGGAATCCTGTCGTCAGGATGAGGTGGGCCGCCGGCGGCTGCTCGTTCAGGCGGTCGGCAAACCAGGCCGCGGCCGCCCTCATGCGCCACTTCCAGAAACGACCGGGAAGCGTATGGACCAGATAGCGGTGACGTGAATGGGCCAGCAGCCCCTCGCGGAAGGCGCGATGGGAGCCGTCATCCCACGGTTCCAGGAACAGCACTGAGCGATGGGCCAAAGCGACCGGCTCCGTTTCCCCGGCATTCCCGGAACTGGGACTTAGCGGGATGTGATTCACGTTATTGATCTTTGGAGATCTTTAATGTATCATCTACTAAGTCGGATGGTGCCACTATTCAATGTCTGGCCTTCCCAAGCCCAACGGAGTGTTCATGAAGAAGTCAGCGCTGTCGCTCCTCTTTGCCGTCGGGGTGTGCCTGGCCATGGCCCTGCCATGCGTGGCCTCTGCCAAGCCGGCTGTCCCTGTCACCGGCCGCGTTGTCGTCGGCTTCAAGCCCGGCATGGCGCCGACTGTCGCCGTGTCGCAGGGCGCCCTGAAGACGGGCGTGAGCAGCCTTGACGCCGTACTGCAGCGACATGGCGCCGACGCCCTGAAGCCGCTCTTCGGCGCGCTGCCCGCCAAGGCCTTCGATGCCGCGAGCCAGCGCGACCTGGAGCGGTTCTTCCTGCTTGAGCACTCGGACAAGGCCGGCAACGACGCCGTCATCGCCGAACTGCTGGCGCTGCCGCAGGTGGAGACCGCCGAGTCGGACATGGCCGTCGAGGTCGACGGTACGGCGTACATGCCGAACGACCTGGCGGCGCAGTGGCACCTCCGCAATACCTCGATCGGCGGCGGCGACACGCGCGCGGTCGGCGGTTGGTCGCAGACCCTGGGTGACTCGAGCATCATCGTGGCCGTGCTCGACAGCGGCGTCGACTGGATGCATCCGGACCTCGGCGGGTCGCATCCCGACAAGGTCAACGGCGCCATCCTGACGAACTGGGAAGAATACTACGGCACGCCCGGCGTCGACGACGACACCAACGGCTACATCGACGATATCCGGGGCTGGGACTTCGTGAACGTTCCCGAGAGCCAGGTCTATCCGGGCGAGGATTTCGGCGTCACCGACAATGACCCCATGGACTTCGGCGGCCACGGCACCATGGTCTCCGGTTGCATCGCGCCGATCACCGGCAACGGCATCGGCGTCGCGGCGATCGCGCCCGGCTGCAGGATCATGCCGGTCCGCGTCGGCGCCCTGAACATCGACGGCGTCGGCGTGAACTACATGGCGGCGCTGGCGTCAGGCATGATCTACGCCAGGGTCAACGGGGCCAAGATCATCAACATCTCCTCCGGCACCTCGGGGATCACGGCCCTCGTCAACGCCGTGAACTCCGCGCTCAATGCCGGCATGATCATCTGCGTCGCGGCGGGCAACGACAACGACGAGGTCGCGGGCTACATCCAGGGCCTGGCGGACGACCGGATCCTGGCCGTCGCGGCCACCGGCGCCGGCGATACCCGCACGTCGTTCTCGAGCTACGGAACCTGGGTCGACATCTCGGCGCCCGGGGAAGGCATCTACACGACGTCGTTCGACTTCAGTTCCGGAACCCACGGTTACACGACGACGCAGGGCACCAGCTTCTCGAGCCCCATCACCGCCGGCGCCTGCGCCCTGATCTGGTCGGGGCATCCGGGCTGGACCTCGACCCAGGTCGCGAGCCTGATCCAGTCCAGTGCCGACAACATCGATGCCTTGAACCTGCCGTACGCAGGCAAGCTGGGCTGGGGGCGCGTGAACCTGCTGAAGGCGCTGGGCGACAACGTGCACCAGTACCCGCAGGAGTTCCCGACGCTGTTCGACGCCATGAACTGCGCCGCGGCCGGCGACACGGTCAAGATCCTCGGCTCGACCGTCATGCCCAGCCCGTTCACGGTCTTCGGCAAGGGCCTGAAGGTCTTCGGCGGCTACAATCCCGGCTACGTGACGCGCAACCTGACCAGCGGTCGCACGCCGATCAACGGCAGCGGCGGCGTGGTGCTGACGTTCGCAGGGACGATCACCCAGACCACCGAAGTGGACGGCTTCGACATCTCCGGCGGCAACGGCCAGAACATGTCGATCATCGCCCCGGGCACGCGTTCGGCCGGCGGCGTGCTGGTCAACCAGGTCTCCCCCGTCCTGCGCAACCTCAAGGTGCACGGCAACACCGTGGGCAGCGCCGGCCAGTTGGGCTGCGGCGGCGGCGTGCTGCTGTCGAACTCGTCGGCCAGCCTGCAGAACTGCGAGATCTCCGGGAACACCGGCGTCTACGGCGCGGGTCTGTTCGTGCTCGGGGGCGCGCCGACGTTGACCGACTGCGTCATCGCCGACAACACGCCGGTGACCGGCAACGGCACCTACCCCGCCAAGGGCGGCGGCGTCTATGCCATCGACACCAACCTGAGCCTGACCAACTGCACGATCAGCGGCCACCTGGGCCTCGAGTTCGGCGGCGGCGCCTGGATCGGCGGCCTGTCCTCCTCATCGACCGCGAACATCACAGGCGGCGCCTTCACCGGCAACAGCGCCAAGGGCGGCGGCGGCGGCCTGTACCACACCGGCGGCACGTTGCACGTGACCAACACGGTGTTCGAGAACAACACCAAGACAGCGGCCTCGACCTTCATGTACGGCGGCGGCCTGCAGGCCACCGGCGGCGCTGTGGCCACGCTGAACGGCCTGGTCTGCCGCGGCAACCAGGCGCAGGTGGGCGGCGGCGTGGCGGTCAACGGCTGCGGCGCGAGCACCGTCAGCAACTCGGTCTTCCACGGCAACCTGGGCCAGTACTGGGCCGGCGGCCTCCTGGTGGACGCCAGCCCGGGCAGCAGCGTGACCGGCAACACGGTCACCGCGAACACCGGCGGCAGCGGCGGCGGCGGCATCCACGTCTCCAACGGCGCGGCGACGATCAGTCGCAACATCTCGGCCTTCAACTTCGGCGGCGCGTCGTTCGGCAACGGCATCGCGATGGCCGGGGCGACGGGCACACCCACGTGCAACGATGTCCACGGCAACCAGAACGCGGGCTGGACGGGCATCACCGACCCGACCGGCACGGGCGGCAACATCGGGACCGACCCGCTGTTCTGCAACGCCGCGACGTTCGACTTCGGGCTGCAGCAGGCCTCGCCTTGCCGGCCCGCCAACAGCGGCGCCTGCGGACAGATCGGTGCGCTGCTGGGCGCCTGCTACGTCTCGCCGGTGCCGGGCGACGTGCCCGGGGCGGCGTTCCGCGTCGAACAGAACTTCCCGAATCCGTTCAACCCGAAGACGACGATCCGCTTCGTGCTGCCGGCGAACGCGCACGTGACCGTCAGCATCTACGACATCGCGGGTCGCCACATCAAGACGCTGGTCGATGATGACCTCGAGGCGGCCACGCACGACGTCACGTGGATCGGCGACGACACGAATGGACGTCCGGTTGCGGCGGGTGTCTATTTCTACGAAGTGAACGGCGGCGACCAGCGTGCCGTCGGGCGCATGGCGCTGGTGAAGTGAGCCGGCGCCGATAACGACCCGGCGCGGTGAGACCGCAGCGCGCAGCGATAACGGCCCCTGCCTCCCGGCAGGGGCCGTTTTGCGTTTGGTGCTTTGTCTTGAGCCAATATTCTTCTTTCAGCACACAACCGTGATGTATTGACAATCCGAATCAGATTTTGTCTGAAACAAGCTTGAATGAACCGGCCTAGTCATGCCACACTAGCGCACATGGGCAGATTCGTATCACGATGATGCGGGTGCCCATGCGCGGTGGGGCTGCCAAGGGAGAAGCAGGGCGCCGCGACGTACACCATCCCGACAATTGGGGAGATTCCATGCGCACCTTGAAAATGCTCGCGATCGCGGCGTGCCTGCTCTCGCTGGCCGGCGCCGCGCTGGCCGTCGACCTGCAGGACACCGCCAAGTTCCCGGTGAAGAAGGCTCCGGTTGAGAGCGGAACGGCTGCCCTCGGCACGCTGGACTGCAGCGGCGCCGTCGAGGTCGACCTGAACGTCGGCGTCTACACCGGTGACACCACCAGTGCCCCGAACAACGTGACCACCTACGGTTGCAGCACCTGGACCGAGAGCGGCGGCGAGGTCGTGTACCACGTCACCTTCCCCGCCGACGTGACCTGGGAAGTCGGCCTGAGCGGCATGTCCGCCGACCTGGACCTGGCGGTCCTGGATGCGTGCGACGAGGCCACGGGCTGCCTGATCGTCGTCGACTCGGGCGTCTACGTGTCGGCTCCGTTTCCCGGCGAGTTCTGGTTCGTGGTCGACGGCTACGGCGGCGCCCGCGGCACCTACACGCTGACCTTCACGACGACGCCGTTCGTGGCGCCGCCGACGATGTGCAGCCTCGTCCAGGACGTCACCGGCACGTCGTTCACCGGCGACACCTGCAATGGCTACAACAACGTCTCCGCGGAAGCCTGCGGCGCGTACACCGAGAACGGCCTCGAGCACTACTACGAGATCGTGGTCCCGGCGGGCTGCAACTTCACGGCCAACGTGACCTACGCGACCGCGGACGGCGCGCTGTGGCTGCTCGACTCCTGTGCTGCCGGCTATTCGTGCCTCGCCTTCGCGGACGACACCCTGGACGGCCAGACCGAATCCCTGGTCTACACCAACTCGTCGGGTGCCAGCCAGGTCGTGTACCTGGTGCTGGACTCGTGGGGCACTGCCGCCTGCGGCACCTACCAGTTCGATTTCGTGAGCGATTGCGCCGTGCCGGCGGAGACCACGTCCTTCGGCGCCGTGAAGTCGATGTTCCGCTAGGAACCGTCCCGATCCCTTCGCAAGCGGCGGCCCCGGGAGTTGATCCCGGGGCCGTCGCATTTTCAGCATGTCGGAAGTTGCCCGCCGGCGCTGGGATCGGTACTATGGGGCGCGCCAGCCATTCGCCACGTCACCAAGCGAGGACCCGTCCATGGCCACGAGCCCGTCGAAGAAGCTCAAGTCGTTCGCGAACCCGTTCCCCGAGCGCGACTACGAGATCGAGTTCGACTGCCCCGAGTTCACCTGCCTGTGCCCGCTGACGGGACAGCCCGACTTCGCGCGCCTGTTCATCACGTACGTGCCGGACCGCAAGTGCGTCGAACTGAAGTCGCTGAAGCTGTACCTGTGGTCGTACCGAAACGAGGGCGCGTTCCACGAGAAGGTGACCAACCAGATCCTGGACGATTTGGTGGCGGCGACGAAGCCGCGCCGGATGATCATCCGCGGCGAGTGGTTCGTGCGCGGGGGCATCGGCACCGTGGTGACGGTGACGCACGAGGACGCCAAGCGGTGACGCCGGCTACATGACGAACGGTTGCACGACGCCGCAGGCGGGACAGGCCCCCTGCGGCGTCAGCCTTGAGACGCCGCGGTAACCTGCGCGATCGACCAGCACAGCCTCGCAGCCCGGGCAACGGGAGTCGCGTCCCGTGGCGCCGACGATATTCCCGAGGTAGACCCAGTCCAGCCGCTGCCGCGCCAGGTCGTGCGCGCGCTCGAGCGTGGCGCGCGGCGTCGCCGGCGCCTGCAGTTTCCAGGCGGGGTGGTAGGCCGAAAAATGCAGCGGCACCGGTCGACCGAGCCCCGCGACGAAATCGACAAGGGCCTGCAGCGACGCGTCATCGTCGTTGTGGCCGGGGATCACCAGGTTGGTCAGCTCGACGTGGACGCCGGCGGCGACGAAACGGGTGATGGCGTCCAGCACCGGTTGCAGGCGCGCCCGGCACACGCGCCGGTAGAAGCGGTCGTCCATCGCCTTGAGGTCGATGTTGGCGGCGTCGACCAGCGGCAGCAACTCGGCCAGCGGTCCCGGGTTCAGGTAGCCGTTGGTGACCAGCACCACCTTCAGCCCGGCGGCGCGGGCGGCCAGGGCCGCATCGCGCACGAACTCGAACCAGACCAACGGCTCGCTGTACGTGAAGGCCAGGCCCACCGAACCGTCGGCAAGCGCGGCGTCCACCAGATGGGCGGGCGTGGCCGGGCGCGTGGACGCGTCGTGCCGCTGGCTCAGGTTCCAGTTCTGGCAGAACGCGCAGTGCAGGTTGCAGCCGGGCGCGGCCACCGACAGGATGTCGCGACCGGGGTGGAAGTGGTAGAGCGGCTTCTTCTCGATCGGGTCGAGCGCCAGCGCGGCGATGCGGCCGTAGTGCAGCGGGACCATGGCGCCGCCGTGGTTGGCGCGGGTGCCGCAGGGCCCCACCTGCCCCACGCGCAGGCGGCAGCCGACCGGGCAGAGGTCGCACGCGGCCTGGCCGTTCGCCTGCGGGCGCCACCAGGCGGCGGGCGGGGCCGCGGCGGCGGTCACGGCCGCTCCTGCCCTGCGTCGTCGCCGGCGCCCTGTTTGAGGTTCGCCAGCACGCGCGCAGCGTTGCGACGCAGGCCGTCGGGATGGCAGCGCCACAGGGGCGTGCGACGGAAGCGCGCGGCGAAGGCATCGTCGGGCAGTTCAGCCAGGTCTGCCAGGGTCAGTTCGTCATGTGCGGCCAGTGGCGCATAGCCGTCGCGCACCGGCGGCAGGCCTGCAGGCGGCGTGGCATCGGCGTGCGTATTCCACGGACACACGGCCTGGCAGATGTCGCAGCCGAAGAGCAGGCCACCCTGCTCGGCATCGCGTCCGACGGGCGCCTCGCCGCGCCGATCAATGGTCCACATGCTCAGACACAGCCCGGCATCCAGGCCGCCGCCCGGGCGGATCGCCTGCGTGGGACAAGCTTCGACGCAGCGCGTGCACGTGCCGCAGCGCGAGGCGGGCGCCACCGGCGCGACGTGGCGACGGCGCGCGGCGACGGCGTACAGCGGTTCGACCGCGGGCACGCCGGCGGGCGGCAGCCCCGCCACCTGCAGGTTCACAAGCGCCACCCCGAGGAACATCCCCGACCCCAGCTTCTCATGGATCAGGCAGGTGTTGCGGCCGAGGAAACCGAGGCCGGCCAGCCAGGCATACTCGCGCTCGAGGTACGGGCCGGTGTCGACGGCCACGCGCGCGCGCAGGCCCGGCAGTTCGCGCGCCAGCGCCGCGAGCGTGCCCTCGATGTCGCCCTTGAGCAGGTCGTGGTAGTCCTGCCCGCGCGCGTAGCGGGACACCCGCGCGGTCCAGGGCGGGTCATCAGCGGCGCCGGCCGGGCCGCCCGCGCTCGGGTCGGTGTCGCCGCGCGGCCAGCCGTCGGTGTAGCGCTGCGCGAAGATGAGCAGCGCGCCGGCCCACGCGTCACGCCGCGTCGGGTCCAGGCGCGCCTCGGGATCGCGCGCGAGATAGTCGAGGCCGCCGTGGCGTCCCTCGGCCACGTACGAGCGCCAGATGTCGGCGTGCGGCAGCGGGCACGGCAGCACGACAGCGCCGGCCAGGTCCAGGTGATGAGCCGGGCAGGCGCGGGCGAGCAGGGCGGCGAGGGTCGCCGCGTCGATCCCGATGGCAGGCACGGGTTCAGGTGTGCGGGGAGCGGTCATCGGACCTCGGGGCGGTCGGCGGCGCCACCAGCGACGCTGCCACGGCATGTTAGCACGCGGGACCCGCGGGCGCCTGCCCCGTGCCGCCCGCCAGCCGCGACAACACCACGTCGGCGTCGTCCAGCAGGCGGCGCATCACTTCGGCGACCGTGGGCACGTCGTCGATCAGCCCGGCCACCTGCCCGATCTCGAGCTCGCCCTCGGCCAGGTCGCCCTCGTGCATGCCCTGCCGCGCGCGGCCGTGGCCCAGTTCGGCGGCCAGTTCGTCGCGCGTGGCGCCGCGCGCCTCCAGCAGCGTGATGCGGTCGCGGAAGGCGTTCCGCAGCAGGCGCACCGGCACCTGCGACTTGAGCACCAGGTGCGTGTCGCCGGCGCCGGCCGCCACGACGGCCTGCTTGAAGGCGGCGTGGCCGCTCGATTCCTGTGTAATGGCAAATCGCGAACCCACCTGCACGCCCGCCGCGCCCAGCGCGAGCGCCGCCACCAGTTGGGCGCCGGTGGCGATACCGCCGGCGGCGATCACCGGGATCGACACGGCGCGCACGCACTCGGGCACCAGGACCAGCGTGGTGATCTCCTCGCGCCCATTGTGCCCGCCGGCCTCGAAGCCCTCGCAGACCACGGCGTCGCAGCCGGCCTGCTCGCATTTCACGGCCAGTTCGGGCGTGGCGACCACATGCACGACGACGGCGCCGGCGTCCTTCAGGCGTCCGACTACCTTCTTCGGCGAGCCGGCGCTGGTGAAGAAGATGCGGATGCCCTCGGCCAGCGCGATGTCGAGGCACTCGGCGGTGTGCGGGTAGAGCAGCGGCAGGTTGACGCCGAACGGTCGTGTCGTCAGGTCGCGCACCTTGCGCACATGTTCGCGAAAGACGTCGGGTCGCATGCTGCCGGCACCGACCAGGCCCAGCCCGCCGGCATTGCTGACGGCGGCGGCCAGCTTCGCGCCAGAATTCCAGATCATCCCGCCCTGCACGATCGGGTGTTCGACCCCGAACAGCTGCTGCAGGCGGGTGTCGCTCCAGCGCGGCATGGTCAGGCCCCTGCCAGCCCGAGTTCGGCCGCCACGCCGGCCAGCGCCGCCAGCACGTGCGTGATCAGTTCCTCCTGCGGCAGGCCCAGATCGTGCGCGCCTTCGGCGATCTCCTCGCGGTTCACCTTGGCGGCGAAGTCCTTCTTCTTGAGCTTCTTGACCACCGAGCGCACCTCGACTGCCGCGATGCGCCGGTCGGGCTGCACCATCGCGCAGGCCATGCAGAAGCCGCACAGCTCGTCGACGGCGAAGAGCCAGCGCGCGCAGTCGTCCTCGCGCGGCACCCCGGTGTAGGACGCGTGCGAGAGGATGGCGCGCACGAACTCCTCGGGATAGCCCTTCGCACGCAGGATGTCGGCGCCCTTGAGCGGGTGGTCGGGCGGCTCGGGGTACTTCTCGTAGTCGAAGTCGTGCAGCAGCCCGACCGCGGCCCAGTAGACCGGGTCGCCCCCGGTGCGCCCCGCCGCCGCGCGCATGGCCGCCTCGACGGCGTAGCCGTGGCGGCGCAGGCCTTCTCCCAGCGTGTATTCGTGCAGCAGGGCCAGCGTGGTCTCTCGGGCGTACAAGTCGATCATGGCAGGCTCCCGGTTCTGGCGGACTTGCGATCCGGCGGACTTGCAATCCGGCGGACTTGCAATCCGGCGGTCGTCTAGACGATCAGCTCGTCCTCGTGCTCGTTCAGCCACTCGCGCCAGAGGCGGTGCGGCGGGTAGACCTCGTCCAGCAGCTTCCAGAAACGGTGGCTGTGGTCGAAGTGCCGCAGGTGGCACAGCTCGTGCGTGATGATGCTGTCGATGGCCTCGGGCGGCGCCATGATGAGGCGGTAGCAGTACGAGATCGTGCTGCTGGGCGAACAGCTGCCCCAGCGCGTGGTGCGCTCGCCGATGATGACACGCTTGGGCGCCTTGCCCACGCGCTCGGCCCAGTACTCGGTGCGCGTCACCAGGTGATCGCGGGCCAGGTCGCGCAGGTACTTCTCGACGACCGGGGCCGGGTCCAGGATCCGCTCGGGAGCCATGTGGAACGTGAGGTGGTCGAGGTCGAGCTCGGCGCGGAATCCACGCGCACCGGCCGCCAGCGCCTTGAACTTCAGGCGGCGCGGGCGGCCCAGCACCAGCAGCTCGGTGCCCGTGGCGTACTCGCGCACCCACGGCCCATCCCAGCAATCGTACGCGTCGAGCTTCTTCACCAGCCAGTCGGCGTACGTGTGGATCAGCTCGGGGATCGTCTCCTCGCGCGCGCGCCAGGGCACCGAGACGACCAGCCCGTCGCGCTTGCAGACTTCGAGCCCCGGCCGCCGCGTGCGCTTGTTGCGGCGCAGGGTGTAGCGCAGGGTGCGACCGCGCAGCAGGGTGCGCCTGAGCGGGGACGCCGTCATGCCGCCGCCTGCCGGCGCGCGTCGAGGCGCTTCGTGATGCCGATGAAGACCAGCATCGCGACCAGCGACGTCAGGCCGACCAGCGCATAGGCGTACCACAGGTAGTGGGCGTTCGCGTATTGGACCGGCATCGGGCCCTGCCCGGCCAGCGCCGCGGCGTGCTGCTGCTGGACGGCATCGGACAGCGTGTGCGGCTCGGGGCAGTACTTCGTCAGCAGCTTGCCCGAGAACCAGCCGCCCATCACCGAGGCGAAGAACGAGTTCAGATGCGCGAACCCGAGGAACGTGCCCTCCTTGCCCTTGGGCGCCTGCATCGAGGCGAACTCCAGCCACTTCGGGCTCAGGAAGCACTCGGCGACGCCCTGGATGGCGATGCCGATGATCATCATCAGCGTGATCGGGTGCAACACCATGCCCAGCAGCTTCACGTTGCCGTGGAAGAAGGACGACATCGCCATGGCCAGCGCGGAGAACGGGATCAGGATCATCGCCACGAGGATCGCGTTCTGCGGCTTCCAGGGGCGGATGTACTGCGTCACGGCCACGACCAGCAGGACGACCACCAGCGGGTTGATGTTCGCGTACCACTCGGGCTTGTAGGCCTCGCCGGCCATGCGCAGCACGAAGTCGGGCATCGACAGGTAGAGCTGCTGCTGGATGGCCCAGAAACCGGCGGTGATGAGAATCAGCGCCAGGAACCGCAGGTTGCTCAGGGCCAGCCACATACCGCGCAGCGCCTCGGCCATCGAGCGCGTCTGCGCCGCGGCCGAGCCCGTGGGCCGGTAGGTCAGCACGACCAGGATGAGCGCCACGAACGAGGCGGCGGCCGAGAACCAGGGCACCGTCTCGACGCCCATCTGGATGCGCATCGGCGCGACGATCGTCTTGCCGGTGAACGAGCCGATGTTCACCACCATGTAGAAGATGCTGAAGGCGCGGGCGCGGTTCGTCTCGTCCGACGACTTGCTGACGGTGCCGGTGATGACCGGCTTGACGAAGGCGCCGCCCAGCACGATCAGCACCAGCCCGGCGATGACCGGCGCCAGCGTGTGGAACGCCCCGAGCACGGAGTACCCGACCGTCAGCAGCCCAAACGCCAATATCAGCGCGCCACGGAAGCCCATGCGGTCGGCCACGGCGCCGGTCAGGAACGGCATCAGGTAGATCCAGCCGCCGAACATGCCGGCGATGACGCCGGCCTGCAGGTCGTCCAGACCGACAGCGCGGATCAGGTACGTGCGCAGGGCGATGAAGGTGCCGTAGTATGCTGCCCGTTCGCACAGTTCGGCGGCATTGCCGGTCCAGAACATGCGGGGGAAGCGCCAGGACAGCGCGCCAGAGGTCATGATGTCTCCCGAGTGTGGGTTTGCAGCCACCGGATGTGATTCGGAGCATCTTAGCTGCCGGCGCGGCAGGTGTCAGCGTCCACTTTCACCCGCAGCCGGACATAATGATCCACCGTATCCAGGAGTGATCTAACCGCCTTTTTTTGTTGAGATTACGATCCATGGACCCTAGTATCCCGGCATGGACATCCGGTAGGATCACCGTCGACAGGAACACCCACGCCAAGGGGGATGCGACATGCTGAAGGAATTCCGGGATTTCGCGATGAAGGGCAACGTCGTGGACATGGCCGTCGGTATCATTATCGGCGCCGCGTTCGGGACGATCGTGGCCTCGCTGGTGGCCGACATCATCATGCCCCCGATCGGCATGATGCTGGGCGGCGTCGACTTCACGAACATCTTCGTGGCCCTGAAGGACGGCGCCACCGCCGGCCCGTACAAGACGCTGGCCGAGGCCCAGGCCGCGGGCGCCGTGACGATGAACATCGGCATGTTCCTGAACAAGGTGTTCAGCTTCATCATCGTGGCCTTCTCGGTGTTCATGCTGGTCAAGGCGATGAACAAGGCCAAGCGCGCGGAGCCCGCGCCCGCGCCGGCGGCCCCGACGACGAAGGACTGCCCGCTGTGCCTGTCGGCGATCCCGCTGAAGGCCCGTCGTTGCGCGCACTGCGCCAGCGACCTGCCCCAGTGATCCCTGTGACGGGATGTCGCTGACATGTTCGGCTTCGGTCGCGGCAAGCGCCGGCGCGCACTGCTCGAAACGCCCCTGCCGGACGCCCAGCGCGCGTCCCTGCACCGGGTCGCGCCGCTGGTGACCCGCCTGCCGGCGGCGCTGGCGGCCCGGCACGAGGGCATCGTGCAGGTGCTGCTTTCCGAGAAGCGCTTCGAGGGCGCCGGCGGGTTCACAGTGACCGAGGACATGCGCCTGGCCATCGCCGGCCAGGCCGCGCTGCTGCAGTTGCGGGCCGGGGCGGACTACTACCCCGGCCTGCACTCCATCGTGGTGTACCCCGAGGCGTTCGTCGTCGCGCACGAACAGCCGGACGACGACGGCCTGGTCCATGTCGACGAGGACGAGCTGTCGGGCGAGAGCTGGCAGCAGGGCACCGTGGTCCTGGCCTGGGACGATGTCCGGCGCGAGTCGAAGAAGCGCGACGGCTACAACGTCGTCCTGCACGAATTCGCCCACCAGCTGGACGACCAGAACGGCGACGCCGACGGCACGCCCTTCCTGCGCGACCGGGAACAGATCGAGCGCTGGCACGCCGCCTTCCAGGCCGCGTTCGAGGAACACAAGCGCCGCCTGAAGCGGCGGCGCGAGGTGCTCTTCGACGAGGATGCGGCCGAGAGCCCGGCCGAGTTCTTCGCGACGGCGGTGGAGTTGTTCTTCGAGTTCCCGGTCGAACTCAAGCGGGAGTTCGGCGGCGTGTACGATGTCCTGGCGGCGTGGCTGGAGCTTGATCCGGCCGCCGGGCTGGGCTGAGCCGCCGGGTCCGAGACGCGTCGGCGCGCGACTTGCGCCGGCGCAAGTGCCGCTACCGGAACAACGCCTTGATGCTGCCGAACACACTGGATTCGACCGGCATCCCCCGACACTCGTAGTTGACGCATGCGCACGGGAACGTGACCTCACCCGACGAGACCCCGCAGCGCCGAAGGACGCCGTCGCCCGTCACGACCGGCAACCCGCCGGGCAGCGAAGGGATCGTGGCCTTGTTGATGAAGAACTGCAGGATTCCGGGACCGGTCAACATGTACTGCCAGGTCACGAGCGTGCAGCCGTCATTGAGACGAGGATAGTTCGCGGAACAACCGACCATGAATCCGTTCGGCGAGGCATCGACATCGATGGCGCCGGCGCCGTTCAGGGTCGTCGACAGGGCGAAGGCCGGCGCGGTGCCCGAAGTGGTGACCGTGCACTCGAATCCGTTCGTCGCCGAAGCCGGGTTTGTGAGCACCAGATAGGCGTTGAACGGGACGAATGGAGAGACATAGATCTGCTCCGTGAAATTCCCGCTGTCGAAGTAGATGGCGAACGTATCGGTGGGATAGTTGATGTAGCCGAAGGCGGCGGTCGCCATCAGCACGCTGAGCAGCAGGACTACCAACGTCTTCATCTTCATGTCCTCCAGGAGAAATTGACCGCGTTTGGATGACCTGTTCGTCCTGTCACATTCCGCGAGCCCGCGACAGCCCGCCATCACCGGAACATCGCCTTGATCGCCCCCCAGCTGCCCTGCGCCACGGGCACCGGCGCCGCGGTGTTGATGCCCGCCAGGAAGCACGTCCTGCTCATCGGACCATCTGAACCATTGGTCAACATCGCGAACCAGCCCGTGGCGCCGTCGGCCCGGTACTGCCAGCCTTCGAGGCAGATGATCGTGGGCAGGTTCGAGGTCACCACGAGTTGCAGGTCGGCGACCACGGTGCGCTCGTGCAGCGGCAACGGCGTGGGCAGCGTGACATCGAGGAAGGCGTGACCCTCGGTGAGGTTGATGACGGCCGGCGCGGCGCCCCCGCGGGGCACCACGGTGGCGGTGGTGCGGCCGACCTGCGGCACCAGCGAGATCTCCCCCGACCAGGCCTCAAGCTGCTGGTAGGGGACGAAGGCCGTGCCGGTCCACGAGTAGAGCGGCCCCGCGATGATGTAGGCGGTGACCGGGCCGGTGCCGTACCAGGAGCGGACTGTGGCGGCCTCGTCGAAATAGACGACCAGGGCCTCGGTCACGTCAACGGTCTGGGATTGCACTGGTTGCGGGCAGGCTGCGGCAACGGCGACGGCGACCGCGACCGGCGCGAGCAGGGACTTCAGCCACGAATTCGACATGTCCGGGACCTCCGGGTGGGAGGCATGCGTGGGCGCGATGGGCGGATTGTACCACAGCGAAGCGCCCGAGTGGCGGCCGTCTTACCTGACCTTCGCCACCCGCGTCGTCGCCACGCCGTCGGGCGTCGTGACGCGCACGAGGTAGACGCCGGCCGGCGCCGTGCGGCCGTCGTCATCGCGGCCGTCCCACTGCAGATGATGCGGACCGCCCGCCGTCTCGGTCGCCGGCAACCGGCGCACAAGGCGCCCGGCCACGTCGTAGATGTCGCCCTGCACCGGGCCGCCGCGGCTGGTCGCGAAGCTGACCGACATCGTGCGCGAGACGGGGTTCGGGTAGGCCGACAGGCGCAGGCCGGCGAAGGCGGGCCCAGGGTCGCCGCTGCCGGCGACGTATTGGCACTGCGCCGGGTAGACCAGGAGCCCCTGCTCCCAGACCGTGACGAAGAGATGCCCCTTTGACTCGACCACCCGCCCCATGTCGTCGAACGGCAGGCCGCTCACCAACCGCGGCGCGCGCGGATCCTTGAGGTCGGCGACGAGCAATCCCGCATGATCATCGACGAGATAGGCGACATCGCCGGCGACCGTGACGCTGACACAGTAGAACGGCGTGCTCACCCAGCCGATCTCGGTGGGATGCGCCGGGTCGGTGATGTCGACCACAGCGAGACCGAAGTTCTCGCAGGCGACGTAGGCCACCTTGCCGTTGACGGCCACGGAGTCGGCATACCAGGCCAAGGGCAGTGTGCCCAGCAGGACCGGGGCAGCAGGATTTGCGATATCCACGACGAACAGTTCACCCATGTAGCCGGACAGGTAGGCCAGTGAACCCGAGAGAGCCACGTCCAGGGTCCCGTACGACAGGGCAAGCTCCGAGACGAGCACCGGGTGGCGCGGGTCAGCCAGGCTGAACACCTTCAGTCCGAACAACACGTTCGCCACCCAGGCGTAGCCATCGCGCACGATGATCCGGGACGCGCAGCCGTGCGCCAGGCTGGCCGACCCCACGACCTGCGCGTCCGTCGGATCGGCGATATCGATCACCAGGAGGTTGTCGTAGTCCGCCACGTAGGCCAGCGTGCCGGCGATGGTCACGACATTCGCGTACTGTGGCAGTTCGACCGTGTCCAGCAGCCTCGGTACGGCGGGATCCGCGACATCGAAGATGGAACATGATGTCTCGAGCCCGTTCGTGACGATGGCGATGTCGCCGGAGACAGCCAGTTCGCCGCCTGTGTTGCCGGGGAACTCGCCGCGCCCGATGGCCGCGGGCGCCACCCGTTCCGAGACATCCGCCACGACCAGGCCATGCTCCCCGGCGGCCACGCACGCGATGCCGCCGAGGACAGCGACATGGCGCGTCTTGTCCGGCATCGGCGCATACCCGGCCGACACGGGCTTACGGGGGTTGGAGATGTCGAAGACCAGGATCCCCCTCGAATAGTCGCCGACGTATGCCCACGGTCCCTCGATCACGAAATGATCAGCCCCGACGAGCAGCGTGTTCACGATGGCCAGGTTCGCGGGATCAGCCGCGTCGATGACATACCATCTCGAATCGTACCATGTGCCCAGGTAGACGATGTCGCCGACGACCGCGACGGCGACACCGTAGTACTCCTGTTCGGTCCCGAGCGAACCGACGATCACCGGCGCGTACGGATCGGAGACGTCGAATACGACCAGTCCGTGGTTTTCGTCCGCGAGGTAGGCGAAGTGCCCGGCGACGGCGATGTCGTAGGCATAGGTGCCGCAGGCGTCCGAGCCGCTTGCCAGCGTTGGTGAAGTCGGGTCGCTGATGTCAACGATGACCAGCCCGTTGCAGGCTCGGAACGCCGCCAGGTAGGCGAAGTGGCCCGAGATCGACACGGAGACCGGGCCGCCCGGCGTCAGGAGGCTGCCGACGATGACCGGATGGGCCGGGTCGGAGATGTCGATGACCTGCAGGCCGCCCGCCTGGCCGTCGGCGACGTAGGCATAGTTCCCCGCGATGGCCACGTCCTGCGCGGCGCCCGGCGTGTCGACGCTCCCGACCGTCACGGGATGCGCGGGATCGGAGATGTCGACCACCTGGAAGCCCGCCTCGTAGCTCGCGACATACGCGTAGTGCCCTGCCATCGCGACGCCGAGCGAAGGTCCCGGCATCGTCAGTTGACCCACCTGGTGCGGCAATTTCCGGTAGTCGACGCACCCGGCATCGGCCCTCACAAATGACGCCGCGCCGAGCAACACGAGCCCGACGACGACCGCGGCCGGAAAACGGGTGGTACGCATGGCATGTCCTTACGGCAGGGGAATTGCGCAAGCCAGCGAATCGGGTGCATGCCGTGCGAGTCTACGTCCCCCCCCCGCGCGTCAAATGAATATTCCTGTTCGGAATCACCATGGAAACACCCTCGGATCGCCGCACCACTTGCGCCGGCGCAAGTCGCCGGCCGAACGCGAAGCGACCACGCCCAGACGAACATGGTCGCTTCGTATCAGACATGAACGGAATACGCCGCCCCTACTGGTACAGCGCCTGCACCGCTCCCCACGTCGCCCTCTCCGTCGGCGTCACGTCCTGGTTCGGCGCACGATGATACGAGAACGCGCCGCCGCTCACGGCCTGCCAGGAGTCGAAGACGATGTCGATGTAGATGTCGTCGGCGATCAGGTGCACGCAGGCGGGAATGCCGACGGTGGCCGGAGGCCCGCCGTTGGCCAACGCCCAGGTCTCCCAGTTGGAGAAGGTCAGGCTGGCGTAGTTTGCCGCATCACCGCTGGCCCACTCCGTCCCTGCCGGGCTGACGAGGTGCGTATAGACCGCCTCGGCGGCCGCGTTGTAGATGCCGGCCGCCGCCGCGCGCGTGATCCAGACCGACGCCGTGATGCGGTCCTGGTTGACGGCCCTGGTCGGGTCGGCGTTCGACGCCTTGCTGAAGGCGAAAGTGCGCCCCGACCAGACCTGCGTGGCGTGCGCCGCCGGGGCCAGGGCCAGCAGCCCGACGGCGGCCAGCGTGAGCGTGCATGTGCGAATCGTTCGATGAAGATGCATGTCGATCCCCCCCAGTTGAACGGGCGATAGGCAGCCTTGTCGGCCGCCAGCGAGACCTGACGCTACGGAAGTCGATAACAAAAGTCGATATCATCAGTCGGATTTCTACTGGCTTTAAATGCAAATTGAAATCGAACTAACGTTTTTCTACTGAAAGGCTTAGATCAAAGCCGGCCGCGCGCGCCGAAGCCGGTCGCCACTTGCGCCGGCGCAAGTGCCCGCCGCCCACAAAACCAGAGCAGCCCGCCTCCCTACCGGAGACGGGCCGCTCATTCTTCCGCGTTTGCGCGCCGCCTACTCCCGCGCCGCGTGCTCCGCCGCGGTCAGCACCTTCACGGCCTCGAGCCCCGCCGCCTGCACCCGCGCGTTGAGCGCGGCCAGGCGGTCGCCCGTCAGCGCCGTGAACTCGCCGTTGGCGCGGTCGAGATCGCCCGTCAGGCCGGCCTGGCGGTCGACCTGGGTCTTCGTCGGCGGGCCGCCGAAGCCGGCCACGCCCGCGTAGAGGCCGACCACCTTCTCGCGCAGGGCCTTGCGGCCGCTGATGCCCTGGACCTCTTCCTCGACCATGATGCGGCCCTGCAGCGCCTTCAGGTCGCCGGCCAGGGCCAGCAGGTCGGCCTTCAGCGCGGCGCCGACCTTGGCGTCGCCGGCGCGGGCCTCGATGGCCACGCGGGTCTCCTTCACCGCGTCGCAGACGTAGGCCATGCGCGCGAGCATGTCGTAGAGCGCGCGCACCGCCTTCTGCTGCGCGGCGCGGGCCACCGGCGGGTGCGGGTAGTCGGGGTCGTAGCCGACGCCGACGGTGCCCGCGAACACTTCCTCGCCCTTGAGCAGGCGGTAGCGGTACGAGCCCTCGGGCGCGGCCGGGCCGACGGCCGCGGCGAACGCGGTCGCCGGGTCCATCACCGGCGAGGGCGCCACCTTCGGCGGCTTGAGCGTCGGCGACCACGTCACCATGTTCAGGCCCTTGCGCGTGCCGGCGGGCAGCGTCTTGAGCACCGAACCGTCGGGCGCCAGGACTTCGATCTTCATGGGGCCGACCATGTGCCGCTTCGCCAGGTAGTAGACGATGCGCGCGTCGGTCTCGGGATTGCCGGCCGCGTACCAGGAGTCGCCGGGGAACTGTTGCTCGCCGCGCGGGATGCTCAGCACCGCGGGCCGCGAGGGCAACAGCGACACGGGCGCCGCCAATACGGGAGCCGTCAGGCTGCGCAGCGGGGACAGGTCGTCGATCACCCAGATGCCGCGGCCGTGCGTGGCGATGACCAGCGAACCCTCGCGCTGCTGGACGACCAGGTCGTAGACCGGGACGGCGGGGAACTCCTCCGCGAAGCGCGCCCAGTGGCGGCCGCGGTCCAGCGACATGTAGAGGCCGTTCTCGGTGCCTAGGTAGAGCAGGTCCGCGTTGGCCGGGTCCTGCCGGATGACGTGTGCCTGGCCCGCCACGTCGGGCGTGGCCAGGGCCCGCCAGGTGGCTCCCAGGTCGTCGGTCGCAAAGACATAGGTGGCCATGTCGCCGGCGCGGTGGCCGTCGGCCGTGGCGAAGGCGCTGCGGCGGTCGTGGGACGACGCCTCCACGCAGCTGATCCAGGTGTCCTTCGGCAGGTTCGGCAGGTTCGGCGCGACATTAGACCAGCGCGCGCCCTCGTCGGCCGTCACCTGCAGGTTGCCGTCGTCGGTGCCAACCCAGATGACGCGGCGGTCGCGCGGCGACTCGCTGATCGTGAAGATCGTGCAATGGTTCTCGGCCGTCGTGTTGTCGACGGTCAGGCCGCCCGACTGTTCCTGCTTCAGGCGCGCCGGGTCGTTGGTCGTCAGGTCGCCCGAGATGCGCCGCCAGGTGTCGCCGCGGTCGGTCGAGCGGTGCAGGAACTGCGAGCCGACGTACAGGCGCTTGCCGTCACCGGGGCTCGTCACGATGGGCGTGTTCCAGTTGTAACGGAAGTCCGGGTCGCCGGGGCCCGGCTGCGGCTTGACGTCCTTGCTGTCGCCGGTGCGGCGGTCCAGGCGCTGGACGTTGCCGCCCTGCCATTCCCAGTAGACCAGCTCGGGATCGGCGCGGTCGGGCACCACCGAGAAGCCGTCGCCGCCGCCCAGGTTCGCCCAGTCGCTGTTGTCGATGCCGCCCGACGAACGCGAGGGCCCGGTCCACGAACCGTTGTCCTGCAGGCCGCCGTAGACGTTGAACGGCCGCTGGTCGTCGACCGTCACGTGGTAGAACTGCGAGACCGGCAGGTTCGTCACGTGCCGCCAGCCCGAGCCCTGGTTGGTCGAGATGTAGATGCCGCCGTCGGTGCCCACGATCATGAACTTCGGGTTCGACGGCTGCACCCACAGCGCGTGGATGTCCGAGTGCACCCAGCCGCCCACGCCGTCGAACGTGACGCCCGCATCGCGCGTGACCATCAGGTTGGTGCCGGCCTTGTAGACGCGCTTGGCGTCGGCCGGGTCGGGGATCAGCAGGGCGAAGTAGAACGGCCGGCCGCTGACCGCGCGGGCATCGGTGGTCAAGCGCCATGTCTCGCCGCGGTCGTCCGAGCGGTAGAAACCCGAACGTTCCGCCTCGACGGCCGCAAACAAAGTGGCCGGCTGCGACGGCATCACGGCGATCGCGATGCGGCCGAGGTCGCCCTTGGGCAGGCCCTTGTCCAGCTTGCGCCAGGTGGCGCCGCCATCGGTGCTCTTGTAGAGGCCGCTGCCCGGCCCGCCCGAAGTGAAGAACGAGGGCGTGCGGCGGAACTGCCACATGGCCGCGTACATCACCGAGGGGTCGGCGGGATCGAACGCGATGTCGACGCACCCGGTGGTGTCGTCCACGTAGAGCGTCTTTTCCCAGGTGGCGCCGCCGTCGCGCGTGCGGAAGACGCCGCGCTCGCTGCCCGGGCCCCACAGCGGGCCCATCGCCGCCACGAACACGGTGGCGGGATCGGCCGGGTGGATGAGGATCTCGGCGATGCGCTCGCTGCCCTTCAGCCCCAGGTTGACCCACTTGTCGCCGCCGTTGACGGTGCGGTAGACGCCGTCGCCCACGCCGACGCTGTTGCGCACCCACGACTCGCCCGTGCCCGCCCACACCGTGTCGGGCCGCGCCTGGTCGATGGCCAGCGCGCCGATGGACTGCGTGTAGTCGTCGAACACGGGATCGAAGGAGACGCCGCCGTCGCGGCTCTTCCAGACGCCGCCGCCGGCGCTGCCCACCCAGATGAACCGGGGGTCGGTGGCCACAGCGTCCAGGC
Source organism: uncultured bacterium (assembly GCA_903912525.1). Classification (GTDB taxonomy): domain Bacteria; phylum Krumholzibacteriota; class Krumholzibacteriia; order LZORAL124-64-63; family LZORAL124-64-63; genus CAINDZ01. The sequence continues at coordinate 22,614 of CAIWHK010000019.1, read as the reverse complement.
AGGTGATCCGGCCGCTCATCACGGCCGGACCCAGGTTCCGCGCCCGCAACGCCCCGAAGACGTGTGGACCGATGGGGATGCCGTCGGCCGCGGGAGTCGCCGTCGCAGGCGCGACAGCCTCGGCGGCGCGGCCGGCCGCCGGGAGCAGGAAGGTGATCGCCAGCATCAGCAGGCCGAAGATGCGCAGTCCTCTCACGGTCGCCCTCCTGACCCCGGTGGGGGCCATCGTCCGGTGGTTGCTACTTGCCTCTGTGACTACTTGCCCGTCGAGTCGGCCTTGGCCGCGGCCGCCGGCATCGCGAACATCGCGTCGTCGATCGCCACGCCGAACTCGACCGTCTCGATCACCATCTGGTTGAGCACCTGGTCGCCCCGGCGCGACTGCAGCGAGAACGGCACCGTCACGCCGTCCTGCTGGCGGTAGTCGCTGGGGTAGTTCTGCACTTCCATCTCAGCTTGGTCGACCTTGATCTTCGTGTTCTGCTTGATCGTCAGGAACGACTCGGCGTCGAACCAGAAGTCCATGACGATGTCCTGCTTCGTGTCCAGGCGCAGGCCGTAGCACGACGTGCCCTCGACATCCTCCTGGCCCAGGTACTCGACGGTGTAGCCCTTCGCCTCATAGCCGACGAACGGGCCGTCCATGTCCGACTGCAGCTTCATGCTCTTGATCTCGAGGTCGCCCATGGGCACGGGGTCCTGCGAGCCGGTCATCGGGTTGATGGACCAGCCGGAGGTCTTGTCGAAGCACTGGATGATGCTCATGCCCATCACGGCGGCGTCCACCCGCAGGCGGCCGGGGCGGGCCGTCACCATCGTGAACGGGATCTCCATGCCCTGATTGACAATTTTGCCGGTCGCCTTCTGGCTCGAGATGGTCTTCAGCTTGGCGCCACCCATGGCCTCGGTGGCCTTGGCGATCAGTTCGGGGGCGTCCATCGCGGCGGCGGCCGACGCGACGACGGTGAGCACGATCAGCAACATGGCGCGGACAAAACGGATCTTCACGGTCCCATCCTCCTGGGTACGGGTTTCGAACGTGGTCCTACGAAAGGCGGAAGTGAAAAGTTGCCCGCCGTCGGCACCCGGCCGGCAGCCCGGGTTGCGGGCAGGCCGGGGCGGCGGACCGGGGAGCGCCCGGAATCAGACGCCCTTGCCGTAATTGGGGGCTTCCTTGGTGATCAGGATGTCGTGCGGGTGGCTTTCACGGACACCCGCCGACGTCGCGCGCACCAGCTGCGCGCGCTCGTGGAAATCGAAAATCGTCGCGCAGCCGCAGTAGCCCATGCCCGAGCGCAGCCCGCCGATCATCTGGTAGATGACATCGCCGGCCCGGCCCTTGTAGGGGACGCGGCCCTCGATGCCCTCGGGCACCAGCTTGTCGGTCTCGGTGATCTCGCCCTGGAAATAGCGATCCTTGCTGCCCTGCTGCATGGCCGCCAGCGAGCCCATCCCCCGGTAGCTCTTGTAGACGCGGCCCTCGAACAGGATCTTCTCGCCCGGCGACTCGTCGGTGCCCGCCAGCAACGAGCCGGCCATCACGACGTCGGCGCCCACGGCGATGGCCTTGGCCACGTCGCCGCTGTAGCGCAGGCCGCCGTCGGCCACCAGCGGGATGCCGCGCGGCCGCGTCACGGCCGAAACGTCCATGATCGCCGTGACCTGCGGCACGCCCACGCCCGCCACCACGCGCGTGGTGCAGATCGAGCCCGGCCCGATGCCCACCTTCACCGCGTCGGCGCCGGCGTCGATCAACGCCTGCGCCGCCTCGGCGGTGGCGATATTGCCGGCCAGCACCTGCATCAAGGGGTACCGCTTCTTCACGGCGGCGACGGTGTCCAGCACGTTGCGGCTGTGCCCGTGCGCGGTATCGACCACGAGCATGTCCACGCCCGCGGCCACCAGCAGCTCGGCGCGCAGCATCGTCTCGGCGCCCACCCCCACGGCGGCGGCCACCCGCAGGCGGCCGTCGGCGTCCTTGCAGGCGCTCGGGTAGTCCAGCTTCTTCTGGATGTCCTTGACCGTGATCAGGCCGCGCAGTTCGCCCGCGCCGTTGACCACCAGCAGCTTCTCGATGCGGTGCTTGTGCAGGATCTCGGCCGCCTGCTCCAGCGTGGTGCCCTCGGGCACGGTCACCAGGTTGGTGCTGGTCATCACTTCGCGCACCCGGATACGCGTGTCCTTGACGAACCGCAGGTCGCGGTTGGTCAGGATGCCGACCAGTTTCGAACCCTCGGTGATGGGGAAGCCGCTGATGCGGTACTGGCGCATCAGTTCCTGCGCCTCGTCGATGGTCCGGTCTGGGTCCAGCGTGATCGGTTTGGTGATCATCCCCGATTCGGATCGCTTGACGCGCTCGACCTCGGCCGCCTGCGTGCGCGGGTCCAGGTTCTTGTGGATGACGCCCAGGCCGCCCTCGCGCGCCACGGCGATGGCCATGTCCGCCTCGGTCACCGTGTCCATGGCCGCGGACATGAAGGGGATGTGCAGGCGGATGGTCGCCGTCAGCTGCGTGGTGGTGTCGACATCCTTGGGCGTGACCTCGCTGTAGCCCGGCACCAGCAGGACATCATCGAAGGTCAACGCCTCGCGGAACGGGCCACGGGCGGGCGGGGTGGACGCGGACATGTCGATCTCCCGGGTTCTCAGGCCTTCATGACGCCGATGAACGGCAGGTTCCGGTACTTCTCGTCGTAGTCCAGCCCGTAGCCGATCACGAATTCCTTCGGGATCTCGAAGCCGACGTAGTGCAGGGGCACTTCCTTCTTGCGGGCTTCCTTCTTGTCCAGCAGCGAGGCCACCCGGATGCTGCGCGGCGAGCGCGTCTGCAGCAGCTCGATCAGGTGGGAAATGGTCAGCCCGGTGTCGATGATGTCCTCGACCAGGATGACGTCGCGATCGGTGATGTTCGCCTTCAGGTCCTTCTCGATCTTCACCACGCCGGTGCTCTGCGTGGCGCCGCCGTAGCTGGAGACGGCCATGAAGTCGACCTCGTGCTCGATCGACACGCAGCGGGTGAGGTCGGCCAGGAACGGGTACGCACCCTTGAGGATGCACACAAAGATGGGCTGCGATCCCTGGTAGGCGATGCTGATCTCGTTGCCCAGCTGGCGCACGCGCTTCTGGATCTCGTCGCTGGAGATGAGCACGCGCTCGATGAAGGGATAGCGCCTGAGGTATTCCTGGTCGTCGAACGTCACGCCGCGCCTCCGGTCTGCCGCCCGCCGCCAGGCGACAGGCGTGTGGTCGTGGGCGCGCGGACCGTCCCGGCCCGCGCTAATCGGTCGGCCGCGACTGCTCCCGGGCCGTGCGCACCTCGCGGTCGAGGGCGCGCATCCGGTCGCGCTCGCGGATGATATTGCGGATCTTCGTCGCGATCAGGTCGATCGCCACGTTGTTGTGCCCGCCCTCGGGAATGATGATGTGCGCATAGCGCTTGCTCGGGGCCGTGAACTGCAGGTGCATCGGGCGGACCACGTTCAGGTACTGGTCGACCACCGACTCCAGGGTGCGGCCGCGCTCGCGCGTGTCGCGCAGCAGGCGGCGCAGCACGCGCTCGTCGGCATCGACGTCCACGTAGAGCCGGATGTCCATCAGTTCGCGCAGCTCGCGCGACTCCAGCACCAGGATGCCCTCGACGAAAACGATGTCCGCGGGCTCGCAGACGGCGGTCTCCTGCAGGCGGCTGTGGATGCTGTAGTCGTAGCGCGGGATCTGGACGGTCTGGCCGGCCTGCAGCGCGTGCAGGTGCTCGACCAGCAGCGCGGTCTCGAAGGCGTCCGGGTGGTCGTAGTTGATCTTGGCCCGGTCGGCCATCGGCAGCGCCGAGTTGTCCCAATAGTAGGAGTCGTGGTGGACGATCTGGATCGTCATGCCCGGGCAGGCCTCGCGGACCCTGTAGGCCACGGTGGTCTTGCCCGAGCCGGATCCCCCGGCCACCCCGATGATCACCGGGGGCAACGGCTTGTGTTCGGTAGGCTGCATGGGCGTAAAATACCCGGGCCATCCGGTGGTGTCAATTTGCCGCTTCGGGAGCTTCAGACCGGGCCGTCAGGGCCCTTTTCGGCGGCCGAAAACGCCGCGTACGGCCGTACGGCAAGGCTCGCGTTGGCGAACCGGGCCTGGCTGGTCACCTCGGCGCCCGCCCAGGAGGGCCGGTCGAACGCCTGGTCGGGCGCCTCCAACTCGATCTCGGCCAGCACCAGCCCCGTGTTGGCGCCCCCGAACACGTCGACCACCCACTCCCGGCCGGCATGGAGGACGGTCCAGCGGACCTTCTGAACAATCGCCGGGCCGCACAGGGCCAGCAGCTCACGCGCGTCGCCGGCAGGCACCGGGTACTCGAACTCGGCCCGCGAGGCGCCGTCGGCCAGTCCCTTGACGGTCAGGTACCCCGCTTCGCCCGCCAGGCGCACCCGCACCACGCGCCGCGGGTCGGTCGACAGGTAACCCTGCACGATCTCGACGGGCACCGCACCCGGCCGCCAACCGTCGCCCGTGACGAGGAAGCGCCGCTCGATCTCCAGTCCCATCGTCCCCGCCTCCTGCGCCGTCGTCAGCCCTGTTCGCGCCTGAGCGACAGCGAGATGCGCCCGCGCTCGAGGTCGACCGCCGTCACGCGCGCCATCACCTTCTGCCCCACCTTGACCACTTCATTGGGGTCGCGCACGAAACGGTCGGCCAGCTGGCTGATGTGCGCCAGACCGTCCTGATGCACGCCCACGTCGATGAAGGCGCCGAAGTTCGTCACGTTGGTGACGATGCCGGGCACCATCTGCCCCAGCACCAGGTCCGACGGCTTGTCGACGCCGGGCGTGAAGCTGAACGCCTCGAACTGCTCGCGCGGGTCGCGACCGGGCTTGGCCAGCTCGGCGGCGATGTCGCGCAGCGTGGGCAGACCCACTTCATCGGTGGCGTACTTCTTCAGGTCGACGCCCGCCAGCGCCCTTTCATCGCCCACCAGCGCGGCCACCGGCCGGCCCAGGTCCCTGGCGATGCGCTCGACCACAGGGTAGCTCTCCGGGTGCACGGCGCTGCCATCCAGCGGCTGGTCGCCCCCGCGGATGCGCAGGAAGCCGGCCGCCTGCTCGAAGGCCTTGGGACCCAGGCGCGCCACCTTCAGCAGCTGCTTCCGGTTGCGGAAGGGGCCCTCGGTGTCGCGATGCGATACCACCGCGCTCGCCAGTTGCGGCCCCAGGCCCGACACGTACGACAGCAGCTGCGGGCTGGCCGTGTTGACGTCCACGCCGACGGCGTTGACGCAGCTCATCACCGTGTCGTCGAGGCTGCGCTTGAGCGCCTTCTGGTCCACATCGTGCTGGTACTGCCCCACGCCGATGCTCTTGGGGTCGATCTTCACCAGCTCGGCCAACGGGTCCATCAGCCGACGGCCGATGGAGACGGCCCCGCGCACGGTCAAATCCTGGTCGGGGAACTCGGCGCGCGCCACGTCGCTGGCCGAGTAGATGGAGGCGCCCGACTCGTTGACCATCACCAGCACGATGCTCGCCGGCAGGTCCAGCCCGCGCACGAAGGCCTCGGTCTCGCGCCCGGCGGTGCCGTTGCCGATCGCGATGGCCTCGATCCTGAACTTCACGACGAGGTCCTTGACGATCTGCCCGGCCTCGACGGCGCCGCGCCCGCCGGTGTGCGGGAACACCGCCGTGTAGTGCTTGAGCACGCCCTGCTCGTCCAGCACCACCAGCTTGCAGCCGGTGCGGAAGCCCGGGTCCAGCGCCAGCACGCGGCGCTGGCCCAACGGCGAGGCCAACAGCAGTTCGCGCAGGTTGCGCGCGAAGACGCCGATCGCTTCCTCGTCGGCTCGCCGGCGCATTTCCAGGCGGATCTCGGTCTCCATCGCCACCGAGAGCAGCCGGCGCCAGCCGTCCTGCACGGCCTGCCGCACCTGGTCGGCGCTGGCGCCCGAAGCCCCCGGCCCGCGCTGCGTGGCGAACGGCCGCGCGGCGATCACCAGCGCGCGCTCCTCGGGCACGGCGACTTCCATGTGCAGGAACTTCTCGCGCTCGCCGCGGCGCATCGCCAGCACGCGGTGGCCGGGAGCCGTGCGCACGGGCTCCTGCCAGTCGAAGTAGTCGCGGAACTTGGCGCCCTCCTGCTCCATGCCGCGGGCCACGCGCGAGATGACCTGGCCCTGGTCCAGGTACAGCGCGCGCAGTTCGGCACGCACTTCGGCGTTCTCGCTGACGTTCTCGGCGATGATGTCGCGCGCGCCGGCCAGCGCCTCGTCGGGGCCCGGCACTTCCTTCTCGACGTCGACGAACGCGGCGGCCTTCGCGGCGATCTCGTCCGCCGACGGTCCCGCGCCCGGGCCGGCGGCGCCCTCCAGCAGGTACAGCGCCAGCGCCTCGAGCCCGCGCTCGCGCGCGATCGTGGCGCGCGTGCGCCGCTTCGGGCGGAACGGCAGGTAGAGGTCCTCCAGCACGGCCAGCGTCGCAGCCCCGGTGATGCCCCGGCGCAGTTCGTCGGTCATCAGGCTGCGTTCCTCGAGCGACTTGATGATGGCCTCGCGCCGCTTGTCCAGCTCGGCCAGCTGCTCGAGCCGGTCGCGGATCGCGGTCACCGCCACTTCGTCGAGGTCGCCGGTGGCCTCCTTGCGGTAGCGGCTGATGAACGGCACGGTGGCGCCGCCGTCGAGCAGTTCGGCGGTGGCCAGCACACGGGCGGGGATGATGTCGAGTTCGGCCGCGATGGCCTGGATGTGGGTCGGGTTCACGCTGCAGGCTCCGGGTTGGCGTTCACGGGCGCTTGGGCTTCGTCATGGCGCGCGCGGCAGGATGCGCGACGGGGACCGCGCGCGCAAGGACGGATCGCGGCGATCGTTGTTCGCCGGTGGCCGCGCTGCTGACGGCCATCTTCCCGTCGACGAACGCCCAGGCCGTCTCGCCGTGCACATCGATGTCCACCTGGTCCATCGTCCACGCGAAGCGGTTGTTGGCGAGCAGCCCGCCCACCCACGTCTCGGCGGCGGCGCGACCCCGGCAGACCTCGCCCTTGTCCGAGCCGACGAGCATGATGTCGGCGTCCTGGTCGAAGAGCGCCATGAAGGCAGGCAGGTCGCCATGAGGGCCGTCAACAGAAGCGGCGCGGTGGCGCGAAGCAGGCGGTTGGGCACGGGTTCCTCCCCGGGAAGGTTTCCTAAGCGGCGCCCCGGAGCACGCCCGGTGGGCACCCCGGCGGCAAGCGTTCATTGGACCTGATTGGCCGATCTTTTAACATTATGAATTAAAACAATTTAAGAAATCGAAAGACCGTATTTGACGCCTGCGGCGGATCACGGTTGCCGCCATCCGGAAATTTGCATTCGCGACGACATTTCTGACTTGATTCGGTTACCGAACATAGTTTAGAATAGATTCCATGGGAACGGACCACCGCGGGCGCCATGGCGCAACGGCGGCTCTCCCGGAAACGCCGACGTCTGAAAGAAGCGTCCCTCAAAGAAAGGCCCACACAATGCGCATCAATGCTAAGGCGCTCATCGCCCTCATCGCCTGCGTCGTTATCGCCGGCTCCGCGTTCGGCGCGACCGTCACGGTCGACCAGGCCGCCATGGTCAACGGCTACATGAACGTGTACGAACTCGACAACACCTACCTGTGGGGCAGCGGCTGGGGCATCGGCGACCTGTGCGCCGTGTTCTCGAGCGGCAACGTGACCCTGAGCCCGAACACCATCGGCGACCCGGCCCCGTATTGGTACATCGGCGGCGGCGCTCCCGGCAACCCGGGCAACAAGCTCATGTACGCCGACCTGTATGCCCAGGTCGACAACGGCTCGCTGGCCGGCCAGTCGGTCACCTTCATCGGCACCGTGCTGGCGAACACGTTCACGTCGGCCCACGTCTCCAAGGCGTTCGTGCGCGACTTCGCGCCGGACTACTCCTCGTTCAACCAGGCGATCGTGAACCTGCCGGCCTCCGGCGACTTCAGCGTGACGCTGGCCACGGTCAACGACCCGGCCCGCCACGTCCAGTACGGCTTCGAGACCATCGGCGCCTGCGTGTGGTTCACCGACGTCGCCCAGTTCGGTTCGGTCATCGTCGCCCCGCTGGTGCCCGTGGCCGACGAGGCCACGACCTTCGGCGGCGTGAAGGCCCTGTTCCGCTAGTCCGCGACGCGCCCAGGCGCGATGTCGGATTCCATGGACCGGCCCGGAGGCGACTCCGGGCCGGTTCCTTTTCCCCTCCGGAAGACTCCGCGGCGCGGAATAGCGCTTCCGGCCCGCCCACCCGAGGGCTAATCTTCCGTCCTGGAGTCGTTGCGACCACCTTCCCCGCCTGCCCGGAGGCGTCATGCCGCGCCTGGACCTCAAGTCCCGTGAACCCTACCCGTTCTCCTGCGAGATCGTCGTGCGCACGACCGACCTCAACTACGGCGGCCACCTGGGCAACGACCGGCTGCTGTCGCTGGTGCAGGAGGCGCGGGTCGCGTTCCTGGCCGCGCACGGCTGGAACGAACTGGACTGCGGCGGCGCCGGGCTGATCATGGCCGACGCGGCGCTGTCGTACCGCGCCGAGGCGTTCGCCGGCGACATGCTGCGCTTCGAGGTGGCCGCGGTCGAGCCGTCGCGCGTGGGTTTCCGCCTGGCGATGCGCGTGACCAGGCCGGACGATGGCGATGAAGTGGCGCTGGTCGAGACCGGCATGGTCTGCTTCGATTACGCGCGCCGGCGGCCCGTGGCGCTGCCCGAAGCCGTGCGCGCCGCCTGCCGACAGGAGGCCTGAGCCGTGATCCCTGCGCTGAAGATCGCCAGCCTGGCCAACCCCCGCGTGAAGTCGCTGGTGCGCCTGCGCGAGCGGCGCGAGCGCGAGCAGGCCGGCGTGTTCCTCATCGAGGAAGGCCTCGTGATCGAGCGCGCCCGCGCGGCCGGCTTCCCGTTCCAGGAAATCTGGGCCTGCCCCGAGCGGATGGACGGCGCCGCCCGGGCCCTGTACGACGCCATCCGCCATGACGGCGTGGCGGGCGTCGAGGTGACGGCCATGGTGATGGACAAGGTCGCCTACCGCGAGAAGTCCGACGGCCTGCTCGTGGTGGCGCCGCGCCACGTCCGGCGGCTGGAGGAACTGGTGCTGCCCGCCTCGCGCCCGGCGCTGGTCGTGGTGCTCGAGGACGTCGAGAAGCCCGGCAACCTGGGCGCCGTCCTGCGCATCGCCGACGGCGTCGGCGCCCACGCGGTGCTGGCCTGCGGCGGCGCCGACACGGACAACCCGAACGTGCTGCGCGCTTCGCGGGGCGCGTACTTCACGGTGCCCACGGTGGCGGCCCCGCGCGACGAGATCACCGCCTGGCTGCGCAGCCGCGGCATCCGCCTGCTGGCGGCCGACCCCGGCGGCGCCGATCTTTGGGATGCCTGCGACCTGACCGGCCCTGTGGCCCTGGTCCTGGGCGCCGAGCACGACGGCCTGACCCCCATGCTCAGGGCCGCCTGCGACGGCACGGTGAAGATCCCCATGCACGGCGCCGGCGACTCGCTGAACGTGGCGACGGCCGCGGCCGTGCTCCTTTACGAGGCGGCGCGCCAGCGCCGGACGGGCGCAAGAACCGCGTGACGGAGAAGCGAAAGCCGATGAGCAACACCTTCTACAACGACTTCGACATCGAGGAGCTCGAGCCCCGGCAGCCCGACTACCGCTCGGTGTTCCAGCGCGGCCACGACCGGCTCATCCACAACGCCGCGTTCCGCCGCCTGCAGGCCAAGACGCAGGTGTTCCTGTCCGGCGAATACGACTTCTACCGCACGCGCCTGACGCACTCGATCGAGGTGGCGCAGATCGCCGGCTCGATCACGCGGCGCCTGAACGCCACCAGCCCGCAGCTGGGGCCGGATTTCCACCTCGACACGGCGCTGGTCGAATCGGTGGCGCTGGCCCACGACATCGGCCACCCGCCCTTCGGGCACGCCGGCGAGGCCACGCTGCACCGCCTGATGAAGCCCTGGGGCGGTTTCGAGGGCAACGCCCAGACACTGCGCCTGATCACCGAGATCATCTTCACCAGCGGCCGCAGCCGCCGCGGCCTGAACCCGTCGCGCGCCTTCATGGACGGCGTGCTGAAGTACAAGACGCTGTTCCGCGAGCTGGACGACCCGTCGCGCCACTTCCTCTACGACGAGCAGGAACGCTACCTGACCTTCGTCTTCGACGGCCGCCCCTTCCCCGCCGATCTGACGCCGGGCCGCGAGCGCAACGCACTGCGCAGCATCGAGTGCCAGGTGATGGACTGGGCCGACGACACCGCCTACTCGCTGAACGACCTGGTCGACAGCGTCAACGCCGGGTTCATCACCGAGGCGCGCGTGCGGCGGTGGGCCGCCGAGCAGTCGCTGGACGCCGAGGAATCGGCGCTGCTCGAGGCGCTGCTGGCCGCCATCAATGCCGGCGACCTCGAGCGCGTGATGAACCGTCGCATCGGCAACTTCGTCGAGGCCTGTACGCTGGTCGAGCGGACGAACTTCATGAGCGACCGCACGAACCGCTACCGGTTCGGGCTGGAGATCGACCCCGTGGTGGTGCGCGAGCAGAAACTGTACGCCCGCCTGGCCCGGCAGCTGGTGTTCCGCTCGCCGCAGGTCTGCCAGCTCGAGCACAAGGGCGGTTTCATGCTCGAGCGCGTGTTCAACGCCCTGTCGGAGAACTACCTGAGCGACGGCGCCCCCGCGCACGGATTGCTGTCGCGCGACTTCGAGGCCGAGATCGCGCGCGCCGACGGCGACCACCGCGCCGGCGCGCGGGTCATCTGCGATTACCTGGCCGGCATGACCGACGGGTTCGCCTCGCGCATCTACAAGCGGCTGTTCGACCCGGATTTCGGGTCGATCATCGACCTCGTATGAGGATGGCGCGCCACCTCCGCAATCGCCTGGCCGCGGAAGCGGTCTGCGCCGCACTGGCGCTCGGTTGCGCGGGCACGGCCGCGGCGACCACCGCGCCGCCGGATTCCATCCCCGGGCACCAGGGCACCTACTTCTACTACCGCGGCCTCGACTACGGCTCGCAGTCGCTGGTGCACCCGCTGCGCCTGGTCGTCAACGGCGGCTTCGGCATCATGCAGATGGAGAACCGCTCCAACCGCCCCGGCGACATCGACTACGCCACCGGCGCGCGCAACGTGGTCGACAACCTGCTGCACCCCCAGTGGGCGGTCTCGCACAGCGGGTTCTGGGATTTCTTCCAGCGCGAGGTGCTGCCGGTCTCGTTCAGCGCCAACGGCGGCCAGTACTGGCCCAACTACATGAACCACCTCCTGGGCGGGGGCATGAGCTACCGCGCGATGGAGGAATACTACCGCTACCACGGCGTCGATCATCCCCGGACGTGGGCGGGCGCCACGCTGTTCTGCTACCACTTCCTCAACGAGGTGGTGGAAAACGACAGCTACGTGGGCCGGAACCCCGACCCGGTGGCCGACTTCTGGATCTTCAACCCGGCCGGCATCTGGCTGTTCAGCCACGAGAACGTGGCGCGCTTCTTCAGCAACAAGCTGCACATGGCCGACTGGTCGTATCCGGCCGTCTGGATGCCCGAGAAGCAGGAGCTGCAGAACAACGGCCAGAACTACGTGATGAAGTACAACCTCGACAAGGAAGGCCACCGCGCGATCTTCTACCACTGGGGCGCCGACGCCGAACTGGGCCTGTCCCACACCGACGACCAGGGCCGCTGCTTCAGTTTCGGGCTCGGCCTGCGGGCCAAGAACCTGCTGGAACTGGACAACCTCAGCAAGACGGTCGACCTGGCGGTCTCGGGCGGGTTCTTCTACGACCGGGACAACTCGCTGCTGGCGTCGCTGCAGTTCGCGCGCTCGAAGGACTACCGCTACCGGCTGAACCTGTACCCAGGGCTGGTGAAGGTCGGCAAGCTGCAGCCCGGCTTCTTCGTCGGCGTCAACGACAACGAGCGCATGCTGGCCGGCATCACGATCGGCTCGCTGCGCCATGTGCCGGTGGGCATCGGCGGGGACTTCTTCGAGACGCAATAGAGTCCGTCAGCGGCGGCGGGCTCCCGGGGAAAAGCAGGCGGACCGGCCTTCACGACCGGTCCGCCTTTCCGTCTTCAGGTGCCTACGCGGCGCCCTACTTCAGCAGCACCATCTTGTGCTCAGCCGTCTGGCCGTTGGCCTGCAGCCGCGCCAGGTAGACGCCGCTGCCGACCTTGCGGCCGTCGTTGTCCAGGCCGTCCCACACCCGGCTGTGCGCGCCGGCGGGCAGGCTCTCGGACACCAACTGGCGCACCAGCCGCCCGTGCATGTCGTAGACGTCCAGCTTCACCAGGCCGGCCGCGTCCAACGCGAACTCGACCTTCGTCAGCGGGTTGAACGGGTTCGGATGGTTGCCCACGACCAACTGGCGCGTCGGCACGTCGCCCACGCCCGCGACGTAGCTGGGCATCGCCCACAGCTCGACGTCGTCGATGTTCCAGCCCGAGAACGTCCAGCTGCTGTCGGTCGTGCCCATCGTCCAGCGGATCAGCACGTTCGACTTGCCGTCGGCCACGGCGCTGATGTCGTAGGTCACCTGCGACCAGACAGCGTCCGTGATGGTGGCTGCGTTGGCCCAGACATTGGTCCAGGTGGCGCCGCCGTCGCCGCTGACGCGCACGTAGGCGTGGTCGTAGGAAGGCTGTTCGACGTTGAGCCAGCGCCAGAACTTCAGCGTGGTGCCGACCATGGCCGAGCAGTTGACGGCCGTCGTGGTCAGGTGCGACTCGGCCATGCTGTTCGGGTAGTCGCCGGCCAGGTTGTAGCCGACGACATTCGTGCCGGTGTGGCCGCTGGTCGGGTCCTTGGTGCCGTAGGCCCCGCCGCCGCCCAGCGGCACGCCGAAGGCCCAGCCCGTGCCCATCGTCCAGCCCGGGTTGGTGTCCAGCGGGAAGCTGACCTGAAGCGTCGGCACGCCGACCTTCAGGCGAAGCGTACGCGTCGCGTCGCCCTGGCCGTCGGTCGTGTTCGTGAAGGTCACGATGCCGGTGTAGATGCCGTCCGGCTTCGTGTTCGCCGCAGTGTTGAGCGCCACGATGACCGTCGCCGAGCCGCCGGCGGCGATGGTGCCGCTGGCGTTCGTGATGTCGGTCCACGCGGCGTCATCGGACACCGTGTAGTTGATCGGGCCCGGGTTGTTGTTGCTGACCACGTAGCTGGCGCTCGTCGGCGTGAACGGCCCGCCGTAGTTGCCCTCGGCGGCGAAGTTGCCGCCGGCCACGCTCATGCCGACGGACCAGGGTGCGTACGTGTCGACGTTGCTGACGCCGCTGGCCGTCGGGTCCAGCCAGGCGCTGATGGCGCTGAAGGAGCGCGAGAGGCGGCCGTACCAGTCGGACGAATTGTTGCCGCAGGCCGCGTAGCCGCCGTGCAACTGGCCGACGACGCGGTGGTTCTGGTCGAACAGCGGCGAACCCGACGAACCGGGCTCGGTCGTGCCGGTGTCCCAGTCGGTGATGCAGATGTGCGTGCCGTCGCCGGGCACCGCGTTGCTCAGGTAGGTCGTCGTGCTCGTCGGCTGGTTCTCGAAGCTGATGCTCTTCTCGTCGCAGTTCGGATGGTGGATGGCCGTCGCGCTCGTCGGGTCGGCGGTCGACTTCTCCCAGCCGGCGAACGACACCTTGTGGGCGCTGTTCACGGGGTCGTCCATCCGCACCAGCGTGAAGTCGGAGGTCGCCGCCGCGGCCAGGAACACCGAGCCGGTCTGGAAGTCGGTCAGGCTGCCGCCGCTTTGCGCGCCGCAGGTCGGGCTCTGGAAGTTCCAGTAGACGACCAGCGAAGCCGCGTTGCCGCTGTTGATGCCGCAGTGGTTGGCCGTCAGGAAGTACGGCGTACCGTCGCGGGCCGTGTTGTTGAGCATCGAACCCGTGCACATCAGCGCACCGCCGGTCGTGATGACGCCGACCGAGTTGATCTCCAGGCGCCAGGCGTCGCCCTCGGGGCAGATGACGTCGACGTTGCAGGTCCCGGCCTTGTCTTCCTGCATCTGCGCCAGGTTCTCGCCGAAGAAGCGGTAACCGCGGTTGACCGAGCCGATGACCAGGTCGTAGTCGTGGCGCGACTCGACCGGCAGGACCAGCTCGACCATGATGTCGTCCGACACCACGACGGGGCTCCACAGCTGGCCGTGGTCCTCGTTGTCCTGGTCGGTGAACGTGCGCACGCCGCGCGGGTCATCGAAGCTCTTGACGTCGGTCGGGTACAGGGACAGGCGGCCGCCCTTGGGCAGCCGGTACTCGGTAAAGCCCAGGTTCAGCGACATCGCCCCGGGAGCGGTCACGCGCAGGCGCCACATGACGAACTGCTCGTTCAGGACCTCCCAGCCACCCGCCGTCTCGGGGGTCATGCTGACGGCCTGCGGCAGCGCGAAACGCGGCGCTTCGCCGGCTTCCTCGCGCGCGATGTCCTCGGTGATGGCGACGTCGCGATCGACCGGCTGCGCGTCGAAGGCGGGCACCGCGACCATTGCCTTGACGGCGAACTCGAGCGCCACCGGGCCCTGCACGGCCAGCGGGTTGATCTGTTCGGCCGGGGCGGCCGCCAGCGACAGGGAGGCGCCGGCCAGCGTGGCGAGCAGCAGCGCCAATGCAATGCGGCGCGCGCAGAAGAGCGAAGACATGGGTTCCCTCCGAAAGTTGGACGACGGCGCCACCACAGTGCAGGGCGCTTCAATACAGGACAGCCAATGGCCCATCGTGGCTTGAACTACTCTTGATCCTACCACGCAGGGAGTCGCTGACCAACGGATTTCGTCTGTTTGGACAAATTTTCGGGCCGAATGTTATCTCGAAGGTTCACGGCGTTTCTGGCGTGTTCGCAACCATTTACTGCCCGGAAGTCGTTAAATTGACAAATAATATCAATTTGAACCCCAAGAGGCCGGCAGATGAACAACGGCGGCCGCCCCCAATCGGGAGCGGCCGCCGCCTGTCGCCATCCGGGGTCCGGGCCTAGCGCCCGCCCGACTTGATCTTATTCAGCGCCGAACCGGCCTTGAACCACGAGATCTGCTCGGGGGTGAACGTGTGCTCGAGCACCAGTTCCTCCTTCGTGCCGTCCTTGTGGTTGAGCACCATCGTCACCGGCTTGCCGGGGGCCAGCTTGCCGAGGCCCACGAGGTCGATGCGGTCGTCCTCGCGCACCTTGTCGTAGTCGGCCGGCTTGGCGAACGTCAGGGGCAGCAGGCCCTGCTTCTTCAGGTTGGTCTCGTGGATGCGCGCGAAGCTGCGCACGATCACGGCCGCCCCGCCCAGGTGCCGCGGCTCCATCGCCGCGTGCTCGCGCGAGCTGCCCTCGCCGTAGTTCTCGTCGCCGACGACGACCCACTTCAGCCCGGCCGCCTTGTAGGCGCGCGCCACCTGCGGCACCTCGCCCTTGCTGCCGTCCAGCTGGCTGGTCACCTCGTTGATGGCCTCGCCGAACGCGTTGACCGCGCCGATCAGCATGTTGTTGCTGATGTTGTCGATGTGGCCGCGGTACTTCAGCCACGGGCCGGCCATCGAGATGTGGTCGGTCGTGCACTTGCCGAGCGCCTTGATCAGCAGCGGCATGCCCAGGTAGTCCTTGCCGTCCCAGGGCTGGAACGGCTCGAGCAGCGCCAGGCGGTCGCTCTTCGGGTCGACGAGCACCTTGACGGCCGACGCGTCGGCCGGCGGGGCCTGGTAACCCTCATCGGAGAACACGAAGCCGTTCGGCGGCAGCTCGTCGGCCTTGCCCGGCGCATCCAGCATCACCGACGAGCCGTCGGCGGCCTTGAGCGTGTCGACCAGCGGGTTGAACTTCAGCGAGCCGGACAGGCCGTACGCCATCACGATCTCGGGGCTGCCGATGAACGCGTTGGTGCCCGGGTTGCCGTCGGCGCGCTTCTTGAAGTTGCGGTTGAAGCTGGTGACGATGGTGTTGACCTCGCCATCTTTGATGTCGTCACGCTGCCACTGGCCGATGCAGGGCCCGCAGGCGTTGGTCAGCACCGTGGCGCCGACGGCCTCGAGGGCGGCCAGCTGGCCGTCGCGCTTGATCGTCTCGTAGATCTGGTCCGAGCCCGGCGACACCCACAGCGACACCTTCATCTTCAGGCCCTTGGCCACGGCCTGGCGCGCCACGTCGGCGGCGCGGCAGATGTCCTCGTAGCTGCTGTTGGTGCAGCTGCCGATCAGGGCGGCGGTCATGTTGTCGGGGTAGCCCTCGCGCGCCGCGTTGGCCCCGATCTGGCTGACCGGGTGCGCGATGTCCGGCGAGTGCGGGCCCACCAGGTGCGGCTCGAGCTTCGACAGGTCGATCTCGATCACCCTGTCGTAGAACTTCTGCGGCGCCGCGGCCACTTCGGGGTCGGCCTGCAGCAGGTCGGCGTTGGCGGCGGCAATGTCGGCCAGCTCGCCGCGCCGCGTGGCGCGCAGGTAGCGGGCCATGCTGTCGTCCCACGGGAAGATGCTGGTCGTCGCGCCCAGCTCGGCGCCCATGTTGGTGATGGTCGCCTTGCCGGTGCAGCTGAGCGCCGCGGTGCCCGGGCCGAAGTACTCGATGATGGCGTTGGTGCCGCCCTTGACCGTCAGGATGCCCAGCAGCTTGAGGATGACGTCCTTGGGCGCGGTCCAGCCGTTCAGCGTGCCGGTCAGCTTCACGCCGATCAGCTTCGGGTGCTTGACCTCCCAGTCCATGCCGACCATCACGTCGACGGCGTCCGCGCCGCCCACGCCGCAGGCCACCATGCCGAGGCCGCCGCCGTTGGGCGTGTGGCTGTCGGTGCCGATGATCAGGCCGCCGGGGAACGCGTAGTTCTCCAGCACGATCTGGTGGATGATCCCCGAGCCCGGCTTCCAGAAGCCCATCTTGTAGCGCGCGCCGGCCGAGGCGAGGAATTCGTAGACTTCGCGGTTGGTGTCCAGCGCGGTCGCCTTGTCCGCCTCGGCGCCCTTGCGCGCGATCAGCAGGTGGTCGCAGTGGATGGTCGTCGGCACCGCGGTCTCGTCGCGGCCGGCCTGCATGAACTGCAGGATGGCCATCTGCGCCGTCGCATCCTGCATCGCCACGCGGTCCGGACGCAGCGCCAGCGTCGCCTCGCCGCGCGCCAGCTCCTGGCCGGCGGGATCGGTCAGGTGGCCGAACAGGACCTTCTCGGCCAGCGTCAGCGGCCGGCCCAGGCGGCCGCGCACGACCGCCAGCCGGCTGCGCGACTTCGCGTAGACATCCTTCACCATGGTGGGGGTCGTTTCGATGGCCATGATCGGGGTCCTCCTGGACACAGGCGGGGGCGCACGGATGGGAAACCGGCGGGAGGCCGCGCCCTGATCCCTCTGACGGGGGCGGCGGCCCGGCGCGCCGGACTGATGCACGGGGCTCAATATAGGATACGGGGGGCGGAAATTCCCGCGTTTTTCGTGGGAGGAGCCGGTGGCCGGGGCCGGTCCAAGGTGCCCTCGGAATCCCCGGCCGTCCCCGTCAGCGACCCTGGAGCAGGCGGTCGCCCAGCAGGCGGGGCAGCCCGGCGTCGAGGATCTCGCGGCGGGCCTCGTTCACGTCGTATTCGGCGCGGTGGTAGGTCACCACGTGCTCGGCCCGGTCCCAGACGGCGAAGGCGGCCCGGGGGTCGCCGTCGCGCGGCTGGCCGACGCTTCCGGGGTTGATCAGGGCGCGGCAGGCGGGATCGACCCTGACCTCGCCGGGCTGGGGCCGCAGCAGCTGCTGGCCGTCGAACAGGACCTGGTGGTGGGTGTGGCCGAAGAAGCACACGCCCGGGCCGTGGTTCTCCATCATCACCGTCGAGATCTCCTGCAGGTCGTCCAGGAAGACCAGGTAGCGGTCACGGTCGCCGGGCGAGCCGTGCACGAACATCAGGTCCGGCGCGGGGCCCAGGCGGGTGGGCAGGGCGCCCAGCCAGGCCAGGTCCGCGGGCGACATCAGGGCCCGATTGTGCTCGACCGCCGCCAGCGAATAGACGTTGAAGTCCAGGTGCAGCGAGGCGTCGGCGATGAGGGCGTCGTGGTTGCCCTGGACGGCGCCGGTCACGCGCGACCGGACCAGGTCGAGGCATTCGACCGGCCGCGCGCCGTAGCCGACGATGTCGCCCAGGCAGTAGAGCCCGTCGACGGCCAGTTCGTCGATGCGGGCCAGGACGGTCGTCAGTGCCTGCAGGTTGCTGTGCACGTCCGAGATAACGGCGATGCGGTTCATGGGAGTCCTCTGGACGTTTTGGGCCAATAAGGCGTTGTGGGCAGATCGAGCCGGGAGTTGACCCGGCCCCGAAACCGCACCATATACTAGGGTTCCGGCAACCGCAATCAGCAGGGGGAATCCAGCATGGACCGCAGAGAGCCCGACATGAACGAAGCCGTGGTCAAGCGCGCGGCCGAACGCTGCCGCGAGCGCGGCGTCATCATCCCGACCATCGCCCAGATGAAGAACCCGGCCCTGATCCCCGCCGGCGTGCGGGGGCGGCTCGCGGGCGTCGGGCTGTGGGACCTGGACCCGGTCAACCTGTTCCGCATCACGTGGAAGAACGACCCGGTGGGCGGCGGCTTCAACGACGGCAACTGGGTCGAATTCCCGCGCGAGCTGACCGGCGTCGACGCCCGCATCATCGGCCTGGTCGGCAAGTGGTTCCCCACCGGCGCGCACAAGGTGGGCGCCGCATTCGGGTGCCTGGTGCCGCGCCTGGTCAACGGCCAGTTCGACCCGGTGTCGCAGAAGGCCGTCTGGCCGAGCACGGGCAACTACTGCCGCGGCGGCGCCTTCGACTCGAAGCTGCTGGGCTGCGAATCGGTCGCCATCCTGCCGGAGGGGATGAGCGCCGAGCGCTTCACGTGGCTGCGCGGCATCGCCAGCGAGGTCATCGCCACGCCGGGCTGCGAGTCGAACGTGAAGGAAATCTACGACAAATGCTGGGAAATCCGGCGCACGCGCCCCGAGTGCGTGATCTTCAACCAGTTCGAGGAGTTCGGCAACCCGACGTGGCACTACCACGTGACCGGCGGCGCGGTGCAGGACATCTTCGAGAAGATCGGCGGGCCGGGTTCGCGGCTGTCGGCGTGGGTGTCCTCGACCGGCTCGGCCGGGACGATCGGCGCCGGCGACTTCCTCAAGACGAAGCACCCGAATGCACTGGTGGTGGCGGTCGAGGCGCTGCAGTGCCCGACGCTGTACGCCTGCGGGTTCGGCGGGCACCGCATCGAGGGCATCGGCGACAAGCACGTGCCGTGGGTGCACAACGTCCGCAACACGGACTTCGTGGCCGCCATCGACGACGAGCAGTGCATGAGCCTGCTGCGCCTGTGCAACGAGCCTGCCGGCCGCAAGGCGCTGTTGGACGCCGGCGTGAAGCAGGAACTGATCGACCAATTGCCGCTGCTGGGCATCTCGTCGCTGTGCAACGTCGTGGCCGCGATCAAGACCGCGCGCCACTACGACATGGACGGACGCGACGTCATCTTCCTGCCGATGACCGACTCGGCGGAGATGTACGCCTCGCGCCTTGGTGAGATGACCGCCGCCCGCGGCGCCTACACGCGCGAGAACGCGCTGGTCGACCACGCGCGCTGGCTGCTGGGCTGCGTGCCCGACCATGTGCGTGAGCTGTCGTACCTCGACCGCAAGACCCTGCACAACTTCAAGTACTTCACGTGGGTGGAGCAGCAGGGCCGCACGATCGACGAACTGCGGCAGCTGTGGGACCCGGAATTCTGGACCGAGACCTTCGACGTGGCCGAGGCCTGGGACAAGCGCATCGACGCGTTCAACGCGCTGGTGGGGCTGGGTCAGGGCTGAGGCCGGTCGGCTCGGCTCGGCTGGGGCGGCTGCGACGTGCATGTCGTTGGGGCTGATGGTTGACCTATCAACCATTCTCGGCGCCGCATCCTGCTGTTTCGCGGCCCAAAATTGGTTGATAGATCAACCATCTGCCCTGCAGACATGCGCCGACACGCCCCGGCGCGCAGGACCGCGCCCGAACGAGCCAAGACGCTAATTGACGTGGTACGACATGCCCGACTTCTTCACCTCGGACAGGTCGTGCTCGGCCATCGGCGCGCACCAGGCGGCGCGCAGGTCGTCGCCACGGACGTTGAAGGTCGCCGCCCACGCCTCGGGCAGCCCGCCGGCCGAGAACGGCACCGGGTCCTCGGCCCGCTCCATGCGGTCGGCCTCGCTGCGCCACACGGCAGCCTCGGCCGCCAGCCCCGCCTTGTCCAGCGCGTCCGCCTCACGGCGCACCAGGCCCATCATCGTCTCCCGCTGGCGTAACTTGGCCCGGTCCTCGCCCTCGGCCTCGGCACGCGAGGCGTGCTTACCGTCGATGCTGTCGGTCACCGGGTTGCCCAGCCACGACTGGAAGGCCAGGGTGTAGATCCAGTCGTACTCGCCCAGGCCCATCCCCTGCGCCAGCAGCGCCTCGTCGCGCAACCGGTGCAGTTCGGCGATGTCGCCGATCATCCCGAACACGGTTCCGCTGACCTTGGCGACGGCGCGCAGCAATTCGCCCTTGGCGGGCTTGTCGCTCTGCCGCCCCATCTCGTCCATGCGGGCGAAGTCCTCGGCGGACTGCGTGAACTTCGGGCACTGGGGCATGACGGCGCGGCGCACGGCCAGGAACGCCTCGAGGCGCTCGGGCGACGGCGGGCCGGCGGGCGGCGCCCAGGCCGCGGCCTCCCCGTGCTTCTTGACCAGCTCCTTCTGCACCTCGAGCGCGCGGTCCATCGGGCGCGTCAGCACCATGCCGAAGAGCAGGGGTCCGGCGATCGCCAGGACGATCAAGCCGCCGCAGCCGACGCCGCAGCCGACGAGCCACTTGCGCGTGGTGGAACTGGCCATGGGGATCGTCCTTTCAGGGGGTGAATCGAGCCTGACGCATCTTCCCTCGTCCCCCCGGATGGCGCAAGGGCGGTTCGGCCTCATCCGGGTGCTTACGTCAACTGCCGCCGTGCGGTTACGCCACGATCGTGGTATCGTTTCCCATTCCCGCGCCGCCGCCCACCCCGCACGGCGCGAGCAGACCTGAGACCTTCCGGGGAGGCCCCGCATGTTGTTGAAAGTCTCTGATCATATCCGGGCGCGCGTCGCCGGCGGCGAGATCTCGCCTGCGCAGGCCGAGCGTTTCGGAGCCTTCGTCGATACCTGCAACCGCGACCTGATGACGCATCCGGTCATCACGGACAACCGTTTCGCCGCCTGGTTCGCCACCGGCAAGGCGGACGGCGACATCGTCCGCCATTTCGTGGTGCAGTTCTCCGTCTTCTCGAACCTCTTCCTGATCGCCCAGCTGCAGAAGGTCATCAACGCCGGCTCGCTCGAGGGCATGCGCGCCTCGAAGGAGATCCTGGCCAACGAGATCGGCGTGATCTTCAACAAGCCCGGCGCCGCGAAGGCCGACGTCAGCGACACCGACCGCGAAGGCGATCCCGCGATCGTCTCGATCGAGGGCTCGGTCGACGGCGGCACCTTCCGCTTCAAGGCTGCCCACTTCGAGTGGCTGCTGCGCCTGGGCGAAGTGCTGGGCCTCGGCTTCAACGACATGGGCAAGCGACGCCACGGCACGCCGTCGACGTTGTTCTTCTGCGACCAGCTGGCGGCCATCTACGGCAACGAGGACCCGAACATTGCCGAAGGAGCGAGTTTCGCCGTCGAGAACTGGGCCGCAGCCGGCTTCTGGAAGCAGCTCGTCAGCGGCCTCGAGGCCTACAAGAAGCGCGAATGCCCGGACCTGCCGCTGGCGTTCTTCACGTGGCACGACCGCATCGAGGACCAGCACGCCGGCCACGTCATGGACGAACTGGAAGAACTCTACTTCACGGACGACTTCGACGAGGCTAAGTTCATCGGTGGCGGTCGCCGCATGCTCGACGGCGTGCAGGCGTTCTGGACCGGCCTGAACGAGCACCGCATCGCTGCGGCGCACAACTGACCGCGCGAACCGGGAAGGATCCTCGCATGGCGCGTCGCGCTTGGTGGCTGATGGCGATGGCCCTGTTGGGAGCCATGACCGCTCCGGTCCTGGCGCAGGAGGCGAATGCTCCGGTGCCCGCCACGGCGGCAGTCCCCTCGCCCACCGAGCAGGAACGGGCCATGGCCGCCTGGGACCGCGCCTCGGCCCCCGGCCCCTGGCACGGCTTCCTGGCCCAGCGCGTCGGCAAGTGGAAGGTGGCCGGGCGCGTCTGGAACGACCCTGCCGGCGAGCCGTCGGTGTCGAAGGGCGAGGCGCAGATCGAGATGATCCTCGGCGGCCGCATCCTGCAGGAGCACCTGCGCGGGTCCAGCGGCAAGCTGCAGTTCGAGGGCGAGGGCCTGCTCGCCTGCGACAACTCGGCGGGCACGCTGACCTGGGTCTGGGTCGACAGCATGGGCACGATGATGTCGGTGCTGACAGGCCCGGCCGGCGAAGTGGGCCGCCCCGTCGAACTGCACGGCCAGCTGACCGACCCGGCCAGCGGCCGGATCATCAAGCTGCGGGTGGTGCTGACCTTCGTGGGCGTCGATGAATTCCGCTGGGAGTATTTCGGGGCGCCGGAGGGGTATGATGAGGCGCGGATGATGGAGATGGTCTACACACGCAGCCGGTAGGTGCGTGCAGGCAGGCAAACACGATGATGGCGGGCAGTCCTCGCGCCTTCGGCGCTGCGGATAGCCCGCCATC
>CAIWHK010000018.1 GCA_903912525.1 uncultured bacterium | reverse complement strand
GCGGATGTCCGGGATTTTTCGTTGTGCGGCGTTGCCTGTCGCCAGGCGCCGCACGGGTGAAGATGATCCGGTCAGTCGCCGCCGGTGTTGCGGGCCTTGTCGGCGCCGGTCCAGGCGGCCTTGACGTACTCGCGGCGCATCCTGGCGATGTTCTGGATCGAGATCTGCTTCGGGCACACCGCTTCGCACTCGCCGTGGTTCGAGCAGTCGCCGAAACCTTCGGTGTCCATCTGCGCGATCATCGACAGCGCGCGCCGGCCGCGCTCGGGGCCGCCCTGGGGCAGCCACGCCAGCTGGCTGATCTTGGCGCTGACGAACAGCGACGCCGAAGCGTTCGGGCACGCCGCCACGCAGGCGCCGCAGCCGATGCAGGTGGCCGAGTCCATCGCGTCGTCGGCAGCCAGCTTCGAGACCAGGATGGCGTTGCCGTCCGGGGCCGAGCCGACGTTCGTCGACACGAAGCCGCCCTTGCGCTGGATGCGGTCGAAGGCCTCGCGGTCGACGACCAGGTCCTTGATGATCGGGAAGGGCCCGGCGCGGAACGGCTCGATCGTGATCGTGTCGCCGTCCTTGTACTGCCGCATGCGGATCTCGCACGTCGTCGTCCCGGCATGCTTGCCGTGGGCCACGCCGCTGACGACCATGCCGCACGTGCCGCAGATGCCCTCGCGGCAGTCGCTGTCGAACTCGACCGCCTCCTCGCCCTTGCGGACGAGGTCCTCGTTCAGGATATCGAGCATCTCCAGCAGGGACATCTCCTGCTGGATGCCGCTGACCGTATAGTCGACGAACCGGCCCTGGGCGGCGGAACGAGCCTGCCGCCAGATCTTCAGGTGGATCGTCATTCCGTTGCCGGACTCGCCGTTCCCGGCCTTGTCCTTGTTCGCGGAACTGTCGCTCATCGGACCAACCTTCCCTTACTTGTAGCTGCGGGTCTTCAGTTCGACGTTCTCGAACACCAGCGGTTCCTTGTGCATCACGGGCTCCTTGCCGGGACCCGTGTACTCCCAGGCCGAGACGAACGCGAAGTTCGCGTCGTCGCGTCGGGCCTCGCCCTCGGGCGTCTGGTGTTCCTCGCGGAAATGGCCGCCGCACGATTCCTCGCGCATCAGGGCGTCGCGCGCCATGAGTTCGCCCAGTTCGAGGTAGTCGCACAGCCGATTGGCCTGCTCCAGCTGCTTGTTCAGGTCGTCCGCGCTGCCGGTCAGGGCCAGGTCGTGCCAGAACGACTCGCGCAGCTTGCCGATCTCGGTGATGGCTTCCTTCAGGCCGCCGGCGTTGCGCGCCATGCCGACCTTGTCCCACATCGTGCGGCCCAGTTCCCAGTGGATGTCCCGGACCGTGCGCTTGCCCTTGATGGCCAGCAGGCGCCCGATGTGTGCGCGCGACTCGTCCTCGACGGCCTGGAATCCGTCGTGGTCGGCCTTGATGGTCGAGGCCTTGGCGTTGGCCAGGAACGACGCCACCACGCGGGGCACCACGAAGTAGCCGTCGGCCAGGCCCTGCATGAGCGCGCTGGCGCCCAGCCGGTTGGCGCCGTGGTCCGAGAAGTTCGCCTCGCCGGCCACGAACAGGCCCTCGATGGTGCCCTGCAGGTTGTAGTCCACCCACAGGCCGCCCATCGTGTAATGGGGGGCGGGGTAGATCATCATCGGCGTGTCGTAGGGACTGTCGCCGATGATCTCGCGGTACATGTCGAACAGGTTGCCGTAGCGGTCGCCGACGACGCCCTTGCCCAGCCGGCCGATCGCCTCGGCGAAGTCCAGGTACACCGACTGCGGCGAGAAGTAGGCGCTCTTGCCGAGGTCGCTCTCGACCTTGGCGGCCCGGGCGGCGATGTCGCGCGGCACCAGGTTGCCGAAGGCGGGGTAGCGACGCTCGAGGTAGTAGTCGCGATCACTCTCGGGGATCTCGTTCGGCCGGCGCTTGTCGCCGGGGGTCTTCGGCACCCACACGCGGCCGTCGTTGCGCAGGCTCTCGCTCATCAATGTGAGCTTGGACTGGTAGTCGCCCATCTGCGGCACGGCCGTCGGGTGGATCTGCGTGTAGCAGGGGTTGCTGAACAGCGCGCCCCGCCGGTGCGCCCGCCAGATCGCCGTCGCATTGCAGTTGACGGCGTTGGTCGACAGGTAGAACACCGGGCTGTAGCCGCCGGTCGCCAGCACCACGGCATCGGCCGCGAAGCGCTTGATCTCGCCGGTCGTCAGCTCGCGGGCGATGATGCCGCGGGCACGTCCGTCAACGACCACCAGGTCGAGCATCTCGTGCCGCGGGAACATCTTCACCGTGCCGGCCTCAACCTGCCGCACCAGCGCGCTGTAGACGCCCAGCAGCAGCTGCTGTCCCGTCTGGCCGCGCGCGTAGAACGTGCGGCTGACCTGCACGCCGCCGAACGAGCGGTTCGACAGGGCGCCGCCGTATTCGCGCGCGAAGGGCACGCCCATCGCCACCGACTGGTCGATGATGCCGGTCGACAACTGCGCCAGCCGGTACACGTTCGCTTCGCGCGAACGATAGTCGCCGCCCTTGATCGTGTCGTAGAACAACCGCTGCACGCTGTCGCCGTCGTTCTGGTAGTTCTTGGCGGCGTTGATGCCGCCCTGCGCGGCGACACTGTGCGCGCGGCGCGGCGTGTCCTGGATGCAGAAGTTGAGCACGTTGTAGCCGAGTTCGCCCATGGTCGCGGCGGCGCCGCCGCCGGCCAGGCCGGTGCCCACGACGATCACCGTCAGCTTGCGCCGGTTGCCGCCCGGGGCCACCAGCGGGTTGTCCATCTCATGGCGATCCCACTTGTCGGCCAAAGGGCCGCCGGGGATCTTGGCGTCCAGGACGCGGTTGCCCGTCGTCATCCTAGTGACCTCCCGGCATGGCGTTCGGGTCGCCGTTGATGAAGAGCACGACCGGCAACAGGATGAAGCCGATCGCGAGCAGGATCGAGATCACCAGAGCCGCGCGCGTCAGGATCGGCAGCCAGCGGTCGTTGGTCCAGCCCAGCGACTGGAAGGCGCTCCAGAACCCGTGCCGCAGGTGCAGGCCCAGCAGGATCATCGCCACGACCGTGAACGCCGTGAAAGCGGGGTCCTTGAACGCCTTGACGACGACGAAGTAGAGGTTCTTCGTGTCATCCGGGTTCCGCGGGTGGGGATTCCCGGCGTTGAACTTGAACATGAAGATGTGCGCGATGATGAAGAAGGCCAGCACCGAGCCCGAGATGATCATCGAGCGCGAAGCCAGCGTCTTGCGGCTGCGGCCCCCGGCGTTGCGCGCGTACTTGTAGCCCTGCTTGCGCGCGGCCATCTTGTCGGCCACCGCGACCGTCACCGCCGCCACGACGTGGAAGGCGAAGATGACGAGCAGGCCCACCTCGAAGGCATAGATGAGCCAGCCGTGAACGGCTGTCTCCAGGAAGTGGGCATATTCGTTGAAGGCGTCGGGGCCGATGAAGAGGGTGAGATTCCCGAGCAGATGGACGGCGACGAAACCGATGAGCAGGAAGCCCGTCAGCCCGGTGATCACCTTCTTCCCAACCGATGACCAGGCGACCGATCCGAATGACGACATGAAACCGCGCTCCCGGGCTGAAGAGGAAAACTCTGCAGGCAATGGGTCCGGGAACATTAAGCCGCCGGCGGGGGCATCTCAACCGTTTTTGGCGCGTGCTGATCACCGTTCTCAACTTGTTGTGCGCAGCGGGTAAGATCCTTGCGCGATCAGCGCTTGCCGGGCGCGGCGGCGCGTCGGAATCTTGGGAGCGCGGGGCGGAACGGGTCCCGGGAAAGAGGGCCGATTCGGTGGACTTGCGGGTGACGGCACGCCGGTGGTGGCCGGCCGGTTTTGCGCTGGCGTTCGTTGCGACAGGTTTGGCCCTGTCGCTGCGCCACGCTCCGCTCGGTGACCTGGGCGTCGAGGCCGATTTCTTCGCCGAACTGGCGCCGGCGGCCGAAGCCGTGGCCGCCGGCCATCTGGATGTCGCCAATTACCCGTTCAAGGGCCCGCTCTACTCGCTGGTCCTGGCCCCGGTCCACGCCGCGCTGGCGCCCCTGGGATTGGACTGGTACCGCTCGGCTGTCGTCCTGAGCCTGCTGGCCTCGGCCCTCACCCTGCTGCTGGTTCACCGCCTGTCCCGGCGCCTGGCTGGCGAGCGTGCAGCTGTCGTCGTCGTGGTGCTCACAGCATTCACCAAGATCTTCTTCATCCATGCGCACAAGGCCGCGACCGACCCGCTGTTCATGTTCCTGGTGGTCGCCGCGGTGACCGTGCTGTTGTGCAGCGCTCCCCGAAAGACCACGTGGCTCGCGACCGGCGCCCTCGCCGGCCTGGCGTGGCTCGTGCGCGACATCGGCGTCGTCGTCGGGGCCTGGGCCACGCTCGTGCTGCTTCTGGTGGATCCGGACCATCAGGCGCGTCGTCGCCGCCTGCTGGCGGCGCTCTGCGTGTGGGGCGGATTTGCCCTTGTGGCGGCGCCGTGGCTGGCGGTGACCCGCCACCAGTCGGGACGCTGGCTGGCGTCGCACAACCTGCAGAACATCGTCGATGAATTCTACGTCGGGGCCCGCGTCGCCGAGGTGCCGGTCGGGGGTTTCGCGTCGCTGGGCGCGCTCGTGGCGCACGATCCGGCCTATTTCGCCGGGCATTTCCTGGCTAACCTGCCGCGGCATTTCGTGGCCGACCTGAACGAGGTTCCCGGCCTGACGTACGGCGGACTGGCGCTGGCGGGGATGGCGGTGCTCGTCTGGCGGCGGCCCGACCGCCGGCAGGTGGCTTTCCTGCTGCTGGGTTTCCTGATGTTCCTGGCCCTGGGCGCCGTGTTCCACCGGCCGCGGTTCGCGCTGCCGATGGTCCCGGCGTGGGCGCTGGTGACGGCGCTGGCGCTGGAACGGCTGCCGCGCTTCCGCGTCCGGGCCGCGCTGGCGGTGGTGGCCTGCGTCGTGGCGCTGCATATCGGTCACATCCACCGGTCGATCGTCTTCTACGACCGGCAGCAGCCGCGCCACCTGGCGACGGCCATCGCTGCGGCGCCGACCTGGGCCGCGGCGGCGATCGCCGAGAAGGCCGGCGAGGTGCCCGGGAGGCGTCCCGTGCTCATGGCCCGCAAGGCCCATCTGGCGTATTACGCGCACCTGGCGTACGTGGCCTATCCGATCCAGGCAGTCGACCCGCCCGACCTCGTGGCCCGGGCCCGCGCCCGCGGCGCCGATTTCCTGGTGGTGGGGGAGATCGAGCGGCAACTGCTGCCGGACCGTACGGCGCTCGACCACCTCGAGGAGCTTCCCGGCGTGGAAGTCGCGTGGCGCGATCCGCAAACGACGGTCTATCGGCTGCGCCCGGTGCGCGTCGCGACAGGTTCCTGAAGGGCCGCCAGGGCCAGGCGGTGCAGCAGCGAGGCGCCGATAGGCAGCAGATCGTCGTTGAAGTCGTAGGCCTCCGCGTGCAACCCCGGGTGGCGGCGGCCGGCGCCCAGGCCGAACAGCGCGCCGCGGCCCAGGCGCGCCAGCACCCCGAAGTCCTCCGACCAGCGGAACGAGCTCTCGCGCGGGCGCGCGACCGGCAACCCTTCCGCGCGCGCGGCGCGCCGCACCAGGGCGGCGGCGTCCGCATCGTTCCAGGTGACCGGGAACACTTCCTCCCAGGTGATGTCGCAGCGCAAGCCGTGGTTCCGCGCAATCGCGCGCGCGGCTGCGGTCGCCTGCCGGCGCAGCGCAGCCAGGGCCGCGTCGTCGTCCGAGCGCAGCGTGGCGAGCACCTCGGCCTCGCCGGGCGCGATGCCGAACGCCGGCTCGCCCAGGCGCGCGTGCGTGACGGTGACCAGTTCGAGCGCCTCACGCGCGTCGTCACGCGGCGGCAGGGTGACCAGCGCCGTGATGAGCTCGCCCATCGCCAGGTCGGGCGATCGCCCCTGCTCCGGGTGCGCGGCGTGCGCCGTGCGACCGCGCAGGAGCACGCGCATCCCGGCGCTGCCGGCCGCGAACGCGCCGGGCCTGACCAGCACGCGGCCGGCGTCGTATCCCGGCAGGTTGTGCAGGGCGAACAGCCAGTCCGGCTTCAGTGCGCGGAACCGCGGGTCGGCCACGACGGCGAACGCACCGGTGCCGGTTTCTTCGGCGGGCTGGAACAGCGCAATGACACGGCCGCGAGGCGGCCGCGCCCGCGACAGGCGCCGGGCGACTTCCAGCAGGATCGTCATGTGGCCGTCGTGACCGCACTTGTGGGCGATCCCGGGCGTGACCGAGGCGTGGCGCAGGGGGATGGTCTCGGGGACGGGGACGGCGTCGAGTTCGGCGCGCAACACCACGGTCGGACCGTCACCCTCACCGCGGAACACGGCGGCGACGCCGTGGCCGCCCAACCCGGTCAGCAGCGTACCGGGCCCAAGTGCCGCCAGCTTGCCGGCGACGAAGGCGGCGGTGGCCGACTCGTGCGTGGAGGCTTCCGCCAGCCGGTGCAGGCGGCGGCGCAGGGCCGGCAGTTGGTTGGTGGGCAATTCCGTGTCCTTCGCTCATGCGGTGCCGGGCGCGATGTCAGCGACCCGTGGTACCGGTCGTTCCCGTTCGCGACTGCCACAGGCAGGTCCGGTCGGCAACCTGTGTGTAGTTGGCGCCGCCGCGCACCCGGACGTCCTGCATGGACCAGCCCTGGCGTCCGAGGGCCTCGCGCAGCGCGCGCCCCTGGCCGCCGAGCGTGGTCTCCTGGGCGAACTCGACCCAGGTGAGGTCCAGGCCGGTCGGCGGCGGGCCGATGCGGCGGTCCAGTTCCGCAGCCGTGGCGTTCGGCCACGGCGCCAGCGTCTCGTCGGCAATCAGCAGCAGGCGCTCGATCCTGACGTCGCGGTCGCGGGTCATCGCCAGGGCGGGCGCGACGGCCTCGCGCTGCGCGACCAGCGATACCTTGTCGGCTTCGAAGCGCCGGCTTGCCCACTGCAGGCACGCGCGCAATTCCGCCAGCGGGGGGCCGTCGCGGCCGGGGTCCTCGCCCGCGGTCACGATGTAGACGGGCCACGATCCAGCCGTGGCGACGGTGGCCGGGGGCGGCGCTGCCACAGTCTTGTCGCCTGCGGCCTCGCTGCCGTCCCGTTCCAGGAAGCGCAGGATGCGGGACGCCAGTCGCGGCGCGTCATCCTTCGTCTGGCCGGCCAGCACGATGGGCGCCAGCCGGGAGTCGGCCGGCCGGCCGGCCGGCACCACCAGCAGGCACAGCCTGTCGCTGCCGCCGGGACCTGTGTAGACGAACGGCGTGGAGCCCTCTGCCGGCACAAGCGAGCCGGTCTGCTTGAACCGCGAGAGCATCAGATTCAGGTCGCCGAGCGTCGTCGTCATGGCGCCGGGGTTGCGGCGGGGGCGGTGGCCGTGGACCGCATCGACAACAGCGGCCAGGTAGTACTGCGCGGTCGGCTGTTCCTCGGCGGGCACTTTCGCGATCGCCGTGCGGTACGACGCTTCCCACTCCGGCCCGAGGTTGAGGACCCAGGTCGACCACTCGCTCTGGAGGCCTGACGGGAGTTTCAGCGACGCTGCGATGCGGCACGGGCCGCCGCGCACCTTGCTGAAATCCACGGCGCGGTTGATGGCGTTCAGGCCAGGGACCAGTGCCACTGTTTCGGGCTTGGCCCCGTCCGCCAGCAGCGAGTTGCCCTCGCCGTCGCGGAAGTCGATGGTCAGCGTCCCGTCGCCGGCATCGCCGGAGGTGGCGACCAGATTGAGCGCGATCGAGCGTCCGGTGACGATCGTCGTCGGCGTTCGCCCCTGCAGCGCGCCCGCGGGGGCCGAGGCCAGGTCGAACTCAAGCCGCGCCGCCGCCAGTTGCGCCGTGTCCGGCTGTTCCCACAGTTTCCGGCCCATCAGGCCGGGGCCGGGCTTGCCGTCACCGCTCACCAGCGTCACCTCGATGCCCAGGGCGCCGTCCACGAGCGGGTGGAAGGGACGGATCGCTTCCCAGGGAATCGAGGCATCCATCACGAGGTGGCTTGTGCCGGCGCCGCGGAACTTCGGCTGCAGCTCGCGCACGCGTTGCCAGCGCCCGGTCTCGACGACGAAGAACGACCCGACGCCGCTGCCCTTCTCGGTCCCGAAGCCGAACACGAAGGCGTCGCTGGTCCGGGCGTCCTTCGCTGACAGGTCGCCGAGGGCCACAAGCACGCCGCCCTTTCCGGCCCACGGTGCGGCACCGTCGGCTGGCAGGTAGCGCGCGCCGGTGTCGTCCGCTTCCAGTCGCAGGTCCAGGCCGGTGGCCACCCAGGTCAAGGTGAGCGTGGCCCCGCGGTCGTCGCCGCCCGGCGACGCCAGCGAAATCGTGGCCGGCCGGCCGATCGCCAGTTTCGCGCCCCGTCGCGCGCCGAGTTCCCGGCGCTGTTGCCTGCACTCGGCGATGGCTGCCCTCAGGCCGTCCTTCGCGGCGCCCTGCAGGTCGGGATCCGACTCGGCGAACGCAAGGTCGTCGAACCCGGCAGCGAGGGCCGCGCGCAGGCACTCGACCGCTGCGGCGGCATGGCCCGCGCGATTCTCGAGGCATGCCTGGTTGTAGAGCATGTCGGGATCGCCCGGGTGGGCGGCGTTCTCCTGCCGGCAGAGGGCCAGGGCCTCGTCGATGCGGCCCGTGCGCTGCCACTCGGCGATGCGCGCGGCAGGCGACGGTTCGGCCCGCGCGACGGGCGCCGCCAGGAGCACCGACAACAGGACCGACAGGACGGCCGCCGGCAACGCGACCGCCACCAGCACTGCCGCCAGGTTCACGGACGCCAGGCGCGTCGTCGCCGGCTGGATGCGGATCCGGACAGACATGGGTTCCTTTCGGTCGGTAGCGGGGCGGAGGGCCGAAGAAGTCCCTGAACCGAACCGGGAATATATGGTTCCGGGCGCCGGGGTTGCCATGCCGTTGTGGACAACCGCGATTTCTGGTAGATTGAGGGCTCAGCCAGGTCCGACAGCTTTTCGCTCAATGGTCGTGCCCACACCCGGGCGCGGCCCCGGCACGAACGGCGGCTTCGCCGGCAAGCCGCCACGGCGAAACGAGGACACCATGGCGGTCATCCCCTTCCACATCGTCGATGCGTTCGCCTCGCGTCCGTTCACGGGCAATCCCGCCGCGATCATCCCCAACGCCTCCTGCCTGACCGAAGCGGAGATGCTGCAGATCACGGGCGAACTGTCCATGGAGGCCGGCTTCGTGCTGCCCCCGGACAACCCGAGGGCCGATGTGAAGCTGCGCTTCTTTACGCGCCGCCGCGAGGCCGCGCTCAGCGGCCATGTGCTGATCGCCGCCTTCGCGTCGATGGCCGATCGGGGCTTCTACAAGCCCACCGCCGAGGGGCTCGACCTGCTGGTCGAGACGGGCGCCGGCATGCTTCCGGTCCGCCTGCACCTGTCAGCTGACGGCCAGCCCCTGGTGACGTTGCGCCTGCCGACGCCGCGCTTCGGCGAACTGGTGCCCGCGGCAGAGGTCGCGGCGGCGCTGGGCATCCCGGTGGAGATGATCGGGGTGGGCGACCACGGCCCGCAGCGCGTGTCGTGCGGGTTTGACCAGATCATCGTGCCGATCAACGACCGCGCCGCGATCCGCGGCACGCCGGCCTCGCCCGAGGCCGTCGTGGAACTGACCGACCGGCGCGGCGTGGGGGGGCTGACGCTGTTCTGCGCCGACACGTACGGGCATGCGGCCGACTACCACTGCCGTTTCTTCCATCCGCACGTGGGCGCCGACGAGGACGTCGCCAGCGGCACCGCGCTCGGGGCCGTGGCGGCCTACGTCGTCGAGAACGGGCTCATGCCGGCAGCCGATCACGTGCTCGTGGTCACGGAGCAGGGGCATGCGCTCGGCCGGCCGACGCTGGCCGAACTGACCGTGCATGCGGGTGGGGGGGGCGCCGCGGCGGTGGACCTGACGGCCGGGGGGGCCGTGGTGATGCGCGGCTCGTTCCACTTCCAGCGGCAGTCGGCGACGATCGGGGCCTGACGCGGGGCCTAGCGTCGCACCAGTGCGGCCGTGTCGCGCGCGATCATCAGCTCCTCGTTCGTGGGGACGATCATGATCCGCACCCGTGAACTCGACTTGCTGATGATCGATTCGTCGTGGCGCGTCGCGTTCTTGAACGTGTCAAGCGTGGCGCCGATGGCGTCCAGCCCGTGGCACGCCCATTCCCTGACCAGCGAGGCGTGCTCGCCGATGCCGGCCGTGAAGATGATCGCGTCGACGCGTCCGAGCGCGACGGCATAGGCGCCGATGTACTTGCGGATGTGGTAGGCGAACGTCTCCAGGGCCAGTCGCGCCCGGTCGTTGCCCTTGGCATACTCACGCTCGACGTCGCGCAGGTCGCTGCTGATGCCGGAAATGCCGAGCAGCCCGCTCTCCTTGTTCAGGATCTTCTCGACGCCGTTCAGGTCCAGGTCCAGCGTTCGCGACAGGAACCCGACCAGCGCCGGGTCGATGTCACCGCTGCGCGTGCCCATCATCAGGCCTTCGAGCGGCGTCAGGCCCATCGATGTGTCGATCGACTTGCCGCCGCGCACGGCGGCCACCGAGGCGCCGTTGCCCAGGTGGCAGCTGATGAAGTTCAGGTCGGCCGGGTCGCGCTCGAGCATCTGCGCGGCGCGCGCCGTCACGTAGCGGTGACTGGTGCCGTGGAATCCGTAGCGCCGGATCGCGTACTCGGTGTAGAGCTTGTAGGGGATGGGATAGATGTACGCCATGTCCGGCATCGTCTGGTGGAACGCGGTGTCGAAGACGCCCACGTTCGGCACCGACGGCAGCACCTTCATCGTCGCCTCGATGCCGGTGATGTTGGCCGGGTTGTGCAGGGGCGCCAGGGGCACGCAGGCGCGCAGGGCGTCCAGCACGTCGTCATCGATGATCACCGACGCCGAGTACCGTTCGCCGGCGTGCACCACCCGGTGGCCGATGGCGACGATCTCGTCCAGCGACTTGAGCACGCCGTGCTCCGGGTGCAGCAGGGCTGCCAGCACCAGTTCGCAGGCGTGGGCATGGTCGGGGATCGGCAGTTCCTCGGTCACGGCCGCGCCGCCGGCGGGGCTGAACGTGTGGATGCCCTGGGCCAGGCCGATCCGCTCGATGAGCCCCTTGGCCACCAGCCTCTCGACGCCCATGTCCATGAGCTGGTACTTCAGCGAACTGCTGCCGCAGTTGATCACCAGGACGTTGAACATTTCTCGTCAGTCCTCAGGCGCTCTGGAGCGCAGTGATGGCGGCCACGTTGACGATGTCGTCCACGCTGCAGCCGCGCGACAGGTCGTTCACGCCGCGGGCCATGCCCTGCAGCACCGGTCCGACAGCCTCGGCCCCGGCCAGCCGCTGCACCAGCTTGTAGCCGATGTTGCCGGCGTCCAGGTCCGGGAAGATGAGCACGTTGGCCGTGCCGGCGACGCTGCTGCCGGGCGCCTTCTTGCTGCCGATCTCCGGGATGATCGCCGCATCCAGCTGCAGCGGCCCGTCGACGGCGAGGTTGGGCGCCTTGCGCTTCACGATGGCCAGGGCCTCGACGACCTTGTCGACGTCCGGGCCGGCGCCGCTGCCCATCGTGCTGAAGCTCAGCATCGCGACGCGCGGCTCGAAGCCGCACAGGGCGCGCGCCGTCTGCGCCGTCGCTACGGCGATGTCGGCCAGCTGCTCGGCGTTCGGCTGCGGGTTCACGGCGCAGTCGCCGAAGACCAGGCGGCCCTGGTCGCCGAACTGCCAGGCCGGGTTGACCATCACGAAGCAGCTCGAGACGATCGAGGTGCCGGGCGCCATGCCCACGATCTGGAAGCCCGCGCGCAGCACGTTGCCCGTCGAGTTGACCGCGCCGGCCACCATGCCGTCGGCCAGGCCGCGGCGCACCAGCATCGCGCCGAAGAACAGGGGGTCCTCGAGGGTGCGCGAGGCTTCCTCTTCCGTCATGCCCTTGTGCTTGCGCAGTTCGTGGTATTCGCGGACGAAGTCCGCGCGGTAGCTCGAACGCAGCGGGTCGATCAGCCGGATGTCGTTCGCGGGAACGTGCAACGCGTCGAGGCGGGCTGCGACGACGGCCTCGTCGCCCAGCACGACGACGTGCGCCAGCTTCTCGTCGCGGATGCGGCCGGCGGCCTGCAGCGTGCGATCGTCGATCGACTCGGGCAGCACGATGGTCTTGCCCAGGCTGGCGGCGCGGGCGCGCAGGGAGGCGATGAAGTCCATGACGGTCCCCCGTGTCTGCGTCGGCGGGAGCCAGTCCCGCCGGCAGGGAGGCGCGCGCGGGCGGACGCCGGCCGCATGCCGGGCGCCGGGCGCGGGCCGGGTGTGCTATCGCGACGTCTGTGCGATCGCCGCATCCAGCTGCTGGAGGTCCAACTGGCCCTCCTGCCGCATCGTGCTCACGAGGTCTTCCAGCGTGAAGCTGGTCCAGAACTCCTTGAGCCGGGCGTCGAGCAGCGTCCAGATCGAGCGCGTCAGGCAGTTGCCGGAGCGGTCGCAGGTGTGCGGCTCGGTGACGCAGTCGACCGGGGCGGTGTGCGCGTCCAGGGCGCTGATCACGTCCCACAGGTTGATGTCGGCGGGGGATCGGCCGAGCGTGTAACCGCCGCGGACACCCTTGCGGCTGACGATCAGGCCCGACCGGCGCAGCGCGCCGACGACCTGCTCGAGGTACTTGCCGCTGATCTCCTGGCTCTCGGCGATCGCGCTGATGGGGACCGGCTCGCCGCCGTAATGCTCAGCGATCTGCAGGATGGCTCGCAGCCCGTAGCGGACTTTCGTATTGACCTTCATCGCAGTGCCTGCTCCGCTCCCGGATCCGTCTCAGGACCCGCGGATGACATGCGGCCTAGCACCCGGCTGGCGCCGATGGGCGTCACGGGCGTTACGGCCCAAGTGAATGCCTCCAGTCGAAATCTATCGCCGGGAGGGCCGGAAGTCCAAGAAGTTCCGAAGCCCTTTACACGGGGAGCGTTCGTACTTATCGTGGCCGGAATTTATCCGGATCCGGTCGGGCTTCTCAAAGGGGAGTGGGCCGGCATCCCAACCGAAAAGGAGAATCATGACATCACAGGAACGGCGGGAGTTCATCCACACGCTGCACCTTTCGGATATCCACCGCCATTTCGACGGCTCGATCCGCCCGGCGACGCTCTGGGAACTCTCCGAGAAGTACTACAGCGCCGTGCCCGGGCTCGATTTCGAGCAGTTCCGGCATTACCTGCAGTGGGACGAGGGCCAGGACAGCACGCTGCTGGACTACCTCGACAAGTTCCACGTGCCGCTTCAGTACACGCAGTTCTACGACAACATCCGTCGCATCAGCTACGAGCTGGCCGAGGACGCCTACCTCGACGGCGTGCGCCTGCTCGAACTGCGCATCAACCCGCTGATCCACCGCCGCGCCGGGCTGACCAGCCGGCAGGTGCTCGCGGCCACGCGCAAGGGCTTCGACGCCTTCACCGACAAGCACCCCGACTTCAAGGTCGGCATCATCGTCATCGCGATGCGCAACCACGGCGGCAACATGGCCCGCATCCTCCTGCGCGAGATCCTCGGCGAGCGCGAGGACTTCCACAACGGCGCGGGCGTGGTCGGCTTCGACATTGCCGGGCACGAGGCGCCGTTCCCGCCGGTCCTCTTCAAGGAGGCCTATGGGCTGGCCGCGAAGATGGGACTGAAGACCACCGCGCACGCCGGTGAGAGCGAGGGGCCCGAGCGCATCTGGGAAGCGCTCGACAACCTCAATCCCGACCGCATCGGGCACGGCACCAGCGCGGGGCAGGACCCGGAGCTCATGAAGCGGATCGCCCGGGAGGGCATCTACCTCGAGGTCTGCCTCTCATCGAACCTGCAGACCGGCGCGATCGCCTCGCTGAAGGACCATCCGCTGCCGAGATTCCTTGAGGCTGGCATCAAGGTCGCCCTCTGCACGGACAATCCCACGGTCAGCAGCACCACGCTGTCGCGGGAATACGAATTGGCGATGGAGACCTTCGGGTTCAGCGAGGACGACATGCGGCGCATCGCCAACATGTCGTGCCGGGGCACCTTCCTGGGCGCCGGCTGCCCGGAGGTCGGGCTGGAATAGCGCGGCCGGCCGACGGGGGCTTGCCCCCGCCGCCCGGATCGCCGATCATGGCGCCGCGCAACCAGGCGGACAGGGAAGAACGGGCAGGGAGGAACACGCACATGATGAAGAAGCCGCGCCGCATCGCCATCCTCACGGGGGGCGGCGACGTACCGGGACTCAACTCGGCGATCAAGCAGGTCGTCAGTCGCGCCCAGCGCGAGGGCATCGCCGTCGTCGGCATCCGCCGCGGCTGGGGCGGGCTCATCAACTACCGGCCCGACGCCGACGAGGACTGGAACCGGCACTGGCGCACCGAGCTCACCTGGAGCCACGTGCGGACCATCGACCGCACCGGCGGCACCTTCCTGCATACCTCACGCACGAACCCGGGTCGCGTCCGCGAGAAGGACATGCCGGCGCACCTCGTGGAGCCCGGCCGGACGTATCCCGCCGACCTGACCGACGTGGTCGTGCGCAACCTCGAGCACCTCGAGATCGACGCGCTGATCCCCATCGGCGGCGACGACACGCTCAGCTACGCGGCACGCCTGCACCAGGCCGGCTACCCGCAGGTCGCCATTCCCAAGACGATGGACAACGACGTCTACGGGACCGACTTCTGCATCGGCTTCAGCACCGCCGTCACCCGCTCGGTGCAGGCCATCAGCGACCTGCGGACCCCGATCGGCTCGCATGAGCGCATCGGCCTGGTCGAGCTGTTCGGCCGCAACAGCGGCGAGACCTGCCTGGTCTCCAGCTACCTGGCCCACGTCGATCGCGCCATCATCAGCTAGGTGCCGTTCGACATCCACCGCCTGGCCGAGCAGGTCGCCCGCGACAAGCGCGACAACCCCAGCCACTACGCGATGGTCACCATCAGCGAGGGCGCCGTGCACCTGGACGGCGACATCGTCGAGACGGGCGAGGAGGACGCGTACGGGCACCGCAAGCTCGGCGGGGTCGGCATGTGGGCCGCGGAGCAGCTCAAGAAGCTGACCGGCCAGGGGCTCACCTACCAGCAACTGGGCTACATGATGCGCTGCGGGCCGCCGGACGCGCTCGACCGCATGGTGGCCATGAACTTCGGCAACCTCGCGATGGACCTGCTCCTGGAGGGCCGCACCGGCCTGATGACCGCGCTGCGGGACGGCCGCTATGCCGCCGTCGACCTGTCGGCGATCGTCAGCGGGGTCAAGCGGGTCGATGTCGCGCGGTTCTACGACCCGCAGGAGTACCGGCCGATCATCCGCGGGGTCGAGAACCTGCCGATGTTCCTGCGCTAAGGCGTGGACGGGCGGGCGCTGTCGGGTTTATGCTTGAGGCATGCCGCGACTGCGCCTGCTCCGACTCGCGATCGCCCTCGGTATCCTTGCCGTGGGCGGTCTCCTGTTGCGCGGCTATATCACCGACGACACCTTCATCCACCTGCGCTACGCCCAGCACCTGCTCGAGCGCGGCGAAGTGGCCTTCAACCCCGGCGAGCCTACGTACGGGGCCACGAGCCCCCTGTGGATCTTCGGCCTGGCCCTGCTCCTGAAGCTCGGCCTGCCGGCTGCGCTTGCGGCCTGGACCCTGGGCGCCCTGTGCGGCGTGGGCGTGATCCTCGTCGTCGACGCCATCCTCAGCCGCCTGACCTATCCCGAACCGTGGAAACTGATCGTGCTGGTGGCCGTGGCTGCGGACCCGTGGTTCCTGCGCTGGACGTTCTCGGGCATGGAAACGCCCCTGGCGACCCTCGCCCTGCTGGTCCTGCTGTGGCCGCTCGTCTCCGGTCGTGACCTGGGCTGGGGGCTGACGCGCGAGCCGCTGTGGCGGCGCTACCTGGGCTGGGGCGTCGCCGCCGGGTTGGCCGGCCTGGTGCGCCCGGAGTTCCTGCTGCTGGCCCCGGCGGCGCTGCCGCTGCTGCTGTGGTTCGAGTATTTCCGCGCCAGCGCCGTCGGCGGCATACACGCCCGCCATCGCGCCCGCCCTTACGATCCCGCGATCGCCGCCGCGTTCGGTTGGCTGGTGACGGCCGGTCCCTGGCTGCTCTATGCCCATTTCGTCTTCGGCCGTGCCTTCCCCGACACGGCGGCCGCCAAGAGCGGGGCCGTCCTGACCAGCCCGGTCGAACTGGCCGGCCACCTGGTGCATGCTGCCAAGCCGCTGGTTGCCGTGCTGGGCGCCTACCTTCTGATTCCGCTGGCGCTCGTGGCCCTGGTGCTCATCCGGCGGCGCAACGCGATTGACTGGCTGCCGGTGGCGCCGCCGCCGCCGCCCGCGGCGACACGGGGCACGAAGCACGACCTGGCGGCCTGGTCGGTGTGGGGGCCGGTGGCCTTCGTGGGGGTGGCGTTCCTCTGGTCGGCGATGCTGGTCGGCGGTTATGCGGTCCGCCAGGTCTGGGTGATCTCGCGCTATGTCGCCCCCCTGGCGCCGGTCATCCTGCTGGCGGTCAGCCTGCTGGTGGAGTGGCTGCTCAACGGCTCGGACCTGGACGCCGCCAAGCGCCGGGTCGGCCGGGTCGTGGCCCTGGCGGGGGTCGTCGTGGCGCTCGTGCTGAACGGGTGGCTGTTCGGCTCCCAGGTCGTGCCGCACGCCCGGTCGTTCCCGGCCGGCGTGCGCTCCTGCTACGGGGGCATCGCCGGCTGGCTGCGGCAGAACGCCGAGCCGGGCCAGACCGTGGCGGCGCTCGACATCGGCGCGGTGGGGTATCTCAGCGGGATGCGGGTGCTCGATTTGATGGGGCTGGTCAGCCCCCCGGTGCGCGTCCTGGGGCTGGAGCAGGGATTCGACGCCATGATCGCTTCTGGCGACTGGGTTGCCGCCGAACCGGGCCGGGCGCCTGCGTTCCTGGTCGATCGCACCGATGGGCCGCCGCGCTGGGATGGCCGTACCGTTCGCGGCATGCGTTTCGAACTGCTGCACACCTGCGAACTGGCAGGTGTCGGGCTGCGCGAGAAGCAGCCCTGGACCGTCGCGCTCTATCGGCTGACGCCCGTGTCCACCGTGGCCAACCCGCCGACCGGCGGATAGTCCGTCGCCGGCAACCTTCGGATCACCAGCAGGCTCACGTCGTCGGCCAGGGGCGCATCGACGCCGAAGGCGCGCACGGCCTCGATGACCGCGTTCGCGGTCGTCTCGGCATCGGTGTCGCGGAGATCCAGCAGCAGCCGCGCCAGGCGGTCCCGCCCGAACTCGTGCAGGTCGTCCTCGCCTCCGGGCGCCGTCGGGTCCAGCCTCTCGGTGACGCCGTCGGTGAACGCCAGCAGCACGTCGCCCGGCTCCATCGTGACATAGCCGCGCTTGTAGACCGCATCGGGCAGGGGGCCCAGGACCGGTCCGCAGGTCATCAACTCGCGCACCTGCCCACCGGCGGAGGCCAGCAGCGGCGGGCAGTGCCCGCCGTTGACGTAGACCAGGCTGCCGGTCGACTCCAACTCGCCGTAGAACAGCGAGATGAAGCGGCTGGCCAGCCCGCCCTGGTTGATGACGCGGTTGAGCCGGCTGACCGTCGCGTTGATCTTCTCGCCCCGCGCCTGTCCCATGCGCATGCCGACGACGACGTCGCGCGCCTGCAGCGCGGCGGGCAACCCGTGTCCGCTGGCGTCGGCCAGCATGAAGCCGATCGTACCGGGCTCCACTTCCTGGAGGTCGTAGACGTCGCCGCCCACCTCGTCGGCCGGCAGTGAGATCGCCGCGAAGTCGAATCCGGGCAGCCGCGGCATCCGTCCCGGCAGCAGGGAATGCTGGATGCTGCGCGCCTGCCGCATCTGGCTGGCCAGCGCCTGCATGCGCAACTTGAGGCCCACCGCGGCGCGGATGGTCTCCAGCAGCACCAGCAGGTCCTCCTCGCTGCCGTGGTGCCGGATGCTCAGGCTCAGGATGTAGTTGGGGTCGCGCCCGACCAGGATGGCGGCCGAGTCGGTGTCGCCGAACTGCGCCTCGACGGCGGGGTCGAACCCGGGCGATTGCGGCGAGATGACCCACAGGCGGCGGCGCTCGATGTCCCGCACCACCTGGTAGTCCTTGCTGACGGTCTTGCCGGCCAGGGCGTCGCCCAGGCCGCCGACGCTGTCGATCAGGCAGTAGTCCTGCTTCTGCTCGCGGTACAGGCGGCCGCTGACGATTCCCAGCGTTTCGGCAGCCGGGTTGTAGACCAGCAGGCGCAGGACCTCGCGGAG
This sequence comes from uncultured bacterium, assembly GCA_903912525.1. Taxonomy (GTDB): domain Bacteria; phylum Krumholzibacteriota; class Krumholzibacteriia; order LZORAL124-64-63; family LZORAL124-64-63; genus CAINDZ01. Next base: position 136,296 of record CAIWHK010000018.1, on the reverse strand, counting down.
CATGGCTTCACCGCCGGACGAGTCGTCGATCGTCTCGAGCAGGCGCTCGACGGTGCGGTAGAGTCTCTTGTGCACCTATCCTGTCCCTTCGCGCGGGTGGCCCGGTCACGCGGTGGCAAGGTACCACGCACCCGGCGGGCGGGCCAGCCCCGGCCGGGGTGGACGGCGGCCGCCGTCGGCGGTATCGTCATCCCCGCGCAAGGACTCCCGCCGGAACCGGAAAGGACGACCCGTGGACGACACTGCCCGCATCGACGAACTGAGGAACCACTACCACGCCATGCGCCGCGAGATCGCCCGCGTCATCGTGGGCCAGGACGCCGTGGTCGAGGAACTGATGATCGCGCTCTTCGCCGGCGGCCACGTGCTGCTCGAGGGTGTGCCGGGCCTCGCCAAGACGCTGCTGATCAGCAGCGTGGCGCGCGTGATGGACCTGTCCTTCAACCGCATCCAGTTCACGCCCGACCTGATGCCGTCGGACATCACCGGCTCGGAGGTGCTGGAGGAGGACCACGGCACCGGCCAGAGGCACTTCCGCTTCATCCGCGGGCCCATCTTCGCCCACGTCATCCTGGCCGACGAGATCAACCGCACGCCGCCCAAGACGCAGGCCGCGCTGCTGCAGGCGATGCAGGAGCACCAGGTCACCGCCGGCGGCATGACGCACGACCTGGGCAACCCGTTCTTCGTGCTCGCCACGCAGAATCCCATCGAGCAGGAGGGCACCTACCCGCTGCCCGAGGCGCAGCTCGACCGCTTCATGCTCAACATCAAGATCGGCTACCCGTCCTACGTCGAGGAGGTGGCCATCGTCGAGAGCACGACCGGCGCGGCCGGCGGCGAGATCAGTCGCGTCCTTGACGGTCCCGAAGTACTCGCGTGCCAGGACATCGTCCGGCGCGTGCCGGTGGCCGAGAACGTGACCAGCTACGCCGTCAGGCTCGTGCGCGCCACGCGCCCGGGCACGGAGCAGGAGTCGCGCGCGGCGGCCGAGTTCCTCGCCTGGGGCGCCGGCCCGCGCGCCGCGCAGTACCTCGTGCGCGGCGCCAAGGCGCGCGCGCTTCTGGACGGGCGCCCGACGCCGTCCATCGACGATGTTCGCCGCCTCGCGCACCCGGTGCTGCGCCACCGGCTCGTCGCGAACTTCCACGCCGAGGCCGAGGGTATCGGCAAGGACGTGATCATCGACCGCATCATGGCCGAGGTCGCCACGTGACCTCGGACCTGCTCACGCCGGAACTGGCGGGCCAACTCGGCCGGCTGGACCTGGTCGCCAAGCTGGTGGTGGAGGGCTTCCTGCTGGGCCTCCACAAGAGCCCCTACCACGGGTTCTCGGCGGAGTTCGCCGAGTACCGGCAGTACATCCCCGGCGAACCCGTGGCGAACATGGACTGGCGCGCGGTCGCCAAGACCAACCGCCACTACCTGAAGGTCTTCACCGAGGAGACGAACCTCCGGGCGACCATCCTGGTCGACTGTTCGGCCAGCATGGACTTCAGCGGCGACAAGGCGCGGCCGGCCAAGAAGCAGTATGCCGCCTATCTGGCTGCCGCGCTCAGCTACCTGCTGCTGCGGCAGAACGACGCGGTCGGCCTGATGACGTTCGACGACGCCCCGCTCGAGTCCGTGCCGGCGCGTTCGCTGCGCCGGCAGCTGTTCCAGGTGCTCAAGGTGCTCGACAAGCTGCCCGCCGGCACGGGCACCGATCTCGGCAGCGTGCTGCACCAGGTGGCCGAGCGCGTGCCGCGCCGCGGCCTGGTCGTGCTGATGAGCGACCTGATGGACGACCCTGAACGGATCATCGCCGGCCTGAAGCACTTCCGGCACCGCGGGCACGAGGTCATCGTGTTCCAGATCCTCGACCCGCGGGAAGTGGACCTCGACTTCAGCGGCGAGGTCGAATTCACCTCGCTGGAAGAGCCCGGCCGCCACGTGCGCCTGGAGCCGGCGCACATGCGCGCCGCCTACAGCGAGCGGTTCGAGGCCTGGCGCGAGCACCTGCGGCGCGAGTGCCGTCGGCAGCGCGTGGATCTCGTCGAGATCACGACCGACACGCCGTTCGCCCGCGGCCTGGGCGCCTACCTGCGCAAGCGCCGGCGGCTGTACTGATGCCTCTTTCCTTCCTGAACCCCGGCCTCCTGTTCGGCGCCGCGGCCGCGGCGCTGCCGGTCATCCTGCATTTCCTCAGCCGCCGGCGCGCCCGCAAGATGGCCTTCAGCGATCTCCGCTTCCTGGAGCAGGCCCAGTCGCGGCAGGCGCGCTCGCTTGGTGTGCGCCGGTGGCTGCTGTTGCTGCTGCGCGTGCTGGCGCTGCTGGCGGTCGTGGCCGGGGCGGCTGGACCGCGCTGGGGCGGCTTGCCCTCCACCGCGGGCGGCGGCTCGTACCTTTTCGTGCTCGACGCCAGCGCCAGCAGCCAGGCCCGCCGCGGCTCCGGCACGGTGTTCGGGGCGGCCCGGGACGACGTCGTCGGCATCGTCCGGCAGTTGCCGCCGGGCTCCTCGGTACAGGTGATCATTGCGGGCGGGCGCACGGCGTCGCTCTTCGGGGACTGGCTGCCCGCCGGTGAGGCCGCCGCTGCGGCCGTGGCGACGGCGGTTCCCGGGGACGGGGGCTTCGACCTCGACGCGGTCCTGCGCGAAGCCACGCGGCAGGTTGCTCGCGCGCCCGGCGCCCCGGTCGACATCGTCCTGGCCGGCGACCTGCAGGGTGTTCCTGCGGCGGCCTCCTGGACCGAGGCCGCGGCTGCGCTGGTCCGGGCCCGGGGAGTCCGGGTGCTGTTGCGTGAGGTCACGGCCGACCCGGGTGACGCCGGTGGCGTGGTGGACGTCCAGGTCCCGCGGCGTGCATTGCGCCCCGGCGAGATCGCGCCTGTTCGCGCGACCGTCGTGCCGGCCCGGTCGGGCCAGTCGTTCACGCTCGAACTGGACGGGCACCCGGTCGCCGAGGCGGTCGCCACCGGGCCCGCCGGGCGTCCTGCGACGCTCGAGTTCGCCCTGTCTGTCCCCGGGCCGGGGCTACACGCCGGTTGGGTGCGCACCGAGAGCGACGCGATGCCGGCGGACGACCGGCGTCCGTTCGTGCTGGCGGTGCCGCCACGGTTGGCGGTGCTGGTTGTCCACGGCGAGGATCGGGCCGGCGACGGCGCTGCCGGTCGCGGCGGCTGGCGCTACCTGGTCGAGGCGCTCGCGCCCGGCGCGTCCGTCGGTCCCTACGCCGTCACGGTCCAGTCGAGCGACGAGTTCACCACCGGCGCCATTGCCGCGTCGGGCGTTGTTGTTCTGGTCGATCCCGGCCCGCTCGGGCGCGTCGCCCAGGATGCGCTCGTCGCGCGGTTGCGTGACGGGGGCGGCGTGTTTGTGCTCGCCGGCGACCCGCTTGTCGCTGCCCCGCTCGAGGCGTCGCTGCTGCCGGCCCTGGGGCAGCCGCCAATCGCGGCCCCGCGCTCTGCCGGCGGCGAGGGCGTCCACACGCGCGTGGTGGATCCGGCGCACCCGCTCCTGGCCGGCCTCGACCGCGATGCCCTGCGTTCCATCACCGACATCGGCTGGCGGCACTGGCTGCGCCTGGAGCCGGGCGACAGCCGCGTTGTCCTCGAGTTGACCGGGGGCGATCCGCTGCTCATCGAGCGCGAGGTCGGCGAAGGCCGCCTGGCATTGCTGGCGGCCGACCTGCGCCCCGAGGCCGACGACCTGGCCCGCAGTCCGATGGCGCTGCCGCTGCTCCAGCGCATCGTCTCGTGGCTGGGCCGCGACGCTGGCCGCGAGGGCGCCACCGAGGCGTTGGTCGGGCAGGCGTTGCGCGTACGCCCGAGAGCGGCGTCGAGCGGCGCGCTGGCCGACCCCGGGGAGTTGCGCCTGGACGGCCCGGGGCCGGGAACCGGGCGCGCGGCCGACCTGGCCTGGAGCGGGGCCACGCCGTGGCTGGGCAGCGAGGCCGTCGACCAGGCCGGATTCGTCGTCTTCCGCTCGGGCACCGATACGTTGGGCCTGGCCGCCGTGGCAGTGCCGCCCGCCGAGACGACCGGGGTCTTCGAGGGCGCCGGCGGCTGGCGCGGTCGCCTGCGCGGGCTTGGCCTGGAGGTCACCGCTGACCTGACCGGGAGCGTGGGGGACGGCTTCGCCGAGGTCCTGTCCGGCCGCAACCTGGCGCCCTGGGCCTTCCTGCTGGCGCTCCTGCTGCTGGCGGTCGAACTGTGGCTGGGCCGGGGTTCGGGCGGGCGCGCCGACCCCGGGAGTTGAAATCGGCGCGTAGTCGTCTCATCTTGGCCGGGGGGCGCGGTGTCCGACGCCTTCCCGGTGACCGGCCCCGGCCGCCGGTCTGCCCGCGGACGCACCACAGCAGGAGCCTGCCACCGCCATGTGGAACTATTCCGACAAGGTCATGGACCACTTCCTGAACCCGCGCAACGTGGGTGAAGTGGACAACGCCGACGGCGTGGGCGAGGTGGGCTCGATGGCCTGCGGCGATGCGCTGCGCCTGACATTCCGCCTGGGCGAGGACGGCTGCATCGCCGAAGCGAAGTTCAAGACCTTCGGTTGCGGCAGTGCCATCGCCTCCAGCAGCATCCTCACCGAGATGATCCGCGGCAAGACGCTCGAGGAAGCCTCGCGCGTGACGAACGAGGACATCGCCAGCGAACTCGACGGCCTCCCGCGCGAGAAGATGCATTGCTCGGTGATGGGCCGTGAGGCTCTCGAGGCGGCGATGCTCGACTACTACAAGCGCCAGGGCAAGGAAGTGCCGTGCCACATGCTGGCCGGCACCTCGCTGCTGTGCCATTGCTTCCAGGTCACCAAGGAGACGGTGCGCGAGGCGATCGAGCGCCACCGCCTGGACTCGGTCGAGGAAGTGACCCACTTCACCAAGGCCGGTGGCGGTTGCGGCGACTGCCACCACGAGATCACCGACCTGCTGCGCGAGTTCCAGGATCGCCTGGCCGCCGGTGCGGTCCCGCCCGTCACGGGCGGCGCGCTGATCGAACTGGCCCCACTGGCTGCGCCTTCAGCCGCGAGCCCCGAGTATGCGCCCGCCGACGCCGCGATCGTCGCCCGCATCACTGAACTGCTGGGCACCGAGATCGCCCCGGCGCTGCGCGCGGACGGCGGCGACATCGAGTTCGTCCGCTACGCCGACCTGCGCGTCCACGTACGGCTGACCGGTTCCTGCGCCGCCTGCCGCTCGTCGTCGGTCACCATCAGCGGCCTGGTCGAACCGCGCCTGCGCGAGTTCATCGACCCGCGCCTGGTTGTCGTCGAAGTGGGGCGGCGATGAGCGCCGACGGCCGGCAGCCCGGCCTGCTCGAGGGCCTGCCCCCTCGCCCGGAGGCCGGCATCTACCTCGACAACAATGCGACGACGTCGGTGGCCCCGGAAGTGGTGGCCAAAATGGTGCCGCTGCTGACCGAGCACTACGGCAACCCGTCGAGCATGCACTCGTTCGGTGCCCGCGCCGGCGACGAGGTGGCGACCGCCCGCCAGAAGGTGGCCACCTTCCTCGGTGCCGCGCAGCCCAGCGAGATCGTCTTTACCAGCGGCGGCTCCGAGGGCGACAACCTCGCCATCGTCGGCACGCTGCACGCCTACCCCGAGAAGCGGCACCTGGTGACCACGGAAGTGGAGCACCCGGCCGTGCTTGGCCTGTGCCGGGAACTGGAAAAGCGGCACGGCTATGACGTCACCTTCCTGAAGGTCGATTCAGCCGGCCGACTGGACCCCGCAACGGTCGCCGCGGCGCTGCGCCCCGACACCGCGCTCGTGTCGGTGATGATGGCCAACAACGAAACCGGCGTGCTGTTCGACGTCAATGAGATCGGAAAGGTCGTCCGGGCGCACGGCGCCGTGTTCCATGTCGACGGCGTGCAGGCGGCGGGCAAGCTGCCGCTCGATCTGGAGCACATGCCGGTCGACCTGTTCGCCATCTCGGGCCACAAGCTGCACGCGGCCAAGGGCGTCGGCGCCCTGTATGTGCGCAAGGGCACGAAGCTGCGCCCGCTCATCGTCGGCGGCCACCAGGAGCGCGGGCGTCGCGCCGGCACCGAGAACGTGGCTTCCATCGCCGGGCTGGGTGTCGCCTGCGACCTGGCCGCGAACGGGCTCGAACGCGAGAACGTCGAGGTGCGTCGCCTGCGCGACCGGCTCGAGCAGGGGCTGCTCGCGGCGATTCCCGATTGCCAGGCCAACGGCGACCCCGACTACCGGTTGCCCAACACGACGAACGTTAGTTTCCGGTACATCGAGGGCGAGGGCATCCTGCTGCTGCTGGACCGGGCAGGCGTGGCCGCCAGCAGCGGTTCGGCCTGCACCAGCGGCAGCCTCGAGCCGTCCCACGTCCTGCGCGCCATGGGCCTGCCCTTCACGCTGACGCACGGGTCCATCCGGTTCTCGCTGTCGCGCTACAGTACCGAGGCCGAGGTCGATTACGTCATCGAGGTGCTGCCGCGCATCATCGAGCGCCTGCGCCTGATCACGCCGTTCAATGAACAGCGGGCGACCTTTTGAGCCACGGGGGCGCTGAGGCCCCGCTTCGGAGCCGCGCCCGGTAAGGAACATGACCGACGCCTCGCACACGTCGAGCAGCGGCCCAGGCGGGCTGCTGCACGCCGCCCTGCTGGACAAGGTGGCGGGCGAGGGCCTCGAAACGGCCGTCGCTGCGCTGAGGTCCGCCTTGCAGGGACCGGGCGAGGGGCCGCTGCTGGTGACCGGCCTGCGCGGGGGTGCCCCCGGCCTGATGCTGGCCGCCTGGCACGCGGCCAGCGGTCGCCCCGCCCTGGTCGTGACCCCCGACCGCGAATCCGCCGATCGCCTGACTGACGACCTCGAGGTCTGGCTCGGCCACGGCACGGTCTGCCATCTGCCGCAGCCCGAAGTCCTCGCCTTCGACCGCAACTCGCCCGACGCCGCCACCGCCGGTGACTACCTGGTCGGCCTGCACCGTTTGCGCACGCAGGCAGGCGTGCTGGGAGTGACCTCGCTCGCGGCGCTCCGCCAGCGCGTGATGGCGCCCGGGACGCTCGAGCATGCGGTCATCCGCCTGCGCACGGGCCACCGCATCGACCCCGACCAGCTCGGGGTGCTGCTCGCCCGCGGCGGCTACCGGCCCGCCGGCATGGTCGCGAAGATCGGCGACTTCGCGCGGCGCGGCGGCCTGCTCGACGTCTTCGCGCCGGGCGATCGTCCCCTGCGCATCGAGTTCTTCGACGACGAGATCGTCTCGCTGCGCCTGTTCGAAGTCGAGACGCAGCGCACGGTCGAGCGCGCCGAGGAGGCCGTCATCGTCCCGGTCAGCCACCTCTGGCTGGACGACGACGCCTGCCTGGCCTGCCTGGCGCGCGCCGAGCAGGAACTGGCGGCGCGGCCCGAGGGCCCCGATCCCGACGCGCTGGAGGACCTGCAGCGCCGGCTCGAGGACCGCCTGGTCGACGACGGCATCGAGAGCTACCTGCCGTGGACGGGCCCGACCGCCACGCTGATCGACTACCTGCCCGAGGGTGCCACGCTGTTCTGGTGCGACCCGGTGCGCCTGAACGAGCAGTCCGACCTGCTCGACGCCGAGCTGCCGCGCCTGCGCGAGGGCCGTTCCGAGCGCGATCCGGTGCTGCCCGGGGTCGACGAACTGGTGGAGCCGACGGCGAAGCTGGCCGTACGGCGCCTGCGCCATGTCCAGCTGGCCGAGTCGCGGATCGCCGGGGACGAGGCGTCCCGCTGGCTGGCCGACGAGCCGCGCGCCGTCGTCGATTTCCCGACCACGGCGCAGACGCTTCGCGGCGGCGACGTCGTGGCCCTGCGCGCGGAAATGCGGGCGCGCGAGGCTGCCGGCGACACGGTGCTGCTGCTCTGCGACAACCGCGGCCAGGCTGACCGGCTGGCCGATCTGCTGGACGAGGACCCGTCCGGCGCACCCGCCACGCGGCCTGTCGTCGGCGGCATCGCCGCCGGTTTCGCGTGGCCCGCGGCGCGCCTGCACTGCCTGACCGACCACGAGTTCTTCGAGCGCTACCGCCGCCCGGTGCGCGCCCGCCACCGCAGCAGCGGCGTCGTCAAGGAACGGGCCTCCCTGCGCCCGGGCGAGCATGTCGTGCACCTGGAGTACGGCATCGCCCGCTACCAGGGGCTGCGCGTGATCACCGTCGAGGGCATCGAGCGCGAGTGCCTGCTGCTGGAATACGCCGACGACGGCAAGGTCTACGTCCCGGTCGAGAACATCGACCAGGTCGAGCGCTACAGCTCCGACCAGGGCGCCAACCCGCCGCTGGCGCGCCTGGGGTCGGGCAGCTGGCTGAAGGTCAAGGGCAAGGCCAGCAAGGCCATCCGCGCGATGGCTGCCGAGTTGATCGAACTCTACGCCGCGCGGCGCGCCAAGCCCGGCTACGCCTTCCCGCCCGACGGCCACCTGCAGCGCGCGCTGGAGGACTCGTTCCTGTGGGACGAGACGCCCGACCAGCTCACGGCCATCAACGAGGTCAAGCGCGACATGGAGGGACCCGAACCGATGGATCGCCTCATCTGCGGCGATGTCGGCTTCGGCAAGACCGAGGTTGCCCTCCGCGCGGCGTTCAAGGCCGTGGCTTCCGGCAAGCAGGTCGCCATTTTGTGCCCGACCACGCTGCTCGCGGCCCAGCACGGCGAGACCTTCAGCGAGCGCTTCCGCGACTTCCCGGTGAAGGTCGCGGTGCTCAACCGGTATCGCACGCCGGCCGAGCAGAAGGAAGTGCTGGCGAACCTGGCCGCCGGCAGCCTCGACGTGCTGGTCGGCACGCACCGGCTGTTGTCACGCGATGTGAAGTTCAAGGATCTTGGCCTTCTGGTGGTGGACGAGGAACAGCGCTTCGGCGTGCGCCACAAGGAGCGCCTGAAGGAGATGAAGCGGGAGGTCGACGCCATCACCCTCAGCGCGACGCCGATCCCCCGCACGCTGTACCTGGCCCTGATGGGCGCGCGCGACATGTCGCTGATCAACACGCCGCCGCGCGACCGCCTCCCCATCCACACCGAGCTGTGCACGTTCGACAAGCGCGTGCTGGTCGAGGCGATCCTGCGCGAGCTGCACCGCGGCGGCCAGGTCTTCTTTGTGCACAACCGCGTGCAGACCATCGAGGGCATGGCCCAGATGATCCGCGAGCTGATGCCCAACGTCCGCGTTGCCTGGGCCCACGGGCAAATGGACGAGGAGAAGCTCGAGACGATCATGACCCGGTTCCTGAACCACGAACTGGATGTACTCGTGGTCACCTCGATCATCGAGTCGGGGCTCGACATGCCGCGGGTCAATACGATCATCATCGACCGTGCCGATCGTTTCGGCCTGGCCCAGCTCTACCAGCTGCGCGGGCGCGTCGGGCGCAGCAACCACCGCGCCTTCGCCTACCTGATGACGCCGCCCGGCGAGCACCTGACGGCCGAGGCCCGTCGCCGCCTGGCCGCCCTCGAGGAATTCCAGGCCCTGGGCTCCGGCTACCACATCGCCATGCGCGACCTCGAGATCCGCGGCGCCGGCAACCTGCTGGGCGAGGAGCAGCACGGGCACATGGAGGCCATCGGATTTGACCTCTATTGCCGGCTGCTCGAGGAAACCGTGGCGGAACTCCAGGGCGGCGGCGGTGTTGCTCCGCTGGACGTGAAGGTCGATCTCCGTGTCGCGGCGTACCTGCCGGACGACTACGTGGGCGATCCCCAGCACAAGATGGACCTGTACCGGCGCGTGGCCCGGACCCGCCGCGCCGAGGCGTGCCACCGGCTGCGGGAGGAGTTCAAGGACCGCTACGGTCCGCTTCCCGCCCCGGTCAACAACCTGCTGGAAATCCAGCGGTTGCGGATTCGCGCGGGCAAGCTGGGCATCGTCGAGGTGCGGGGCGGGCGGCAGGGCTGCGACTTCTTTTTCGCTGGCGGAAGGGAACCGGCGCCGCCTATTATACAAGGCTTGATGGCGTCGGGGCCCAAGGGCCTGCAATTCAAGGCCATCGACCAGTTCATCATGAAGGTGCCGGCCCCCCGCGAGGAACATCTGGCGGTGGCCGACGCCATGCTCGACCGTCTGGCCGACCTTCAGGGTGTCAGCCTCGAAGGTTGATCACGACCGTTCCCGGCACCGATCCGGCGCAAGTCCAAGGAGTTTCCATGAGTTCGCTGCGTATTTCCTCCTACCGTTCCGCCCTGTCCGTCGCGGCGTGCGCGGCACTGGTCGTCGTGGCCGGTTGCGGCAGCAAGGGCAAGCCGGGCGATGCCGTCCTGGCAAAGGTCGGCGACAAGGAGATCACGGCCTCATACTACGAGCTGAAGCTCGGGGCCCTGGGCCCGACCGACCTGCCGCGCGATGACAAGGGTGAGTTGCTGGATACGGCCGCACTGCCCGGCAAGCTGAAGTTCCTGAACACCATCATCAACAAGGATGTCATGGTGGCGACGGCCAAGAAGATCGGGATGGACAGCGATCCGCGGATCGAGACCGCGCGCAAGACGCTCATCTCCTACGAGTCCGTCGCGGCCGCCCGCGAGCGCTACATCAACAAGCCGGCGTCCGACGTGTCCGAGCAGGACATCCTCGCCTACTACGAGAATTTCGGCCGCATCCGCAAGTGCCGGTACCTGATCACGAACCTCCGCGACGACGCGTTGAAGGCACGCGAGAAGGCGCTGGCCGGCGCCGACTGGGACGACCTGTTCCGCGAGTACCATGACGGCCTGCAGAAGCCGGGGATGTCGTACAACATCGATATCCCGTACGGCCGGTTCATCGCCAATTTCGAGGACCCCATCTTCGCCACCAAGGTCGGTGACTTCACCGAGCCTGTTCCTTCGGCCTACGGCTGGTGGATCCTGAAGGTCGACGGCGAGGAACAGGGCAAGAAGCCCCCCCTGGAAGAAGCCCGCAAGAGCATCACGGCGTCCATCATCACGCACGAGCAGATGCGCCTGATCGACGCCTTCAAGGACGAACTGCACACGAAGTACAAGATGTACGTGAACGAGGACGCCCTGATGAAGGCGTACGAGGCCATGCCGCCCGACGAGTCGATGTTCTACCCGGGCACCACCGACGCGGTCAAGCGCGAGGACCTGCTCCCGTTGAAACTGGACCCGCGCGACATGGACATGGACTTCTACGGCTACGAAGTGAAGGGCGAACCCCGCAAGTACACGCTGGGCGATTTCAAGGCCGCCTATGACCGCATGAACGTCTTCGAGCGCCCGAAATGGGCTGAGATGGTCGGTGGGCTGAAGCTGAAGGTCACCGACGAGATCGATCGCGCCCTGCTCAATTTCGATGCGCAGGATCGCGGCCTGGACAAGGACCCGGAGGTCCTGGCCAAGGTCGACGAGAAGATCGAGCAGATGCTGGTCCAGAAGCTGTACGAGGAAGGCGTGGCCTACGACAAGGACGTCCGGCCGGCGGCGCTGGACTCCGCCTGGGCCATCCTCAAGGACCAGTACAACCTGCCGGAGACGCGCAGCGGCAAGCGTATCGTGTTCGCCGACCAGGCGACGGCCGACCAGGCCTTCGCTGCGCTGGGCGGGGGCATGGCCTGGCGCAAGGCGATGAACACGTTCGGCGGCGACGCGACGATGGCCGCCGGCGGCCCGCAGATCGACGGTGTGCGGGCCGACTCGCAGGGTGGCGAGCGCGATGCCCTTTTCGCGCTCCAGCCCGACAAATTCAGCCAGCCTTTCCCGGTCGGCGATGGCCGCTGGGAGCTCGTCCTGCTCGAGAGCGTGAACCCTCCGCGCAGCCAGACGATGGAAGAGGTGGCCGAGATCATCGTCAAGCGTATCCGGAACGCCCGCGGGGAACAGGCGTTCAAGGACGCGCTTGAAGGCTGGAAGAAGCAGGTGCCTGTCGTCATTCATGAGGACCGGCTCAGCAAGACCCGCTCTTGGAAGGAACTGACGGATGCGGCGAACCAGACTGCGGAGACTGTCGGCAAGTAGCGTCCTGTTCGCGCTGGCGCTCGGCGCCGGGCCCCTCGTGGGTCCGGCGGCGGGCGCCGAGCCCGTTCCGGCCCCCGAATCCGTTCCGGCCGCTGAAGCCGTTCCGGCCCCCGAAGCCAAGCCGGCCGAGGGGAACACGCCGCTCCTGGTGGACCGGATCGTCGCGATCGTCGACGAGGAATCCATCCTGCAGAGCGACCTCGAGCGCGAGACCGAGCTCTACCGGCTCGAGCGCCAGTATGCCGGCGAGGAAATCACCGCCAGCGACGCCACCGTGCGCCGCGAGGTGCTCGACCGCCTGATCGAGAGCAAGCTGATCATCGCCGCGGCCAAGCAGGCCGACATGAGCGTTGACCAGGAAGCCATCGCCGGCAGCGTCGAGGAGAAGATCCAGCAGTTCGTCGAGCGCTTCGGCAGCCTCGGGGCGCTCGAGGCCGAGCTGGCGCGCAGCGGCATGAACCTGGCCGACTATCGCGCGCGCATGGCTTCGCAACTGCGTGACCAGCAGTACCTGCGCCTGGTCGTCGGCAAGTTCATCCGTCCCGACATCGAGGTGATGGAAAACGAGGTCCGCGACTACTACCAGGCGCATCTTGCCGAGATGCCATCCGAACCCGACAGCGTCACCATCGCCGACATCCTTGTGGCGGTGCAGCCGTCGCGCGAGGCGCGCCAGCTGGTGCAGCAGAAGGTCTCGCGGATCCAGGCGGCCCTGTCCCGCGGCATGTCCTTCCCGGAAGCGGCCAAGTCCTTCTCGGAGGATGCCGCGGCCGCCCGGGGCGGCGTGGTGGGCGTGGTGGCGAAGGGTGACCTGTACGACGACGGGCTGGCCCGGGCCGTGTTCACCCTGAAGGTCGGCCAGGTCAGCGAGCCGGTCGTGACCACGCGCGGTGTCCACATCGTCCGTGTCGACGCCGAACAGGCCGATGGGCGCCGTGCGATCAGCCAGGTCTTCCTGCCCATCAGCGTCACCGAACAGGATGTCGCCGCCGCAAAGTCCGCGGCTGAGGCGGCGCGGGCGCGCGTGTCGGGCGGCGAGGCGTTCTCGCTGGTGGCCGCCGACGTGAGCGCCGATGCGGCGTCGGCCCGCAACGGCGGGACGCTCGGCACGTTCCGCCTCGAGGACCTCAGCGAGTCGTTCCAGAAGGCCCTCGTCGACCTGCCGGTCGACGGCGTGAGCGAGCCCGTCATGACGCCTGCCGGCTGGTATGTGTTCAAGATGGTCGCCCGCAAGGACGGGCACACGTTCACGTACGACGAGATCGCCGAGCAGCTGCGGCAGGCGGTGGAATCCCAGAAGATCGAGGCGGCGCTCGCGACCTACGTCAAGGACCTGCGCAAGCGCTTCTTCATCGAAGAGAAGGGCTGACCGGATCGGGCCTCCGCCCGGCGATCCACGTCGCCATCCAGGGGAATGCGTCGGCCAGCGCGCCGGCCCGCTCGACGAAACCGTCGCGCAGGCCGGCGCGCGGCGCGTTCCACAGGGCTTGCAGCCACACGCGCATCTCGGCGTCGGCTTCGGCCCCGTCCAGGTTGATCGTAACGTCCAGTTCGGCGCCGAGGACAAGGGCGACGAAGGCGGCGCCCAGTGCGCGGCGCGGTGCGTCGAGCCGTTCGGCAAGCACGGCCAGCGCGGCCTCGGGCGCCCCGACCGACAGCAGCGCCTGCGCCGACGCCACGGCGACGTCGTCGCCGCGGCGCGCGTGCGCCGTCAGGAATGCCGTCGCTTCGGGCAGGGGCGCGAAGGCCGCCACCGCCAGCAGGGCCTCGCCGTCCAGCGGATCCAGCCCGGCGGCGCGCCGCGCCAGTTCCGACGCGTTGTCCAGCCTGCCGCGTCGGGCAGCCAGGCGACAGAGGCCGAGCAGGGGGCGGGTCCCTTGCCCGATGCTTGTGCCCCGGGTCGGGTCCCCGGTCAGTTGCAGGCACCTCGCGTAGGCCTGTTCGGCTTCGGCAAGGCGGCCACAGGCTTCCAGGAGCGCCCCATGGCGCAGGTGCCAGGCCGGGCCGGCCGGTGCGCGCGGGGCCTGGCGCTCGAGCCATTCCAGGGCTTCACGCGGAGACCCGGGCAGCAACTGGGCAATGAGGGCGGCGCAGTCGCCGGCCCAGGCGCGATCGGCCAGCATGGCCGCCGGCGCCGACTCGAAGGCCTCGCGCGCGGCGCCGGCCTCGGCCTCCCACAGGGCGCGATCATCCCAGAATCGCGCCAGTTCCAGCAGCTTGAACCGGCAGTAGAGGTCGTGCGGGTCGTCGGCCAGCGCCAGGCGCAGCAGGCGCAGGTCGCGGTCCTTCTTGTTCCGCGACGAGGCCACGGCGCGGGCATAACCGAGGTGGTCGACGCCGCCCGGCAGGTGCCGCATCGCCAGGCGCCGGGTGCCTAGGAAGGTGGCGACATCGTCCGCGACGTCCTCGTGGACGCGGTGCCGGAATCGAATCGCGGGCGTGTTGCGGAACAGGCGGAGCAGCCGCGCCTCGCTGTGGCCGCCGCCGGGCAGTGCGTTGCGCATCACCACGGTGGCCGCGCCGGCGCGATCGTCGCCGGCGACCAGCGCGCGGACCGCTGCGGCCAGTTCGGCGTCCACCCGCTCGTCCGCGTCCAGGAAGAGGATCCAGCGCCCGGTGGCTGCGCCCAGCGAAGCGTTGCGGGCGGCCGCGAAGTCGTCGACCCAGGGGAAATCCACAACGTGCCCGCCCGCGGCCCGCACCAGCGCCGCTGACCCGTCGGTCGATCCTGTGTCGGCAACGACCAGTTCGTCCCACAGGCCGGCCACGGACGCCAGGAATCCGGGCAGCATGGCGGCCTCGTCACGAATGATCATGCACAGGCTCAAGAGGCGTTCGGACAACGTCTTACCCTCGTGGCGGCGACTGTTTGCAGGCCCGTGGGCCGTTCATTGGGCACGGAACGTGCAAAACCTGCGCCGAACAGGGGCCGGAAAGACGAGCCGGGGGTGTGCCGCCCGGTCGTTCCGGCCGTGCCCGATTCCATGCGGGGAGCCCAAGCTTGGCCACGAAGAAAACCACGACCCAGCGCCGCCCCGGCCCCGACGGCCTGGGCGCATCCGGCGCCGCCGACGGCCGCGCGATCATCGCCTTCCACCACGTCGACCTCGAGTACGACGACCAGATGGCTCTTTCGGACGTGACCTTCTCGGTGGCCAACGGCGAGTTCGTCTGCCTGACCGGCCCGAGCGGCGCCGGCAAGAGCAGCATCCTGCGACTGGTGGCGATGGATGCGTTCCCGACCAAGGGCCAGGTCATCGTGCGCGGCATGCCCGCCACGCGCATGAACCGCGGTCGCGTTCCGGAACTGCGCCGCGAGATCGGCTTCGTCTTCCAGGATTTCCGGCTGCTCGAGGACCGCAGCGTGGAAGAGAACGTCGCCTTCGCGCAGCTGGTCGTCGGCGTTCCGCACCTGCAGATCCTGCAGAACGTGATGCGCGTGCTGACGCAGGTCGGCCTGTACGACAAGCGCCACCGGTTGCCGCGCCAGCTCTCGGGCGGCGAGCAGCAGCGCGTCGCCATCGCGCGCGCGATGGTCAACAGCCCGAAGATCCTGCTCGCCGACGAGCCCACCGGCAACCTGGACCCGGTGACGGCGCAGGAGATCATCGACCTGCTCTTCCGGGTCAACGACAGCGGCACCTGCGTGCTGTTCTCGACGCACGACCACGAGATCGTCAAGACTTTCGGCCAGCGCGTGCTGGTGGTCGACGGCGGCAAGCTGCTCTCGGACGAGCGGCGCCGCGTGCCCATCGACCGCTCGGCGAGCCTGGTCGATCACATGTACCGCGCGCCGGCCGAGGCGGCCGGAGCCGTCCAGCGCCCGGCCCGCAAGGAGCCCGTCCATGCTTAACAAGGCCCAGGTGACCTACCTCGCCCGCGAATCGCTGGCCGGGTTCAGTCGCCGGAAGCTGACCACCGGTGTCACGATCCTGATCATGGCCTCGGCCCTGATGGTGCTGGCCGTGCTGACCCTGGTCACCCTGAACCTCGGCACCCTGCTCGAGACGGCTCGCGGCGGCCTGGACCTGCGGGTCTACCTGCGCGACGACCTGCCGTCCGAGCGCCTGGCCGAACTGCGTCCCCGTCTGCTGACGCTGCCCGGGGTGCAGCAGGTCACCTGGATCGACTCGGAGGCGGCCCTGGTCGAATTCCGGCAGCAGTTGGGCGACGACGAGCCCCTGCTCGACCTGCTCGACCGCAACCCGCTGCCGTCGTCGTACCACGTGACGTTCACGACCGAGGCGCGCAATCCCGATTCGGTGCGCTCGGTCCGCGACGAGGTGTCGCGCTGGGACGAGGTGTCGGAGATCCTCTTCAATCAGGAATGGGTCGACGCGCTGGAGCGTTGGACGTTCCGCTTCCAGATGGCGTCGCTGGTGGCCGGGCTGATGGTCTTCCTGGCCGCGATCTTCGTCATCTCGAACACGGTCAAGCTGACCATCGCCTCGAGCGCCCGCATCATCCAGATCCAGAAGCTGGTGGGCGCCACCAACGCGTTCATCCGCACGCCGTTCCTGTGCGAAGGCGCAGTGCAGGGTCTTCTCGCGGGCATCCTCGCGATGAGCCTGCTGGCGATCGCCGGCCGCATCCTCGGGCACAGCCTGGGCGGCTTGGTCTTCTTCTCGCCGGCGCAGTTGATGGGCTTCGTCCTGTTCTGCGTCACGCTGGGCCTGGCCGGCAGCTGGGCCGCGATGCGCAAGTACCTGACGCTGCGGAGCGACATCTGATGCGCACACCGAGGGACAAGGTGATCCTGCTCTGTGCGCTGGCGCTGGCGTTCTCGCCGGTCGCGGCGCAGGAAACAACGCCTGCCGCGGCCCCGGGGACGGCTGCCGCCACCACGCAGGGCACTCGCGTCGATCCCTCGCAGTCCGTCGCGGCCGCCGGGCTCGCGGGAACCCCCGATCCGGCGCGCAACCCGGACAATGCCGCGCAACTGGACAAGGTGCGCGCCGAGATCAAGCGCCAGCAGGACCTCATCCGCAACCTGAACGCCCAGGCTGCCGACGCGCGGCGGGACAACGAAGAGATCACGCAGGAGATCGAGGCCACGCAGCGCCTGGTGGGCGGCATGGTGCGGAAGGAATCGCTGCTGCTGTCCGAAAGCCGGAGGCTCGAGGACGAGCTCTCGCACCGCGTCGACACCTATGAGGGGCGCAAGATCGCGCTCGCGCGCAGCCTGCGCCGGATGTACGTCCGCGGCCAGCGCCACGACCTGGAGATGGTGCTGACGGCGACAAGTTTTTCGGACCTGATGTCGCGCGTGAAGTTCGAGCGCACACTGGCGCGCCTGAACGCGGGGCTCGTCGAGCGCACGCGCGATGAAGGCCAGGCCGTCGTCCGCGAGCGCCACGACCTGGATGCCGCATTGTCGGAGATCCGGCAGACGCGCGAGGAGAGCGCCCAGCAGGCCACGCGGCTGGAGGGCCTGCAGGCCGAGCAGGTGGCCTCGCTGCGGCAGCTGGATGACCGCCGGCGTGGGGTCAACAACCGGCTGCTCGAGCTCTCGCGGAACGAACAGCGGCTTCTCGAGGTCCTGGACGGGCTGGAGGACCGCCGCCTGCAGGAGTCGCCCGAGGTGGTCATCGGGCAGACCGAGCCGCTGGCAGAGTTGGCCGGCCGCCTGGAATGGCCGGTCCGGGGCGAGGTCCTGCGCGCGTTCGGGCGCTCGGTGCACCCGCGCTTCAAGACGGTCACGCTGAACAACGGTATCAATATCAGCGCCTCAGTGGGGGCGCCGGTGGCGGCCGTGGGAACCGGAACCGTCGAGTTCAGTGACAATTTGCCCGGTTTCGGGCGATGCGTTATTCTGGACCACGGCGAGGGGTACTACACCCTCTATGCCTACCTGAACGGCGTCTTCGTCGCCCGCGGAACCCGCGTGGCCCAGGGCCAGGTGATCGCCGAGGTCGGTGGCCCCGGCGGTGGCGAACCGCCCCAGCTCTACTTCGAGGTCCGGCACGGTCGCACGCCCCTGGACCCCGCCGACTGGCTGCGTTCCCGCTGAGCGGCGCGCGGTGCGGCCGCTGCGGGCGGCGATCGCCCCGGGGGGAGCCCGCGTGCCAGCATCTTCCTTCATCGCCCGTCCCGACATCCTGGCCCGCCTGCTGCGCCTGCGCGACAAGGACCGCCTGGCGCAGCCGCTGCTGCTGGTCGGTCCCGAGGGTTCGGGCAAGGAAGGCACGGCGCTCGAATTCGCCCGCCTGCTCAACTGCGCCGGACCGGGGCTCTGCCGCGACGAGCAGCCGTGCGAGAGCTGCGTCAAGACGGCGAGCTTCCAGCATCCGGACATCCGCTGGATCGGGCCGGCGCCCGCGGCCTTCGACGAGAACGACGTGCGCCGCCTGCTGGACGCCAAGCTCGCCGAGCCGTTCGCGCGTACGCCCGAGTCGGCCACATCGCAGGTCAACATCGGCGACCCTGAGCATCCCGGCCCGCTCACCGTGCGCTCGCTCATCCGTTTCCTGCGCGTGCGCGCGTTCCAGGGACCGTGGAAGGTGGCTGTCGTCGCCGACGCGCAGCGCATGAACACCGCGGCGGCGAACGCCTTCCTCAAGACGCTCGAAGAGCCGCCGGCCGACACGGTCATCATGCTGACGACGACCGGCACCGAGGGCATGCTGCCGACGATCCTTTCGCGCTGCCAGAAGGTGCGGTTCGAGCCGTGGCCCCAGGAAGAGCTGGCCGGGCACCTGGCGCGCCTGGGCGGGGCCGCCCCGGAACACGCCGCCTGGGCGGCGCGGCTGGCGCAGGGCAACGCGCGACTGGCCCACGACCTGCTGCAGCCCGAGTCGCAGGCACTGGCCGAATGGGCCGGCCTCATGTTCACCTGGATCGCCGAAGGGCGCCGCGGCCAGGCCGCCATCGCGGCCGACGAACTGCACCGCGGTTCCTATTCGCACGCGGTCGAGGCTCCGCCGACGCGGCGCGGGTCGGGCGCGGCCGGCGAGCAGGGCGCGGCCGATCGCCGGTCCCGCGCCATCCGCTTGTGTGAACTGCTCAACCTCCACTACAGTGATGCCCTGGTCTGCCGGGAAGCCGGCGACGCCTGGCAACCGCGGTTCCCGCAGGCGGTCGCGGTCGCCCGGCAGGTGGCCGCCGCGCGATCGACGTCCGAACTCCTGGCGGACATGGCCCGGATCGACGGCGCCTGCGGCGAGATCGACCGCAACCTCAACATCGGCCTGGTGATGGCCGTTCTCTTCGAAGGGCTGCTGGCGCATGGTCGATCCTGACCGGCATCCTGAACCCGCCCAGCCCGCGCACCGGCGCCCGCGGCGCGAGCCTTCGCCTGGCCCGGGCGACTCCGCGGCGTCGCCGCCCGGGGCTGCAACTGCCGGTCGCGACGAGGACCTCGTCCTGCTCCAGTTCAAGGGCAGGCGCAAGGGCTACTACCACAATCGCCACGGCGTCGCGCTGAAGGTCGGCGACCATTGCCTGGTCGAGGCCGACCGGGGGCGCGACCTCGGCAAGGTCCTCTACATCGGCCCCGGTCGCGAGGACTGGTGGGCCGTCGCCGAGCACCAGGGCGTCATCGAACTGGCGGTCGAAGCGGACCTTGTGCGCATGCGCGCGACGCGCGAGGAGGAATCCTCGCTGTGGGACACCTGCCGCGAGCGCATCGTCCGGCGCGGCCTGGACATGAACCTGGTGACCGTCGAGCGCCAGCACGACGGCCGCAAGATCACCTTCTACTTCACGGCCGAGGGCCGCGTCGACTTCCGCGACCTGGTGCGGGACCTGGCGGCGGTGTTCCGCACCCGCATCGAATTGCGGCAGATCGGCGTGCGCGACGATACACGCCTGCAGGGCGGCCTCGCCGTGTGCGGACGTGAATACTGCTGCTCGGGGTTCCTGCACGAATTCGCGCCCGTCACGCTGAAGATGGCCAAGACGCAGCAGCTGCCGCTCAACCCGGCCAAGCTCTCGGGCCCCTGCGGGCGGCTGCGCTGCTGCCTGGCCTTTGAAGAGGAGCATTACCGCGAGGCGCGTCGCCGCCTGCCGCGTGTGGGCTTGTCCGTGGTCACGCCCGACGGGACGGCCACGGTGCGGCAGATCGACCTCCTGCGCGAGACGGTCACCGTCGACGGGCGCGAGCCCGGCAGCCTGCAGGAGTGGCCGGTCGACAGCGTCCGCTGGGAAGAAGCGCCGCCGGCCGGCGGGCGCGGGGGTTGCCAGGGCGGCGGTTGTCGCCGGGGGCCCGCGTGATCGACAGCCACGTCCACCTGAACCGCCAGGAATTCGCCGACGAGGCCGGGGCCGTCGTCGAGCGGGCCCGCGCCGCGGGCGTGACCGGTTTCCTCAATGTCGGCTACGACCTCGAGACCAGCCGGGCCTCGCTGGCGCTGGCTGACCGGTACGACGATGTCTGGGCCACGGTCGGCATCCACCCGCACGACGCGCTGCTCCTGGCCGACGAGCATGGCCAACTGACGGCCGACGGCCGCCTGCGCCTGGCCGAACTCGAGGAACTCTGCCGCCACCCGAAGGTCCTGGCCGTCGGGGAGATCGGCCTGGATTTCTTCCGCGACCTCTCGCCCCGGCCGGCCCAGCATGCGGCCCTGGCGGCGCAGCTCGAACTGGCCGCGCGGCTCGACCTGCCCGTCGTCTTCCACGTGCGCGACGCCTGGGACCCCATGCTCACCTTCGTCGACGAGGTCGGCCTGCCGCCGCGCCGCGGCGTCCTGCACGCGTTCAGCGGCGATGCCGCCGCTGTCGATTGGGCCCTCGAGCGCGGTTTCAGGCTGGGCATCGGCGGCGTGGTCACCTATCGTCAGTCCGCCCTGCCCGGGATGGTCGCGCGCGCCGGTTGCGACGCGCTCCTGCTGGAGACCGACGCGCCCTGGCTGCCGCCGGTGCCCCACCGGGGGCAGCGGAACGAGCCGGCCTGGCTGGGGCGGGTGCTTGACACCGTGGCCGGGATCTTGCAAATGGAACCCGGCGCGGTCGAGCGGCGCACCGACGCGACGTTCGCCGAACTGTTCCGTCCCGGGAAGGCCTCCACGCCGTGAGCCGCAGCCAGCAGGACGTGCTCCGGCACTACGGGATCCGTCCGGTCAAGCGCCGGGGACAGAACTTCCTGCTGGACGGCAACCTGGCGCGGGCCATCGCCGGCGATGCGCTGGCCCTCGGCGACGAGGTGCTGGAACTGGGGGCGGGGGGCGGGGCGCTGACCGTGCACCTGCTGGCGGGCGCGCGCAGCGTTGCCTGCGTCGAGGTCGACCGCGAGCTGATCGCCTTGCTGCAGGCCGAGTTCGGCGATCACCCCGGGTTCCGGGCCGTCGCCGGCGACCTGACGAAGCTCGATTGGGATGCCGCGCTCGCGGCGGCGGGGCAACGGCCGGTCATCGCCGGCAACCTGCCCTATGTGTTGACGAGCCTGGTCCTGTTCAAGGCTGCGGAACTGCGCTCGCGCATCGCGGGCGCGGTGTTCATGATCCAGAAAGAGGTCGCCGAACGGCTGACGGCCACGCCCGGCGGCCGCGACTACGGCATACTTTCGATCCTGATGGGGTCGGTGTTCGATATCCGCATGGTCAGGACGGTCCCGGCCAGCGTGTTCTGGCCGCGCCCCCAGGTGCAGTCGGCGGTGGTCAGCCTGACCCCTGCAGGGGACATGGGCGACGACGAGTTCGACCATTTGCGTGAGGTCGTCAAGAAGGTCTTCGGGCAGCGGCGCAAGAAGCTGGTGTCGCAGCTGCGGACGCAATTTTCGCTGGAGCCGGCCGAGGCCGAGTCCCTGGCCCGGGAAGCGGGGCTGGACCACGAGGCGCGTCCGGAGCAGATCACGCCCGAGGGCTACCGGTCGCTGGCCGGCCTGTTGCGAAGGAAGGATGTGGATTGATGCGCGTTGCTGCGTGGATGCGAAGCCCCTGCCTGCCGGGACGCGATGGCGCCGCGCGCTGTGTGCCGGTGGCGTCGGTGCTGGTCCTGCTGCTGCTGGCGGTCGCGCCGGCGCTGGTCCGCGCGCAGGACGAGGGCGACGCGCCGGAAGATTCCACGGCCACCACCTCCCCGCTGGCCGAGGCCGGGGCGGCGGCCGCGGCGGGCCAATTCGGTCCCGACGACGGGCGGTTCTACCTGGGGATGACCCGCGAGCCGAAAGTGGGCCTGCAGGCGAACGTCCAGAAGTACTCGATGTACGGCACGCTGACGACCACCGGGTTGTTCCGGTCCTCGGCCCAGGCCGTCTCCAGCCTCGAATGGTCCTGGGACAACTACCGCAAGCAGCAGAAGACCGTCGACAGCCGCAAGGGCGGGCTCAGGTACAGCTTCGGCAAGCAGCTGCCGCTGGTGACGGTCATCGACGGCAGCTGGAACTGGAGCGAGGACCGCACGACCAACACCGCCGGCTACGCCAACCTGTTCAAGATGGACAACAAGCTCGTCAACCTGACGTCGTCGCAGCAGAAGTTCCAGGCGCTGGGCCTGGTCAACTCGGTGCGGCTGGGCGCGAACTTCAACGACCAGACCGGCCTGAACCAGAACCAGCGCAGCAAGTTCAGCGAGGGCACGACGCAGGGCGGCCTGCAGAGCGGCTGGGCCCTGTCTCCGGGCGTCGTCGTGGCCGGCCGCCTGTCGGGCACCGCGACCGGGGGCACGCGCGAGCTGGCCGGGTCCACCAGTCCGTCGTCGGCGCACGGCGACAGCCTCGGTGTCGGCGTCTACTTCAATCGCGGGGTCGGCACCGGCTTCGTGGCGATGACGCGCAGCAGCTTCGCCAAGAAGTACCTCGAGTTCCGCCGCAACGCGAACGGCCTGGTGGATACCGTCGGCCTGGATGAAGCCGACAAGGTCGTCACCGAACTTGAGACGCGCGATGCCGTGAGCCTCGACTTCGCGCACCGGTTCAAGCTCGGCCGCCTCGGCGGCGAGGTGAAGGCCGGCCACACGACCGACGACCAGAAACTGGCGACGGGAGTCGCCGGCCTCAAGCAGCGCGCGCAGGACAGCGCCGACATGACGTTGTCCTTCGACGCCGGGCGCGATTCGCTGGTGGCCTACGCCAGGGTCGGCGAAAGCTGGGACGACCAGCGCATCAAGGCCGCCACGGCCAGCCGCGGTCGCCAGTACGTGCGGCGCCGCGAGTTCCAGCTCAACTGGTACCGGACACTGTTCAAGGCCACGCGGATGAACCTGCAGTACCACGAGGAACTCACGCAGGACGTGGCCGAGAACCGCTTCAACGAGAACGACAAGGATCGCCTGCAGATCGACTTCGCCGGCAAGGTCGAACGCGCGTGGGCCGGGAAATTCCGCACGAACATGGTCTTCAGCTACCGGCAAACGCAGGACATCTCGATCCGGGGCAGCAGTTCGTCGAACAACAACCTCAAGGATTCCTACGAACTGGTGCCGGGATTCTCGTGGAACGTGACCCCGTGGATCACGTTCGACCAGAATTACCGCCTGTACATCCAGTACACCGACTACCTGTACTCGTACCTGCCGACGGTCACGCGCAAGGACGACTACAACAAGCGCGGCGATCTGGTGACCAAGGTGTTGCTGGTGCCGAACCAGCGCCTGCGGATCACCATCCGCCACGACTTCAACCGCCGCTTCAACGCCACGAAGTCCCTCGAGGATGCGGCCGGCAGCGCCTTCTATCACCGGGATCTCGAGCAGGACATCGCGAAGATCCGCCTCGACATGACCTACACCGTCGCGCCGGGCGTCTCGTTCGAATGCGGCACGTACCGCACGCGCGACGACAAGACGTCGCTCGGCCGCAGCACCACGGCGTCTCGCACCGATTCGGGCGAACTCGTGATCGGCACGCGCGTCGACCGGACCCTGGGCGCGAAGCAGGATTTCGAAGTTTCGGCCATGATCAAGAAGATCAACGCCTACGGTCCGAGCGTGACCGCCAGCAGCGCGGATTTCTGGGAGGCTGACGTATGGTTCAAGTGGATGTTCTGAGCCGGCTGCGCGGCGCGGCGCGTCGAGGGGCGCCACTGCTGGCCTGCGTCCTGGTCTGTCTTTCGGCGGGCGGTTGCCTGTTCGCGCCGCGGGATGCCGAACCACCGGAGACCGGCGACATCGTGCGCTATCTTGCGCAGAACGAGCCGGTGAACACGTGGGACAACCTCGAGACCTCGCTCAACGCCACGCACACGCCCGGGTGGGAGGGCGCCATCAGTTCGTCGTCGTTCCTCTATGAACCTGATTCGGCGACCGAGAACCAGTTCCCCGGCGTGTTCGCGAGCTGGAACCGCGAACGCGAGCTTGCGTTCATCAACGGGCTCTACAATTCGCAGGTCACGATCGTGGCCCAGATGAGGAATCTGGAATTCGTGGTCCCGCCGTCATCGGGCAGCGAATCGCTGTGGGAGGACGTCATTTACGACGTGACGGTGACCAGCGTGAACCCGCCGTCGACGATCCGTTATCGCGGATTGGCCGATATCAAGTTTACGCTGGAGGGAAACTTTTGGTATATTAGCGAGTGGCACGACCGGCAGGGTGAGAGCGATCCCGGTTCGGGCCAGCTTCTGTCAACCTTGGGGGTGTTGCGGGGAAGTTTTGCTAGCAAATAATCTGTCAATATGGTAAAATCGGGGGATGGACCCCGAAGGCAAACGCAGGCTTCCTTTTCCATCGCATCCCTGTCACCCCGGGGAGCCCTGGCCACGCGGAGGACAACATGTTGAGAACAAACAAGTTGGGTCTCGTGACCCTGATCCTGTTGCTGGCGGCCGCGGGCGGTTGCATCTTCTCGCCCGATCCGGTCCCGCCCTGCACGGACTGCAACGTGGACCCGACGATCCAGTTTCCGGACTCCGAAGACAAGTTGATGGCCAACTTCCAGTACATCTACGAGACGATGGACATCGACGAGTTCCGTAAGATGCTGCACCCGGATTACGTGACGATCCTGCAGCAGAGCACCCGCAACACGTTCCCGGACGTGGGCGAGACGCTCGACCTGGAAGAGGAACTGCGCATCCACGACCGCATGTTCTCCAAGCAGGACGTGACCGACCCGGACGGCGACCTGGTGGCCGCCGTGCAGACCATCCAGTTCCAGACGTTCCAGCGCGTCGGGGTGTGGGCGACGTCGCCGGCCAACGACCAGATTCCGAACGCGCGCAATGCCTTGTACTCGGTGCAGTTCCTGTTCGACCGCGGGCAGAACTATTCGACGCTGAAGGTCACCGGCAATATCCGGTTCTACGTGACGTCGCGTGACTCGCTGGTCAATGGCGTGGTCAAGCCGTACTTCCGGATGCGCGGACAGGCTGACTTGACGGACGATCCTCCGGCCAAGGTCGCGTTGGCCCAGTAGCTGTGGTCCAGTAGCACCTGACCCGGTCGCGACCGGGGTTGCCGGTGGAAAAGAACAGGGCCCGGTGGCCGTTGCCGCCGGGCCCGTTGTCTTGCTGGGTCCGTTGTCTTGCTGGGTCCGTTGTCTTGCCGGGTCCGTTGTCTTGCCGGGCCCGCCACGGATCCTGTCTGAGTCGCGTGCTGGCCAGCCGGCCCGGCGTGGCTTAGTATGCCGCGGTCCTTCGCCATGCCTGTCCCGCCTGGAGAGCGCCGTGAAACCCTTCCTCCGCTGTCGACCTGCCCGCGCCGGGCACCATCACGTCGGGGCGTCGTCGACGCGCGTGGCGGCATGGGTGGCCCTTGTCGCGCTCGTGGGGCTGGCCGGCTGCCGGGCGGATGACGACGCCACAAGGCGCAATATCGCGGCCACAGCGGAAGAACCGCACTCGGTGGATCCGGCCGGGCCCGTGGCGGCGCTCGTCGGCAGCCTGGCCGGCGACGCCCGTGCCACCGGTGGTGTTCCGCTGGTGGCGATCATCGTCGATGACTGGGGCCAGGCCCGCACCGGGCCGCAGGCCGTGATCCTGACGCTGCCGCAGCCCCTGACCCTGGCGGTCCTGCCGTGCCTGCCGCATTCGCGGGAGATCGCTGCGCTGGCGACCGACCTCGACCTGCCGGGTGACGCACCCGGCGTTTCGACAGTCACTGGCGGCGTGGCGGCCCCGCTCGCACGCCCGGTCCCGGCCACGGCCCGGCGCGAGATCCTCCTGCACATGCCGATGCTCCCGGTGGATTTCCCGGAGAGCAACCCCGGCGAACCGGTTCTGGAGCCCGGCATGGACGCCGCCGAGGTGGAACGGCGCCTGGCCCGGTCGCTGGCGACGGTGCCGGGCGCGCGCGGCGTGAACAACCACATGGGTAGCGCCGCCACCGCCGACTCGGCGCTGATGGCCGTATTCATGGGTCTTCTGGCCCGACGGCACCTGTTTTTCGTCGACAGCCTGACGTCGCCCGCGTCGATCGCATTCGGCGCGGCGCAGCGCGCCGGGGTGCCGGCCCTGCGCAACCGCATCTTCCTGGACGCCGACCGCAGCAGCGAGGACGCCATCGCGGCGAACCTGGCCACGCTGGTGGCCTGGGCGCGCCTTCACGGCGCCGCTGTCGGCATCGCCCACCCGTATGTCGCGACCGCGGACGTGCTCGCGCGCGAACTCGGGCGCTACGAGGCCGAGGGCGTCCGTTTCGTCACGGTGTCCGAGTTGATGGCGTACACGGCGCCCGGAGCTCCCGGCGGCGGAGGTGTGGCCGATGGCCGCTGACGTCTTCCTGTGGCGGTTGCCCGCGCAGCCGGGCTCCGAACTGGCGCCGGCAGACCCGCGGCCGGGCGTGCGTCGCCTGCTCGAGGCAACCGCGCCCCATCCCTCCGGCGCCGGGGGAGGCCCCTGCGTGCTCAAGATCCATCTGGGGGCCCCGGCGCGACCGGCCGTCATCGCGCCGTCCTGGGCGCGCGAGGCTGCGCTGGCGGCAGCAGGAGGGGCGTCTCGCGGGCCGGGTGCGTTGGCGACCGAGACCCTCAGCATCGGCACTCGAGGGCTGGACACCGCCGAGGCCCTGCGCGCCGCAGCGGCGGCCAAGGGGTTCGGCAGCGGGGCCGATGCCGGGTTGCCGTTCATCGTGGGGGACGACCCGGCCGGGCCGGTGAGTTTGGCGGCGGGCGACGTCCCTGGCGGTCGCCTGGTCGGCCATACCCTGGCCGGCGTCCTGCGGGGCGCGGGCAGCCTCATCCTGCTGAATCCCGTCCGGGCCCACCCGCACCTCGGCGTTGTCGGGGCGGTGGCGGCCCTCGGGCTGGAGTTGGCCGACCGGCAGGCCAAGCTGCGCCTGCACGCCGGCATCCGCCCGCAGGTTGACACTCCGCTTTGCGCCGGCTGCGGAAGTTGTCTGGATGTTTGCATCTACGACGCCATCGTGATCCGTGCGGGTCGCGCCACGATCGACCATCAGGCCTGCACCGGCTGTGGCGAGTGCATGGGCGTGTGCTTCATGGCGGGTATCGCCCCGGACGACGCCGGCGGGCTGGTGGCATTCCAGGAAGACGTCGCGGAGGCTGCCGTGGCCACATCGCGGGCCTTGCCGGTCGCAGCGGGGGGCGCCGCAGCAGCCCTTTATTTGAACTTCCTTGTTCATCTGGGCACCCAGACAACGGCGGCCAAGGCGCGACGGCGTCCATCTCCCGTTGGTATCGGGATCCTGGCGTCCCGGGACCCCGTGGCCCTCGATGCGGCGACGTTCGCTGTCCTGGAGGATCGCCTGGGGGCACCCCTACCCGAATGGACCGGATATGCCCAGGGGCCGGGGGCGCTCCTGGCCCGGGCCGAGGCCCTGGGACTGGGCCGGCGGGAGCACCGGATGAGGGAAGTCTGAGCCACGGCTGAATTTCTGGATTCCCCGCCGCCGTTGTGCTATCATGTTCACCGCCATTTAAGGCGCAAGGCCGGGTTCCGCGGACCCTGTGGTTCGTGGCGTTCACGCCGGCAGGCATGCCGATGCGTGCGAACAACGGCGTGCTTTTTTTTGTTGTGCTTCTTTTGTCGTGAACACGGTTGGGCTTGATGTCCGGGGAGTGCCAAGATGAACCGTTCCCTGCAGCTGCGGGCAGGACTGTGTGTGGTCGTCCTTCTGCTGGCGATCTACGGCCTGTATCCGACTTTCCAGGCTCTTTCGATTTCGCAAGCCGACAGGGATGCCGCCAAGGCCAACCCGACGCGCATGGCGCAGATCGAGAAGATCGATGCCAAGGCCATCCGCCGCGGACTCGACCTCAAGGGCGGCATGTACATCGTGCTGGAAGTCGACCAGACCGGGATGGACCCGGGCCAGGCTGCCGATTCCCTGAAAAGGGTCAAGGAGATCCTGACCAACCGCATCGACAAGTTCGGCGTCTCCGAGCCGGAGATCACCACGTTCGGCAGCAACCGCATCGTCGTCAAGCTGCCGGGCCTGCAGGACCCCGAGCGCGCCAAGGCACTTCTGGGCAAGACGGCCAAGCTCGAGTTCCGCCTCGTGCGGCAGCCCGAGGAACTGACCGATGCGCTGGCGCGGCTGGATCAGGCCTTCATGGGCGACAATCCCCTCGCCGCCGCGGCAGACACCTCGTTGATGGGCGACCAGCTGGCGAACCTCCCGTTCTCGGGCCTGCTGGTGACGCAGCCCGGCGTCTCGAGCACGCCGATCTTCGTCGACGAGCAGGACGTGGAACGCATGTCGGCCATGCTCGAGGATCCGCGCACGGCGGCGCGGCTGCGCGGTGTCGAGTTCCAGTTGGGCATGGAACCCATGACCGTCGGTTCGCGCAAGTTGCGCCCTCTCTACCTGGTGGATGGGGCGGCTTCCGTCAGCGGTGACCAGTTGACCGAAGCGCAGGCCAGCGCCGACAACGAGCGCCCTGGCATGTGGCAGGTCAATTTCAGCCTGAACAGCCGCGGCGCCCGCGAATTCGCGCGCCTGACCGGCGAAAACGTCGGTCGCTACCTGGCCATCTCGCTGGACGGCCGCATCTCTTCGGCCCCGGTCATCCAGTCGCGCATTGCCGGAACGGGCACCATCAGCGGCAACTTCGCCAATGCAGAGGCGACCGACCTTGCGCTCCTGCTGCGCGCGGGCGCGCTGCCGACGTCGATCACCATCGCGGAGAACGCACGGTCGGTCCGAGCCTCGGTTCCGATTCGATCCGCATGGGCGTTTCCGCCTCGCTGTGGGGTGGCCTCTTCGTCGTCATCTTCATCGTCTTCGTCTACCGCCTGACCGGAATCGTCGCGGTGATCGCACTGGGCGCCAACGTCATCCTGCTTCTGGCAGTACTGGCGCAATTCGACCTGGTGCTGACGCTGCCCGGCCTTGCGGGTGTCGCCTTGACGGTCGGCATGGCGGTGGACGCCAACGTGCTCATCAATGAGCGCATTCGTGAAGAGCTGCGGAAGGGCAGATCGGTTCGGGCCGCAGTGGAAGCCGGTTACAGCATCGCGACGCGGACCATCGTCGACTCGAACATGACGACGATGATCGCCGGTGGCATCCTGCTGTGGTTCGGGACCGGTCCGATCAAGGGCTTTGCGATCACGCTGTGCATCGGCATCCTGACGAGCGTGTTCACCGCGCTGGTGATGACCCACGTCATCATGGAGCTCATGACGCGCAATCCGAATCGGCAGAAGCTGAGCATCTGACGGAACTCGCGCTGGTGTAGTGCCGCAAGGCACGCTAGTTGCCGGGCTCTTCACCCGGGAAAGGTCAAGTCCGAGATGGAATTCTTCAAGAACGCCAACTACAACTTCACCGGAGCCATGAAGATCGCCTTCATCATCTCCGGCACCCTGTGCGTGGCCAGCCTGCTGCTTGTCCTCGCCAAGGGCGGGTTCCGGCAGAGCGTCGATTTCACCGGCGGCACCATGGTGCAGGTGAAGGTCACACCGGCGCCCGCGATCAACGCGATCCGCCAGGAGGTCGCGAACCGCGGTTACGGCGGCGTGCAGGTGACTGAATTCGGCGCCACGGACGAGTTCATGATCAACCTGCCCCTCGCGGAAGGCGCGCAGTCCGTCGCCAACGGCAGCACCGGTTCAGTGGCCCAGAAGCTGGTCAACGACCTCAAGGCCGGCTTCCCCACTTCGCAGGTCGAGATGCGGCGGGTCGAGACGGTGGGCCCCAAGATCGGTGCGGAGTTGCGGACGGCGGCGTTCAACTCGATCATCGCCGGCCTGGTGCTCATTTCCATCTACATCTGGGTTCGCTTCGTGTTCCGTTACGGCATGGCGGCGATTCTCGCGCTGACCCACGACGTGATCCTGACGCTCGGCGTGTTCTCGGTCCTCAACATCGAGATCAGTCTTCAGATCATCGCGGCGCTGCTGACGATTATCGGATACTCGCTCAACGACACCATCGTCGTGTTCGACCGTATCCGCGAGAACATGAAATTGCGGCGCAAGGAAAGCTACCGTGAGGTCGTCAATCGGTCGATCAACGAGACGCTGAGCCGGACGATCCTGACCTCGACCGCGACGTTCGCGGTCTCGACCATGCTTTGGGTCATGGGCGGCCCGGTCATCCGGGATTTCGCCTTCACGCTGTGCTTCGGCGTCATCGTCGGTACCTACAGTTCGGTGTTCATCGCTGCCCCGCTGCTCGTGTGGTGGTATGAGCGGCAGATCGCCGACAAGCGTACTGCGCCGGGGATGTGATCCGGCGGTTGCCGCTGTAACTCGACAAAGGCCGCGCCATGAAAATGGCGCGGCCTTCTTTCTTGGTTGTGCCATCGAAATGGTTGTGCCATCGAAATTGTGTCTGGCCTGGTCCATGCCCCGGTCGGGCATGCACAATTCCAGCGAAGTCTTGGTTCCGCCCCATTGCCCCAATGCCAACTGTAAGTATCACTTGCAGTTGGGTGCACAGTGGCGCTTCAAGCGCATTGGCACCTTCGGTAGACAGGTGGCCCCGCACCGTATCCAGCGGTTCCTCTGTCTTCATTGCCATCGGTCCTTCAGCACCCAGACCTTTGCCACCTCATACTGGCTCAAGCGGCCCGATGTCCTGCCGCAGCTCCTGACCAAAACCACCGGGTGCATGGCCAATCGCCAGATCGCCAGGGACCTCCGTGTGGCCCCTTCCACCATCGACCGCCAGCTCGCCCGCCTTGGCCGCCATTGCCTGCTTTACCACGCCGCCGCGATGCAGGCAGCCCAGCCGGCCCAGCGGGTGGCCATCGACGGCTTCGTCACCTTCGAGCACTCCCAGTACTGGCCGTTCCACCACCACCTGGCCATCGAGCCCGAGTCCGACTTCATCGTCTATTTCACCGACAGCGAGGTCCGCCGATCTGGGAAGATGACGACGGACCAGAAGTGCAAGCGGGAGCGGCTGGAAGCGGCTCTTGGCCGACCGGATCCCAAGGCCGTGTTCAAGGATGTGAAGCACCTCCTTGAGGTGGTTGCCGGCTCCCAGCCTCGATTGACCGTGTTGAGCGATGATCATCGGGCCTATCCGCAGGCAATCAAGGCACTCAGATGCGAAGTGATGCACCTGGTGACTTCGAGCAAGGATCGTCGCGATGCCAACAACCTGCTGTTCCCGGTCAACTTGGCAGATCTCGTGTTGCGGCACAGCAGCGCGAACCACAAGCGGGAGACGATCGCATGGTCGAAACGTCGGCAGGCGAGCGCCGAGCGACTGGCTGTGTTCCTGGTGTGGCGGAACTACATGAAGAGCCGGCGGGAGAAACGACCCCGGAGCCCGACGCCCGGTCAGGCGCGGGGATCAATCGATCACCGTGTCACCATCGATGAATTGCTGGAGCGGCGGTTGTTTGTCAGTCGGACCAGCCTGCCGCAGCGTTGGGTGGAATACTACTGGCGGGATGTCATCACGCGGGCGTTGCCGCGGCAGCGGCGGCATGACCTGCGATACGCGGCGTAAGCGGGCGGTAGAGAACCAGCCGCGCCGATCTGCAGCGCGGCCGGACACAATCATGGCGGCACAACTAACGGATCGCCGGGAAGGGTGACGCCCCGGTACGCCCGTGGCAGCTCACGCATGCGCGCCCCTCTTCGTGGCTCACGGCATGACACTTCTTGCAAAGCTGCCCCTGCCCAACACCGGGATACGGACTCGGCAGCGGATACGAGCCGGAGACGACCCCGTCATCGGCCAGTCGGTACACCCGGAAATCCCAGCGTCCGGACGCGGGGGCGGACGAACCGTGCACGCGGTGGCAGGTCAGGCACATGATGCGATCGCTCGAGGTGGGCCCATTCGTGCCCGTCACGGACGTCGTTGATCCCTCGAAGGGCACCTGCGGGATGTACGCCATCGCGCTGGAACCTGTCCCCGGGCTCACATCGCCCTCGTAGCGGTTGTAGCGTTCACGGACGTCGCCGTCGAGGTTGCCGTCGACCGGATGCTCGAACGCGGCGCCGCTGCCTTCGTCGTGGTAGAAGCCGTGGCAGTTGGCGCACCACTGCGTCATGCCGGACCGGTAGGCGGTGTGCTGGGTCCGGGATTCCGTCGCGCCGGCATTGGTGATGTCCAGGCCCTCGGCCACCGGTGCGGGATAGAGGAACGTGGTGGCGCCGTTCTGGACGGGGCCCGCCCCGTTGAGCATGCGAAAGCTGTCGGTTCCATGCGGGTCGTGGCAGCTGGTGCAGCCGAGCAGGGCGGACGGGAACGTGCCGCCCGGGGCGTGGTCCCAGCGCGTGTCGGCATTGGTGCCGCGGGCCGGGGAGGCGATGCTGTGGCCGGCCGCCTGGCCCCGGATGGGGGCCGCGGCGCCGCCGGCGGCATCGTTCAGGTTGTCCTCGAGCAGCCAGGTGAAGTTTCCGGCCCCGCGCTCGGCCGGCGGCAGGGTCGGGGCCAGTCCGAAGACCCCGTTGTTCCCGTGGCAGGTCAGGCACAGGTCGGTGGCCGAGGCGGCGACCAGCAGCGGCCGTGTTCCGTCGAGGGCGATTTCGCCGGCGGCGGCGTCGTGCATGATATGGCACAGGCCGCACGAGCCGACGCCGCCCCCGTGCACGGGGGCGGCCGTAACCGGCTCCGCGGCGCAAAGGCTGCCCACGCCGACCAGGGCAATGACGATGGGTCGCATCCAGGTGGTGCCCGGGCGGGGTGATGATTCCGGACGGATCAGCGTCATCGATGGATCCTCACGGGGATACGGTACAGCCCTGTCGCACAATTCTACCACGATAGAAGGCATTCCGGCCAGCCCTGTCAAGCGGACGGGCCCCGCGGAATTCCTCCGCGGGGCCCGCCACAAGGTCAACAATCAGACCAGTCGGCTCCTAGTAGAGCTTGTGGTCGTTGTAGTCCTTGGCATGGCACTTGTTGCACAGCGAACGCTGGTTCGCGGAGAACGTGTAGCCATAGTACTTCCGGTCGACGTCGGTCTGGATGAAACCGGTGTCGGTGGCCAGCGGGTGCGACTGCGAGATCAGCATGACGCTGTTGTCCCAGCGCGCGGCATCCGCGAACGGCGAGGCGTGGGCGCGGTGGCAGGTCAGGCACATGACTTCGTCGGCGCCGTCGGGGCCGGCGGTGTTCGTCAGCGTGTTCACGGTCGCGACGTCAGCCTGCACGTCTTCGAACGGGACCAGGCCCATGTACGACGTGGCGGACGTGCCGCTGGTCATGTCGTCGGAGCTCACGTACGCGTTGTACGCGGCGGCGATCGACGAACCCAGCTCGTGCGTCGGGTGCACGAAGTTGGTCGTGTTGTCATCGTGGAAGTTCTGGTGGCAGTTCGCGCACCAGTCGCTCATGCCGCTGATGTACACGGTGTGCGCGCCGTTGGTCTCGATGCCCGTGCCCGAGTAGGTGCGACGGCTGTTGCCCTTGGCGATCGGGGCCGGCTTCGCGAAGTCATAACGGCCACCCGCGTAGAAGGGGCCCAGGTCGCTGCCGTACAGCAGGCGGAAGTTCTCGTTGCCGTGGGGGTCGTGGCAGCTGGTGCAGCCCAGGTTGGCGCCGGAGAAGGTGCCGCCAGGAGCCGTGGTCAGCGTCACGTCCGCCGCGATGCCCTTGGTGGGGGCGACGACGTTGTGGCCGTGGCTGTCGCCCTTGCTGATGCCCGTCGAACCCCAGGTGAACGTGCGCGTCACCCAGTAGAAGTCGCCGCCGGCGCCGAAGCCCTGGCCGTTCATGAACTGGCCGTAGTTGGCATGGCAGCGCAGGCAGGTGTCGGAGGGGGTGCCGGTGTTCAGCAGGAACTCGTTGCCGGCCGGATGCAGGGCGTCGACGACAGCGCCGTTCTGGCTGTTGTGCATGGTATGGCAGCCGGCGCAGTAGGCGACGCCACCATCATGGAACGCGAGCACGGAGCTGGCCGAAAGGGCGAGCGTCAGCACCAGGGCGATCTTGATGAAAGTCTTCACGAGTGAGCCTCCAGGAGCAAGTTTGCTGGTCCCGCACGACGGCGCGGTCCCGTTACGAGTGACACTTTGCCGATCCGTTGCCGGAAGGCCAGGCAGGATCGACGCTGAACGAGCCATCCACCTAGCAACGATGCCTTCCACGAACCTCTCCCCAAACCAGCCCGGCCGAGGCCGGGCATATCTATTCAGCCGTCCCGTCAGCCTGGACGTTGAATACCTGAACCAGGCTGCGGAAGGACTGCGCCACGTAGAGGTGGCCGTTGCCGTCCGTCGCCATCGATGCCGGGTAATAGAAGGCGCCCGGCGTGTCGCCGATCGAACCGTATTCGCTCAGGAACTCATGCTGGCCGTCGAAGGCCATGATCTTGTGGCGCAGCTGGTCGAGCACCAGCAGCGTCCCGCCCGGGCCCGCGGCGGCGGCGACCGGGTACACCATGCGACCGGGGGACGAGCCCACGCGGCCGAAGGTCTCCAGCTGCTCGCCGTCTTCGCTGACCACGAGCATCACGTGCAGGTTGCCGCCGGGCACGCTGAATGTTCCGTCGGGCATCTGCGCGGGGCGGCCCAGGTTCATGTCCAGCGAGGCGTCATCGCCCACGCCGCCGCCGATGGTCCTGGCCCACAGCACGGCGCCGGTGTCCGCATCGTGCTTGGCCATCAGGCCGGACGTACCGTCGACCGTGACATAGTGGCCGTCGCGGGTGACGAGCAGGTGGGTCGGGCGCCAATCCGTGGCGGGCCGCTCGACGCGGTAGCCGTCGGGCTCGCCGTAGACGTCGAGGCGGGCGATCGCCGACGATTGCCCGTCGACCAGCGAGATGGCGACCAGGCGGCCTTCATGATCGACCGCGCCGTCGTTGGGTGCGGTGACGTTCGCAAAGCCCCCGGTGCGGAAGGTCTCGGCGCCGGCCGCGTTGAAGAGGTGCAGCGCGCTGTAGGCGGCATCGGTCACGCAGATCTCGCCGGCAAAGGCATCGCAGGTGACGGCGGCCGGGCGGGCGCGCCCATCGTGGTTCTGGGACAGTGCGAGCGCGCCTTCGTAACGGATGGTGACCATCCCGGTGGTCCCCGAAGCCATCGCGAACGAGGCTGCGCCGAGCACTGCTGTTAACACAGCAACACCCATGGCGGCCTTCGCGGGATGGTTTTTCGGGTGCAGGGGGTTCACTCGTCACGCTCTTGTCATGGGGCCCGTGGCTCGGCCGGTAATCCCGGCTCACTTGTCACGGATATATCATATCACACGCGCGGACGATGTCAACCGATACGCCAAAAAATAAACGTGGATTCGGGTGGAGCATATGACTTTCGGTCTCAAAATGTAACTTGTGATATATCCTACATTTAACGGGGTTATTCAGAAAGAGAAAGCGGCAGGCCGTGTTTGCCGGCCTGCCGCAGGGGGTTGGAAAGCCATGCGGCAGGGTTCCAGAGCCCTGCCGCAGGGGCGTTTTGACTACGAACCAGTCCGCTTCGGACGCAGCTTGTCGGTGTGGCAACCGACGCAGAGCTTGCCTTCGGGATCCTCGCGCAGGAACCGCACGAACTGCGTCCCGTGCGGGTCATGGCAGCTGTCGCAGGTCATCTTCTGGCCCGTGCGCGGGTCGATGGTCTTCTCGCCCATCGGGTGGTCCGTGTGGTCGCGGTAGGTATGGCAGTTCAGGCACACCTCAGGCGCCTTGCTGCCGTCCGCGGCGTTCTCGGCCGCCAGGTGCGGGTCATGGCAGATGGTGCACAACTTCCCGTCCGTCTCCGGGTGGCGGTGCGCCGCCTTGCGGTTGGTGTCGACCTTGTCCTGGTGACACGCGCCGCACACGGCCGCCTGCGGCCTCGGCAGCAGCGGTTCGTTCGGTGCGGTGTGCGGCGAATGGCAGACCGTGCAGGCCTTTTCGCCGGTCAGCGGGGCGTGCAGCGTCCCGGACTTCAGGTCCTCCTTCATTGCCGCGTGGCAGCCGAAGCACAGAGCGGGCTGCGCGGCCTTGGTGGCCTTCGTCGCGCCGACATGGCAGGCCGCGCAGTTACCCTGCGCGTACGGCTGGTGCATGTTCGGGTGCGGCAGATTCGCCCGCTTCGACGCGTGGGGCGTGTGGCATCCCGCGCAGTCGGCATCGGCGACCGGGAAGCCCTTGTGCTTGGCCGGCAGCGCCGCCGGCGCGTGGCACTTGACGCAGAGGACCTTCGTCTCGGCGATCAGGTTCATCGCCACCGGCCCGCCGTGCGGGTCGTGGCAGCGCGTGCAGGCGCCCGTCTTCAGCGGCGCGTGCACGACCGGCAGCTTCTTGAGCTCCTCGATCGGCTTGTGGCAGCTCGTGCACAGCTCGCCGGCCGGCAGCCGCAGCAGCTTCGGCTGCGCCGACGCGTGGGGGCTGTGGCAGGCCTCGCAGCGGCCCTCACGCACCGGCGTATGGGCCAGCTCCGGCTTCGGCGTCAGGTCCGCCGGGTCGTGGCAGGCCGCGCAGACCGCAGCGGTCGTGGCCTTCTTCAGGAAGTGCTCGCCACGCGACACGTGCGGGTTGTGGCAGGCGCTGCAGTCGCCTTCCCCGAACGGCGCGTGGACGGTCTGGCCCTTCGCCGCAGCGTCGGGCAGGCTGTCATGGCACTGCGCGCAGACCGGGGTCTGGTTCACGATCGGCTCGGGCGACTGGTGGCAGCTGGCGCAATCGCGGTCGGCGAACGGTGGGTGGGCCTTGGCGACCAGCAGGCCGGGCATGGTCGCGTTGTGCGGCTCGTGGCAGCCCAGGCAGTCCATCTTCGCCGCATCGCGGCCCCGGTGCTTCTCGACGAAGTCGGCGCCCTTCTCGTCGTGGCAGCGGAAGCACAGCGCCGGCGCGGCCTCGCGCAGGAACGCGGGGCCCTGGCCGCCATGCGGCAGGTGGCACTCCAGGCACTCGCCCTGGCTGGGCGGGTGGATCGAGGCGGCGCCCTTCGGAGCGGCGATGTCCTCGTGGCACAGGCCGCACAGCTTGTCCTTGTCGGCCACCAGGAGGACCTTGCGGGTCGAGCGGTGCGGGTCGTGGCAGGCCGTGCAGGCGCCGTCGGCGACCGGCTTGTGGCCCTGCCAGGCGGCACCCGAGGGCTTGCCGACCTCGTGGCAGGCCGCGCAGGTCGGGGCTACGGCCTGGCGCAGCAGCGCCCGTTCGTCGCCGCCGTGCGGCAGGTGGCAGTCCAGGCAGGCGCCGTCGGCCGCCGGCGCATGCAACGTGCCGCCCTCCGGCTGCTTGGACAGGTCCGCGTGGCAGCCGGCGCACAAAGCAGCGGGGGCCTTCGTCAGCAGTCCCGGCTGGTCGGAAGTGTGGGGCTTGTGGCAGGCCAGGCACTCGCCGCGCGCGACAACGTCGTGCGTGTACTCGGCTGCGAGTTCCATCTGGACCTTGGTATGGCAGCCCAGGCACAGGGTCCCGGCTTCCCGGCGCAGCAGGGCCTTGTGGTTCGCGCTGTGGGGTTCGTGGCACACCGAGCAGGCCTGCTTGGCCAGCGGGGCGTGGACCACGACGCCTGTCGCCGTCGCCGCCGGCAGGATGCCGTCGTGGCAACTCGCGCAGATGGTGTTGGTCTCGTCCTTCAGCAGCTTGGGCCGCTCGCCGCCGTGCGGGTCATGGCACGTGGTGCAGGCGCCCTCGGCCGCCGGCGCGTGCTGCACCGACCGCTCGAAGGGCGGCTTGTCGTGGCAGTCGAGGCAGACCTTGCGCTCGCCGGCCACCAGGAGCGCAGGGCGCGCGCTGCCGTGCGGCGCGTGGCACTGCAGGCATTCGTGCTCGGCCGCAGGCGGGTGGGCGACCGTGCGGGTCGCCGGATCGTCGTGGCACTGCACGCAGAGCTCGGCTGCGGGAACAACCAGCGCGCCCGACGCGGCGCCGGGCGAGACGTCATGGCACTGGGCGCAGTCGCCGTCGGCCATCGGGGCATGGAGCACCGCGTACTGCAGGTACTCGCCGTCCGCGCTGTGGGGATCGTGGCACGAGACGCAGCCGGTGACGGCGCCCTGCACCTTGTGGGACTTGGCGAGCTTGCCCGCGTCCGCGTGGCACGACAGGCACATCTGGTCGCCCGGCAGCTTCAGCAGCCCGGCGTTCTCCGAGCCGTGCGGGTCGTGGCAGGCCGCGCAGCCGCCCTTGGCCAGGGGCTGGTGTACGTTCTTGCGCTGGTACGGCTTCGCGTCGTGGCACTTGTAACAGGATGCTGCGCCGGCCGCCGGCAGCAGGTTCGGCTGGCCCGAGCCGTGGGGGGAGTGGCAGCCCGTGCAGTCTCCCTTGCGCAGGGGGTCGTGCACGACGGCGCGCTTGGTCACGCCGACCAGGTCCTTGTGGCACTCGAGGCACAGGTCCTTGCCCGTGTTCTTGAGCACCAGCTTGCCGATGACGCCGTGCCGGCGGTGGCAGCCCTCGCAATCGCGCGCCGCGAACGGCTGGTGCGCGTTCTTCGCCGGCGTCTTCTTGAGCGCTTCCTGGTGGCAGTCGACGCAGCCCTTGGTCTTGAAGCCGGCGGCGCCAGCGGGGACGGCGTGCAGGCACGCCACCAGCGCGAGGACCAGGGCCGCCTTCAAGGCGCGAGCGCTTCCGGGGCGAACAGCAATGAAGCGATCCACGTTCAAGCCTCCTGCTTCGATCACTTGGAGGCCGCGCCGTTGGTGGCTGCGGCCTTCACGACGTCGGCCACGACCCGCGCGACTTCTTCCTCGGCGCCGGGCAGGATGACGATCGGCGATTCCTTCTCGAGCCGCGCGATGATGTCGACCATGTGGTCGCGCATCGCATCACGCTTCATCATTCCGAGGACCTGTTCGCGGCACTGCTCGAGCGGCAGGGGCAGGCCCGGTTCCAGGACCGTGATCTGGGCCACGACCCAGCCGTCGGGCACCTGGTACGGGGCGGGCACGAAGTTCTGTTTCGCATCCTCGGGCTTCATGCCCATTTCCTCGGGGCGCAGCCACGTGTCGGGGAACGGCGGCGGCCCCTTCACGACGCGCTTGTCGTTCTCGGCCAGCCAGCGCACCGCGGCGCCGCCCATGATCTTGTCGCGCAGCTGGTTTGCGACCTCTTCGGACGGCGCCTTCAGGCTCGCCATCTTGAAGCGGGGCGGGGCTGTCACTTCAAGCGTGTGGGCGCGGTAGTAGTGCGAAATTTCCGGGTCGGTCGGCGAGAAGTCGAACTGGAGCAGCACGCGCAGGGCTTCCTCGAGGATCGTGCTGCGCTCGAACCGGGCGCGCAGCATCAGCATCTGGGGCGTCTGGTCCATCTTCTGGGCCTTGAGCTGGCGGTTGACCGCGACCTGGGCCAGGTGGTCGCGCAGGATGTTGTCGCGCCGCTCGGCCGCGTCGGCTTTGCCGACCAGGCCGTGGAATTCCGTGAACCGCAGTTCGCGCGAGAAATCGGCGATCGTCAGGCTGCGCCCGCCGCCGATCCGGGCCAGGACCTCGGTGCTGGACTGCAGGCGCTTCTGCATCGCCGCGTCCTTCGAACCGTAGTCCAGCGAACGCAGCACCGTCGAGTCCACGACGACCCCGTAGCGGCGGAAGAGCCCGTCGAGGTACGACTGGACGGCGGCCTTGCGCTTGTCCTGCACGCCCGGCGTCTCGGCGGGGATGTTCAGCGCCACCGAGTCGAGCAGTGCCTTCATGCACTCGTGGCGCACGACTTCTTCGCACTGGTTCCGGACCGTGAACTCCTGGTCCAGGCCCATCCGGAAGCCTTCCTGGATGATCAGGTGGTTCTGGGTCAGGCGCTTGAGGATCGTCTTCGGTTCCCCGAAGCTCAGCGCAATATTATCGGCGTTGCGGACCTGCATCAGGCCGAGCTCGATGTGGAGCTCGAGCGTGGTCACGGTGTCCGGCCCGACCAGGGCCAGCGCGATCTCGCGGTCGGCATCCGCCCGGCACGGGGCGGCAAAGGCCAGCGCGAACGTGATGGTCAGCAGGGCGAGGCGCATCGGTCTCGGGTTCATGAGGTGGGCTCCTCCAGAAGGCGTTGCAGGTTGGGCCAAAGTTGTCCGGCGCCTTTGCGCATCTGTTCCAGCAGGGTCGGGGCATGGGTCACGCCGAACCATCCGGTGTGCGGCGAGCCCGGCACCATGACCGTCTCCGCCGCGCGGATCCGCCCGGTGCCCAGGTCGAGGATACGCAACGTCATCGTCAGGTCGCCCACGGGAGCAGCGGCGCCCGCGATCTCGTCGAGCTCGGCGGGTATCGCCAGCGCGGCGGCGGCGTTGTCCCGGCCGAACGAGACGACTTCCGCTTCGACGGCCCACGACACGCCGAATTTCTCGGCCAGCAGGGCGCGGTCGCTGCGGGCCAGTCGCGCCAGGTCCTGTCCCGAGGCCAGGGCGGCGCCCGTCGCCAGCGCGGGGTCGACGACGGCCCACTTCGTGTCCGCGGTCGCGGCGGCCAGCAGGCTGGCGGTCGCCTGGCGGATCACCAGCACATCGAGGCCGACGCCGGTGGCGGGCAGGACCAGCAAGGTAGTGCCGGGCGGCAGCGGGTCGCGCAGTGCGGGCATGGCGTCGCGCAGCGAGGCCATCAGGGCGTGCTGCCACTCCTTCCCGACGACGACGGTCTCGGCGATCCCCACGGAGGCCAGCCGCCCGCTGCCGGTCTCGATGGCGCGCGCCGTGGCGGTGATCCGTCCGTTCCCGACCAGGAGAGTCACGGCCATGAGGCGACCGGCGCCCAGCGAGTCGTGAAGGCCGGCCAGGAAGGCGGGGGGCAACGCCGCACCCGAGCGGACGCGGTGGCGGCGGACCAGTTCCTCGGTCGCGGCGCGGTCGGCCAGCGGCGCCCCCGAGGCGCCGACCATGGCCGTGGCCATGTCAAGCGTGGTGCGCCGCAGCCCGGCGACGTCGATGTCCAGGCCGGGCACGGGCTCGCCCTCGATGTGCAGGACGACGGCGACAGCCGGCGAGAATCCGGCAGGCTCGGTCACAGGCTCGGCCCGAAGGCCCGTCGCCAGGAACAACCCGGCTACGGGCAACAGCCGCCATCTGTGGCCGCGGGTCTTCATCAGAACAGGGTCTCCAGCGCAGCGCGCACGTTGGCCCGGGCGACTTGGTAGATCCCGGCCGTCCCGCCACCGAACAGCTTCCGCATGAGCGAGGTTCCATCCGTGCGCGTCTGGGATGACCAGATCATGCGACCGGTCTGGGTCTCGTGGAGCTGGTAGACGCACGTGACGACCTGCGCCGGGTCGCGCGCCGAGCGCTCGGTGCCGTATTCCTCGACGGTCGCGAAGAAGATGCCGTCGACCTGCAACTGCTTGCCCAGTTCCATGACCTGCTCGGGGCTGATGACGCGGTCGGGCGGCAGCTTCATCGAGGCCACGATCGACAGGGTCTCACCGCGGTCGGCCACCTCGACCTGGCCGGTCTTCAGGATCTCGGTCACGAAGATCGACTGCACACGCTGGGCAGCGAAGGTGTCCTGGGTCAGGTTATAGAAGGGGAAGACCGCAACGCGGCGGATGAAGCTGAAGTCGACGTCTTCGCGGATGTACTGGCTGGCGCGGGGGCCGCAGCCGGCCCACATCGTGCACAGGACCACCAACAGGAGGGTCGTGCCCAGGGCCGCGTGCCTCGAATTCCTCATCGTTTGTCCTTTCGCCGGCCTGACCGCATCGCCTGCCGGCAGCGGTCGCCCGGAAAATCTGCGATACCGCCGTCAAAATGTCCAATATGCCCGCATCTGGAAGCCCAAGGGCCAGCTTTCACGGCTACCCAGCCGCTCGTAGCTCTTCTCAACGCTGCCGGCCAGCGACAGCCGGGCGCGCGCCTGCCAGTCGAGACTGACGCTCCCGCCGCGCCGGAGCTGGTCCATGCGCGAGTCCTGATAGTCGTTCGCCTGAAGGGAGAACAGCATGCTGCCGCCGCGGACCGGACTCCACGACAGCGTGTTGCGCAGGATCCAATCGGTCTGTTCCCGCCGCTGGCTCGTGGCCTGGCACGACCACGAAAGCAGGGGCCTGATCTCCCACGAGGCATCGATCTCGGCTTCGCCGAACGAGGTGAAGCCCGCGCCGGCCTCCTGGCTCACCCAGCGCTCGGTCCGCCGGACATCGAGGCGCAGGCCCGGGCGCGGCACGCTGCGCATCTCCGAGGCCAGGACCCACGAATCGGAATCACCGGCGCCGTATTCGCTGGTGCGCCAGCCGCGCGACACCTTCTGGATGAAGGACAGGAGCGGCGCGGGCTGCCAGGTGGCGTCGGCCGTCACCGATTCGGTGACCTGCCGGACGCTGTAGGTGTTGTCGTTGGCGCGCATCCAGGAGACGCGCCCCGAAAG
Organism: uncultured bacterium; assembly: GCA_903912525.1. Taxonomy (GTDB): domain Bacteria; phylum Krumholzibacteriota; class Krumholzibacteriia; order LZORAL124-64-63; family LZORAL124-64-63; genus CAINDZ01. The sequence goes on along the minus strand of CAIWHK010000018.1, from coordinate 93,919 downwards.
CGGCCCCGGGGCGCGTCGCGCCAGGGACACCTGCCGGGAATTGGATTCCGTCCGCAGTCGCGACGGGCTTTCCTCGGAGTTCGACTGGACCTGGCCCGACAGCATCCAGCCCTTCACGCGCCAACTGGCCAGCGCGCTCTGGTTGACCCGCTCGAGGCGCCCGCTCCCGACCTGGTCGCGCCGGTCGATCGCGCCGTCGACGCGCAGCTGCAGGTTGGAGAACGGGCTCAGTTCGAGTGCGCCCGCGAGGGTGGTGCGTTCCTGGCGCGCGGTGCGTTTGGACTGGCCCTCGCCGATCGGCCGGTAGACTTCGAATTCGGTGATGAACAGGTCACCGAGCGTGGGCCCGAGCTTGCGGTCGACGAGCTTCAGGCGACGGTGCGTGACGCCGCCCGTGAACGAGATCTCCCAGCCCTGCCGCCCGGACTCGAGTTCCACGTAGCGGGCGCTCCAGGTTCCCGCCGGCACGGCGCTGCCCCAGTCGCGCCCTTCGGCCTCGTCGCAGAAATACAGGTCCCACTGGAACATGGCGGGCAGGCTGCCGAGCTTCCGGTCGACGTACAGGAACGCGGACGTCATGGCCACCGGCTCGCCGAAGTCGAGTTGGATATTCCGGTAGTCGCCCCCGTAGTCGCGCCCGACCGGCGCGTTGTCGCCGATGTTGATGACCGTCGGCGAGAGGCGATCGTTGTCGAACAGCGCCGGCACGTATTCGGGCTGGGTCTCGAGCGGGTCGAGGAAGGACGGCGTATCGTCCAGCCAGAATCCGCCGGAGGCCGGCTGCACGTATTGTGTGGTGATGTCGCCGGTGAACGCGTCGCTCTGCTCGAACCGGCGATGGCCGACCGTCCACGTGGCCCGCGCGCGGGAGCCGGCCAGGGGCCGGTCGCCGTGGTACTGCAGGTGCTGCGTGGTGTACTCCGTCAGCCGGTTGTTCGTGACGGCGTTCTGTTCGACGATCGAGACGTTGTATTGCACATCGTCGTGCTTCGTCAGGTCCAGGCGCACCCGCCCGCTGCCGATCCGGTCGCGGTTCTCGCGATCCTCACCCTCGCCGCGCCGCCATGAGGTGTTGTCCTGGTAGTTGGCGTCGCCGGAGAAGAAACCGAAGCGCCCGCTGGACCACAGCCCGTATTCGAGGCTGTCGTCGCGCATCGCGGGGGTGCCGGCGAAATCCTGGTCCGAGCGGTTGCCCCGGGCGAATGCGTTGAAGCGCCAACCCTTGGCCTGCCACGAAAGGCTGCTCGAAGGGGACAGCGCGATCAACCGGTTGTCGACCGAGGTCCCGGCGGCCGTGCCGCGCAGGAATTCGCGCCGCGCCAGGTACTGGAACTGGAGGGAGGCCCGGGTGGAAAGCCGGATGGACTGGTCGACGCCGAACGCCTGCCACTGGTTGTCGCTGCTGTAGCCTTCGCCGCCGGAGGCGCCTTCCTGGTGCAGCGTCCGCAGGTCGACGCGGCCGTCCAGCGCGGCGGCCGGCAGGGGAAGCAGGGCCACGACAGTGCCCGCCACGACAGCGCCGGCTACGACAGCGCCGGTCACCACCGCGCGGACGGCGGGGGCGGTACGGCGGCGCGACGGCCGGGGCAGGGTGATCCTGAGCGACATGGGTAAGGCTGCAGCCTCGGCTGGGATGTACCGGCGGCGGGATCCGCGCGTCGGAGCGTCCGGCCTGCGGACCTTCGGCGGCGCGTGTAAGTCCTTGTCCGCCTATGGATTTCGGACGTCACGAGTTAAAAAAATAACAAATCGGACGAAAATAAGCAATCATGAACTTGAGGAATCACGGGGGGTTAGAAAATACCCGGAGAACTAAGGGACATCGGCCATGACGGCCATCAGGCGCGTGTCCTGGGCGGGACTCGGATTCGAGTTCTTGAGCTGGTGGCAGCCGAGGCAGAGCTCGGGCTGCGAAGGGAAGGCGACCAGGAGATCGGGCTGCCCACCGGTCAGCGAGTGGCAGGTCAGGCACTCGACTTTCTCGTCGAACAAACGCAGGCGCGGGTCGATCGGCGAACGGAGCTTGCGCTCGTCGCGACCGCTGCCCGCCACCGCCAGGACCCCGAGGGGATGGGTCGCGTGCTGGTTGAACTTCAGCGTCTGGCCGCCTGCCTCGCCCTGCCACGTGGATCCGGAATCGTCGGCGTGGCAGTTGAGGCAGCCCTGGCTGGGCGACATGCCCACCAGCAGGGCGGCGTCGCGATGGTAGAGGGCCGCGGCGGCGCGATGGGCCGGCGACAACGTCCCGAGGTCGGCCCCGGGCTCGTGGCAGCCCGCGCAATGGGCCGGGACGCCTTCGCCAAGCCCCTGCGCCGACATCTTCAGATCCCCGACCGCTGTCTTCAGCCGGCCGAGTTCGTGGAACGTGTGGCACCCTGCGCAGTCAGCCTTCGGGTCGTCGTGGAATCCCAGCTGACGCGAGGCCGCCGAACCCCGGGTGCCGAGGTCGCGGTGGCAGGTCCGGCAGGTGCGGGAACGGGGATCCGGGTCGTTCGGACCGGCGGTGGCGATCGCCCGGGCCGTGGCGCCGAGATGGCACCGCGCGCAGGCGAGCCCTTCGTGGGGATCCGCATCCGACGCCGAAAGCCCGTTCGCGCCCAAGGGAGCTGCGGACAGGATCAGGGCCGTCAGGACGGCGGGGAGCGTGCGCAAGATGACCTTCATGTCGCAAGGTTTCGGATCATTCCTCAAATACTTTAGTTTTTTGTTATATTGTGCGCCCCCTGCTGGCGTCGCCCGGGGGGCACAATGTGTATTCTGCGGGATACGGACGCAGGCATGCGTGTTAACATGGAAGGAAGCGAAACACCGTTCGGACAGGGGCTTGCCGCTTCCGGGCCGCCCGGCGGATCCCGGGTCGGCTGGCACATGGATTGCGACAGTGATTTGTTGCGGCAGGGGCTTGCCGTGACATTGACTTGTTGTGAGATCGACGGGGCCTGCCCGCGGCCCACCACCCAGCCCGATGAAGGTCCTCGATGCCAGTCCGCCGACCTCAACCTGCGCGGGCGCGACGCCACAACCGGCTTGCCGGATTGTTGGCGATCGTTGCGGTCGGAGCGGCGTTGCTCGTGACGCCCGCCCGCCCGGTGTGGGCCGCGAAGGACCAGGCGGCACGGCCGGCCGCAGATGCGCCGGGCGCGGTGTTCAGTCGACTGGCTGCGGCGTTCGAGGCCGGCGATGCCTCGGCGCTCGCTGCGCTCGTCCACCGCGAGGGCCTGGCTGTCACCGACCATGGCGAACGCTCCAGCGAGTACAGCCCCAGCCAGGCGGTCTACTACTTCAAGAACCTGTTCCAGGGGCAGCGCACGCTGCTGTTCGCCTACAAGATGACGCAGGACGATGTGGATGGCGGCCGCGCGCGCGCGATGGCCGAATGGAAGCGCCGGCGCGTGGATTCCGATCGCGTTGTCGAACTGCAGATCGTCCTTGTGCTGGCCCTCGACGATGGCCGCTGGCGGCTTTCCGAAATCAACATGATCCGCTAGGAGGCGTCGCATGAGCTGGTTCCGGCACCATGCGACGGCCGTGGCCGGAGCCACCTGCGCGGTGGCCCTGGGTGTCCTGCTGACGCTGGCCAGCCGCGGCGCCGACGCGGCTGTCCTGCCGTGGCGCGGCGCCTTCATGGCGCTGGCGGTCGCCCTGCTCCTGTGCGGCATCGCGACGGCGCGGCGCAAGGCCACCCGCCTCTCCGGTCTCGGCGTCGCGGTTTCGGCGGGCATTCTGGCCGTCGCCTCCCTGCTCCTGCCCATGCGTGACTCCCGGACGGCAACAGCGCCGTCCGCACCGCCCAGGGCGCTGGCGGCCGCGGTGGCGGGCCTCGAGCGGGGAACCGGCAGGCTGGCGGCGCTGGCGGCCGCCGAGGCACCCCGCTTCGCGAACACCATCACCGCAGGCGGCGAGGCCTTCCGCCTGCTTGCCCCGATCCCCGCAGCGTGGGACGGCGACACGGCGCCGCTGCGGGGGGACATCGCCGCGGCCCTCTGGTCCGACGGCCAGATCGCCGCCTGGACCGAGGGCATGCTGCCGCTGTCGCCCTGGATGGGAGCGGCCGGCGAAGCGGTCTCCAGGCTCGAGCCGTACCGCGATGACTGGGTGCTGCGCCGGTTGCAGCCGTGCCCGGGCGGGATGCTGCTGGAACTGCAGTGGCGATTGCCGAAGACCGCCGATTCCCGCCTCGCGTGCGAGATCGAAGTAACGATCGGCGACGGCCGGTCGGTCGCCTCCTATCGCGACGTGGACCTGGACGGCGACGCCACTCCGATGGTGGTGCGCGTGCGGCCGCCGGCCGGGTCCGCCGCGATCGAGAAAGCGTCGTCGGGGGCGCGCCTGCTGGCGATCATGCTGCTGGTCTGGTCCGTTCTGCTCGTGGCGCTTGCGGCATCGTCCGGCCGCGCCCCGGTGGTGCTGGCGGCCGCCCTGGTCGCCCGCGCGTTCCTGGCGGCCGTGGACTTTCGCCAGTGGCTGGTCGCTTCGTTCCCGTCCGTCGAGATGCCCACCGCGCCCGGGTCCTGGTCCAGCCTGATCGACCCTTCCTACTTCGCAACCCCGGTCGGCGGCGGGTGGTTCGCGACGACGGCGGATGCGCTCCTGACGGCGGTGCTCCTGGCCTCGGGGGTGCGCCTGGTCCATGCGCGCCTGGCGCACCGGCTCGAGCAACGTCGCCTGCGCGCCGGCAATCCGGGTTCATGGTGGACGGTGGCGGCCTTCGGGCTGGGGGCCGCGGCCCTGTTGCCGGCGCTGCGCTCGCTGGTGATCCTGCTCGCGGAAAACGCCAACGCCCGCCTGATCGGCCCGGGTGTCACGCTCTCGCTGCTGACGTTCTGGGGACTGCACATCGTCCTGCTCCTGTTGGCCCTGTCCGGGCTCGGGCTGCTCGCCCTGCTCGCGGTCGGGGCGCGTTCGTCGGTGCGCGGCGCGACGCCGGCGCGGCTCGGTGGCGTGGTTGTCTTTGCCCTGGTGGGGGCGGGGGCGTGGCTGGCGCGCACAGGGGCGATGACCTGCCTGCTCGCGGGGTCGCTGGCGGCGGCGGTCTGGTGGTTCCAGGCCTGGGCGCGGGCCGAGTCCGGACGCGGGGCCCGGCTGGCCTGGCCGGCGCTCGTGCTGGTGGCCGCCCTGTGGAACTACGCCTCGCTGCGACATGTGCACGACACGGCTGAGCGCGCGTGGCTCGAACGTCGCGCCGGCGAGATCACCGACGACCAGTCGGGATGGTCCCGCAGCCTCATCCAGACGGTGCTGATCGAGATGCAGCAGGGCGACGACACCGCGCCGGCGGAACCACTCGACGAACCGTGGCGCGACGAGGCGGCCTGGCGGCTCTACCGCGGTTCCCTGTTGTACGGACTGCGCTACGCGGGGCTCGTCGAGATCCTCGACCGCGACGAGCGCAGCGAGAGCCTGTTCGCGGCCGGCTTCCTGCGCGATTTCCACTACGAGACGATGGCCCGATCCGGTTGGCTGACCGCCGCCGGCGTGCCTGCCGGCCCCGCCGACGACATCGTCTTCCAGTCCGAGCGCCGCCTGTACACCGGCGGGCAGGAGGACATCCTCGTTGCCGAGGCGCCGCGCCGCTCGGGCCGCGGGTGGCTCCGCGTCGAGGTTCCGCTCAGGTCCTGGCGCGTGTCGACGCTCACGGCCCCGCAGGACAACCCGGACGCCGCCGGCGGGAACCGCTACCGGCCCCGGCAGGAAGTCGACCGACCGGTCCTGCTGCTGCTGGCCGATGACGGCGGCTGGCGCGGTTCGGGCGCCGAGGGCTTTCCCGGGCCTGACGGCGACGCCCCCGTGGCGCAATTGCGAACCGGGTTGCGCGAATGGGCCCTCATCCCCGTCGGCGGGCACGACTGGCTGTGCCGCTGGACCTTCGTGCCGGCGAGCGCGGCGCGCGCGCCCGGGGAAGGCTTCCTGATCGGTGTCGCGCGGCCGACGTTCGGCGACACGCTGCTCGACGCCTCGCGGATGGTGCTCATCGACATGCTGGTGTTCGTCGTGCTGGCCGCGCTGGTTCGGTTGTGGCGCCTGCCGCTGCGGGGCGGCTGGCAGCCCGGCTTCCAGGAGAAGTTCCTGGCCGGCTACCTGTTCCTCGGCCTGGTGCTGCTGCTGATGGTCGGGCTTTCGGTCGATCGCGTCGGCTACGAACGCGTGCGCGCCGAGGCCCGGCAGCAGGCGCGCGACGGGCTGACCATGGCCCTCCAGCAGCTTGGCGGCCTGCTGTCCGACCAGGCGCGCGTGCTGGCCGACAGCGGCCGGCTCGATGATGCCGTGCGCGGGCCGGTCGGCATCGCGTCGACGGACGTGGACCTGCGCTCGGTCGTGCTCTTCGGCGGCGACGGGCGCCTGCTCTTCGACGGGTCGCCGGTGCCCCTGTCCCTGTCGGAGGCCTCGGCGCTGCTCGAGGCGGCGCGCACGGCGCCGGTCCTGCTGGTCCAGGAGCAGGGTGACGTTCAGGCGTGCGTGGCGGTGCCGGTGGCGCTCGGTCGCGGTGCGGTCACGGATGCTGGACACGGGGGTGTGGCGAACGATGGTCTCCTGCTCTATCGGCAGCGCCTCGACGGCGCCCTCGTCTCGGGGCTGTCGGACCTGCTGCAGGGTGAAGTCACCCTGAGCCTCGACGGCCGGCCCCGCTTCACCAGCCACCCCGAGGGACTGTTCGAGGGCACGCGGCCCCCGCTCGTCGACGCGGGGCTGATGGCCACATTGTTCGACCATCCGCAGGGGCCGGGCCTGTCCTCTCCGGCGGGCCGGCCGTTCGCCTGCGATGCGGGGCAACCGTTGCCGGCCTTCAAGCGGGACGAAACCGGCGCCCTCGTGCGTCGGCAGGCGCCCGCGGTATTGAGTGTCTCGTTTCCGGGCCGCGAGCGCGAATTCGCCGCGCAGCGGCGGGCAAACCTCTTGTTCGTGACCGGCCTGGCCAACCTGATCCTGCTTACGGCGCTGCTGTTGGCCGCGCTGATGTCGTGGAGCCTCTCGCGTCCGCTGCGGGTCCTGATGGGGGCAACGCGCTCCCTGGCGGAGGGCGACTACACCGCGCCGCTGCCGGCGCCCGGACACGACGAGGTCGGCCGGCTGGCGGCGGCGTTCGGGCGCATGCGAGGCCAGTTGCAGCATGCACGCGACGATCTGGCGGCGCGCGAGCGGTTTCTTGCGACCGTGCTCGAGCGCGTGCCGGTCGGCGTGGCCGTGCTGTCGGGCGAGGGCGAACCGCTGGTGGTCAACCCCGCGGGCCGGGCGATCCTTGCGCGCTCCTGGCCCCACGAACCGATCAACGGGGCCGCGCGACGGCTGCGCGACGGCTTCGGCCCGCACGGTCCTGCCGGCGCGCCGGTGTCGGGGGAACTCGCGGTCGGCGACGGCCGTTCGACGCTGCGCGGGGCCGTGGCGCCGCTGGACGAGGCCGCCGCGAACGGCGACCTGATGATCGTGTTCGAGGACATCAGCGAGTTCCTGGCCACCAAGAAGCTCGCGCTCAACGCGGAGTTGGCGCGGCAGGTGGCGCACGAGATCAAGAACCCGCTGACGCCGATCCAGCTGTCGGTCCAGTTGCTGGGGCAGGCCTGGCAGGACCGGCACCCGCAACTCGAGCGCATCGTGCCGGAGACCGTCGAGCGGGTCCTGGAGCAGGTCAACCTGCTGCGCCGGATTGCGTCGGAGTTCAGCCTGCTTGGCCGGCCTGACGAGCTCGCGCGGCGGTCGCTCGACCTGCCGGTGGTCGTGTCGCGCGTCGTCGGTGGGTATGCGGGCGCGGAAGTGACAGTGCGCGGCACTCCGCCGGCCGACCTGCCGCAGGTGCTGGCCCACGAAGAGTCGTTGCAGAAGATCCTGGGCAACCTGATGCAGAATTCCCTGGATGCCGCCCGGCCGGGTGTCCCGGCGGTGATCGACCTTGCCTGGAGCCACGGCGATGGTCGCGTGCGGCTGATCTGGCGCGACAACGGCGTGGGCCTGGGGGCCGACGTGGCTGCCCGGCTCTTCGAGCCGTATTTTTCCACCAAGAGCAAGGGCACGGGGCTGGGCCTGGCCATCTGTCGCAGCCTGGCCGAACGGATGGGCGGGAACATCAGCCTGGCCGGGCGCGCGGATGGTCCGGGCGCCGAGGCTGTCCTGGAACTGGCGGCGGCCACAGGGGAGGCTTCGTGACAACGATCGTGCGACGCTGCTCGGGCCCCCTTGGCGTGGTGGTCCTGCTGCTGTCATTGGCTGCCTGCAGTGGGAGCGTGTTCGCCGCGACGGGAAGCGAGTCGGGCCTGGTCGGCGTCGCGCGCCTGCAATACGGCGGTGGTGGCGACTGGTACTGCAACCCGACCAGCCTGCCGAACTGGCTCGCGCTGTTCAGCCAGCGCACCGGCATCCCGGTCGCACCGCGCGAGGCGGTCGTGACGCTCGACAGCGAGGACCTGCACCGCCATCCGTTGCTCTACATGTCGGGCCACGGACGCATCGCGCTGACGACGGCCGAACTGGAGGCGCTGCGCCGCTACCTGGACGCGGGCGGTTTCCTGTGGGCGGATGACAACTACGGGCTGGACGCCTCGTTCCGCGAGACGGTGTCCCGGTTGTATCCGGACGGGAAGCTGGTGCCGCTGGGCGGCGATCATCCGCTCTATCATTGCTTCTACGACCTGCCGGGGCTGCCGAAGATCCACGAGCATGACGGCGATCCTGCCCAGGGCTTCGGCGTCGTGCGCAACGGTCGGCTGGTGATCTTCTACAGCTGGTCTTCGGATATCGGCGACGGGCTGGAGGACCCCGGTGTCCACGGGGACCCGGCCGATGTGCGCGAGTCGGCGGCGCGGATGGCCGTCAACGTCCTGACCTACGCCTTGACGCGACCCTAGGAACGGCGAACGACGATGGAACACATGACGCACTCCGCCGTGCACGAACTGAAGCGCCTGCAGCGGCGCGTGCGCCGGCGTGCGCTCGCGTTCGGGCTGTTCGGCTGGTGCGCGACGGCGGTGCCGCTCGGGACGGCGACCGTCTGGCTTGCGGGCGGGGAGGCGGTGCGCGGGGGATTCATCGCCGCGGGATTGAGCGTCTCGCTGCTGGCCGCCCTCCTGGGGGCGGCGTTCCACTACTTGTGGCGGCCGTGGCGGCGCTACGCCGGGCTGCGCGCCTTTGCCCTGCGGGTGGAAGCGAGCGGGCAGTTCGACAACCTGCTCGTCGCGGCCGAGGAAGCGGCCCGGTCGCCCGGGCGCTGGCCGGCCGACGATGCCGTGGCCCGCGAGCTGGCCCGTCGCCTCGACGCGCGCGCGAGGGAACTGCTTGTCGCAGTCACGCCTGCGCAGGTCCACCCGTTGCGGGGCCTGCGTCTGCGCTCGCTCGCGCTCGGGGCGGGCCTCGCGGCGGCCGTGTCCCTGGCCGCCATCTCGCCGGCAACGGTGGTCCGTGGACTCACCCTGCTGTCCGATCCGCTGGGCGCCGGCGGCGCGCGCGTGGCGGCGGGTCTTTTTGCCGAACCGGCCCCGGCGTGGGTGCTCTTCGGGAGCGAGGTCACGCTGGCGGCCAGCGACTTCGCGGTGGACCCGCAATCGGTGCGCTGCGAGGTGCGGTTCGGCGAGGCGGCCTGGACCACGTTCGTCGCCCGTTCCGGCGCTGCGCCCGCCGGGGAGCCCGGCGCGCCAGGCCTGCCTTCTGCCGGGCGGCGCTGGACGAGCACCGTTTCGGATGTGCGCGAAGACTTCAGTTGGCGTTTCCGGCGCGGCGACGTGGTCACGGCGACCGGACAGGTCGCCGTGCGGCGGCCGCCCCTGCTGGCGCAGTTGTCGGCGCGTGTGGAGCCGCCGGCCTATACGGGACTCCCGGCCACCGAGGTCGAGCGCCTGCCGGCTTTGAGCGAAGTGCCTGCCGGCAGCCGTGTCACGCTGACCGGTCGCGCGGGTCATGACCTGGTGGCAGCCTGGCTGGCGCTGTCCGGCGGCGACAGCCTGGCGATGAAGGTCGACCGGACCAGCGCGAAGGCCTCGCTGGTCGTCGCAACGGACGTCAGCTTCACGGTCGGGCTGCGCGACGGGTTCGGTCTCCAGACGCGTGATCCCCTCGAGTACCGACTCGGTGCGTTGGCCGACCAGCCGCCCGGGGTGCTGCTGACGCGCCCGGGTGACGACGGGCGCCTGCCGCTGGACGGGAAGATCAGCCTTCTGGTCGAGGCCGGCGACGATTTCGGGCTGCGACGCCTCGACCTGATCGCCGGCCCGGGCGGCGCGGCTGCCGGTGCGCCCGTCGCGTTCGGGCCCCGGGCGAAGGGCGAGTGGCAGGTGGTGCACACCGCGGCCGGTGACCTGCGGATGCGCGCGCAGGTCCTTGACGGAACGGGGCTCCCGCTGCGCGCCACCGTGGCGCTCGACATTGAGGCCGGGGCTATGGACCTGGTGCCCGGCGACGTCCTGGAGATCTTGGTCGAGGCACGCGACAACCGGGCCCCGGGCGAGGGCCAGGCCACGCGCTCGACCGTGCTGCGGCTGGCGCTGCCGTCGGCTTCGAGCGTGCTGGCCGCGCAGGCGGACTCGGCGCGCGCGAGCCGGGACCAGCTCGAGGACGCGCGCGAACGCAGCCGCCGGCTGGACGACGATCTCCAACGCCTGACGCGCGAGTTGCTGAAGAACCCCGTCACCGACTGGGCGAGACAGCAGGAGATAGAGGCGGCGCTGACGCGCCAGCAGGCGATGCAGAAGGAACTGGCGCGGGTCGCCGAGGAACTCCGGCGCCGGATGGAGGAACTGGCGCGCGGCGGCCTGACCTCCGAGTCCCAGATGGAACGCTCCGAACAGCTGGCCGACCTGCTGACGCCGCCGACGTCCGAGCCGCTCGAGGACCTGCTGAAAAGGCTCGAGGCCGCGGACGGCAAGCTGGCGCCCGACGACGTCGCGCGTGCCATGGAAGAAGTTACCCAGGCCCAGAAGGACCTGGCCCGCCGGCTCGACGCGGCGCTCGCGGTGATGAAGCGCATGGCCGAGGAACAGAATCTCGAAGGCATGACGGCGCTGCTCGAGGACCTGATGCGCAAGCAGCAGGAACTCGCCGACCTGAGTCGTGAGATGGAGAAGTCGCCTCCGTCCGACCGGGCGGAAGCGAACGCCGAAATCGCCCGTCGGCAGGAGGCCCTTGCCCGCGAACTCGACGAACTGCGCAGCAAGCTCGAGCAGGCGCTGGCCCAGAACGGCGAGGAGAAGGACGGCGGGAATGAAAGCGAACCCGGCGAAAAGTCCCCGTCCGCGCCGCCATCCGAATCGCCTTCGTCAAAGTCGGCATCGAAATCGTCCTCGGCGCAGGAGAAGGCCCTGCGCGAAGCCCTCGACAAGCTGAAGAAGCAGCAGTCCGAAGGAAGCATGGACAAGGCCTCGCGTGCGCTCCAGCAGATGGACCCCAAGGAGGCTGCGCGCATGCAGCAGCAGGCGCTTCGCGACCTCGGTTCGCTCTACAGCGTGCTCGTGGCATCGCAGCAGGCCATGCAGTCCGCGCTGAAGATGGAACAGGTCTCTTCCCTGCGGGGCCTGGCCGCGGACCTGCTCGCCCTCTCCGGGCGCCAGGAGGAGCTGGGCACGCGTATCCCGGCGCAGTTGCAGGATGTGCGCAACGTCGAGCTGACGCGCCAGCAGCATCGGCTGCAGAAGGCGGCGGTCGGCACCCGGGAGCGGCTGAGCGAGCTGACCCGCGAGGCGCCCAACCGGATCCTCAAGCTGCTCGAGAAGCTCGACGGCCTGATCGAGGAAATGGGCGGCGGCGTCCGCGCGCTCGATGAAGGCCGTGCTGCGGCCGCCCGCGAGTCGGCCGGGCGCAGCCTGGCCGAGTGCAACCGCATCGTCATCGGGTTGTTGACCGAGGCGCAGATGTCCAGCAGCGGCGGCGGTGGCGGCGGCGGGGGACAACAATCGGCCAGCGAGCAACTCCAGGAGTTGGCGCGCCAGCAGGCGCAGCTCAATGGCGCGACCGAAGAGTTGCGGCAGATGCTCGCCGACCGGGGCATCAGCCAGTCGGCGCGCGCGCAGATGCAGCGCCTGGGCCAGGAACAGGCGCGCCTGGGCCAGGAGCTCGGCCGCATCGCCGAGGACGAGCGCAAGCGGCCCGAGGGCGACGGCGCGCGCCTGCTCGGGGACGTCGGCGAACTGGGGCGGCAGATGGAGCGCGTCGGTGGTGACCTCGGGGACGGCCAGGTGGACCAGGAGACGCTGCAGCGGCAGGACCGGATCCTCGGTCGCTTGCTCGATGCCCGCAATTCCGTCCGCGAGCGCAACTACAGCGCACGGCGCGAGAGCCGCGCGGCGACGCGTACATTCGGGCCGCAGTCGGGGCGCACGGGATCCGGCGAGGGCGAGGCCGGCCCGGATGCGCGCCAGCGCTATCGGCGCCTGGAGGATGCTCCCCTGGAATATCGCGAGCTCGTGCGGCGCTACTTCTCCGCCATCGATTCGCTGCGACGCAACGAAGCGCGCGGCCCGGGCGAGCCGGGGGTGCTGCCGTGACGCTGCACATACCCCAGGCCGTCCGCCGCATTTTCGCGGCCGCTGCTGTCGCTGTCCTGGCGACGACTCCCGTCACGTTGCGCGCCCAGCCGGGCGACGTGCCCCCCGGTGGTCCGGGCCTGCCGCCACTGCCGACCCGCCCGCCGCTTTCCGAGCGCCTGCCGAAGGGCGCCGCCATGGGCAGCGTGGACATCATGGAATTGCGCCGTCGGCTGGGCGAACTGGACCGCCTGCTGCTGCTGGGGAGCGCGGCGCGCGCCGAGGCCATGCTCGAGGACCTGGCCCAGCACTCGGCGCTGGAGCGTGAACTGGTGCCGCGGCGCATCAGGCTCGAGCAGTTGCGGGGCGACCATGCGGCAGCTGTCGAGTTGTGTCGCCAGGCCGTGGCCGCCGAGCCGCGCAACGGCGGCTTGTGGCGCGAACTGGCGACATCACTGCTTGCGCTCGACAAGCCCGATTCGGCGCGGCTCGCCCTCGACCGGTTCCTGGTCTTCAGCCCCAACACACGCAGTTCCGGCATCGTCGCGGTGGACATGTTGCGTGGCGCCTCGCGTCCCCTGGCTGCCCTGGCGGTGATCGATTCCCTGCGCGGCGTCCTGCGCGAACCGCATTTCATGGGCATCGAGCGCGCTGCCGTCCTGCTGGCGGTCGACCGGCAGGAGGAGGCGGCGGACGAGTCCCACGCCGAGCTCGCGGCTGGCCCCTACAACCTGGCCTTGGTGCGCACGAGCCTGCTCGAGGGGGCCTACAGGACCGGCAAGTCCGGCCGTTTCCTGGCCCGTCTGCAAACGCTGGCGGCGCAGCCTGGCGGCTCGTCGGCAGTCCTCGTCCTGGCCGCTGACCTCGAGGTGGTCGAAGGAAGGGCCGGGGCAGCGTTAGCGCTGGCGGCCCCGCTGGTCACGCGGCCCGAGGGCGCGGCGCTCCTTCTGCAGAACGCCGTGGTGCTGCTGCGCGAGCGGAACCAGGACTTGCCGGAGGTCGCGAAGTCGGTCGAGGCGCAGGCGACGATCGACTACCTGTTGCCCCTGCTCGACCGCCTGATGGTCGAAGGCGGCGCGCCGAGCCTGCGAGTGCGCGCGGCGGACGTGCTCGCCGAGACCTGCGAACTGGCGCTCACGCGCGGCCTGCTGGGACCCGATCCGCGCGCCGCGGTTGTCCGTTTCGACGATCTGCTCGGGCGTGTGCGCGCGGCGAACCCGGGAAGCGAGTACCTCTATTCGTCGCGCATCAGGCTCGCTGCCTACCGGCGCGACGTGCTGCACGAGGCGGCCGAGGCGGCGCGGGGCCTCGAGCGGCTGGCTACCGACATGAACCTGCCGACCGAGGGCCTGGCCCTGGTGCGCCTGACGTTGGGCGAGTGCTACCTGGCTGCCGGGGATACGGCGCGCGGCCGGCAGGTGCTCACCTCGCTGGGGCGCGATCCGGAATTCCGGCAGGCCGGGGGCAATGCCCACTATCACCTGGCCCGGCTCGACCTGGCCGAGGGCAACTATGCCACCGCGCGCGACCGTTTCGCCGTGATCGCGATGGACAACCCGGCGGCGCCCTACGCCAACGACGCGCTGGACCTCGGATTGGCACTGGCCGAGGAACTGGAGAACCCCGGGGGCGGCCCGACGATCATGCAGTGGTACGCGGCGGCGGTGTACGCCGACCTGACCGCGCAGCCGACGGTGCGGTTGCAGGCGCTTGAGCGTTTCGTGGCGGAGGCGTCCGCGCGGCTGGACCCGGCCGAGCCGCAGCACCTGCTCGAGCGCGGCCGCTGGGAGTTCGCGCACGCGCTGGTGGCCGCCGATCGCCGCGCCGACGCGTTGGCGCAGCTGGACGAACTGGTGGCGCGACATCCGGGCGGGCGTTTCCCGGCGGCGGCGCTGCAACTGAAGGGGCAACTGCTGACCGAGGACGGGCAGTTCGACCTGGCGCGCGACGCCTGGCAACGCCTGCTGTCGCAGTACCCGGGCTTCCTGTTCAACGATGACGTTCGAGACGACCTGCGGAGGCTGCCGCATTGACCACCTGGAGCGACTTCCTGTCGGCGACCGGTCGCCGGCTGGCGCGGGCGAGCATCGCGTTGTTGATCCCGGCGCTCCTGGCGGGCGCGGCCGCGTCGCCGGCCCGCGCCGAGCGCTGGCTGCTGCTGCCGATGGACCTCACGCAGCACAACCACCTGCGCGCCTACGGCGTGGCGTTTCACACACTGCAGGCGGGCGACAAGGTCAACTGGCTGCTCAACTACCGTGGCGGCAGCTTCCTGCTCAAGGATACCGAGCGCGCGCGGATGGATGCGCGCCTGCTGGGCGTCGACTTCGAGGAACTGGGCGATGCCGGCGTGGCGTCGATCCGGGCGGTGGTGGCGCAGGAGAACATGGACGACGTGCTGCTGGAGACGCCGCCGCGCATCGCCGTCTACAGCCCGCCGTACATGCAACCGTGGGACGACGCCGTCACGCTGGCGCTGACGTATGCCGATGTCCCTTACGACACCGTGTACGACGACGATGTGCTCTCGGGCAAGCTCGGCGACTACGACTGGCTGCACCTGCATCACGAGGATTTCACGGGGCAGTACGGGAAGTTCTATTCCAGCTTCGGGCTCGAACCATGGTACCTGGAGCAGAAGCACTTCCAGGAGGAGCTGGCGCGAAAGCTCGGTTACGCGACGGTCTGGCAGCAGAAACACGCGGTGGCGCTGACCATCCACCAGTATGTCGAGGGCGGGGGGTTCCTGTTCGCGATGTGCTCGGCGACCGATTCGATCGATATCGCCCTGGCCTGGCTGGGGGCCGACATCGTCGGCGAGCCCTACGACGGTACCCCGGTCGATTCCGGGTACCGGCAGAAGGCCGATTTCTCGCGCACGTTCGCCTTCGAGAAACTGAAACTGACCACCAACCCGATGGTGTACGAGTACTCGGACCTCGACACGAGCAACTACTCCCAGATGCGCGGCGCCGAGGCCGACTACTTCACGCTCTTCGGGTTCGCCGCCAAATACGACCCGGTGCCGGCGATGCTCACGCAGAACCATGTCAGCGTGATCAACGGCTTCCTCGGCCAGACGACGGGCTATCACGCGGGCCTCATCAAGCGCGCGGCGATTCCCCTGGCGCAGGTCGAAGGCACCGACGAGGTGAAGTACCTGCACGGCAAGTGCGGGCAGGGCACCTTCACGTTCCTGGGCGGGCACGACCCCGAGGACTACCAGCACCGCGTGGGGGACCCGGCGACGGACCTGGACCTGTATCCGACTTCGCCGGGTTACCGGTTGATCCTCAACAACATCCTGTTCCCGGCGGCGCGCCAGAAGCCCCAGAAGACGTAGGCTGCCGGGGCGCGTTATTTTGGGGGGCGCAATACCTGAGTAATTTGCTATGTTATTGACCGGCCGGCCGGCCCCCATGACCCCGGCGGGCCGAGGGAGGTGTGTGGGATGGAATATCCGGAATGCAGGAAATGCGGCGAAGGCGTCCTTCTGCCGCTGTCCGATTACGGCCGTGACGGCGCGGCCATCCATTTCAAGGCCTGGGTCTGCCACAACCCCGGGTGCGGGTTCAGTCTCCGCATCGACAACGGGGAGATCAGTTTCGGCAAGGGCCTGCGCGAGTCCGTGAAGTAGGGGCGTCGCCCGGCTCAGCGCCGCGTCGCCCGCCGGAGCCACCGGCCGACCAGGACCAGCATGACCAGCGAGGCCGCCGAAAGCGCGATGTCGGCGGGCTCGATCTCCTGCGGACTGGCGCCGGCAGGCCCCTGCGCGATCATGACCGCCAGCGACACCCCGTTGTGGACGGCATGCGCCAGCCAGCACGCGGTCAGCGACCCGGTCGCCTCCCAGACGAACGCCAGCATCAATCCCACGGCGACCAGGCCAAAGAGGTACCACGGTTCCCCGTGGATCAGTCCGAACACCAGCGACGACGCGATGATGGCGGGCCATGGCCCCCAGGTACGGCTGAAGACGCGGTGGACCAGGCCGCGGAAGATCAGTTCCTCGGCCAGGGGTCCCGCGAACACGACGGCCACGACGGCCACCGCGATGGCCCCGGGCGTCGTCGGCAGGTTCTTTGCATAGTGGGCCAGCCATTGCGGGTCGGCCGGGTGCAGGCGCAGGGACAGTTCGGCGAGCAGGGACCCCGGGGCGAGGGCCGCCAGGGCCATCAGCACGACGCCCACCAGGACGACCGGCCCGGGGCGGTCGCGGCCGAAGTCGCGGGCCGGTTGCCAGTGCCAGCGACGTGCCAGGATCAGAAGGGGCAGAAAGACCCCGCCGACGGCGCCAACCAGGACCGGCGCGAAAAGGCCGGGTTGGATTTCGTACCACAGCAACTGGCAGGTGAAGTTGCCCAGCATCAGGATCGCGGCCAGCGCCAGCAGGCGCCCGCGGCTCCAGGTTTCCCACAGGGCAGGCAGGCCTGCAGGCGGCGGGGACGGCTCGTTCAGCATGCGGCGGGGTCCTTGGTCGCGGCGCGGGAGCCGCCGGAAGCCGGGTGTGTGCATTCGTCGCTGGAAAAGGTTAGTATGGCCGGCGGGATTCGCCAATGAAAGGTGCCGATGTGGCAGCGCGCGCGATTGATGCGGTGATCTTCGACCTCGACAACACCCTGACCGATTTCATGAAGGCGAAGGAGGACTCCATCGCCGCCGCCGTCGACGCCATGATCGACGCGGGCCTGGTGATGGGGCGACGCGACGCGATCGACGCGATTTTCGCGATCTACAAGGAGAAGGGCATCGAGCACCAGCGCGTGTTCAACTTCTTCCTGGAGAAAGCCGTGGGCCGCTCGGACGACCGCATGCTCGCCGCAGCGGTCATCGCCTACCGGCGCGCGCGCGACGCCTCGCTGATCCTCTATCCGCACGCGAGGCTCGTGCTCAATCGCCTGCTGAAGGACGGCTACAAGCTGGCCGTGGTCAGCGACGCGCCGCGCTTCGAGGCGTGGCTGCGGCTGACGGCGCTCGGGCTGCAGCACGCGTTCGACGTGGTCCTGACGTTCGACGACACCGGGCATCGCAAGCCGGATCCGGAAGGATTCCGGATGGCGCTCGAGAAGCTGGGCGTTTCGGCCGACCGCGCGATCGTGATCGGCGACTGGAAGGAGCGCGACATCCTGGGCGGCCGCAACGCCGGCCTGCACACGGTCTATGCGCGCTACGGCGACCTCTACTCGCAGTACGCCGACAAGGTGGCCGGGCAGGGACCCGAGCCGGACGATGTGGTCGACGACCTGCTGCAGCTGCTGGATGTGCTGGCGCGCCTGAACGGAACGGCGATCGATGGAAAGGCCCAATCATGAGGGTGTGCACCGCGAAGCAGATGGCGGCGATCGACCGCGCGACCATCGACGGGGGCGTGCCCTCGCTGGAACTGATGGAGCGCGCGGGCCGTGTGGTGGCCGATTACGCGCTGGAATTCCTGTCCGAGCACGCCGGCGGGGGGCATGGTCACGACCACGCTCATGATCATGATCAGGGCCATCCGTGCGGCTGCGGCCCCGAGGGCTGCGGCGATCCTGAGTGTGACGACGCGGGCGGACATGAACAGCCTGACGATGCCGTCCTGGTCGTCTGTGGCCGCGGCAACAACGGCGGCGACGGCCTGGTCGTCGCGCGAATGCTGGCCGAGGAGGGCGCGCCTGTCGTCGTGATGCTGCTGGCCGGGCCGAAGGAATTGTCCGCTGATGCGCGCGCGAACCTCGAGCGGCTGCCGGAAGGCGTCGAGGTCGTGGCGCCGCGGCCGGACGACTGGCCCGACGTCTATCGCGAGTTGGCGTCCGGTTGCGCCATCGCCATCGATGCGGTGCTGGGCACCGGGGCGCGCCTGCCGTTGCCCGCGGACCTGGCGAACCTGCTGCGGGTGATGAACGACAGCGCCGTTCCCACCCTCGCCATCGACATCCCTTCGGGCGTGTCGGGCGACGACGGCCGCGTCGACCCGGTCGCCGTGGCCGCCGACCTGACCGTCACCCTCGGCCTGCCCAAGCTGGGGCTGCTGCTTCCGCCCGGGCGCGACTACTCGGGACAGGTCGAGGTCGCCGACATCGGCTTCGATTCCGGCCTTTGCGAACGCCAGGCCGGGCCCTGGCACTGGCTCAAGCGCGGCGACTACCTGGGACTGCTGCCGCCGCGCCCGACTTACGTGCACAAGGGCCAGTGCGGGCGGCTTCTGGTCCTGGCCGGCTCACGCGCCTACGGCGGCGCCGCGCATCTGGCCGGCCTCGGCGGGTTACGTTCGGGGATCGGGCTGCTGACGCTGGTGGCCCCGGCTGGCCTCGAAGTCCCGCTGCGTGTTGCGCTGCCCGAAGCGCTGATCCGCGCGTGGCCCGAGACCGCTGCCGGGACGCTGGCGGCGCCGGTTGCCGACGAGGTCGCCGGCCTTGTGGCGGGCGCCGATGCGGTCGTGATCGGCCCGGGACTCGGGGACGACCCGACGACCGATGCCTGGGTGCGCGACCTGCTGCCGGGATTGGCGAAGCCGCTCGTGCTGGACGCCGACGGGCTCAATGCGCTGGCGCGCGGCGGCCGGGCGCCGGCCTTCGCTTCGCGCGAGGTCGTGCTGACGCCGCACCCGGGCGAGTTCGCGCGACTGCTGGGCATGTCGACCGCTGATGTTGCGGCACGTCGGCTCGAACTGGCGGCCGAGGCGGCCGACCGCTGGGGCTGCGTCGTCGTGCTGAAGGGCTCGCCGGCGGTCATCGGCGTGCCCGGCGAGGGCGTGTACGTGAACGCGAGCGGGGATGATGCGCTGGCGCGCGGCGGCTCGGGCGACGTGCTGGCCGGGCTCATCGGCGGCCTGCTGGCGCAGGGGCTCGGCGCCCGCGAGGCGGCCCTGCTGGGCTGCTACGTGCACGGGCTGGCCGGGACGGCAGCGGCGCGCGAGATGTCCAGTCGCGGCGTGCTCGTTCGCGAGGTCGCCGCCGCGATCGGCCCGCAGTGGTTGGCGATGGAGCGTGAGGCGAGCAGCGATGCCGCGCTGCGCGAGCGCCTGTGGCCATCGGCGCCCCCGGAGGCCGCGCGGTGAGGGTCCTGGGCATCGAGACGTCGTGCGACGACACGTCGGTGGCGCTCTACGACAGTGAGCGGGGCGTGGCCGCCAACCTGCTCAGTTCGCAGGTCGACCTCCATGGCGTGTTCGGCGGCGTCGTGCCCGAGCTGGCCAGCCGGGCCCACCTGGTGAACCTGCTGCCGATGGTGGACCTGCTGATGAAACAGCAGCAGTTGCGGCTGGCCGACCTCGACGGTGTCGCGGTCACGGCCGGCCCCGGCCTGCTGGGGGCGCTCCTGGTCGGGCTGTCGACCGCCAAGGCGATCTGTTTCGCAGCCGACCTTCCGCTCGTCGGGGTACACCACCTCGAGGGCCACATCCTGGCCAACGCACTGACGGCCGAACTGGTGCTGCCGGCCACCGTCCTCATTGTCTCGGGCGGCCACACCGAAGTCGTGCACATGCCGGAAGTCGGCGTGTACGAACGCTTGGGCGGCACGCTGGACGACGCCGCCGGCGAGGCCTTCGACAAGACAGCCAAGCTGCTGGGCCTGCCGTATCCCGGCGGGCCGCACATTGACGCTGCGGCGAAGCGGGGGACACCCGGCCGTTTCCGCTTTCCGCGCCCCCTGCTGGCCGACCAGCGCACGGTGTTCAGCTTCAGCGGCCTGAAGACCGCAGTGCGCACGGTCGTCGAGGAATTGCCGCGCCCGCTCGACGAACAGACGATCGCGGACGTCTGCTACGAAGCCCAGGAAGCCATCGCCGATGTGCTCTGCCACCGGTTGTTCCAGGCTGCCCGCCGCAAGCATGCGCGCGCAGTCTATGTGGCCGGGGGCGTGGCTGCGAACGGACGGTTGCGCGAGCGCGTGGCCGCCGAAGCAGCCAGGCGCGGCCTGCATTTCGTGCCGCCCGAGCGGGTGTATTGCACCGACAACGCGGCGATGATCGCCTACGCGGGCTGGTGCCACCTGGCCGCCGGCCGCCGTGACGCCCTGAATCTCGACAGCTTCGCCCGCGCCCCGCTGGCTTCCTGGCGCGAAGGGTCCCCTTCCTGATCCTGCCGGCCCTTCCGCCTTCCTCCGGACCGACTTGACCTGATGGCATGAGCTTTGCGTTCCGTCGGGCGGAAGACGGTTCCCGCCCAGGGACCGTTCACGCCGTGCCTATCAGTCGGGGGATCGAGAATGGTCGCCAAAGCCCGGATTCTGGTTGCGGATGACGAACCGCACATCCGCCGGATCCTGCAGTTCCTGCTCGAGCAGGACGGTTACGAGGTCGGCCTGGCTGAAGACGGCGAGGCCGCCTGGCAAGCCGTGGCCAGCTTTCGACCGGACCTGGTCCTTCTGGACGTCATGATGCCCCGCAGGGACGGATTTTCCGTCCTGGAGATCATTCGTGCCGGGTTCGAGACCGCGCGCCTGCCGGTCATCATGCTGACAGCCAAGAGCGATTCGGTCGACAAGGTGACCGGGCTGAAGGGCGGCGCGAACGACTACATCGTCAAGCCCTTCAATCACGAAGAGTTGCTTCTGCGGGTGACCAACCTGCTCGAAGCCACCCGGCGCGAGCGCGAAGCCAATCCCCTGACCGGACTGCCGGGCAATCTCGCCATCGAACGGGAAGTCCAGTCGCGGCTGACCGCCGGCACGGACTTCGCCCTGATGTACATCGACATCGACCGCTTCAAGAGCTTCAACGACCACTACGGGTACTCGCGGGGCGATCGCGCCATCTCGTTCCTGGCCGGCGTCCTGGTGGCGTGCGCGCACAAGTACGGCGTCGGCGGCGACTTCATCGGCCACGTCGGCGGCGACGACTTCGTCCTGGCCACAGGCACGACGGCCTGTGACACGCTCTCGCGGCGCATCATCGAGGATTTCGATGCCGGCGTCGTGGCGCTGCACGACGCCGAGGACGCGCAGCGGGGCTGGCTGGAAGTCGAGAATCGTGCCGGCGCGCGCGAGCGTTTCCCGCTGATCTCGCTGACGGTCGCCCTCATCCCCGGCGTGCAGGGGCGATTCGCGCACCCGGCCGAGTTGAGCGACACGCTGGCCGAGTTGAAGCGCTACGGCAAGGCGACACCGCGCAGCGTGGTCGTGCGCGAACGCCGCCAGCGCGGAAGCGACCCCGAATTGATCATGTCCGGCAGCGCCGTCACCGGGACCGTGGTCCCGACGGCGACTGGCGACGACCTCGAACCCCAAACGCGCAGTTAAGGCGGGGACGTATGCACACCGTCATTCACCGTTCGACCGAACGCGCGCGGGAGATCGACCCGGTCGGCGTCTTCTGGTCGCGCCTGTCGCTGGCGGGCGAGACTTCGGCGGTGGTCGGGACGATGGAAGCGGCCCTCGAGGCATTGCGCACGGTGGCGGGAAACACCGGTGCCGCCGTCGCGGTCGACTCCACACTGGCCCCGATGCTCGACGCCGCCTGGGACGGCGGCGCGCCGTGGTGTGTCGCGGCCGGTCCCGGTGCCGCGGACCCGCGCTGGTGCAGTCCGGCCGGGGGCTGGGTGCTGCTGCAGCCGGCGCTCGCGGGGCGTGGCGCGTGGGCGCAGGCCCCGGTCGACGGCACCGTGACGTTGATGCCGGTGATCGGTCCCTCGGGGCAGGTCGCGCTGGCGCTGGCCCTCGCCGGCCCGTGCGGTCAGGAAGCCGAGGCGGCGCGCCGTGCGGCCCTGTACCCGGTGGCGGCATCGGCATCGGCGGCCCTGAGCGCGTTGGCGACGCTGTCCGCCCTGCAGTCGGAGGTCGTGCGGCTGGCGGGCGAGAACCATGCGCTTGGCCGGCTCAACCGCCTGCAGGGGCGGTTCGTGGCCATGGCCAGCCACGACTTCAAGGCGCCGCTCACGGCGATCACCGCCTATACCGAGGTGTTGCTCGGGCAACCGGGCAACGAGGCATTTCCGCAGTCGGTCGAGTTCCTTGGCGTCATCCGCTCGGAAGCGGCGCGGCTGCTGCGCATGGTCGACCGCATCCTCGACTTCACGCGCGTCGAGTTCGGCCCCCAGTTGATGACGCTGGCGCCGGTGATGATGACGGACCTGGTCCACGAGGCCGTGCGCGCGCTCGCCCCGGTTGCCGTGGCGCGGCATCTTTCAGTGGTGGTCGATGCGCCGGAGTACCTGCCGCGCGCCGAGGTCGATGCCGATCTCATCCGGCAGGTCATCGTGAACCTGCTTGGCAACGCGGTCAAATACACCCCGCCCGGCGGTCACATCCGCATCGCGCTGACCGAGGAGGAATCGTCGGTCGTGGTGAGCGTGCAGGACGACGGCCCCGGGATCCCCAGCGAGGATATCCGCCGCATCTTCCGCGAGTTCTACCGCGCCGAGGGCGCGGCGCAGCAGGCGGAAGGCACGGGGCTTGGACTGAGCATCGCCCGCCACATCGTGCAACTTCACGGCGGGCACATCGAGGCGCGGCGCCTGCCCCAGGGCGGCAGCGAGTTCCGCTTCCTGGTGCCGAAGGAACTGGGTGAGCTGTCGCAGTTGCCGCAGGGAACCGCGCTGGATGTGGCGCCGGAGAGGGCCTCGCAGGTGATCTCGGTGGTGCTGCGGGCGATCGGCGAGCTGACCGGGTCGCCGTCCGTAGTGTTGCTGCTCGTCGATGACCACGGTGCGCTCGTGCCGGTCGGGTCGATGGGCCTGCCGCCGGATGCGCGCCGGCTGCAACCGGTGATCCTCACCGGGGGATGGCAGCGCTTCCTGCTGGACGGCCGCGCGCAGGCCGAACCGGCGGTCGTGGCCGGTGACGCCCTGGCGGGCCCGTGGGCGGGCCGCGGGGATCGCCTTTACTGCCCGCTCGTCTACGGGGAGGAGCCCCTCGGCCTGGTCGTCGCCGCCCGGCGCGCCGGCGAAGCGGGCTACGGCGAATCGGAGCGTCACCAGCTCGAAGTGCTGACGCGCATTGTCGCGACGGCGCTGCGCCATCTCGAGGGCCAGGAGGCGCGCGTGCTGGAGGCGCTGCAGGTGTTGCTGCAGACGCGCCGCACCGGTATTCCCACCTCGACGCCCGAGGCCCTGCACCTGACCGCGAAACTGGCGCGCGCGCTGGGACTCGGCCCGGCCGATACGCGACGACTGCTGTACGCGGCGACGCTGCACGATGCCGGCATGGCGCGGGTTGAAGACGAGATCGTGCTCGGCGCGGCCCCGCTCAGCTGGGACGAGCGGGACGAGGTTGACCGTCATGTCGAGCAGGGCTGCGAACTGGTCGCCCCGCTGGTGCAGGATCCGGCCGTGCGCGGCTTCATTCGTCACCATCATGAACGCATGGACGGCACCGGGCACCCCGACGGCCTGGTCGGCGAGCGGATCCCGCTGGGGGCCCGCGTGCTGGCGGTCATCGACGCCTGGTTCTCGCTGACGAAGGATCGGCCCTATCGGAGCGGGTTGGACCACGCGGCGGCGCTGGCGGAGATCCGCGGGCACGCCGGCACGCAATTCGACGCAAACGTGGTGGAGATCTTCGCCACCCTGGTGGATCCCGATGGCGCGACAGCGCCGCGAACCTGAAACGAACCCGGAGGAGCCCAATGCCGCCCCGTCCGCGCATCCTGATCGTCGACGACGAGAAGCCGATCGCCACGCTGCTCGCACAGACCTTCGTGGCCGAAGGCTACGAGGTGGCCAATGCCCACGACGGCATCGATTGCATGAACAAGATCGCCTCGTTCCAGCCCGACGTCGTCATCATGGACATCATGATGCCGCGGCTGGACGGCGTCGATGCCACGCGCCTGATCCGCCGCAATCGGCTGCAGAACGGCACGCTCATCGTGGCCCTGTCGGCGCGCGCGGACGAGGAGACGCGGGGTCGCATGAAGGAAGCCGGCGCCGACTTGTTCATGCGCAAGCCATTCGTGATCGCCAAGCTCGTCGACCGCGTGGGCCGCATGCTCACCGCCAGGTCGGGACAGGTGCAGGAAGGCCGCTGATGAACCCCGTGCGCGCCGTGCAACGCCTCGTCGGCCCGCTGGCCATGCTGGCGGTTGCGGCCGTGTTGCTCGGTGTCGCCCTGCGCGCGATGTGGCTGGCTTTTGCCGGCGGACTCATCCTGGCCGTGACCGGTTGGATGCACCGCCGCCTGTTGCGGGCACTGGAGGCCGACGTCCAGGCCGCAGCGAGCGCGGAAATCTCCCTGCCCGAGGTCGACCTGCGTGAAATCGTGGAACCGGTGCCCGATCCCGCGCGTGCGCGGGTGCGGATGCTCGAACGCATACTGGCGTCGGCGAACCGGCTCAGCGCCACCCGGGGTCGCGCGGAGCTGGCCGAGGGCATCGTGGCGGCGGCTGCCGAACTGGGCGGCTTCGGTCGCGTCCGGTTGAGCCTGTGGGACGATGCTGTCGATGCATTCGTGCCGCGGGCGTTCGTCGGACACGCTCCGCAGGAAGTCGCCGTGCTGACGGCGGTCCCGCTTTCGAGCGAGGATTTCGCGGAACTGGCGGCGCCGTCGCGCCGCTACTCCGACTGCTTTCTCGTGCCGGCGGACGCGGGCAGCGGGGACCGTCACTCGCCGGCGCCGTCGGCAGGGCCCTGGACCGCAGGACTCGAGTTGATCGCTCCGTTGGTGGCGTCGTCCGGCGAGAGGTTGGGCTTCCTGAGCCTGGACAAGCCGGTCGACGGCCGTGTGCCCGACCCCGAAG
Organism: uncultured bacterium; assembly: GCA_903912525.1. Classification (GTDB taxonomy): domain Bacteria; phylum Krumholzibacteriota; class Krumholzibacteriia; order LZORAL124-64-63; family LZORAL124-64-63; genus CAINDZ01. The sequence goes on along the minus strand of CAIWHK010000018.1, from coordinate 68,827 downwards.
GTATCCGGCTGTTGGAATTCCTCGTGCGCCAGGCCGCCACGGCGCTGGAGGCGGCGGGGATCTATGAACGCCTGGCCGAGCGCAATGCCGAACTCTCGATCGCCTCGCGTCGCCTTGACAGCCTCGCGAAGATGAAGCGCAATTTCGTCGCCAACGTGAGCCACGAACTGCGCACGCCGCTGACCTCGATCTCGGCCTACAGCGAGTTGCTGCAGTCCAACCTCGGCAACCTGTCGGGCGACGCGCTGACGGAGTTCCTGGGCGTTATCCACAGCGAGAGCCAGCGCCTGAGCGGCGTGATCAGCGACATCCTCGAGATCAACAGCATGGAGCAGGGGCGCCCGGCGTTGAACACGTCCGAGGTTGACCTGGCCCACCTCATCCGGCGGCAGGCCGAGGGCTGGCTGCCGCGCGCCGCTTCGCAGGACCTGCAACTCGTGATCGAGACCGGCGATTCACCCGTCCCTCTGTCGGCCGACCATGTGCTCCTGCGCCAGCTGTTCGACCACCTGCTGGACAACGCGATCAAGTTTACCCCGGCCGGCGGCACGGTCCGGGTGACGGTCGGCGAGTCGGGAACGGCCGCGCGCGTCGTCGTCGAGGACACGGGCATCGGCGTTCCCGACGACCACCTGGGCGAGATCTTCCAGTCGTTCTTCCAGGTCGACGGCTCGGCCACGCGCATGCACAGCGGCCAGGGAGTCGGGCTGACGATCTGCCACGACATCGTGCAGCACCACGACGGGCGCATCTGGGCGGAGAACGTCGAACCGCGGGGCACGCGGTTCACTGTGCTGCTGCCGCGCCGCGCACCGGTTGTGCTCAATCGCGAGGGCGGGAATACCGCCGCCGGCGGGCTCGAGCCCGGGGAATTCCTGCAGCGCCTGATGCACTGGGTGGTCGAGAGCCTCGGTGTCCAGTCCGCAGCGCTGATGCTACCCGATGACGAGGACCAGGCACTGGTGATCCGCGCGGCCGTCGGCCTGCCTGGGACCGTGGTGCAGGGGACGCGCCTGCGGCGCGGCGCGGGATTCGCGGGGCGGGCATGGGCTACCGGCGGCACGCTGCTCGTCGAAGACGTGACGACCGATGCGGCCGCCCTGCGCGACGTGAACGAGCCCCGCTACACGACCCCGTCCCTCCTGTGCGTGCCGCTGCGCGACGGTGAGCGGTGCGTCGGGGTGGTGACGGTCAACAACAAGGTCGACGGCAGCTCGCTGGACGATGACGACCGGCTGCTGCTCGAAGGGCTGGCGCCGCGATTGGCCGGGCTGCTGACCCGCTACGCGGCGTGGCACGACGAGGGCCTCGAACTGCAGCGGGTCCGCCTCGCGCTGCGCGCGATGACGACCGTCGGGCAGCCACGGCGCGAGAGCCTGCACGGCCTGTGTCGCGAGATCTGCCTGGCCACGGCTCGCCGCTCGGCCTTCGAACGTCAGGAACTGGCGGCGCTGGCCTTCGCACTGGTGAACTACGACGTCGGGCTTAGCCGCGTGCCGCCGCAGCTGTTGGCACGTGCAGGCCGGCTCGACCGCGACGAAGAGCGTCTGGTGCAGGGGCATGTGGCGGCCGGTCTCGAGATCCTGGCCCCGCTGGCGGTTGACGCGCTGGTGCTGCGGATCATCGGTCACCACCACGAGAACATCGACGGCAGCGGGTATCCGACCGGGCTGGCTGGAGAGGCGATCCCGGCCGGTGCGCGTCTGTTGCGCCTGACCGACACGCTGGCCGCGCTGCTCAGCCGCCGGCCGTGGCGGGGCGCCTGGACCCTGGACCAGTCCGTCAGGGAGCTGTCGGAGCAGTCCGGGCGCTGCTATTGCCCGCGCCTGCTGCCGGTGTTCCTGGAGGAAGTGGAGGCGCGGCGGGACCGTATTCTGGCCCTTCAGGCCGACGGTTGCGACGGGCAGGACCTGCGGCGCCCCCTGCTGGACCGGGAAGGCATGGTCTCGATCCGCGGGTGACGGGTGCCGGTCGATCTCTGGGCTTAATGCCGTGCCGCAACTGCCGATATGGTACCGAACATGGTAACGCTGGCTAGGAGGCCGCTGACGTGCGCAGGATCCTGATTGCCGACGACGAACACAACATCCGCCACATTCTCGATTTCAGCCTGCATGCCGAGGGCTTCGATGTCCTGGTGGCGCAGGATGGCGAGGAAGCCATGGCCATGGCGGCCAGCGAGTCACCGGACCTGATCATCATGGACGTGATGATGCCCGGCTGCGGCGGCATCGAGGCCTGCCGTCAGCTGAAGCAGAACCAGCGCACGAAACACATCCCGGTCATCCTGCTGACCGCGCGCTCGACCCGCGAGGATCGCGAGGCCGGCGAGGCCGCCGGCGCGGCCGAGTACGTGACCAAACCGTTCAGTCCGCAGAAGGTGATCGACCTGGTGCAGTCCATCCTCGGCGTGGCGCACGAGTAGCTCCGTCCGACGGGAAACGGCAGAAGGCCCGATGGTCGTCGATCATCGGGCTTTCGCGTCCCCGGGGCCGGCGATGGACGCCCGCGCCCCGGCGCGCTACCATACCGCCCCCGAAGACAGGACGACCAAAGGGAGCGGCGCAATGGCGGCGGTCAGGGACAGCGAGAAGGCCGCCGGGCCGCGGTCGGTGCAGCGCCTGGAGGTGGCGCTGCCGGTGCCGTTGCCGCAGACCTTCACCTATCTGCACCTGCCGGGGGATGCGGAGGAGGCTCGCGTCGCCACCGCGGGCGACCTGGTCGAGGTCGTGTTCGGCCGGCGGCGAAGCGTTTCCGGCCTGGTGGTCCTGGCCACCGAGCCTGCCGCGCCGCTCGACGAAGCCGACGGCGAACCCGCTGCGGGAGCCCCCCGGCGCCTGCGGGACATCACGCGCGTGCTGCCCCGCGAGTACCGCATCGACGGTGAACGTCGGCGACTCGCGGACTGGATCGCTGCGTACTACGCGTTGCCGCTCGGCGAAGTCCTGCCGCTGTTCCATCCGCCCGCCCCGGGCACCGCCCTGGGCAAGGGCGGCCGCGCCGCCCCGGCGCGCTACCCGTCGGTCGACGCAGCGATCACCGCGCTGACGCCTGCCCAGGTCGTGGCGGTTGAGGATGGCCGCCGGCGACTGGCGGAGCGCACCTTTTCGGCCATGCTCCTGCACGGGGTGACCGGCAGCGGAAAGACCGAGGTCTACCTGACGCTGATCGCCGCGGCGCTTGAGGCCGGGCGGGGCGCGCTGTTCCTGTTGCCGGAGATCGCGCTGACGCCCCAGACACTGTCGCGGATCGCCGCGCGGTTCGGCGACCGCGTGGCGGCGATCCACAGCGGGCTTTCGGCCGGCCAGCGTTGCCGCGTGCACGAGCAGGCGGCCAGGGGAGAGACGCGCGTCGTCGTCGGCCCGCGCTCGGCGCTGTTCGCGCCGGTCGGCGACCTCGGCCTGATCGTCGTCGACGAAGAGCACGAGACCTCGTACAAGCAGGACGAGAAGCCGCGGTACCATGCCCGCCACGCGGCGCTCGTGCGGGGGCGCGAGTGCGGCGCGCTGGTGGTCCTGGGTTCGGCGACCCCCGATCTCGAGTCGCTCGCCAACGCCCGCGCCGGCCGCTACGGGTTGTGGGAACTGCCCGAGCGCCTGGGTGCTCCGATGCCCACGATCGAGGTCATCGACGTGCGCGGCGGCACGGCGACCGACGGCCTGTCGCCGGCGCTCGAACAGGCGCTCGAAGAAGCGCTCGGGCGCGGCGAGCAGGCGATCATCTTCTACAATCGCCGCGGTTTCGCGCGGTCGCTGCAGTGCGCGGCCTGCGGCGCTGCGGCTGCCTGCCCCGATTGCGACATCGCCGTCACGTACCACCTGCGCCCGCGTCGCCTGCTCTGCCATTACTGCGGCCACATGCGCCCGGTGCCGTCGTCGTGCGAGTCGTGCGGGCACGCCACGTTCCTGCCCTCGGGCGCGGGCACCGAGCGCATCGAGCTGCAGTTGCAGGGGCGCTTCCCGCAGGCACGCCTGCTGCGCCTTGATCGCGACACGACCACCGGGCGCGACAGCCACCACCGCATCCTCGGGGCGTTCGCGCGCGGCGAGGCCGACATCCTGCTCGGCACGCAGATGGTGGCGAAGGGCCATCACTTCCCGGGCGTCTCGCTGGTCGGCGTCCTGGCCGCGGACGACGGACTGGGCATGCCCGACTTCCGCGCCGCCGAGCGCTCCTTCCAGTTGCTGTCCCAGGTGGCCGGGCGGGCCGGGCGCACCGCGGCCGGCAGGGTGCTGCTGCAGACGTGGCAGCCGGAGCATCCGGTCATCCTGGCCGTCGCGGCGCACGATTTCGCGGCGTTCGCCGCCACCGAACTCGACATGCGCCGCCAGTTGGGGTATCCGCCGCACCGCCGGCTGGCACGCATCGGGATCGCGGCGCGGCGGCAGGCCGATGCGGCCGGCGCCGCGGCCGCCCTGGCCGGCGCGCTTCGCGAAGGCTTCGCCGGTGGTGCGGTGACGCTGCTGGGGCCGGCCCCGGCCGTCTTCGAGCGCCTGATGGACCGGTACCGGTTCCAGATCCTCGTCAAGGGGGACCTCACCGTGCGCCAGAAGGAATGGCTGGCGGGCTGCCTGCGCTCGCTCGCGGAGTCGTTCCCGGGCGTCGATGCGATGCTGGACATCGACCCGGTATCGTCATATTGACAACAGGTTGCGTCATCCGCAGCTTTGCGGATGACACCCCTTTTGACGGTATGGTATGATCAAACGTCAATCCGTCTGATGAAGGAGTGGCCGTGTCGTTCCCCGAGGGAGCGGCCACCGTGTGCCTGCGCGCGCCGCCCGGCCGGCGCGAAAGGAAGCCCAGATGCCGCATGCCCTTCGCCCGCTGGCCCTCCCTGTTTCGGCCCTGCTGCTCATCCTGGCCCTCGGCGCCTTTGCGCCGGCCCTGGCTGCAGGCCCTGTCGATATCGACGCACTGCGCGACCAGATCCGGGACAACGGGTGGTCCTTCAGCGTCGACGACCACTTCACATCGACGCTGACCGCCGAACAGCGCCGGTCGCTGAACGGGTTCGTGCCGCCGCCGGGCTACCAGCAGGAACTCGACAAGCACCTGGTCATCCTGCCCGTCGACAAGGCGCTGCCGTCCAGCTTCAGCTGGGTCGACCAGGGCGGCGTGACGCCCGTGCGTAACCAGAGCACCTGCGGGAGTTGCTGGGCCTTCGCCGCGACGGCGGAGCTCGAGTCGCACATGCTCATCAGGTACGGCGCATCGCTGGACTTCTCCGAGCAGCAGGTCGTCTCGTGCAACACCTACGGCGCGGGCTGCGGCGGCGGCTGGGCCTCGGCCGCCTACAACATCTTCCAGACGACGGGCGCCGCCCTCGAGGATTGCCACCCGTACCTGGCGAACGACCCCCCGGCAGCGCCGTGCCTGCAGAACCAGTTCCTGAAATTCGGGTGGATCTCGGGCTGGCGGTACATCGCGAACGACGTGACGCAGATCAAGACCGCCCTGTTGGACGGCCCGGTGTGCACCGGCATCGACGGCAGCGACGCCCTGCAGGCCTATGTGACCGGTTGTTTCGATGCGCCGGGCAGCACGGTGAACCATCTGGTCCTGATCGTCGGTTACGACGACCGCGCGTGCGGCGGCGTCGGCGCCTGGCGGATCAAGAACAGCTGGGGACCCGGGTTCGGCGAGTCGGGCTACGCCTGGATCCAGTACGGCGCGGCCCTGACCGGCAACAGTGTCACCCAGCTGACGTGTGCATCGCCGACGACGGCATTCACGTTTTCCCCGCAGTTCGGGACCACGCCGCTGACGGCCGGTACGGTGGTTCCCGTGACCTGGACGACCACCGGCATCGGCACTTCGACGGTCGACCTGCGGCTGGGCTGGGACGGGGAGTGCAGCGATACCGTGATCGCCGCCGGCATCCCCAATACCGGTGCCTACAACTGGCTGGTCCCCAACCATTCGGCTACTGCCGCGCGGATGCTGATCAGCTCGTCGAACGGCACGCGCTACGGGTTCAGGTTCGCGCCGCACCCGCTGGAGATCGTCGGCCACGCCACGCGTTATGTCAGCGCCGCGGGCAACAACACGGCCCCTTACACTTCGCCTGCGACGGCGGCGCATTCGATCGCCGATGCGGTGGCCGCCTGTTCCGGCCAGGATACGGTCCTGGTTGCCGGCGGCGATTACACGTCGAGGATCAGCGTCAGCTCGACCGTGCGCCTGCGCGGCAGCTGGAACCCGTCGTTCACGGTCCAGGACCGCGCAAGCTACCCGACCCGCGTGCAGTGCGGCAACACCGCGCTGCGCTTCAACGAAGGCGCGGGGACGTTCTCGTCGGTCGACAACTTCGTGTTCGAGAGCTGCTATGGCGGCAACGGGTCCTCGCCGGTGCCCGGCCAGCACGGGGGCGCCGTCTTTATCCAGGACGCCTCGCCGACGATCACGAACTGCGAGTTCCGCAACAACCGCGCCTCGCTCGGCGCGAACGTCGGCTACGGCGGCGCGATCTGCGTGGTCGGCGGCCAGTCGCGTGTGGAATCCTGCACCTTCAGCGGCAACCGGGCGACGCGCGGCGGCGCGATCAGCGCCATCGGCGCGACGGTCGCCGTGGTCGGCTGCACCTTCACCGGCAACGCCTGCGCCGACAGCACCGACGGATTCCTCGGCGCCGCGGTCTACGGCCAGTCGGCGCAGCTCGACATCAGCGGCGGTTCACTGACCGGCAACGGTTCGTGCTACCGGGGCGGCGCCGTTTACCTGAGCGGCGGTGCGGCGACGCTGGCCGATGTGAGCCTGCAGGGCAACCGGGCGCGCAGCGGTGGTGGCGCGGTGGGCGCCGCGGGCGGGACCTTGACCCTGGCCCGGGTACTGGTTGAGCGCAACACCACCGCGCTCGGCAACGGCGGCGGCTGCGAACTGGACGGCACGGTCGTGCATGTCCGCAATTCGATCCTGCGCGCGAACCGCGCGCCGAGCCTGGGCGGCGGCCTGGTCGGCTTCGGCCTGGGCGGCGAGATCGAGAACTGCCTGATCGACGGGAACACGGGCGGTTCGGTGGGCGGCATGCTGGCGATGACCTCGACCGCGATGAGGATCCGCAACAACCTTGTCGTGCGCAACGTCGGCGGCGGGCTGGCGGCCGTAGGCAGCGGCATGGTCGCCGACTGGAACAACCTGTGGAACAACACCGGGGGCGACTATACAGCGGGCTCGCTCCCCGGCCTCCATGACCTGAGCCGCGATCCCCTGCTGGCGGCGGCCCCGGGCGACTGCGCCCTCGGCCAGCATTCGCCCTGCCTTGACCGCGGCGAACCCGACGCCTCCTGCCTGGATCCGGACGGTTCCCGGGCCGATATCGGCGTGCACGGCGGGCCGGACGCCCTCCAGGTGGCGCCTGCGGCCGTGACCGGCGCTGCCGTCGTTGCGCTGGGCGGGGGCCAGGTGCGGCTGCACTGGGACGCGTCGGTCGTGGCGGACATCCATCACTACGTGGTCTACCGCGATACGGCAGCGGCGTTCGTGCCCTCAGCCGACAAGATGATGTCGGTGGTCAACCACCCGGCCACGCAGTGGATCGAGACGCCGCCCGCCGGTCCCTGGTACTTCGTCGTGTCGGCTGTCGACAACGGCGGGCACGCCGGCGGTTTCAGCGAGCGCGTTGCGGCGAACGCGGTGATCTCCGCGGTCCCGGGGACGCAGCTGCCGTCGGTGCTGGCGGTGGCCGGCATCCGGCCCAACCCGTTCAACCCGCGGACGGTGGTCTCGTACGACGTGCCTCGCGACGGGCGCGTGCGCATCGCGATCTACGACCTGGCGGGACGCCTGGTGCGGCACCTGGTCGACGACACGCTGGCCGCCGGGCGCCACGAGACGACGTGGGATGGGGCCGATGACGCGGGCCGTTCCGCGGCCGCCGGTGTCTACCTGCTGCGCCTGGTCGATGGCGCTGCGACCGTGTCGGCCAAGCTGGTTCTGGCCAAATAGCTGTGGTCACGTAACTCCCGGCCAGGTAGCCGGCGCCGCCACGCGGCATCCGAACGTAAACGGCCCGCGTCCATCCCGGCAGGGAGGACGCGGGCCGCAGTTTTCGGCAGGCGATCGCCGGTCAGTCGAGCCACCGAAGCAGGTCGGCGGTTGCGACGTCGCCGTCGAGGTCCAGCTGGCGCAGGCCGCGTGGCAGTACCCAGCGGACGCGGCCGTCACGGCGTTTCTTGTCGGCCGCGAGCAGCCGTTCAAGTTCATTGACCGGCGGCGCGGCGCAACGGGTGGGCAGACCGCAGGCGTCGAGCAGTTCATTGACGCGCACCGCGACCGTCAAGGGGCACTGGCCGCGCTCGACGGCGATGCGGAACACGACAGCCATCCCGATCGCCACCGCCTGTCCGTGGGAAAGGGGATCCGGCGTGCCGGCCCGCCAGGCTTCCAGTGCATGGCCGAGCGTATGTCCGAGGTTCAAGGCGCGCCGCGGGCCGTGCTCGTGGAAGTCGCGGCGCACGATGTCGGCCTTGACGGCGACCGCGCTCGCCACCCAGTCGCGCCACGGCAGGGCGCCCAGTACGCCGGCTACCGCCTCGTCCGCGGGGCCGGCGCCGGGGCCGAACAGCCCGCGCAGTCCATCGGTCGCGGCTTCCATTGCGCTGAACAGTTCCGTATCACCGATCACGGCGGCCTTGATCATCTCGGCCAGGCCGTCACGCCACCCCGCGCGCGGCAGCGAAACCAGGAACCCGCAGTCGACCATGACGCCGGCTGCGGGGTGGAAGGCGCCGACCTGGTTCTTCAGGCCCGCGGCGTTGATCCCGGTCTTGCCGCCGACCGCCGCGTCGATCATCGCCAGCAGCGTGGTGGGCACGCTGACCCAGCCGACCCCGCGCTGCCAGGTGGCCGCTGCGAATCCCGCCACGTCCAGCAGGGCGCCACCACCGATGCCGACAACGGTGCCGTCGCGGGGCACGCCCCGCTCGGCGAGCCAGGCATAGATGTGGCCGAGCCGTTCGAGCTGCTTGCCCGACTCGCCGCCCGGCAGCACCAGCGTACCGGAACGGTCGGGATCGCAGCCCGATTGCAGGGCCGCCAGCCAGGCGGGTTGCAGGCGCGCGACCGCCTCGTCGACCAGGTAGACAGGGGGCGGCTGGGGGATGAACCGCGACAGCTCGAGTGCGGCGAGCGGCCCCAGCACAACGCGGCTCGGCTGCCCGCCGAGCACCATCTCGATGATGCGTGAGGTGTCGTTCATCGCCTGCCTGTCGTCGCCGTAAGTCGCTGTGTTGATGTTAATTCTCAAATTCGGAACGAGCGTATTCAACGGCGTTTTGGTTTGTCTCGCGCTGGCGGCGACACTACCTTTCGCGCGTCCGGTGGCCGAATCTACCACGGCGGCGCATGGAATGCCATCGCAGCCGCCGCACTGCCACCGATCGACAGGAATGCACACCACAAGGAGACAGGCGCATGTCAGGTAAGATGGTCGAGATCCGCTGGCACGCCCGCGGCGGCCAGGGTGCCAAGACCGCCGCCATGTTCCTGGCCGAGGCTGTCCTGACCAAGGGCAAGTACGGTCAGGGATTTCCCGAGTACGGTCCGGAACGGCGCGGTGCGCCCATGCGGGGCTTCACCCGCATCTCCGACGTCCCCATCCGGCGGCATTGCATGATCGAGAACCCCGGCATCGTCATCGTGCTGGACTCGAGCCTGCTGGACAGCCCGGAGGCGGGCGTGACGGCCGGGACCTCGGACACCACGGTGTTCCTGGTCAACACCACCGATGCGCCGGCTACGGTGAGCAAGAAGCTCGGCGTCAAGGGCGCCAAGGTGCACACGGTCGACGCCACCGGCATTGCGCTGGAGACCATCGGCCGCCCGATCCCGAACATGCCGATGGTCGGCGCGTTGCTCGCCGTCAACGACATGCTCTCCCTGGACGAACTCAAGGGCGCGCTGGTCGAGCAGTTGAGCAGCAAGTTTTCGCAGGTGGTCATCGACGGCAATCTGGCCGCGATCGACCGCGCCAACAAGGAGCTGGTGTCGGCATGAACATGATCAGCACGAAAGACCTGCACGAGGGCGGCATCATCCGCGAAGCGGGAAATTCCGCCACGTACAAGACCGGCGACTGGCGCACGTTCGTGCCGAGGTTCGTCGAGGAGAACTGCATCCACTGCATGTTCTGCTGGATCTACTGTCCGGACACCGCCATCGAGATCGACGCGTCCGGCCCCAAGCCCATCATGAAGGGCATCGTCCTGGACCACTGCAAGGGCTGCGGCATCTGCGCCCACGAGTGCCCGCCCGCGAAGAAGGGCAAGGCTGCCCTCGTCATGGTCCGGGAAGAGAAATAAGGCGAAGGCCGGAAAGGAACCGAGGCATGGAACAGAAACTCGTCGCGCTGTCCGGCAATGAAGCGGTGGCCTACGCCTTCAAGCAGGCCCGCCCTCATGTCGCCGCAGCGTTCCCCATCACTCCGCAGACGGAGATGATGCACAAGTACGCGGAATTCGTCGCCAACGGCGAGTCGTCGACCGAGATGATCCTGGTCGAGAGCGAGCACTCGGCGATGAGCGCGGCCATCGGGTCCGCCGCCGCCGGCGCCCGCACGTTTACGGCCACCAGCAGCGCGGGCTTCGCGCTGATGTGGGAGGTCGTCTACATCGCCGCGTCGCTGCGGCTGCCGATCTGCATGGCGATGGTCAATCGCGCGCTGAGCGGCAACATCAACATCCATTGCGACCACTCCGACTCGATGGGCGGCCGGGACGCCGGCTGGCTCCACCTGTTCAGCGAGAACGCGCAGGAGTCGTACGACAACAGCATCATGGCCTGGCGCATTGCCGAGCACATGGATGTCCGCCTGCCGGTCATGGTGAACTACGACGGCTTCATCATCAGCCACACGGCCGACGCGCTGTACATGCTGCCGGACGACGCCGCCTGGAAGTTCATCGGCAAGTACAATCCCGCGTACACGCTGCTGAATCCCGAGAAGCCGATCACCGTCGGCCCGCTGGACCTGACCGACTACTACTTCGAGCACAAGACCAGCCAGCTGGCCGCGTACGAGAAGGCGCCGGCGATCATCCAGCAGGTGAGCGACGAGTTCGCCGACCTGACCGGTCGCCGCTACGGCTTCGCCGAGGAATACAAGCTCGACGACGCCGAGATGGTGATGGTGTTGCTGGGCTCGAGCGCGGGCACCTGCAAGGACGTCATCGACGAGTACCGCGAGAAGGGCGTCAAGGTCGGCCTGCTGAAGCTGCGCACGTTCCGTCCGTTCCCCGCCGCCTACCTGGCGAAGGTGCTGGGCGGCCGCAAGGCTGTCTGCATACTCGACCGCTCGGCCAGCTTCGGCGGCCAGGGCGGCCCGCTGTTCACCGAGACGCGCTCGGCCATGTACGGCCAGCAGGTGCCGGTGCACGGCTACATCTACGGCCTCGGCGGTCGCGACTTCGACCTGCGCCAGGCCGCGACGGTCATCGAGAACCTGAAGAAGGTCGCCGCCGGCGGCGAGATCGCGGACATCAACCTGTTGGGCGTCAGGCTCTAGGAAAGGAGGCACGACATGGCTGTCAATCTCAAGCAGTTGACCCAGAACGAAGACCTCCTGGCCGGGGGCCACCGGGCCTGCGCGGGCTGCACGGGCGCGAATATCCTGCGCCAGATCATGCTGACCGCCGGCAAGGACACCGTCATGGGCGGCGCCACCGGGTGCATGGAAGTCATCACGACCATCTTCCCGTACACGGCGTGGAAGACCTCGTTCATCCACAGCGCGTTCGAGAACTGCGCCGCGACCATCAGCGGCGTCGAGACCGCGTTCCGTTCGCTGAAGAAGCACGGCGAGCTGCCGGTGCAGCGCGAGAAGATGAACTTCATCGCGTTCGGCGGCGACGGCGGCACCTACGACATCGGCCTGCAGTCGCTGTCCGGCGCCATGGAACGCGGCCACAACATGCTGTACGTCTGCTACGACAACGAGGCGTACATGAACACCGGCATCCAGCGCTCGAGCGCGACGCCCCTGGGCGCGCACACCTCGACGGCGCCGGCCGGCTCGGTCAAGCAGGGCAAGGAACAGAACCGCAAGGACCTGACCAAGATCCTCGTGGCCCACAACATTCCCTACGTGGCCCAGACCACGCCCTACCACTGGAAGGACCTGGCCACCAAGGTGGAGAAGGCCCTCGCGGCGGACGGACCGGCGTTCCTGAACATCCTCATGCCGTGCACGGTGGGCTGGCACTTCGACCCGGCCATCGGCATGGAGCTGGCGAAGGAAGCGGCCGACAACAACTTCTGGCCGCTGTTCGAGGTCGAGAACGGCGTCTACACGATCAACCACAAGCCGAAGGACCCCGCTCCGGTGGCCGAGTGGATGAAGAAGCAGGGCCGGTTCAAGCACCTGTTCAAGCCGGGCAACGAGCACCTGCTCGAGGCCAGCCAGGCTTATGTGGACAGCGAGTGGAAGAAGCTGCTGAAGCTCGAGGCGATGACCGCGGAGTAGCGGCCCGTCGACAGCTGCGATCGAAGGGCCCGGGGCGTGTACCCGGGCCCTTTGCCTTGGCGCGGGGATCGGGTTGCCGGATGCGGGAGGGCAGGGTACCGTGGCCACGGTCCTGGACGAAGACCCGCAAGGAGTAGTGATGGCGGACCTGCGCGACCTGTTCCTGCTGCGACCGGACGTGGTGTTCCTCAACCACGGCTCGTTCGGCGCCTGCCCGCGGCCCGTGTTCGACGAGTACCAGCGCCTTCAGCGCGAACTGGAGGCCGAGCCGGTCGACTTCCTGCACACCGGCCGGACGCTGCCGGCGCGCATGGCGGCCGCCCGCGCCGACCTGGCGGCGTTCCTGGGCGCGCAGCGCGACGACCTGGCCTTCGTGCCGAACGCGACCTGGGGCGGCAACGTGATCGCGCGCTCGGTGCGGCTGCGGGCGGGCGACGAAGTCCTGACGACCGACCAGGAATACGGCGCCATGGAACGCACCTGGACCTTCGTCTGCGAGAAGGCGGGCGCGCGCCTGGTGCGCCGCGCGCTGCCGCTGCCGCTGGACGATCCCGCCGACGTCATCGATGCCGTGTGGGCCGGCGTCACGCCGCGCACGCGCGTGCTGATGCTCAGCCACGTCACCTCGCCGACCGGCGTCGTCCTGCCTGTGGCCGAACTGGTGCGCCGCGCCCGCGAGCGCGACATCCTCACCTTCATCGACGGCGCGCACGCGCCCGGCCAGGTGCCGCTCGACCTCGACGCGCTCGGGACCGACTTCTACACGGGCAACTGCCACAAGTGGCTGCTCTCGCCCAAGGGCGCCGCGTTCCTGCACGTGCGTCGCGACCGCCAGGAACTGGTGGAGCCGCTGGTCGTCAGCTGGGGGTGGCGCGCCGAGAAGCCCGGGCCGAGCCGTTTCGTCGACGAGCACGATTGGACCGGGACGCGGGACCCGTCCGCCTGCCTGGCCGTGCCCGCGGCGCTGGCCTTCCGGCGCGACCATGACTGGGAGCGGGTGTCGGCCGGCTGCCGGGCGCTGGCCCGCGAGGCGCGCGACCTGCTGCTCGCCGAGACCGGCCTGCCCGCCCTGTGCCGGCCGGACCCGTGGCTGGCGCAGATGGTGGCCGTGCCGCTGCCGCCGTCAGACCCGGACGCGCTCAACGCGGCGCTGCGCGAGCGCCACGCGATCGAGGTGCCGGTCACCTCTCATGGCGGCAGGGCCTGGCTGCGGGTCTCCCTGCAGGCCTACAACTCGTTGGCCGACATCGAGAAGCTGGTGGCGGCCCTGCGCCGTGAACTGTAGGGCCGGCAGGCGGCCAGTCCCCGGTGTCTGCAGTTGTAAATAACTGTTGCAACAAATATCGAGTGAACGTATAATGGCATCACACTGGAGCCGGAGGTGGCGAGGATGACGCTCAGGCAGGAACTCCGCATGACGCGGCAGTTCAGTTCGCCGGAAGAGGAACTGAACCTGAACCTGCAGCGGACGGTGGGGCTTCTCAGCCGACCGATGCTGCAGTTCCTCAAGACGCACGGGCTGAGCCCGGCCCAGTACAACATCCTGCGGATCCTGCGCGGGCAGCCCGACGGCAGCCTTCCCTGCCGCCAGATCGGCCTGCGCATGGTGACGCGGGAGCCGGACGTGACGCGCCTGCTGGACCGCCTCGAGAAGGACGGCCTGGTGTCGCGCCTGCGCTCGGACACCGACCGTCGCGTGGTGCGGATCTCGATCACCACCACGGGGCTGTCGCTGCTGGCCGGACTCGACGAACCCATGCGGGCCATCCACACGGAATCCCTTGGCCATTTGACCCGCGCGGAAATACGTGAAATGAACCGGTTGCTGGTGAAAGCCAGGCAGCCTTTCCTGGAGGTTGAGAACGATGACTAGGAACCTGAAGATGCTGCCGGTCGTCCTGGCGGTCCTGGCGCTGGCGGCGCTGCCCGCCGTCGCCGCCGAGTACAACATCGACACGTCGCACAGCGCCATCAGCTTCAAGGTGAAGCACCTGACCATCAGCAACGTGAAGGGCACTTTCGACGACTTCGGCGGCACCTTCACCTTCGACCAGGCGGATCCGGCGGCGTCGACGGTCAACGCCGAGATCAAGGTCGCTTCGATCAGCACCGGCAACGCGAAGCGCGACGAGCACCTGCTGAGCGGCGACTTCTTCGACGCCGCGCAGTTTCCGACGATGACCTTCAAGTCGAGCAGCCTGGTGATGAGCAGCAAGACCGAGGGTGTGCTCAAGGGCACGTTCACGATGCACGGCGTCAGCAAGGACGTGTCGCTGGCCCTGACGTTCAATGGCGCCGCGACCGATCCCTGGGGCGGGCAGCGCGTGGGCTTTTCGGCGACGGGCGTCCTGAATCGCCAGGACTTCGGCCTCAGCTACGGCCAGGTCATGGAGGGCGGCGGCCTGATGATCGGCAACGATGTCGAGTTCGCGCTCGAGGTCGAGGGCACGCTGAAGAAGTAGCGAACCGGTCGGGACGATGAAGCAGGCGCCGGGGGACGGATCCCCCGGCGCCTTACGCATTGCCGGTTCCCGCGCCGGTCGCCGCTCAGTCGCGCCGGGTGGCGGCCAGCACCACGAAGCGCCCATCGCCGTCGACAAGTTCGTGGCCGCCGAACAGGTGGTCCAGCTTCGCGTGGTGGCCCAGGTGCCGGTTGCCGACGACAAGGAGGCGGCCGCCCGGGCGCAATGCCGCGCGCGCCTGTTCGAACAGGCGGCCGGCGGCGCTGTCGGCGACGGCGTGGCCCTGGTGGAACGGGGGGTTGCACAGCACCAGGTCCAGCGAACCGGGCGGGGTTCCGTTCAATCCGTCGCCCACGCGCACGGTCACGCGCGCCGCCGCGTCGCCGCCCGGGAAGTTGCGCGCCACGTTTGCCGCCGTGCAGGCGACGGCGCGGTAGGACTCGTCGACCGCGAGCACCGTCGCCCGCGGGCAGCGTCGCACCAGCGCCAGGGCCAGGATGCCGTCGCCGCAGCCCAGGTCCGCCGCGGACAGGGGCGCGTCGGTTGTCGGCACGTGCCGCAGCAGGAGGGCCGCGCCGCCGTCCAGGCGGCCGCCACCGAAGACGCCCGGACCGCCCTGCACCTCGAGCCCGTCGGCGGGCAGGGCGTAGGTCCCGGCCGCCGGCGCGGGGCCGGGGTCGGGGTTCGTGAAGGTGGCTGCACCAACGCGGGCCTTCTTCCAGCCGGGGGTCGTCGGCGTCGGCCCGAGGTACTGCTCCAGGAGGCGCCAGGCGCGCGTAGGGGTGTGCTTGATCATCCCGCCGGCCAGGACAAGGGCTCCGGGGCCCAGGGCCGGGCGCAGGCGCCTGAGGGTGTCCTGGAGCGCTTCGAGCGCCTTGGGCAGGCGCAGCAGGGCGGCGTCGAAGGGCCCGCCCGGGTCGTCCGTGCCGGGGATGAACGGCGCCGCGTCCGCCGGCAGCCCGTTTCGGCGCAGGTTGGCCGCCAGGGCCAGCGCGCCGAGGTGGGAATCGCCCCAGGACACGGGCCGGCAGCCCGCCAGCGCCACGGCCAGGGCGCCCCAGTGGTCGTCGACCAGAAGGAGGCGTGCGCCCGCGGGCAGTGCGGCCGTGCGCCACTGCTGCAGCAGGTACTCATCGGCCGCATCCCAGGCCTGCAGGCCGTCGGGCGACTGTTCGGGCCAGCGGTCGAGCAGCCGTTCATGTCCGTCGGGGTCCTGCCAGGGCATGGGTCCTCCGTGCCCTCGCGGGCGCCACTTCAGCGTCGCCAGTTGCCGCCGATCCGTATAGGCTGGAACCAACCACCCGGAACCGGACCGGAGCGTGCCGATGAGCCAGACCGCCGACTTCGCCCCCTTCGAAACGCTGATGCGCCGCGAGGGCCTGCCCGAGATCGCCATCCGCACGTTCGCACACTACTACGCGCAGCTGGCCGACGGCCACACCGGCCTGTTGCCGGAGTCGGACCTGCGGCCGGCTGTCGACGTCCCGGATGCCGACACACTCGAGACCGCGCTGGCCGCAACCGGGCGCGAGGCACTGGCGCAGACGGTCATGCTGAAGCTCAACGGCGGCCTGGGAACGGGGATGGGGCTGGCGCGCGCGAAGTCGCTGCTGACGATCAAGGACGGCCTCACGTTCCTGGACATCATCGCGCGCCAGGCGCAGGTCGCGGACGTGCCGCTGCTGCTGATGAACAGTTTCAGCACGCGCGAGGACTCGCTGGCGTGCCTGGCCGCGCAGATGTTGCCCGACCGCGGCCTGCCGCCCGACTTCCTGCAGCACAAGGTGCCGAAGGTGCGTGCCGATGACCTGCGCCCCGCCGAATGGCCCGCCGATCCGGACCTGGCCTGGTGCCCGCCCGGCCACGGCGATCTCTACACGGCGCTGCAGACGAGCGGGCTGCTGGAACGGTTGCTGGCCGGCGGCTTCCGCTGGGCTTTCGTCTCGAATGCCGACAACCTGGGCGCCACCATCGACCCGGTCATCCTTGGCCATGTGGTGCGCAGCGCCGCGCCGCTGGTCATGGAAGTGGCCGACCGCACCGAGGCCGACCGCAAGGGCGGCCACCTCGCGCGCCGGCGCGACGGCCAGCTGCTGCTGCGCGAGGTGGCGCAGTGCCCGCCGCAGGACGAGGCGGCGTTCCAGGACATCGCCCGCCACCGCTACTTCAACACGAACACGCTGTGGCTGGACCTGTGCGCGCTGGACGACCTGCTGCGCCGCGAAGGCGGCATCATGCGCCTGCCGATGATCCGCAACCGCAAGACGCTGGACCCGCGCGATCCCGCCTCGCCGGCCGTCTACCAGCTGGAGACGGCCATGGGTGCGGCCATCGAGACGTTCCCCGGCGCCGCCGCGCTGCGCGTGCCGCGCACCCGCTTCGCCCCGATCAAGCACACCAGCGACCTGCTCAGCGTGCGCTCGGACAACTTCCTGCTCGGGACCGACCAGAGGGTCGTGCCGAACCCCCGCCGCACCCTGCCCACGCCGGTGATCGATCTCGACCCGGCCTTCTACCGCTTCGTCGACGACCTCGAACGGCGTTTTCCGGCCGGACCGCCGTCGCTGGTGGACTGCCGGCGCCTGGTCGTGTGCGGTGACGTGCGGTTCGGGGCGGGGGTCGTCATCCGGGGCGATGTGCGGGTCGAGGCGCCCGCCGGGACCGTCCGCGAGGTGCCTGCCGGCGCCATACTGGACGGCGACGGGGCCGGCTGACCGGATTTTCCCAGCCATTGAGACGGCGTATTCATCATTTTTCCCAATTGTTTACGGTCAAGCCCGGGCCCGGTCGTGCCGAAAACGTACGGTAACGGTCAGTATTGTGTTCGACACCATCGCCCGGGGTCATGATGGTCTCATCGCCCGAGACGCGTGACATCGCCATCGACGAGGAAGCCGCGCAGAGCCGGGCCCGCGTCGCCATCTGCCTCATCTCGTTCCTCGTCTTCACCGGCATCGGCCTGCGTCAGGGCCTCGACCAGAGCGTGACGCTCATCGAGGGCCTGGCCACGATCATCGGCTACCTGGTGTTTTCAACGGCCTGGTACGCGATGGTGCGCCGCAACCCGCTGCGCTGGCCGCGCCGTCGTTACGTGACGCTGCTGGCCGACCTCGGCATCATGACCTTCTTCATGCATCTGGGCGGCGGCAAGGTTGCGTCGTTCTACCCGATCATCCTGTGGGTCATCATCGGCAACGGCATCCGCTTCGGGGAACGGTTCCTCAAGGTGGGCATCGTCGCCGGCAGCCTGGGTTTCGGTTCGCTGCTGCTGTTCGACGAGTACTGGAGCACGCACCTGAACGTCGGCATCGGGCTGTTCATCGGGATCATCGTGCTGCCGGTGTTCTTCCTGGGTGTGCTGCGGCGGCTGACGCAGGTTTCCGAACTGAAGATCGAACTGGCGCAATCGCGCCTGGCGGACAAGGCCAAGGACCAGTTCCTGGCGACGATGAGCCACGAGATCCGCACGCCGATGAACGGTGTCCTGGGCATGGCCGAGACGCTGGCCGCGACCGACCTGGACCCGCAGCAGCGCGAGCACCTGCACATCATCACGCGTTCGGTCGAGTCGCTGCTGAACATCATCAACGACATCCTGGACTACTCGAAAATCACCTCCAGCACCTTGGCGCTCGAGTCGGTGCCTGTCGACCTGGAACAGGTGCTGGGCGACATCCATTCGCTGCTGCGCACGTCGGCCGACAACCAGGGGATCGATCTGGTCCTCGACATCGACCCCTCGGTTCGCGGGCATTACCTCGGCGACCCGACGCGCCTGCGCCAGATCGCGCTCAACCTGGTCGGCAACGCCATCAAGTTCACGCAGCGGGGCGGCGTGCGCGTGACCTGCCGCGCCGGCGACTTCGGGGACGGCTGCAACGTGGAACTCAAGATCCGCGACAGCGGCATCGGCATTCCCGCCGACAGGCTGGGGGCTGTCTTCCGGCAGTTCGAGCAGGCCGACAACTCGACCACGCGCCGTTACGGCGGCACCGGGCTGGGCCTGGCCATCAGTCGGCAGCTGGCGCGCATGATGGGTGGCGACATCCTCGTCAAGTCGACCGAGGGCAAGGGTTCGACCTTTACCGTGCTGATGAACCTGACGCGGTGCGCGGCGCCGGTCGTGGCGCCCGTGGTCCAGGCGACCGAGCTGCCTGACTACGGCCTGCGCGCGCTGGTGGCCGAGGACAACAAGTTCAACCAGGTGGTCGTGCGGAACCTGGCGCGGCGCATCGGCATCGCGGTCGACATCGCCGAGAACGGCGAGGAAGCCGTGCGCATGGTGGGCGAGGGCGTCTACGACCTGGTCTTCATGGACATCCGCATGCCGGTGATGAGCGGCTACGAGGCGGCGGAGCGCATCCGTGCGCGCGGCGACGCGATCGCGCGCATCCCCATCCTGGCGCTGACTGCCGAGGCCACCCGGGCCGACGTGCAGAATTGCCTGGACGCCGGCATGGACCAGCACCTGGCCAAGCCGCTGCGGATCGCGGACGTGGTGGCGGCCATCGACAAGCTGGGGCTGGGAGCGCGGCAGACGGCCTGAGGACTCAGGCCTGCCCTTCCATCTCGGCGGGCGGTTCCTCGCGGTGCTGCTGCAGCCGCCGGTTCTGCGCCGACACAAGGTGCTCGATCATCCGCAGGTCGCGCTCGTTGAGCCGCAGCGCGGTATCCACCCAGATCTTCGTGATCGTGATCAATTCCTCGTAGGTGACCGGGTTGATCACCTGGCGCACGCGGTTCATTGCGTTGTGCGCGTTGCCCTGCTTCTGGTGGCGGCGGATGAAGTGCTCGACGGCCTGTTCGCCGTGGCCGTCCTCGACGACCAGGTCGACCAGGCCCAGTTCCTCCATGCGGCGCGCGGTCATCAACTCGCCGCTCATGATGATGCGCTCGGCGACGTCGGGGCTCAGTCGTCGGATCAGGAAGCTGTAGGCGCCCATGCCCGGGATCAGGTTGAAGAGCACCTCCGGCAGGCCGAACTTCGCGCTTTCCTCGGCGATGACCACGTTGCTGGAGATGGCAGCCTCGAAGCCGCCGCCCAGTGCGTCGCCCTGCACCAGCGTGATCGTGGTCAGCGGCTGCTCGAAGCTGATGCAGTTGGGGTACAGGACGTCGATGCACGCCTTGGCGTAGCGGAACAGTCCTTCGCGATCGCGCTGGCGGATCATCCCGGCAAACAACTGCAGGTCACCGCCCAGGTTGAACACCCCGGGCACGGCGCTGGCCAGGATCATGTACCGGATGGGCAGGGACTCGCCGTCGGAGCCGGGGCCCAGGTTGACCTGCTCGACCCGGTGCTGGAACCGGCGCAGTTCGTCCAGGAGGTCCAGGTTGAAACAGGGCCTTCCGCGCGGGCGCAGGTGGTACCACAGTGCGTGCAACTGGGGGTCGAACCTGACCGCCAGTTGCTCGTAGGGGCCCCACAGCCTGGGAAGTCCAAATGGTTGCTTCAATGTCCGGCTCCCGGTGTCGTGTCACGCCCGCGCCGCGTGGCGGGGTACGGTGCGAGACTAGCATCGGTCTTCGTGAGCCGTAAACAATTGCCAATGCTAATTTTATAGGTATTTTCTTTAGAATTTTCCTGAGGCCGGCCGGGCATTTGTCTCAACTGCCCCGGATCGGGGTCGAAAACCGGAGTGGAAAGGATGGCGTGGCGCCGCCGGCCGCACAGGCCCGGAGGATACAGCCCGCCCCACGCCATGACGCCAGTCTCACGTTGGTCCCCCGAGAAGGTCGACACGCCCTCGGACTATCGCGACAGCGCCGACCGCGAGCAGGTCCGCGAGTGGGGCCTGCGGGCCGGTCGCCAGCTGGAGGACGGGAAGATCCGCGAGGCCGAGCTCACGCTTCGCCTGGCCCTTGGCAAGATGCCGAGCGATCCACGGTGCCGTTCCCTGCTGGCTGTTTGCCTGGCCACCGGGCGGGGAAAGCTCGTGACGGCCGAGAGGCTGGCGCGGGGGGTCGTGGAGCAGGATGCCGGCGACCCGGTCGCGCAATATGCGCTCGGTCGCGTGCTCATCGAGACCGGTGACCGACGCCAGGCGTTCCGCTGCTTCGCCCGGGCCCGCTCGCTTGCCGGCACGGACAAGGTCCTCAAGGCTTCGGTGGCCCGCCAGGACCCGCGGCGCGCCAAGATGTTCCCCGCGCTGGCGCGTAACCATGCGCTGAACGTCTTCTTCGGGCGGCTGTTCCGGCGGCTCAGGGCGCCCGGGCGCTGAACGGCCCTCAGCGACGGCGCCACGCGGTCAGCTGGCTGACCGTGTGCTGGTGCTTGCGTCGCGTTTCCCGGATCACGAAGGGCACGTCCATCGGTTCGCCCACCGCTTCGAAGGTCCCGCCCAGATGTGCCCGCAGCGCCGCCAGCGTCGTCACGTTCTCCCCGTCGACCTTTCTTCCGCCCAGCCACTTGTCGCGCGGTGTGAATTCGTCCAGCCACGTGTACGGCGACAGGATCACCAGCAGGCCGCCGGCGCGCACGCGCCCGGTGATGTCGGCCAGGAATCGCGCCGGGTCGTACAGCCGGTCGACGAGATTGGCCGCCAGCACCAGGTCGTAGCCCGTGAACTGCGGTTTAAGGTTGTGGGCGTCGCCCTGCCGGAACTCGATGCGGCCGGCCGTGGCGTCGAGATCGAGCGCGGCCAGCGACTGCTCACGGAACGACACCAGTTCGCCCTCGTCCGGGATGGCGTAGCGGATGTGCCCGTTCTCCTGCAGCTGGTGGCAGACGCGGATGAAGCGGGCCGAGAAGTCGATGCCCGTCACCTCGTCGCAGAACCGCGCCAGCTCGAACGAGGCTCTTCCGGTGGCGCAGCCGAGGTCCAGGGCCCTCGCCGGCCTGCTGCCCCCGACCAGGTCGCGGCAGATCTCCGCGCAGCGCACGGCGAAGTTGGGCACGCCGAAGCGCGTTTCCCCGTAGTGGAATTCGCAGTATTGCGCGACCAGTTCGTCGGTCTCGTACACGTCGTCGCGTACGATCACCGTTTGCTCCGAGTCGACGTAGCGGAAGCCGGCGTGCTGGAAGAAGTGTCGCCGGAACGCGTACCGGCTGTGGCGCGTCGCCTCGTTGCCGGTCGAGATCCACGAACCGCCCTTGATCAGGTTGTGCTTCCCGTCGAAGGTCGGCGTCGAGAAGTCGTCGTACAGCGGATGTACGGCAAAGCCGGTGAAGCCGTTGATCGGTGTCTCGGTCCACTGCCAGACGTTGCCGAGCAGGTCGCCGAAGCCGGCGTGCATGTGCGCATCCACGGGCGTGGAGGAGGCCCAGCCCGCCAGGTCGATGTTGCCCGGCGCGCCCGTCCAGTCGAGGCGGTCCGGCAGTCCGGACTGGTCGAGCAGGCGATACCATTCGGCCTCGGTCGGCAGGCGGATCGGGCGGCCCTCGCGCGCGGCCTTCCAGTTGCAGAACGCCTTCGCCTCGAGCTGGTTGACCTCGACCGGCCAGTTGCCCGGCAGCGGGATCTCCTCGGCCAGGCAGCGCAGGTTCCAGCCGCCGTCCGTTTGCGGCACCCAGAACAGGGGATGGGTGGCCTGCCGGAACTGTCGCCAGGCCCAGCCCTCGGCGGTCCACCAGCGCTCGTCCGTGTAGCCGCCGTCGTCCATGAAGGCGCGGAACTCGTCGTGGCTGACCAGCAGCGTGCCCGCGCGGAACGCGGAGACGGCGACGTCCTCGCGCCCGTACTCGTTGTCCCAGCCGTAGAGATGGTGGTCGCGCGGCTTGCCCAGGGTGACCAGGCCGCCGGCCACGTCCGTCCAGCCCGGCGTCGGCGCCGGGCTGCGGTCCGGGCACACCGGCCAGTCCGGACGCGGCCGCACCAGGTCCAGCGGCAGCTGGCGGATCAGCACCGAACTGGTCTCGAGGTGGATGCGCTCGTGCTCGATGCCCATCAGGACCGGCCAGAACGGGTCTTCCCAGGTGATCGGCAGGGTCAGGGGCTGCGTCGCGATGACCTGCTCGATCACCGCGCGGACCTGGCTCCGGTACGCGAAGACTTCGGCCACCGGCGGCCAGTCGTAGAGGCGATCATCCAGGTCGTCCCAGCTCATTTCGTCGACGCCGATGGCGAAGATCGATTCGAACCGCGGATTCACGCGCCGGTCGACCAGCCCCGCCAAGGTCAGTTTGTTGACGAAGAAACACGCCGTATGGCCCAGGTAGAAGATGAGCGGGTGCCGCAGCGGATCGGCGCGGCGGTAGTAGGCCTCATCGCGGGCCATTACCGCAAACAGGCGCTCGTACGTCTCCCAGCTGTCACGGAAGGCGCCCAGGATCTCGGCGCGCTTGTCCTCGGCGGTCTCGTTCGGGGCCGCGTCGAGGCGGACGGACGGCTTGGCCTGCTGCAGCATGCTGGTACACCCCTGGAGGGACTCGTCCCGCTCTTGCCAAATGTGCTTGCGGGCAAAGATAATGCATGAGCGGACGGCGCGCCCATGTCGATTGCACCTTGCGGCAGCCGCCGATCGCATCGACCATGACGGCGTTTGCGAGCCGCAGGAACCAGGAACGGGAGTGACCCCATGTCCGTCCAGCCCCATCCCCAATTGAATGCCATTGTCATGCAGCGCATCGAGGTCGCGCCCGGCTTGATCATCATGCGGGTCTGCCCCGACGGCTGGGACCTGCCCGACTTCGAGGCCGGCCAGTTCGCGGTCCTCGGGCTGCCCCAGGCGGCGCAGCGCGTGCCCCTGTCCGACCTTGAGGACGAGACCGGCGACGCGCCGGACCGCCTGATCCGTCGCGCCTATTCGATCGCTTCCTCGTCGCTCGAGAAGGGCTATATAGAATTCTACGTGACCCTGGTCCATTCGGGGCGCCTGACGCCGCGCCTGTTCGCGTTGAAGGTGGGTGACCGTGTGCACCTCGGGAAGAAATTCAGCGGCACTTTCACGCTCGACCAGGTGCCCG
Organism: uncultured bacterium; assembly: GCA_903912525.1. Classification (GTDB taxonomy): domain Bacteria; phylum Krumholzibacteriota; class Krumholzibacteriia; order LZORAL124-64-63; family LZORAL124-64-63; genus CAINDZ01. The sequence goes on along the minus strand of CAIWHK010000018.1, from coordinate 45,000 downwards.
AAGGCAGCGATCTCGTGCTGGTCGCCACCGGCACCGGCCTGGCGCCGTACATGAGCATGATGCGCGGCGAGATCGTCTGCCACCCGGAGGCGCGCACGACCGTCGTGCTCGGCGCCCGCCACACCTGGGACCTCGGTTACCGGGGCGAGCTGGCGACCATGCAGCGGTTCTGCAAGACGTTCCATTACATTCCCGTGATCAGCCGGCCGGACGAGGAACTGACACGCTGGAACGGGCACACCGGTTATGTGCAGGATGTGTGGGAGCGCGGGCTCATCGGGCAGATCTGGGGCCGCCAGCCGGATCCGTCGCGCTGCCATGTGCTGCTGTGCGGCGGGCCGCGCATGATCGAGAGCATGATGACGGCCCTGACAGCCTCCGGCTTCCGTGAGCACACGAAGGACGAACCCGGGCAGATCCACGTCGAGAAGTACTGGTAGGCGGCGCTGTCGCGCGACCGCATCGATGACGGCGGCTGCGGCGGGTGATACCGCGCCGCCGCCATTTCCAACCGCGGAGGAAGATATGGATACCTTTGCTGCCATCGCCGCGCGGCGGTCGGTCAAGCACTTCGACCCGAACCACGTCATGTCCCAGGCCGAGATCGACCGGTTGCTGGGGGCGGCGATCCTGTCGCCGACGTCGTTCAACATCCAGAACTGGCGCTTCGTGGCCATCACCGACCCCGAAGCGAAGGCGCAGATGCGGCAGGCCGGCTGGAACCAGGCGCAGTTCACCGACTGCTCGCTGCTGGTGGTCGTCTGCGGTGACCGCGACGCCTATCGCAAGGACCCGGCCCGCTACTGGGTGAACGCGGCGCCGGCCGCCCGGGACTACATCCTGCCGGCCATCCAGGGCGCGTACGGCGGTAACGAGCAGCTGCGCCGCGACGAGAACCTGCGCAGCGGCAGCATGGCTGCCCAGACGATCATGCTGGCGGCGCAGGCGATGGGTTACGACAGCTGTCCGATGATCGGGTTCGATTTCGCGGCGGTGGCCCGGATCATCCGGCTGCCGGCCGAGCACGACATCGTGATGGCCGTGACGATCGGCAAGCCGCTCGAGGCGGCGCGGGAGCGGGGCGGCCAGCTGCCGCTGTCTGAAGTCGTGGTTCGCGACCACTTCTAGGCGGGATGGATCCCGGCGGCGTGATGAGGTGCCGCCGGGTGAAGGGTGCACGGGCGGGAAGGTGCGGACCGGGGCGGGTCAGTCGTCCAGGTCCGGCACCATCCCGCCCGAGTTCATCGTCATGATGGCGCGCCCGATGTTCGTGCTGGCGCTGCTCATCTGGCGGAAGCAGTCCATCAGTTCGAGGTGGATCTCGCTCGTGGCCACCGACTCGGCCACGGCGTCGTGGACGCGCTCGAAATGGGACTGCCGATAGGCGTCCTCCAGGGCCAGGTAGTTCGCCTGCTTGCTCCGCATGTGCTGCGCCTTCTCGAGGCTGTTCTCGAGGAACGTGTCCAGCGCCCGGCTCATCTGCTTGCACATCTTGACGTGGTAGGTGGCCACTTCCTCACGACCGCTGGCCGAGAATTCACTGCCCCGGTCGATCATCTTGAGGGCCAGCGGCGTGATCTGCTTGTCGACGACGTCGGCGATGTGCTCGAACTGCTTGACCACATGCAGCATCAGGTACACTTCCCGCAGCTGCTCGCCGCTCAGCTTCTGTCGGCCGATCTCCACCAGGTAGGCGGTGATCTGCTCCTCGAGCGCGTCGACCTCCTCCTCGCGGCGGTGCAGGTCCGCCAGCAGGGCGGGGTCGTGATCGACGAACGGCTTGAGGCAGTCCTGGGCCATCGAACGCACGCGGTCGCCAACGCTCAGGATCTCGACCTTCGCCAGGTTCAGCGCGAGGGCCGGCACGCGCACCATGTCCTGGTCCAGGTGCCGCGCCCGCAGCGTCCATTCCTTCTCGGACTCGGGCTTGTCCGGCAGCAGTCGCGTCACCAGGCGTGCGGCCACACCGGTAAACGGCAGGCAGATGACGGCCAGGGCCACGTTGAAGATCGTGTGGGCGTTGGCGATCTGGCGCGGCAGCAGGCGGGCCATGGTCTCCGGGTCGGTGGCCAGGTTCCCGTGGCCCGGTGAGATGCTGCGGACGAGGGCTGCGAACGTCGGGATCCAGCCCACCAGGAGCAGCACGCCCAGGATCTTGAATCCGGTATGCGCCGCGGCGACCCGGCGCGCCGGCCGGGAAGTGCCCAGGGAAGCCATGACCGCGGTGATGCACGTGCCGACGTTGGCGCCGAGCAGCAGCGGGATGGCGGCTTCCAGCGACAGCAGGCCCTGCTGGGCCAGTACCATGACGATGCCGATGAACGCCGCGCTGCTGTGGATCGCCGCGGAAAACGCCGTGCCGAGAAGGATGCTGAGGATGGGATTTTCCAGTCGCAGCACCTGGTCCAGGAACGGCTGGTAGGAGCGCAGCGGGTGCATGGCGTCGCTCATGACCTGCATGCCGAAGAAGAGGATGCCGCACCCCAGCAGGATCTCGCCGATGCTGACGAGGCGGCCGCCACGCGGCAGCACCCGCATCGTGAAGCCGATCGCCACCACCAGCAGCGCGTAGTCGGTCAGGTTGAAGGCGATCAACTGCACCGTGATGGTGGTGCCGATGTCGGCGCCGAGGATGACGCCGAGCGTCTGCGAGAAGCTGATCAGGCCCGCCTGTACGAAGCTGACCAGCATCACCGTCGTTGCGCTTGAACTCTGGATGAGCATCGTCACGAAGGCGCCGACCGCCAGGCCGATGAAGCGGTTGGCTGTCACGGCGCTGAGGATCGTGCGGAGGCGCCGTCCCGCGCTGCGCTGCAGGGCGTTGCTCATGATCGTCATGCCGTACAGGAACAGCCCCATGCCGCCGAAGAGGCCGAACAGAAGGAACATCGCCCAGGCCGGGCGCCGCACCTGCAGGTGGAAGACGGTCTCGGCCCCGATGCCGGCCTCGCCGTGCAGCCGTGCCAGCACGGTGTAGGGCGCGGGGGATTCACCCGTGGCGAAGTTGAACGCCGCGCGGCCGTCGGTGCCGGTGGTGGCCTCGCCCAGGGCATGGTCCTGCGGCGCTACCAGGCGGAACTGCACCAAAGCGCCGACCAGCGGCTTGCCGTCCGGCCCGGTGGCCACGACCACCAGCGGGGCCGGCAGGGCGCGGCCGGTCAGCGCGGTCTGGTTGTCGCCTCCGGCGGCCCGGCCCCGCGCGGCGTCGCGGAAGGTCTCGAGGGTCGGCTCGCCCTTCGTCGCCGGCACGGTGGTGTCGGTATGCAGTGCCGAGGACAGCACCGGGGGATCGCCGGCGCGCGACGTCCCGGAGATCAGGAGGACGCACGCTGCAGCCAGCCAGGCCGTGCGGACACGGAGTTGCTTGTTCACGGGACCGACCTTGCGCAGGACAGCTCGGAACGGTCGTCGGACTGGTTCCAATGGTGCTGCGGGTTGTTGAACTCCGAGAAATCGGTGCGGCGGTCGCCGCGGTTGTGCTGGGCCCAATCATCCTCAAGGCGACGCAGGCGGCGCGCCAGAAAAGCCAGGGTCACAGCCAGGGAGAGGACCAGCGCCGCATCCAGGAACAGGTTGCTCGTTGCGGTGGGCTGCGCTACGCGCGCCAGGGCCTTGAGGCAACCGGCGCCCGAGACGATCACCAGCGCCACCGAAAGCCGGCGTCCGATGGCTCGCGCCGCCATGACGCCGAAGGCGGCCAGTGAAGCCAGGCGCAGGACGGACAGCACGGCAGGGTCGAGCGCGGGCGGCGTCCGCCCGTAGATGACGTACAGCAGGTAGACGGCCTGGATGATGTTGAGGGCGGCCAGCCCGAAGCCTGCGCGGTGGAGGACCCCGACCGTGGCGGTCCAGCCGAAGCCGGTTCCGACGAGGAACAGGCCGAGGATGTATGCGGACCAGCCCACGGTCACGACCGCGGCCCGCGACGCCGTGATGCCCCCGGTTGCGTTCAGCCCGGCCAGGGACAGCAGCGCTCCGAGCGCCAGCGCCACCGCGCCCGTCAGCAGAAGGTTACTGCCGCGGAAGCCGCCCTGGGCCAGGCGCCAGTCGTCCAGTTTTCCGTTGTGTGCCAGCATCGTCCCGCAAAGCCCCCCGCCCGGCCGCAGCGGCCGGTCCCGTTCACAATCGTATCCTTGATGATAACGCCCCGGGGCGCGCGCGGACAAGTGGTTACCGCGCCCGGCCGACGGTGGACAGGGACGCTTTCGGGAGATAATGTGGCGCCCATGAAGATCGCATTCATCGGCACCCACGGGGTGGGCAAGACGACGCTCTGCTTCGAACTGGCGGCGGCGCTCAAGCGGCTGGACTTGAGCGTCGACCTCGTCAAGGAAGTAGCGCGCGCCTGCCCGTTGCCCATCAACCGCGACACCACCGACGCCGCGCAGAACTGGATCCTGCATTCGCAGGTCGCACGCGAGATCGAACTGGCCGACTCCTACGACATGATCGTGTGCGATCGCGCGGTGGTGGACAACTACGCCTACATGGTGCAAGCGGCGGGCCGCCGGCCCGAACTGGAGCCGTTTATTCGCCATTGGCTCGGCACCTACGGGCTGCTGGTCAAGGTGCCGGTCGTCGCCCCGCCGACCTTCGACGGCACGCGCGACGTCTCGGTCGACTTCCAGATGGCGATCGACCGCACGCTGGACCAGCTGCTGGCCGAGTTCGGCACGCCGGTCTTCAGCCTGCCCCGCGAGGACCGCGACGGCTGGGTCGGCAGGGTTCTGGGCGCCCTGGACCTGCCGCAGCAGCCGCCCCAGTTGGGGCTTTTCGGTTGATCCGGGACCTTTTCGGCCTATCTTTGGCGTTATCACCCCGACTGACCCCACCGCCGGAACCTTCCGAACGGAACGGGATTTGCGAGGAATCGTCGTCCGCCGCCGGGAACGCTGTTCCCGAGCCGGCGCGATGGGCGCCGTCGCGGCCCTTGGCACGTGTCGACGACGGTCCCGGCCTTTAGTTACTGGAGAGCAACACCTTGTCAGACAGCACTTTGCGGGTGATGACCTTCAATCTCCTGACCGCCACCAAGAAGCGCCGCAGCCATCCCTGGCGCCTGCGCAAGCGGAACATCGCGCGCATCTTCGAGCGCATGCAGCCCGATGTGGTGGGGACCCAGGAGGCAAATTACAAGCAGCTCCGCGAGCTGGCGGCGCTCCTGCCCGACTACGCCTTCGTGGGCGAGGGCAACCTGGGGCCCGGCCATGCCGACGACGAGGGCAACTGGTACTGCGCCATCTTCTACCGCCGCGACCGCGTGCGCCCGGTGGCCGGGGAGCTTGCCGGCGACGTCCTGTGGCTGTCGCCGACGCCCGAGGTGCCCGCGTCCCAGTACCACCTCGGCACCCGGCCGCGCCTGGTGACCTGGCACACGTTCGAGCTCATCGACTCGGGGCGGCAGTTCGTCTTCGGCACCACGCACCTGGAAGCCGTGAACCACTGGCACCGCCGCCGCAGTGCGCGCCAGTTGCGCGACTACATCAACCGCAAGGTGCAGGAGCTGGGGCCCACGGTACCGGTCTTCCTGACCGGAGATTTCAATGCCGGCGCCGGTTCGCGCGAGATCCGCGCGATGGTGGCCGAGCACGAGGATGATGCCTCGCTGTACGATGCCTGGGCCGAGGCCGAGGCTGACGAGAACGCCGACGATGGCGCCGACGCTGCCCAGGCGCGCGGAGGGACGTTCCGCGGGCTGGGCCTGCGCGATCGCGTCGGTCACCGCTTGCTCGGGCCGCGACGCATCGATTACGTTTTCTTCCGGCCGCGCCTGACCATCCGGACGATCGACCGCGTCGACTACGACGACATGGAGCACCGCGAGGCGGCCCTGCCGTCGGACCACTATCCCGTGCTGGCCGAGTTCGCACTGGCCGGCTGAGCCTGCGAGGGCCCATGGACGAGACCGCTGCCCGGCGCGACGGCATCCTTCGCCTGTTCCCCGGTCCCGTCACCGTGGTCGGCGTTGCGGCAGGCGGTGTCCTCGGCGGGCTGACGGCCTCGTGGGTGACGCGCGTGTCGATGGAGCCGCCCCTGCTGATGGTCGCCATCGGGCGCCAGCGCCGTACCTGGGATCTCCTGCAGGAATCCACCCATTTCACGGTCTCGCTGCTGGGAGAGGGGCAGGTCGCCGAGGCGCGCCTGTTCGGCCTGAAGTCCCGGCGCGACGTGGATAAATGGGCGCAGGTTGCGCACGACCTGGTGGGACCCGGGCTGCCGGTCATGCGCGCGTGCGCGGCCAGTTGCCTGTGTGCGATCGAGGGCCGTTTTCCGGCCGGCGACCACGACTGCCTGGTCGGTCGCGTGGTCGAGGTGACGCGCGGCCCGCTCGACGCGCCCTTGCCGTTGTGCGGCGCCGATTACGCGCCGTGACGGGACCGGCGCCGGGCCCTGCTTGCGGCGGCCGACGCCTGTGGTAAGATGATCCATACGGGTCGTCGGGACCATCCGGTCCGGGCGCCCAACCCAGCCGATTCCCAAGGAGGCCCGTGCATGGATACCGCCCGGACGTGGAACGCCGACGATTTCCTTCCCGAAGCCATCCGTTCCCTGCCCCTGGTCGAGCTGCCGGTTTCCGGCGCCCGGGGCTACTGCCTGCAGGACGACCAGAAGCAGGTGGTGTTCTTCACGTTCGAGGAGGGCGTCAGCTTTCCCGACCACTCCCACTGCGAACAGCGTGGGCTGGTCATCATGGGCGAGATGACGATCGAGATCGACGGCCAGACCAACCTCTACCAGGCGGGCGACCAGTACACCGTGCCCGACGGCGTGAACCACCGCGCGAGCTTCAGCAAGCCGACGGTCCTCATCGACATGTCCGACGCGCCGAACCGTTACAGCGTCTATCGCTGACCGGCGATCCCGTTCCTGCAAGAGAAGCGGCCCTGCCGGCAAGGCGGGGCCGCTTCGTCCTCCTGTCGCGCCCTCGCTCAGGCGGGGCCGAGCGTGACCTCGGCATGGCGGTCCGGAAGCAGGTATCGCGCGGCCGCGTCGCGGATCTCCGCCGCCGTGCAGCCGGTGATACGGTCGACGAGGTCGATCATGTCGTCGGCATTGCGCCCGTACATCACGTCGCGCTGGGCGCGGGTGACCCGCGCCGCATTCGACTGTCCGGCGATCAGCAATCCTCCCGCGAGTTCGGTGCGCGCCCGCTCGAGTTCGGCGTCGCCGACCAGGCCTTCCGCCAGCCCCGTCAGTTCGCTGCACAGCGCCGTGCGCGCCTGGTCGGCGGTCGCCGGCGCGGTCAGCACATAGCCCACCAGGAGACCCTGCCCGAACCCCGACGTGCCGACGAAACCGGCGTTGTAGCACAGCGACTGCCGGTTGCGCAGGTTCTCGAAGAGCCGCCCGCTCTGCCCGTTGAGCACCTGCCGCATCAGCATCAGCGGCACCCTGTCCGCATCGTCGCCCACCGGTCCCGGCCAGCCCAGCAGCACCACGGTCTGGTTCTGGGCGCGGGTGAGGCGTTCGCTCTCGACGCCCGCAAAGTCCCGCATTGCGCCGGGCAGGGGCGGCAGTGCTCCTGGGCGCGGCAGGCGCCCGGCAAGGTCGGTGACGACGCGTCGGATATGGGCAGGGTCGATGTCGCCCGAAACCACCACCTGCAGGCGGCCGGCGGTCCAGGCCGCGGCATGGCGCGCAACCACCTGGTCGCGGCTGATGACGGCCAGGCTTTCGACGGTGCCCGGAAGCGGGCGTCCGTAGGGGTGGTCGCCATAGAGCATCGCGCGCAGGCGCAGCATCGACGACTGCAGTGGGTTGTCGGCGACAGCGGCCATCTGCTCGCGGGCCAGCCGCTTCTCCTGTTCCAATTCAAGCGGGGCGAAGGTCGGCTCGGTGATCGCCTCGACCAGGCGCGTGAGCGCGGGCTCCAGCCGGTCGGCCAGGGCTGTCAGGTAGAGGCCGCCGTAGTCGCGGTCGACGATGGCTCCCAGCGACGCGCCGTCGTCCTCCACCAGCTCGTGGAACCGCTCGGCCGAGAGGCCGGCGGCGCCGCGCAGCAGGGCCTGGTGGGTGAGCGAGGCCAGCCCGGCGTCGACGGCCGTCTCACCGCCCGCGCCGCCGCGCACGGCGATGGCCAGTGCCGCCACGGGCACGGCGCGGTCGATGCGGCAGTGCAGCGAGCTGCCGTCCGGCAGGGTCTCCGACTCGAAGCGCGGGGCGTGCGCTGCCGGCGCGCCGCGCTTGCGGGCCGCCGGCGCCGCCGGTCGGTAGGGCGGCGTGGCCGGTGCGCAGTCGTCACCGGGCAGCGCCCCGTCCAACAGCGTGGCGAGGCCGTCGGCATCGAGGGGCAGCCCGGCCTCGGCGACGTTCGTCGCGCGGGGGAGGTAGAGCACGCAGGCCAGGTTGCCCAGCCGGAAGACGTCGCGGGCGTAGCCTGTGACGTCGGCGGCGGTGACTGCGGCGACCCGCGCCGGGAAAGCGAACGCGCCGGCCAGGTCGTCGAACAAGGCGTGGTGTCCCAGCGACGAGGCCTGTCCCTGCACCGTCTCGAGGCCGAAGAGGTGGCCGCGGGCCGTGCGGCGTACGGCCCGCTCGATCTCGTCCGGCGTGCAGCCGTCGCGACCGAGATCGCCGAAGATGCGGGCGCACTCGCGCACTGCGGCCGCGAGTCGATCGACAGATGTCTCGAGATCCACCAGGATGACGCCCTCGCGCGGGCCCGTCTCGGTCATCACCGCGTAGTCGTCGACCAGCTTCAGTTCCTCCTGCAGCCGCCGGTACAGTCGGCAGGTGCGCCCGTCGTTGAGCACGCGCTTGACGACCGACAGCACCGGCTCGAAGCCCGAGGATTCGCCGGGTGCCGTGAAGACGAGCTTGGCGTAGGCCTTCTGCAGGTCGCCGGTCTCCACGCGCAGCCTGGGTTCGTGTCGCCGCGGCTCGCGGGGGGGCTCCGGAACGATCAGGTCCTGGGCCTCGGCCCCATCGTTCATGTCCGCGGGCACCGCCTTGCCGAATGCGGCTTCGAGCAGTGCGAAGGTGTCCTGCGGGTCGATGTCGCCGACCACGGCCGCCACCATGTTGGCCGGGTGGTAGGCCGATCGCCAGAAGCGCAGGATCCGTTCGCGCGGGCACTGCAGCAGGTTCTCGTCGCGACCGCCGATCGGGTGGCGGTAGGGGCTCTCGTCGAACGCGAGTTCCAGGCCCCAGCGCCAGGTGACGCCGAACCCGAACGGGATGTCGTCGTACATGTGGTTCTCGTGGACCAGCACCTGGCGTTCGGCGTCCAGCGAGGCGGCGTCGAAAGTCGACTGGAGCAGCGCATCGCCCAGGATGTCGATGGCTGTCGGCAGAGAGGCGGCCGGCGCGGTGATGTGGTAGTTCGTCGTCTCGTAGCCGGTGCCCGCGTTGGTCGACCCGCCGGCCGCGGCCACCTCCAGCGCGAAATCGCTCTCACCGCGGCGCGCGGTCCCCTTGAACAGCATGTGTTCGATGCCGTGGGACCAGCCGCGCAGCGCCTCCGGTTCGCGGTTCGAACCGACGCCGACCCACACGTTGCAGACAGCGACCGCGCTGCGGGGGTCGCGCCGGATCACCACGCGCAGGCCGTTGGGCAGGCGGCCGGTATGCAGGCCCTCGGCCAGGGGGTGCGCCTGCAGTCCGGCGGCGGGAAAATCGTGCTCGCTCATGGTGTCCTTTCGGGGCTGGCGCGCGTGGCGCAAGGGTGTCCCATTATCGGCCCGCCTGCGGGGAAGTCCACCGGTCATCACGCCGCCCCGGGGTGCTCTGGCGGATTGCGCCCGTCGCTGCGAGGTTGACGGCCTTGCGCCGGGTCCCGACAATCGGGGGGCTTGCCGGCGCGCCATGCGGCGGCCACACACGGGCAGGGAAGAGGAGACATGGCGGAAGAGGATCGCAGCGCCTACTACGGTCACCCGCGGCGCGAAATGGAACCGTTCGTGCCGGCGGCCGCGGTGGCGGTGCTCGACGTCGGCTGCGGGGCCGGGGCGTTCGCGGCGACCCTGCGCGCGGCGCGGGGCGGCCGGACCCTGGAGATCTGGGGCGTGGAACTCTCGGCCGAAGCTGCCGAGCGCGCCGGGACCGTCTGCGACCAGGTGCTGGTCGGCGACGCGGTGGCGCGGTTGCGCGACCTGCCTGCGGCGCGCTTCGACTGCGTCGTCATGAACGACGTCCTGGAACACCTTGCCGACCCCGTGCTCCTGCTGCGCGAGGCCCGGCGCGTGCTGCGTCCCGGCGGGGCGCTGGTGGCTTCGCTGCCGAACGTGCGCTACTTCTTCAACGTCGTCGGCCTGGCGGTCCACGGGCGCTGGGACTACGTCGACGAAGGGATCCTCGATCGCACGCACCTGCGCTTCTTCACGCGCAGCAGCCTGGCGGGCCTGTTCCGGGACGCGGGATTCACCCTCGAACGCGTCAAGGGCATCAACCCGACCGGGTCGCTGAAGTTCAGGCTGGTGAACGTGTTGACCTTTGGACGCTGGGCCGACATGCGCTGGCTCCAGTTCGCGTGCGTGGCGCGGCTGCGGGAGTTGCCGTGATGGCCCGCGGCGCGACAGGAAACGCGACATCGCCGACGCCGACGATCATCACGATCGACGTCGAGGAGTGGTTCCACGGGCACAATTACCTGGCGCACGTGCCGCCTTCCACCTGGGCCAACCAGGAGTTGCGCGTGGAGCGGGGCACCCATCGGTGCCTCGACCTTCTGGATCGACACGGCGTGAAGGCGACGTTCTTCGTCCTCGGTTGGACGGCGGAGCGCTTCCCGGACCTGGTGCGCGAGATCGCGCGGCGGGGGCACGAGGTGGGTTGCCACAGTTACGGGCACCCCGAGGTCTTCCACCTGACCATCACCGAGTTCAGGGAGGACGTCGAGCGCGCGCTGGCCGCCCTGGCCCGCGCCGGCATCGAGCGGCCCGCGGGCTACCGGGCGCCGAGCTTCAGCGTGACGCCGCCGGTGCACCACTACCTGTCCGTGCTGCAGGACCTGGGATTCCGCTACGACTGTTCGCTGTTCCCGGTGCGCCATCCGCGCTACGGCCAGCCGCGCTCGCCGCGCACGCCGTTCCGCCTGGGACCGGGGCCCGACGACCTGCTCGTCATCCCCATGCCGACCTGGCGCTGCGCCGGGGTCAACCTGCCGTTCTCGGGGGGTGGCTACCTGCGCCTGCTGCCGTGGCCGGCGTTCGCCTTCCTGCGCGAGCGCGCGCGGCGGCAGGGTGTGCCGGCCATCGTCTACCTGCATCCGTGGGAGATGGACGATTTCCGCCCGGAGGCGAAGCTGGCGCCGTGGCAGCGGTTGCGCAGCCAGGGCCAGCAGGACACGATGCCGGTGAAGCTGGAGCGGATCCTGGGCGACGGGATCTTCGCCACGCTTGGTGAGCACGCCCGGAACCTGTGTGCCGGCGACGGGCTGCCGGTGCGGCGGCCCGTGCCGGGCCGTGGGCTGGCCTGAGGTGGTCCGTCCCCGGCCGGCCGGGATGACAAAAAGCGAGGCGGGCCTGCGCCACAGGCCCGCCTTCTCTTGCTCCGTCACCTTTGCTCCGTCACCGTCGCCTCGTAACTGTCGCCTCGTCACTCTTGCTCGTCACCGGGTGTCGCTCGCCACTTCGCCCGGCTTTCTGTCCGCCTGTCCGTCGTGCGCTCGCCATGTCCTCGGAGGAGGTGTCCGCTGATGGGGGGTCGCGGTTGGTTCAATCTCCGATTCGTTGTAGGATACGCGTCGCGGGCGCCCATGGTTCCCGCACCGAGGAGATTTTTTTCGGAAGGATCCGTACGTGTCGATGCTGCGCCAGGACCCCCTGACCGGCCGTTGGGTGATCATCGCCACCGGCCGCGGGGGACGTCCCAACGAATTTCCCCTGCTGCAGCGCGGCGGCGCGGCCGAGGGGCGTTGCCCGTTCTGCCCGGGGCACGAGGGTGATACCACCCCCGAGGTGCTCGCGCTGGGGCGGTCCGCGGGCGCTGCGCCGAACAGCCCCGGTTGGCGACTGCGGGCCTTCCCCAACATGTACCCGGCGGTGACCGCTGCCCCGGCGGGCGCCGCGCCGGCGGCGACGTCCGACGACCTGCTGGCCGGCAGCCCCGGCCACGGTCGGCACGAGGTGGTCGTCTATTCGCCGGACCACGACGCCAGCCTGGCCACCCTGTCGGCTGCGGAGCTTGTGTCGCTACTGGACGTCGTGCGGCAAAGAGTGGCATCGTTCGCCGCTGAGCCCGGCGTGCGGTTCATCGCCCCTTTCTGCAACCACGGGCCCGAGGCGGGCGCAACGCTTACCCACCCGCACCTGCAGATCATCGGTACGCCCTGCATCCCGTTGCTGACTGTCGAGAAGTCGGCCCGCCTGGATGCCTGGCGCCGGGACCGCGGCGGTTGCCTGCTGTGCGACCTGGCGGACCGCGAGCGGCGCGAGGGCGCGCGCCTGGTGCGCGCCGATGAGCACTGGACCGCCGTCACGCCGTGGGCCAGTCGTTTCCCGTGGGAAGTGCTGCTGGTGCCCGTGCGGCACGGGTCCTCGCCGCTGGACCTTGAGCCTGCCGCCGCGGCGTCGCTTGCCGGGATGCTCGGGACGATCCTGCGTGCGCTCCAGCGGCGCCATGGCGACCTTTCGCTCAACCTCGTCTTCCACCTGGCGCCGCGCCGCGGCAGCGATGGGATGTTTGCCGACCCGGCGCTGGACGCCCTGGGCGACCGGGCCGTCGACCAGTGGCACGGGCACATCGAGATCCTGCCGCGCCTGAGCCGGTTGGCCGGCTTCGAGGCGGGCACGGGGTATGCGATCAACGCGGTCGAACCGGAGGCGGCGGCAGCGCACCTGCGGGCCGCAGGGGAGTGGGGAGCATGAACATCCTGATGGTGGCAGCCGAGTACGCGCCGCTGGCCAAGGTCGGCGGGCTGGCCGACGCCGTGGCGGGGCTGGCCGGCGCCCTGGCGCGGCGGGGGCACGATGTGCGCGTCGTGCTCCCCTGCTACGATGCCGCTGCGGCCGCGGACGCCGGTTTCCGCCGCCGCCCCGGTCCGCCGATCCCGATCCGCGTGGGGCAGCGTTTCCTGGCCGTGCGACTGCTCGAGCGCGCAAGGCCGGGCCGCGGTCCGCGCGTCTACCTGGTCGATGAACCGTCGGTATTCGGCGGCGGCGTCTACGCGTACGGGGGCCAGGCCTCGTCATCGCCACTCGTGCGCGCCGGGCTGCTCGCGCAGGCGGCGCTTCTGCTGCCGGGTTGCCTGGACTGGCCGGTCGACATCGTCCATGCGCACGACGCGCAGGCGGCCCTGGCCCCGGTCTACCGCCGGCAGTGGTTCGACGGGCCCGCCCTGCCGGGACCGGCCGGTACCGTGCTGACCATTCACAACCTTGCGCACCAGGAGATCCACGCCCCCGGCGCGGTCGCGGACCTGGGGCTGCCGGTCCCGCTGGCCGCCTTCCCGGGCCTGCTCGAGTTCCACGGCAACGTGAACCTGATGAAGGCCGGCATCCTGGCGGCCGATCGAGTGAACACGGTCAGCCCGACCTATGCGCGCGAGACGATCACCGACCCGGCGTTCGGCTGCGGGCTCGAGGGGGTCCTCGCGGGCCGGGGCGCCGCCTACTCGGGGATCCTCAACGGTGCGGACTACGAGGCCTGGAATCCGCGCTCCGATCGCGCCCTGCCCGCCGCCTTCAGTGCTGCTGCCCCCGGGGGCCGTGAGGCCTGCCGCGTCGCCCTGCGCAGCGAACTGGGGCTGGACCTGCCGGCCGACCGCCTGTTGTGCGGGTTCGTGGGCCGCCTGGTGGCGCAGAAGGGACTCGACCTGGCCCTGCCGCTCATGGAGAGGCTGGCCGGCGACGGCTTCGGATTCGCGCTGCTGGGCACCGGCGACGCCGCGCTGGAACAGCAGGCCGCGGCAGTCGCTGCCGCGCTGCCGGGCTGCGTCGCGTTCGTGCGCGGCTTTGACGATGCTCTGGCGCGACGCATCTACGCGGGGTGCGACACCTTCCTGATGCCGAGCGTGTTCGAGCCCTGCGGCCTGGGCCAGATGTACGCCCTGCGCTACGGCGCGCCGCCGGTGGTCCGGCGGACCGGCGGCCTGGCCGACACCGTCATCGATGCGGCCGAGCCCGACGGCGACGGATTCGTGTTCGACGACGCGCGCCCTGACGCGCTGCTGGCGGCGCTGCGGCGCGCCGGCCACCTGTGGGAAGACCGAGAGGCGTGGGGCGACCTGCAGGCGCGCGGCCTGCGGCGCGTGTTCGACTGGGACCGCGCGGCGGCCGGCTATGAGGCGCTCTACATGGCGGCGACAGGGGTCGCCGGGGGGGATGACGATGGCGGGCGATAATCTCGATCCGGCGCGCGAGGCGCTGATCGCCGAGGGCTTCCGCGGTTCGCGGCAGCCGATGATCCTGGTCGACGTGGACGGGCACGTGGCGGCGGCCAGCGCCGGCGTTGCCGAACTGGCAGGCGTGTCGCGCGAGGTGATCACCGGCAGTGCCTGCGCCGACTGGTTCCTGCCCGAGGGCGCGGTCGGTCAGTGCACGCTGCTGGGCGGCTGCCAGGGCGGGCTCCGTCGCCAGGCGCAGTTGCGCAATGTGAACGGCGAGTTGATTCCGGTGGAGATCGTCTGCTCGAGCTTCCACGCAGAGCCCCTGCCGGGCACGGGTGCGGGCGCCGCGCCCGACGACGACGTCCGCCGCCACTGTTTCTTCCACGTCGAGGACATCCGCCGGCGCGAACACGACGACCAGGTCCGCGCCGCGCGCCAGGCCAAGCTGCCGCTGCTCAACCAGGTCAGCGAGGCCCTCTACGGTGCGCACCTGACGCTGGACCAGCTGCAGCAGGCGATCCTGATCTGCGTGACGGCGGGTCAGGGCCTGCGCTTCAACCGCGCGTTCCTGCTGCTGGTCGACGACGCCGGCACCATCCTGCGCGGCGAGCTTGCCATCGGCCCGAGCAACCACGAGGAGGCGGCGCGCATCTGGCACGACCTGGCCGACCGCCCCGCCGACCTGTTCGAGATGATGACCAGCTACGACCAGTCCATCAAGAACACCAATGCCGCGGTCAACGAGATCGTGCGGAAGATGGTGGTTTCGCTGGACCGCACCGACCACATCCTGGTGCGCGCGATGCACGAACGCCGGGTCGCGCGCGTGACCGGCGACATGACTTTTCCCGGCGCCGACGAACTGCGCGGCTGGCTGGGCGGCGGTCAGTTCGCGGTGGCGCCGCTGACCATCCGCAGCGGCCCGGTCGGGGTCATCGTCGCGGACAACGCCATCAGCGGGCAGGAGATCAGCGACCTTGACCTGGAGTTCCTGCAGATGTTCGCCAACCAGAGCGCGGCCGCGGTGGAGAACAGCCGCCTGTACCGCGAGCTGGAAAAGAGGCTGGTGGACCTGCGCCGGGCCCACCACCAGCAGAAGGAGGACCAGCAGACGCTGCTGCGCATGGAGCGGCTGAGCGTGATGGGCGAGACCTCCGCCATCGTGGCCCATGAGTTGCGCAACCCGCTGGTCGGGATCGGTGGCTTTGCCCGCACCCTGATGCGGAACCTGGACGAAACCGACCCGAATCATCGCTTTGCCGCGATCATCTCCGAGGAGGTCGCGCGCATGGAGGAAATCATCCACGACCTGCTGGATTTCATCCGCCCGCGCAAGATGCTCCGGCAGGAGACCGTGATCGACGTCCTGGTCAACGAGACGGCCGAGCGGTTCCGCGGCGAACTCGAGGGCGCCGGCGTGCAGTTGACGATCGAGCCCGGCTGCGGCGAACTGGCCCTGGAATGCCATCCTGGCGAGGTCCAGCAGGTCCTGCAGAACTACCTGATGAACGCCTTGCAGGCGCAGGCCCTCGGCGGCCAGGTGATCGTCCGGACCAGTGCCCTGGAAGGCGGCCTGAAGGTGGAGGTGCTCGATTCCGGTCCGGGTTTTGCAGATGCGGACGGTAAGCGGCTGTTCTCGCCGTTCTTCTCGACCAAGCCCACCGGATCGGGTCTGGGATTGACCATCTGCGCGCAGATCATCAAGGCGCACGGAGGGGTCACCGGGGCGGCCAACCGCCCGGAGGGCGGAGCGACATTCTGGTTCATCCTGCCTTTGCCTCGCAGCTAGGCAGGAACCGCGGGAACGGCAAAATGAGTGGCAGATTGCAGTGGCCGGCGGTACAATGCGGACGGAGCGCCCGACTGGAGCTTCCGATTCGCAAAGGAGGGCGAATATGGCAAAGGTCCTGATCGTCGATGACGAGCCCCATCTGAGGCTCCTCTATGAGACCGAACTGCGACGCGCCGGCTTCGAGACGATGACCGCGAGCAATGCCGCGCAGGGACTCGAGTTCGTCGACACGATGCACCCCGACCTGGTCGTCCTCGACATCCGCATGGCGGGGATGGACGGGATCGAGGCGCTGCAGCGCATTCTTGAGCGCAACAACAGCATCCCCGTCGTCCTCAACACCGCGTTCTCCAGCTACCGCGACAACTACCTGACGTGGGCTGCCGACGCCTACGTGACGAAGTCGTCCGATGTGACTGAACTGCTGAGCACGGTGAAGAACCTCCTGGACGAGCGACTGGCCCATCGCAACTGAGCGTGATGGCGGCGGGCAGCCGCCCGTCGCCGGAAAGTAGTCGGGTTGAGCAACAGAGAACTGGTTCGCGGCACGCTGAGCCTGGTCCTGGCCGGCGGTCAGGGCGAACGTTTGTATCCGCTGACGCGCGACCGCTCGAAGCCCGCGGTGCCGTTCGGCGGGGCCTACCGGATCATCGACTTCACGCTTTCGAACTGCGTCAACAGCGGCCTGCGGCAGATCTACGTCCTGACGCAGTACAAGTCGTTCTCGCTGGACCAGCACCTGCAGCGCGGCTGGAACATCTTCAGCTACGAAGCCGACGAATTCCTCTACCGCATCCCGCCGCAGCACCGCGTAGGGCAGAAGTGGTACCAGGGTACGGCCGACGCGGTGTACCAGAACATCTACCTGCTCGAGGAGCGCCGCCCGCAACGCGTGCTGATCCTCTCGGGTGACCATGTCTACCGCATGAACTACGCGAAGCTGCTTGAATTCCACGAGGAGAAGGGCGCCCGGTTGAGCCTGTGCGCCGCCGTCGTCCCCAAGGAAGGGGCCGACCAGTTCGGTATCCTCGAAGTCGACGAGAACTGGAAGGTCATCGGCTTCCAGGAGAAGCCGGCCGACCCGAAGACGATCCCCGGCGACCCGGACCATTGCCTGGTCAACATGGGCGTCTACGTCTTCGACACCGAAAGCCTCGTGCGCGAACTCTGCCACGACGTCAAGCAGGTCGACTCGCGCCACGACTTCGGGCGCAACATCATCCCCGAGATGGTTTCGCGCGGCGAGGTCTACGCGCTGCCGTTCCGCGACCCGGACACAGGGAAATCGTGGTACTGGCGCGACATCGGCACCCTCGACAGCTACTACGATGCGAACATGGAACTGACGCGGCGCAAGCCGCAGTTCGACCTTTACGATCCCGACTGGAACTTCCGCGCCTGGCAGCCGCCGCTGCCGCCCAGCAAGACCGTGCACGGCGTGGCCGCCGACGGTCGGTTGCCCGGCATCGTCGAGGACAGCATCGTCGGCAGCGGATCGATGATCTCGGGCGGGCGCGTCGAGCGCTCCATCGTCGGCCACAGTTGTCGCGTGGGCTCGTACAGCCGCGTCACCGAGAGCATCCTGATGGACGACGTGCGCATCGGCCGGCATGCCGAGGTCAGGCGCTGCATCGTCGACAAAGGCGTCATCGTACCGGACGGCATGAGGCTCGGCTGCGACCCGGCCTGGGACGCGGCGCGGTTCACGGTCTCACCCTCGGGTGTGGTCGTGATCCCGCGGCACGCCGACCTGACGGGACTGCAGCAGGAGCAGCCGGCGCCGGTTCAGCCGCGGTAGAGTCCGGGACGCCGGTCCGCCAGCAGGTCATTGCGCAGGGTCACCTGCGTTCCCGGTACACCGGGCGCGATACGCGCCACGGCCGCGCCGGTGCCGGTCGAAGGCAGGCGCGCGAGGCGCTCGCCGCGCGGTGCCACCACCTGTGATCCCCCGCTGAAGGCGAGTTCATTCCCGGTGCGGTTTTCGCACCCGACGCGGTTCGCCGTCACGGCATGCACCGCGTTCTCCAGGCACCGCGTGACCATCGCCTCCTGGCACCATGGCAGCACCAGGTTGCAGGGGTGCGCGATGACACGGGCCCCGCCCAGCGCCAGTGAGCGCGCAGCCTCGGGAAAGATCCAGTCGAAGCAGATCATCAGGCCCACCTTGGTGCCGCAGGCCGCGAAGACCGGGAACGGCCGGTCGCCCGGGTCGAAGAGCAGCTTTTCGTCCATGAACAGGTGGACCTTGCGGTACACGTCACGCGTGCCGTCGGGGCGGACCAGCAGCGCGCTGTTGAACAGGCGCAGTCCTTCGTTCGCGCCTTCGCGTTCGACCAGTCCGGCGACGAGCGTTGTGCCGGTGGCGGCCGCATGGGCCGCCAGGCGCGTCGTGACGGGGCCGCTGGCTGCGTCGGGAGCCAGGTCCTCCGCGAAGGAGGCGGCCTCCGCACGCGACCGGAACTGGTACCCGGACGCGAACAGTTCGGGCAGGACGGCGAGATCACACCCGCCGGGGACCAGCGCGAGCGCGGCGTCGAGGTTGGCGTCGACCCGCCCGAACACGGGGGAAGTCTGGACGGCGGCGACGGTCAGGCTGCGCGGGCTGTTCATGCAGTGGTCCTCTCGCGCGGCGCGCGGGCCAGCGCCAGCAAACGGTCCAGTGTCGCCTCGCGGTCGAAGCGCGTCGCCACGCGCCGGGCGGCGCCGGCTCCCAGCCGCGCGGCCAGGTCGTGGTCGGCCAGCACGCGCGCCAGCGCATCGGCCAGGGCTGCGGGGTCGTCGACCGGGACCAGCAACCCGGTGCGCCCATCGTCGACGATCTCCGGCAGGCTGCTCGCGTTCGTGGCGACGACCGGAACGCCGCACGCGCCGGCCTCGGCGGCCACCAATCCGAAGCCTTCGGCCAGCGACGGCAGCACCAGTGCGTCGAGCCCGTGGTAGAAGGGAACCGGGTCCTCGACGAAGCCGAGCAGTTGCACCGCCTCGGGCCGCGCCAGCCCGCTGCGCCAGGCTTCGAGCCGCGGGCGCAGGGGGCCTTCGCCGGCGATCAGCAGGCGGCGCGCAGGGCTGGCCGGTTCGCTCTCGAGCCGTTCCCATGCTTCCATCAGCGCCGGCAATCCCTTGCGCTCGATCAGCTGCCCGGCGAAGCCGAGCGTGCCGGCCCGTGGCGCCTGCGCGCGGGGGTGGAAGCGGACGAGGTCGATGCCCTTGTAGAGCAGGTGGACGCGCCGGGGATCCAGCCAGGGTGCGCTCTCGAGCACGGTGCGCCGCGTCGCCTCGGAGTTGACGAGCACGCCCGTCGCGGCGCGACCGAAGTACCAGCGGTAGTGCAGCGACGACTTCAGCGGGAAGTCGCTCTCGCGCGTGGCCAGGCGGCAGGGCACGCCGGCCAGCCGGCCGGCGACCGCGGCAGCCTTGAGGTCCTTGGTCAGGTTGGCGATCACGGCGTCCGGTCGCCAACGGCGCAACTGGAGCGCCAGGGCGGCGATGGTCCACGGGGCGCCGTCGAAGCGGACCGGGATGGCGGCCGTGGCAACGCCGGACGCGCGCGCGCGCTCCAGCAGGGGGCTGCCCGGCTGGGCGATGATGCCCACCGGCACGCCGCGCCGGCCCAGCGCCACGGCGGTGTCGAGCATCCACACCTCGGCGCCGCCCCACGTGCGCAGCGAATTGACGAAACACAGCCGGACCATCGGGCGGGGCCTTTCGCTGCGGGTTGCGCCCATCATAGGTCGCCGGGGTGCCGGGGCCAACGACAATGGACCGGGCGGCGCGGCGGCCCGGCGTCGGTGCGCCATCGTTGCCGGGCCGCGCCCGGCGGGTTAGTTTGGCCGGTGCCGGGCGGCTGCGCCGTCCGCGACGCGCCGCCCCGGCGCCCTGTCCCGCTTCCGATCCCACGAGGCCCCATGGACCGCTCTCTACCCCGCAAGCCGACCCGGCTCGACCCGCGCCTGCCCTGGCTGGGCGGCGTGCGCCGACTGTTGTCGCCGATGGCCGGGGTCACCGATCGCCCCTTTCGCGACATCTGCCGCCGTTTCGGCGCGGACATGGGCTTCTGCGAGTTCGCCTCGGCCAGCGGCCTGACCTACGGCGGCGAGAACACCTGGAAGCTGGTCGACACCGAGGGCGAGGAGGGGCTGGTCGGCGTGCAGATCTTCGGCGCCGACCCCGAACACATGGCGCAGGCTGCGCGGCTCCTGGGCACCCGCCGTCTGGACGTGCTGGACATCAACTTCGGCTGTCCGGTCAAGAAGGTCGTGCAGAAGTGCGGCGGCAGTGCGCTGCTGGCCGACGTGCCGCTGCTGGACCGCATCATCTCCGCGGTGATCGCCAACAGCGCCGTGCCCGTGACCGCGAAGATCCGCACCGGCTGGGACGAGGACAAGGTCAACTACGACGAGGTCGGCCTGCTGCTGCAGGAGCGCGGCTGTTCGTGGGTGACGATGCACGGCCGCACGCGCGCGCAGAAATTCACGGGTCAGGCCAACTGGGACCGCATCGCCCACCTGGTCGAAGTGCTCGACATCCCGGTGATCGGCAACGGCGACGTTGTCGACGGCGCCAGCTACCGGCGGCTCGTCGAACATACGCAGTGCCACGGCGTGATGATCGGCCGCGGCGCGATGGGCAATCCCTGGATCTTTGCCGAGATGCGCGCCGTCGACGAAGGCTCGGCGGCGCCGCTGGTGACGTTCGCCGAATTGTGCGACGTGACGGCCGACCACATCCGTGGCGAGGTCGCCGCACGGGGTGAAGGGCACGGGTGCCTGGTCGTGCGCGGTCACATCAGCCGCTGCTTCCGCGGCTATCCCGGCGCCGCCGCGTTCCGCAAGCGGCTCTACGATGCCCAGGGCAGCGCCGGCATGATCGCGCTGCTGGATGAGGCGCGCGGACTGGGCGACCCGCGCGGACTGGGCGACCCGCGCGTGGCGACGGGCTTCGACGACGGGACCGGCGCCGATGCCGGCTGAAGGGGCACCGCTGCTCGACCTCCGCGACTGGACGCTTGTCCAGCGGCGGGGTGAACACGCGCTGCCCCTGCTGGCGGGGCTGGACCTGGTGCTGCGGCCGGGTTCCTGGGTCGCCGTGGCGGGCGCCAACGGCTCGGGCAAGTCGTCCCTGCTGACCTTTCTGGCCCAGGCGGGATCACCGCTGGCCTGCCGCTCCGCGCTGTTGCCCCAGGACCCCGACGACCAGTTCGTGGCCGCGACGGTTGCCGGGGAGCTCGCGCTCGGGCACGCGCCCGGGCCGGTTACGGTCCCGGAGGGCTTCGGACTCGAAGGGCTGCTCGACGTCGACCCGCGCCTGCTGTCGGCGGGGCAGAAGCAGCGCCTGGCCCTGGCGGTGGCGCTGGGGCAGCAGCCGCGCGTCCTGCTGTGCGATGAGCCGACGGCATTGCAGGATGACGGGCAGGCGGCGTGGGTGCTGGACCGGCTCGACGCCTGGCGTCGCGAGAGCGGCGGCGCGCTGGTGACGGCCACATGCGACGCGCGCGAGGCGCGACGCGCCGATGAACTGCTCATCCTGGACCAGGGGCGGGTGGCAGCCGCGGGCCCGCCTGCGCGCGTGCTGGCCGAGCCGGCGTGGGCGCGCTTGTTCGGGTCCGGACCGGGGGACGCCGACGGCGCGCTGCCGGACGCCCCACGGACCGGGCGCCCGGCCGGCGGCGGGGATTCCGTGCTGGCCCTGCGGGATGTCGGCTGTCTGTTCGGCCGCGGGGAAGGGTTCTCGGGCGTGGACCTGACGCTGGCCGCGGGCGACCGCCTGGGCCTGTGGGGGCCGAACGGCTGCGGCAAGAGCACGCTGCTGGCGGCGTGCGCCGGGGCGCGTCGCCCCGACAAGGGCGAGATCAGCCTGGGCGGACGGCGCCTCTATGGACGGGGCGCCCTCGACCTCGACCACGGGCGGGCGCTGCTGGCCCCGCAGTTCCCGGAGTACCTGTTCAGCCGTTCGTCGGTGCGCCAGGAACTGGCCGTCGACCCGGCGCTCCGCGGCAGTGACGCCGCCGCCTTCCTGGCGGCGATGGGCCTGCCGGCCGACCTCCAGGAGAGACACCCCCGTGACCTCAGCAGTGGCCAGAAGCGGCGCCTGGCCCTCGGCCTGGTGCTCCGCTCGGGGCGGCCGCTGCTGCTGGTGGACGAGCCCACCGTGGCCCTGGACGGGCCGGGTCGTGAACTGGTGGCTGCGCTGCTGCGCGACCTGCCGGCCGGCACGACCGCCGTCGTCGCGTCACACGACCGCCGCTTCCTCGCGGCGATCGGCTGCGATGTCCGTCGGTTGGGACCGGCCGGCCTGGGCTCGCCGTAACCCGCCCGTCGTCGCGGCTCCGGTCAGCGGTAGATCGACTTCATCGTGCCCCAGGTCGCTTCGTCCGTGGGGGACGTGGCGTCGCCGGGATTCGTGCAATCGGTCATGATTTCCTGCAGGTTCGTGCGGCCGTCGGTGTCGGAATCCGCCGACTCCGCCGCCGCGAAGTTCCGGTTGTTGTTCATCAGCAGGAGGCCATACCCGTTCAGGTTGTCGATGTCGGCACCATTGTCGGGCACGGTGTGGCAGATCAGGCAATGGTCCGCCGCAGTGCGCAGCGTGGCGCAGGCCGTGGTGTAGCGGGACTTCCAGTTGTTCTTGATGCCGCTGGTGGCCTGGGCCGTGCCGGCCGCATAGGTCAGCAGGCAAAGTGACAGGCTCGCGACCAGCAGGTTCTTCCTCGTCATGGATGTTTCCTCCCTGGAATGACGACAACTCCGACCGAAGAACAGGGGTTCGCAAGAATCTTGCCGATTTGGAGTCAAAAAATCAATTGAAAACACCTCTCAACGGGGAAGGGTCGCCGCCGGCGGAGAAACCCCTTGCTGGGTCTGCCGCTGCACTGCTACATTCCCCGCGGTCCACGCCAGGAACGACGTGCGATGACACCAAACCGACCCGCCGGGAGCACTCGCCCGGGGCTGCGTGACCATCAGGGCACGCATTTTTTTTGGGCACGCTCTTTTTCGCCAGCCAGCCAGAGGGACGCGCATGAACTTCACCGAAAAAGCCGTGATCATGAACGCCAAGGAGATGAACCGCGCGCTTGAACGCATGGCGCACGAGATCATCGAGGCGAACAAGGGTGTCGACAACCTGGTGCTGCTGGGCGTGCAGCGGCGCGGCGTTTCGCTGGCCCGCATGCTGGCCGAGGCGCTCCGCCGGGTCGAGAACATCGACGTGCCGCAGGGAGCGCTCGACATCACCTTCTATCGCGACGACCTGAGCCGGCTCGGGCCGTCACCGAAGGTCTCGTCCACCGAGATGCCCTTCGACGTGAACGAGAAGATCATCATCCTGGTCGACGACGTGCTGTACACCGGCCGCACCGTGCGCGCCGCGCTCGACGTGATCATGGACTGGGGGCGCCCGCAGGCCATCCGTCTGGCCGTGCTGATCGACCGCGGGCATCGCGAGTTGCCGATCCGCCCCGACTTCGTGGGCAAGAACGTGCCGACGTCGCAGCGAGAGATCATCAAGGTCAAGGTCGAGGAATTCGACGGCAAGCTCGAGGTCATTGTCGGGGAGGTAGGCGAGGCATGATCCTGCGCAGCAAGGATGTCCTTGGCCTGGAGGATCTGACGGCCGAGGAAATCCTCGGCGTGATCGACATCGCCTCGCGGTTTCGCGCCGTCTTCGACCGACCGGTGCGCAGCGTGCCCATCATGCGGGGCCGCACCGTCGTCAATTTCTTCCACGAGCCCAGCACTCGCACCCGCATCAGCTTCGAACTGGCCGAAAAACGCCTGTCGGCCGATATCGTCAACTTCAGCACCGCCACCAGCAGCCTGTCCAAGGGCGAGACCCTGCGCGACACCGCCGAGAACCTCGCGGCGATGAAGATCGACATGCTGGTGATCAGGCACAGCTCGGCGGGCGCTGCGCGCTACCTGGCGAACGTGCTGGCGTGCTCGGTCATCAACGCCGGCGACGGCCCGCACGAACACCCGACGCAGGGCCTGCTGGACATCATGACGATGCGCCAGCGGCTGGGCGACCTGCGCGGGCGCAAGGTGACGATCATCGGCGACATCACGCACAGTCGCGTCGCGCGCTCGAACATCTGGGGCCTGACGAAGCTGGGCGCCGAGGTGACGGTCTGCGGGCCGCCGACGATGGTGCCGTCGGGTCTTGACCGGATGGGTGTGCGGGTCGAGTACGACCTGATGCGCGCGGTGGCGGATGCCGACGTGCTGAACGTGCTGCGCATCCAGCTGGAGCGGCACGCGAGTCGCTCGTTCCCGAGCAACCGCGAGTACCACCGCATGTACGGCATCAGCACCGACGTGGTGAAGAAGCTGAAGCCCGAGGCGTTCATCATGCACCCGGGCCCGATGAACCGCGACGTGGAGATCGCCAGCGAAGTGGCCGATGGCCCGCGCCAGGTGATCCTCGACCAGGTGGCCAACGGCGTGGCTGTGCGCATGGCCCTGATCTACCTGCTGTCCGGCGGCGATCCCGGGGCGCTGGCCCCGGCCGCAGCCCAGGCCTGACCGGCGCTGCCGGCGAAAGAGGATCGACATGGAGTGGAGCTGGGACCGGATCCCCGCCGAGTTCGTGGTGACCAACGTGATGCTGTGCCGCGGGGGAACCCTGGCGAAGGGGCGCGGCTTCCTGCACGTGCGCAAGGGCCGCATCGAGGCCCTGGGCGCCGGCTCGCCGTCGCACGAGGGCATTCCCGTGCTCGACGCCGGCGGCATGGTCTGCGCGCCGGGGCTGGTCGACCTCTCGGTGCATTTTCGCGAGCCCGGCAACGAGGAGAAGGAGACCGTCGCCACCGGCAGCCGTGCGGCTGCGGCGGGCGGCTACACGGCCGTGGTGACGATGCCGGACACCGACCCGGCCGTCGACAACTCGGGCATGGTCCGTTACATGATCGATCGCGGCCGCGAAGCCGGCCTGTGCCGCATCTTCCCGACCGGCGCGATCAGCCCGGGCCGGCGCGGCGAGGCCATGACCGAATTCGGCGACATGGTGGCCGCCGGCGCCGTGGGCTTCACCGACGACCTGAATCCCGTGGCCAACGGCAACCTGCTCGGCAACGCGCTCAAGTACGCCGGGATGCTGGGCGTGCCGATCATCACCCATCCCGAGGACCAGACCATTTCCGGGCGCGGCGTGATGCACGGCGGCTACTGGGCCACGCGGCTGGGGCTGGCCGGGATGTCGCGCGCCGCCGAGGACGCGGCGCTCTTCCGGGACATCGAGCTGGCCCGTGCCGCGAAGGGCCACCTGCATGTCGCCCATGTCTCGACCAAGGGCGCGGTCGCGATCATTCGACGGGCCAAGGACGAGGGCGTGCGCGTCACGGCTGCCGCAACGCCGCACCACTTCAGCCTGGACCATGCGCGCTGCCGCGACTGGTCGCCGCTGTTCAAGACGAACCCTCCGCTGCGCGAGGCCGATGACCTGGCCGCGATCGCCGAGGGCCTGGCCGACGGCACGATCGACGCCATCGCCACGGACCACGCGCCGCATACGGCCACCGAGAAGGAATTCCAGTTCGACCAGGCGCCGTTCGGCGTGGTCGGGCTCGAGACCGCGCTGGCGGTCGGAATCACGTACCTTGTCCGGACCGGCCTGCTGGATCTCGGGCAACTGGTCGCCTGCCTGAGCGAACGTCCGGCGCGCGCCCTGAACCTGCCCGCGGGCCGGCTCGAGGAAGGGGCCGAGGCCGATTTCGTCCTGATCGACCCTGAGCGGCCGTGGACCGTCGCGGCGCGGGCCTTCCGTTCGCGCAGTGCGAACTCGCCGTACCTGGGCGAGACGCTCACCGGCCGCGCCGTGGCGACGTTCCTGCGCGGGCGCCTGACCTGGCGCGACGAGGATGGGGCAGGGGCGAGCTAGCCGACGGGTGCGGGATTTGCAATACTGCCAGTCGGCACGGGCGCCGGGGGACGCTGCCGGGATCCGGTTCGTCCGGTCGTCGGGGGACAACGGCCTGCGGGCCAGGGGTTTGCGTGATTGATCAGGACACATCCGCCGCAAATTCAGGTCGCCGGGCCGGGCCCGCCGCAGGCCGGGGCCGTCACCTTCAGGCGACGTCATGTCCCCGCGTGGGGATCGATGGCGTGCGTGTCGGTCGATATGTGCGTGCAGCGGCGCCCTGGATCCTGGCGGCCATGCTGCTGATGGTTTTCGCCGGCTGCGCCAAGTACAACACCTATTTCAACGCCAAGCGCGCCTTCGACAACGCCGAGCGCGTGCGCGACGACGCCATCCGCAAGAACCAGGACCCGCCCAAGCCGGTCGGCCAGCAGAAGGCCGATTACGAGATGGCTGTCGCCAAGGCGCAAAAGGTCCTCGACGAATATCCCGGTCACAAGCTGTCGGACGACGCGCTGTTCCTGCGGGCGAAGGCGTATTTCCGCCTTGAGTCCTACCGCATGTCGATCCACCAGTTCGACCTGCTGTTCCAGAATTTCCCGGCGACGGAGTACCTGGAGGAGTCGCTGTACCTGCAGGCCCTCAACTACCTCCTGCTCGGGGCGCTGGACCGCAGCCAGGACTACCTCAGCCAGTTGGAGCGCGCTTTCCCGAACAGCCGGTGGGAGGCCGAGATCAACCGCGTCTCGGGGGACAACTTCGTGGCGATGGAGGACTGGCAAGCGGCCGCCGCCGCCTATCGCCAGTACCTCGACCTGGGCGACAAGGCGCACGACCGGGATCGCGTCGGGCTCAAGCTGGCGGAGTGCCAGTGGGAACTGGAACGCTACCAGGACGCCGATACCACACTTACCGGGATGCTGGCCAAGGCCGCGCCGGGTGAAATGAAGTTCCGGGCCGAACTGCTGCGCGGCCGCGTTCTCACGCGGGCGGGAACGCTGGACAAGGCGAACGAGGTGCTGGGCGGCCTGCACCAGCCGGCGGCGTTCTACAAGGCCGAGGGGGAACTGGCCCTGGCCGAGGCCGAGCTGCTCGTGACCCGCGGAAAAGCCGACGATGCCGCGGCGCTCCTGCAGGCGATGCCGGTCGAGTGGCAGACGCCCAAGGTCAAGGGTCTGGCGGCCGACATGCTCGGTTACCGCTATCTGGAACAGCACGATTACGAAGAGGCCCACACGCAGTTCAAGATCGCGCTGTCGCAGCTCAAGGACCTCGAGGATCCGGACCGCACGAAGCTCCTCAACGACCAGTTGCGGGACTACCTGGCGGCCGAGCTGGCGCTGACCGAGTCGAAGGGCGAACGCGTGCCGCGCCTGAAGCTGCTCGAAGCCAATGCCATGTTGTTCGGGTTCGAACGCCCCGCGATGGCGGCGGCCCTGTACCGCGAGGCGGCCACCGATTCGACCGCCGACTCGTTGCTCGCGGCAAGCGCGCTGTACGGCCTGTGGATCACCTATGGGCAACACCTGGATCGGCCCGATTCGGCGGCCGCGGCCGCGGCCGAACTCCAGACGCGCTACCCGCGTTCGGCCCAGGCGCGGGAACTGGCGGCGCCCGGTGGAGGTGGGAGCCTGCTCGACTTCCTGCTGGCCGAACGCGAGGAAGTGCAACGCCGGAATTTCGCCAAGCTGTCGCCCGAGGAAAAGGCCGCGCTCGAGAAGGTCACCGAAGTCGCTGTCGCCGCCGACGAGGCACCCAAGGAACGGGGAATGGCGGCCCGGCGGCGCATGGTGTACCTCTCCCGCCGCTCCAACCTCCAGTTCCCTCCGCCGGAAGTCATCATCCCGGTGGGGCTCCGCCAGGCTGCGACGCCGACCGTTCCGGCTGCCGGCGAGACGGTGACGACCGAGTTGCAACCGGGCGCCGCACAGCCGGCGGTCGGGATGTCGCCGGAGACCGCCGCCGGCGAGCCCGCCGCCGCGGCGCCGGTGCCCGGGGGCGCCACGGATGCGTCGGCGTCGCCCGACAAGCCGGTGGCGCCGGAAGAGAAGCCCAAACCCAAGAAGAATCGCGACGAGAACTGGGATCGCCTGCGCACGCCCGCGCCCGGACCGCGCCCGTGACCGGCCGGCCCGCCGCCGTGGCCGCCTTCGGCAAGGTGATTGCGAACGAACTCGTGTCGTCGGCCTTCCACCGCCTGGACGTCGTGCTGGACGTTCCTTTCGCTTTCCTGCCCGGGCAGTTCGTGATGATCAACGAACCCGGTCCCAGGGCCTGGACCTTCAGCCGTCCGTTCTCGATTCTGGCCGGCGACGGCGATACGGTGGCCTTGCTGTACCGCGTGGTCGGCCGTGGCACGGCTGCCCTGGCGGCGCTCGGGCCGGGCAGCCCAGTGTCGGTCCTCGGCCCGCTGGGCGAGCCGTTCCCGGCTCCGGCCGAAGGGCAGGTCACGGTGCTCCTGGGTGGGGGCGTCGGACTGCCGCCGGTATTCGCGTGGTGGCGTCGCTGGGGACAACCCGGGGATGCGGCCTGCTTCGGGGCGCGACATGCCGGGGAAGTGCCCTGGGGCCTGCTGGGGGACACCTGGCGCGTCTCGGTGGACGACCCGGCGGGCCTGGCGGCTGGCCACCGCGCGGCATCCGGCGTGGTCACGTCGCTCGTTGCGGACGACGCCGAACTACCTGACGGCCCGCGCGTGGTGACGCTTGCCTGCGGCCCGTGGCCGCTGCTGCGGGCGGCTGCTGCACTGGCGCGCCGCAGGGGCTGGCGTTGCTGGGTCTCGCTCGAGGAACACATGGGTTGCGGTTACGGGGTGTGCAAGGGGTGCGTCGTTCGCGTGGCCGACGGCGGGCATGAGCGCAACGCAACCTGTTGCCAGGACGGCCCCGTTTTCGATGCGGAGAGGCTGCCGGGTTTGGTTGGCAGCGACCTGCCGACTTGTGGCGATGGCCCAACCGGCGCGAAAGGCGGGTGCGCATGAAGCGACCCGACTGGTGGCGCTCCGACGCGACGGCGCCGTTCCGGCTGGGGCCGCGTATGCTTCCCGGCCGCGTGTGGACGGCCTCGGGTTGCTTCGGCTACGGGCTGGCGGCCCACGACTTCACCGCGGCCGACTGTGCCTCGCCGTACGCGGGGCTCGGGGCGGTCGTCACGAAGACCGTCACGCCGCTGCCGCGCGAGGGCAATCCCATGCCCAGGCTCGTCGAGACGCCGTGCGGCGCGCTCAACAGCATCGGGCTGGAGAACGTGGGCTTCGACGCGTTCCTGACGACCGTGCTTCCCGAACTGGAGGCGCGCGGCGTGCCCACCATCGTCAGCCTGGCGGCGACGACGCCCGAGGACTTTGGCCCGATGGTGCGCCGGTTGCATGATGCCGCCTCCGGATTCAGGCATTGGCACGGCGTGGAGCTGAACCTCAGTTGCCCCAACGTGGCCGAGGGCGGCCACGACTTCGGCAGTTCGCCGGCGACGGTCGCACGCTGTGTGGCCGCCGCGCGCGCAGACCTGCCCGACCGCGCGTTGCTGGCCAAGCTGACGCCCAATACCGCCGACATCGCGCAACTGGCCGTCGCGGCGCGCGACGCGGGCGTCGACGCCGTCAGTGCGATCAATACCGTGGTGGGGCTGGACGTGGACCTGCGGACGGGGCAGCCGTACCTGCCGCGACGCTTCGGCGGCTACTCGGGCGCGGCCATCCTGCCGATCGCGCTGGCCAAAGTGGACCAGATTGTCCGTGGCACGGGCGTGCCGGTCGTAGGCGTGGGGGGCATCGCCACGGTCGAGGATGCGCTCAAGTTCTTCGCGCTCGGGGCGGTCGCGGTGCAGGTCGGCACCGCGCAGATGCGGGATCCGTTCGCCGCGGCGCGGGTCGCCGCGGCGCTCGGTCAGTGGTCTTCCTCGTAGGTGTCGGGATCATCGTCCTCGCCGGCAGGGTCGTCATCGCCCAGGCCTGCCAGGTCCTCGAACCGGCGCAGGTCCTCGAGGTCCTCGAATGCGTCGAGGTCGGGGTCGGCGCCGGCTTCCTCGTCATCCTCGTCCTTCAGGTTGCCCAGCAGCGTCGCGTCCTCGTCCTTCTCCTCGGGCAGGCCATCGGGGAAGTCGCCCTCGAGCAGGTCGGTGAAGGTATCGCTGTGGCTGAGGATCTGCTGCGCGAGCCCGTCGCCCACCAGCCCGGCTTCCGCCAGCGTGCCTGACACCGAGAAGCGGTGCTTGCCCGCGCCCGTGCCGCCGAGGATGGCGATGCCGTCGCTGCTGACGCGCGCCAGCGCCCCGACCGGAAGGTCCTGGTCCGGCAGCATGCGGCGATGGAAGGCGGTCTCGGCGGCCAGTTCGAGGGCCGAGTCCTCCGAATGCAACGGTGCGAGCAGGTCGCGCGCTTCCTCGTCGTCCGGCCGCGCCAGCACGACCAGCGTGCCCTGGCCGGGCCCCGGCAGTACGAACTCGGGCGCGAAGATCTCCGCCACGATGCCCTGGATGCCGAGGTGCTCGGTCACCGACGACGGCAGCACCAGGCCGTCGATCTCGCTGCGCCGCAGGTGTGTCTCCATCGCACTGTCCACGCCGCCGCGCAGGATCTCGAAGCGAAGGTCGGGCCACAGCGACTGAAGCTGCGCCCGCACGCGATGGGACAGCACGCCCACGCGCCGGCCGGATTCCATCTCGTCCATGATGAAGCCGCCGCGATTGAGGAACGCGTCGAACGGCGCGCCACGGTCGGGCACGCAGGCGATGACAGCGTCGGTCTCGGGCAGCGACAGCAGGTCGGACGCCTCAAGCACGATCAACCGCGTGCGCTTCTCGCGCAGCGCCGTCAGGAGGAACTTGATCTCGACGCGACTGGTCGAGATGAACGCCTCCTTTGCGCGCTGGGCCTCTGGCTGCGGCGAATCGAACAGGTCCAGGCTGCAGGCCAGGCGCGGCGAGCGCAGTTGCAGCCGGTCGATGATCGCCTGTGCCTGGTTGCGCGCCAGCGGCGAGGCCAGCGCGGCGAACGTCAGGGACGTCGACGGGGATGCCTGTGGCTCACGCACCGGCGGCCTTTCCGGTCGACATGAACCCGCGCACGACTTCCCCGACGCGGTGTGCGTCCGCGAAGGGCAGGGCCGCGTGGATAGGCAGGGCGATGATCTCGCGCCCGGCACGTTCGGCCTCGGGCAGGTCGCCCGCGGCGCGGCAGTAGACGGCCAGTTCGTGCCGGTGCAGCGGCGGGTCGTAGTAGATCCCGACGTCGATGCCGGCCTTGTCGAGCGCGCGGCGCAGGCCGTCGCGGTCGGCGCTGCGCACCCAGTACTGGTGGTAGGTCATGCGCATCGCGTGGCCGCCGTCGTCCAGTTGCACGCGGCACTCGGCCGGGATGTAGCTGTCGTAGATGGCGGCGACCTGGTCGCGGTCGTGCTGCTCCTCGGCGAAGCGGGCCAGGCGGATGCGGATGACCATCGCCTGCACCTCGTCGAGCCGGCTGTTCCAGCCGGTATAGAGGTGGCCGTTGGCGCGCACGACCTGATGGGCGCGCAGGCGCCGGATGAGCTCGGCGTCCGCCTTGTCGCGGCAACAGACGGCGCCGCCGTCACCGATCCCGGGCAGGTTCTTGGTCGGGTAGAAGCTCAGCGTCGCCATGCGCCCGCACGAGGAGATCTGCCGGCCGCGGTAGATGGTGCCGAACGCCTGCGCGTTGTCCATGACCACTTCGAGCCCCCGCCGCGTCGCGATCTCGTTGATCGCGTCCATGTCGCAGGGGGCGCCGAAGATGGGCACCGGCATGATCGCGCGGGTGCGCGGCGTGATGGCGTCCTCGATGCGGGCCGGGTCGATGTTCAGGTCGGTGGACTTGATGTCCACGAACACCGGCACCGCGTCGAGCAGGATGATCGCTTCCATCGTCGCGTCGAATGTGTACGGCGTGGTGATGACCTCGTCGCCCGGCCGGACACCGGCCATCGCCAGCGCCACGAACAGCGCCGACGACCCGGAAGCGACACCGACGCAGTCGGCGACGCCGCAGGCCGCGGCCAGTTCCTCCTCGAGCAGGCGGACCTCGTCGGCCAGGATGTAGCGGCCGGACACGAGCAGCTTCTCGAACTTGCCGACGATCTCGTCCTTGCACGGGAGCATGGGCGTGACCAGGTCGTAGCGTCCCACGCGACGTTGCGGATCGTTCATGGATTCCCGTCTCGTCTGGCCCAGGGGCCGGTCGGTTGGATGGAGCGGGCGCCGGTCAGGCGCCCGCCGAGCGGTGGTTGGCCCGCCCGAAGCAATCGTACTTGAAGCCGTGCTTCTCAAGAGTCGGCAGATCATACACGTTGCGGCAGTCCAGGAACACATTCCCGGTCATGATGGACGCCAGGCGCTCGAAGTCGAGCTGCCGGTACTCGTTCCACTCGGTGACCAGGATGCACACGTCCGCGCCCTGGCAGGTCTCGTAGGCCGACTGGCAGTAGTTGAGCTCGGGGTGGACCATCTTGAAGTTGTCCATGGCGGCGGGGTCGTGCGCCTGCAGGCGGCAGCCGCGTGCCTGCAGCAGCTTGACCATCTCGAGGCTGGCTGCCGACCGGATGTCGTCCGTGTTCGGCTTGAAGGCCAGGCCCAGCAGCGCGATGGTGCGGCCGGTCAGGTCTCCGGCGAGCGCCTCGGCCTTGGCCACGGCGCGGGCCGGGATGCCGGCGTTCACGGCGATCGCCGCGCGCACGATGGTCATGTCGTCGCCGGCCTCGCTCGCGATGTGGACCAGGGCGTTGGTGTCCTTCGGCAGGCAACTGCCGCCGAAGCCGAGGCCCGGATGCAGGAACTTCGAGCCGATGCGCTTGTCCAGTCCCAGTCCCTTGGAGATGTCGAAGATGTCGGCGCCGACGCGTTCGGCCAGCCGCGCGACCTCGTTGATGAACGAAATCTTCACGGCCAGGAAGCTGTTGGCCGCGTACTTGATCAGTTCGGACGTCTCGATGCCTGTCTTGACCACCGGCGTGTCGAGCAGGTACAGCGGGCGGTAGATGGCGCGCAGCAGTTCCTCGGCGCGCTGGGTGTCGACGCCGATCACGACGCGGTCCGGACGCATGAAGTCCTCGATGCTCGAACCCTCGCGCAGGAACTCCGGATTGCTGGCCATGTCGAAGGTGGCGCCGGGCCTGACGCGGGCGGCGATGACCTTGCGCAGGGCGCGACTGGTGCCGACGGGCACCGTGCTCTTGGTAACGACGACCTTGTAGCCTTCCAGCAGGTCGCCGATCTGCTCGCCGACCTTCATGACGTACTGCAGGTCGGCCTCGCCGCTCTCGGACATGGGCGTCTGCACCGCGATGAAGACCACCTCGGCGTCCCGCATGCCCTCTTCGAGGCTGGTGGAGAACAGCAGGCGGCCTTCCTTGACGTTCTTGAGCACCAGGCGATCGAGTCCCGGCTCGTAGAACGGGATCTCGCCGCGCTCGAGCTTCTCGATGCGCTCGCGGTTGATGTCGACGCAGGTGACGGTGTTGCCGAAATCGGCCATGCACGCGCCCGAGACCAGGCCGACGTAGCCGGTGCCAACCATGCAGATGCGGATCATGAGAATTCCTTTCGGGCCTCGGCAAGCAGGTCGAGCAGGGCGGAGGCCGCGTCGCGCTCGGGGACCCATCCTGTCCCGTTGCGCAGCTTGCGGTTGTCGCCGACCAGTCGCGGCGTGTCCGCGGGTCGGTCCCGCGACGGATCGCGCCGCACGGTGATGGCCACGGTGGCGGCGGACACCAATATCCGCAGTCCCTCGGCCATCGTCAACGCCGTTCCGGAGCAGATGTTATAGACCTCGCCGGGCCGGCCCCGGTCGGCCAGCAGGCGGTAGGCGCGCACCACGTCGCGTACGTCCAGGAAGTCGCGTACCGGGGACAGGTCGCCGGTCACGATCTCGGCCGGTCCCTGCCCGGCTTCGGCGGCCGCGATCTGCCGGGCAAAGGAAGGGAAGGCGAACCGGGGGTGCTGGCCGGGCCCGGTATGGCTGAACGGGCGCGCCACAACTACGGGGAGGCCGTATGCGCGTTGGTACTGTCGGCACAGGAGCGTCTGCGCGGCCTTGCTCACGGCATAGGGCGAAACCGGGGCCAGCGGGGCTTCCTCGTCCAGGAGCGCAACACCTGACTGCGGCCCGTATTCCTCGGCCGAGCCGACCGCGATGATGACCGGGCGCTCGCCCGCGGGCAGGGCCCGCACGGCTTCCAGGACGTTCAGCGTTCCGAGAAGGTTGGCCGACAGCGTCTCGGCGGGGGCGTCGAAGGAGGCGGCCGCCGAACTCTGTGCTGCCAGGTGGTAGATCACCCGGGGCCGCGCCGCCGCCAGGACCTCGCGGATCGCACCTGCGTCGTCCACCGAGCCGGTGCGGTAGCAGAAGGAGCCGCCGGGGCCCGCATAGGTCACCTCGGGGCCGCTGTCGCCCGGTCCCCGGGCAAATTCGCCCGCCGTCGCCGGCGGCGGTGAACCGTCCGGCTGCCTGCCGAACCCGGTCACCTCGTGACCGTCCTGCAGCAGGGCGCGCACCAGGTGCAGGCCGGCGAAGCCAAGGGCCCCGGTGACGAGGTCGCGGCCGCCGTTCTTCCGGTCGTCGTCAGGTTGGCGTTCGTTCACGCGTCTACCCGTTGCACAGCCGCAGCCATTCCTTGTAGAGGCAGCGGTCCTGGATGACGACCAGACCCGCTGCGCGCGCCCTGGCCGCGGCTTCCTCGTGGGCGACGCCCTCCTGCAGCCAGATCGCCCCGGCGCCGATCGCGATCGCCTGGTCCACCAGTTCGGGGACCGCGTCGCTGCGCCGGAAGACGTCCACGACGTCCACCTTGCCGGTGACGTCGGTCAGTTCCTTGAAGATGGCCAGGCCCAGCACGTCCTCGTCCAGCGCGGGGTTGACGCCGACCACGTCCAGCCCGAGGCCGACCATGAACCGGGTGACGCCGTAGCTGGCGCGGTCCGGGCGCGCCGACAGGCCCACCACCGCGACCCGGCGCATGTCCGTGAGCACCCGGCAGACGACGTCGTCGGTCGGGTTCGTGGGCTCGGGGCGGGATTCCATGGTGCGTACCTTGGGGCTGGAGGTCCTGGGTTGCCGGGAACGATGGCACTGATTCTCACGGGGCCGGGGCCCCCCGCAGGTTAACCCCGCCGCGGCGCGTTGTAAACCGGTGACGCCGCGGGCATTCCCCGCTTTTGTCCTGCCCGCCGTGGGGTTATCTTCGGGGGGCGAAGGATCGCCAACCGTGCCGCCGGCCCGTCGGGCCGGTGCGCCGCCGCCGGGGGTTTGCCGTGAACGCCGTCGCGATGTCCGTCCTGCTCTTCTGCTCGTTCTCCATGTTCATCGGCACGATGGCCGACCGTTACTGGTTGCTGCGCGCCGGGGCGGCGGACGACCGCACCGGGAACTTCCCGGCCCGCCTGCGTTCGCTGCTTGTGCTGGGGTTCGGCCAGCAGCGCCTGCTGCTCGAGCGCGGCGCCGGTTGGATGCACGTCGCCATCTTCATCGGCTTCATCGTCGTCTTCACGCGCACCTGCACGCTGGTGGGCCGCGGGTTCGACGCCGACTTCCACCTGCCGCTGCTCGGCGGCGGGCTCGGCCTGGCGTACGCGGCGGTCAAGGACACGTTCGAGGCCATCGTGCTGGTCGCGCTCGGCTGGGGCATCTGGCGCCGCCTGGTCATCCGCCCGCGCCGCCTGCACCTGAACGCCGAAGGCGTCCTGATCCTGGTCTGGATCGCCTCGCTGATGGTCACCGACATCCTGGCCGACGCCGCGCTGTTCTCGCTGGACCCGGCCGATCCGGAGCGGAACTACGCCTGGCTGTCCGCCGCTGGCGCCGGGCTGTTCGCCGGCGGCACGACGGCCTCGACGACGGCGTGGCTGCACTTCTGGTTCTGGTCGCACATCCTGCTGCTGATGGCGTTCCTGAACTTCCTGCCCTTCGGCAAGCACTTCCATGTATTGACTGCGTTGCCGGCCGTGTACCTGCGCCGCTTGTCGTCGACGGGTGCGCTGGAGAAGATCGAATTCGAGGGACGCGAGACGTTCGGCGTGGGCAGGCTCGAGGACTTCTCGTGGCGGCGCATCCTCGACATGTACACCTGTACCGAATGCGGGCGCTGCAACGACATGTGCCCGGCCGACCTGACCGGAAAGCCGCTGCACCCGCGCGAGATCATCACCAATGAACGGGACCACGCGCTGGCGATGGAATCGCATCTCGTACACGTGGGCAAGCTGAAGGCCCAGGGGCGGCAGGCGGAGGCCGCCGCAGCGATCGAGGCGTTCCAGCGCCCGGCGCTCATTGGCCAGGTCAACGACGAGGAGGCCATCTGGGCCTGCACGACCTGCGGTTGGTGCGTCAGCAGCTGCCCGGTCATGATCGACCACATCCCGAACATCATCGACCAGCGCCGCCACCTCGTGATGATGGAGGCGAAGGTGCCGGCCGCGCTGCAGAACGCGCTGCGCGGGCTGGAGAACAACAGCAATCCCTGGAATGTCAGCAGCGCGGCGCGCGAGGACTGGATCGGCGACCTGCCGGTGCCGCGGATGCGGGACAAGGGCTCGGCCGCGTACCTGCTGTTCGTCGGCTGCGCGGGCAGCTTCGACGGCCGCAACCAGGACGTCATGCGCGCGCTCGTACAGTTGCTCGATCGAGCGGGCGTCGACTACGCCGTGCTCGGCAACGAGGAAGGCTGCTGCGGCGACCCGGCGCGCCGCGTCGGGCACGAGTACCTCTTCCAGATGCAGGCGCCGATCAACATCGAGGCGTTCAAGCGCTACAACGTGCGCAAGGTCGTCACGGCGTGCCCGCACTGCTTCAACACGATCGCCAACGAGTACCCCGACTTCGGGCTCGAGGGCGTCGAGGTCATCCACCACAGCCAGCTGCTGACCGAACTGGTGAAGGAAGGCCGGCTGAAGCCCAAGGCCGGCGCCGACCTCAATGTGACCTACCATGATTCATGCTACCTGGGCCGCCATAACGGCCAGTACGAAGCGCCCCGCGAGGTGCTCGCTGCCGTGCCCGGCCTGTCGATCACAGAGATGCCGCGCAACCGGCGCGAGGGCTTCTGCTGCGGCGCCGGCGGCGGCCGCATGTTCATGGAAGAGCACCTCGGCACGCGCATCAATCACAACCGCATCGAGGAGGCGGCCGCGACCGGCGCCGCCGAGGTGTGCAGCGCGTGCCCGTTCTGCCTGACGATGCTCGGCGACGCGATCAAGGAAACCGACCGCAGCGACAGCCTGCGCGCACGGGACATCGCCGAGGTGCTGCTCGAGCGGCTCGACTGACGCGAACCGGCGCCGCCGGCCGTCCCGGGCGTCCGCCATTGCGGATCCGCCGTGTTTCTGTTATACCGGACAGCGTTTGTCGGTCCTTGCTGTCCGCTGGAAAGGAACCCCATGACTCC
Source organism: uncultured bacterium (assembly GCA_903912525.1). Taxonomy (GTDB): domain Bacteria; phylum Krumholzibacteriota; class Krumholzibacteriia; order LZORAL124-64-63; family LZORAL124-64-63; genus CAINDZ01. Next base: position 7,703 of record CAIWHK010000018.1, on the reverse strand, counting down.
GCCGACCCCAGTTCCGCCGAACCCAGTTCCGTCGAACCCAGTTCCGTCGAACCCAGTTCCGTCGAACCCAGTCCCGCCGACCCCCGTCCCGTCCACGCCCGCCCTCGACCGCATCTGGGGCCGCGGCAAGGCGTTCCTGGGCAGCGACCTGCCCATCCTGTGCGGCGCCATGACGTGGATCTCGGATCCGCAGCTGGTCTCGCTGATGAGCAACCTGGGGGCGTTCGGCGTGCTCGCGGCCGGGAACATGCCGCCGGAGCTGTTCGCGCAGTACGTCGACGAAACGCGCCAGAAGACGTCGCGGCCATTTGCCGGGAACGTCATCACGATCGCGCCGAACTACCTGGCGCACCTGGACATCCTCTGCGAGCGCAAGGTCGGCCACATCGTCTTCGCCGGTTCGATCCCGCGCGCGTCCGAGGTGAAGAAGGCCAAGGACAGCGGCGCCAAGGTCATGTGCTTCGCCTCGACCGGCAGCATCGCCGAACGCATGATCGACTACGGCGCCGATGCGCTGATCCTCGAGGGCAGCGAGGCGGGCGGCCACATCGGCCATGTCTCGACGGTCGTGCTTTTGCAGGAGATCCTGTTCAACTTCCCGACCACGCCCATCTTCGTTGCGGGCGGCATCGCCACCGGCAAGATGGTGGCGCACCTCGTGCTGATGGGCGCCGCGGGCGCGCAGATGGGCACGCGCTTCGTGATGGCCGAGGAGTGCACCGCGCACGCGCGATTCAAGGACGTGTTCATCAGGGCCCGCTCGCGCGAGGCTGTCTCCACGCCCCAGTACAGCGCCAAGCTGCCGGTCGTGTCGGTGCGCGCCCTCAACAACCACGCGATGGAGCACTTCGGCGACCTGCAGCTCGAACTGCTCGACAAGCTCCGCGACGGCACCGTCAACCGGCAGGACGCGCAGTTCAAGGTCGAGGAGTACTGGGTCGGCTCGCTGCGCCGCGCGGCCATTGACGGTGACGTCGAGCACGGCTCGCTGATGGCGGGCCAGTCGGTCGGCCTGGTCACCCGGGTGCAGCCGTTGCGCGAGATCCTCCAGGAAATCGTGACCGATGCCGATCGCGCCGTGGCCGAAGTCCGGCAGCGCCTGGCCGACTGAGCACATTCAATACCGTTGGCATCAATCTTGATAACGGTCCGGGTCCCGGCCGCCGCGAGTCGCGGCGGCCCGTCCGTTTGCCCGAATCAGAGGAATGCCACATGACCAGAATTGCCGCCCTGTGTGCAGGCTGTGCCTGCCTGTTCCTGGCCGGGATGCCGGCCCTTGCCGCGCCCGCAGCCGTCACCTCGCGCCAGACGGGCGAGGCCCTCGTGGCCGCCGCCCCTGGTGATGTCGACGCCTGCCTGGCCTATGCGACATGGCTGACGTCGGCGGGCGAGTTGCAGGAAGCCGCCGCCGTCCTCGAGGCGGGATGCCATCGCGTCGATGCGCCGGGACAGGCCCTGCTGGCGCTGGCCGACGTGTATCTCAAGCTCGGCAAGCTGACGCGGGCCGAGGCCGCCGCCCGTGAGGCGCTGGTCCTGCTGCCGGACTCTCCGGCGGCGCATTTGTGCATCGGGGACATCTACCGCGACCTCGACTGGCCGCAGTCGGCGCTCGACAGTTATGAGACCGCCCTGAAGCTGGCGCCCGGCCTGACGCAGGCGCGCGTGAACCTGGTTGCGGTCCTGGCGAAGTCAGGGCGCAGTGTCGAGGCTCGCGAGCGCTGCCTGGCGTTCATCGACGCCACGCCCGGCGAACCGCAGCTCTGGCTTTCCCTCGGGCAGGTTTTCGAGGACCAGGACAAGCCGCGCGAGGCCTTCACGACCTACGGACAGGTGATCAGCCTGGACGCGACCTCGGCCGAGGCGTGGGCGCGTCAGGGACGCCTGTACTGCCGCTTCGGGCAGTTCGCGTCGGCCGCCGATGCCTGCAGGCGCGCGCTGGAAATCGATGGCGGCAACCTGGTGGCCCATGCCTGGCTGGGCACGGCGTGCAGTTACCTGGGTGACCAGGACCAGGCGCGTCGCCATGCGCAGATCGCCGAGGCCGGCGGGATGGACATGTCGGGCGTCTGGCGGAAGTTGAACCAGTAGCCGCAGGCCGCATCGACATGACGGGAAGTCGCAAAAGGCCGCCGATCCAGGGGATCGGGCGGCCTTTTCTTTCGGGTCGGGCGCGTTTGCGGTTCAGGCGTGGGCCTGCAGGCGGGCGAGCGCTTCGACGGCGACGGCCTGCGCCGGGTCGCGACGCATCGCGCGCTCGTACTGGCGCGCCGCCAGGTCGGGGTGACCGGCCGCCTCGTACATGCGGGCCAGGTTCAGGCAAGGGCTGGCCAGGTGCGGCAGCAGCGTGGCGGCGCGCTCGAGTTCGGCGCGCGCGGGTTCGCCGCGTCCGCTGGTCAGGTGCCAGACGCCGAGCGTGTTGTGGATGTGCCCGTCGCCGGGAGCCAGCCTCAGTGCGGCGTTGAGCAGTGGGCCCGCGGCCTCGCACCGGCCGTCGAGGATCGCCAACTGCGCGCGCAGGTGACAGGCTTGCCCCAACTGGGTGTCGGTCGCGTCGGCGCAGCGGGACACCGCCAGCAGGTGGGCCTCGGCCCGGGCCAGGGCGCCGGCTTCCTTCAGCATCCAGCCGGCGGACAATCGCGCGTCGGCGTCGTCGGGCTTCAGGGCCAGCGCGTGTTCGGTCGCGGCCAGCGCCAGGGCATGGTCCCCGGTCGCCAGTGCACAGTCTGACAACTCGCGCCACGCCATGGCATCGTGAGGCTGCTCATCCGCCTTGCGGCGCGCGAGCGCCAGGTAGCGGACGGCCTTCGCCGGGTCTTCCTGCAGCATGCCGAAGTGGTGGACGATTTCCGGCAGCGGCGTCACGGGTGCTCCCAGTTCCGCCAGGCTTGCCTCGACGGTCTCATGCAATCGCCCGCGGAAGCGCACCTGGGCCCGGTTGGGGAACAGGCGCACCTTGGCCGTGGGCACGAAGCCGGCGGCGACGCCGCCCGGGTAGGCGGGCAGCGCATGGAGATCGTCGGCCGGCACCGGCTGCCAGCCGCGGCGGCTCCAGGGCTGCGCGATGTAGTTCCGGGTGACGATGAGGCCGGCGCCGCCCTCGCGCGCGCTCCAGGAGGCGGCCGTGCGGCGGATCGCCGCCCAGTCGCCGGGGGCCATCTGCTCGTCGGCATCCAGGCAGAGGATCCACCCGGCGCGGCAGGCCTCGAGGGAAACGTTGCGGGCCGCCGCGAAGTCGTCGCACCAGGGGAAGTCCAGCACCCGGGCGCCGTGGCGCCGGGCTACGTCGGGGCTGCCATCGCGGCTGCCGGTGTCCACGACGACGATTTCATCCACGTGGGCGCGGGCGGCCCCGAGCAGGGAGTCCAGAAACTGGCCACCGTCGCGGACGATCATGGCCAGGGCCAGCAGCGGCGGGGTATCCGTATCCCGGCGGGCGTCGAGGTTCACTTCGGCCGTCTTTCCAGTGCATTGCGGCACAAACAGTTGTCCTGCCGGCGATCGGCAGGCGGTTTCCGGCCGCGGATCCCTCCGGCGGCTGGGGAACCTTTGCAGGTCGCGTGCCGTTTTGCGCCTGTCGCTTTCGCTTGTCGCCCGGGGCAGGGGGCGATAGTCTGGGCGACCGGCGCCGGCTCCCCGTCGACCGCCGTTGTGATGTCCCTCGACACCAGCGAAGGAGACCGGAATATGCGTCAACGACTCGCGCTCGCCGTGCTGGCGACCGTTCTGATCGTGGCGGTCCAGGCCGCAGCCATCGTCGAATCCAAGACCGGGACCGAATACCCCGACCAGATCACGTTGGCCACCGATGCCGGCGACCAGGTCCTGAACGTCACCGGTACTGCCCTTCGCGAGAAGACCGTGATGAAGGTCGACATCTACACCATCGCTTCGTATGTGGCCGGAGGGTCCGACCTCGGCGACGACCGCGCGGCGGCGATCTGGAAGCTGGACGCGCCCAAGCACCTGCGCATGGACCTGCGCCGCAGCTTCTCGCGCGAGAAGCTCATCGGCGCCTTTCGCGAGGTCATCGAGAAGAACTATCCGGACATGGCTGCGTTCGCCGACGACATGAAGGCGTTCGAGGCGTACTTCGACCGGGATGCCAAGTCTGGCGACGTCATCAAGTTCACGTACCTGCCGGGCAAGGGCATGGCGACCGAACTGAACGGCGAAGTGAAGGGGACGATCGCGAACCCGGCGTTCGTCGAGGCGCTGTGGTCGGTGTGGTTCGGCGCGCAGCCGGTCAATGGCGATATGCGCACAAGCCTGTCCACGCAGGCGAAGTAGCCCGCAACCGCGCGTGAAAAATCGAAGGCCGCGCCTCCTGCAGGCGCGGCCTTCGTCTATCCTGTCACTGCGCCTACGTGATCAGCTGCGGATCGCCCGCACGGCCTTCGTCAGTTCCGGCACGACCTCGAAGAGGTCGCCGACGATGCCGAAATCCGCCACCTTGAAGATGGGGGCTGCCGCGTCCTTGTTGATCGCGACGATGCACTTGCTGCTGCTCATGCCGGCCAGATGCTGGATCGCGCCGCTGATGCCGCAGGCGACGTACAGGTTCGGGCCCACGGTCTTGCCCGTCTGGCCAACCTGGTGCGAGTAGTCGACCCAGCCCGCGTCGACGACGGCGCGGCTGGCGCCGGCCGCTGCGTTCAGCGCGCCGGCCAGTTCCTCGATCATCGCGTAGTTTTCCGGACCCTTGATGCCGCGACCGCCCGAGACGACGATGTCCGCCTCGGTCAGTTCCACGCGACCGCCGGCCGAACCGACGACCTCGCGCACGACGGCCTTCGGCGTCACGCCCGCCTGGCCCGCGTCGAACGACGCCACGGCTGCCGCCGCGCCGCCGCACTCCTGCGCCACGAACGCGTTGGGGCGGATCGCGACGATCGCCGGCGCCGTCTTCGGCACCACGTCGACGAAGCACTTGCCGGCGAACACGGGGCGCCGCACGTCCCAGGCGCCGCCTGCGAACGCCAGGCCGACCGCGTCGCTGATGCACGCGCAGCCCAGCTTGGCCGCCGCCGTCGGGCCCAGGTCGCGGCCCATGGACGTGGCGCCCACGAGCACGAGGTCGGGTTTCTGCGCGCGGCAGAACGCGGCCAGCGCCGTGCCGTACCGCTCGCTGTCGTAGGTCACGAAGCTGCCGTCGGCCGCGAATACCTTGTGCGCGCCGTGCGCACCGGCCTTGGCTGCGGCCTCGGCGCTGTCGCCGCCCAGCAGTACGCCCCAGACTTCGCCGCCGTTCGCGTCGGCCAGTTTGCGGGCCTGGCTGATCATCTGCCAGGCCACCTTCTTGAACGCGCCGTCGCGCTGTTCGATGAAAACCGCAATGTTCGGCATGTCAGATTCCCCCGCTGGTTAGATAACCTTGGCTTCTTCATTCAGCACGCGCGCGAGCTCGCGCGCGGCAGCGGCCGCATCGTCGCCGGTGATCAGGCGGCAGGTGCCGCGCGCCGGCGGGGGACTGTACTGGCGGATCTCGACCAGGGCGGCCGGCGGCGTCACGCCGAGGTCCGCGCAGGTGACGATCTGCATCGGCTTCATGCCGGCCTTCATGATGTTCGGCAGGCTCGGCAGGCGGGGCTCGTTCAGGCCCTTCTGGCAGGTCAGCACGGCCGGCAGAGGGCAGTCGACGATCTCCTTGCCGCCCTCGATCTCGCGGTGTGCCGTCAGCGTGCCCTCGCCCAATTCCAGTTTGGTGATGGTCGAGACGTGGGGCAGGCCCAGCTTCTCGGCGACGAGGATGCCGACCTGGCCGCTATCGTCGTCGATGGCCTTGATGCCGAAAAGGATCAGGTCGTAGTTGTCCTTCTTCAGCGCCGCGCAGAGCACGTCGGCGATGGCCGCGTCGTCGGCGCCGGCCAGCAGCGGGTCGTTGATGATGATCGCCTTGTCGCAACCGACAGCCAGGCAGTCCTTTTTCAACGTCTCGCGCACCGTTTCGGGGCCCACGGTGATGGCGGTGATCTCGCCGCCGCGCGCTTCCTTGATCCTGACGGCTTCTTCGACCGCGTAGGCATCGTAGGGGTTCAGGACGCGCGTGAACCCGGTCTGGTCCAGTTTCGCGGCCGGGGCGGCCAGATTGATCCGGGTCTCGGAGTCCGGCACCTGTTTCACACAGACGGCAATCTTCATGTTTCCTCCCGAAAGACGGCATCCCGAGGGCGCGGTCCGCCCCGCGGCAGCGGCGTTTGGGCCATAATAGGTGTCGCTCCCGGACGAGTCAACGCAGCCCCCGGCACCCCAACGCGCACTGGTGCCGTAGCCGCAGCTGCGCGATCATGGCGACCTGGGCCGCACCGTGGGGGTGAGGCCGTGCCGGCGGGCTTGTTCCCGCGGAGGCCTGCTGCCTTGTCTGCCGCCTTGCCTGCCTTCGACACCCTGCGCGCCGCCGGGCCCCTGCTGGTGGTGGGTGGTGGCCCCGGCGCCGCCGAAGTGGCCCGGATGGCCGCAGCGATGGGCGTGCCGGTCGCCACCGGCGTTGCGGTGCGCGGCGGCGGGCCGGGTCTCTGCGTGCTGGCGCCGCGCGCGCGCCCGCTGCTTCCGGCCTGGTGGCCGGCATCGCAGGCGCCCTCGGCTGGATCGGACGGCAGGGCCCCGGAGGCGGTGGTGGTCGTCGGCGGTGGCCACAGCGGCGTCGAGGCTGCCCTGCATTGGGTGATGCGCGCCCCCCGTGTGATGCTCGTCGAGGCGGGGGACAGCATCCTGCCCGGATGGGACGACCAGGTGGCCGCGCACGTGGCGTCAGCGCTGGCTGCGCGCGGCGTGACGGTCCTGTGCCGTTGCCGGGCCGTGGCGCTGGCCGCCCGGGGCGAGGGAGTGGAGATACGCCTGCGCGCGCGCGGGGCAGCCGGCGACCGCAGCGAGACGGCCGATGTCGCCGTCCCGGCGCTGGGGCTGCGGCCTGACGTTGCGGGCGTCGGGCTCGAAAGGACGCGCGCCCTGGCCGATCGCCTCGGCTTCCTGCAGGTGGATAGCCGCCTGGAAACCGCCGAGCCCGGCCTGTATGCGCTGGGCGCGGCCCTCGCGCTCCCGTTGACGCCCGCGGCGCTGGCCAGGCAGGCAGTGGTGATGGCATCATGCGCGGCGGGGCTACCGACAGCGCCGGTGCGCTTCCACCTGTTGCCGCGCGTCATCGCCGTTGCCGGCGACGCAGCGGCATTGACGGCAGGGCTGACGGCGGCCGGCGCTCGCGAGCGCGGATTCCGCGTCGCCTGCGGGCAGGCCGGCGATGCGCGCGCATGGGTGGCCTGCGTGCGCGATGCGGACACGGGTGCCGTGCTCGGCGTGCATGCTGCCGGCGAGGGCGCCGACGCGCTGGCGGATGCGGCCACGGCGCTGCTCGAGGGCCTTCCCGACCCGTCCGGTCGCGAGCAGGACGGGCGGTCCGAAGCCGAACCACTGATGCGCAACCGATTGGTGGCGGCCTTCGTGTCCGCCACGAAGGAGACCGGTCCTGATGCCTGACGCGTGCGATCGACTGCTGGCGGGACTGCGCGCGCTGCTCGGGTCGTCCGGCCTGCTCACCGGTGCGGCGGCGCTTTCGGTGTACGCGCGCGACGCCTCGCACCTGGCCTGGGGTGCGCCCCTGGCGGTGGCTTTGCCGGCCCGGGAGGAGGATCTCGGCGCCGTTGTCGCGTTGTGCGCCGCCGCCGGCGTGCCGGTGGTCATGCGCGGCGCCGGCACCGGCCTGAGTGGCG